>NZ_JAGDYM010000009.1 GCF_017565745.1 Leucobacter weissii
CAACGAGATCCGCCCGCACGAGGCGATCTCCTGGAACCGGCCAATGGAGGTGCACCTGGGCCTGGCCGACCCCACCATCCCCAACTTCGAACGAGAAGAAATCCTGCCAACTACTTGACGCGGGACACTGAGGCGTCGGCGGTCGGGATCGTGCTGGTGGGGGTGTCGGCCGGAGTGTTCCTTTGGTGGAAGGCACGTCCGCTTCGTGGACGGGTGGCAATGGCGTGGTCGAGCCGATTCGTGTTCTGGCCTCGTCGTGATGATGAGGATCGTGAAGAGATGATCACGACGCTGTCGTTGCTGATGGAGCGCGCAACAGAGGATCTTCGTCACGGGAGGATCACGCGAAGCGTGTGCGACCGCGTGTGGATGGCCGTCTACGAGGAGACGCATGCACTGTCTCCCGCGCGAGATAAGTAAGCACGCGGATTCGCGCTGGGAGCTGGCGCCCGTGACCATCGATGGGTCCACGGGTAGGGATTCGGCGACGCTAGAGAAGTGCTTCTGCGGCGGCGGCGGCAATGGATCTGTGTGCGATTTGGTCCCAGGAGGTCGCGTAGTAGCTCTCGAAGGGTGTGGTGGTGATCCTTTGGTGTACGCGTTCGGTGAGTGTCACGGGGTCGGTGTGGGGGGTGGTGACGATTCCGGTGATGCAGATGTCGCGGCCGTGGCGCATTTCGATCTCAGCGTGGTGTGCGCAGATCGCTGCGGACAATGCGTTGACGGCGCGGTCAGGGGTCGGTGAGTCAGACGGGACTTCGACGATGTAGAAGATGTGCCGCACCAGGGGGTGCGTGCGCAGCGGCTTCGTGAGGATGTCATGCGCTGCCCGGAGCTGACTCCGGAGCGCTTGCCGAGGGTGGTTCGTGTCGGGCACGCGGATTCCCACGATCATGGTTCGCGCCCTCCGGTCGTCGAGTGCGTCGTGATCGTGAGGAACGGGCAAGGCAAGATAGGCGAGGCTGTCGAGCGAGTCGCCGTAGAGGAGCAAACGAGCCTTCCCAGACTGCGGGCCTGCCGGGGACGAGCGGGTGGTGTGTCGGATGGTGTCCATTATTTGCG
Source organism: Leucobacter weissii (assembly GCF_017565745.1). GTDB lineage: Bacteria > Actinomycetota > Actinomycetes > Actinomycetales > Microbacteriaceae > Leucobacter > Leucobacter weissii. Next base: position 1,063 of record NZ_JAGDYM010000009.1, read on the forward strand.
GCACCTGCCTTGCCACTCCTCGTCGTCACTGCCCGGGTGGATGCGGGTGGGGTGGCTGGTGATCTGCCCGAGTGCGATCGTGCCTTCGCAGGTGAGGGCGAGGAGGTCACCGGGGGCGCAGGTCTGCGGAAGCAGCACCCTGATGGCGGTCTGCGTGTGCGGGGAGCGCAGCAGGGTCGTCTTGCGGTGCCGCGCGTTCGGGCACTGCAGGGGCAGGACGTCGAGGACGCGGGAGTCGAGGGCGGCCAGGTCGCAGTCGACCGTCAGTTCCAAGGGGTGCCGCAGCCCGCGGCGCGATGTGCGGGCGAGGATGGTGGTGACGATGACGGTGCGGTACTCCTCTCCTCGCGCCGACGCGCTGCTGGGCGCGATCAGGACACAGGGGGTGCCTCGCTGTGCTGCGAGGGCGGTGAGTGATTGCGCGCCGATGCTGATGTCGCGGTCGGCGAAGGCGGTGTCTGCGGGCCAGGGTGGGCAGTCCTCGTACAGGGCAGCAAGCGCCATCGTTCGGGAGGAGATCAGGGTGTGCATGATGTTCATCGGGTCACCGCGAGTTCCCGGGTCCGTTCGGCGGGGACGAAGGCAGCCTGCGGGCGCGGGCGCACATCGCTGAGCGTGACCGCGCCGGCGCAGGGGACGGCGAGAAGGTCGCCTTGGTGGAGGTCCGCGGGAAGGGTGACGGTCGGGTACGGCCAGGGCGCAGACCCGGTTTCGCCGGGGATGAGTTCGATGGTGGTGTTCTTCGCCGTCGAGGTGCGGCCGATGAGCCGGCACTCGTCCCAGCAGGGGGTCACCCTGTCGAATCCGCAGTCGGTGAGGGCGACGCGTTTATCGGTGTCGGTGTCGATACGGAGGGTGACCTGGAAGACGAGGACGGTGACATCGTTGCCGATCCCCTGGGTGCGCGCCTGGGCCGGTTTCGGGTGCGGCAGGTCCCCGGTGAGCAGCGCCGGGGTGCCGGTGATCTCCACCAGTCGTGTCAGGGACACTCCGCCGATCACGACATCGGAGACCGTGGGGACGGTGTGCTCGGGCCAATGTCGGGGTTGGAGAGGGTCGGGGATGCTGCGTCTGAGGGTGGGGAGGATGGCGGTGAGGGTCATGCCTCCACTTCTACGCGGCACCCACCGGGCAGGGAACAGCCCCTCACGGAACTCATGCGCCTTCTCGGCCTGCCGCTAACAGCGCCACGCAGAGGGCGCGGCCACTCGCGTCCGTGCCGTCGGCGCGCTCTGCGGGCCTGTCGTGTTAGCGGCCCGTCAGAGTCCGCCCGATTCTCGTATGGGTTCTGTTAGGACGCCTGTTTCGGGGGTGTGGGCGGGTGTTTGATCGTGAGTTGCGCCCGCTGTTTCGGGTTGCGCGGCTAGTGGTCCTGCTGTCGCTTGTTATCCGAATGGAGCTTGTTGTGCTTGACATCGTCTTCGTGCTCGGCGTGATCGCCTTGTTCGTCGTCGTCGGGCTGCTGGGGAAGGCGGTGGAGAAGCTGTGATCGTCTTTGAACTTCTCGCTGCCGGTCTCGGGGTCGCGGCGATCGTGTATCTCGTGTTCGCTCTCGTGAAACCGGAGCGCTTCTGATGACCTGGGTGTACGCGCTTCTCGCCCTCGCCACCGTCGCCGTCATCCTGGGCGTGCTGTACCGCCCGTTCGGTGACTACATGGCCTGGGTCTACACGTCCCGCAAGGACTGGAAAGTCGAACGCGGGATCTACAAGATCATCGGCGTCGATTCCAAGACCGAGCAGACCTGGCAGGCCTACCTGCGCAGCGTGCTCGCGTTCTCCGCGGTCGGCCTGCTGATCGTCTACGGTCTGCAACGCCTGCAGCAGTGGCTGCCGTACTCGCTGGGCTTGGAGGCCCCGTCGGAGCATCTGTCGTTCAACACCGCGGCCTCGTTCGTCGGCAACACGAACTGGCAGTCGTACTCGCCGGAGCTCACCGTCGGCTACACCGTCCAGTTCGCCGGTCTCGCGGTGCAGAACTTCGTGTCCGCCGCCGTTGGTATCGCGGTCGCGATCGCTCTGGTGCGCGGGTTCGCCTACCGGCGCTCCGGCACGATCGGGAACTTCTGGGTGGACCTGATTCGCGGCACGCTGCGCATTCTGCTGCCGATCGCCGTGGTCGGTGCGATCGTGCTGATGATCGGCGGGGTGATCCAGAACTTCAACGGGTTCACCACCGTCACCACTCTCACCGGCGCCACGCAGACGATCCCTGGCGGGCCGACGGCGTCGCAGGAGGTCATCAAGCTGCTCGGCACCAACGGGGGCGGGTTCTTCAACGCGAACTCCTCGCACCCGTTCGAGAACCCCACCGCGTGGACGAACGTGTTCCAGGTGCTGCTGATGCTCGTCATCCCGTTCTCCCTGCCGCGCACCTTCGGGCGGATGGTGGGTGACAACCGTCAGGGCTACGCGATCGTCTCCGTGATGGCGATCCTGTACGTGGCGTCGTTCAGCATCCTTACCGCACTGGAATCCGCCGGCATGGGCACCGCCCCCGGCCTTGCCGGCGGCGCGATGGAAGGCAAGGAGCAGCGGTTCGGGATTATCGGATCGACCCTGTTCGCCACCACCAGCACCGGCACCTCCACCGGCGCGGTGAACTCGATGCACGATTCGTACACCGCCCTGGGCGGGATGATGCCGATGCTGAACATGATGCTCGGTGAAGTCACCCCTGGTGGTGTCGGCTCCGGGATCTACGCGATCCTGATCCTCGCGGTCATCGCCGTGTTCATCTCGGGTCTGCTGATCGGACGCACCCCGGAGTACCTGGGCAAGAAGATCGGCCCGCGCGAGATCAAGCTCGCCGCGCTCTACATCCTCGTCATGCCCACCCTGGTGCTTGCCGGAACGGCGCTGAGCTTCGCGATCCCCGGTGTCCGGGAAGAGGTGGAGAACACGTCGATCTGGAACCCCGGCATCCACGGCATGTCCGAGGTGCTGTACGCGTTCACGTCCGCGGCGAACAACAACGGTTCCGCGTTCGCGGGCCTGACGGCGAACACGCCGTGGCTAAACACCACGCTGGGGCTCGCGATCCTGCTGGGCCGGTTCGTGCCGATCGTGTTCGTCCTCGCCCTGGCGGGCTCTCTGGCCGCTCAGGACAAGGTTCCGACCACCTCCGGCACCCTCCCCACGCACCGTCCGATGTTCATCGGGCTGCTGACCGTGGTCACGATCCTGGTGACCGCACTGACCTTCTTCCCCGTTCTCGCGCTAGGTCCGCTAGCGGAAGGGCTGATGTAAACCATGTCCACCATCACCGAACCCCGCCCGAAAACAGCGGGCACCCCCACCCGCAAGGGCGGGTTCACCTGGGAACAGGTCCGGGCAGCCCTGCCCGGCGCGTTCCGCAAACTCAACCCCACCCAGCAGTGGCGCAACCCCGTCATGTTCCTCGTCTGGGTCGGTGCCGCGCTCACCACGATCCTCGCCGTCACGGAGCCGTTCATCGGCGGCCCTGCCGATTCCGGCGGCACGGTCGTGCCGTGGTCGTTCACCTGGGCGATCGCGGTGTGGCTGTGGCTGACCGTGCTGTTCGCGAACCTCGCCGAGTCCGTCGCCGAAGGCCGCGGAAAAGCACAGGCGGAAACCCTGCGCAAGACCCGCACCAGCACCATGGCCAACCGCGTCAGCAGCTACGACCCGAAGGCCGACCCCGCTGCGGAGCGGGCCCCAACCAGCCAGGTGTCCTCCTCGGATCTCACGCTCGGGGACGTCGTGGTGGTGACCGCTGGCGAGCTGATCCCCGGCGACGGGGACATCATCTGGGGCATCGCCTCGGTGGACGAGTCGGCCATCACGGGCGAATCCGCCCCGGTGGTCCGCGAATCCGGCGGAGACCGCTCCGCCGTCACCGGCGGCACCCGGGTGCTGTCGGACCGGATCGTGGTGCGGATCACCTCCAAACCGGGTGAAACGTTCGTGGACCGGATGATCTCCCTCGTCGAAGGCGCGGCACGGCAGAAGACGCCGAACGAGATCGCGCTGAACATCCTGCTCGCGTCCCTGTCGATCATCTTCGTCGTCGTCGCCCTCACGCTGAACCCGATCGCGTCGTACGCTGCCGCCCCCGTGAGCGTCACGGTGCTGGTGGCGCTGCTGGTGTGCCTCATCCCGACCACCATCGGGGCGCTGCTCAGCGCGATCGGTATCGCCGGGATGGACCGGCTCGTGCAGCGCAACGTGCTGGCGATGTCCGGGCGTGCGGTCGAAGCCGCCGGCGATGTGACCACGCTGCTGCTGGACAAGACCGGCACCATCACCTACGGCAACCGCCGCGCCAGCGCGTTCGTCCGCCTCGACGCGGTACGTGAACAGGAGCTGGTCCGGGCCGCCGCGCTGTCCTCGCTGGCGGACCCGACCCCGGAAGGCGTGTCGATCGTCGAGCTCGCCGAGCAGGAGCACGGCGACTTCGACCGGAACACCACCGGGGAGATCGTCCCGTTCACGGCACAGACCCGCATGTCGGGGCTCGACCTGCCCGACGGCACCCAGATCCGCAAGGGCGCCGGCTCCGCCGTCATGGCCTGGCTGGAAGAGGGCGGGAACCGGTTGCCGTCGTCGCTGGTCGCGGAGCTCGACGAGCATGTCGAGCACATCTCCCAGTCCGGTGGCACCCCGCTCGTCGTCGCCACCAAGGACACGACCGGTGCCGGGCACCTGCTCGGGGTCGTGCACCTCAAAGACGTCGTCAAAGAGGGGCTGCCTGCGAAGTTCGCCGAGATGCGAGCCATGGGCATCCGCACCGTCATGATCACCGGCGACAACCCCCTCACCGCGGCCGCGATCGCGAAGGAAGCCGGCGTGGACGATTTCCTCGCCGAAGCCACCCCGGAGGACAAGCTCGCCTACATCCGCAAGGAGCAGGAGGGCGGGAACCTGGTCGCGATGACCGGTGACGGCACCAACGACGCCCCCGCGCTCGCGCAGGCCGATGTCGGGGTCGCGATGAACTCCGGCACCTCGGCGGCGAAAGAGGCCGGGAACATGGTCGACCTCGATTCCGACCCGTCCAAGCTCATCGACGTGGTACGGATCGGGAAGCAGCTGCTGATCACCCGCGGAGCGTTGACGACGTTCTCGATCGCGAACGACATCGCGAAGTACTTCGCGATCATCCCCGCCATGTTCATGGGCGTGTTCCCGCAGCTCGCCGCGTTGAACATCATGGGCCTGCACTCGCCGGCTTCGGCGGTGCTGTCGGCGATCATCTTCAACGCGATCGTGATCGTGTTCCTCATCCCCCTCGCCTTGCGCGGCGTGAAGTACCGGCCCGGGAACGCGTCCAGCATCCTCGGCCGCAACCTCGCCATCTACGGGCTGGGCGGCGTGATCGCCCCGTTCGTCGGGATCTGGCTGATCGACCTGCTCGTCCGCCTCATCCCCGGCTTCTGACACCCCTTCGGAAAGAAGAGAACATCATGAACACACAAGCTCGTGGAATCGGGCGCACCATCTGGGTCGCCACCCGAACCATGGCGCTCCTCACCCTCGCCCTCGGCGTCGGATACACCCTGCTGATCACCGGCATCGGGCAGGTGGCCCTGCCCGCCCAAGCCAACGGGTCGATCATCACCAACCAGGACCGCGACCCGGTCGGGTCGTCGCTGATCGGCCAGTCCTTCACCGACGCGGACGGCAACCCGCTGCCCGAGTACTTCCAGCCGCGGCCCTCCGCCGCAGGCGACGGGTACGACGGCGGCGCCTCCTCCGGGTCGAACTACGGGCCGGAGAACGAGGACCTGATCGCCGCGATCACCGAACGCAAGACTCAGGTCGCCGAGTTCAACGGCGTCACCGAGGCCGAAGTCCCCGTGGATGCGGTCACCGCGTCCTCGTCGGGACTGGACCCGCACATCAGCCCCGCGTACGCGCAGATCCAGATCGACCGGGTCGCCGACGCACGCGGGATCCCCGCGGAGCAGGTACGGGAACTCGTCGCGGCACACACCCAGGGCCCGGATGCCGGGTATTTGGGAGAATCGAGGGTGAACGTTCTGGAACTGAACCTCGCCCTGGACGAGTTGGAGGACTGATCATGCCGAAACGGGGGCAGCTTCGGGTGTTGCTCGGCGCTGCCCCCGGCGTCGGCAAGACCTTCACCATGCTGGAAGAAGGGCGACGCCTCCTCGGGAACGGGAAAGATATCGTCGTCGGGATCGTGGAAACCCACGGCCGCGCCGCGACGGCGGCGATGACCGCGGGAATCCCAGCCGTCCCGCGCACACGCGTCGAACATCGCGGGGTCACGCTCGAGGAGATGGACCTGCAGGCGGTGCTGGACCGCCGCCCCGAGATCGCGCTCGTCGACGAGCTCGCGCACACCAACGCGCCCGGCTCGAAGAACGACAAACGGTGGCAAGACGTCGAAGAACTCCTCGCTGCGGGGATCGACGTGGTGTCCACCCTCAACATCCAGCACATCGAATCCCTCAACGACGTCGTCGAACAGATCACCGGCGTCCCCCAGCGAGAGACCGTCCCCGACAGCTTCCTGCGCGGCGCAGAACAGATCGAGGTCGTCGACCTTGCCCCGCAAGCGCTCCGCGACCGGCTCAGCGGCGGATTCGTGTACCCGGCCGAACGCATCGACGCGGCCCTGTCGAACTACTTCCGCCTCGGGAACCTCACCGCGCTACGCGAGCTCGCCCTCATTTGGCTCGCGGACGAGGTCGACCAGGCGCTGAAGGGATACCGCAAAGACCACGGCATCGACAGCACCTGGGAAGCCCGCGAACGCGTCGTCGTCGCCCTCACCGGCGGCCCCGAAGGCGAGACGCTGCTGCGCCGCGGCGCGCGGATCGCTGCCCGCTCCGCCGGCGGCGAACTGATCGCCGTGCACATCACCAGCCAAGACGGGCTCCGCACCGGGAACCCGGCGACCCTTGCCGAGCAGCGTGCGCTCGTCGAAAAGCTCAACGGCACCTACCATCAAGTCATCGGGGAAGATATCCCCACCGCGCTGGTGGAGTTCGCCCGTTCCGTCAACGCCACCCAGCTCGTTCTCGGCGCCAGCCGCCGCGGACGCGTCACCGCCGCGTTCACCGGACCCGGGATCGGCGCGACCGTCGTCCGTGAATCCGGCGACATCGACGTGCACATGGTCAACCACGCCGCCGCCGGCAAACGCTTCACCCTGCCCCCTCTGACCGGAGCGCTCACCCGCAAACGACGCATCCTCGGCTTCGTCGTCGCGCTCCTGGGCGGGCCCGCGCTTACCGCGCTGCTGAGCCTGTTCCGCAGCGAAGACTCGATCACCACCGACGTCCTCAGCTACCAGCTCCTCGTCGTCATCGTCGCGCTCGTCGGCGGCATCTGGCCAGCCCTGTTCGCCGCCGTCCTGTCGGGGATCACGCTCGATTTCCTGTTCATCGAACCGCTATACACGATCCACATCCACCAGCCACACCATCTGCTGTCCCTGGTCCTGTACGTCCTCATCGCGAGCCTGGTGAGCTTCGTCGTTGACCGGGCCGCCCGCTACACCCGAGCCGCCCGACGCTCCGCCGCCGAATCCGAACTCATCCAGACCATCGCCGGCAGCGTCCTGCGCGGAGACAACGCGATCCAAGCACTCGTCGACCGCACCCGCGAAGCCTTCCAACTCCCCGGCGTGCGGCTCATGCGCGGCGAAGACGTCCTCGCCCGGTCCGGGGAACCACTGCCCGACAACCATCACGCCAGCATCCGGATCACCGACGACACCACCCTGGAACTGCACGGCCCGGACCTTGCCGCGTCCGAACAACGCCTCCTCGCCGTCGTCACCGCGCAACTCGCCGCGACCCTCGAACACGAGCACCTCACCCAGACGGCGAAACAGATCGAGCCGATCGCCGCATCCGACCGGGTGCGCGGCGCGCTCCTGTCCGCGCTCAGCCACGACCTGCGTCGCCCCCTCGCGGCCGCCTCCGCCGCCGTCGGCGGACTCAAAGCGGCAGGACCCGACCTGGCGTCCGCACAGAAGAGGGAACTGCTCGACACCGCCGAAGAAAGCCTGGCCGCACTCGCGACCCTGGTCACTGACCTCCTCGACGTCAGCAGGCTGCAGGCGGGAGTGCTCACCATCGCGGAGATCCCGACCGATCCCGCCGAGACCATCGCGCCCGCCCTCGACGAACTCCACCTCGGCCCTACCGACGTGACCCTCGCGCTCAACCACGGCGACGCGGCCGCGCACGCCGACCCAGTCCTCCTCCAACGCGTGCTCGTCAACCTCCTCACCAACGCGCACCGCTACAGCCCGGCCGGCACCCCCATCCACGTCAGCACCAGCACCTTCGCAGACCGGCTCGAAATCCGCATCATCGACCGCGGCCCCGGCATCCCGCCTGAGAAACTGGACGACATCTTCCTGCCCTTCCAACGCCTCGGCGACACCGACAACACCACCGGCCTGGGCCTGGGCCTTGCCCTCTCGCGCGGTTTCATCGAAGCCATGCACGGCACCCTCACCCCCGAAGACACCCCCGGTGGCGGACTCACCATGGTCATCTCCCTCCCTACGATCCGCACGAGCCAGGAGCCGTCATGAGAATCCTCATCGCCGACGACGACCCCCAGATCCTTCGCGCCCTGCGCATCACCCTCACCGCTAAGGGGTATGAGATCTTCACCGCAGCTGACGGTGCCCAGGCGATCACAGCGGCCATCGACCATCACCCGGACATCTTCCTCATCGACCTCGGCATGCCCGAACTCGACGGTATCGAAGTCATCCACGGCATCCGCGGCTGGTCCCAGGCGCCTATCCTCGTCGTGTCCGGCCGCGCCGGCGCCGCAGATAAGGTCGAAGCCCTCGACGCAGGCGCCGACGACTACATCACCAAACCCTTCGCCGTCGAAGAACTCCTCGCTCGCATCCGCGCCCTGACCCGACGTGTTCCCCAAGAAGACGCCACGCCCGTGGTGCACCTCGGCAGCGTCACCATCGACCTCGCCGCCCGCAGCGTCACCCGCGACACCTCCGAAGGGGAACGTCAAATCCGGCTGACCCCCACGGAGTGGCAGTTCATCGACATCCTCATCCGCAACGCCGGGAAACTCGTCACCCGCCAAACCATCCTCACCACCATCTGGGGCACCGAACACGCCGAAGACACCGGCTATCTCCGCCTCTACGTCTCCCAACTCCGCCGCAAACTCGAAGAAGACCCGGCCAACCCCGCCCACCTGCTCACCGAACCCGGCATGGGCTACCGGCTCGACGGCATGACCACCTGACGCTCAGCACCCCCAGAGATGAGCATTCTCGACACCATCGGCATCATTGGCGAAATGCTGTCCTGGATCGGCGCAATCATCGGCATCCCCTTCCTGATCGCAGCGCTCATCATCACCGCCATCGATGGTCCTCGCACCCCAACGAACGTCACCGTCGTCGAGGACCTCGATCAGCAGCGGATCGCGATATGGAGCGTGAAGGAACGCACCTATACCCGCCCCCTCACATCCCGCGATGATCTTCGCAACCACGATTCGACCACCGTCACCGGATACGTTCCCGAACGCCGGCCCGACCGACTCCACCTGCACAAACGCTCCCACCCGGAACGTCTCTGCCGCACCCTCGCAATCACCATGCTCAGCACAGCAGCAGTAGGATTCCTCGCATCTCTCCTCCCGATGGTCTGGTGACCTTACCTCGGCGCAAGCTGCACACAAACTGTTCAACGTGAGGTATCCGTTAGGGTTCTGGCAAGCGTCATATGAGTATCGTTAGGGGTACTCGATTCTCAGACGCGAGTGCCCTTCGATTGCCAACTATGACTGGCGATGTTCGGTGGGAAGGGCCTACGAAGCCTGCTGGTGTGCCGGCGGCGCCGGTGGCCGCGTTCTCGCCGTTGCTCGCCCGAACACAAGTCGCGCACGCTCCAGTTGAGCCAATCGCTTTCGATTGCGTCAAGTTCATTGTCATACGGGCGGGTCGAGCTCGACTCTTCAGCGAGTTTGGCGCGCACTTTGTCAGCGTCGGTGATGTCGTTGTTCTGGCGGCAAACACTCTCTGTGGCGCTGAGCCCGACGGATGGGTAGCGACCACGACGCTCTATCTCGACCGAGACTATGTCATTGACCAAGTGTTTTGGCAGTATGCTTCACGGTTCCAAGAGCGACTCGACGCGAGCCAGTTCCTCGATACGCATTATGCGGAACCCACCCAGGTTCTGCGCATCGGTAAGCACCGGGCGGGGCTGATGATGCCGTGGCTCGACGAGTTGACTGCCTTGAGTGTCGAGGGCGTGCCTCCTGAACGTTTCTATCGGGCGCAATCGCTAGTCTCTGCCGTGTTCGATGTCTTGGTTCCGTTTCTCGTGGTCGCCAATGAGGGAACCGCTGTCGCGCGGCGAAACGCGTCGGTTCCCACCGTGCCGCGGCATCGCCTCTTCCGCCCTGTACGTCCTGAGGTGTTGGACATTGCACACTCCTTGCGTGTGGAGTTGGATCGTCATTGGACGGTGACCGAGCTCGCGGCGCGAGCGCATTTGTCGGTGTCTCAGCTGCGTCGAGTGTTCGTCGATGCATTTGGGAAATCACCGATCTCGTACCTGACGATGCTCCGTGCCGAACGAATGGCCCACCTCCTGCGCGTCGAGGATGCACCTATCTCGGACATCGCCGCCAGGGTGGGTTGGAACGACCCTGACTTCGCTGCACGTCAGTTCCGCAGGAGCATCGGCGTGTCCCCGTCGGAGTATCGCAGAATCACCAGTAGTGCTCCGGCACGCTCCAACCCTGACTGAACGCGCGTATGCCCAGGCGAAACGCTCATGTTTTGGTGCTCAGATCGTCGGGGCGCCAGCGGATGATGTAGACCGAGTTTGACCACGTCGGGTTCAGAGCTGCACCTGACGGTCGCTCACTTTTCTGTCCGTCGTCCGTCTCGATCGCGTCCCCTGACACCCTTCGCGCACCTTCTGGTCGCAGAGGTCACCCGCCGTGCACGGGTGCCTGCGGAGGGAGGACGACGATGGCAACCAGCGAAGAGGCGCGAGCGGCGCGGGATGCGAAGCTCAATGCTCTGCACGAGCGACTCACCGGCGCTGTGGAGTCGTTGGTGTCGGGTGAGGACTGGAAGCAGGCACTGGAGTTCGCGGCCAGGTTCCGTGCCCGCTCGTTCAACAACACGCTGCTGATCTTCGTGCAGCACCAGAGCGCTTTCGAGGCGGGCAGGGTGCCCGAGCCGGTGCCGACGTATGTGGCGGGTTTCAAGCAATGGCAGACGCTCGGCCGACAGGTCGAGAAGGACCAGTCGGGGTACATGATCCTCGCCCCCGTCACGGGCCGGTTCGCATCGTTCACGCCGAAGGTGGCGGAGTCGTGGCGCAGGCTCGGCCGGTTCGAGAAGCCCAAACCGGGTGAGGCGGTGCGGTCCCGCATGGTCGGTGTTCGCCCCGCCTATGTCTGGGATGTTTCCCAAACGGCCGGTGACCCGATCCCCACGCCGCCCTCGCCGCGGCTCCTGGAAGGTGAAGCACCTGGCGGGCTCTGGGAGGGCATCGCCCAGCTGGTGGAGGCGGAGGGGTTCACGGTGTTGCGGGTGCCGCATGAGAGCATGATCCACGGCGTCAACGGCCTCACCGACTTCGGCGCGAAGACCGTCGCGGTGCGAGAGAACATGCCCGACGCGGCACAGGTGAAGACCCTTGTGCACGAACTCGCACACGTCCTCCTCCACGGCCCAGAGAACCCGGATGCGTCGGGGCATCGCGGGATCGGTGAGGTGGAGGCGGACTCCGTCGCGTTGATGGTCGCTGCCGCTCACGGCATGGACACCTCCGACTACACGATCCCCTATGTGTCGGGGTGGGCAGCGACAGTGCCGGAGAAGTCCCCGGTGGAGGTCGTCCAAGCCACCGGCGAACGGGTGCGGAAGACGGCGGCGTCGATCCTCGATCAACTCCCGACCGAGCAGATCGCCAATGGCGACCCTCCCGGTCTGAACCGTGATGCGCAGTCCCAGAAATCTCCTGCGTCTGAGCGGGCACCCGATGCTGATCCGCTGACGGAGGAGCCGCGCCGTGTCGCAGCGAGCTCGGTGAGGAGCCTGTGATGGGCGCGATCGACGTGTTCGCTGAGGTGAACGGGATGCCACTAGCTGATGCCGCCGCGCGCTTCGCGGCTGCCGGGGTGCCGGTGTTTCCGTGCGTACCCGGCGAGAAGCGCCCGCTCGTACGCCGCGGGTTCCACGACGCAAGCACCGACCCTCAGCAGGTTGCTGCGTGGTGGTCGAGGTGGCCTGCGGCGAACATCGGCATTCCTACCGGGGCCCCATCCGGTGTCGAGGTCGTCGATGTCGACGTGCACCAGGCCGGCACAGGGTTCCCGGCCTTCCGCGCTGCGCACCGTGAAGGGTATGCGGCGGGGTGGGCGGCGCTCGTGCGCACCCCGTCCGGCGGCTTGCACGCCTACTACCCAGCGGACTCTGAGCGTGTGCAGTCGTCGTGGCAGGCGGCGCGGGCGCATGTCGATTTCCGTGGCGACGGCGGCTACATCATCGCCCCACCCTCCCAAGTGCTGCGGCCCAGCGGGGTCCGGGCACCGTATCGACTGATCGTCACCTCCGGCGACACACCGACCCCGGTGGATGCGGCACGACTGCGCGAGTTCCTGGACCCCCGCACCCCGATCCCCATTGACCGTACTCGTCCGGAGCGGGTCAGCCGGCGGGGTTCGGACGCGAAGGTACTCGCCGGTTGGGTGGCGGGTCGTGGTGAGGGCGAGCGGAACCGTGGCCTGTTCTGGGCCGCGTGCCGCCTCGCCGAAGCCGGCACCCCGCCCGACGCAACCCTCGAAGCGCTGGGGCCTGCCGCGGAGCACGCTGGGCTCGGTGCGCGGGAGATCATGGCGACGATCCGCTCCGCCTACCGCACCACCCACCCCGCACCGCGAGCTGTCACAGATTCCGGGCTGGATGAGCGTCGTCTGGTACGCGAATCACCGGGACGGATGCTCTCATGAACGCCATCGAAGCTGCCTCGCCGAGGGGCCGCCGCCTGGCGGTCGTGACGGCGATCACGGGAACGGTGTTCATCGCCGCCGGTGCGTTCTGGCTGTCGTTCACCGCGCTCGCCGATCTCGCACGCCGGTCTGGGATTGATGCAGGGCAGGCGGGGGCGTGGCCGCTCATTGTGGACGGAATCATCGTGGTCGCGACGGTCGCCGTCGTCGCGCTCGCCAGTCAGCGTCGACCGACCTGGTACCCGTGGACGCTGCTGGCGGCGGGTGCGGTGGTGTCGGTGACGGCGAACGCGATCCACGCGATCATTGCCGCCGATGCCGATGTCCCGCCGGTGCTGGCCGCGTCGGTCGCTGCGATCCCGCCGCTGGTGCTGCTGTCGATCACGCACCTCACCGTCATCCTCACCCGCCCCACCACCACGCCGCACGCAGACATGATCGAGGACGCTCCGGCCGAGACCACTGCTCCATCGCAGACGGTCGCCGTGCGAGAACGTGAACCAGTGCACGCCGCGGGGATACCGGCGGTGCCGGTGAGTGAGCGGCGGGCGGAAGCCACCGAGTTGCGGGAGGTGGAGGGCTGGTCAAACAAGCAGATCGCCCGACACCTGGGCGTGCACCCCTCAACCGTGGGGCGCTGGTTCACCCCAACCGCCAAGACACCGAAGGAGGAGGCACCGTGAACGAGCATGCAGAGGCAGAGCGCACTGAGGCACCGGAAGCCCGACACGAAGCGGCGGGCTCAGAGGCGGAGCGGTCAGCGTTCGCCGTCCACCGCGACCCCTCACTCACCACCACGGCCGGGGATGGCAGTTCGCGTGTGGGGCGCGGGATCGCGTGGGTGCGGCCGTCTGATCTGATCGCATCAAGTACCGCCCGGCTCGCGGGCCGTGGCATCGACTTTCAGGCGGAGCTCGCACATCGCGTCCGTCGCGTCCCCGGCCAGACGTACCGTGCGACCCGGCACCGGGCACGCGACCTTCGTGGTCGACGTGCCGCCCGAGTCGCGTCGGAGTTCGAGTCGTTCGACGTGTTCGAGCCGCAGGATCGGCCCCGGTCGTCGTCGTGGGTGCGGCCGTCGGGGATCGGACTGGGGTGAGCCGCAGTGGACAGGGAACGGTGTGGCGGCGCTGGCGGGCAGCCGGTGCGCACCTTCCTGTCAGGAGGTGCCACCATGCCACAACCCCACACCCCGCGCCGCAACGATCACCGTCGTGGGTTCGAGAACTCAGAACGACTCCGCGAACTCCTCACCCGCCTTCACACCGCAGGTCCTGACGCGTGGCGGAGTGATCCGGAGGCGGCGGCGCTCATGCAGCACGCCGCCCAGAAGTACGCTGCACTCGCCCGCAAGCATGGGCTCGACCCGTGGGAGGCGGCGGGTGCGGCGTTCGAGGCGATGCGCACTGCCGCTGTCCGGCGAGCGGATGACCCGTGGGCGGTGATCACCCGGGCCGTGCAGATCACCTGCATCGCCGAGAACCGTGCCAACGGGCTGCTCTGCTCCGTGCACCAGGCACGCCGGCCCCGTTACTCGAGTTTCCATGACGCGGAACGGTTCTCCGACCGGGAGAACCCCCTCACCGACTACCACCCCGCATTCCGCGCCGACCCCTTTGCTGGCGACGACGATGACGACGGTGAAGCGATTGAGGTGTCGGGGTGCACGGGTGTGGAGTCCGCTGTTGAAGACACGATCGCGTTGCTGTGTTGGCACGGGTGGGAGCCGGAGATCGCGCGTGCCGCGGTCGAGTGCGTCTGTGCCCGCCTCGCCGAGTCCGTCTCGCGGGCAGGCGCGTATGAGTCGCTGCGGCGGGATCGGCACGCCCGCGCACTGCTCGACATCCCCGCACCGTCCTGGTACCGGCTACTACGGATCATCCTCGGCGCACCGGATAGGCACCTGACCGGCACCAGTGCGGGTCGTGGCGTGCTGTTGCGGCTACTGATCGGTGAATCGTTGCGGCATCTCATGGACGATGCCGAGCTCGGCGCAGCGATCAAGGTTGCCGCCCCTGGCGTCATGCGAGGCCGGCCATGACCGAGCCAGGACACATCGAGCTGGAACGGTCGGTCGCCTCAATCTGGGCCGGCCGCCGGCACCGCGAAGACTACGGCGACCTCGACGCCCTAACCGAGTCGATCCTGCGGGACGGGCTGTTGCAGCCAATCACGATCACCCCCGACGGGATGCTGATCTGCGGCGCCCGACGTTTGGCTGCGATCCGGCAGCTCGGGTGGAAGACCGTGAACGTGTGGGTGCGCTCAGGCATCTCCACCACCCTGGGCCTGCTCCTCGCCGAACAAGACGACAACCTGCTCCACAAGCCCCTCACCCGCACCGAAGAAGCCACCCTCTACGCCGAGCTGAAAGCACTCATGGTCGAGGATGCGGCAGGCCGGCAGGAAGCGTCACGGTTCACCTCCAACCAAGAAAACCCCAGGTCACACGGTGCCGCCGCCGTGGCGGCACCGCAGAAGGGCGACACGCGGCAGCAAGCGGCACTCATGGTCACTGGCCGCAACGCCTACACCTCGCTGGAACGCATCAACGACCTGCAACGCCTCGCCGCTGACCCCGCCGAGACAGAGGATGTGCGCCAGCGAGCACAGGAAGAGCTCGACCGGATCGACGCGGGCGGATCGATCACCGGCGCGAGGCATCGCATCCGCGCCGCCCAGGCACTCGCCGAACTCGACACCCTCGCGGGCGACCCCGCGCAACCCGCCGGTATCCGCGATACTGCCGCAGCCGGCGCCGCCCGCCTGCGAGAACTCGAACACACCGCAAGACCCGCTGACCTGGAACGGCTGGCTGAACTCGCCGTCGAGCGCGCGAAGACCGCGACTAAGAAGCGTCCCGCACAGCTCGCGAAAGCGCGGCTCCATGCGGTGGAGGAACCCGCGCGTGAGTTCTTGCCAGTGCGGTCGTTCGTCTACCTCTGGGATGAGCTCTCCACCTGGTCCGAACGCTACGACCCCGACATGATCGGCCCGGCATTGTCGGATGAGCAGTGGTCGATGTTCGAGAACGCCGTCGCCGCCACGATCGCATTTCTCGATGCCGCACGTGTGGCGCGGAACGCGCGTCGCGACACCGCCTGACCCATCCCGCACGCTGCTCGACGGGGATCGGTTTGGTGCACCTGTCTGGTGATCCGCATTCGCCCGGAAGGACACCAGGATGGACCCCACCACTCGCCGCCGCCGCACCATGCTCATCGCCGCTATCGCTGGCGGTCTGATCCTCGTCCTCCTCGTCGGCGTGGGCGTGTACGGCCTCATCCGCGGGCCCCAGCCCACCGTGCCTGATGACGCGGCACCTTCGGACCAGCCGAGTGCGACAGCTCCCGTCGCCGCGCCTGCCGCACCGGAGCCCGTGATCGGACTGGGCGGATCAGAAGAGTTCGCGGTGGCGGTCGCGGAGGCGCTGTTCACCTGGGACACGACCAGCGGGTACGGGCCGGCCGACTACGCGCAGATGCTCGCCGATGTCACCGCCGACACCGAAGCCGACGCGGCAGCCTCCGACGTTCGCGCGTATCTGCCGACCCCGGAGGCGTGGGCGCAGCTCCGCACCCACCAGACACGGCAGTGGCTCACCATCGACACCATCGAGATCCCCGACGCATGGGAGACAGCGGTGGCACAGGCTGCACCGGGGCAGATTCCCGACGGGGCGGTCGCGTACACGATCACCGGCACCCGTCACCGCACCGGCTACTGGGGCACCGAACCCGTCACGACGGCCCATGATGTCGCGTTCACAGTGTTCCTCACCTGCACCCCCGAACAGAACCCGGCTCCGGCTCCCGCCGATCCGATCATCGAGACCTGCGCGTTATTGCGGCTGTCGCAGCTCGACAACCCGCTGCGGTGACCGGCCATGCTCAAGAAGCTCCTCGCCGCCCTCGCCATCGCCGTCGTCTGCTTCGGCCCCGCGACCGTGCTCCTGTCCGTCGCCGTCCTCGCCAACCCCGCTGTCGCAGCGTGTGCGCCGGGGTCGTTGATCGTGGGGCCGATCCCGGACTCGTTGACCGCGACCACTCGCAACGGGGAGACGGTGACGCTGAACCGTCAGCAACTCACCCACGCCGCGACGATCATCACCGTCGGAGGACAAACCGACGGCGTCGGACGACCCGGTGTCGTGATCGCACTGATGGCGGCGCTCACCGAGTCACACCTGCGGATGCTCGCCAACACCGGCACCTACCCCGAATCCGCGAACTACCCCAATGACGGGGATGCATCCGATCACGACTCCCTCGGCCTGTTCCAGATGCGCCCACAGGCCGGATGGGGCACGGTCGCGGAGCTCATGGACCCGAACTACCAGGCCCGCGCGTTCTACGGCGGACCCACCGGACCCAACTACCCCTCACCACGGGGTCTCCTCGACATCCCCGGCTGGCAGCAACTCGACCCCGGTGAAGCAGCGCAAGCCGTGGAGGTGTCAGCGTACCCGGACCGGTATCAGAACTATCAGCCGGTCGCCGAAGCGATCCTCACCGCCCTCACCACACCGACCCCGTCGGGCGGCAGTGGTGGTGGTGAGGTGGTGGTGCCGGAGACCACGCGGGTGGTGTTCCCGTTGCCGGAGGGCACCTGGGTGCGCACCAGCCCGTTCGGGTGGCGCACCGACCCGATCACCTTCGAGACCGCGTTCCACTCCGGCAGCGACTACGGCGCCGCCGACGGCACCCCGATCTTCGCCGTCGCCGACGGGATCGTCACCCACGCCGGATACACCGGCAACTGGGGCGGGCTGATCATCATCGAGCACACCGTCGGCGGGGAACCTATCGCGTCCTATTACGCGCATATGTGGGAGCACGGCATCCACGTCACCGAAGGCATGACCATCACCGCAGGCCAGCACATCGGCGACGTCGGCTCGTCCGGGAAGTCCACCGGCCCCCACCTCCACCTCGAAATCCGGCCCGGCGGCACCGGTCAGCCCGCGATCGACGCCGACCAATGGCTCACCGACCACGACGCCGAAGGCATCACCGACGGCAACACCTCACGAGCAACCTGCACCCTGAACGGAGGCGGGCGTTGATGGACGTGTTCCCCGACTTCGGCGGCGTCGGCGCCGCCGACGACCTCCGCACTGTCATCGGCGCGCTCTTGACGTTCGTGCTGATCATCGCGGTACTCATGCTGATCGTCTCCGCGATCATCTGGGCCATCGCCTCCTCAACAGGCAACCCACACACCGCCACCAAAGCCCGCCTCGGAGCCTGGGTCGCCCTCGGCGCAGCAGCCCTTGCCGGGGCTGGGGTCGCCTGGGTCAACTTCCTTCTCGGCGTGGGCGAACGCCTGTGACCGCGCCCGGCTATGCCGGATTTCGGGTGGCGACGATCGCGCCATGAGGGCGAACGCCCGGATCAGTGCGGGATTGCGTCTCGATCACAGTGAACCCAGAGTGACGTAGGAGGTCACTGAGCGAGTCGACCGGCCACCGGTATGCGGTGGTGACCGCGTGATCGAAGGCCTCAAACACTGGCCCCTCGAAAAACCCGATGAGCAGCCCGCCGCCAGGGCGAAGCGCGCGAGCGAACTCCATCAGTACTGCCCGTACCTGCGGCTTTGTGCAGTGGATGAGGGAGTACCAGGCGAGCACCCCGCCTAACGACCCATCAGGCACGTCGAGGCGCTCGGCTTGCCCCTTGCGGAAGGGGACGCCGGGATGCGTTGCACGGGCGTGGGCGATGAACTCCGGTGTCGGGTCGATACCAGTGACATCGAAACCGTGCTCGTGGAGAAAGCCAGTCCAGTGGCCGGGGCCGCAGCCCACGTCGAGCACCGGACCAGTGAGCGTCTGCGCCCAAGCGAGCACGAGTTCCCGATCCGCTGCGGCGACGGCATCCATCCGCCCGAGATGCTCCGCGTACTCGGCTGCACGCGCACCGTAGGCGCGAGACACCTCCGTGCTCATAGCTGTAACAAGCGCCCGTAGAAGGCGTTGAGCCGGCGACTGAACTCCTCGGGTTGCTGCACGTTCCATTCATGCCCTACACCCGGCACGAGCTGCAGGTCCGCGCCGCTGATCCCGGCGGCGAGTTCTCGTGCGGCAGGGATGTTGGCGCGGTCTTTCTCGCCGCAGCACACGAGCGTCGGCACCGTGATCTGTGACAGCTCATTACGGAAGTCGGTCTGCCCGACCGCGTGCAGCACGGCGAGCATCCGTTGTTTGCTCATTCCCGGCTGTGCGACGAGCTTTGCCGGGAGGATAGGCATGATCGCGTTCTGCACCCGCATCAGCGCAGGGTTCGGGTGCACCTGACTGCCCGAGAGCACGAGTGACGACACACTGTCGGGATAGTCGATCGCGAAGCGGGTGGCGACCATCCCACCGAGCGACAGCCCGCACAGATGCGCCCGCTCCACCCCGTGCCGGTCGAGCTCATCCCGCACTGCCGTGGCAGCGGCGCTCAGAGAGAACCCTTCGCCGTCGGCGTCGATGAGCCCGGCAATGCGGGGCGCGATGCCGATGAGACCTTCCGGGAGGCCTGCGATCTGAGCGTTCCAGGAGTCGGGGCCAGCACCGATGCCGTGCAGGAACACGACGGTCTGAGCGCTGGATGTCATCGACTCAGTTTATCGAGGGGCCCGTGGTGCACCTGGCTGGCAAGTCCGCCTCCTTGGTGGCGGCGTGAGCTGAAGGAGCACCCTGTGATTGATATTGATCCGAACGGTACTGGGCTTCCCGGTATCGAGCAGTTGCGCATCATCGTCGGCGCGGTCATGACCGTCGGCCTGATCCTCTCCGTTCTCGCTCTGATCGTCTCGGCGATCGTGTGGGGCTTCGGCGCGAACAGCAGCAACCCGCACCTCGCGTCGCGCGGGAAGGTCGGGGTGCTCGTGTCCTGTGGGGCGGCGATCATCTGCGGGGCGTCAGTGACACTCATCAACTTCTTCTGGGGCGTCGGCCAAGCCGTCTAACCCCATCGTTCGCGAGAGAAGGAGGACGCGATGAGTGTGTGTGATGTGCCGGTGATCTCAGCCGTGTGCGACACCGTCGGACAAGGAGCGGCGACGCTGATCGCGGCACCGTTCGACTGGCTCGCCCAAGCCATGGGCGGCGCAGCAGCCTGGTTGTTCGAGGCGGTGTGGGCGGTGTTCGACACCACCACCCTCGTCGACGTGTCAGACCCCGGCTATGTCGGGGTGTACAACATCTTGTTCGGGGTGGCGGTGTTCGTGGTGTTGACCTTCTTCTGCCTGCAACTGATCACCGGCCTCATCCACCGCGACCCCACCGCCCTCACCCGCGCCGCCCTGGGAGCGGCGAAAAGCATCCTCGGGTCGTTCGTCGCGATCGGCCTCACCGGCCTCCTCTTGGAGATCACTGACCAGCTCGCGGTCGGGATCGTGCAGGCCACGGGGAACACGATGGAATCCATCGGCGACCGCATCACCCTCCTCGCCGCAGGGTTCGCAGGCATCAACATCGCAGCCCCCGGTGTAGGGGCGATCGTGACGATCTTCCTCGCCGGGCTCGCCATTTCGGCTGCGGCGATTGTGTGGTTCTCGCTCCTGATCCGCAAAGCGCTGCTGCTGGTCGCGATCGTGTTCGCACCGATCGCGCTGGCGGGGTTTTCGTGGGATGCGACCAAGGGGTGGTTCGGGAAGTGGGCGACGTTCGTGATCGCCCTGATCCTCTCCAAACTCGTCCTCGTGGTGATCTTCCTCGTCGCCATCACCCAAGTCTCGGCCCCCATCGAACTCGATCTTGCGTCGATCAGTGACCCCATCGCCGGGGTCGTGCTGATGTTTATCGCCGCGTTCGCCCCGTACATGACGTACAAGTTCGTCACGTTCATCGGGTTCGACATGTATCACTCGATGAGCGCCGAACAAGAAGCCAAATCCGCCCTCAACCGTCCCGTCCCCGTCCCATCCGCACCGAAGACCGACGGGGCGAAGAAGGTGCTCGACGGAGCCGGCGACACCCCCGCAGGCGGCGGCAAGGGCGGTGGTGCCGCACCGGCAGGCGGCGCACCGCAAGCATCGACCGCTGCGCCTGCCGCAGGTAGCGGCGCGGCTGCGGGTGGGAACGCCGGAGCGTCTGCTGGCGGCGCAAGTGGTGGAGCCGGTGCTGCTGGTGCCGGGGCTGGTGCGGGGGCTGCGGCGGCGGGGCCTGCTGCTGCGGTCGTGGTGGGTGCGCAGGTGGCGAAGGCCGCCGCGACCGCGGGGCCGAAACTCGGCGGCGCTGTCGGTGGCGCGGCAGAAGGCCACGCGGCGGGTGCGGGTGAGACGGTGCAACCCGCGCCGCAGCCCAGCCCGTCACCGGCTGTACCTACGAGGCCGGCGCCCTCGGTGCCCCCGGCGAAATCGCCGCCACCGGCTCCGAAGCCGTCCGTCGGGAAGGAGTAGTCGATGTCGTCTCAGCAGTCCACGAGTGGTGTGGAGTTTGGGTTGCGGGCGGTGCAGTTCTCCCGACTCACCCGCCGCGGCATCCTCCTCGGACTTTCCCTGCCGCAACTGATCGTCCTCGCCACCGGTGTCCTCTCCATCGTCGGCGCTCTCTACGCCGGCGGCGGCATCCTCCTAGCCTGGACCGCACCCGTCTGGCTGCTCTGCGCAGCGCTCGCGTGGACCCCGGTCGGCGGTAGGAAGTTGATCGAGTGGGTGCCCGTCACCTTCCGATGGGTCGCCCGCACCCAAAAACGGCAGACCGTGTACCGGCGTCGGGTGGTCAAGCCTCGCCCCGCCGGGACGCTGGCGTTGCCGGGTGATGCGGCGGCGTTGCGGGAGTGGGAGGACCCGGAGACGGGGGCGGCGATGATCCACGACCCGCACCAGCAGACGCTCACCGCGATCGTCGGCGTCTCACACCCCGCGTTCGCGCTCCTCGACCCGGGCGAGCAGGAACGCCGCGTCGCCGCCTGGGGACGGGTGCTTGCCACCACCTGCCGGTCCGGGCGGATCGCGCGCCTCCAAGTGTGCGAACGCACCCTCCCCGACGGCGGCTCCGGCCTCGTGGAGTGGTGGCACCGCCACGGCCACGACGACGGCTCCTGGACCTCGACCGTGTATCGGGAACTCATCGACCGTGCCGGGCCCGCCGGGGAACGCCACGCCACCACCATCAGCCTCGCCCTCGACCTCCGCGCCGCAGCTCGTCAGGTTCGCACAAATGGCGGCGGCATCAAAGGCGCAGCCGCCGTCCTCCGCCAAGAAATGACGACCCTAGTGACCGCTTTGCGGGCGGCAGAGCTCACCGTCACTGGGTGGCTCACCCCCGCCCATGTCGCGGTGATCCTCCGTTCCGCCTACGACCCCGCGACCGCCGCGATCCTGGAACGGCACGCCGACATCGGCCGGACGCTTGCCACCGCCGGCCCGGTCGCGGTGACGGAGTCGTGGGATCGGCTGCGGTCGGATTCTGCGTTCCATGCGGTGTTGTGGGTCAGTGAGT
The DNA here is from genome assembly GCF_017565745.1 of Leucobacter weissii. Lineage (GTDB taxonomy): Bacteria > Actinomycetota > Actinomycetes > Actinomycetales > Microbacteriaceae > Leucobacter > Leucobacter weissii. The sequence continues at coordinate 23,455 of NZ_JAGDYM010000009.1, forward strand.
GGCCGAGGTCGCAGGTGCATCCGGGGTTCCTCGCCCCGGTGCTGCTGTCGTCTGGGATTCAGCGGGCGTTCTCGCTGGTGTGTACGCCGATCCGTTCGGATCAGGCGGCACGGGACATCAGGAAGAAGAAGACCGAGCTGATCTCTGACGCGGCGCAACGGCAGAAGATGGGGCAGATCGAAGACGCCTCACAAACCGCCGAATACGGTGACGTACTCCAACAGGAAGCCGACCTCACCGCCGGCCACGGCGTCCTCCGCTACACCGGCCTCATCAGCGTCAGCGCCCCGACACCGGAAGAACTCGACACTGCGGTCGCGGCGATCGAGCAGGCCGCCATCCAAGCGTCCTGCGAGACCCGCCGTCTCGTCGGACAGCAAGCCCAAGCTTTCACCGTCGCAGCCCTGCCGTTGTGCCGCACCGTCTGATGTCAGGAGTGAGTGATGCCGACCTTCCAGAACCCCACCGCTGATGCTGCGGAAGCGTCCGAAGCGCTCCGCGGTCTCGCGCACGCGACCCGCGTGTTCGAGGACCCCGCCGACACCTACGCGGTGCTCGGTGATCTCCTCGCCGGGGTCAGGTCTCTCCGGCAGGTGCTCGACCAGCTCGCCACCGTCCATGTCTCGAACCAGGTGCGTGCATACGACGACGCCGGGAACCAGGGTGCTGGCGCAAGTCACGCTCTCACCGCCGCGGCCGATCTGCGGCACGCGACGGCGCTGCTTGATGGGGTGCATGACCAGGTGGATGCGGCCATGGGTGTCTCTGGCCGCATCGCGTGGCGACCCGCACCCTCAGAACCCACCCCTGCCCGGTGGGTGGGGATCGTGTTCCTACAGGGGCAGGACGCCGACGAGGTGCTGGCGATCATCGACCGCGACGGCACGGATGCCGCGATCGAGCACCTGACCGGGTTCGACATGGGCGAGGAGACCACGCAAGCGGCGCTGGTCAACGGATACGTCTACGACGAACCTCCGACCGGCCCCCTCGACCGAGTGATCGAGCAGGGCGGCTATGTGCTGACGTACAACCACGACCACGGACACGTCTCCCTGCTCCGCACACACCCCGAAACGCGGGACCTCGACACACCGCCGGCGAAGGCAAAGACGGCGGCGCCGTCGAGAGCTCGCCGCACCGTGCCCACCGCCGAAGAGGAGGACTACTTCGCAGTATCGCAGGTGTCGTCGCCGTCTCGGGGGCGAGCGCTGTGAGTGACCGGCAGAAGCTGCACACGGCGGCGCTGGTCGAACCCGCCGGGGAACGCCGAAAGCACCGGAAGGCGCGCAAGCACGCCGCCGCGAACATCGAAGCGGCCGCCCGCAAGACCGAGCAAGCACAGGAACGAGCGCGGGTCGCGGCGGAGCGTGCCGAGCGGCGCAACACCACCTACCTGCCCGCCGCGGGCGAGCCCGGAGTTGCGGCGCTCAGGACGCCGGGCCGGTTCCGTCTGCCTCGGCATCAGGACACGTCCGCGACGCTCGCGGGCGCATACCCGTTCCTCGCCGAAGGCGGCCTCGGCGCCGACGGCGTATTCATCGGGCAAGACCTCTACTCCGGCGGATCATTCGTCTACGACCCCTGGACCCTCTACGCCCGCGGCATCATCACCGCCCCCAACATCGTCCTCGCCGGCATCGTCGGCTCCGGCAAATCCTCCCTCGCAAAATCCCTCTACACCCGATCGATCCCGTTCGGACGCCGCGTCTACGTCCCCGGCGACCCCAAAGGCGAACACACCGCCGTCGCCGAAGCCGTCGGCGGGCGAGCAATCGTCCTCGGCCACGGACTCCGCAACCGCCTCAACCCGCTCGATGAAGGCCACCGCCCCTCCGGGACCAGCGACGCGGAATGGGCAGCGCAGGTCGCCTCCCGCCGCCGTGAACTCATCGGTGCGTTGGCGGAAACGGTGCTGGATCGGGTGCTGTCACCGTTGGAGCACACCGCGATCGACCTCGCCCTCCGAGACACCGTCCGCTCGTCCGAGGTGCCGATCCTGCCGATGGTCGTCGACCGCATCCTCAACCCCGAACCTGCCACCGATACCGATGGGAGGCTCGCGGAAGACGGCCGGCTCGTCGGGCATGCCCTCCGACGCCTCGTCGCAGGTGACCTCGCCGGACTGTTCGATGGGCCGTCGACGGTGCGGTTCGACCCGTCCCTGCCGATGGTCAGTCTCGATCTATCGCGGGTCGCGGAGAACTCGACACTGATCTCGGTGCTGATGACTTGCTCGTCGGCGTGGATGGAGTCGGCGCTGATGGACCCGAACGGCGGGCACCGGTGGGTGATCTACGACGAAGCCTGGCGGCTCATGGCCTACCCAGCACTGCTGCGGCGGATGGATGCGCAATGGCGACTCGCACGGCATTACGGGATCGCGAACATGCTGATCTTCCACAAACTCACCGACCTCGACAACGTCGGCGACTCCGGCTCCGCCATGCGCGCCCTCGCGAACTCGCTGCTGGCGAATGCGGAAACGAGGATCATCTACCGGCAAGAACCCGACCAACTCGGAGCCACCGCCGCCGCCCTCGGCCTCACCGGCACCGAACAGAAACTCCTCCCAGGACTCGGCACAGGACAAGGACTCTGGCGGATCAAAGAACGCTCCTTCGTCGTCCAGCACCAACTCCACCCGGCCGAACTTGCGACGTTCGACACCACGGCACGGATGAGAGGCGAACCCCGTAAGTTCACGATTCGTGAAACCTGATATGGCGGGAACTCACGGGTCGAGGGATCGTTTCAGCGTACCTAGACTCGTGAGTTCGCGCTGGTCAGGCTGGGGTTGCGGCGAGGCGGTGTTGCGCGTCCCATGCCTGGGTCGCGACCTGCACGGCGTCCCACGGGGAGCCGAGCGGTGGGGTGTAGGAGAGGTCGAGGTCGGAGATCTGATCGACGGCGAGCCCGGCGTGGAGGGCGGTGGCGTAGGTGTCGACGCGTTTTGCGACCTCGGTGCCACGGCGGCCGACGAGCTGCGCGCCGAGCAGCCGCCCATCCGTCGTATCGCCGGTGATGCGGAACTGGATCGGGTGGGCGCCCGGGTAGTACCGCTTGTGGTCATCCGCGGCCGCGGCGACCGTCGACGGCGCGTAGCCCGCGGCTTCGGCTTCGTGCTGGCGCAGCCCGGTGCGGGCGGCGACCAGGTCGAAGACCTTGACAACCTGCGTGCCGACCGAACCGGCGAAGGCACGGTCGCCCCCGATGGCATTCTCCCCGGCGACGCGGCCCTGCTTGTGCGAGGTGGTGCCGAGCGGCAGGTAGGTGAGGCCGAGGAGGCGGTGGTGGGTGACGATACCGTCGCCGGCGGCCCAGACGTGCGGGAGGCCAGTGCGCATCCGCTCGTCCACGACGACCGCGCCACCCGCACCGAGCGATGCGCCGGCCCGTTCGAGGAGTTCAGTGTTGGGCCGGACGCCGACGACGACGAGCACGAGGTCCGCCGTCTGCTGGAACGACTCACCTTGGCGGGTCCCGGTGACGGCGAGACCGGCCGGGGTCTTCTCAATCCCGACGGCGGTCGTGTTCGTGATGACCTCGACGCTGTGCGCGTCGAGTTCCTGGTGGACGAGGGCGCCGAGTTCGGGGTCGAGGGTGGAGAGCACTTCGGGGCCGCGCTGGAGCTGGGTGACCTGCATGCCGCGTGCGGTGAAGGCTTCGGCCATCTCCAGGCCGACGTAGCCGGCGCCGACGATGATCGCAGAGGCGGGCTGCCGGGTGGTGAGGTCGTGGTCGAGGGCGAAGGTGTCGCCCATCGAATGGATGACATGCACCCCGTCCGCCGGGCCGAGCCGGTCGAGGCCGGTGATGCCGGCATGGGACGGGAGGGCGCCGGCGCCGACGATCAGCTCGTCGTAGGCGATCTGCTCGCTCAACCCATTGGGGTTCCGTACTTCGAGGCGACGACCTGCGACGTCGATGCCGGTCGCGAAGGTGTTGAGCCGCAGGGTCATGCCGGTGGCTTCGAGATCCGCGCTTGTGCGGTGCGCGAGGGACTGCCACGGCTGGACTTCGCCGGTGAAGTAGTACGGGATGCCGCAGATGGAGAAGTTCGGGTACTCGTCCGCGACCACGACGGTCACGTCGGCGGTGGGGTCGAGTTCGCGGGCGCGCAAGGCTGCGGAGATGCCGGCGTCGGAGCCGCCGATGATGGCGAGGTGAGTCATGGGTGTGCTTTTCGGGGAAGCGGGAACAGGATTTGGACGAGCCCGACACCGACCGCGGCGCCGACGAGTTGCGCGGCCAGGAACGGCCAGGCGGAGCCGGGGGCGATACCAGCGAAGGTGTCGGTGAAGATCCGGCCGACGGTCACGGCTGGATTGGCGAATGAGGTCGAGGATGTGAACCAGTACGCGGCCCCGATGTACGCACCCACAGCAGGACCCGCCAGCACCGCGCGGCCGGTACGGGCGAGGGCGAAGATCAGCAAGACCAACCCTGCGGTCGCCACGACCTCCCCGAGCAGGTGCCCCACCGTGGCGCGCTGCGTCGTGGAGAGCACAGTCGGGGTGTCGAACATAGTGTTCGCGAGGACCGCGCCTCCGACGCCGCCGGCGACCTGCGCGACGACATACACGGCGATCGTCCCGGCCGGCAGGGCTGCACCGAGGGTGCGGTCGGCGAGGGTGACGCACGGGTTGAGATGGGCGCCGGAGATGGGCTGGAAGATCAGGATGAGTACCGCGAGGCCGAGCGCGGTGGCGATCGAGTTCTCCATCAGTTCCAGCCCCACGTCGTTTGGTGAGAGACGCTGGGCGGCGATGCCCGAGCCGACCACGACAGTCACAAGGAGCCCGGTGCCGAGGAACTCGGCGGCGGCACGTCGCCACGGGGGTGCGGGGTTCATAGGGCGATCCATCCGATGAGAGCGGCGGTGATGACGACGGCCCAGGCCGGGGTCTTCCACATCGTCAGCGCGACGAACGCCGCCGCGGCCAGGGCGAGGGTTCCGACTCCCGTGATGCCCTGGGTGAACACGGGCGTGTAGAGGGCGGCGGCGAGGATGCCGACGACTCCGGCGTTCACCCCTGCCAGGGCACGCTGCGCGTGGCGGGCGTGGCGCAGTCGCTCCCAGAATGGCAACGCTCCGATAATTAGCAGCGCCGAGGGAAGGAAGATCGCGACCAGCGCGATCGCGGCCCCAGCGATCCCGGTCGGACCGGTCGTGGTGACGGCGCCAAGATAGGCGGCGAAGGTGAACAGCGGCCCCGGGACGGCCTGCGCGGCCCCGTACCCGGCGAGGAACACGTCGTGTCCGACGAGCCCGGTCTGCACAGTCTCCGCCTCCAGCAGCGGGAGGACGACGTGACCGCCGCCGAACACGAGAGACCCAGCCCGGTAGAACACGTCCGCCAGCCCGATCGCTCCGTTCCCGGTCACCGCAGCCAGGATGGGAAGCGCCGTCAGCAGCACCGCGAACACGATCAGGCTCCCGATCGACACCGCCCGCGGCACCCTGGCCGGAAACGCATCCGTCTCCTGTGCCGGTGCGATCGGCGGGCGAAGCCACGCCCATCCGGCGATCCCCGCCACGACGATCGCGGCGACCTGTGCGAGCACCCCTGGGACTAGCAGCACCACGATGAGCGCGCCGACCGCGATCGTCGCTCGCCGTGCGTCCGGGGTGAGGGTCTTCGCCATCCCGAGGACCGCGTGGGCGACCACCGCGACCGCAGCCGCGTTCAGCCCGACCAGCCACCCTGATCCGATCGCGTCGCCGAGAGACGCTGCACCGTAGGCGAAACCGACCAGGAGGACCGCCGACGGCAGCGTGAACCCTGCCCACGCCGCGAGCAGTCCGAGCATCCCTGCCCGTTGCAGACCGATCGCCATGCCCACCTGACTCGACGCCGGGCCGGGCAGAAACTGACACAGCGCGACCAGGTCGGCATACGCCCGATCCGTCAACCACCGGCGCCGCTCCACGAACGCTTCCCGGAAATATCCCAGATGCGCCACCGGCCCACCGAACGACGTCACCCCGAGCCGCAGGAACAGCCAGAACACCTCAACCGCCCCACCCGGACGATGGGCGGCGGCAGAGGCGGGAGTTGGTTGCGGGTGCATCACGAATAGTCTTGACGACACTCATTGCCTCAGTCAACCTTGAGGCAATGAACATTGAGCGAACTTCCCTGGAGAAGAGAGCAGCGACGCACGCGGCCCTCGCAGACCCGGCGAGGCTGCAGATCATCGACCTCCTCACCCTCGCTGACCGCTCCCCGGGCGAGCTGCAAGTCGCGCTGGGGCTGACATCGAACCTGGTCGCCCATCACCTCGGTGTGCTCGACCGGACGGAGCTGATCGTCCGGTCCCGCTCAGAAGGCGACCGGCGGCGCAGCTACATCCGACTCCGACCCTCGGCGCTGGACGGGCTCCTGCCCACACCCGTGCTCGCAGCCCGGCGGGTGGTGTTCGTTTGCACCGGGAACTCGGCTCGCTCTCCACTGGCTGCAGCCCTCTGGGCGCAAGCCAGCCCGATCCCAGCGACTTCGGCAGGCACACACCCCGCCGCGGCGACATCATCGAAAGCGATCGCGGCCGCGGAGAGGCATGATCTCCCGTTCGGTCCGCACACGCCTCGCGACCTGGGCGGGGTCATCGGCGAGGGCGACCTCGTCGTCACAGTCTGCGACCGTGCTCACGAGGAACTCGTCTACGCGGACGCATTGCACTGGTCGGTGCCGAACCCCGGTCGCGTCGGTACGGACGCCGCCTATGACGCCACGTTCGATGAGATCGCCCGGCGCATCGCCCGTCTGAGCCCGCAACTCTCGGCTGTGTGAGCGCACGGCGGGTCTGCGGGAGCTGTCGGACGATGCCTGCGGCCCAAGAGTTGGAAGTTGATTCACCCCTTCAGAACGAGCAGGGGGCAGCGCCGGTAGGATAAGTGGCGGCGTGTCGGGAAGCCTGGTCGACGGTTCTGTTGTCGACCGTTCCCGGAGGTTCCATGTCCACGCCCACTCCTCGGCCTGTTCGTTCGCGTCGCCGTTCGGTGTTCCCCGCTCGCGGGAGCTATCGGGAGGCGGTGCGCATCGGCGAGGTGCTCCGCAAGGAGACCGTCGGCGGGATGCTGCTGGTCGCACTCGCCGCGGTCGCCATCGTATGGGCGAACTCGCCCTGGGCGGAGAGCTACTTCGCGGTACGGGACTTCCGCATCGGATACGCGCCCTGGCATCTGGAACTGAGCCTGGGAGGGTGGGCGACGGACGGGCTGCTGGCGATCTTCTTCTTCCTGGTCGGGCTCGAACTCAAACGCGAGTTCGTCGCCGGTGACCTCCGCCAGATACGCACCGCCGTGGTGCCGATCGCCGCAGCAGTTGGTGGGGTCGCGATCCCGGCGTGCGTCTACCTCGCCGTCATTGGTAGCGATCCCGGGCTCCGTGACGGGTGGGCGATCCCGACCGCTACCGACATCGCTTTCGCGGTCGCGGTGCTCGCGCTGATCGGCTCGCACCTGCCCAGCCCGTTGCGGGTCTTCCTGCTCACTCTCGCGGTCGTGGACGACCTGATCGCGATCGGTATCATCGCCCTGTTCTACACCGACACCATCGACCTGCTGCCGCTGCTGCTCGCAGTGGTCATGATCATCATCTACGGACTGATCGCGCAACTCTCCCGCCGGCTCTTCAGTCTGCACCCGTCCGCTGCGTGGCTGATCCTGCTCCCCGTCGGGGTCGGAGCATGGACGTTCATGCATGCCTCCGGCGTCCACGCCACCATCGCCGGAGTGCTCCTGGGATTCACGATCCCCGTCCTCCACCACAAGTCCGACCGCGCCGATAATGCGGGTCCCGGTCTTGCGGAACAGTTCGAGCACCGGTTCCGGCCCCTGTCAGCCGGGTTGGCGGTGCCGGTGTTCGCGTTCTTATCCGCAGGGGTCGCCATCGGCGGCCTCGACGGATTCGCCTCCGCGCTCACCGATCCGCTCACGATCGCGATCATCGCCGCGCTCGTGCTCGGCAAACCCGTAGGCATCCTCACCACGACCTGGCTGCTGAGCAAGACAGCCCGCCTCCGCCTCGATCCGGCGCTGCGTTGGGTCGACCTGGCCGGCGTGGGCCTGCTCGCCGGCATCGGGTTCACCGTGTCACTCCTGGTCGCCGAGCTCTCCTTCACCCCCGGCAGCCCAGAGCACGACCACGCCAAAGTCGCGATCCTCACCGCTTCCATCATCGCCGCCGCCCTGGCAGCCATCGTCCTGACCGTCAGAAACCGCGGCTACCGAAACATCAGCGAACAAGACACTGTCGACGCCAATGGCAACGGCATCCCCGACGTATACCAACAGGATGACGCCGACCGCTAACTGTCCTTGGACTACCGTGACGGCTTGATCGGTGATCTCAGATCGCTCAGGTCACGCGCCTTCATAGGAACTCGGCTCCGAGGTGAAGAAGCGCACCGCTTCGTACCTTCTCTGCATCCAGCTACGAAGGAGCAGAATCGATGGACCCGATCAACGAACTGGCCACAGATGAGCGCACCGCGAGGATCATCCTCGCCATCGCCTCCGAGCCAGGAGACGCCGTCACGGGCCGGATGATCCGCACCGTCGGCGCATCCGAGACCGTCGCGCGAGCGATCGGCGCGGAGGTTCCGGTGGGGCCGAATGGTGACACCTGGCGGCGGCGTCTCGCACCCCGTATCGACGCCGCACACACCGGGCGGGTGATCGCGGATGCTGAGCGTCATGGGATGCGTGTGCTGATCCCTGGCGATGCGCACTGGCCGTCCGGGATCGACGCGCTCGGCGATCGTGCACCGTTCGTGCTCTGGGCGAGAGGCGACACCGAGCTGCTGACGGAACCCGTCTGGGACCGACTCACCGTCACTGGTGCGCGAGCGTCCACCGGGTACGGGGAGCACGTCACGGCAGAGCTGGTGCAGTCCGCGGTGGACGAGGCGCATCGGGTGTTCTCCGGTGGCGCGTACGGCATCGACGGTGCCGCGCACCGTGCCGCACTCGCAGCGGGCGGGCCGACGGTCGCGGTGCTGGCTGGTGGGCTTGACCGGCTTTACCCGGCCGGGCACACCGACCTCCTCACCCGAATCAGCAAGCAGGGGCTCTTGTTGTCGGAGGTGCCGCCGGGGGCGGTGCCGACGAAGTGGCGGTTCCTGCAACGCGGCCGCCTCCTCGCCGCCCTCTCCGGCACCGTGATCATCGCGGAGGCCGGCTACCGTTCGGGTACCCTGCATACCGCCGCCCGCGCGGTCGAACTCGGCCGCCCCGTCGGCGCAATACCTGGGCCGGTGACGAGTGCGGCGTCGGCGGGGTGTCACCGCCTCCTACACGATGGCCTTGCCACGGTGATCACCGGGTACGACGACATCCGCGAACTGCTGCACACGGTTCGTGACGGGGCGCAGCGTCGGGTGCGTGAGCGGGCGGGACTCGAGAACGATCCCCTCGACACCGACCCGCCCGGTGCCCGGCGAGAGGGGCCGAGTCGGGGGTTGTGAGGGCAGTGGTGCACCTGCTGTGAAGGCGACCGGATGCCCGGGTCGCTGTTCGCAAACGTCAGGAGGCCTCTCGTGTCAGGATCACTCACCCCATCCCCGGTCACCGGGTCACCGCCACCGGCCCGGCTCAGGCGGTGGCTGTCTGCGCTCATCGCGCTGCTCGTGATCGCCGGTTCCTTCGCGCTGGGCACGCAGCCCGCGCACGCCGGTAGCGAAGGCGTCGGCTACTGGTCCGGTGGTGCGTTCCTGGGCGCGTACAACACCGACGTGGATGGTCGGCAGGCGTACTGCGCGGACCTCGACGCCGCCGCCCCCTACGGCAGCACGTCGGGTCCGGAGCGGATCACGTCGCTGGATTCCCTGTCGCGGCAGCAGCTCGCGGAACTGAACTACGTCCTGGACCGGTGGGGACAGTCGGGTGATCCGAACATCACCGCCGCCGTCGCCCTGCATGTGTGGTCGGTCACGAGCGCTGGCACCTACAACTCGCACGGCATGTCCGGTGACGACTACTACGTCGCCCGCGCGCCTGCGTCGGAGCGGGGCACGATCCTCGCGAACCTCGCCACGATACGACAGGAAGCCGCCATCTATGCGGTCACCGACCCGTCGTTGTCGTTGAGCCTGGACATGGCGGATCAGTACGCCGGCACGCTCACCGTCGCCACCCACCCCGCAGGCCTCACAGGCACCGCGACGCTGTCGGACGCCGTGTTTGCCGATGGGTCGTCGTCTCGGACGATCGGTGCGGGCGCGCATCCGATCACGGGCACCCCCGCCGACGGTGTCCCGTCATACCAGATCGGTGCGTCGATGAGCATCGACGCTGCCGGGTACGGGGCCGCCCTTGACCTCTATGTCACGCCGGGCGGTGGGAAGCAGCGCCTGATCGCCGCCGTCTCAGGTTCCTCGACGGGGCTGTCGGCGTCGGCGGAGTCTCCGGTGATCGAGCTGGATTTCCAGCCGGAGATCACCACCCAGGTTGCCTCCCGTTTCGTCGCTGAGGGTGACGCGTTTGTGGACGGGCTCACAGTGTCGGTATCGAAGCGCACCTGGATTCACCTGGACGGTGCACCGGTCGAGGTGACCGCGACCGGCACCCTGTACGGGCCATTCGATGAGCATCCGGCAGAAGCCGACACCCCGCCCGCAGGCGCACCTATCGCGGGCTCGGAGACCGTGACGCTCACCGGTGCCGGCTCGTACACCTCGTCCGGCAGCATCATCGCGCCGGAGTCGGGGTTCTACACCTGGGTGTGGGCGATCGATAAGGACGCCCACGGAGATCACGCGAAGTACCTCACCGATTCCTTCACCGACCGCTTCGGGCAGGTGACGGAGACCAGCGTGGTGCCGTTCCAGCCGGTCGCGGTGTCGGAGGCGGATCAGCGTCTCGCCGTCCCCGGCGATGCTCTGACGGACACGATCACGGTGTCCAGCTCGAATGGTGCCTGGTTGAAGAAGGATGGAGCACCGATTCCGGTCGTCTTCGAGGGCACCGCCTACCAAGTCCCCGGCACCCTCCCTCCCACGCAGAACGCGGAGATCGATGCGGCGGCGGTGCCGCTCGGCACAGTCACCGTCACGGCTGACGGTCCTGGCGTGTATACGTCGCCGTCGGTGGTGGCGCCGTCGGGTGGGTTCGTGACCTGGGTGTGGGAAGTGAAGAAGTCGTCGCAGCCGGAGTGGGTGCGCGACTATCTCGCCAGCGACTGGCAGGACGGCTACGGCATCGCGGTGGAGACGACCTCGGTCCGGTGGCCGATCACCATGACTTCGCTGATGCGGGAGTACAACGTGCACCCCGGCGGGCGCGCATTCGATGTCGTGACCGTGTCGGGGTTCCCGGCGAACCACGGTGATTTCGCTGGTGACGGGTACTGGGGTGCGGATGTCGATGAGCTCCGCCACACCGTCTACGGCCCTTTCGCCACCGATACCATGCTGACCGACGATCTCGACCTCACCACCGCACCCGTGCTGGCGGAGCTGACGACGCCGGCACGGAATGGGGTCTACAAGCTCGGGTACACAGATGAGGACCAGATCGTGCCGACGGAGCCCGGCTTCTACGTCCTCGTGACGAGGTTCGCGGGTGATGATCGGGTGCAGCCGTATCAGTCGTCGCCGGCGGATGTGCTGGAACGCTTCTACGTCCCACCCACCGGCACCGAGGTTCCGGTGTCGGTGATCACGCAGGCAACCCCGGAAGCCTTCGTCGGTGAGCCGTTCTCGGACACGGCACTCGTGCAGGGCACGAAGATTCCCGTCGGCGCCTATCTCGTGTTCCGCGCGTACGGGCCGCACCCGGCCGACGCCGGAGCCGTGTGCGAGGTGCCGTTCTACGAGAGCGACGAGATCCCGGTCACCCAGGCCGGCATCTACGGCTCGGGCACCACCTCCGTCGATGCGGCGGGGAACGTGTACTGGATCGAAACGCTCTACGACAGCGATGGCGAGATCGTCGCTGCGGGTGAGTGCGGGGCACCGGGTGAGACAACGGTCGTCAAGGAGCAGCCAGAAGAGCTGATCGTGAAGACGAACGCGGTCCCGACCGTCACGTTGGGTGATCCGGCGCATGATGTTGCGACCGTCACCGGTACCGTTCCCGACGGCGCACGCCTCATGTTCGAGGCGTACCGGCAGGATGGCGACACCGCCACTTGCACCCCGGAAGAACTCGTCTTCACCTCCACGGTGATCGAGTTGGATGGGCCGGGTGAGTATCGCTCCGACGAGGTGATCTTCGACCGGACGGGCGTCTATTACTGGGTGGAGACCGTCACCAACGCCGACGGCACGATCCTGCACCGCGGCATCTGCGGCGCACCGGACGAAACCACCACCGTCGCCGAGTCACCGGATGAGCCCGGCAAGCCGGGTACGCCGGGTGAGCTCGCGCACACGGGCGGTGGTGACTGGTGGCCGCTCGGCCTCGCCGGTGGGCTGATCGCTGCGGCGACGGGTGGGGTGCTGTTGTTCGGTCGTCGCCTCGCAATCGCCCGCGAACGCAACGGCCAGGTCCGTGAAGAGGACATGGGGTTCGAGGAGTTCAAGGCCCAGTTCGAGGGAGCAAAGGAGGACTAACGAAGCTGCTGATCTGCTGGCACCCCCAACACGGCGGGTCAGCACGGGAGGGCACGAACCACCCCCAGGTTCGTGCCCTCCCACCTTTCCGCGCCAAGGCGTCTCGCGGCGCTTGGGGCGGTGCGGGTGCACCTGCATGGCGACACCCCTGCACCGCTTGGAAGGACCCTCTGTGACGCCGAAGCCGCGCTACCGCCGAACCCACCCCGACCACCAGCCCCCACGCATGGCAAAGTCTCCGAAGTCTGAATCGAGCGGGCCGGTGGTCGTGCCGGTCGTGGAGTTCACCATCGACGGTGACGGGTCGATGACAGTCACGGTGGATGGGGTGCCGTATCTGCCGGAGCCGTTCGCGCCCGGCTGGCGGCGCGAGTCGTTCCCGACGATCCTCGACACCCTCACCGCCCGATACCGGACGCCGCTGCGAGTGCAAGTACGGGAGGCAGACGGGTCAACGTTCACCGACATCATCACCCCACCCCGCGAACGACCAGGCCCGAAGCCCTGGGAAACACCGCCGGCGTCCGCGGCGCCGCCACGGCCTGCGGCACCCCCGGTGCTGCATCAGGTGGCGGGGTCAGGATTTGTGCCCGGAGAGGATGTCGCCGTTGCGATCATCCACGCCCACAGCGACGCCGGCGGTGACGGTGTTGCTCGTGCCCTGCTCACGGCGGAGCAGGCGGCGGCTGCGGTGACGGGTGAAGTGATCCTCCTCGGCTGCGTCTCGGGCACTCTCACCATTGGCAGAATCCAATGAGTAGCCCCAGGCAGGGCGGGGCGCTCGGGGATGAGCTGGCGAACCTTGGCATCATCGCCCTCATCGCCGCAGCCGCCCTGGCAGTCTTGCTCCGTATCGCCGGCAGCATCACTGCCTGGGTCACCGGCATCGCGCAGCCGTCGGGTGGGATCGAGGCCGGTCTTGGGGTGCTCCTACATCCGGGTGATCCGGGTGCCGCGCTCGGCGCCGACGGGCTCAACGCTGTCGTCTACTGGATCGTCGCCGGCGCCCTAATCATCGCGGTCGGGGCGGCGGGGTGGTGGGTCTGGCGGACGTTCCGGGAACAGGCACGGCGCACGAAAGTCGACCCGTACCGGATCGCGGGGATCGCCACCCGCACCGACGTGACCACGGCCGCATCAGAAAAGTCACTGCTGCGTCGCGCCGGGCAGCTCCGCCCCTCGATCCACCGCCCGGCGATCGGAGACGTGGGCTATCTCCTGGGTGCGTCGCGGGGTGTGAATGTGTGGGCGAGTGTGGAGGACTCGATCCTGCTGATCGGGCCACCACGCTCGGGCAAGGGACTGCATGTGGTGATCAACGCGATCCTCGACGCCCCCGGCGCGGTCGTCACCACCTCCACCCGCCCCGACAACCTCACCGCCACCCTCACCGCCCGAAGCACCTACGGTCGCCCGGTGGCGGTGTTCGACCCGCAGCACCTCGCAGAAGGCGTCCCGGCAGGACTCCGATGGTCGCCGATCCGGGGGTGCGAGGACCCGTTGACCGCGATGATCCGCGCCACCGGCCTCGCCGCCGGCACCGGACTCTCCGCCGGTGGTGTCGAAGGCGGCGACTTCTGGGAAGGGAAAACCCGCACCGCACTCCAAGCCCTCCTCCACGCAGCCGCGTTGGATCACCGCACCCCTGCCGAACTCTTCCGGTGGACGCTCGACCCGGCAGCAGCATCGGATGCGGTCGCGATCCTCACCGCGAACCCGAACGCAACCACCGGGTGGGCGGACTCGTTACAGGCCATGATCGACGCCGACCCGAGAACCCGCGACTCCATCTGGCAAGGCGTCTCGCTGTCATTGGCCGCGCTCGCTGACCCGCGGGTGCTCGACGCGGTCAGCCCCGGCCCGGATGAGCGGTTCGATCCCGAAGAGTTCCTCCGCAAGCGCGGCACCGTCTACCTCCTCGCAACAGGTGCGGGGGCGAACAACAGCGCCGCGCTAGTATCGGCGTTCGTAGAAGACCTCGTCGAAGCCGCCCGACGCCTCGCCGCCAGATCACCCGCCGCACGGCTCGACCCACCCCTCCTGCTCGCTTTGGACGAGATCGGGAATCTCGCCCCGCTCCCGTCCCTTCCGACGTTGATGGCAGAAGGCGGAGGCACGGGAATCGCGACGATGCCGGTGTTGCAGTCCCTCGCCCAGGCACGGGAGAAATGGTCGGACAACGCGGCTGGCGCGATCTGGGACGCCAGCATTGTGAAGATCATCCTCGGCGGAGCCTCCAACTCCCGCGACCTCCAAGACCTCACGACACTGATTGGGGAGCGTGACGAGATCACCGACTCCACCACGGTCGGCGACCACGGGTCCCGCACCGCGCAACGCTCCATCCGACGGGTGCCGATCATGCCACCCGACGTGATCCGCACCCTCCCATTCGGCACCGGCCTCATCCTCCTCCGCGCCGCACCACCGATCATCGCGAGACTGCGCGCATGGACCCACCGCAAGGACGCAGGCGAGCTGCAGTCGCAGCGCCGCGGTGTCGAAGAGCTGCTGCAAGCAGGAACAGCGGCGTCGACGGGTGCGCAGGGGGTCGCGGGCGCACCTGAGTGACAGAGCACCCCAGTCCTGGGGATGCCGTCACCGATCAGGAGTGTCCTATGGCCATCCATACGCAAGAGTCCCTGTCCGGGTTCATCGCTTCCGAACCCCACCTGTCGTTCACCGAGAAGGGCGACGCGCGCCTGTTCGTGAAGATCGGGCAGGAGCACTACCGTCGGGAAGACGATGGCTCGTTCACGCAGACCGAGACCACGTTCCATGACCTCGTCGCGTTCCGGAAAACCGCCGAACGCGCGCACCAGCGGTTCGCGAAGGGCGACAAGTTCATCGCCGAAGGGTACGTGCACCAGTACGACCGCAGCGACGACAACGGGCAGCCGGTCAAGGCGGAGGAGTTCGTTGCGAAGAAGATCGGCCACGACCTCGCCCGCACCCGCTACACCGTCGACCGGCCCCGCCGCACCCCAGCAGCCGATTCCCTGGATGCGGGACTCGAGGGCGCCGCGCTCTCACCCGACACCGAACGCCGTGCATCCGCGGGCGCTGCTGTAGTCGGGAGGTGATCGCGCATCATGGCCGATGAATTGCCCAAGCAGAGCAATGCTGATCCCGGTGAGATGGCGGAGGACGAGTTCGATGAGAGCTACGACCCCGAAACCCCCGGCACCGAGAACGAGGAGTCGGCGGGGCCTCCGGGGCCGGTGAACTGGAACCTCCTCACCGCCGACGCCGCGGAAGAGGAATGGCTCGCGCTCAACGAATGGGTGCACTGGCTCCGCCACACCTACGGCCTGCCCGTCGCCGTGGTTCCGCCGTTCTGGCACCGCCACCCCGAACTCGTCTGGGAACTCTCCGCCCTCCACATCCACTGGCTGTGCGCGATCCACCCCGAAGCCAAAGGCTCCGCGATGCTCGTCTGGCACCGCGACTTCGCCGAAGCCCGCGAACGCCTCCGCGACTGGACCTCAGCCTGCGGCACCCGCCTGAACACCGACCGCCCCACCCGCCAGATCATCTGGCCCGGCGAGAAACCCGTCGAACCGGTCGAGGACGTGCTGATCCCGAACCGCGAGGAAGACTTCGTGGAATACATGCACGCCGACGTTCAAGCACGCCGGCGTGCTGAGGATCAGTTCATCGCCGGGCTTGTTCTGAGCACAGGAGAAGTTCCGTGAACCGGCCGCGGCGCAGGCGCGGTGAGGATCGGCGCTTCACGGTAGAGGCGGTGCCGCGCAGCCAACCTGATCTGCACAAGCTCGCGCAAGTGTTCCTCGGCATGGCGGTTGGCAGGGTGAAGGCCGAGGAGTCATCCGCGCCGGATGCTTATGATCCTGGGCGTTCTGAGCCTGGCAACGTAGAATAGAACCCGACGCCACAGCCTCTCCGGCTGGGTGCGCAGTCCCTTTGCCCTTGTGGCTTACCCCGGTTTTTCCGGCGGACGTGTTTCCCGTTTACGAGTCGCACCGCGTGACGCTTCGTCGTCGCGTTGGCTCCCACCCATCGGTGAGAGGAAACACGACTCATGACTCTGGCACCCCCAGCGCCACCCACCAGTCTCGACCGTCTCGGCGAGACCACGACTCTTGCTGTCTCCTACCTGCGTGTGTCCACGAAGGAGCAGGCAGAGCGCGGCGGCCGCGACGAGGGCTTCTCGATCCCCGCGCAACGCGACGCGAACCTCCGCAAGGCCCGCGACTTGAACGCGATCGTCGTGGAGGAGTTCATCGACGCGGGCGAGTCCGCGCGGAAGGCCGACCGGCCTGAACTGATGCGGATGATCGAGTACGTCAAGACCCACCAGGTCGCGTACTGCATCGTCCACAAAGTCGACCGGCTCGCCCGCAATCGCGCCGACGACGTGGCGATCCACCTCGCCCTCAAAGACGCCGGCGTGATGCTCGTGTCCGCGACGGAGAACATTGACGAGACCCCATCGGGGATGCTGCTGCACGGCATCATGTCCACGATCGCGGAGTTCTACTCCCGCAACCTCGCCAACGAGGTTGCGAAGGGCATGACCCAGAAGGCCGCAACCGGCGGCACCGTCGGGCGGGCGCCCATCGGATACCTCAACGTCCACCAGCGTGACGAGCTCGGCCGTGACATTCCCACCGTGATCCCCGACCCGGACCGTGCCGCGCTGGTGCGGTGGGCGTTCGAGGCATACGCCACAGGGAACTACTCGACCTCGATGCTGCACAGCGAACTGATCGACCGCGGCCTCACCAGCGTGCCGACCCCGAAACGTCCCGCGAAAGCACCAGGGCTGTCCACGATCCAGCAGATGCTCTCCAACCCGTACTACAAGGGCGATGTCATCTTCCGTGGCGCCCGCTACGACGGACTCCACGAGCCGCTGGTGAGCGCGGAACTCTGGTACCGGGTGCAGAACGTCCTCACCGCGCACCAGGTATCCGGGGAGAAGACCCAGACCCATGAGCACTATCTGAAAGGCTCCGTGTACTGCGGTGACTGCGGCTCCCGGCTCATGGTCACGCACGCGAAGAACGGCAAGGGCATCGTCTACCCGTACTTCATCTGCGCCGGCCGGCACTCCAAGCGCACGAACTGCACGCGCCAGGCGATGCCGATCGATCACGTCGAACGACAGGTGGAGGACTACTACCGGCGTGTGCAGATTCCCGAGCACATCGTCACCGCGCTGCGGCAGATGCTCGTTCGCCAGTTCGATGACCTCCACACTGCGAACAAAGCCGAACGACACACTCTCGCCGTCGAGCGTGACCAGCTCCGGGACGAACGCCGCAGCCTGCTCCACGCCCACCACGCGGGTGCCGTCCCACTGGACCTCCTCAAAGAGGAACAGGACCGCATCGGTCGCAGACTCGCGTTCCTCGATGCGCAGATCGACGCGGGCCAGATCGAGTACGACCAGGCCAAGGCGCACCTGGAAGACTGCCTCGCGCTGGCCGGTGACATGCACGCGATCTACATGAGCATTGACGACTCACTCCGACGCATCTGCAACCAAGCGTTCTTCGAGCGCATCCACGTCTACGAGGTCGAGAACGTCGACCATGTGGAGGCGGAGCCTGGTGAACCGTTCGACTGGCTGCTTGACCCGAACCTCCACGCCGCAGCACTGGCCTACGAGGCCAGGCTACGTGCGGGGGAGGATGTCAAACCTACGGACGTCGCAAGTTTGAACATCGACTATTGGGTGGGCGATACCAGACTCGAACTGATGACCTCTTCCGTGTGAAGGAAGCGCGCTACCAACTGCGCCAATCGCCCGGGGCGTCGCACCGCGACACCGACCTCAACGATCATACACGGCCGCGGACGTCCTCCGTACCGCCCATCATCCGCTCGGGCCGACCGGCGGCGCGAGCTGACTGTCGAGCTTCTCGTTCAGTTCCTGGTTGACCGCATCGAGGTCCTGCAGTTCCTCCCGCATCTCCTCGTACTTCTCGATTCTCCGCTGGATGCGTTCGTACTCGTTTCCGAGCTCTTCCGAGCGCCGTTCGAGCCGCTCTCTCAGCTCCCAGAACTCCACCTCGTTACCGGAGAACTCGAAGGCCGCATTACGTCGGTTGAAATCGTCGACCTGATCGTTGAACCGTTCGACGGCCTCCTCATAGGCAGCGCTGCGCTCCTCCACGTCCTCGCGCAACTCCTCCATCTCCGTCTGCAGTTCCTCGGCGCGCGTCTGGATCTCATCGAAGATCTCGTGATAGTCGTCGAAGAAGTCGACGATGGCGTCCCGGTCGTTGAACCACCTCGCGTAATGCTGCTCCAACCAGTCCGGGAGCTCTCGCACCTCCGTTCCGAGCACCGAATGCAGCTCGTTGGCGAAGCCGTCGCCGGAGAGAGCGCTGTAGACCGACATCCGCTCGGCCAATGCCGGCGACTCGCCCGACAACTCCGCGTACAGCTCGTTGAGCCGGGCCGCGAGGTCGTCGCGCTCTCCGCGTTCGAGCCTCGCAAAGGTCGCGTGAAGCAGTTCGTGCGCGGCGGTCACCTCGACGATGCCGTCGATGCGCTCATCGGTGACCTCGAAGAGATGGATGCTGTCGCGCGTGTAGCAGCCCAGAATATGACCGCCCTCGGAGTGGTCCACATCCGCGCACTGCTCGTTGAAGCGCTGACTCGCCTCCAGGGTCGGACGGGTGGCGAGGAAGACCCGGCGTCCCTCGTCGGTGAGATCGAGACGATCCGCGAGATCGAGGACTTCCTGCGGCGCATCGAAGCTCTGAGCCGCGAAGTGATCGGAGATGTGCTGGCGATTGAGATAGGCCAGTCCGGCACCGGCGAGGAGGGCGACCACGAGCAGCGCGGAAAAGACGCTCCAGAACGTCTTCCGCACTCCCCGACTCATGTCTACCAGTATCGGGCATGTGCCGGCCCGGCGCTGACACCTCACCCGAGAGGAGGGCGACGACCGCGCGGAAATCGCCTCGGAGCGTCACCGGCACCCCGAGACGCACCGACTGATTTGCGGTGCCTCCCAGGACTCCCCTATAGTCTTTCAAGTACGCGGAAACGTGTGTGCGGATGTAGCGCAGTTGGTAGCGCATCACCTTGCCAAGGTGAGGGTCGCGAGTTCGAGTCTCGTCATCCGCTCCAGTAGTCTGGGTCACCAGGCTGCTCGTGGTGTCAACCACTGCGGTGGCGTGGCCGAGAGGCGAGGCAGCGGCCTGCAAAGCCGTATACACGGGTTCGAATCCCGTCGCCACCTCGGCACACAACTGAATATGCCTGAACAGGCGCGATTGGCGCAGCGGTAGCGCGCTTCCCTGACACGGAAGAGGTCACTGGTTCGATCCCAGTATCGCGCACAGACGATTGAGCCGATCGGAAAGCACGCTCGCTTGCCCGACCGGGGCGACTGGAGTCCGTCGGATCATGTGCGGCTTCAGGAGCGCTCGCATGCGTCCGTCCTGGGCATGCAGTTCCTCTCCCGCATTGGACTAGGCTCGATGCTATGCGTCTTCGATTCGCCAGCATTGCTGCTGTCTTCACTCTCCTGACCGGCACCTTGCTCGCCGCGTCCCCCGCTCACGCCGATGAAGTCACCTTCAGCTATACCGTCACGGACACGGATCCGATGACCCACGCATGGCCGATGTCGACCCTATGTTCAACCCCCAGCGACTGGGGCAATTCAGCACGGCATGCCGTCACCGAGCTGGCGACGGTGACCGTCAGCGGAACCTACCAGTTCACCGATCTCAGGGACGAAGGCGATGGTCGCATCGTGCTCTTGTCCGGCCCCTACGATCCCGCAGACGTGAGCAACTGCATTCGCGAGATCGATGATAATCGCTCCGTGTACCTGAACGCCGGAACGACGTACACCCTCCTCCAAACAGGATTTGGCGGCGAAACGGGCAGCTTCTCGTATCGGGTGACCGGCCCCGGAGCGTTCCTGAAGGGCGTCGTCGCTTCAACGGTCACGGTATCCGCTCCCACGAACCCGGCCACGGTGGGCGTCCCCGGGGAGTTGCAGGCGTCGGTCACGACGCCGACCGCAGGCATAGACCTGTCGGGCACGGTGGAGTTCTTCGCGGACGGCACCAGCATCGGCACCACCACGGTCGACACCTCCGGTGCGGCGACGCTCACCGGAGTGTCACTGCCGGTGAACGACCACCAGATCACAGCCGAGTATTCGGGGAACACCAACATCGCGCCTGCGACCTCGGACCCGATCCTCTACACCGTCGAAAAGGCGTCCACGACCACGTCCCTGACCGTATCGCCGAACCCCGTCACGGTCGGCCAGGAGACCGTGCTCACCGCGACCGTGAGCGGGTACGCGGCCGAGGGCGCGGTCGAGTTCTTCAACGGCGCCACCCCGCTCGGCGAAAGCACGACGACGAACGGGGTCGCGTCCCTCCCTGTGTCCGCCCTCCCACCCGGGGACCACACCATCACCGCGGTCTACGCAGGAGATTCCAGCAACACCGCCTCGACGTCCGATCCGATCACCGTCACCGTCGCCAAACACACCACCACGACCGTATTGACGGTCGCGCCGGATGTCATGAGCGTCGAGGATGCGACGACCCTGACCGCGACGGTGACCGGCGGCACCCCGACCGGCGACATCGACTTCCTCGCGGACGGCACCAGCCTCGAATCCGTGCCGCTGGTGAACGGGGCCGCAACGCTCCGCGTCTCAGGGCTCCCGGCAGGGGATCATGCTCTGACCGCGGGCTATTCGGGGAATGCCGATCATGCCGAGTCCGTCTCGGACGCGGTCGTCCTGACCGTTGAACCCGCAGAAATCGACCCGGAACCCAAACCGAAGCCGGTCCCCACACCGAAGCCGGACCCCGAGCCTGCTCCCGAGCCGATCGAGGACGACACCGAGGATACGAATCCCGAACAGCTCGCGACCTCCGGCGCTCCCTGGACCGCCTGGACGCTCGGCAGCGGCGCGCTCGCACTCATCACGGCGGGAGTCATACTCCTCGCACGTCGACGCGCCACGACATAGGCACCCGACCCGAATAGCCCGGGACCATCCTCACTACGATCTGGGGCACCGAACAGACACCGGATACCTCCGCCTGTACGTCTCCCAGCTTCGGAGAAAGCTCGAAGACGACCCTTCGCGCCCCGTGCATCTGCTCACCGAGCCGGGCATGGGCTACCGGCTCGAAGGGATGACCGTATGAGTGAGATCCTCGTCCCGCAGGACGTCGTGGCCCAACCATGAACCCGATCGACCTCATCGGCATCATCGGCGAGATGCTCTCCTGGATCACCGCGATCATCGGCGTCCCATTCCTCGTCGTATCGCTCTTCCTACGCGCCCGGAATCGCCGCAGGCAGACGGTCGGCATCACCATCCGCGACGGCGTCGTTCTGTGGAGGATCGACGGGCGCACCTATTCCCGTCGGCTCGACCCCCGAGACGGCCGCGGCGGTCTCGAGAACTCCGCGGATGTGGGATACGTCCTCCCCCGCACGCCGCAGAAACTGCAGTTCCAGCAGCGATCGGAGGCGGAACTGGTGTCCACGACGGTGGCGTGCATGATGCTCGGCATCGCGCTGGTGAGCTTCCTGGTCTCCCTCGTGCCGCTCTTCTGGTAGGTCGCTGCACACGTCCCACCGGGTTCTCCGTCGCAGATCCGCAGGACGGTCCTCTCGGCCGAGCTCGTCATCCGCTCCCTCCGATGGAGAGCTCACGGCCGGCTCCTGGTACCGGCGTCTCACTCCTCGGGCGGCAGCAATGGCCTCGGGGAGAGCACCGATGAGTAGACGATGCTGGTGGTCGTGCTGCCGAACTGGCCGATCTTGCGGTTGATGCGTTCGAGATGGGTCATGTTCGCCGCCACCACTTTGATGATGAAGCAGTCGTCCCCGGTCACGTGATGCGCCTCGAGCACCTCCGGGAGGCCCGCGAGCAGCCTGTTGAGCGGCTCGTAGACGCTGCTCGAGAAACGGAGGCGGACGAACGCGAGGATCGAGAATCCGAGACGCTCGGCGTCGATCCTGGCCGCGTAGCCGGTGATCACGCCCGCATCCTCGAGACGTCTCACCCGTTCCGCCGTCGCGCTGTGGCTCATGTTCACGGCGCGGGCGAGATCGGCGATGCTCTGACGGCCGTTCTCCTGGAGCGCGGAGAGGATGGCGCCATCCACCCGATCCAGGTGCAACGTGGAATTTTCGGTCATGTGCCGATTCTTCCACGATTCTGATATGAATCTATCCATTTCTCCGTGAACTTCCCCTGGAATCTCGAATAGCACCAGAACTACCGTTGCTTGCATGACATCCGCAGAGCCGGTGACCCGGCAACCGCCCGCCCGAACCCTCCCGTCACCGCGGCAACCTCGAGAACCTCGCGCGGTCGCAGCGCCGCCCCCTCCTGAGCGGCCGGCGCGCCTCACGGAGATCGCGATTCGTGCGGCGCGTCTCGCCGACCGAGCCGGGCTCGACCGCCTGATTCGCGGGCAGGAGGAGCGCGGCTCCACTCCCCCGAGCGTCGTGGATCCCATCGAAACGCTCGAACACGCCGGTGCCGCGGACGGATCGCCGTGCATCGTCGCCGTCGACGGGGAGACGGTCGTGGGGTTCGCGATATGGAGCCTCGATACGGTCTCGGAGAACGGCGAAGGGCGCGCCCGCCTCGAGACTCTGCACCTGCGCGCCGACCTCCGCGGCTCGGGCATCGGGCGACGGCTGTTCGACCGCGCCGCGGCCGATGCGGCGGAGGCCGGCGCCGCGGAGATCCGGTGGGGCACCCCCGGTCAGCCGTCTGGACGCGTGCTCTCCGTGCGACTGGAACGCACCGGTTCGGACTGAAGCCTCCCGACTCGGCGCTGATCGACACGCCGCGTGCTCGACAGCAACGCGTCCGCTGCCTACCCTTGGGGCATGATCGGCACACTCCACTCCATAGTGATCGACTGCCCGGATCCGCCCGCGCTCGCGGAGTTCTACCGCGGCATCCTCGGCGGGGAGATCCTCTCCGACGATCACACGGACGCCGACGACCGCTGGGTGGATCTGGCGCCGGCTTCGGGTCCCAGGCTGAGCTTCCAGCGCTCCCCCGGCTACGTCCCGCCGCGATGGCCCGGAGACGACGGCGACCAGCAGTCGCACCTCGACGTGCTGGTGGAGGATCTCGACGCCGCCCACGAGCATCTGCTGGCGCTGGGCGCGCGCCATCTCGAGAGCCACGCGACCTTCCGCGTCTATCTCGACCCGGTCGGTCATCCCTTCTGCACGATCGTCTGAGGCGTGTCTCCTCTTGCCTTGGCGCGCCGCCTCGACGAGACTTGACGCGTGACCGGAACGCGCGAACTCCACCTGATCGTCGGTGCCGGCCCCATCGGCTCCGCACTGGCCGCGAGGCTCTCGGATGAGGGGCTCAGCGTGAGGGTCGTCACCCGCTCGGGCCGCGCCGTCGAGGCCCCGGGGGTCGAGTCGATCGCCGCGAACGCGGCCGACGCGCAGGCCCTCGCCGAGTTGAGCCAGGGCGCGGCCGCGATCTACAACTGCGCCAACCCGGGCAGCTACGCGGTGTGGCAGCGCGAGTGGCCGCCGCTCGCCGCCGCTCTGCTGAGCGCGGCCGAACGCAGCGGAGCGGTCCTGGTGACGATGAGCAACCTCTACGGGTACGGCCCGGTCGACGGGCCCATCACGCACCGCACCCCCCTGCGCCCGAGCGACCACAAGGGCGAGCTGCGCGCCCGGATGTGGCAGGACGCCCTGGAGGCGCATCGGGCCGGACGGGTTCGGGCCACGGAGGCGCGGGCTTCGGACTACATCGGCCCCTCCCTGCCGGTGGGCAGCGGACTGATCGCGATGTACGCCGAGTCCGTGCTCTCGGG
Source organism: Leucobacter weissii (assembly GCF_017565745.1). Taxonomy (GTDB): domain Bacteria; phylum Actinomycetota; class Actinomycetes; order Actinomycetales; family Microbacteriaceae; genus Leucobacter; species Leucobacter weissii. Next base: position 47,841 of record NZ_JAGDYM010000009.1, read on the forward strand.
CAGGACCGCCAACGTGTTCGCGGATCCCGACCAGCCCCACACCTGGACGGCGATCGAGGACGTGGCGGCGACCCTCGCCGGGATCGGACGCGACGAGCGGGCCTGGGGGTCGGCCTGGATCGTCCCCTCGAACCCGCCGCAGAGCCCGAGGCGGGTGCTGCAGGATCTCGCCCGGCTGGCGGGCGCCGACGAGCCGCGGCTGCGCCGTATCCCTCGCTGGGTGCTGCGCGCCGGCGGGACGGTTTCGCCGCTGCTCCGCGAGGTGCTGGGCGTGCTCTACCAATTCGACGCCCCCTTCGTCGCCGATGGCGCCGAGACCCGCCGCGTCTTCGGGATCGAGGCGACCCCTTGGGAGACGATCCTCGACGAGACGGCTGCCGCCTGGAGCGCTCGGGCGAAGAGGTGACCCGCGCTCGGGCGCGGCGTCTCAGGGGCGGCGGCTCAGAGCGGGATCCGATGCGACCGCACGACTGCGGCGACCGCTCGATCGAAGGCCGCTCGGTCGAGGCCCATCGTCTCGCGCCGCATGCCCCCGTCCGTCACGCGGAGCAGCCGCTCCGGGGAGAGGAAGCTCTCGCGACCCTGCGGATCCCAGGGCCCGGTGCCGACCGGGACGAACCCCCGGTGCTGCTTCGTGCTGAGATAGCATCCGGCGAACGCTCCGTCCGACAGGCTTGCGATGATCAGCACAGGGCGGTCCTTGCCCCGTCCGTCGTTCTCCACGTAGGGCACCCAGGTCCAGACGACCTCACCAGGATCCGGCTCTCCGTCCAGCAGGGGCGAATAGCTGGGCCGCAGCGACCGGATCTCGTCCGTCCGCAGGTCCCGGGTCCCGTCCGCGTCGAGATCCGCCCGGGATCGGGCGGGTCCCGCGCGGGGGTCCTCCCGCCACGTCGCGACCGGCAGGTCCGGTTCCCCCCGGCCGGAGGTGCCGTCCGCACCTCTGCGCAGGGATCCCGCGACCGCTTCGATGAGGCGGCTCAGCACGCCGCCTCCGCGACTCATCGCTCGCCCTCCCCCTGGGTCAGCGCGTTGAGCCGGGACATGCAGCGCAGGTACTTCTTGCGATAGCCGCCGTCGAGCATGCCTCCGGCGAAGATCGAGGTCAGCGGCACGCCGGTGGCGCAGATCGGGATCTGCGCATCGTAGACGCGGTCGATGAACGCGACGAAACGGAGCGCCGCCGACTGGTCCGTGAGCTCGTGCACCTCCCGGAGGCCGATGGTGCTCACCCCGCTGAGCAGGCCGATGTAGCTGGAGGGGTGGACGGTGGCGAGATGGGCGATGAGCGCGTCGAACGAATCGTCCGTCATCCGTTCCCCGGAGGCGGCGACGTCGGCGATCACGAAGCGGTACGCATCGTCGCTGAGCGTCACCGCGTCTCCGTCGATGTCGCGCTGCCGGTAGTCGACGCCGTCGATCCGCATGGTCACGAAGCGGTCGGCCATCGCCTGGATCTCGCGCAGGAAGTCCGCCGCCGCGAATCTCCCCTCACCGAGGGCGTTGGGGGGCGTGTTCGACGTCGCGACGATGCGCGAGCCGGTGCCGACGAGATCCCCGATGAGTCGGGTCATGAGCATGGTGTCGCCCGGGTCGTCGAGCTCGAACTCGTCGATGCAGATCAGGCGCGCGCCCTGCAGGACGGCGACGGCACCCGAGTAGCCGAGCGCGCCGACCAGGGCGGTGTACTCGATGAACGTGCCGAAGTACTTCCTCCCGGCCGTCGCGTGCCAGGTGGCCGCGAGCAGGTGCGTCTTGCCGACGCCGAAGCCCCCGTCGAGATACACGCCTGGCTTCGCGACTCCGCTCGGCCTCGGCTCGGCCTTTTTCCGCCGTCCGAAGAGCCCCGACCGCTGGGGCGGCGCCTCCGGCTCGGCGAAACGGCGCAGGGTGTCCCGAGCCTCGGCCTGCGAGGGATAGTCCGGGTCGGGGCGGTACGAGTCGAAGCTGGCCCCGTCGAACTGACGCGGGGGCACCATGTTGGCGACGAGCTCGGCTCCCGCGATGCTCGGGTGGCGATCGACGAGGCGGGCAGAGCTGTGCTGCGAGGATTCTGACATCGTGGTCAAGTCTACGGTGTGCGCTCTCCCTCGGTGAGCCCGCGGACGAACGTTTCCGTCGCCCGCTCCCAGGAGCCGGGATCGACGTTCCAGAGCTTGACGTGCTCGCCTGCGCCCTGGCGCAGCCTCACCGACTCCGGCTTGAGCTCGGCGAGCCGTCTGGCCCCCTCCCAGGGGACGAAGGTGTCGCCGGGACTCGCATGGATGAGCACGGGGACGCGCAGCTCCGCGGCGAATCGCTCGGGGCTCAACGAGGCGATGTCGGTGGATCGGCGGCCCGGCACCGCGCCGCGGACGATACCGAGCTGCATGAGCGCACCCGCGAGGCGGGCGACGCCCGTCGGCACGCGCGAGAGACGGGCCTGCCGATCGAGCAGACCGCTCCAGTCGACCGCCGGCGAGTCCAGCACCAGGCCGTCGACGAGGCCGTGCTGCGGCCCGCGAGCGGCCGCGATCAGACACGCGGTGCCGCCCATCGACCAGCCTGCGAGCGTGACCGATGTCGCGCCCTGCTCGCGCACCCAAGCCAGCGCCGCGTCCACGTCGCGCGACTCGGCCAGCCCGAGTCCGTATCGGCCGCGCAGACCGCGTGGCGCCCCCGGATCGTTGCGGTACGCGAGGATCAGGCTCGTGATCCCCGCCCGGGCGAAGGGGGCCACACCGCGAAGCGTCTCCTCCGGCAGCGCGCCCCGGCCGTGCACGTGGATCGCCCAGCGGCCGTCGAGCGCACGATCGGCCGGCGGGGAGACGATCCAGGCCCAGCTCGGCCCGCCCTCGAGGCGGAGCCCGACGCGACGCGTCTCGAAGCCGAGCTCCGCCGGGTCGGTGTACCACCAGCCCGTGACCCGCCCCCGCGCGCCCGGGCGCAACGATCCGCGGTCGACGGCGAGCACCTCGCGCGCCACGAGTCGATCCCGGCCCCTCACGACCTGCTCCAGCGCCGCCCCCAGGCGCGCGTGGGAGGAGCCGTCGTCGAAGATGAAGGAGTACTTGCCTGGGAGCGCCGCATCCGGTCCGCGCAGCCAGATCCGCCCGCGGCCGTCGGCATCGGAGTCGACCGCGCGCACGATCGTGCGCGCCTCGGGAAGCCGTGCGGGGGTGAGCACGCGCCTGGCGAAGTGAGCGGACAACCCGATCGCGGCGCCGACCGTCCCGGCGGCGGCACCCGCGATCACCACCGGTGTCCGGGCGATGCGACCCGAACGATATCTGCGAACCGTCATGTGCGTCTCAGCCTTCCGTTCGAACGGACGCTCAGCGCCGACGAAACACGCCTCATCGGCGTGGCAACGTCCGAGCGCTCCCTGCTAACTCTAATCTCGGCCATGTGATGACACGCCCGGGCGACGAGGACACGGTGTTCGAGAATGCCGTGTCGCAACTGCGCTCGGCCAGGATCCGCGAGGAGCTCCGCGTCCGCGAGATCCCCGCGCCGGAACGGATCGCACCGCGATCCGTCGCCTTCTCCGCCGGGGTCATCCACGGCCAGTCCCATCCCGGAGACGAGGAGAGCGATTCGCCCTACGGGGCGGGTCGCCTGGTGCTCATGCACGATCCGGCCTCGGCCGAGGACTGGGGCGGGCCTTTTCGCATCGTCTGCTTCGCGCAGGCGCCGTTGGAACTGGAGATCGGCATCGATCCCTTCATCGCCGATGTCGCCTGGACCTGGCTGACCGACGCGCTCGAATCGCGCGGTGCGGCCTACACCTATGCGTCGGGAACGGCGACGAAGACCCTCTCGACCGGCTTCGGCACGCTCGAGCGCCAGGGCGATACCGCGCAGATCGAGATCCGCGCGTCGTGGACGCCGCTGGGAGACAACTTCGGGCCGCACGCCGAGTCATGGGGCGAGCTGCTCTGCCTGCTCGCCGGCCTGCCGCATCACGAGGGCGTCCCCTCGCTCGGTGCGCAGCGGGCCAAGCGCGGATAGGCGCGTCGGGGATGGTCGAACAGCACGAACTCGGGACCACCTGGTCCCTCGTCTCCGACGACGATGCGCTGGCGCGCGCCGCGGAGTCGCTCGCCTCGGGGCGCGGGCCGGTGGGCGTCGACGCCGAGCGCGCGTCGGGCTTCCGCTACGGAGGCGAGGCCTATCTGGTGCAGGTCTCCCGCAGGGACGCGGGCACCTTCCTCTTCGACCCGACGACCATCGGCGGGTTCGCGCCCCTCGGAGACGCCCTGAGCGGGGAGGAGTGGATCCTGCACTCCGCGAGTCAGGACCTCGCCTGCCTCGCAGCGCTGGGGCTCTCTCCGGAGCGGCTCTTCGACACGGAGCTCGCCTCGCGGCTGCTCGGCTTCGAGCGCGTCGGCCTCGGCAGCATCGTGGAGCGCCTGCTCGGGATCCATCTGGAGAAGGCCCACTCCGCCTCGGACTGGTCGCGCAGACCGCTCCCCGACGCCTGGCTGGAGTACGCGGCGCTCGACGTGGCGCTGCTGCCCGATCTGCGGGACGCGGTCGCGGAGGAGCTCGATGCGCAGGGGAAGACCGAGATCGCACTGCAGGAGTTCGAGTCGGTGCGGACCAGACCGCCGAAGCCCGCCAGCGCAGAGCCGTGGCGTCGGCTCAGCGGCGGCAATCGTCTCAAAGCGTCTCGGGAGCTCGCGATCGCTCGGGAGCTGTGGTTCGCCCGCGACGAGCTGGCGAGGGCCGAGGACACGGCCCCGGGACGCTTGCTGCCGGACTCGTCGATCATCGTCGCGGCCTCCGCGATGCCGCGCTCGGCCGCCCACCTCGCGGGCCTGAGCGATTTCCGCGGACGGGCGAGCCGCAGGGAGCTGGACCGATGGTGGCGAGCGGTGCTGCGGGCCAAGACCAGCGACGATCTCCCCGGGCCCCCGAAGCGGGAACCGGGATCGATCCCCCACCACCGCAACTGGGCCCAGCGACATCCGGAGGCGGCGGCCCGGCTCGCCGCCGCGCGCGCGGCGCTCGCCGAGGAGGCGGAGCGTCTGACCATGCCCCTCGAGAATCTGCTCACTCCCGACACGCTGCGCCGGCTGGCCTGGGATCCGCCCTCCCCCGCCACGCCAGAAACCGTGTCGGCCCGCCTCCTCGAACTCGGCGCACGCCCCTGGCAGGCGATCGCCACCGCCGCGGTGATCGCCGAGGCTTTTGTAGACCACTGATAAACCAGCCCGCGCAGCTCTCGTCGCAGGCATGGCTTCGGCACGGCCTTCGCGCGGACTCAGGCTTCGTTTCTAGTATTGGAGGCAGCGCGATCCACGCGCTCGATTCTGCACGGTTGCAAAGGAGGAGCAGTGTCCACTCAGAGAGATGTGGTCTTCGTCGACGGGGTGCGCACTCCGTTCGGACGCGCAGGCGAAAAGGGCATGTACTGGGGTACGCGCGCCGACGATCTCGCGGTCAAGGCGCTGCAGGGCCTGCTGGAGCGCCAGCCCGACCTGCCCCTCGACCGGATCGACGACGTCGGCATCGCGGCGACGACGCAGCAGGGCGACCAGGGGCTCACCCTCGGCAGGACGGTGGCGATCCTCGCGGGGCTCCCCGTCACCGTTCCCGGCTTCGCCCTCGACCGGATGTGCGCTGGCGCCATGACGGTGGCGGCCTTCAGCGCAGCGGCGATCGGAGCGGGGCAGTACGACCTGGCCGTGGCCGGCGGGGTGGAGCACATGGGGCGCCACCCGATCGGGCTGGACTCGGATCCGAACCCGCGCTTCGTCTCGGAGAAGATCGTCAGTCCGGACGCGCTCAACATGGGCGTCACCGCGGAACGTCTGCACGACCGCTTCCCCGAACTCACCAAGGAGCGCGCCGATCGCTTCGGCATGCGCAGCCAGCAGAAGGTGCAGGAGGCCTACGACCGCGGCGACATCCAGCCGGATCTCGTGCCCGTGGCCTTCCGCACGGCGGAGGGCTGGGGTCTCGCCACCGAGGACGAGGGACGTCGCCCCGAGACCACCCTCGAGGGCCTGGCCGGCCTGAAGACGCCGTTCCGCCCGCACGGCCGCGTCACTGCGGGTACCTCGTCTCCGCTGACCGACGGCGCGACGATGTCGCTGCTGGCCGGATCCGACACCGCGGCGGAGCTCGGACTGACGGCGAAGATGCGGTTGGTCGGCTTCGCCTTCGCCGGCGTGCAAGCCGAGGTGATGGGCCTCGGCCCGGTCCCCTCCACGGAGAAGGCGCTGAAGCGCGCCGGGCTCGGGATCGACGACATCGGACTCTTCGAGCTGAACGAGGCGTTCGCCGTGCAGGTGCTCTCGTTCACGGACCACTTCGGCCTGGCCGACGACGACCCGCGGGTCAACCCGTGGGGCGGGGCGATCGCCGTCGGGCACCCTCTCGCCGCCTCCGGCGTGCGGCTCATGATCCAGCTCGCCCGCCAGTTCGAACAGCGGCCTGACGTGCGCTACGGACTCACCGCGATGTGCGTGGGCCTCGGTCAGGGCGGCACCGTGATCTGGGAGAACCCGAACTTCGACGGCAAGAAGGGCAAGTGAGCATCATGACCGACTACAGCACCATCGATTTCACCCCGCTGCTCGAGGCCGCAGAGGATGAGGTGATCACGCGCAGCTACGTTCGCGATGTCGCGCTCCCCTCTGGCGGCGTGCTCGCCCTCATCACCCTCGACAACGGGCACGACCACCGCCGCCCCAACACCCTCGGCCCCCGCACGCTCGCGGAGCTCGAGAGCGCGCTCGAGTCCCTCGGCGCGCGGGCCGCGGCGGGCGAGATCGCGGCCGTCGGCATCACCGGCAAGCCCTTCATCTTCGCCGCGGGCGCCGACCTCTCGAAGGTCTCGACCCTCGCCGACGAGCGCAACGCCAGACTGATGGCGCAGTTCGGGCACCGCGTGCTCGGGCGCCTGGGCCGCCTCGGCGTGCCGTCCTTCGCCTTCGTCAACGGCCTCGCGCTCGGCGGGGCGATGGAGATCGCGCTGAACTGCGATTACCGCACCCTCGACTCCTCGACTGCGGCGCTCGCCTTCCCGGAAGTGTTCCTGGGGCTCATCCCCGGCTGGGGCGGGGCCACGATCGTGCCGAACCTGATCGGCATCGAGAGCGCGCTCGAGATCATCGTCTCCAACCCGCTGAAGAACAACCGCATGCTGAAGCCGCAGCAGGCCTACGACCTCGGCCTCTTCGACGCCCTGTTCGGCTCGGCGAGCTTCCTCGAGCGCTCCATCCGCTGGGCCGACGGCGTACTGAACGGCGCCGTCGACGTGAAGCGGCCCCACGTGCCGGGCAAGACCGAGCGCCTCATCAAGTGGCCGGCGGCGATCAAGATCGCCCGCGATACGCTCACGGCGAGGATCGGCACGGCGGCGAAGGCGCCCTACGTCGCACTCGATCTGCTCGCCGCGGCGAAGGACGGGAACATCGAGAAGGGCTTCGCGCGGGAGGACGAGGCGCTGGCCGAGCTGATCGCCGGAGACCAGTTCCACGCCTCGATCTACGCCTTCGACCTCGTGCAGAAGCGCGCGAAGCGCCCCGCCGGCGCACCGCCGAAGGAGCTCGCCCGGCCCGTCCGGAAGGTCGGCATCATCGGCGCCGGCCTGATGGCGAGCCAGTTCGCCCTGCTCTTCGCCCGCAAGCTGCGGGTTCCGGTGCTCATCACCGATCTCGATCAGGCCCGGGTCGACAAGGGCATCGACTACATCCGCGGCGAGATCGACAAGATGCTCGACAAGGGCCGCCTGACCTCGGACGACGCCAACCAGGTCAAGGCGCTCGTGAGCGGCACGACCGACAAGTCGGCGTACGCCGACTGCGACTGGGTGATCGAGGCGGTGTTCGAGGAGCTCGGGGTGAAGCAGCAGGTGTTCGCGGAGATCGAGCCGATCATCCGGGAGGACGCCGTCATCGCCACCAACACCTCTTCGCTCTCCGTCGAGGAGATCGGGGCGAAGCTCGCCCACCCGGAGCGTCTCGTCGGCTTCCACTTCTTCAACCCCGTCGCGGTCATGCCGCTCATCGAGGTCGTCCGGGTGCCGAGCACGAGCGAGGAGACGCTCGCCACCGCGATGGAGACGGCGAAGAAGCTCGGCAAGAGCGCCGTGATCACCGCGGATCGTCCCGGTTTCGTCGTGAACCGCCTGCTCGCCAAGGTGATGGGCGAGGCCGCGCGAGCGCTGGACGCGGGCACGCCGCTTCCGGTCGTGGAGCGGGCCTTCGCACCGATCGGGCTGCCGATGGGCCCCTTCGAGCTCATCGATCTGGTCGGCTGGAAGGTCGCCGCCCACGTCCAGGACACGATGGTCGCCGCCTTCCCCGAGCGCTTCTACGCCTCGGAGAACCTGCACGCGCTGGCCGAGATCGAGGAGCCGCTCGTCAAGAACAAGCACGGCAAGGTCGAGGATCTGTCGAAGGCGGCGAAGAAGGCGCTGAGCTTCGGGCGAGACGCCGTGAGCGAGGAGGAGATCCTGCGCCGCGTCGAGGACGAGCTGGCGGGAGAGATCAGGATCATGCTCGATCCGGCCGATCCGGGCGGCGGCGTGGTCGCCGCCGCCGAGGACATCGATCTCTGCCTGATCCTCGGGGCGGGCTGGCCGTTCCAGGCCGGAGGCGCGACCCCCTACCTCGACCGGGTCGGCGCGAGCGAGCGGGCCTTCGGGTCCACGTTCCACAACCCTCCGGTCGCCGGCGTGAGCTGAGCCGGGATCGACCGCCCGGAACGGTTCTCGGGGACGCATATGACGGTTGCATTCCGAGCATGCCCGTCATATGCGTCCCCGATTCGGTGAACGCCCCGGCCGTCAGTGGGTTTCGTTGAACACGACGGCGAGCAGACCGGACCCCGTGTACCGAAGGGCGCACGTGTCTCCCGGGAAGGGCGCATCGAGCAGTTCGATCAGCGCGCCGATGCGGGCGGAGTCACCGGTGATGTCCGCGAGTGGTGCCCCGTACCACCAGTAGATGACGTGATCCGCGCGCGCGACCTCGGCGGCCACGCTCTCCCGATCCTGCTCGGGATCATCGACGGCACGATCGAGCCGCACACCGGAGGGCAGCTGCAAACGGTCGCCGGGCAGGAGGCGGAGATTCACGGGCTGGCGCTTCACGACTACCAGGGTACGTTGCTGAAGTCTGCACGCGCAGTCGCACTCGTCGTCGAAATCAGCTCGCGTTCAGCGGGGGCGGGCGACGGGGATCTTGGTCCCACGCACCTGCTCGATGACATCAGCGGCGATCCGGTCGGCCGTGAGCCCGGCCTCCGCGAGCAGTTCGGCCCGGCTCGCGTGCTCGAGGAACTCGTCGGGCACGCCCAGTTCGCTCACCGCGGTGTCCACCCCGGCGTCGCGGAGGGCCTGACGGATCCTCGTGCCCACGCCGCCCACGCGGATGCCGTCCTCGATGCTGACGAGCAGGCGGTGGCCGCGGGCGAACTCCACCACCGACGCCGCGACCGGCACCACCCAGCGGGGGTCGATCACGGTCGAGGTGATGCCGTGCTCCTCGAGGAGCGCGGCGGCCTCGAGAGAGATCCGGTTCATCGGCCCCACGCCGACGAACAGGACGTCGACCTCCGCGCCCTCGGCCGAGTCCCCCGGCGCGGGATCGCGCAGCACATCGGTCCCGTCGTCCGTCCGGCGCGACGCGGAGATGGGCTCGCCCACGGCCCCCTTCGGATAGCGCACCACGGTCGGTCCGTCGTCGATCTGCACGGCCTCACCCAGAAGCTCCCGCAGGGTCGCTTCGTCGCGCGGCGCCGCGATCCGGATCCCGGGCACCACCTGGAGCGCCGCGAGATCCCAGACCCCGTTGTGGCTCGCCCCGTCCGGCCCGGTGACGCCGGCCCGATCGAGGGCGAAGGTGACGCCCGCGCGGTGCAGGGCGACGTCCATCAACAGCTGGTCGAAGGCGCGGTTCACGAAGGTCGCGTAGAGGGCGACGACCGGATGCAGCCCGCCGTAGGCGAGGCCTGCCGCGGTCGTCGCCGCGTGCTGCTCGGCGATCCCCACGTCGTAGACGCGATCCGGGAACTCCTCGGCGAAACGGTCGAGCCCGGTGGGCGCCAGCATCGCCGCGGTGATGCCGACCAGCCGTTCGTCGTCCCGCGCGAGCTCCACCAGGCGCTCGCCGAACACGCTCGTGAAGCTCGGACCCGTCCCCCCGTTGACGGCGGCCCCCGTGTCCGGGTCGATCTGTCCGATCGCGTGGAACTGGTCGGCCAGGTCGTTCTCGGCCGGCGCGTACCCGCGCCCCTTCTCGGTGATGACGTGCACGAGCGCCGGTCGCCCGTAGCCCTTCGCCTGTCGCAGCGCCTCCTCGACCGCTTCCAGATCGTGCCCGTCCACCGGGCCGACGTACTTGATGTCGAGATTGCTGTACAGATCCTGGTTGTCCGACGCGCGGCTCACCAGCCCGCGCACCGCTCCGCGGGCCGCGCGGTAGATCACGCGGCCCGGCGCGCCGAGCGCGCCGAAGAGCCGCTCACTGCCCTCCTGCAGGTCGCGGTACCCGCCGGTGACGCGCACGCTGTTCAGGAATCTCGCCATGCCGCCGATGGTCGGCGCATAGGATCGGCCGTTGTCGTTGACCACGATCACCAGGTTGCGGTCGTTGTCGTCGGTGATGTTGTTCAGCGCCTCCCACGTCATCCCGCCCGTCAGCGCGCCGTCGCCGACGACGGCAACGACATGACGATCCTGCTGCTCGGGATCGCTCTGCGCGCGCCTCGCGAAGGCGCGGCTGATACCGTCCGCCCAGCTCAGCGAGCTCGAGGCGTGCGAGCTCTCGACGATGTCGTGCTCGCTCTCGGCCCGCTGCGGATAGCCGGCGAGTCCGCCGCGGCGGCGCAGTTCGGAGAAGTCCTTGCGCCCGGTCAGCAGCTTGTGCACGTAGCTCTGGTGTCCGGTATCCCACACGATGGGGTCGCGCGGCGAGTCGAATACGCGATGCAGCGCGATGGTGAGCTCGACGACGCCGAGGTTGGGCCCCAGATGACCGCCGGTCTTCGACACCTCCGAGATGAGGAACTCGCGGATCTCCGCGGCGAGCCGCTTGAGCTCCTCCGTCGTCAGCGCGTCCAGGTCGCGCGGCCCGTCGATTCGTTCGAGCATCACCCCAGCTTAGTGCGCGCCGCGCCGACCTCCTCGCCGTGGCGCTCAGGATCCGCGGGCCGCGCGCGCGTCGAGCGCCTCGCGCAGCGAGCGCTCGCTCCGGATCACCCCGGGATTGCGGCGCAGCCACGGGCGGAGCACGCGGGTCACGACCGGCATCACGGCGAAGATCATCAGCGGCGCGAGCACCCCGGCGAGCACGGCGGCGCGGAGAGCCAGAGGCCAGGTCTCCCAACCGGGCAGCAGTGCCACCGCCGGCACCACGGCGAGATTCATCAGGAAGACGCCGATCCATATGGCGCACATCTGCTTCCAGCGGAGAGGCGCCGATCTGACTCCGATCGTGCGCACCGTGCCCGTCCGGCCCACGACCTCGCGGCGCAGATCGGGACCGTCGAACCAGCCCTCGATGCCCGTGCGTCGCTGGACCCGCTCGCCCCGCACGAGCGGGTCGCCGCTGCGGAGCCAACGCAGGCGCTCCTCGGAGTTCTCCCACGCCCGCAGCGCCGCCTCGTCCCTGAAGCGATAGACGACGTGCAGCACGTTCTCGTCCTCCGCATCGCGCAGCACTCCCCCGCCGAGACAGCCCTCGAAGCTCCGTGCGAGGGCGAGCCCCTCGTCGATCCAGGCGATGGCGTCACCGGATTGGTCAGGGCTCGTCTGGCGTCGGACTTCCACGGTCACCGGAAGGGTCATGGGGACCATTCCAGCAGATCAATGCTTCGCGACTGTTTCGCCGCGTAACCGAGGAGTAACGCCGGGCTGGGCATCTCCTGAGGGGCCACGAGGCCCGGGGGCGGCGCGCCGCCCCCGGCTCCTCCCGCCTAGACGAGCGAGCGCAGGACGTACTGCAGGATCCCGCCGTTGCGGTAGTAGTCGGCCTCGCCCGGGGTGTCGATGCGCACGACGGCTTCGAAGGACACGACCGAGCCGTCCTCCTTCGTCGCCGTGACCGTCAGCGTCTTCGGCGTGACGCCCTCGTTGAGCTGCGTCACCCCGATGATGTCGAAGGTCTCGGTCCCGTCGAGTCCCAGGCTGTCCGCGCTCTGCCCGAGCGGGAACTGCAGCGGCAGCACGCCCATGCCGATCAGGTTGGAGCGGTGGATCCGCTCGAAGCTCTCGGTGATGACGGCCCGGACCCCGAGCAGCCTGGTGCCCTTCGCCGCCCAGTCGCGCGAGGACCCCGAACCGTACTCCTTGCCGCCGAGGACGACGAGCGGAATGCCCGCCGCCTCGTAGTTCTGGCACGCGTCGTAGACGTAGGCCTGGGGGGCGCCGGGCTGCGTGAAGTCGCGGGTGAAGCCGCCCTCCACGCCCGCGCCGTCGTTCTCCGCGGCGAGCAGCTGGTTGCGGATGCGGATGTTCGCGAAGGTGCCCCGGATCATCACCTCGTGGTTGCCGCGGCGCGAGCCGTAGGTGTTGAAGTCCTTCGGGGCGATGCCGTTCTCCACGAGATACTGGCCGGCGGGGGTCTCCGCCTTGAAGCTGCCGGCGGGGCTGATGTGGTCGGTGGTGACCGAGTCGCCGAGCTTCAGGAGCACACGAGCACCGGTGATGTCGGAGACCGGGGCGGGTTCGAGCGGCATGCCGTCGAAGTACGGCGCCTTCCGCACGTAGGTCGACTTCTCGTCCCATTCGAAGGTGTTGCCGGTCGGCGTGGGCAGCGAGTTCCAGTGCTCGTCGCCGTCGAACACCGTCGCGTACTTCGAGTTGAACATGTCGCTGTCGATCGACTCGTCGGCGATCTTCTGCACCTCGACCGGATCGGGCCAGATATCGCGCAGGAACACGTCGGCCCCCTCCGAGTCCTGGCCGAGCGGCTCGTTCTCGAAGTCGAAGTCCATCGATCCGGCGAGGGAGTAGGCCACGACCAGCGGCGGGCTGGCGAGGTAGTTCATCTTGATGTCGGGGTTGATGCGGCCCTCGAAGTTGCGGTTGCCCGAGAGCACCGCGGTCACGGCGAGGTCGTGCTCGTTCACCGCCTGGGAGATCTCCTCGTTCAGCGGCCCCGAGTTGCCGATGCAGGTCATGCACCCGTAGCCGACCAGGAAGAAGCCGAGATCCTCGAGGTGGGACTTCAGGCCCGACTTCTCGTAGTAATCGGTGACGACCTTCGAGCCGGGGGCGAGCGTGGTCTTGACCCACGGCTTCGCCTTGAGCCCGCGCGCGTTCGCGTTCCGCGCGAGCACGCCGGCCGCGAGCATCACGGACGGATTCGAGGTGTTCGTGCACGAGGTGATGGAGGCGAGTGTGACGGCTCCGTGGTCGATCTCGAACTCGCGCCCCTGCTGATCCTTCACCTTGGCCGGGTTCGCCGCCTGCGCGTAGTTCAGCAGATCGCTCTCGAACTGCTCCTTCGAGCGCGACAGCTCGATGCGGTCCTGCGGGCGCTTCGGCCCCGCGATCGAGGCCACGACCGTGCTGAGATCGAGCTCGAGGTACTCGCTGTACTCGGGCTCGTGCTCGGGATCGTGCCACATGCCCTGCGTCTGCGTGTAGGCCTTGATGAGCGCGAGCTGCTCCTCGCTGCGGCCGGTGAGGCGCAGGTAGTCGAGGGTGACCTCGTCGACGGGGAACATCGCGGCGGTCGAGCCGAACTCGGGGCTCATGTTGCCGATGGTGGCGCGGTTGGCGAGCGGCACCGAGCCTACGCCCTCGCCGTAGAACTCCACGAACTTGCCGACGACGCCGTGCTTGCGCAGCATCTGGGTGATCGTCAGCACGACGTCCGTCGCGGTCACGCCGGCCGGGATCTGGCCGGAGAGCTTGAAGCCCACCACGCGCGGGATGAGCATCGAGATCGGCTGGCCGAGCATGGCCGCCTCGGCCTCGATGCCGCCGACGCCCCAGCCGAGCACGCCGAGGCCGTTCTGCATGGTCGTGTGCGAGTCCGTGCCGACGCACGTGTCCGGGTAGGCCTGCAGCACGCCGTCCACCTCGCGGGTGAAGGTCACGCGGGCGAGGTACTCGATGTTGACCTGATGCACGATGCCGGTGCCCGGGGGCACCACCTTGAACTCGTCGAAGGCGCCCTGGCCCCAGCGCAGGAACTGATAGCGCTCGCCGTTGCGCTGATACTCGATCTCGACGTTCTTGGCGAACGCGCCGGGGGTGCCGTAGACGTCGGAGATGACCGAGTGGTCGATCACCAGCTCGGCGGGGGCGAGGGGGTTGATCCGGTCGGGGCTGCCGCCGAGGTCGACCACGGCCTCGCGCATCGTGGCGAGATCGACCACGCAGGGCACGCCGGTGAAGTCCTGCATGATGACGCGCGCGGGCGTGAACTGGATCTCGGTGTCGGGCTCGGCGCCCGGATCCCAGCCGCCCAGCGCCTCGATGTGCTGCTTCGTGACGTTCGCGCCGTCCTCGGTGCGCAGCAGGTTCTCGAGCAGCACCTTCAGGCTGTAGGGCAGGCGCTTCGCGCCCTCGACGCTCCCCACGTTGAAGATCTGGTAGCCCTTCCCACCGACCTCGAGAGTGCTCTGGGCGCCGAAACTGTTGAGTGATGCCATCACCGCTCCATCCAAAAATATCTTGATATCAAGACAATTCTACACCGCCCCGCGGACGCGGCGGTTCGATCGGACCCACGCGCCGGAGCTCCGACCGGCGTGTCATTCGTCGGATGAAGAACGGGTGCCCTCACCTGGCGCGGAGCCCGCGGCCTCGGCCCGGGCCTCGTCCGCGTCCACCGCCGAGCTGACCCTCGCCAGCACCAGCCAGGTGAACAGCACCGCGAGCGCGAACAACGGAACCCCCATCACCAGTCTGGCCACGCCGAGCGCTTCGGTGTCATCCGCGAAGTAGAGCGGGAGCTGGACGAGGAGCCTGGCCGCGAACAGGGCGATCCAGACCAGCGTGCACAGCACCGCGGCGCGACGGAGCACCGGCACCTTGCGCCAGGCGGTGAGCGAGCCGCGCAGGAAGCCGAGCAGGAGACCGATCAGCGGCCAGCCGACCAGCAGCGAGACGGTGTGCGCCAGGATCCACGCACCGTTGATGAAGAAACCGGGGACGAAGTAGCTGCTCCCCTCCCCGGTGAACATCACGGCAGCCACGCAGACCACCACGCCGAGGACCCCGGAGAGCGCGGCGGAGAGCGGCTCCCTGCGGATCAGCCGCACCACGACGGCGAGCACCGCGATGGCCAACGGGGCGATCGCCGCGATGCGCGCGTCCTTCGCGAGCACGTAGACCACCAGGAACAGCGTCGCGGGGACGAACGCCTCGACGAGGCCGCGCACGCCTCCGATCGCGTCGAGCACGCCCCGCGCCGTGACCGCTTCCCCGCCGAGCCCGGCCTGGACGGCACGGCCGAGGCCGCCGAGCCGCGCATCCCGCTCGCCGTCGCCGCTCGGCTCCGCCGAATCCTCGGGCTCCGCGCGACCCCCCGGCCGGTCCGGGCCCATGCCTACGCCGACCCGCCCGCGGCCGCCTGGCCGTTCGGCTGAACGCCGGCCGGAACACTGAGGGGAAGCAGCTCGCTCGGAGGCATCGGCTGATCCCCGCGCACGATCACCGTGTCCCGGAAGAGCTCGTCCACCTTGGCCCGGGCCTCGGAATCGCCGGTGGCGCGCCCCATGATCGCTCCGCGCAGCAACCACCGCGGGCCGTCCACCCCCACGAAGCGCACCGCGCGCGTGCCGCCGCCCTGCTCCGCGGGCACCGGCGCCGCTGCGGCGAGCTCCGGTCCGAACGCGCCGGATTCCTCCTGCACGCTGCTGCCCTGCGAGGCGAACTGCTGCGCGATCTCGCGGCGCACGCCGTGCCACAGCCCCGAGCTCTTCGGCGCGCTGAACGCCTGGAGCTGGAGCACCGAATCGGCGTACTCGAGCGTCACCGCCACGACGCGCTTCGAGCGCTCATCCACCTCCAGCCGGAGCTGGAGCCCCTCCCGAGGCGCGATCTTGACACCCCCCAGATCGACGTAGGGGCGCATCGCGGGCACCTCCGACGCGTCGAAGGGCCCGGCCGTCTCGCGATCCTCCGGAGCCGACTTGGCGTCGTCCTCCGCCGCGCGGCCCTCCTCGGGGTCGATCTCGCTCAGAGCGACCGCGTCGCCCGCCTCCGAAGGGTTCTCAGATGTCTCGTCGCTCATGATCCTCGTCTTGCTTCCTTTACGATTCGGTCGTTGGAACTGCTCGCACGCACTCGCCGCCGCGCGGTCACGCGGAATCCCGGACACCCGTGGAGCCGAACCCGCCGACTCCCCGCTCGCTCGGCGGCAGTTCGTCCGCGGGCAGGAATCGCGCCTGCGACACCGGCGCGACGATCAGCTGGGCGATGCGGTCCCCCGCCTCGATGCGGAAGGGCTCGCTCCGGTCGGTGTTGATCAGCGGCACCTTGATCTCGCCCCGATACCCCGCGTCGATCGTGCCGGGAGCGTTCAGCACGGTGATCCCGTGCCTCACCGCGAGGCCGCTCCGCGGCACCACGAATGCGGCGAACCCCTCCGGCAGCGCGAAAGCGATGCCCGTGCCGACCAGGGCGCGCTCCCCCGGTCCGATCACCAGCTCCTCTGCGCTGCGCAGGTCGGCGCCGGCGTCCCCGGGCTTCGCGTACAGCGGGAACTGCTCCGGAGAGCCGACGGTCGGAAGGTCTACGAGATCGCTCACCCCGATAGGCTAGCGGATCGCCCGCCGCTCCTGCCGAGATAATAGGAGTATGACCGCAATACCCGCCGCCGCCCGCTACCGGGAGCGCTTGTCGCCCGGCCCCTGGATGTTCATCGCCCTGCTCCTGCTGGTGCCGGCGGTGATGCTGGTGGTCACTCCGCTGAATCCGGCCCTGGCCGTCCCGATCGGAGTCATGGCCTACGCGGCGGTGGCGGGATCGCTCGTGCTGTTCGCACCCGTCGTCCGCGTCGAGCACGGCGAGCTCACCGCAGGCGCGGCACGCATCCCCATCACCGTGCTGGGCGAGGCCGAGGCACTCGGCAGAGACGGACTCCGCGAGGCGATCGGGCCCGGCCTCGACGCCCGCAGCTACCTGCTGGTGCGCGGATACATCCATCGGGCGGTGCGCATCGACGTCCGCGACCCGGCGGATCCCGCCCCGTGCTGGATCATCACCACGCGCCGGCCGGACGAGCTGATCGCCGCGATCGACGCCGCCAGGAGCGGATGAGGAACCGCCCCGCCCCGTGCGAGCATTCCGGCGCAGTGGCGCCGCCGCAGAATGCCTGAAAAGCGATGCTTTTCAGTTCGAGCATTCCGGCGCAGTGGCGCCGCCGCAGAATGCCTGAAAAGCGATGCTTTTCAGTTCGAGCATTCCGCGCAGATCGGACCGAGATCGGTCTCGTGATCCATCTGCGAGCGGTGCCGGACCAGGAAGCAGCTCACGCAGGTGAACTCGTCATCCTGCTGCGGCAGCACCACGACATCGAGCTCGATGTCCGACAGATCGGCGCCCGCCAGCTCGAACCCCGGGTTGTCGGCGTCCTCCGAATCGATCGCGGACTCGCCCTTCGCGGGCACGCGCTCCTTCAACGCCTCGATGGACTCGGCGTCTTCCTCGGACTTGCGCGGAGCGTCGTAATCGGTGGCCATGCTCTCCTGTTTCTCGTCGTCTGTCTCCGCCTGACTGCATCGACTGCGGCCATAGTTTGCCCGAGTTGGGCCTCGCGCGCAAACTCTCGGCCCGTGAGTTCGCTGAGTGCGTAAGCGACCGAGGGTCGAGGCGACGGAGATCGTCCGGTGAAGTTGCCCAACCGCCGCGTCAATGAGCGGAATGCGGGCTCGGATATGCGACGCTAGGCTGGATTCGCAAGGAGGATGTCGCGATGGATGAACTGCGTTTGGTGCGGCGCGAGGACCGCTCGCTCATCGTGGCGACGGACTCCGGCGAGGAGTTCCGGCTCGTCGTCGACGACTCGCTGCTCGCGGAGCTCCGCCACCTCTCCCGCCCTCCGCGCGGGTCCCTGAGGATCAACCCCCGAGAAGTGCAGTCGCTGCTCCGCTCCGGCAAGACCCGCTCCGAGGTGGCCGCGGCCACCGGAGCCGAGGAGAGCGACATCGAGCGCTACGAGGAACCGGTGCTCGCCGAACGGCGCTACATCCTCGAACTCGCACAGGCCGTTCCCGTGCGGACCAGCCCCGGCGAGAGCCCCGAGGAGCGGTTCGGCGACGTCATCACGGCGCGGCTCGACGGCCTCGCCGCCGAGAACGTCGTGTGGAGGTCCTGGCGCGACGAGGACTCCGGCTGGATGATCGGCCTCGATTTCGTCTCCCGCGACGCGGCGCATCAGGCGGTGTGGTCGTTCGAGCACCGCAAGGCGCTGCTCTCCCCCGTGACCCCCCACGCCGTCTCGCTCTCGAAGCAGGGGGATCTCGGGGATCAGCTGATCCCGAAGCTCAGGGCCGTCGACGCCGAGGACCGCTTCGACTCCGGCGCCTTCGATCCCGAGCGCCTCACGGCGGGGATCGACGCGCAGGCGGACGGGGATGAGCCGGAGCGCCCGATCTCGAGCCACGTCGCGGCGGACCACCCGTCGACCGGCTCCATCCCCGTGATCGACGCCGAATCGGAGTATCTGCGACGGCAGCACATCGAGGAACGGGCGATCAAGACGCCCGAGGCGGAACTCCCGGATCTCGGCCAGACCGCGGACCTGCTCGACGCGCTGCGCCGGCGCCGGGGCGAGCGCGACGTCGAGCACACCGAGGCGGTGCGGGACAACGAGCCGCTGCCCTTCCCCGGCGCCGGACAGGCGGCGACCGGGGAGCATCTCGGCGAGCCGGTCGGCGCGGACGGATCCGACGAGCCGCGAGCGGACGGTTCGGAGCAGGCGCCGCCGGCGGAGCCCGACGCCGCCGCCGCGGAGAGCTCCGCCGCGGAGAAGAACCGGAAGAAGGGCCGGACGGCGATCCCCAGCTGGGACGACATCCTCTTCGGCACCCGCGGCGACGAAGACCCGAGCTGAGGCCCTCAGCCGACGAGACCCGCGACCGCCGTCACCGCGGAGGCGAATCCGGTTCCCGAGAGCGCCCCGGCCAGCGAGAGCGGCACTCCGCGCTCCTCGGCGCTCAGCCCGCCGTGCTGGCCGATCATTCGGAGCGCCTCGGGCGAATCGCCGGAGGTCACCAGCGCGATCTGCGCGCGAGCCACCACGAGCACCTCGCCGAGGCGCGGCGCGACCTCGTCCGCGACGGGCCCGAACCACCCGGCGGCGATCGCCTCGTCGCGGGGGACGGCCCAGGCCTGACGGCCGAGATCCGCCGACAGCTCCCGCGCGACGGCCCCGGGATCGACGCCGGGATCCAGATAGAGGGACCGGAACCTCGGCTCGCCGCCGATCTCGAACGCGTGGTCGCGGAGCGCGGCCGAGCGGTCCACGAAGACCTGCCGCTCCGGCGGCACGTCGACCATGCCGTGATCGGCGGTGACCGCGACGCCGATGCCGCCGGGCATCGTCCGCAGGAAGTCGTCCAGCGCCGCGTCCAGCGCCTCCAGGCGCCTCACCCAGAGCGCACTCCGCCAGCCCTCGGCGTGACCGGCCTTGTCGAGCTCGTCGATGTAGACGTAGACCAGCGCGGGATCGCCGCCCCTGAGCACCTCTCCGGCCGTCGCGAGACGATCCTCGATGCGCTGGGCGCCGAGATACTCCGCGCCCCCGAGTATCGCCTCGGTCAGTCCCCCGGAGCGGTGCGCCGGCCGGCCGATCGCGACCGCGCGGGCGCCGATCCCGGCCGCGAGATCCCAGAGCGGGGTCGCGCGCTGCCACTCCCGCACCTCGTCGATGCCCTGCCACTCCTTGAGCGGACTGATCAGGCCGAGTTCGGGGTGGCGGATGCGGTAGCCGATCAGCCCGTGGGATCCCGGCAGGCGAGCGGTGCAGAGGGAGGTCAGCGCCGCCGCGGTCGTGCTCGGCAGCACGGTCTCCACGCGACGGGTGGCGAGACCCGCGAGGACCGGGGCATGGGCGCGCATCGCCCGCAGATTGGCCGCCCCGAGCCCGTCGACGACCACGAGGACGAAACCGCGGATCCCGGGCAGGCTCTCGGGCGGGCGGATCGCGCCCGGAGACGCGAGCGACTCGCCGAGCACCGCTCCCGGATCCGCGCCGAGCCCTTTCGCGAGGGCGGCGATACCGGTCGGCAGAATCGCGGCCAGCCTCGCTCCGTTGTCCGTGACCGTCGGTAGCATGGGCTCATCGTATCCGAACCGCCGCGCCGGTTCTCGGCCCGTGACCGCCCGGGCGCCCCTCCTCTCCGACCGAAAGGCACGACCCGAACCGTGACCGACCGCACCGACGTCGAAGGCAACTCCGTCGACCGCAGTTCCGCCGAGCGCATCGACGACATCGACATCTCGCAGGAGATGCAGCAGTCGTTCCTCGAGTACTCCTACTCGGTGATCTACTCGCGCGCCCTGCCCGACGCGCGCGACGGCCTCAAGCCGGTGCAGCGGCGCATCCTCTTCATGATGACCGAGATGGGCCTGCGACCGGAGAAGGGGCACGTGAAGTCGGCCCGTGTGGTGGGCGAGGTGATGGGCAAGCTCCATCCGCACGGCGATTCCTCGATCTACGACGCGCTCGTGAGGCTCGCGCAGGGCTTCGCGATGCGGCTGCCGCTGGTCGACGGGCACGGCAACTTCGGCTCGCTCGACGACGGCCCGGCTGCGGCGCGCTACACCGAGGCGCGACTCGCCGGATCCGCCCTCGCGATGACCGACTCCCTCGACGAGGACGTGGTCGACTTCGTCCCGAACTACGACAATCAGTTCCTGCAGCCCGAGGTGCTGCCGTCGGCCGTCCCGAACCTGCTGGTCAACGGCGCGAGCGGTATCGCGGTCGGCATGGCCACCAATCTGGCGCCGCACAACCTCGTCGAGGTCGTCGAGGGCGCGAAGCATCTGCTCGCGCACCCGGATGCGACGCTCGAGGAGCTGATGGAGTTCGTGCCCGGCCCGGATCTCCCGGGCGGAGGGATCATCGTGGGCCTCGACGGGATCAGGGACGCCTACCGCACCGGCCGGGGCGCGTTCCGCACCCGCGCGAAGGTCTCGGTGGAGCAGCTCGGCCCGCGCCGCACCGGGCTCGTCATCACCGAGCTGCCCTATCTGATCGGCCCCGAACGGGTCATCGAGAAGATCAAGCAGGCCGTCGACACCAAGAAGCTCTCGGGCGTCAGCGACGCGACCGATCTCACCGACCGCAAGAACGGGCTGCGGCTCGTCATCAGCGTGAAGACCGGCTTCAACCCCGAGGCGGTGCTCGAGCAGCTCTATCGCGTCACACCGCTGGAGGATTCCTTCAGCATCAACTCGGTGGCGCTCGTGGACGGCCAGCCCCAGACGCTCGGCCTGCGCGACATGCTCCGCGTCTTCGTCGATCACCGGGTCTCGGTCGTGCGGCGGCGCTCGGAGCACCGGCTCCGGAAGCGGCGCGAGCGCCTGCACCTGGTCGAGGGGCTCCTCATCGCGATCCTCGACATCGACGAGGTGATCCAGCTCATCCGCACGAGCGACGACGCCGAGTCGGCGAGGTCCCGCCTCATGCAGGTGTTCGATCTCTCCGAGCTCCAGGCGGAGTACATCCTCGAGCTGCGCCTGCGACGGCTGACCAGGTTCTCCCGGGTCGAGTTGGAGAGCGAACGGGATCAACTGCTCGCCGAGATCGGCGCGCTGCAGGAGATCCTGGAGAGCGAGGCGAGGCTCCACGCCGTCGTGGCCGAGGAGCTCGATGAGGCGGCGGCGGCTCACGGCACCCCGCGCCGCACCGTGCTGACGGGCGCCGTCGCGAAGCCGGCCCGCTCGTCCGCGTCAGGCGCTGCGGCGCTCGAGGTCGCGGACACCGCCTGCACGGTGCTGCTGTCCCCGACCGGGCGCGCGCTGCGGGTCGATCGGGATCCCGAGACCCTCGATCTGTCCGCCCGCGCGCCGTCGCGTCCGGCGAAGCACGGCGCGGTCGCGGCCTCGGTCGACGGCACGGTGCGCGGAGAACTCGGTGCGGTGCTGAGCGACGGCACGCTGCGCAGGTTCACTCCCGTCGATCTGCCGCTCGTGCCGAAGGCGTCGATCTCGTTCTCCGCGGGGGTGTCCCTCACCGCCTACCTGGGCATCGGCGACCGGAGTCTCCGCGTCGTCGGTCTCGTGCCGCTCGAGGGCGAGACGCCGATCGGCCTGTTCACCGCGCAGGGCGTCGTCAAGCGGGTGGTGCTGGAGCAGCTTCCGGCGAAACCCGAGCTCGAGGTGATCGGGCTCAAGGACGATGATCGTCTGATCGCGGCGTTCCCCGCCCCCGACGGCGCGGAGTTCGTGGCGGTCGCGGACGACGCGCAGCTGCTCCGCTTCCCCGTCTCGTCGGTGCGCCCGCAGGGCCGTCCCGCTGGCGGCATGGCCGGCATGAAGCTCGGCGCGAACGCGCGAGTGATCTTCGCGGGCGCCGTCTCCGCCGGGGTCGAGGCCCGGGTCGTCACCGTCGCCGAGAGCTCGGTGACGCTGCCCGGCACCGATGTCGCCACCGCCAAGATCAGCGACTGGGCGGAGTTCCCGGCGAAGGGGCGGGCGACCGGCGGAGTGCGCGCGCAGCGCTTCCTGAAGGGCGAGGATCGCCTCGCCTGCGCCTGGGTCGGCGCCGGCGAGCCACGGGCGCTCGCGGCCGACGGCGCCGTCCGCAAACTGCCGGCGGAACCCGGCAAGCGCGACGGCAGCGGCACCCCCATCGACGGCGCGGCCGCCCACCTCGGGCTCGCCCCCTGATCCCCTCCCTCGTCCGGGAAACCGGGGACGCATACGCTGGACTCGGGGAGCGCGATCTCACTGCACCCCAGCAGTCGGCCGTTGCGTCCGTACACGTCGAAGTCGAGCTCCGGATCCGGCACGTCCCACTCCGCCAGCGCGAGCCTCAGATGCGTCTCGGGCGCCGAGGCGCTGCGGGTCGAGAGCCGCGGCAGCAGTTCCCGCAGCACGGATCGACCCCGGCGGAAGCGAACGGCCACCGCACCCTCGAGGTCTTCGATCGTCGCGTGCGGCGGCCGTGCCAGCCGCTGCGTGCCGGGGATCCGGTCCCGGCGAATCACTCCGTCGCCGAGCGCGATCCCATCGCGTCGCGCCAGGCGCGGCGCGAGCATGCACCAGGTGCTGACCGCGTCGGTCACCGGAAGGCCGCGATGCCGAACGACCCGCACGAATCCGGAGTCCGTTCTCGAGCCGCGCACCCCTCGGATCCGTGGGGCCCGACCGGGCGATGAGCACGCGACCTCAAGCGCGTCGTCGCCGCCCGGTGGGGCCGGCAGATCCCGGATCACCGCGGCGGTCCGACCGCAGAAGAAGTCCTCCGGCGGCAGCACGGACGCCAGAGCTCGTGCGCGGCGCAGCTGACCGGCGCGCCAGGCGACAGCAGCGTGCGGGGATCCCCCAGCCGCTCCCCCTCTGTATCGGCCCCATCGTCGAGACGCCGGTACACGCCGTGGAACGGGTGCTCGAGGTCGCGTCCCGCGAGCCGCGACCTCGTCACGCCCTGCTGCCTGGCGTTGCGAGCGGAGAACGCGGCGCCGAGACCGGCGGGAAGCGGGGTGATCCGACGGGGCATGCCTCGAGTCTCGCGGATCCGGGAGCCGCGGGTTCCCGCCGCACCCGGATCGGTGGATAACTCGCCGCCGCGGCAAAACAGCGAGGGACGACCGATCCGGTCCCCTCCGATCGTCCTCTCCAGCGAATCGGGGACGTGAATGACGGCTGTCTGGGCCGTGAAACCGGCGTATGCGTCCCCTACTCGGTGAGGAATGGGAATGAGGAAGAGAAAGGGGGAAGGGGCAGGGCGGAGGACGGAGCAGGAGAAGTGGTGTAGAATGAACAAGTTCAGTGAATACGTTCATCATATGGAAAAGGGGCGGTCGCGATGGGAGTACGGGACGAGGCGAGGGAGCGCACGCGGGCGCGCGTGCTCGACAGCGCCGCACATCGCTTCCGTCAGGACGGCTTCGACGCCGCCACGATCCGCGGGATCGCCGACGACGCGGGAGTGAGCGTGGGCTCGGTCCTCGCCGTCGGCGACAAGCAGTCGCTGCTGGTCGAGGTGTTCGACCGCGGGATCGCGGAGCTGCATCGGCAGGCGCCCGGCGCCCGCGGATCCGCAGCCGGACCGGCATCGTCCTCGGCCGAGGCGCTGCTCGCCATCGTCAAACCCTTCCTCGGGCTCTTCACCGCGGATCCTGCGCTCGCGCGCCGCTACGCGGCGATCCTCGTCGCGGGAGCGCACCGTTCCGAGGTCTTCGACTCGCTCGCACGCAGGCTGACCGACGAGTTCGGCGACCGGTTCGAGGCGGCCGGCCGGGCCCCCGCCGAGGCGAGGGCCCGGGCGCGGGCCGCCTACTACTCGTACCTCGGCGTGCTCTTCTCGGCGGCCGGCGCCGGCGATCGCACGTCGCCCGACCTCGCGGCGCTCGAGGGGCGCCTGCGCGACGTGTTCGCATCGTTCGACCGCGAGGAGGACCGGAGAGGTGCGGCATCATGATCCTCGCGCCCGATCCGTGGTGGCCGCAGGCGGTCCTCGCCGCGATCCTGCTGGGTGACGCCCTGCTCTCCCTGCGCCCGCCCCGCTTCATCCGCGACTGCCTCGACGGGGTCGGCTTCCCGCGCGCCTGGTGGTGGACGCTCATCGCGATCAAGGGCGTCGCCGCAGCCGGTCTCATCGCCGGCCTCTGGCTTCCCGGTGTCGGCTTCGCCGCCAACACGGGCGTCGTCGCCTACTTCGTCTGCGCCGCGGCCGCCCACCTGCGCGCGAGATTCACGGGGTCCGCGTTCTGGGTGAACTGCCTCGGAATGCTCGCGCTCTCCACCGCCGCGCTCGCGGTCTCCCACCTCTGAGGGCCGGAGGGGGCCGGGACGACCGGCCGGGAGCCGTGAGGATCAGGCGTCGATGCGCTCCCGGTCGAGATCGCCCGCGTTGTCGACGATGAACTCCTTGCGCGGCGCCACCTCGTTGCCCATCAGCAGCTCGAAGACCTGAGCCGCCGCGTGGGCGTCCTCCACCCTCACCCGGCGCAGGGTGCGGTGCTCGCGATCCATCGTCGTCTCCGCCAGCTGATCCGCGTCCATCTCGCCGAGTCCCTTGTAGCGCTGGATCGGTTCGAGATACTTCTTGCCCCGCCGCCGAAGGTCGGCGAGGAGCCCCTGCAGCTCCTGCTCGCTGTACGTGTAGACGATCTCGTTCGGCTTCCGGCCCGCGTGCTGCACGATGACTCGGTGCAGCGGCGGGACCGCCGCGTAGACCCGCCCGGCTTCGACCATCGGGCGCATGTATCGGAAGAAGAGCGTGAGCAGCAGGGTCCGGATGTGCGCGCCGTCGACATCGGCGTCGCTCATGAGGATGACCTTGCCGTAGCGGGCGGAGGCGAGATCGAAGTCCCTGCCGGATCCGGCGCCGATCACCTTGATGATGGCCCCGCATTCCGCGTTGCCGAGCATCTCGGCGACCGACGCCTTCTGCACGTTGAGGATCTTGCCGCGGATCGGGAGCAGCGCCTGGAACTCGCTGTCCCGAGCCGGGCGGGCCGTGCCGAGGGCGCTGTCGCCCTCCACGATGAACAGTTCGGTGTCGGCCACGTCGCGGGATCGGCAGTCGATGAGCTTCGCCGGGAGCGAGGAGCTCTCGAGCGAGCTCTTGCGGCGCGCGGTGTCGCGCTGGGCGCGCAGCGCGATCCGAGACTTCATCTCCGACACCATCTTCTCGAGGAGGGCGCCCGCCTGAGCCTTCTCGTCGCGCTTGGTCGAGGCGTACCGCGCCTCGAGCCCCTTCGCGACGGCCTTCGCGACGATCTGACGCACGGCGGCCGTGCCGAGCACCTCCTTGGTCTGCCCCTCGAACTGCGGCTCGGGCAGACGGACCGTGACGACTGCCGTCAGTCCGGTGAGGATGTCGTCCTTCTCCGGCTTGTCGCCGCCCGCCTTGAGCTTGCGCGCGTTCTGCTCGATCTGCTTGCGGAAGAACCTCACCAACCCCTGCTCGAAGCCGTTCAGATGCGTGCCGCCCTTCGGCGTGGCGATGATGTTGACGAAGCTCTGCACCTCCGTGTCGTAGCCGGTCCCCCATCTCAGCGCGATGTCGACCTCGCAGCGGCGCTCGATCTCGCGCGACACCAGCGCGCCGGATTCCTCGTCCATCACCGGGACCGTCTCCGTGAAGGAGTCGGCGTCGGTCACCCGCCACGTGTCGGTGAGCGGTGCGTCCACCGCCAGGAAGTCGACGAACTCGCTGAGTCCGCCGTCGTACTGGAAGCGGTGCACCGCCGGTGCACCGGCGTCGTCGAGCGACTCGGTGCGGGCGTCTCTGATCTCGATGGCGAGCCCCGGCACCAGGAAGGCGGTCTGCCGCGCCCGCGAGAGCAGCGCCTCGAGCTCGAATCGCGCGGTGGAGAGGAAGATCTGAGGATCGGCCCAGTAGCGCACCCGGGTGCCGCTGACCCCCTTTCTCACCTTGCCCGCGACCCGCAGCTCCGAGGCGACCTCGAACGGGGTGAACTCGCTCGTCGGGTCGTCGCCGGCGAAGACGCCCGGCTCGCCGTGCCGGAAGGACATGGCCCAGGTCTTGCCGTCGCGGTCGACCTCCACGTCGAGCCTGGAGGAGAGCGCGTTGACCACCGAGGCGCCGACGCCGTGCAGGCCTCCGGAGGAGGCGTAGCCGCCGCCTCCGAACTTGCCGCCCGCATGCAGCTTCGTGAACACCAGCTCGACGCCGCTCAGGCCGCTCCGGGGCTCGACGTCGACCGGCACACCGCGCCCCCGGTCGCTCACGGTGACGCTGCCGTCGGGATGCAGCTCGATATCGATCTCGGCGCCGTGGCCGGCGAGCGCCTCGTCGACCGAGTTGTCGATGATCTCCCAGAGGCAGTGCATGAGGCCCCGGGAATCGGTCGTTCCGATGTACATGCCCGGCCGCTTCCGCACCGCCTCGAGCCCCTCGAGCACGGTGAGATGGCGGGCGGAGTAGTTCGACGGCGTTGCTTCGGACGGCGTCTCTTCGGATCGGGCCACGGGCAGCACCTCTTTCTCGACGGACCCCACCACCCTAGAACGCCGGGCCGTCCACGTCGCGCACGCGCGCCGGGAAGGCCGTGACTTCTACGCGATAAGCGAAACCCGCCGCCATCTGAACGCGCGTCGCGGTGAAACGTGATTGGATGGGTGCATCGAATCAGGCACGACGGAACGGAGGCCGAACATGGAGACACTCGAGCAGAATCGCACCGAGAGCTCGCTCGCGGCCGATCGACCCATCACCGGGTTGGATCGCTGCGACAGTTGCGGTGCTCAGGCCTACGTCCGAGCGGTGCTGGGCGGCAGCGAACTGCTCTTCTGCGCGCACCACGCCCGCAAGCACGAGGACAAGCTGCGCCCGATCGCCGAGATCTGGCACGACGAGAGCCACCGGCTGACCGCCGCATAAGCGCTGCACGAGAAAAGCCCCGGCCGAAACCGGGGCTTTTCTCGTGGGGGCCACTTCTCCTCGGCGTCACTCCAGGTAGTCGCGCAGCTGCTGACTCCGCGAGGGATGCCTCAGCTTCGCCATGGTCTTCGACTCGATCTGCCGGATCCGCTCCCGCGTGACGCCGAAGGTGTCGCCGATCTGATCGAGGGTCTTGGGCATGCCGTCGCCCAGGCCGAACCGCATCCGGATCACGCCGGCCTCGCGCTCGCTGAGCGAGTCGAGCAGCTGCTCGAGCTGCTGCTGCAGCATCGTGAACCCGACCGCGTCCGCGGGGACGACCGCCTCGGTGTCCTCGATCAGATCACCGAACTCGCTGTCGCCGTCCTCGCCGAGCGGGGTGTGCAGCGAGATCGGCTCGCGGCCGTACTTCTGCACCTCCACGACCTTCTCCGGGGTCATGTCGAGCTCGCGGCTCAGCTCCTCGGGCGTGGGCTCGCGGCCGAGATCCTGCAGCATCTGGCGCTGGACTCGAGCGAGCTTGTTGATGACCTCGACCATATGGACCGGGATGCGGATCGTCCGCGCCTGATCCGCCATCGCACGGGTGATCGCCTGGCGGATCCACCAGGTCGCGTACGTCGAGAACTTGAAGCCCTTGGTGTAATCGAACTTCTCGACGGCGCGGATGAGGCCCAGGTTGCCCTCCTGGATCAGGTCCAGGAACTGCATGCCGCGACCGGTGTAGCGCTTCGCGAGGGACACGACGAGCCGGAGGTTCGCGCCCAGCAGGTGGCTCTTGGCGCGCTGACCGTCCCGCGCTACCCATTTCAGTTCGCGCTGCAGCTTCTTCGGCAGGTTCTTCTCGGTGGCGAGCTTCTCCTCCGCGAAGAGCCCGGCCTCGATGCGCATCGCGAGCTCCACCTCTTCGGCGGCGTTCAGCAGCGCCACCTTGCCGATCTGCTTGAGGTAGTCCTTCACCGGGTCGGCGGTGGCCCCGGGGATCGCGGTGGTGACGGTCGGGACGTCCTCCTCGTCACCGGCCTTCAGGACGATGGCGCCCGTCGGCAGCGGTTCGTCCCTCGTCGGGCTCGCGCTCGCCTCGCCATCCGCGGCCTCCGCCGTCTGCGTCGACTCATCGAGCGATTCGGCTTCCTCGGGGGAATCCGGGGAGGTCTCCACGGGATCCGCGACGGCCTTCTTCTTCGCAGCGGGCTTCTTCGCCGCAGCGGGCTTCTTCGCGGCCGCCTTCTTGCCCGCGGCGGCCTTTCCGGCGGCAGTCCTCGCCGCCGAGGTCTTCTTGTCTTCGGTGCCGGGACCCTCTGAAGGTTCCTCGACCGCACTACGCGTAGCAGCGGTTGACTTCGATGCAGTCGCCACTCGGCCGCCTCTCTTTGGCTGGAGTCTGGATGTAACGAGGTGAAGCAGGCGCGAATCGACAGACGCACATACCGCTAAAACCCGTGTCAAGCCCCTCGTGCTTCCGAGAGACTCGGAGCGACGGGCGGCTCAAGACGGGCTACCGCCACCTATACTACCACGCGGCCGGCCCGCCTCACCGGGTCTCCCCCGACGCGGCCGTCCCGTCGCCGTTCTCGCGCTGCTGCGCCAGGAAGCGCTCCAACTCGCTCGCGAGCTGATCCGCGGTCGGTATCGTCCCGTCATCGCCGACCAGCGGCGAGTTCGACGTCGGCTCCTCCGCCATGTAGGCGTCGTAGCGCAGCTCGAGTCCGCGCACCATCTCGAGCGACTCGTCGTTCTCCTCGATCTGGCGGTCGACCTGCAGATGGAACTCGCGCGACAGCTCGGAGATCTCGTTGGTGTCGAACAGCAGCCCGGTGGCCGCCATGAAGCCGTCGAGCGTCGCGAGCAGAGCATCCGGGAACTCGGTGTTCGCGAGATAGTGCGGAACCAGCAGCGCGAACCCCGCGACATCCTCTCCGAGGCCGTGCAGGCGATACTCCAGCACGTGCGAGATCGAGGCGGGGAGCTTGCTCGTCGGCTTCCACACGGACCGCCCCTCGATCAGATCCTCGCGGGAGCCGCTGACCGTCGCCCGGATCGGCCTGGTGTGCGGCACGGGCATGGGGATCGCATGACTCCACACCGTGGTCGAGACCTCGAACTCGTCCACCAGCAGCAGCACCGCGTCGATGAACTGGTCCCAGCGGAAATCGGGCTCGAAGCCGCTCAGCAGGAGGAAGGGGGAGCCGAGCTCGTCCGTGGCGAGCTCGAGCGTCAGCGTCTCGGGCGTGTAATCGGCGAAGTGATCCTCGTGGAAGGTGATCAGCGGCCTGCGGGACCGGTAGTCGAGCAGCAGATCCGCGTTGAACCGCACGACCTCCTCGGGCTCGCTGCGCTCGCGGAGGAACTCCCGCAACTGCGAGATCACGCCTCCCGCATCGCTGAGCCCTCCGAGCGCGACGACCATCGGCAGCCCCTTGGGAACCGCCTCGTGCAGCTCGGCGTTGACGCTCGAGATGATCGGATCGCTCACCCTCCCATCCTACGAAGCGACAGCGGTCCTGGAGGCCAGGATCGTCACGCCCTCAGCGAAACCGGGGACTCCGGATCGGGAATGCAGTGCGGGCGGACCATCGGGTAGTAGGCTTTATCACGGTGCGCGGCATGCGCCGGCCCGATCGGCCGCAGGGCGTCCCGCACCGAGCGCAGCATCGGACTCCAAGATCACAGGGAGAACCCACTTGAGTGAACAGCGGTTTGACATCGTCGTACTGGGCGGCGGCAGTGCCGGGTATGCAACGGCCATCCGTGCGACGCAGCTGGGTTTCAGCGTCGCCGTCATCGAAAAGGACAAGCTCGGCGGCACCTGCCTGCACCGCGGCTGCGTTCCGACCAAGGCGCTCCTCCACTCCGCGGAGATCGCGGACGTCGCGCGCGAGGGCGCGGCCTACGGCATCCGATCCAGCGTGGACGGCATCGACATCGCCGGGGTGAACGCCTTCAGGGAGAATCTCGTCGCCGGCAAGTTCAAGGGGCTCCAGGGCCTGCTCAAGGCCAACGGCATCACCGTCATCGCGGGCGAGGGGCGACTGGTCTCGGCGAACACCGTCCAGGTCGGCGACGATCGCATCGTCGGCACGCACATCGTGCTCGCCACGGGATCGTACTCGCGTTCCTTGCCGGGACTGGAGATCGGCGGCCGCGTGATCACGAGCGAGCACGCGCTCGAGCTCCAGGAGGTTCCCAGCCGCGTCATCATCCTCGGAGGCGGTGTCATCGGGGTCGAGTTCGCGAGCGTCTGGCGCTCCTTCGGAGCCGAGGTGACCATCGTCGAGGGGCTCCCCCACCTCGTCCCCAACGAGGAGGAATCGGTCTCCAAGCAATTGGAGCGCGCGTTCCGCAAGCGCGGCATCGACTTCAAGCTCGGCGTCCGCTTCCAGTCCGTCGAGCAGAGCGACACGAACGTGCGCGTGCGTCTCGAGGACGGCACGGAACTCGACGCGGACTACCTGCTCGTCGCCGTCGGCCGCGGTCCGGTCACGGAGGGGCTCGGCTTCGAAGAGGTCGGGATCGAGCTCGACCGCGGCTTCGTGCCGACGAATGAACGGCTCGCGACCAATGTGCCCGGCGTCTACGCGGTCGGGGACATCGTGCCCGGCCTGCAGCTCGCCCACCGCGGCTATCAGCAGGGGGTCTTCCTCGCCGAGGAGCTCGCGGGCCTGCACCCCGTCGTGGTCGAGGACGTCAACATCCCGAAGGTGACCTACTGCGACCCCGAGATCGCCTCGGTCGGACTCACCGAGGCGAAGGCCGCGGAGAAGTACGGTGCCGAGAACGTCACCGCCTTCGAGTACAACCTCGCCGGGAACGCGAAGAGCTCGATCCTGGGGACCTCGGGCTCGGTGAAGGCCGTTCGCGTGAACGACGGCCCGGTGGTCGGCGTGCACATGATCGGCGCCCGCGTGGGCGAGCTCGTGGGCGAGGCGCAGTTGATCGTCAACTGGGAGGCCTATCCGGAGGACGTCGCGCCGCTGATCCACGCGCACCCCACCCAGAACGAGACCATCGGCGAAACCCTCCTGAAGCTCGCCGGCAAGCCTCTGCATTCCATCTGACGCGCTCGCACGGCCGGGCCCGCAGACACGACAGCATCTACAAAACGATCGGAGAAACCACGATGAGCGAATCGGTAGCGCTCCCCGCGCTCGGCGAGAGTGTGACCGAGGGCACGGTGACCCGCTGGCTCAAGAACGTCGGCGATGCCGTCGCGGTCGACGAGCCGCTGCTCGAGGTCTCGACCGACAAGGTCGACACCGAGATCCCGTCTCCGGTCTCAGGCGTGCTGGAAGAGATCCTCGTCCAGGAGGACGAGACCGTGGAGGTCGGCGCGGTGCTCGCCCGAATCGGCGACGGCAGCGGTGCGGGCGCGAGCGAGGATTCCCCTGCGGCCGAGCCGGAGCCCGCGCCCGAGCCGGAGCCCGCTCCGGAACCGGAACCCGCGCCGGAGCCCGAGCCCGCCCAGGAGCCGGAGCCCGCTCCGAGCCCCGAACCCGAGCCGGTGTCGAAGCCCGCGACGACCTCCGGACCCCAGCACGCCGAGAAGCCGACGGCGCCCGAGGTCGGCGAGCATCTCGGCAGCGCCTACGTCACGCCGATCGTGCGCAAGCTCGCGAGCGAATCCGGCATCGATCTGAGCACGGTGGTCGGCACCGGCGTGGGCGGGCGGATCCGCAAGGAGGACGTCCTCGCCGCTGCGGAGAAGGCTCAGAGCGCCCAGCCCGCACCGTCCGCCGCCGCCTCACAGGCTCCGGCGCCCGTCGAGATCTCCGAACTGCGCGGCACCACGCAGAAGATGAGCCGACTGCGCAAGGTGATCGCCGAACGGGCGGTCGATTCGCTGCAGCAGACGGCGCAGCTCACGACGGTGGTCGAGGTCGACGTCACCCGTGTCGCGCGGCTCCGCGAGGCGAAGAAGGCCGAGTTCCAGCAGAAGACCGGAGCGAAGCTCTCCTTCCTGCCCTTCTTCGCGCTGGCGGCGACCGAAGCCCTGCGCACCTACCCCATCATCAACGCGACGGTGGAGGACGACAGCATCGTCTACCCGGGCGGCGAGAATCTCAGCATCGCGGTCGATACGGAGCGCGGACTGCTCACCCCGGTGGTGCGCGACGCCGGCGAGAAGTCGATCGCCCAGCTCGCGGTGGAGATCGCCGATCTGGCTGCACGGACCCGCGACAACAAGCTCACGCCGGACGAGCTGTCGGGCGGGACCTTCACTCTGACCAACACGGGCTCGAGGGGCGCGCTGTTCGACACGCCGCTCGTCTTCCTGCCGCAGGTGGCCATTCTCGGCACCGGGACGGTCGTGAAGCGCCCGGTCGTGCTCAGCGGACCCGACGGGGACGCGATCGCGGTCCGCTCGACGGTGTACCTCGCGCTCTCCTACGATCATCGGATCGTCGACGGAGCCGACGCCGCTCGATTCCTCACCCAGGTGAAGGGCCGGCTCGAGGAGGGGCTCTTCGAGGAGAATCTCGGGATCTGAGACCCCGGTCCGCGCGAGGGCACGGGGCCCGCTCGGCGGCCCCGGCGCGACGATGATCCGGGGTCATCATGCGCGGGCGACGATCCAAGTGGCCCACAGCACGAGTGCGAGCCCGATCGCGGTCGCCGCGGTGAACGGCTCGGCGAACATCAGCGAGCCCCAGACCGCGGTGACCGGCGGGATCAGGAGCAGCAGGGTCGTGACCCGGGTCACCCCGATCCGGCGCAGCAGATACCAGTACAGGCCGTAGCCGCCGAAGGTCGAGAGCAGGATCAGCCAGGCCATCGCCGTCCAGAACGACACGGAGACCGGAGGCGCCGCGGCGCCTCCGAACAGGGCGATGACGGTGAAGACGACGGCCGAGGTGGTGCAGTGGATGGCGAGCGCTCGCATCGGCGCCACGGGTGCGGGCGCGCGGTGTTCGATGAAGGTCGCCGCGACCAGGCAGCCCATCCCTGCGAAGGGCACCAGATAGGCCCAGGGCGGCGCGCCGGCGGACGGGGCGGTGGCGTCCGCCCAGGTCACCAGGACCACCCCGGCGAGACCGAGCATCAGTCCCAGCCACTGCCGGCCGGGGACCGCGAGGCCCAGGAGCGGACCGGCGAGGGCGACCACGATGAGGGGCTGGATGCCGTCGATGAGCGCGGTGGTACCGGTGCTGACCCCCAGACCGATGGCCCAGTAGACGGTGAGCAGGTAGCCCGATTGCGACAGCGCGCCGATCAGCACCTGTCTCCCGACACCGGCCGCACCGCCGGATCGAGCGGAGGGCGCGAACAGGAACGGGGCCAGCAGCACGGCGAGCGGCACGAACCGCCACATCAGCACCGTGGAGACCGGGGCCTCGGATGCACCGAGCTTCGCGCCGATGAAACCCGAGGACCAGCACAGCACGAACAGCGCGCCCAGCCCGATGGAGGCGAGCCTCCGGCCGTCCAGAAGTATACCGATCTGTTTACTCACGGGATCAGCCTAGCGGTGAATAAACAGATCTGTATAGTTATCGTATGGCTGACGACACGACGGCGATCGATTGGACCCCCAAGGCCCGGCAGATCCTGGCCGCTGCGAATGAGCTGTTCTACTCCCGCGGCATACACGCCGTGGGGGTGGACGCGATAGCCGAGCGGGCTGGGGTGACGAAGAAGACGCTGTACGACCGCTTCGGCTCCAAGGAGCGCCTCGTCGTCGCCTATCTGGTCGGGCGCGACCAGGCGTGGCGCTCGTTCCTCGCGGACCGACTGACCGAGGCCGGGGGTGATCCCGCGACTCGACTCGCGGCGGTGTTCGCCGCCTCCGCGGCGTGGACAGCCGAGCACAGCCGTAAGGGCTGCTCCATGATCAACGCGCACGCCGAGATCAGCGACCCGAGCCACCCCGCCTATCCGGTGATCGTGGGCCAGAAGCAGTGGATGCTCGATCTGTTCGCGACCATCGCCGCTGATGCGGACGCCGCCGATCCGGCCGCCACCGGCCGTTCGCTCATGCTGCTCCACGAGGGCGCGCTCGTCGCCGCAGGCATGGGCGTCATCCCCGACGCATACGCGCTCGCCGGCCGAGACGCCCACGATCTCCTGGCAGGCCGGCCGCCGGTCTCGGCGTGATCCTCCGCCGAACGACGAACTCCGCGAGCTCGATCGCCGCGGCTCGCGACCAGCCCTGCGACGGCCCGATGCCCGAGGCGCGCAGTTCCAGGCGCACCTCGTCCGCCAGGTCGGTCGCGAAGTGCACGGCCCGGCGCTCTCCCCAGGCGCGGAGCAGGCGCCTGACCGCCTCCTCGGGCACTCCGGTCAGCGCGCAGCCCTCGTCGTGACCCCGACGAAGATGCCGACGACGGCGGAACCGCTGCAGATGGACGCTGAAACGGCCGGAGATCGATCGCCGCGGTGCGCTTCGCGCCACTCCTCCCCGGTGCAGGAGCAGGTCACCGGGGTGCAGGTCCCCCGCGCACCAGCCGTCGTCGCGCAACCGGATGCACGTCTCGAGCAGCGCCAGCAGCGCCCAGGCGAGTTCCGCTGCGCTCAGGCGCCCCGGCCTCGTTCTCCTCATACGACCAGTGTGACCGTCGCATCGGACCCCCTCCCCGGATCTCGCCGATTGGGGAGAAGTCGTCCGGAACGACGCCCGCACGCGCCCGGTGAGGGGCGACACGGAGCATCGGACGATAAACTAGCAGGCATGGCAAAAGAGAAGAAGGCGCGGGCCCCGAAACCGCCCGGCCGGATCAAGCAGATGGTGCAGGTCTACCAGCAGACCAAGCGACACGACCGCAACCTCACGCTCTGGCTCCTCGTCTGCTTCCTCGGCCCGCTCCTGCTGTCGCTGCTCGCCGCGTACGTCTTCAACAACAACGTCTTCGGATGGATCGTCTGGCCGATCACCGGCATCCTCCTGGGCGTCCTGATCGCGATGATCGTGCTGGGACGGCGAGCGGAATCGGTGGCCTACCGACAGCTCGAGGGGCAGCCGGGCGCCGTCGGCGCGGTGATCAACGGGGCACTGCGACGCTCCTGGCGAGGCAGCGAGGTGCCGGTGGCGATGAATCGCCATAAGGACGCCGTCTACCGGGTCGTGGGGCGAGGCGGCGCGGTGCTCCTCGTCGAGGGATCGCCCCAGCGCGCCAAGCAGCTCGTGACGCGCGAGGAGACGCAGCTCCGACGCGCGCTCAGCGGCGTTCCGGTGACGACCCTGCACGTCGGCGTCGAAGAGGATCAGGTGCCGTTGCACCGCCTGTCCCGCACGCTCGTCAAGCTCAAGCCGGCGTTGAACAAGCGCGAGGTCCAGGCCGTCTTCAACCGCCTCTCCTCGATGAAGTCCGACCCGGTGGGCATCCCGAAGGGCATGGATCCGTATCGGGCAAGGGCCGGACGCCCGCGCTGATCCGCCGCAACCGCGGCCGCGGCCGGCGCCAGCGCGCTACGCGCGCACGAGCACGGTTCCCGCGATCTTGTCGTGGAACCCGCGCTGGTCGCTGTCCCACACCAGGACCGGGATGACGAGCGCGAGCAGCAGCGTGCGGAGGATCGGACGCCAGGGACCGACCCAGCCTCCCGCGATGGGCACCACCCGCAGTCCGACGATCCGATGCCCGATGGAGCCGCCGATCGTCGGGATGAAGAGCACCTGCATGACGACGAACACGACGATGTTCACCCAGCTGTAGGTCTGGGAGGCGTAGGGCGCGAAGAGCAGGGAGATCAGCATGGCGATCCCCCAGTCGATCATGATGCCGAGCAGGCGACGTCCGATCCTGGCGACCGATCGCGGTCCCTGCTCGGGGAGCCCGAGTCGCTCCCCCGGCCATCTGCTCGGCTCGAGGTCCCCGAAACGCTGCGGCTGAGATCGTGGCATGCCTCCAGTTTACGGCGACCCGACGGGCGCTCCGGTCAGGTCGACCGGAGCGGGGAGGGCCGTCACCGCGGGCGGCGTCCGTAACACGCGCGAAACATGCGGCTCACAGCTTTGAAACCGTCCGGGCATAGGCTGGAACGGAAAGTCATCGGTCCGAGTACCGCAGTACCCAGAGGAGCAGCATGTTCACCACCCCGCAAGAGGTCATCGATTTCATCAAGGAAACGGATGTCAAGTTCCTCGACGTCAGGTTCACCGACCTCCCCGGGGTCCAGCAGCACTTCAACATCCCCGCTGCGACGGTCGACCTCGATTTCTTCGAGGTCGGTCAGATGTTCGACGGCTCCTCGGTCCGCGGCTTCTCCGGCATCGCAGAGAGCGACATGCAGCTGATCCCCGATGTGACGACGGCCTACATCGACCAGTTCCGCGCGGAGCGCACCCTCGTCCTGCTCTTCGACATCTTCAATCCGCGCACCGGCGAGATCTACGCGAAGGATCCGCGCCAGGTCGCGAAGAAGGCGGAGCGCTACCTCTCCTCGACCGGCATCGCGGACACCGCGTTCTTCGCCCCCGAGGCGGAGTTCTACATCTTCGACTCGGTGCGCTTCGAGACCAAACCGGAGAGCACGCTCTACGCCATCGACGCGGAAGAGGCCCTGTGGAACTCCGCTCGCGAGGACGAGGGCGGCAACCTCTCGCACAAGACCGCGCCGAAGGGCGGCTACTTCCCCGTGTCGCCCGTCGACAAGCAGGCGGATCTGCGCGACGACATCTCGCTCCGCCTCATCGAGGCCGGGCTCGAGCTCGAGCGCTCGCACCACGAGGTCGGCGCACCCGGCCAGGCCGAGATCAACTACCGCTTCGACACCATGGTGAAGGCGGCCGACGACATCCTGAAGTTCAAGTACGTGGTCAAGAACACCGCCGAGCTCTGGGGCAAGACGGCCACGTTCATGCCGAAGCCCGTCTTCGGAGACAACGGCTCGGGGATGCACACGCACATGTCGCTCTGGAAGGGCGGCGAGCCGCTGTTCTACGACGAGAACGGCTACGCCGGACTCAGCGACGTCGCCCGCTGGTACATCGGCGGCATCCTGAAGCACGCGCCCGCGCTGCTGGCGTTCACCAACCCGACGATCAACAGCTACCGCCGCCTGGTCAAGGGCTACGAGGCGCCGGTCAACCTCGCCTACTCCGCCGGCAACCGCTCGGCCGCGATCAGGATCCCCCTCACCGGTTCGAACCCCAAGGCGAAGCGCATCGAGTTCCGCGCTCCCGACTCGTCCGGCAACCCCTACCTGGCCTTCGCCGCGCAGCTGATGGCGGGCCTCGACGGCATCCGCAACCGCATCGAGCCGCTCGAGCCGATCGACAAGGACCTCTACGAGCTGCCCCCGGAGGAGCTGAAGAACATCCCGCAGGTGCCCGGCTCGCTGCAGGAGGCCCTCGAGGCGCTCGAGGCGGACCATCAGTTCCTGCTCGAGGGCGGCGTCTTCACGGAGGAGCTGATCCGGACCTGGATCGATCTCAAGCAGGAGACCGAGATCGAGCCGATGGCGCTGCGGCCCCACCCGTTCGAGTTCGAACTCTACTACGGCGTGTAACACTCTTGGGAAGCGCTGAGTGCTGAGTTGTGCAGGGTGCGCACGCTGCGTGCCCTGCACAACTCAGCACTTCTCGTCGCCCCTCACTCGGTGAGGGCGGCCGGAGCCCGGCGCCAGAGGGGCAGGGTCAGCCCCGGGGCAGGATCAGCGGGTAGGTGGCCGGCCGGTCGCTGTAGCCGAAGAAGTCGCGCTCGAACACCGCGCGTGCGCGCCGGGCGGCGGCGAACCACTGCTCCTCGATCTCCGTCGTGCGTCCGGAGGGAAGGCCCAGCACCCCGGCAATGCCCTCGAGTTCGCTCCGGTTGACCGGCAGAGCGTCTCCGCCCCGCCCGCTCCAGAGCTTGATCGCAGAGCGGATGCTGCTGGCGAGCGACCAGGATGCCTCGAGTTGCTCGCGCGCCTCCCCGTCGAGGACGCCGGCCTCGACGGCTCCGGACAGCGCCCCCAACGTCGAGGAGGTGCGGAGGGCGGCGTGGTGCGCCCCGTACTCCAACTGGAGCAATTGGACCAGCCACTCGACATCGCTGATGCCGCCGGGTCCGAGTTTGAGGTGGCGCTTGGGGTCGACGCCCCGGGGAAGCCGCTCCGATTCGACCCGCGCCTTGATGCGCCGCACCTCGCGCACATCCGACTCGGAGAAGGTCTCCGGATAGCGGATGGCGTCGGCCAGCGCGATGAAATCGGCGCCCAGTCCGGGGTCGCCGGCGACCGGGCGGGCCCGCAGCAGCGCCTGCGCCTCCCAGGTGAGGGACCAGCGCTCGTAATAGGCGCGATAGGAGTCGAGGCTGCGCACGAGCGGGCCGTTGCGGCCCTCCGGCCGCAGATCGAAGTCGAGATCGACCGGGAACCGGGGATCCTCGACCAGTCTCTTGAGCTCCGCGACGGTGCGTTCGGCTGTCCGCGCGACGGCCGCCAGCTGCTGCGGATCCATCCCCTCGGGGGCTCGATAGACTGCGATCAGGTCGATGTCGCTCGCGAAGCCGAGTTCCTGGCCGCCGTAGCGCCCCATCGCGATCAACGCGAGCGGCACCGCAGGCCGGGCGTCCCGCGGCTCCGCGCCCGCGCGTTCGAGCGCCAGGAGCAGGCCGTCGATCAGCGCGGTGTGCGCGGCGTCCAGCCCGACCGCCACATCGGCCTCGTCGTTCACCAGGGTCAACCGGCCGAGCGCCAAGCGCAGCACCTCCCGCCGATGCACCGTGCGCAGAGCCTCCGCCGCCGCCTGCGGACCGTCGCGGCGGGAGACGAGCGCCCGCATCTCCGCCCGCAACTGCTCGAGCGGCACCGGGCGCAGGAGCTCGTCCCGTTCCAGCCACGCCACGGCCTCGGGGACCGATTCCAGCAGTTCGGCGGCGAAACGCGAATTCGACAGCACCAGCGTCAGCCGCTCCGCCGCCTCGCTGCCGTCCCGCAGCAGTCGGAGGTACCAGGGGGTCTCGCGATTGGCCTCGCTCACGCGCCGGAACGCCAGCAGCCCGTGATCCGGGTCGGTGCCCTCGGCGAGCCACTGGAGCAGCACCGGCAGCAGATTCCGCTGGATGCGGGCGTTGCGGGAGGTGCCCCTGGTGAGCGCAGCGAGATGCCGCATGGCGCCCTCTGGATCCCTGAACCCGATGCTGTGCAGGCGCGCCCGAGCCTCTTCGCTGCCGAGCACCAGCTCCTCGTCCGGCAGCGAGGCCACGGCGCTCAGCAGCGGAGCGTAGAAGATCTTGAGATGCAGCCGGCGCACCTCCTGCTTGATCCCCTGCCAGAGCCTGACGAGCTCGCCTGCGGTCGCGGCGAGGCGGGAGGCTCGCGCGAGGATGCGGAGGTCCTCCTCCTCGCGCGGCATCAGGGCGGTGCGGCGCAGCTCCCTCAGCTGGAGCCGGTGCTCGAGCACCCGCAGGCTCCGGTAGTCCGCGGCCAGGCGCTCGCCGTCGCTCCTGGCGACGTATCCGCCATCGACGAGCGCCGCGAGCGCGGGGATCGTGCCCCGCAGATGCAGACGATCGTCGTACTGTCCGTGCACGAGCTGGAGCAGTTGCACGCTGAACTCGATGTCCCGCAGCCCTCCGGGTCCGAGCTTCACCTGCACCTCGAGCTCGTCGTCGGCGATGTGCTCGGTGACGCGCTCGCGCATCCGCTGCACCGAACCGACGAAGTCCTCCCGAGCGCTCGAGCTCCACACCATCGGCCGCGTGCGCTCCACGAACTCTCCCCCGAGCGCCAGGTCGCCCGCGATGGGTCGGGCCTTCAGCAGCGCCTGGAACTCCCAGGTCCTGCCCCAGCGCTCGTAGTAGCTGAGCATCGAGCCGAGCGTGCGCACCAGCGGCCCGTGCCGCCCCTCGGGGCGGAGGTTGGCGTCGACCTGCCAGAGCGGCGGTTCGAGCGCCGGGTCGTGCACCGCCCGCATCATGTCCGCGGCGAGACGGGTGGCGATCCGCAGCACGGCCTCCGATTCGAACGCCGATCCCTCCTGGACGGGTGCGGCCTCCGCGACGAACATCACGTCGACGTCGCTCACCACGTTCAGCTCCCGAGCCCCGCACTTGCCCATGGCCACGACCGCCAGCCGGGTCGCCGCGAGGCGCTCCGGAGGGACCGGGACACCGCCCGCGCCCGAGAGCGCCCCGGCCCGGGCGACGGCGAGGCCGGCTTCGAGAGCGGCGGCGGCGAGATCGCTGAGCACCGCGGCGACATCGTCGAAGGCCGTCGTCGCGGCCCCGTCGACCCCTGTCCGCAGGTCGTAGAGCATCAGTTCGGCGAGAAGCTCGCGGTAGCGGACGCGCATCGCGATCCAGCCCGCCTCGTCCGGGAGGGCGGCGACGGGCGCCCCGCCGCCCTCAGCCGAGGCGCCGACCGCGCGGAGCAGCTCCGCGCGCGCTTCCTGCGCACCGATCAGACGACCGCCCAGGCGCAGGATCTCGCCCAGCCGCTCGGGTCGGCGGAGGAAGAAGTCCCCCAGTGCCGGCGAGGAGCCGACGAGCAGCGTCAGCCGCTCCCATTCCTGCCGGCCCAGGCCGCGCAGCACCTCGGGGTGTGCTTCGGCGATGGCCGAGATCCGACGCAGCGCCGTATCGGGATCCGCGGCGAGAGCGAACGTCTCTATGAGTTCGACGGCGTCGCACGCCGTCTCGGCCTCGAGATGGAGCACCCCGGTGCGGGCGGCGCTCAGGTCGAGGAAGCCCGCGCGCGCGAACAGACCGAGCGGGTGCCTCCGTTCGTCTCGAGTCATCGCCCCGCTCAGACGGTGCCCAGCATCGAGCTCAATTCGAACGGCGTGACCTGCTGGCGGTAGGCGGCGACCTCCTGCCGCTTCTCGCGGATGAGGTAGGAGAAGACCTGCTCGCCCAGCGTCTCGGCGACCAGCTCGCTCCGCTCCATCACCGCGAGCGCGTGATCGAGGCTCGACGGCAGCGGGTCGAAGCCCATCGCGCGCCGCTCGCCGTCGCTGAGCGCGCCCATGCTGTGCTCGGCCTCCGGCGGCAGCTCGTACTCCTCGTCGATGCCCTTCAGACCGGCGGCCAGCAGGACGGAGAAGGCCAGGTACGGGTTGGCGGCGCTGTCCATCGCGCGGTACTCGACGCGCGCGCTGCTGCCCTTGCCGGGCTTGTAGATCGGCACGCGGACGAGCGCGCTGCGGTTCAGGTGCCCCCAGCTCACGTAGGACGGCGCCTCGTCACCGCCCCACAGGCGCTTGTAGGAGTTGACGTACTGGTTGGTCACGGCCGTGAACTCCGGGGCGTGGCGGAGCAGCCCGGCGACGAAGCGGCGGCCGGTCTGCGAGAGCTGATGCTTCGCGCCCGCGTCGTAGAAGGCGTTGGTGTCGCCCTCGAACAGGGACATGTGCGCGTGCATGCCGCTGCCGGGCTGGCCGGCGAGGGGCTTGGGCATGAACGTGGCGTACACGCCCTGTCCGATCGCCACCTCCTTGACCACGGTGCGGAAGGTCATGATGTTGTCGGCCATCGTCAGGGCGTCGGCGTAGCGCAGGTCGATCTCGTTCTGGCCCGGCCCGGCCTCGTGGTGGCTGAACTCGACGGAGATGCCGAGCTCTTCGAGCATGTTCACGCTCTCGCGGCGGAAGTCGTGCGCGGTGCCGCCGGGGACATTGTCGAAGTACCCCGCTCGGTCGACCGGAACCGGCCCCTCCGGTCCGAACTCCCCCGATTTCAGCAGGTAGAACTCGATCTCGGGGTGGATGTAGAAGCTGAAGCCCCGGTCGGCGGCGCGTGCCAGCGTGCGCTTCAGCACATTGCGGGGGTCGGCGGCGGCCGGTTCGCCGTTCGGCGTGGTCAGGTCGCAGAACATCCGGGCGGTCGGCTCGGTGCTGCTGCGCCAGGGGAGCAGCTGGAAGGTGGAAGGATCCGGGAGGGCGAGCAGATCGCTCTCATACGCCCGCGTGAGCCCCTCGATCGCGCTGCCGTCGAAGCCGAGGCCCTCGCTGAAGGCGCCCTCCACCTCCGCGGGAGCGAGCGCGACGGACTTCAGGGTTCCCGCGACGTCGGTGAACCAGAGTCGCACGAACCTGACACCGCGCTCCTCGATGGTGCGGAGGACGAAATCCCGCTGCTTACTCACACCGACTCCCTTCGACGGCCGTATGCACTCAGACTATCGGCAGCGGGGGCGGATGCCGTCACCCTCGGCCGCACTTTTCGCGATGCCCGCCGTCATTCTTCGCGGGCATCCTCCTCAGCCCACCTCCGCGCCCGCTCAGCGACGATCTCGTTGGCGCGCTCGGCCTCCTCCCGAGTGGCGAAGGGGCCGAGCCTCTCCTGGGCCAACGACTGCGGCCCCTCTTCGACCGCGCCCGTTCGCGTGTTGAACCAGTACTGCTCCTGAGGATCCTCGATCCCCCAGTCCCGCTTGCTCATGCGGACCTCCTCCGTACGGTCGTGGGTCGCGGCGCCCGCGATCGCGAAACCTCCGCGCTCACCGCTCTACAATCGAGGATATGCCCTTCGACGCGCTCGGCCACCTCATTCCAGGCAGACTCTCTCCCAGACGCTCCGTGCCGCGGTCCATCGGGCGGCCTCCCTATGTCGGGCTCGAGACGCCGCCGGCCTATACGGGAGACAACACCTACCGCGAGGACGAGGTCGCGAGGATACGTGCGGCCGGCCGCATCGCCGCGCGCGCCATCGATGAGGTGGAGGCCGCTCTCCGGCCCGGAATCACCACGGATGAGCTGGATCGGATCGCCCACGAGTATGTGACGGCGCACGGGGCTTACCCGTCGACGCTCGGCTACCGGGGGTATCCCAAGTCCTGCTGCACCTCGGTGAACGAGGTCGTCTGCCACGGGATCCCGGACGACACGGTGCTGCGCGACGGAGATCTGGTGAACGTGGACGTGACCGCGTATCTCGACGGCTACCACGGCGACACCAATCGCACCCTCGTGGTCGGCGACGCCGCCGACGAGACGCTCCTGCTCGTGCACCGCACGGAGGAGGCGCTCCACCGGGGGATCAGGGCCGTGCGGCCGGGCCGAGCCGTCAACGTCATCGGGCGGGTCATCGAGACGTACGCCAAGCGCTTCGGCTACGGGGTGGTGCGGGACTTCACGGGCCACGGCGTCGGATCCGCGTTCCACACCGGCCTCATCATCCCGCACTACGACTCGGCCCCGCGCTTCGACGACGTGATCGTGCCCGGCATGGTGTTCACGATCGAGCCCATGCTGACGGTCGGAGGGATCGCCTGGGATATGTGGGACGACGGCTGGACCGTGACGACACGGGACAAGAGCCTCACCGCGCAGTTCGAGCACACCCTCGTGGTGCGCGAGGACGGCGCCGAGATCCTGACCCTTTCGGAGTAGCGCGCGACACGGCGGCGAGGCCGTCTCGGCCTCGCGTCAGGATGCGGGACGAAGAACTCGCAGACCGTTGGCGGAATGGGCCGGATCATACGCCGGGTTCTGTTCCCCGCCCGGGGGCGGGGCGACGATCATCTCTCTCGGGACGCCGTTGCCGACGCCCTCTAGCAGCCCACCCGAAGACTCGGCGAGGAGCGTCATCGTCTTCTGTCTGGCCTTGCTGCGAACGAGGTTTGCCTGGCCGCCCGTGTCACCACGGACGCCGGTGGTCTCTTACACCACCCTTTCACCCGGACCATCCCGACGGAGCCGGGATGGCTGGTCTGCTCTCTGTTGCACTTTCTCGCGGGTTGCCCCGGGTGGGTGTTACCCACCGTTCTCCTCTGCGCAGCCCGGACGTTCCTCGGCGCGCAGCCGCCGAAGCGACGCGCGACGCGATCGTCTCACCGACCCATTCCACGGAAGAT
Source organism: Leucobacter weissii (assembly GCF_017565745.1). Classification (GTDB taxonomy): domain Bacteria; phylum Actinomycetota; class Actinomycetes; order Actinomycetales; family Microbacteriaceae; genus Leucobacter; species Leucobacter weissii. Next base: position 92,030 of record NZ_JAGDYM010000009.1, read on the forward strand.
TCTACCCTCTTCCGCCGCGTGCGAGCGGATCCCGGCGCGGCGGATGCGGCGCGGCACCGGGGCCCGGCCCGTTACTCCTCGAAGCCGCGCACGAGGATCGCCCCGGTCTGGGGGCAGAACACCACCTCATCGGGCTCGGCGGAACGGATCTCGGCGAGCTCCGCCGGGGTGAGCGCCATGTTGCTCGCCTCGGAGACGCCCGCGCGCAGCCGGGCCGCGCCCACGCCGACGCGCGAGCGCAGATCCTCGAAGAGCGCGAGGAGGTCGCCCTGCACCTCGGCGGCGAGCCCGGCGCGCTCCTCGGCGGCGGCGGCGAGCTCGGCATCGATCAGACGCTCCGCCTCGGCGATCTCCGCCTCCACGGCCGCTCTCCTGGTGTCCAGGTCGGCGAGCGCCGCGGCCGCGGCGTCGAAGCCGGCGCGGGTCTCCTCGTTCGCCTCCATCACCTCGAGCTCCCGATCCTCGAGCTCGCTCTGGCGTCTGGCGAGCGTGTCGAGCTCGCTCTGCAGGGCCTGCGCCTCCTTCGGCGACGTGCTCGCGGAGAGGAGGCGCTCATCCCGCTCCCGTCGCTGCCGCACCGTCTCGGTGTCGCTCTCGAGCCTCGCGATCTCGGCGCTCTGCACGTCGAGCTCGCGCTGCGTCGCCATCAGGGCGCTCTTGGCGTTCGCGTACTCGTCGCGCATGCCGGCGAGCTGCGCCCGCTCGGGAAGCTGTTCCCGCCGCCGCCGCAGGCGCGCCGTCGCATGGTCCAGGTCCTGCAGTTCGACGAGCAGCTGCTGCTGCCGGGGGGTCGCTCTCATGGCTCAACCCTACTCGGTCGGCTCGCCGCTACCCGGTCGACTCAGCGGCCACGGAGAACGTCCAGGGATCGGTGCGGATGCCGCTCACCCGGAACTCGACGCCCGGCAGCAGCGCCCGCAACCGTTCCGCGGCCCCCTCCAGCCACAGCGACTCGGCGGCCCAGTGCGCGATGTCGATCAGCGCGGGCCCGCCCGCCGCCGCGGAGGCCTCCAGCGACTCCTGCGCCGGATGATGGCGCAGATCGCTCGTCACGTAGACGTCCGCGCTCCGCACGGCGGGATGATCGAGGAGACCGTCTCCGGCTCCCCCGCACAGCGCCACCCGTTCGACCGGTCGGCCCGGGTCTCCCGCCACCCGCACGCCGCCGACGGTGGCGGGGAGGATGCCGGCCACCCGATTCGCGAACGCGCTCAGCGTCTCGGCCGCGGGCAGACGTCCGACGCGACCCAGACCGGACTCCGGGTCGGCCCCGGGCACGATCGGCTCGGCCCCGAGCAGCCCGAGGCGCTCCGCGATGGCGTCGGACACCCCTCCGGCGGGCGCGTCTGCGTTGGTGTGGGCGGCGAACAGCGCGCACCCTCCTCGGATCAGTCGGGCGAGCAGCGCGCCCTTCGCCGTGTCCTCGGCGACGCTGTGCACGCCGCGCAGCAGCAGCGGGTGATGCGTCAGCAGGACGTCGGCCCGCCGGTCGAGCGCCTCGTCCACCGTCGCCCCGACCGCGTCGACCGCGAGCAGCACCCGCCGCAGCGGGGCGTCGTCCCGGCCGGAGACGAGACCGACGCGGTCCCAGTCCTCGGCTGTCGCCGCGGGCCAGAGGCTCTCGGCAGTGGTTCGCAGGTCCCGCAGCCTGAAGTCGTCCATGCATCGAGCGTAGCGCGGTCGGCGCGCCCGGACGAGGCCGTGCGGATCAGCGTCTGAGCACCCTCCTGGCGAGCACGTTGCCGAGCACCTGCGCGACTTGCACGATGAGGATCATGAGCAGCACCGCCCCCCAGGTGATGTAGGGGTTGAACTGCCGGAAGCCGTACTGGAGCGCGAGATTGCCCAGCCCCCCTCCGCCGATGATGCCCGCGAGCGCACTCATGTCGACCACCGCGATGAAGGCGAAGGTGTAGCCGAGGATCAACGGCCCGAGCCCCTCCGGGATCAGCACGGTCAGGATGATCCGCAGCGGACCGGCGCCCATGGACCGGGCCGCCTCGATCACGCCCGGGTCGACGGTGAGCAGATTCTGCTCGACCAGCCTGGCGACGCCGAAGGTCGCTGCGAAGGAGAGCACGAAGATGAAGGCCGGATCCTGGATACCGGTGCCGACCACGATCCGAGCGAGCGGCTGGAGAGCCACCATCAGGATGAGGAACGGGATCGGCCTGAAGAAGTTGACCAGCAGGTTCAGCAGCCAGTAGACCAGCGCGTTCGGAGTGAGGCCGCCGCGGCGCGTGACCACCAGCAGCACCCCGATCGCCAGACCGAGCAGACCGCCGACCAGCATGGCGACGCCGACGTAGAGCAGCGTCTCCGCCGTGGCGGGCAGGAACTTGTCGGCGTGCTCGAGGAGTCCGTCCATCAGTGGATCACCTCGATCTCCGCCACCTGGCCGAGCGCCGCGATCGCGTGCTCGATGCGCAACTCGTCGCCGATGAGTTCGAGAGTCACCTGGCCGAACAACCGGCCGCCCACCTCGGTGACGCCACCGTGCACGATACTCACCCCGACGCCGCGCTCGGCCAGCGTCCGGAAGATCAAGGGCTGATCGACCCCCTCGTCGCGGAAGATGACGCTCACGAGCGCGCCGCGATGCCGGGCCCGCAGCTCGCTCAACTGCTCCGGGCCCGGGCGCGTCGGCAGCGCCGTCGCGACGAAGCGACGCGCGGTGTCGCTCTGCGGCCGGGAGAACACCTCGAAGACGTCGCCCTGCTCGACGACCCGCCCGCCGTCCATGACCGTGACCCGATGCGCGAGCTCGCGCACCACGCTCATCTCGTGGGTGATCAGGATGATCGTGATGCCGAGCTCCTGGTTCACCCGGCGCAGCAGCGCGAGCACCTCGAGGGAGGTCTCCGGGTCGAGGGCGCTCGTGGCCTCGTCCGCCAGCAGCACGCCGGGGTTCGTGGCGAGCGCCCGGGCGATGCCGACGCGCTGCTTCTGCCCGCCCGAGAGCTGTTCGCGGTAGGCGCCGGCCTTGTCCTCCAGGCCGACGAAGGCGAGCAACTCATCGACGCGGGCCGCCCGCTCGGCCTTCGGCATGCCCGCGACGACGAGCGGATACTCCACGTTCTGCGCCACCGTCCTGGAGTGGAGCAGGTTGAAGTGCTGGAAGATCATCCCGAGACCCGGCCTCACCCGGCGGAGCTGTCGCTCGTCGAGCCCGCTCACCACCTGCTCGCCCACGGCGATCCGCCCCTCGGTCACCTGCTCGAGCCCGTTGATGAGTCGCAGCACCGTGCTCTTGCCCGCGCCCGAGTAGCCGATGATCGCGTGGATCTCGCCGGAGGCGATGTCGATCGACACGTCGTCTACGGCGAGCACCGGGGCGGTGTCGCGTCCCGGCTGGGGGAACCGCTTCACCACCCCGGTGAGTGTGACCCGCGTCATAGCCGCTGAGTCTACTACTCGGCGATGTCGGACTGCACCTGCGCGAGGCTCTCCTGAAGCTCGGCCGCGGGCGTCGTCGTGAAGACGGCCGTGTTGCCCGAGACCTCCTGCACGCCGTCGAGCACGTCCTGGTTGTTCTGGTAGATCTCCACCAGCTTGAGGTAGGTCGGGTTGTCCTTGTCCGCGGCGCGGGAGGCGAAGATGTTGATGTAGGGGAATGCCGCGGGATCGCTGGGATCGTCCTGCGCGATGGCGTCCGAGAACTCGAGCCCGGCGTCCGGCACGAAGTCGTTGTTGATGATCGCCGCCGCCACGTCGCCGAGCGAGGTCGCGGTCAGCGCCGCGTCCAGCTCGGTCACCTCCACGCGCGACTGATCGGCGATGATGTCGTCGGGGGTGGAGGTGACCGACCCGCCGCCCTCCAGCGCGATGAGCCCGGCGGACTGCAGCACGAGGAGGCCCCGGGCCCGGTTGGTCTCGTCGGACGGGACGGCGACCGTGGCGCCATCCGGGATGTCCTCGACGCTCTCGAACTGGGTCGAGTAGAGGCCCAGCGGATAGATCGCCGTGGAGCCGATCGGCTGCAGATCATCGCCCGTGGCGTTGTTGTGCTGCGCCAGGTAGATGATGTGCTGGAACTGGTTCAGGTCGATCTCCCCCGCGGTGAGGGCGGGGTTCGGCAGATTGTAGTCCGAGAAGTCGACGAGTTCGACCTCGATGCCCTCCTCCGCGGCGGCGTCGACGAAGACCTCCCAGTAGGGGTCGCTCGCACCGACCACGCCGAGCTTCACGCTCTCCGCGGCAGGGGTCTCGTCCGCGGGGGCCTCCTCGGCGGCGGGGGTCGCGCATCCGGCCAGCGCCGTGGTGAGCGCGAGGGCGAGAGCTGCGATGGGAACGGCGAGTGAGCCGCGCTTCTTCAGAGACATGGTCGAATCCTTGATCTGTGTTTCGGTGGATGTTCGTGAACGGCAGCCTCGGTGAGTGTCGTCGGCTGCGACGCCTTCCATCGTGACCAATCGCCGACGCACCGCGAAATGCTCGCGTCACAGGAGGTCACGAGATCGTTACGCCCCCGTGACCTGCCCGGTCGTGGGATACTGGAGGCAGGCGCAGACGACGCCGAGGCGGGCAGGCCACTTCGATCCGAGCAGCGGAAGGAACCCACCGTTCAGATGAACCAGCAAGCCGACGAGTACCTTGAAGCGTGGAAGGCCAAGCAGGAGCTCGCCGAGCGATTGATCCCGCTGATCGGGCAGTTGTACCGCGACCACGATGTGGTGATGTCGGTCCACGGCCGCAGCCTGGTGGGCCGGTCCGCCATCGATGTCATCCGGGCGCACAGCTACGCCAGGAAGATCGACGACGTCGAGCTGCCGCTCGACGAGACCGCCCGGGTCGTCGAGGCGCTCGCGGCGATCCAGCCCGGCCCGGTGTCCCTCGACCTGGCGCTGCTGGTCAACGGCTTCCGCCAGTCGGGAGCGGACGATCTGGAGGCGTATCTGCGCGAGCATCTCGCTCCGGCGATCGGCACCGAGCGGAAGACGGGGACCGATGTGGTGCTCTACGGCTTCGGCAGGATCGGCCGCCTCCTGGCCCGCATCATCATCGATCACTCCGGCAGCGGCAACACCCTGAACCTGCGCGCGATCGTGGTGCGCAAGGGATCGGAGAACGATCTCGTCAAGCGCGCCAACCTCCTCCGCAGGGACTCGGTCCACGGCCCGTTCAACGGCATCATCAAGGTGCTCGAGGAGGAGAACGCGATCCTCGCCAACGGCGTGCGCATCCAGGTGATCTACTCGGACGATCCGGCGAGCGTCGACTACACGGGCTACGGCATCGAGAACGCGATCCTCGTGGACAACACCGGCAGGTGGCGCGACGCCGAGGGGCTGGGCCAGCACCTGCGGAACCGCGGCATCGCGCGGGTGCTGCTCACTGCTCCGGGCAAGGGAGACATGCTGAACGTCGTGTACGGCGTGAACAGTCACGCGATCACCGACGAGCACACGATCGTCTCCGCCGCCTCGTGCACGACCAACGCGATCACGCCCGTGCTGAAGGTGCTCAACGACACCTTCGGCGTGAAGCGCGGGCACGTCGAGACGGTGCACGCCTACACCAACGACCAGAACCTCATCGACAACTTCCACAAGGGCGACCGCCGCGGACGCTCGGCCGCGCTCAACATGGTGCTCACCGAGACCGGCGCGGCCAAGGCCGTCGCCAAGGCGCTGCCCGAGTTCGAGGGCAAGCTCACCGGCAACGCGATCCGGGTGCCCACGCCCGACGTCTCCATGGCGGTGCTGAACCTGCAGTTCGGGCGCGAGGTCACCCGGGACGAGATCAACTCCCACCTCGAGCGGGTCGCGCTGACCGGGGCGCTGCGCACGCAGATCGACTACGTCGAGTCCCCGGAGATCGTGTCGACGGATTTCGTCGGCAGCAACCGCGCGGGCATCGTCGACGGGCTCGCCACGATCGCCTCCGGCGACAGCGCGGTGCTCTACGTCTGGTACGACAACGAGTACGGCTACAGCTGCCAGGTCGTGCGCATCATCGAGCAGCTGGCTGGGAGCCACCCGGCTCATCTCCCGGCGCGCACCGACTGACGGCCGGGACGAGCGTCCGCATCCATCCACGAGGAAAGAGGGTCACCGAAATGGCGGAGAAGTACATCATCGGAGTCGACGGTTCCGAGCAGAGCCGCACGGCGCTCGAATGGGGCCTCACCCGCGCCGCGCAGAGCGGGGCGACGGTCGAACTGCTCCACGTCGCGGACGACTCCTTCCTGTCCGAGAGCGTGGCGTTCCTCTCCGAGGCGCAGGCCGCCTCGGAGAAGATGCTCGAGGCGGAGCGGGAGTTCGCGCGGGAATCCGGCTTCACCGGCCAGATCTCGGGCACCGCGGTGGTCGGACATCCCATCGCGGAGGTCGAGAACGCCTCGCGGCACGCGGATCTCGTGATCCTCGGAGCGCACGCCGGCAGCAAGCTCGCGGGCTCGTTCTTCGGCACGCGCGCCGTGAAGATCGCTGCGGTGGCGCACTGCCCCGTCGCCGTCGTGCCGAGCAACGTCGAGGGGAAGCCGCAGCCGGGCGTGGTCGTCGGCGTCGACGGCAGCGAGGCGTCCCAGCGCGCCATCGCCTTCGCAGCCGAGGAGGCGTCGTTCCGCGGGGTCCCCCTGATCGCGGTCTACGCCTGGATGCCCCCGCTCACCCCCGGGCTCGAGTACCTCTGGAGCGAGGAGCTGGTCGAATCCCAGCGCTCCGCTGCCGAGGAGTCCATCGCGATCGGCACGGCGGGCCTCGCCGAGCGCTACCCGGATCTCTCGGTGGAGCGCAGGATCGTGCAGGCCCCGCCGGTGGCCGCGATCCTGCAGGCGGCCGAAGACGCCGATACCATCGTCGTGGGCAGCCGCGGCCGCGGCGGGCTGCAGCGCCTGCTGCTCGGATCGGTCAGCCACGGAGTGCTGCAGGCACTCCCCCGCACCACCATCGTCACGCGGGCCTGAGCCGGACCCCGCTCGCGACGGCATCGCGCTCGCCCGGCCGACGCGACTTCGCACTATGATGATGGGACGAGTCGCAGGCGCCGACCGAGTGCGTTCGGCCCGCGATCGCGATACACGATGAGGTGCCGATGCGCGAGAATCCCTGGGTGGCGGTGAATCGCGGTGCTTCCGTGCAGGAGCGGAAGCGAACCGTGGCGCTCGCCCACGAGCTGCTGCTCGCCGAGCGGTCGTCCGGCACGGTCGCGCTGACCGGTGTCGAGGATCCCTCCCGACGCGCGGGGATGCGGCGGATCGTGCTCGACTCCTGGGCCCGATCCGCGCCGAGGCTCGACCCGGATCGGCTTCCGGATCAGGACATCCCGGCGGAGGCCGAGCTCCGGGCGCGGCGCAGCGCGCATCCGCTTCATCCCCTGCTGCCCGTGCTGCGCAGACTGCTCATCGCGGAGGCGGAGGATGCCGGCCTGCTCGTCGCCGTCGGGGACGCCTCGGGACGCCTGCTCTGGGTCGAGGGCGATCACCGGCTCCGAGCGGAGGCCGAGGCGATGGGGTTCGTCGCAGGAGCGGAATGGTCGGAGCGGGTGGTCGGCACCAGCGCGCCCGGAACCGCCATCGCCCTCGACCACGGCGTGCAGGTGATGGGAGCGGAGCATTTCAACCGGCACGTGCACCGCTGGAGCTGCACCGCGGCGCCCGTCCACGATCCGGTGACGGGATCCGTGCTCGGGGTGATCGACATCACCGGAGGCGATGAGGCCGTCGAGCCGCAGACGCTGACGCTCATCGAGGCCGCCGTCGCCGTGCTGGAGACCGAGCTTCGGCTCACGGCGCTCCGCGCGATGGTCGAGCCCGCGACGAACCCGACTCTCACCGCCGCGCGCAGGAGGACCTCGCCCGAGCTGTCGGTCCTGGGCGCCGCCGCCCATCGGCTCCGCGCGGACGCGAGCGCGCGCGAGACCCGGCTGAGCCTGCGCCACGCCGAGATCCTGCTGCTCCTCGCCTGGCATCCGGACGGGTTGAGCAGCCGGCGGCTCGCCGAGCTGATCTACGGCAGCCCCGATTCGGAAGGCACGCTGCGCGCCGAGCTCGTGCGGCTCAGGCAGCAGCTGAGCGGGCTGCGAACGGGGTTGGAACTGCTCCCGAAGCCCTACCGCCTCTCCGCACCGCTCGGCTCCGACGCGGCGCGGGTGCTGCGCCTGCTCCACCGCGGATCCCATCGGCAGGCGCTCGGCCTGGCCGCGGGGCCGGTCCTCCCAGATTCGAATTCGCCGGGGGTGCTGGAGATACGGGACCGGGTCGCCGGGTCGCTCCGCGAGGCGATGCTCGCGGATGCCGCCGTGGACGTGCTCGAGGCGTACGCGAGGAGCGACCATGCTGTGGACGATCCGGAGATCTGGTGGGCTCTCCTGCGCCGGCTGCCGGCCCGGTCTCCGAAGCGCGCGCAGGTGGTCGCCCACCTCGAGCACCTCGCCGGCTCGGACTGAGGGGCCTCGGTCGCGCGTCTGAGACACGACTGCAACGTGGTTGCAACGTTGCACCGCGTAACGTCTCGGACACCCCACTACCGGGGCATGACGACCGACAAAGATGTCAAGGAGAACGACATGACCGTCTACGCAGCGCCGGGGACGCCCGGTTCCAAGGTGACCTTCCGCAGTCGCTACGAGCACTACATCGGCGGCGAATGGGTCGCCCCGAAGCTGGGCCAGTACTTCGAGAACGTCACCCCCGTGACCGGCAAGGCCTTCACCGAGGTGGGGCGCGGCACCGCCGAGGACATCGAGGCCGCCCTCGACGCCGCGCACGCCGCGGCGCCCGCCTGGGGCAGGACCAGCCCGGCCGAGCGAGCGCTGGTGCTGAACCGGATCGCCGATCGCATCGAGGAGAACCTCGAGCAGATCGCCGTCGCCGAGACCTGGGACAACGGCAAGCCGGTGCGCGAGACGCTCAACGCCGACATCCCGCTCGCGGTCGACCACTTCCGCTACTTCGCCGGCGCGATCCGTGCGCAGGAGGGGCGCCTCTCGCAGCTCGACGACGACACCACCGCCTACCACTTCCACGAGCCGCTGGGCGTGGTCGGCCAGATCATCCCCTGGAACTTCCCGATCCTCATGGCGGTCTGGAAACTCGCCCCCGCGCTCGCAGCCGGCAACGCGGTCGTCCTGAAGCCGGCCGAGCAGACCCCGGCGTCGATCCTCGTGCTGTTCGAGATCATCGGGGATCTGCTGCCCCCCGGCGTGGTCAACATCGTCAACGGCTTCGGGCTCGAGGCCGGCAAGCCGCTCGCCTCGAACAAGCGCATCCGCAAGATCGCCTTCACCGGCGAGACGACGACGGGCCGCCTGATCTCGCAGTACGCCTCCGAGAACCTCATCCCGGTGACCCTGGAGCTCGGCGGCAAGAGCCCGAACCTCTTCTTCGAGGACGTCGTCGCCCAGGACGACGCCTTCTACGACAAGGCGCAGGAGGGCTTCACGCTGTTCGCCTTCAACCAGGGCGAGGTCTGCACCTGCCCGTCGCGCGCGCTCATCCAGGAGAGCATCGCGGATCGCTTCCTGGGCGATGTGGTGCCCCGCACGCAGGCGATCATCCAGGGCAATCCGCTCGACACCGACACGCAGGTGGGCGCGCAGGCCTCCACCGACCAGCTCGAGAAGATCCTCTCCTACATCGACATCGGCAAGCAGGAGGGCGCTGAGGTGCTGACCGGCGGCGGTCGCGCCGACATCGGCGGCGAGTTCGCCGACGGCTTCTACGTGCAGCCGACGATCTTCCGAGGCCACAACAGGCAGCGCATCTTCCAGGAGGAGATCTTCGGGCCGGTCGTGGCGGTGACCACCTTCTCCGACTACGACGACGCCCTGAGCATCGCCAACGACACCCTGTACGGGCTCGGCGCGGGCGTGTGGAGCCGCAACGGCAACGTCGCCTACCGGGCGGGGCGCGATATCCAGGCCGGCCGCGTGTGGGTGAACAACTACCACGCCTACCCCGCGCACGCCGCCTTCGGCGGCTACAAGTCGAGCGGGATCGGGCGCGAGAACCACCTGATGATGCTCGATCATTACCAGCAGACCAAGAACCTGCTGGTCAGCTACAGCGAGAACAAGCTCGGGTTCTTCTGAACCCGAGCACGAGGCCCGGGCGGAGCGGCCGGAGCGGAGCGCTCCGGCCGCTGCCCCAGGAGGGAGCACCACGATGTCAGAGGAGATCCTCGCCGATCCGGCGATCCCCGGCGAGACGCGCCCCCGACTGGCGTTCGCTTCGGACACGGTCGAGTTGCTGCACGCGCTCTGGGACAGACACGGCCCGCTGATGTTCCACCAGTCCGGAGGGTGCTGCGACGGCAGTTCGCCCATGTGCTACCCCCTCGGCGACTTCATCATCGGCGGCGCCGACGTGCAGCTCGGGACCGTCGACCTCGGGCCGGCACCGGGCGACCTGTCGGGCGCGCACCGCACGGTGCCGTTCTACATGTCGGCGGAGCAGTTCGAGTACTGGAAGCACACCTTTCTCACCATCGACGTGGTCGACGGCCGCGGCTCGGGCTTCTCGGTCGAGGCGCCGGAGGGCAAGCGCTTCCTCACCCGCTCCCGGCTCATGGACGGTTGATCCTGCCCTCGGGGCGAATCGGGGTGGGGGGGGGGGGGGGGGGGGGGGGGGGGGGGGGGGGGGGGGGGGGCGGGGGGGGGGGGGGGGGCGCCTGGGCGTTCGGCGGGCCCCCCCCCCCCCCCCCCCCCCACCCCGGCTCGACGCGGTGTGCATACACTAGAGTGAACTCATGGCGAATGCGGTCGAGGTGGACCCCCGGCCGGGCAGCGACGAGCGCCTCGCCCGGATGATCCGCATCCCCACGGTATCGGCGGAGCTGGAGCAGCGCGGCGGTGGGCCCTTCGAGGCGTTCGTCTCGCTGCTCGAAGAGCTCTATCCGCTCGTGCATCGCCGGCTCGCCCGCGAGCGGATCACGCAGTTCGGCCTGCTGTTCCACTGGCGCGGCCGCAACCGAGACGCCGATCCGGCGGTGCTCATGGCCCACTACGACGTCGTGCCGGTGGATGAGAGCGACCCCTGGACGCATCCCCCGTTCGCCGGACGGATCGAGCACGGTTGGGTCCACGGGAGAGGGGCGCTCGACGACAAGGGCCCCCTGCTCGTCATCCTGGAGGCGGTGGAGAACCTGCTCGCGGCCGATTTCGTGCCGGCCCGCGACGTCTATCTCTCCTTCGGCGGCAACGAGGAGAGCTTCGGCGCCGCGGCGCGGGAGATCTCCGAGACCCTGCACCAGAGGGGCATCGCTCCGTGGATCGTGCTCGACGAGGGCGGGGCCGTCACCGATGCGCCGCTGCCCTTCGTGTCGGGTACCGCGGCGATGGTGGGCGTCGGCGAGAAGGGACTCGCCACGGTGCGCCTCACGGCCCGCAGCGAGGGGGGCCACGCCTCCGTGCCGCCCCGTCTCACCGCCGTCGGTCGGGTCGCCCGCGCGGTGGACCGGCTCACCCCGCGCATCTTCCCCGCCCGCGCGCCTCGGGCGATCCCGCGCATGCTGCGACTCTTCGCGGCACGCAGCTCGGGGGCCGGCCGGATCCTCTACCGCACGCTCTCCGCCTGGCCCTGGCTGAACGCGCGCGCGTTCGCGGCTCTGGGCGGCGAGGCCGCGGCGCTCGTGCGCACCACGATCGCGCCCACCAGGCTGAGCGGCGGGACGGCGAACAACGTGCTTCCCTCGCAGGCGAGTGCGACGGTGAATCTGCGCCTCGCACTCGGGGAGACGGTCGCCGGCGCCGTGCGGCGCCTGCGGCGCCGGATCGCGGACCCGCTGGTCGACATCGAGGTGGTGGAGGGCAACGATCCCTCCCCGGAGTCGTCTGCGGACCACGCGCCCTTCGCGCTCATCGCGCGCGCCGTGGGCGCCTCGCATCCCGAAGCGGTCACGGTGCCCTACGTCACGATGGCCGCGACCGACTCGCGCTACTTCCACCGCTTCTGCGCGAGCACCTATCGTTTCGCGCCGCTCGCCATGAACGCCGAGCTGCGCGCCACCATCCACGGCGTCGACGAACGGGTCGAGATCGCCGAGCTGCATCGCGGCGAGCGCTTCCACCGCGCACTGATCGAGGGGCTGCCCGCATGAGCCGATCGACCCGCCCGCCCGGCCGCCGCGCGCCGGTGCGGCTCGGCCCGCTCACCGGCATCGTCGGCTTCCTCGCGTTCGTGGAGTTCACCAGCGGCATCCTGCAGGGCTACTACACGCCGATGCTGACCGACATCGCGCGGCACCTCGGGATCCACGACGCCGACGTGAACTGGTTCGAGGGCACGCAGCTGATGCTCTCCGCCCTGGTCGTGCCCGCCTTCGCGAAGCTCGGCGACATGTTCGGCCACAAGCGCATGCTGCTGTGGTCGACGGCGCTCACGGCGATCGCTTCGCTGGCGCTCCCCTTCACCGACTCGTTCGCGGTGTTCCTGGTCGCCTGGACGCTGCAGGGCTTCTACGTCGTCTGGCTGCCGCTCGAGATCGCGATCATCTGGTCGCGCACGCGCGGACGGGAGGGCGGATCGCTGCTCACCGCGCGCGCCGCCGGCATCCTCGTCGCCACCCTCGAGGCCGGTGCCATCAGCGGCGCCCTCCTCGGCGGCCAGCTGGTCGACACGCTGCCGCTCTGGATCGTGCTGCTCGTGCCGGCCCTGTTCGTGGTGGCCTGCTACTTCGTGATCCGGTTCGGCGTGCAGGAGTCGCCCGATCCGAACGGCGGCCGACTCGACCTGCTCGGACTCTGCCTCGTCTCCGTCGCGCTGATCGCGTTCACGGGCGGGCTCAGCCTGCTCAGGCTCCACGGCGCGGGATCCCCGCTGGCCTGGGGCGTGGTGGTGCTCGGCATCGCCCTGCTGATCCCCTTCGTGCTCGTCGAGCTGCGGCATCCGGATCCGCTCATCGACGTGCGCATGTTCCGGTCGCCGGCCCTCGGGCCCGTGTTCTTGACGGCGGGGCTCTTCGGCGTGAGCGTGCTGGGCGCCCAGGCGCCGCTGTCGACCTTCGCGCGCACCGATCCCGATGCGCACGGCTACGGTCTCGGCACGAGCGGTTTCGCGACCTCGCTCATCATCGGCCTGTATCTGATCGGCATGATCGTCGGGGCGCTGCTCTTCCCGAAGTTCTCGCGCTGGTTCTCACCCCGCGTCACCCTGATCGGCGCGGCGGCGCTCGTCGGCGTCGGCTATCTCCTCTTCCTGCCGTTCCACGCGAGCTACGCGCAGGTCGTGACGAACATGGTGATCGCCGGGATCGGCTCGGGCGCGCTGGTCGCGGCCCTTCCCGCGGCCGCCGCATCCGCAGCGCCGGCCACGCAGACCGGGGTCGCCACGGGACTGACGAACTCCGTGAAGACCGTGGGCGGCGCGATCGCCTCGGCGGTGTTCGGGATCGCGCTCATGCAGGGCGTCGCGGAGGGCGCCGGCGCGACGGCCGGCACCGCGGGCTCCCTGTCCGGCTATGTCACCGTGTGGCTCGTCTGCGGCGCGACGGCGATGCTCGCCGCGGTGCTGCTGTGCTTCGTACCGCGGGAGGCCTTCCGGGATCGCCACTCGGCGAGCGCGCCCGCCGACGCGCGGTAGCGCCGCCGACGGGCGCCGCCGGCGCGCTCAGACGTCGCGGCGCACGATGAGTTCGCGCGCATCGCGCCGCGCGGTTTCGAAGCGCCGCTGCACGTCGCTCCAGTCGACCACGTTCCAGAAGGCCTTCACGTAGTCGGCCCGCACGTTCTGGTAGTCGAGGTAGTAGGCGTGCTCCCACACGTCGAGCTGCAGCAGGGGGACGACGCCGAGGGGGGCGTTGCCCTGCTGATCGAAGAGCTGGAAGATCACCGGCCGCTCCCCCACCGTCTCCCAGGCGAGCACCGCCCAGCCCGAGCCCTGCACGCCGAGCGCCGTCGCGGTGAAGTGCGCGCGGAAGGCGTCGAGCGAGCCGAAGGAGTCCTCGAGGGCCGCGGAGAGCTCGCCCTCGGGATCGCCGCCGCCGTCGGCCGACAGGTTCTGCCAGAACACGCTGTGGTTGATGTGCCCCCCGAGGTTGAAGGCGAGGTCCTTCTCGAGTTTGTTGACGCCCGCGAGATCGCCCGCGGCCCGTGCCTCGGCGAGCTGCTCCAGCGCCGTGTTCGCTCCGGTCACATAGGCCTGATGGTGCTTCGAGTGGTGCAGCTCCATGATGCGCGCGGAGATGTGCGGGGCGAGCGCCGAGTAGTCGTAGGTCAGTTCGGGAAGGGTGTAGGCGGTCATCGGAGGTGTCCTTTCGGTTGGGGTTCGGAGTGCGGAGCGGAGCCGGGCCGGTCGGCATCCCCGGCGAGGGACTGGAAGGCCCGATCGACGTAGACCAGGGGGGCGCCCGTCTCTCCCGGAAGCACCTCGAGCACCTCCGCGATCACGGCGGACGACTCCCCCACCGGAGTGATCTGCAGGGGAGCGCAGCGCAGGGCCGCGCGCACGCCGGGCAGATAGGGTTCGCCGGTCTCGAGCGTCCGCCAGCCCTGTTCGGGGGTGAACCGTTCGCCCCCGGAGCGGGCGAACTGCTGGGCCAGCCCGATGTGGCGGGAGTCGAGCAGGTGCACCAGCAGCGCGTCCGCGGCGAGCAGCGCGCCCGCGCTGCCCGTCGCGCGGGTCACGGAGAACGCGAGGGCCGCGGGATCGACGCTGACCGACGCGACGCTCGATGCGGTGAGCCCGACGGGACCGCCGTCTGCGCCGCGCGCGGTGATCAGCGCGATCCCGGCCGGATGCCCGCGGAATGCCGTCCTGAAGGCGTTCGCGACGTCTCCTCCAGCCCCCGCGCTCACCGCGGGTCTGCTTCTGCCGGAGCTGCGAGTTCGGATCGGGAGGACGCCGGCGGGGACCCGGCTCGTGATTCCAACATGGTTCTCACGCTACAACCTCAAGTAAGGTTGAGGTCAAGCACGAGAGGAGAGGATCATGGGCACGTCGACACCAGAGACCCCGGCGGAGACGCCCGCGCTGCTCTCGGTGGGCGAGATGAGCGCCCGGACCGGGGTCGCCGTCTCGGCGCTGCACTACTACGAGCGCCTCGGACTGATCGCCGCCGAGCGGACGTCCGGGGGGCAACGCCGATACCCGCGTCACATGCTGAGACGCGTGGCGCTGATCTCGGTGGCGAAGCGGCTCGGCATCCCGCTCGCCGACGTGCAGGAGGCCTTCGCGGAGGTGCCGCTCACCTCGACTCCGAGCCACACCGACTGGCAGCGCGCCTCGCGCCGCTGGAAGCGCACCCTGGAGCAGCGGAGGCGCGGCATCGAGCAGTTGGAGCGCGAGCTCACCGGCTGCATCGGCTGCGGCTGCCTCTCGATGAGGGCGTGTCGGCTGCTCAACCCCGACGATCGCCTCGGAGACAGCGGCTCCGGCGCACGCCGGATCGGGCTGTGAGCGACTCGGCCCCTGCCGTGCGACGGGACCCGGATGGGAGCTCGATCAGCGGATGTAGACGTCGAGGTGGTTGCCGACGGTGCCGCGATCGTAGATCTTCCCCGGATGACCGAACGGCGTCTCGAACACGGTGCCCTTGGGGGCCGACCCCGCGAGCACGATGTAGCCGTCCTCGTCGCTCACATAGCCGTCCTCGTTGACGTGGCGGCCGGGGATCTGAAGCCCCGGACCGGGAAGCACCTGCTGGCTGTAGTAGGTGAACTTGTAGCCCTGCCATTCGACTACCCCGCTGAACATGAACTGCTGCAGCGTGTAGAGCGCGCCCGCGACGGCCTTGCCGGTGAAGCCGGATCCACGCTCCGTCCCCGGCACGGCTTCGACCGTCGACACGGTCAGCTCGAAATCCTGCTCGACCGAGGCCGCGGAGGTGAATTCCTGATCCGGCACCTCGGCGGCCATCGCTCCGAGCCCGTCGCGGGCGAAGGCGCTCGACACCGACAGGGGCGCCAGGACCGCGGTGCCGAAGAGCGCGAGCACCGCGGCGGCGGCCCCGATCCCGCGGACGCGGGGCGTCCGGGAAGGGCCCGGGTGATGAGTCGAAGCGGAGACAGCCACAATGCAACGATGGTATCCCACGCGTTCCGCGGGGTAAAGACGAGCAGGCCGCTCAGAGCGGGTCGGCAGGCGCGGGCGGCGAATCCCGGACCACCTCGTCGAGCACGAGCCGCGCCCGTCGGACGAGGTCGGCGAAGCCGACGGTGTCGGAGTCGTCGCGGGACGAGGCGACCGCGATCCAGCGCATGACCGCGCCGAGCAGGCTGGTGAGCATCTCGGCCTCTTCGAGGCGCCGTCGCTCGTCCATCTCGGGTTTCTGCCTTCGGAGACGGAGATCCACCAGTTCGCGCACCTCGTCGTCGACGGCCGCGATCCTCGCCAGGTGTCCGGCCAGGAGCGACGGCACCGACGAGATCGCCTTCATGCGGTCCGCGAGCCGGGAGATCGACGCCCCCTCGGCGGGCGGCGCGACCAGCGACAGCGCATCCTGGAGCATGGGACCGGTGCCCACGATGAAGCGCCTGGCGGCCGGCTCGTCGATGTCCGGGACATCGCGTCCGAGCAGGGCGTCGTCCTTGGTCGGGAAGTGGTTGAAGAACGTCCGCTGGCTCACCCCGGCGACCTCGCAGATCAGATCGACCGTGACCCGCTCATAGCCGCGGTCCAGCACCAGATCGAGCGCAGCGTCCTCGATCGCCGCCGCCGTCGCGGCTCCCCGCGTTCCCGACATCGTCCTCCACCCCTCCGGACTCACGATACACGTCCAGTCGCGAACTGAATATTCAGTTACTGTAGTATTTATCTGCAGTTTCTGCATCTTATGCTGCTCCGCCCCGCACCGAAACGGATCCACCCATGACGACGTCGGCCCCTCTCCTGCTGACCAAGCGCCGCATCTGGCTGATCTTCTCCGCGCTGATCGCCGGCATGCTGCTCTCGAGCCTGGACCAGACCATCGTCTCGACGGCGATGCCGACGATCGTGGGGCAGCTCGGCGGCGTGGAGCACCAGGTGTGGATCACGACCGCGTATCTGCTCGCGGTGACGATCGTGATGCCGATCTACGGCAAGTTCGGAGACGTGCTGGGGCGGCGCAATCTCTTCCTCATCGCGATCGCGCTGTTCACCCTCGCCTCCGTAGGCTGCGCGTTCGCCGGCGATTTCTGGACCTTCGTCGTGTTCCGGGCGCTCCAGGGGCTGGGCGGCGGCGGTCTCATGATCCTCTCCCAGGCGATCATCGCGGACATCGTCCCGGCGAACGAACGCGGCAAGTACATGGGCCCGCTGGGCGCCGTCTTCGGGCTCTCGTCCGTCGCCGGCCCGCTGCTGGGGGGCTACTTCGTCGACCATCTGACCTGGCACTGGGCGTTCTACATCAACATCCCGATCGGGATCGCGGCATTCCTGATCGGCTACTTCACCCTGAAGCTGCCGAGCAAACGACCGGAGAAGCGGCTCGACGTGCTGGGCGTCGTGCTGCTGTCGGCGGCGACGGCGTGCCTGATCTTCTTCACGGACTTCGGCGGGGACGCCGAGCACGGCTGGGCGTCCCCGGTCACGTGGGCCTGGGGCGCGGGTGCGCTGATCGCGGCCTGCCTGTTCGTCCTGGTGGAATCCCGCGCCGAGGATCCGGTGATCCCGCTCTCCCTGTTCCGCAACCGCATCTTCGTGCAGACCACGGCGATCGGCTTCACCCTCGGGATCGGCATGTTCGCTGCGATCGGCTTCGTACCCACCTTCCTCCAGATGGCATCCGGAACCTCTGCCGCGGCCTCCGGGCTGCTTCTCCTGCCGCTCATGGCGACGATGATGGGCGCCTCCATCCTGTCGGGCATCCTGGTGTCGAAGACCGGCCGCTACAGGATCTACCCCATCGCCGGGCTGGGCATCACCATCGTCGCGCTCCTGGCGATGACCACGCTGACCGCGAGCACGCCGATCTGGCTGATCTGCGCCTACCTCGCGGTGTTCGGGCTCGGGCTCGGGCTCGTCATGCAGATCATCGTGCTGGTCGCGCAGAACGCGGTGCCCGCCGACGAGATCGGCACCGCCACGAGCACCAACAACTACTTCCGCGAGGTGGGCGCCTCGCTCGGCACCGCGGTCTTCGGGGCGTTCTTCACGACGCGCCTCACCGAGCGCCTCGTAGCGGCGTTCTCGGGCGCGGGAGCGGACCCGGACGAGGCGGCGACCGCGACCGCGACCATCGATCCCGAGACGCTGCGCAGTCTTCCCGAGCATCTCCGCGAGGGGATCGTCGACGCCTACGCGGAGGCTCTCGCCCCGGTCTTCTGGTACGTGATCCCGTTCCTCGCGGCTGCGCTGATCGTCGCGCTGCTCCTCAAGCAGATCCCGCTGTCCGAGCAGGCCGGTCTCGTGGCGCGGGGCGAGGCGATCGGCGGCGCGGAGGCCGAGCAGCAGGAGGCCGAGCAGCGGCGGCGGCCCTAGGAGGGCTGCCCTCCGGCGTCGCCGGGGCTCGCGACCCGCTGGTGCATGCCGATCGCGCCCGTGCTGGAGAACCCCAGGGACTCGTACACGCCGTGCGCCTCCTCGCTCGCGAAGAGACCGATGAAGATGTCGGTCCCCGGCGGTGGACGCAGCAGATCGATCAAGCGGGCGACGAGCTCGGTGGCGATGCCCTCCCCCTCATGGTCGGGGTGGACGATCACGTCCTGGATGTAGGCGTACTGCAACCCGTCCCCGACCGCGCGCGCCATCCCCACCGCTCCGTCCGCGTCGTCCAGGTAGACGACGCCGGCGATCGACCCCCTCAGCGATGCCGACCGGAGCTCTTCGTCGAAATGCGATTCCCACCCCACGGATGCGGCGAGCGCGGCATGCTCCTCGGGTGTCGCCACCCGCTCGACCACCCGCCCGCTCATGCCGCCGCCCCTGTCTCGTGACCCATGATCCTCCTCGTTCCCCCGCGTTCGTCTCGATGGACCGCGTCTCGTCTCGTCAGCGGGACCCCGCGGCCCGGCGGTGCCCCTCCGGTCCCGGGCACCGTCACCCCCTCCGGTACTGCGCGACCATGGGGCAGCCGAAGGGATCCCGTGCGGCGAGGCCGACCCGATTCAGATAGTCGATCACGATGGCGTAGGAGCTCCACAGCGACGTCTCCGTGTAGGGGACGTCATGGGTCTCGCAGAACTCACGTACGATCTCCCTGGCCTTCGCCAGATGCGGGCGGGCCATGCTCGGGAACAGATGGTGCTCGATCTGGTGGTTCAATCCTCCCATGAGGGACGTCGCCCACCATCCGCCGCGAATGTTCCGCGAGGTGCGGACCTGTTTCGAGAAGAAGTCGATCTTCGCGTCCGGGGCGATGACCGGCATCCCCTTGTGGTTCGGGGCGAATGAGGCCCCCATGTAGACGCCGAACACGGCCATCATGACCCCGGTGAAGGCGAAGGCCATCCCGAGTGGGAGCAGCACGAACACCGGAGCGAGCACGACGGCGAACCGCGCGGCGACCATCCCGAGCTCCTGCCAGCGACGCTTGACCGGGCCGCGACCCAACAGGTATCTGAGACTCTGGACGTGAAGATTCAGGCCTTCGAGGGTGAGCAGCGGGAAGAACAACCAGCCCTGGCGCCGGGTGATGATCCGACGCAGCCCCCTCGCCTGCGCCGCATCCGCGTCGAGGAAGGAGATCGTGTCGACTTCGATGTCGGGATCCTTGCCGACCCGGTTCGGGTTGGCGTGGTGACGGCTGTGCTTCGCATCCCACCAGGAGTAGCTCATGCCCGCAACGGCGGCCAGCGCGCTCGCGAGGCGGTCGTTCGCGGGGCCGGAGGAGAGGATCTGACGATGCCCGGCCTCGTGGGCGAGGAAGGCGACCTGGGTGAACAGGATGCCGAGGGCCGCGGCGATGAGCAACTGGAACCAGCTGTCCCCGAGGAGGACGAACCCCGCGATCGCCCCGCCGAAGCCGAGGACGAGCGCGCAGCCGACGAGGAGGTAGAACCAGGGGGTTCGCCCCAGGAGCCCGCTCTCCCGCACGACCTGCGACACCTGAACGTAGGCGCGGGCGATCGGCGGAAAATCTTCCTTCCGGGCATAGGTCTGTCGGATCGGTCCGAGAGTGCTGGAGCTAAAGACAAGGCTGGATGAGATGAGAGCGCCCTTTGCTGAAGCCGGCGGTCCTTTCGGGTGCCGGAGGAGTGGGGCCAAAGGGCAAGTGCCGATCGCCTGGTTCAAGGCTAGGGGCTCCTCCCGCGCGGACTCGGAATATGGCATGGGAATCGGCGCATTGCCAGGTTCGTCGGCGAACCGGTCTCCCCCGTCCGCGCGGTATGCGGACTACATCCGATCATCAGCGTTCAGAGACCCTGCTTTGACGGCTCACGCCTCTTGCACGTCGAGGTAGAGCTTCAGCTATCGGGCGGGGGCCAGGTCTGCTTGGATCTCACGGATCGTCTGTGCGAGCATGCCCGACGACAGGAGCCCCGCCCCCAATGGCCCTGATGAGTCTTCGCCCAAGAGCGGCAGACGGGACAACGCGGCACGAGCGTCCGACGTCATGTGCTCCAGTTGCCAGCGAACCTCTTCGCGGCGCGCAGTCTCCTGATCGCAGGAGGCAAGTGAAGCCGCCTTTGCCGCATATGCGGCAGCCCCCAACGCGTGAGCGCCCATGTGGGCGACAGCAGACGCCTGTCCAGCAGCTCGGGCGGCCGCTACAGCGGCGGGAGACGTGACGGACTGCGCCGCGCGCCCAGCCAGGAGCCTTCGCTTGATCTCGCCGGCTGCGTCGAGTTCACCGCGCCCATACGCGCGTGTCCGCTCGATGCCGTCTCGTGCCCGGTCGTCGTCCGGAGCCTCAGCCTCGAACAGCGGCAGAACCCGCTCGGCGCAGTCAGCCGCCCACAGGGCGACGAGACGCCGATCGGCGTCGTCGAGTGTCTGGGGAGAGGCCATGCATCAAGGCTCTCACGATGTGCTGAGTCCTCGTTTGCAAGACGCGTGCGAGCTCAACCCGGGCTCCGCGGGATCGTGCGGGCCTGCTTCCGCTATTGCTGGTGCTCGGCGATTTCGGCGGCGTGGTCGCTGAGCCAGTCGAAGACGCCCGCGAGGGGTTCTGCGGCGCTGCGGCCGAGATCGGTGAGGGTGTAGCTGACGGCGGGCGGGACGGTCGGGATCACGTGGCGTTCGACCAGGCCGCTCCCGGTGAGGCCCCGGAGGGTTTGCGAGAGCATCTTCTCGCTGACCCCGTGGATGCGGTTGCGCAGTTCGAAGAAGCGATGCTCGCCGTCGCGCAGGGCGACGAGGATGAGGAATCCCCACCTGCTCGTGAGCTGGTCGAGCACGATGCGGCCGGTGCAGTCGCCGTCGAAGGCGTTCGTCGACGGATCGATCGCGGTGATGCTGGCCATGGTCTGCCGCCGTCCTTACCTCGGGGTCGGGCCGTGAGCGCAAAGTGCGTACTTCCCCATGGTAAGCCTCTTGCCTACCGTACTGGCATGAGCAGAACGCAAGCCGAAACCGCGCCCCCGATAGCCGCACGCGACAGCGCGGTCTCGGCAGCACTCACCCTCGCCGTCTTCGGGTACGCGCTGGCGCAGACGCTGGTGTTCCCAGCGCTGTCGACCATCCAGACGGATCTCGGCGCGACCCCGGCGGTGGGCGCCTGGATCGTGTCGGGGTTCCTGCTCTCCGGTACGATCCTGAGCCCGGTCCTCGGCGCGCTCGGCGACACGCACGGGCCGCGCCGCGGCCTGCTCGCCGCACTGTTGCTCGCAGCACTGGGCGGGATCGCGGCCATGATCGCGCCGAGCACGATCGTGCTGATCGCGGCGCGGATCGTGCAGGGCGTCTCCCTCGGCATCCTGCCTCTGTCGTTCGCGATCGTCAGGCGCAGCATATCGCCGCACCGCCAGCAGTCTGTCTCGGGACTGCTGATCGGGGCGATCTCCTTCCCCTTCTACCTCCTCCTCCCGCTCTGGGCGCAGGCACCGACGGTGCAGACCGACGCGGGATCAGTGGGGTTCGGCGGCACGATCACCCTCGCCGGCCTCATCCTGCTCGCCACCCTCGCACTGACGCTCTGGCACGCCCAGATCTGGCAGCACGTCGTCTGCTACGCCCTGGTCGGGCTCGGCACCGGCTTCGTGTTCGGCTCCCAGCCCCGCCTCATCGCCACCCACGTCCCGGTCACGCGCACCGGCGCTGCGAACGGATTCAACAGCATCGCCCGCAGCATCGGCGGCATCCTCGCCACTCAGATCATCGCCGCGATCGTCGCCGCCGCCGCACACGATGCGCCGATCACCGACCAGACCCTCACCACCGGTCTGCTCCTGACCGCAGCACTCGCCCTCGCGGGGATCCTCCTCACCCCGCTCACCGCCACAGGAGCACACGCATGACCGACACCGCCCGAGTTCGATGCGCACCGGCCTCGGGCGCTGACGAAGCTCGTTCGGAGGGGTCAGCTGGGAGCATCGGGGTGGGCCACGCGGAAGACCACCCTTCCGGACGGTCGAGGCGCCCCCTGTTCGATCCAGTTCGCGAGTTCGGTCCATGCGCGGGGGTCGACGTCGCCGACCTCGAGTTGCTCGTCCGCCGCGAGGGAGGCCATCTCAGCGGCGAGGTCGGGTTCCGACCCGAGGAAGAAGCTCGTGATCGAACGCCCGGATGTGGTGGGATCGGCGACGAACGCGCCGGAGGGGAAGTGCTCCTCCGCACCGGCTGAGTGGCCGAGTGCGATGACGGTGCCGCCTGGCTCGAGGAGGGCGTAGGCGTCGACGAGGTGCTGCCCGCCGAGCATGTCGATGGTGCCGTGGACGCGAGATGCCACCGAGGAGAGGGTGGTGTGCGTCTCCTGCGCACCGAGGCGACGCAGGGCGGCGTGCCGGCGTGCGTCGCGTGCGACGGCGACGACGTGCGCGCCGGAGCGGGCGGCGAGTTGCACGGCGATCCGCCCGACCGCGCTCGTGGCGCCCACGATCAAGACGCGTCGCCCGAGGATCGACCCGAGTCTCCGCAGGGCGCGCAGGGCGCTGGTCGCAGGGACCGGGAGCGTGGCGAGGCGTTCCGATTCCGCGGCGGGCGGGGCGGTGGCGGTGGTCGCGTGAGGCACGGCGCGGCGCTGCGCCCAACCGCGGGCGCCGAGCCCGAGGAAGAGCACACGATCGCCAACGCGCGGTCCTGCGCCGTCGGCGGCGGCCGCGAGCACGATGCCGGCTCCGTCCCAGCCGGGGACCGACCCGGTCGGAGCGCCGGGGAGGGCGGCGAGATCGCCGGGATTCGGAGCGAACGCCTCGACGCGAACCAGCACCTCGTGCGGAAGCGGAGAGGGCTCTGCGACCTCGCTCAGCGTCAGCCCGCCGGGTGCGCCGGGAGTCGTCGTCCATGCCAGCATTCCGAACCCTCCTCATCTCGACCGTCGTCACCACCTCGCAACCTGCGGCGATCGGTCTCTATTCCGCACGAGTGAGGACCGGCCCTTACTTCGAGGCGGCCATCTTCCGGGAGTGTTCCTCTCCTGTCCGGCTCACCCTCGAAGCGGAACGGCTCAAACGCGTCCACGCCCACGACGCCGACGCGATCCCCGTCGACCTGCGCAAAAGCGGACAGGACCGGATGCACGACGCCATCGCTGAGATCGGCGCACGACTCGACCGGCTCCACGAGCGCTACGCCGACGCCTAGAACGGGCTGCACAAGCTCCTAGAGGTCCTCACCGGCGGCGAGACGACCTCTGACCAGAACGCGAACCCGCCGAACGGCGCATCCTCGACCACGCGCTCTTCACCAGAACCATCATCGACGACGAGGAGAACGTCACTTTCGAAGCCTCGCCGGCCGTGAACGCGGTCACCTCACACGACCACGGCGACAGCCTCGAACTCGCCTCCGACCCGCCGCCAAGCGGTCTTCATCAGCGGCAAGATTCGACTTGCGAGACCCTGGTGGACCTGGGGGGGGGGGCACGGAATCCCCAAAGGCGAAAGCATCGCTTTCACCGGATTCCGTGGCGAGTCCGAACGAAGAGCCGCGAGCGGAGCGAGTGGATCTGAGGGGACTCGAACCCCTGACCCCCTGCATGCCATGCAGGTGCGCTACCAGCTGCGCCACAGACCCGGGAAGTCGGGCGAATGCTCACCCGACAACTCTCCTACTCTACACCAGGTGGGGGTTGCTCCTGCAAATCGGCTGCGCCGCCGAGGTACGGAGACACGTCGATGGCGGGGCAGTCCTTCCACAGCCGCTCGAGCTGGTAGAAGTCCCGCTCCTCCTGGTGGAACACGTGCACGATGAGATCACCGAAATCGAGGAGCACCCACCGGCCGCCTTCGCGGCCCTCGCGTCGGAGCGCGTCGATACCGAGCCCGGCCAGCCGATCCTCGATGCTCTCGGCGATGGCCTGGACGTTGCGCTCGACGCCTCCGCTGAGCAGGAGGAAGACGTCCGCGAGCGGGAAGAGATCGCCCACCTCGAGGGCCACCGGCGCCGTGGCGCCCTTCCCATCGGCAGCGCGAACAGCCGCTTCGAGCTGCGCGCGCACGTCCGGAGTCGACGGCATCGCGCTCATCCGAACAGGCCGCTGCTCGCCGCCCACGCGAGCAGGGCACCCACGCCGAGCACGAGACCGCCTCCGGTGAGGATCAGCGCAAGCGGCACCTTGCTCTTCTCCTTGGTCGTCTTCGCCACGACCTGCCCCTCCGTCACGCGGGCGCTCACCGCCCGCGCAGCCGACACCGGCGCGATCCCACCGGCGGGAACCACCTCTGCCTCATCGTCGTCGGAGTCGGGATGCAGCTCGACGGAGTCATGCAACGCCGTATGACCGCCGGTCTCGCCGAGAGACTTGGGCAGCTCGATCGATCCGGTGACGAACAGCTCCCCGGTCTCGCCGAGCGGGCCGGAGAGCCCCGTGGTCTCCGGCAGATTCGGCAGGATGAGCGCCGAGCTGTTGGTCGATGCCGCGGCACCCTCCTGCGCGACCGCGCGCGAGATCAGATCGTCGAAGGCCCCCGGGCTCTCGGCGCCCCCGGCGGCAGCGGCGCGCCCGCCGGGATCGTCGAACACCGAGACGTTCTCCTCGAGCGGGGCGATGTCCGGGAACGAGTATCCCCGCTCCTGCTTCGGAGCGCCATCGGGCCGCACCGTCCCGTCATCGGCCTGCGCAGCACCGTCGACCGGCTGCGCGGGCGGTTCCCCGACCGGCGGCTCTGCCGCCGTCGCAGGCGAGTCCTGGGGGGGCTCGGACGGAGCCGGCAGCGGCCCGGCGGAGGGATCATCCGCAGTCGGCTTTGCGGCAGGCGGCGCGGCCGCCTCCGCCTCCCGAGACTCCTGCACCGTGAACGCCTGGGTCTCGGCGAGCCGCGGATCGAACTCGTCAGCGACGGACTCTGGCCCTTGCTCCGCCTCGGCCGCCTGAGTGGGGGCCTCCTGAGCCGGCGGCGCGGCCGCGCCGCGCTCGGCCAGCAACTGCTCGCGCAGCTGCCGGATCTCCCGTCGGGTCCGGGGGCGACCGTGCTCGTCGAGCGGCGAGATCTCGATCCCGGCGTCATCGCCCGGACCGGGCGCCGCCGCTGCGGCCGCCTCCGCCGTCGGCTGCTGCTCGGCCACCGGAGGGGCGGTCTCCGCCTCCACGCCTAATCCGCGCAGGCGGCGCTCGCGCCGCGTCAGCGGCCGATCCGCTTCTTGCTCACTCATTCGCTGTCGTCACTTTCTTCCGCATACAGGTCGTGCTTGGCGATGTACTGCACCACTCCATCGGGCACGAGATACCAGACTGGATAGCCGCGGGCGACACGGCTGCGGCAGTCGGTCGATGAGATCGCCAAAGCAGGCACTTCCAACAAGCTTACGTGTTCATCAGATAATCCAGAAAGCGAGAGCTCGTGGCCGGGCCGCGACACCGCGATGAAGTGGGCGAGCGGCCAGAGCTCCTCCACGTCCTTCCAGCTGATGATCTGCGCCACAGCGTCGGCGCCCGAGATGAAGAAGAGCTCCACGTCGGGCATGGCCGCCCGCAGATCGCGCAGCGTGTCCACGGTGTAGGTGGGGCCGGCACGGTCGATCTCGATCCGGCTGACGGTGAACCTCGGGTTCGACGCGGTCGCGATGACCGTCATCAGGTAGCGATGCTCGCTATCGGTCACTCCGGTCTTCTGCCAGGGCTCGCCGGTGGGGACGAACATCACCTGGTCGAGTTCGAAGCTGTGGGCGACCTCGCTCGCGGCGACGAGGTGACCGTGATGGATCGGATCGAAGGTGCCGCCCATGACACCGATCCGGCGACGGCGCGTCATCGCGCCTCTAGTGGTGCTCTCCCTCGCCGCCGTGCTCACGCGCATAGGCCTCGGCCTTCTCCGCGTGACGGTTCGCGACGTCTCGGAAGCTGAAGGTCACCGCCGCCATGGCGACGAACAGGATGAACATGATGACGCCGAACAGCGGAGCGGGGAACCAGAGCTCGTTGACGACGTGATGGCCCTCCTCGGCGGCGAGAACGGCAGTGGCGAGAATAGACATCAGTACTCCGGCATTCCTACGGTGATCGTTGATCTTTTGCACCAAGTGTACCGGCTCGGGAGCTTCTCGTTGCGCACCCCGCGCACCGATCTCCGTCGGAGTATCAGCGGATCTGCCCGCTGCCCCGGACGAGCCACTTCGTGCTGGTCAGCTCCTGCAGTCCCATGGGACCGCGGGCGTGCAGCTTCTGCGTGGAGATGCCCACCTCCGCGCCGAACCCGAACTCGCCGCCGTCGGTGAACCTGGTCGAGGCGTTGACCATGACGACAGCGGAGTCGACCTCGGCGAGGAAGCGCTGGGCGTTCTCGTAGTCCTCGGTGACGATGGCCTCGGTGTGCCGGGTCGAGTACCGCTCGATGTGCGCGAGAGCCTCGTCGAGGGAGTCCACGACCCGCACGCCCATCTCGAGGGCGAGATGCTCGGTCTCCCAGGTGGACTCTTCCGCCGGGGAGAGCCCGTCGGCGAGCCCGCGGGTGCGCTCGTCCCCGTAGAGCGCCACGCCGCGGTCGAGGAGCGTCTTCGCGAGCCGCGGCAGCAGGCGATCGGCTGCGTCGCGGTGCACGAGCAGGGTCTCGGCGGCGTTGCAGACGCTCGGGCGGTGCGTCTTCGCGTTCTCCACGATCGCCACCGCCGTATCGGCGTCCGCGCTCGCGTCGACGAACACGTGGACGATACCCGAACCGGTCTCGATCACCGGAACGGTCGATTCCTGCACCACCGTCGAGATCAATCCGGCGGAGCCCCGCGGGATCAGCACGTCCACGTACCCCCGGGCGCGCATGAGCCGCGTGGCGCCCTCCCGCCCGAACTCGTCGACGGTCTGCACCGCGTCGCCGTCGAGCCCGACGCCCGAGATCGCCTCCTGGATGAGCTCCACGAGCACGCGGTTCGACTGCTCTGCCGCAGTGCCGCCGCGGAGCACCGCGCCGTTGCCGCTCTTCAGCGCGAGCGCGGCGATGTCGACGGTCACATTCGGCCGGGCCTCGTAGATCGCGCCGACCACGCCGAAGGGCACGCGCACCTGACTGATCTGGATGCCGTTGGCGAGGGTGCTCCCCCGCAGGATCTGCCCCACCGGATCCGGCAGCGCGATCACCTCGCGCACCGCGGAGGCGAGCCCGTGCAACCGCGACTCGTCGAGGGTCAGGCGGTCGAGCAGCCCCTCGGTGAGCCCCGATTCGCGGCCGCGTTCCAGATCGAGACGATTCGCCGCGACGACCCGAGGGACCGAGCCCTCGATTCCAGCGGCGATCGCCTCGAGCGCCGCATTCTTCTGCGCGGCCGTCGCGGTGGCCAGGCGACGCGCGGCCTCTCGCGCGCGAGAGAGACGGTCGAGGAAGGGATCGTTGCTCATCCCTTTACTCTACCTATTCGCCGCCTCGAACGTGGTGCCGTGCTGCTCGCCGTCGAGCACCGCCGCGAACAGCCGGGTCTCGGTGAGCAGCACCTCGGTGCCCGCGTCGGCCGCGAGCCGCGCCGCCTGCACCTTCGTCGCCGCGCCTCCCGTGCCCCAGCCGGATCTCGCCGCGCCGATCTCCACACCGGCGAGTTCGTCGCCGTGGGCGACGTGCGCGATCGGGATCGCCCCCGTCGTCGTGGGGGGCGCGGTGTAGAGCGCGTCCACGTCCGACAGCAGCACGAGCTGATCGGCGCCGATCAGCCGCGCCACCAGCGCGGCCAGGCGATCATTGTCGCCGAAGCGGATCTCGTGCGTCGCGACCGTGTCGTTCTCGTTGATGATCGGCATGATGCCGAGCTGGAGCAGACGCTCGATCGCGCGCTTCGCGTTGCCCCGGTGCGTCGGATTCTCGATGTCGTTCGCGGTGAGCAGCACCTGACCGGCCACGATGTCGTGGACGCTCAGCGCGCGTTGATAGCGATTGACGAGGATGTTCTGCCCGACCGCTGCCGCCGCCTGCTGGGTCGCGAGATCGTCGGGACGCCCGTCCAGTCTCATGAAGGGCACCCCGGTCGCGATAGCTCCGCTCGACACCAGGATGACTTCGCCCCCGGACCGGTGGAGACGGGCCAGCTGATCGACGAGCGTCGGGATCTGCGCGGCGTTCTCTCCGCTCACCGAGGACGAGCCGACCTTCACGACGACCCGTCGTGCAGCGAAGCGCGGTGCCGTTCCCCCGGGCTCGATCCCCTCGCTCACGACTCCTCGCTCCACATGCCGGCCTCCCTCTCGCGCTCGAGCTCGGCGCGCGCCTCGGCCTTCGCATCCATGAGCTCGTGGTATTCGTCGCGACGCTCCTTGTTGGTGCGGCGCGGGGAGGCGTCGACGCGCAGATCCGAGCCGCGGGCGCCCATCTGCACCTCCGCCGCGCTCGTCACGGAGGGCTCCCAGTCGAACACCACTCCGGCGCCCGGCCCGATCACCACGGTGGAGCCCGCCGTCGCGCCGGCCTTGACGAGAGCGTCCTCGATGCCGATCTTCTGCAGGCGATCGGCGAGGTAGCCGACCGCCTCATCGTTCGCGAAGTCGGTCTGCTCCACCCACCGTTCCGGCTTGGCGCCGAGCACGCGGTAGATCTTGCCGTGGCTCCCGCCCTCGACCACGACGCGGAAACCGCTCTCGTCGACCGCTCGCGGACGCAGGACGACTCTGGGCCGCTCCTCGACCTCGGAGCGGATGCGGGCGCGCTCCGCTTCCACGAGCTCGGCGAGCGCGAAGCTCAGCTCGCGCAGACCGCGATGCGACACCGTGGAGATCTCGAACACGCGGTAGCCGCGCGCCTCGAGATCGGGCCGCACGAACGCGGCCAGCTCTGCCGCCTCCGGGACGTCGATCTTGTTCAGCGCGACCAGCTGGGGCCGCTCGAGCAGCGGCGTCTGCCCCTCGGGAACCGGGTAGGCCCCGAGCTCCCCCAGGATCACGTCGAGGTCCGACAGGGGATCCCGCCCCGGCTCGAGCGTGGCGCAGTCGAGGATGTGCAGCAGGGCGCTGCAGCGCTCGACGTGGCGCAGGAAGTCGAGGCCGAGACCGCGGCCCTCGCTCGCTCCCTCGATCAGACCGGGAACGTCGGCGATGGTGAACCGGTGCTCGGCGATCTGGACGACGCCGAGGTTGGGGTGCAGCGTGGTGAACGGGTAGTCGGCGATCTTCGGCCTGGCCGCGCTCAGCGCGGCGATGAGGCTCGACTTGCCTGCGGACGGGTAGCCGACGAGCGCCACATCGGCGATCGTCTTCAGCTCGAGCGTGACGGTTCCGGAGCCGCCCTCGGTCCCCAGGAGGGCGAAGCCGGGGGCCTTCCGCTTGGCGCTCGCTATGGCCGCGTTGCCGAGCCCGCCGATGCCGCCCTGGGCCGCGACGAAGCGGTCTCCGGCCTCCGCGAGGTCCATGAGCGTCTCGCCCGACTCGTCCTTGATCACCGTGCCGATCGGCACGGGCAGCACGAGCTCGCCGCCGTTGATCCCGGAGCGGAAATCGCCCATGCCGAATCCGCCGTTGTCCGCACTGCGATGCGGTCGGCGGTGGTATTCGAGCAGCGTGGTCACCTGCGGATCGGCGAGAAAGACGATGTCGCCGCCGTGCCCGCCGTTGCCGCCGTCGGGGCCGGCGAGGGGCTTGAACTTCTCGCGCTTGACCGAGACGCAGCCGTTTCCGCCGCGCCCGGCCGCCACATGCACCTGCACATGGTCGACGAAGGTCACCATAGTCGTGTTCTTCCCTCGGATACAGCAAGAGGCGAGCCGAAGCCCGCCTCGCTGATGATCGCCCCGCTCAGACGGAGGCGACGATGTTGACGACCTTGCGGCCGCCCTTCGCGCCGAACTCCACCACGCCGCCGGCGAGCGCGAACAGCGTGTCGTCGCCGCCACGGCCGACGTTCGAGCCGGGGTGGAAGCGCGTGCCGCGCTGGCGGACGATGATCTCGCCGGCGTTCACCTGCTGGCCGCCGAAGCGCTTCACGCCGAGGCGCTGCGCGTTCGAGTCGCGGCCGTTCTTGCTCGAGCCGACGCCCTTCTTAGATGCCATGTCTCTCTAGCTCCTTCGAATCGTTCGTGAGTATCGGCTACTTGATGCCGGTGACCTTGATGCGGGTCAGGTCCTGACGGTGACCCTGGCGGCGCTTGTAGCCGGTCTTGTTCTTGTAGTGCTGGATGACGATCTTCGGTCCGCGGAGATCGTCGAGCACCTCGGCGGTCACCTTGACCTTCGCGAGCGCTGCCGGATCGGTCGTGACCTGATCGCCGTCGACGAGCAGCACGGCCGGGAGCTGGAGCTTGCCCTTGTCGTCACCGGAAACGCGGTTGACGGTGATGATCGATCCGACCTCGACCTTCTCCTGCCGACCGCTCGTGCGCACTACTGCGTAAACCACGTCTCACCTTTTTCTTCGAAAGTACGATTCCACACGTTCGCGCACCTGCTCACCGCGAACACGATCCGAGCACCCGGGCCCGGGATCCGCCACCCGTAAACGGGCAGCACCAGCGTCCAACTCTACCGCACAGACCGCGACCGGTCAAATGAGCGACGCGCCGTCATCGTCCGAGGCGGGGTCCGCGTCCGAGCCGGGGGTCACGAGCGGCAGAGAGCTCGCCCGGCGCCCCGCCCGGCGGCGCTTTCCCGGCGCCGGGGCCGGCGGCAGCGCATCGAGCACCGATCCGAGGAGATCGTCGGGCGAGACCGGCTGCTCCCGCGGCCGGACGACCTCGGCGGGCTCCGACTCCTTCGCCGCGGTCTCCTGCTTCGGAGCCCGGCGCCTCCGGCTCTGCTTCCCGGTCTGCGCCTCCGCAGCAGCCTTCGTCTCGTCGCCGGCCGGGTCCGCCTCGGCCGGCGACCCACCGTGGTCCGCGGCGCCCGTGATCGTGCTCGCGGCGATCTTGGCGAGCATGGTGCGGGATTCATCGGTGATCGCGTGGGTCTGCCCGACCGAGCCCGAGGGCTGGGAGCCCGAGCCCCCCTTCCGCTTCCCCCGCGAGCCGTTCTCGGAACGGTGCTTGGCGATCGGCTCGTGGTGCACGATGATGCCGCGGCCCGCGCACACTTCGCAGGGTTCGCTGAACGACTCCAGCAGCCCGAGCCCGAGCTTCTTCCGGGTCATCTGCACGAGACCGAGCGAGGTGACCTCCGCGACCTGATGCTTGGTGCGGTCCCGGCTCAGGCACTCGACGAGCCTCCGCAGCACCAGATCCCGGTTCGACTCGAGCACCATGTCGATGAAGTCGACCACGATGATGCCGCCGATGTCGCGCAGTCGCAACTGGCGCACGATCTCCTCCGCGGCCTCGAGGTTGTTCTTCGTGACGGTCTCCTCGAGGTTTCCGCCGGAGCCGACGAACTTGCCGGTGTTGACGTCCACCACCGTCATCGCCTCGGTGCGGTCGATGACCAGCGAGCCGCCGGAGGGCAGCCAGACCTTCCGATCCAGCGCCTTCGCGATCTGCTCGGAGATGCGGTATTCGCCGAAGACGTCGCGCTCGCCCGTGTAGGCCTCGACGCGCTCCAGCAGCTCCGGTGCGACCTGCGAGAGATAGTCCTCGATGGTCCGGTAGGTCTCCTCGCCCGAGATGACGAGACGGTGGAAGTCCTCGTTGAACACGTCCCGCACGATCTTGATCAGCATGTCGGGCTCCGAGTGCAGCAGCACCGGTCCCCCGCCCCGCTCGACGCGCTTCTGGATCGACTCCCACTGCTTGGTCAGCCTCTGCACGTCGTGAGTGAGCTGCTCCTCGGTGGCGCCCTCGGCCGCCGTGCGCACGATCACGCCCGCACCGCTCGGGAGCACCTCCTTGAGGATCTTCTTGAGGCGGGCCCGCTCGGTGTCGGGAAGCTTCCGCGAGATGCCGTTCATGGCGCCCCCGGGCACGTACACCAGGAATCTGCCGGGAAGCGAGATCTGGCTGGTCAGCCTGGCACCCTTGTGACCGACCGGATCCTTCGTCACCTGCACGAGCACCTGGTCGCCGGGCTTGAGCGCGTTCTCGATCCGACGCGCGCTGTTGGTCCCCTCGAACTCGGACCAGTCGACCTCGCCGGAGTAGAGCACCGCGTTCCGTCCGCGACCGATGTCGACGAACGCGGCCTCCATGCTCGGCAGGACGTTCTGCACCCGGCCGAGGTAGACGTTGCCGATCATCGAGGTCTCCGCGGAGCGGGCGACGTAGTGCTCCACGAGCACGCCGTCCTCGAGCACGCCGATCTGAATGCGACCGGCGGTGGTGCGCACGATCATCTCGCGCTCGACGGCCTCGCGACGCGCCAGGAACTCCGACTCCGTGATCACCAGGCGCCGGCGACGCCCGGCGTCGCGGCCCTCGCGGCGGCGCTGCTTCTTCGCCTCGAGCCGCGTCGACCCCTTCACCTTCTGCGGCTCGGTGACCTGCGGGGCCTGGCGCTTCTGCTTCACGGGCGGCGCGTCGTCATCGCCGGCCTGACTCGTGCGCCGCCGCCCGCGGCGGCGGCTCTGCCCGCCCTCGCGCTCCTCCGCGCGACCGCGCTCCTCCGCCGCGTCCTGAGGATCCTCGATGAAGCGCTGATCCAGCAGATCGTCGAGCTGCCGCAGCGCGCTGCGGCGCTGGCGCGGCTGCACCGGGGGAACATCCGGGGCGAGGAACACCAGTCGAGCGGTCGCCCGGAACCGCTCCTCGGGCGTCAGCTCCGCCAGCGAGACCACCAGAGCCCGGCCGTCCTCGGCGACCACCGGTTCCGGTTCGGTCGTCTCCTCCCCCGCGGCGGCGGGAGCGGCCTCGGCCCCGGCTGGCTCCGTGCGCTCCGTCTCCGCCACGCGCCCCTGCTCATCGGAACCCGCTTCGGCCGGCGCCCCCGGCTCGGAGGGAGCGATCGCCCCCTCGTCGATCGCGGATGCCGCATGGTCCGCCTCGGCCGTGGTCGTCTCGTCATATTCTGAATCATTCACCATCGCTGGTGTACTCCTTATAGCCCGGCTCGACTGCGCGTCGCCCGGAAACCGTTCTGGCGGCGTCTCCGCCGCTGCACTTCATCTGCGCGCCGGCTGGTGCCAGGCGCCCGGCCATGTCCATGACCGCTGGTCGCATCGCGCGACCGAAAGACTGCTTCGTGCCCGACACGCTTCGGTGTCGGGCATCGCTCACCATTATGGCACGTTCAGACAGGGCCAGTAGGATCGCGGCATGAGCGCTCCTTCCGTATCGGCAGAGAACCACCCGGTAGCCGCGCGCAGTCGCGGCTTCGCCATCTTCTCGATCCTGCTCGGGCTGATCGGCTGGTTCGCGTCGTTCGAGTTGCTCACGGAGTATCTGAAGACGCTCCAGGAACCCGACTACATCCCCAATTGCGCGGTCAGCCTCCTCGTCACCTGCGGCCCCAACATGGGCTCGTGGCAGGGCTCGGTGCTCGGGTTCAGCAACACCATCATCGGGGTCAGCGCGTTCGTGGCCCCCATCGCGGTCGGTGTGGCGACGCTCGCGGGAGCCCGCTTCGCCCCCTGGTTCTGGGGGGTCTACCAGATCGGCCTGCTCGGCGGCTTCGTGCTGGTGAGCTGGCTCCAGTACCAGAGCATCTTCGAGATCTTCACGCTCTGCCCCTGGTGCATGGTGATCTGGGCGGTGATGATCCCGTTGTGGTGGAACGGCCTCGTCCGGCCCTTCGCCGTCGGAGACATCCCGATCGGCGAGCGCGGACGCCGCTTCGCACAGGCCGCTCACGGCTGGGTCTGGGTGATCGTGGTCGTGAACTACCTCGTCATCGCCGCGGTCGCGCAGTTCCAACTCGACTGGCTGGCCGAGTTCTCGAGGATCTGAGCCGTCGGCACGGCGGCGCCCCGGTCCTCTGACCCTCCGGGCGATCGCGCGCTCAGACGCTCAGACGCTCCCAGAGCGCGTCCACCTGGTCGAGCGTCTGCTCCAGGCTGCCGCCCGTATCGATCACGACATCGGCCACGGCGCGGCGCTCCTCGTTGCTCGCCTGGCTCGCGATGCGCTTCCGCGCCTCGTCCTCCGGAAGCCCGCGCAGCTCCACCAGGCGCCTGAGACGCAGATCGTCCGGCGCCTCCGCGATCACGATGAGATCCCAGTCCTGATCGACCCGGCCCTCCACGAGCAGCGGCACGTCGTAGATCACGATCGCGTCGGGCCGCGCGGTCCCGATCTCCGCGATCCGGCGGGCGGCCAGCGCTCGCACCGCCGGATGGACGATCCCGTTCAGCTCCGCCAGAGCTCCGGGATCCCCGAACACCCGCCTCGCGAGCGCCGCGCGGTCGAGCGAGCCCTCGGAGCGGATCACCTCTTCGCCGAACCGCTCGCGCAGCCGGGCGAGGGCGGGCGTTCCGGGCTCGACCACCTCGCGCGCGAGCCCGTCGGCGTCGATGTGCGCCGCCCCGAGCTCCGCGAGCCTCGCGGCGATGGTCGACTTGCCCGAGGCGATGCCCCCGCTCAGCGCTACCAGCTTCATGGTTCTCAGGTTAGCGGCTCGGTCCGAGCGTCCGGCCCGACGGGCTAAACTTCCCCCCGAGAGGAGACGCATGCTCGAGATCATCACGGGAACCGTCCTCGCGAGCGCGGCCGGACTCAACGCCTACATCCCGCTGCTCGGGATCGGCCTCCTGTCGCGCTTCACGGAGATGGTGCAGCTGCCCGAGGGGTGGGCCTGGCTCGAGAACGACTGGGCGCTCGGCGTGATCGGCGTGCTGTTGCTCGTCGAGCTGATCGTCGACAAAGTGCCGGCCCTCGACAGCGTCAACGACGTGCTGCAGACCGTGGTGCGCCCGGCGTCGGGCGGGCTCGTCTTCTCGGCCGGATCCTCCAGCGAGACGGTCGCGGTCGCCGACCCCGCCGCCTTCGTCGGCTCGTCCCAGTTCTGGCCGTTCGTGCTCGGCGCCGTCGTGGCGCTGATCCCCCACCTGCTCAAGGCCGTCGCACGACCGGTGCTCAACGTGCTCACCGCGGGGGCCGGGGCGGCCGTCTCGAGCGCGCTGGAGGATCTCGGAGCGGCGCTCCTCACGATCCTCGCGGTGATCGTCCCGCTCCTCGCACTGGTCTGCGCCGTCGCGCTGATCGTGCTCCTCATCCGCCGTCTGAGGCGAGGGCTCGCTGCGCGGCGGGACCGCGCGTCCCGGGCCGGGGCGGGGACCGCGACCTAGCGGAGCTCGCGGGCGTACGGAACGGGTTCGGGCCCGGCTTCCGTGAAGAAGCCGGGCCCGAACCACGAAGGCGCTCAGCGGATCAGTTGCCTTCGAGCTGCGCCTTGAGCGCGGCGAGCGCCTCATCGTCGGCGAGCGCGCCGGAGGAGGAGACGTCTCCCGAGAAGTCCGAGGAGCTGTCGTCCCCGCCGCCCTGCGCGGCTGCGGCAGGAGCGGCGAGCGTCTCGCCGACCTGCTTCTTGTGCGCCTCCCAGCGCTCCTGAGCGGCGGCGTACTCCTGCTCCCACTGCTCGCGCTGGGTCTCGAAGCCTTCCTTCCACTCCTGGGTCTCGGGATCGAAGCCCTCGGGGTACTTGTACTCGCCGTTCTCGTCGTACTCGGCGGTCATGCCGTAGAGCGCCGGGTCGAACTCGGTGCCCTCGGGATCGACGCCCTCGTTGGCCTGCTTGAGGCTGAGCGAGATGCGGCGGCGCTCCAGGTCGATGTCGATGATCTTGACGAAGACCTCCTGGTTCGCCTGCACGACCTGCTCCGCGAGCTCGACGTGCTGGTCGGAGAGCTCGGAGATGTGCACCAGGCCCTCGATGCCGTCCGCGACGCGCACGAACGCGCCGAAGGGCACGAGCTTGGTGACGACGCCCGGGGCGATCTGACCGATCGCGTGGGTGCGGGCGAAGACCTGCCACGGGTCCTCCTGGGTGGCCTTGAGCGACAGCGAGACGCGCTCGCGGTCCAGCTCGACCGAGAGCACCTCGACGGTGACCTCCTGGCCGACCTCGACCACGTCGGAGGCGTGGTCGATGTGCTTCCAGGAGAGCTCGGAGACGTGAACCAGGCCGTCGACGCCGCCGAGGTCGACGAAGGCGCCGAAGTTGACGATGGAGGAGATGACGCCCTTGCGCACCTGGCCGGGCTTGAGCTCGGCGAGGAAGGACGAGCGGCTCGCGGACTGGGTCTCCTCGAGGAGCGCCCGGCGCGACAGCACGACGTTGTTGCGGTTCTTGTCGAGTTCGAGGATCTTCGCCTCGATCTCCTGGCCCAGGTACGGGGAGAGGTCGCGCACGCGCCGCAGCTCGATGAGCGACGCCGGGAGGAAGCCGCGCAGGCCGATGTCGACGATGAGACCTCCCTTGACGACCTCGATGACGGTGCCGGTGACGACGCCCTCGGTCTCCTTGATCCGCTCCACATCGCCCCAGGCGCGCTCGTACTGCGCGCGCTTCTTCGAGAGGATCAGGCGGCCTTCCTTGTCCTCCTTCTGGAGAACCAGCGCCTCGACCGCGTCGCCGACCTCGACGACCTCGCCCGGGTCGACGTCGTGCTTGATGGACAGCTCGCGCGAGGGGATGACGCCCTCGGTCTTGTAACCGACGTCGAGCAGCACCTCGTCGCGGTCGATCTTCACCACGGTGCCCTCGATGAGGTCGCCGTCGTTGAAGAACTTCAGGGTCTCCTCGACCGCGGCAAGGAAGTCTTCGGCAGAGCCGATGTCGTTGATAGCGACCTGCTTGCTTGCCTGCTCGGTCGTTGCGTTCGTCATGAAATTGGTCTCCAGAATGGACAGGGAATCAGGCGGGGCACGCGAGTACCGGCTGTCGACGTTCCGACGCCGGATCCCTCGTCCCGCGCGTGGACATAGTGAATTCGTCACACATGTGACGCTCCAGCCTACCCTGATCGGACGCGGAAGACCAAGGCGGATGCAGTTCGATTTCACCTGAAGTTCATACGATAGGCGCTCCGACCGCACTCACCGGGCTCCGAAGCGGCGGAGAACGGGCTCCGCGCGGCAGCGCAGAGGACCGTCATGAGCTGCTCGTCGAAGCCGTGCGAGGTGACCGCGAAGGGCCGTGGCGCGGAGACCCGCGCTCGTCACGCCGCGCGAGGCACGGGTCTGCGCTCCGGACGCCCTCCTGATCCTCATCATCCTCGATCCGCGCGCACCGCCGGGCGGGCGATGCCGTGCTCGTAGGCGTGGATCGCCACCTGCACGCGGCTGCGGAGCCCCAGCTTCTGCATGACGCTCCGCAGCTGGCTCTTCGCCGTCGCCTCGGCCACCGTGAGCTCCGCGGCGATCTCGGCGTTGCTGAGCCCGCGGGCGCAGAGCAGGAACACCTCCCGCTCCCGCGGAGTCAGACCGGGCAGCACGGGCTCGGCCAGCCGATGCCGATCCTGCTCGGTCTCCAGCAGTTCCAGGAGATCCGCCGACCCGACCGCGGTCTCCCCCTCGTGCACCCGGCGTATCGTGTCGAGCAGCACCTCGGGCCGCGCGTCCTTGGTGAGGTAGGAACTCGCTCCCAGCCGGAGCGCTTCGAGCAGGGCGCGCCGGTCGCGGATGGTGGTCAGCACGATCGTGCGAGTGCCGGTCTCCGGCGGCATGCGACGCAGCACCTGCAGGCCGTTCAGACGCGGCATGCGCAGGTCGAGCAGGAGCACATCGGCGGTCTCGGCCGCGAGCGCGGGCATCACTTCCGCGCCGTCGGCCACCTCGCCCACGCAGCGCAGCCCGGGCCAGGCGTCGATGACGAGCCGGAGGCCCGAGGTGAACAGCGGCTGGTCGTCGGTCAGCAGCACCCGGATCGGCCCGCTCATCGCAGCACCGTCTCGGCGACGACACGCTGCGGGAGCACGGCCGTGACCATGAACTCGTCGCCGTCCGCCTCGGCCGTGAGCCAACCGCCCGCCATGCGCGCTCGGGTCTGCATGCTGCCGATGCCGATGCCGGTTCGCGACTCCGCAACCGCATCGGCGCCCTGCGCCGGTTCGGGCGCGTCGATCTCCGCGCTCGAGAGGCCTCCCGCCGAGAACACGCGGAGCGCCAGCTGATCGCCGCGCCAATCGAGACCGATGCCGACTCGGGCCCCGCGTCCCTGATGCTTGAGCGCGTTGGTGAGCGACTCCTGCAGAATGCGCCGCACCGTCAGCTGCAGTCCGTCCGCGAGTTCCGGGCGCGGACCGGACTCCCGCAGCTCGATCCGAAGGCCGGCGGCGGCGAAGCGGTCGATCATGACGTCGAGATCTTCGAGCGAAGGGGCCGCCTCCCCGCTCGATTCGCCCTGGTCCAGCCGCTCGATCAGCGCGCGCACATCGACGAGCGACTCACGAGCGATCGTGCTGACGCGCTCCAGCACCGGGTGGTCCGCCCCGCTGGCGATCGCCCCGTCGAGTTGCGCGATGATCACCGTCAGCGAGTGCGCCAGCACGTCGTGCACGTCATCGGCGATGGTCTGGCGCTGCGCGGTCAGCAGACGGGCCGTCTCGCTCGCGGCGAGCTCCCGCTCGGCGGCGGCGAGCACCTCGCGAGCCTGCTGCTCGCGCCGCCAGTATCGCAGCGCGGCGCCGAGTCCCCAGCTGCCGACGAGCAGGATCAGTGCTGCGAGCACGACCTCGACCGACGCCGGGATCCCGCCCGCGGGAATCCCTCCCGCCCAGGACGCCCACCCGTGCGCCGTGTCGGGCGCCCCGCCGACGCCGAGAAGGGCCGCCACCCGATCCGGCGCCACCATCAGCGCGCTCACGGCGACGGAGCAGAACACGCCCGTGATCGCCGCACGCAGCCGGAGCCTCCGCTCGTCGTGCATCGCGACCACGACGAGGACCAACCCGAAGCCGAGGTAGACCGGCCAGTCATTCGACGTCGGCCCGGCGATCAGCCCCAGTGCCTGCAGCGCGGGGACCACCACGAGGGAGGCGAGCGAGACGCGCGGCAAGAACGGTGCGAGGGCGATCGCCGCACCGATGAGCACGAACGCGAACGGCCGATCCTCCAGCCGCCATCGGCCGGCCTCGCCGAGCCACCACAGCACGACGAACACGATCCCCCCGAGCGGGGCCGCCCACCTCGTCCAGCGGAAGAGCCGGTCCGATGCATTCGATCTCCGTACGGTCATGAGACCACACTAGGAAAACGTCCTCCGATGCATCCAGCCGATCGCGTGAACTTCATCCAAAAGACGGATGCCGACCACCGAGCGCCGGATCCCGCCGTTCGACGTCGCACGAACGGTCGTCCCCGCCCGCATCACACGGCCGTTCGTGCGACGTGATCCGCGGGGCACGCCGTCGCGCACCTCAGTGGGCGGCGGAGTTCCAGTTCGGCCCGGAGCCCAGCTGCACCTCGAGCGGCACCGAGAGCTCCGCGGCCGAGCCCATCTCCTCGCGCACGATGCCCTCGAGCGGCTCCCACTCCCCCGAGACGACCTCGAACATCAGCTCGTCGTGGATCTGGAGCAGCATCCGGGACCCGAGCCCGGCGTCCTGGATCCGCCGCTCGATCCGCGCCATCGCGATCTTGATGATGTCGGCCGCGGTGCCCTGAATCGGCGCGTTGAGCGCCGCGCGCTCGGCGTTCGCGCGCAGTGCGCGGTTCGGGCTCGCCAGGTCGGGGAACGGACGCCTCCGCCCGAAGATCGTCTCGGTGTACGTGTCGCGCTTGGCCTGCTCGACGACGGAGCGCAGATAGTCGCGCACGCCGCCGAATCGCGCGAAGTAGTCGTTCATCAGCTGCTCGGCCTCGCCACGGCTGATGCCGAGCTGCTTGGACAGTCCGAAGGCCGAGAGCCCGTAGGCGAGGCCGTACGACATCGCCTTCACCTTCGCCCGCATCTCGCTCGTCACCTCCTCCGGGGGCACGCCGAAGATCCGCGCCCCCACGAAGCGGTGCAGGTCCTCCCCCTCGATGAACGCCTCGATCAGGCCCGCGTCGCCGGAGAGATGCGCCATGATCCGCATCTCGATCTGCGAGTAGTCGGCGGTCATGAGGGTCTCGTACTCCGGGGCGTGGATGAAGGCCTCGCGGATGCGACGGCCCTCCTCGCTGCGCACGGGGATGTTCTGGAGGTTCGGGTCGGCGGAGGCGAGACGGCCGGTGCTCGCGCCGTTCTGGAGCAGCGTCGTGTGGATGCGGCCGTCGTCCCGCACCGATTTGATCAGCGTCTCGACGATCTGACGGAGCTTGTTGACGTCGCGGTGGGCGAGCAGCGCGTCGAGGAACGGATGCGGCTGCTTCTCCTGCAGCTCGGCGAGCGCGGCGGCATCCGTGGTGTATCCCCGCTGGGTCTTGCGCGTCTTCGGCATGTCGAGTTCGTCGAAGAGCACCTCCTGCAGCTGTTTCGGGGAGGAGAGGTTGACCTCTCGGCCGATGGCGTCGAAGGCCGCGCGCTCGTGTTCGCGCACGCGATCGCGCAGCTCGGCCTCGTGCGCGCGCAGCAGCGGGACGTCGATCTGGACGCCGCGGTTCTCCAGCGCGGTGAGCACGGGGACGAGCGGCACTTCGATGTCGCGGTAGATCCCCGCGGTGCCGCCCTCGAAGCGGGCCAGCATCTCCGCGTGCACCCTGACGATGTACCACGCGAGCGCATCGGCTCCGGCGCGGTCGTCTTCCTCCGGCAGCAGCTGGTTGGGGTCGGGCTCCGGTACTTCTTCGCCGAGGAAGCGCTGCACGGCCTGCGCGAGCGTCTTCTCCGGGGTCGAGGGGCGGATCAGCCAGGCCGCGATCAGCCCGTCGCCGGCGATGCCTCCGACCGTATCGATGCCGCCGACCGAGGCCC
Source organism: Leucobacter weissii (assembly GCF_017565745.1). Taxonomy (GTDB): domain Bacteria; phylum Actinomycetota; class Actinomycetes; order Actinomycetales; family Microbacteriaceae; genus Leucobacter; species Leucobacter weissii. Next base: position 133,021 of record NZ_JAGDYM010000009.1, read on the forward strand.
CCGCCTCGGCGGCGAGCCGCGTCTGCGCCTTGGCGTCGAAGAACACCTTGGGCGCGTCCGAGGCGAGCCATTCCTCGAAGGGCGCGTAATCCCGTCCGCCCGGCTTCCAGTCGAGCAGCACCGTGGAGTCCGGCGTCGCGATGCCCACCTCGAGACCGTCGTACCCCTGGGCGAGATGCACCGCCGGAGCATCGGCCTTCGCCAGCCAGTCGCCCAGCTCCTCGTCGAGCAGCCGCCTCGTCTCCGGCAGCGCGGGCGCCAGCGCCGCGCCCGGGGCGTCGCCGTCGGAGCCCGTCGGGACGTCCGCGCCCGCCAGCTTGCCGACCCGCTGCAGCAGCGTGCGGAACTCGAGCTTCGAGAACACCCGTTGCACCGCGGCCATGTCGACCTCACCGCGGTCCAGCTCGTCGAGCGACACCGCGAGTTCGACATCCCGCACCAGCCGGTTGAGCCGTCGGTTGCGGATCGCGTGGTGGGCGTTCTCACGCAGACTCTCGCCGACCTTGCCGCCGATCTCGTCCTGCCTCCGGAGGATCTCCTCGAGCGAGCCGAACTGGTTGATCCACTTGACGGCCGTCTTCTCTCCCACCCGCGGGATGCCGGGCAGATTGTCGCTGGTCTCGCCGACCAGCGCTGCGATCTCCGGATACTGCTCCGGCCGGACGCCGTAGCGCTCCATCACGCGCTCGGCGTCGTAGCGGGTGAGCTCGCTCACCCCCTGCTTCGACGGGTAGAGCAGGGTGATCCGGTCGTCCACGAGCTGGATCGTGTCCCGGTCCCCGCTGACGACGAGCACGCGGTATCCGCTCTCCGCCCCGCGCGTCGCCAGGGTGGCGAGGATGTCGTCGGCCTCGTAGTTCTCCTTCTCGAGCGTGCGGATCCCCATGGCGTGCAGCGCCTCCTGGAGCAGGGGCACCTGTCCCTTGAACTCGGGAGGGGTCTCGCCGCGGGTGCCCTTGTACTCCGGGTACTCCTCGGTGCGGAACGAGTGCCGCGAGATGTCGAAGGCCACTGCGATGGCGTCGGGCTTCTCGTTGCCGAGCAGGTTGATGAGCATCGCGATGAAGCCGTGGATCGCATTCGTATGCTGCCCGCTGTGCGTCTGGAAACTGTCCACCGGGAGCGCGTAGAAGGCCCGGAAGGCCAGCGAGTGGCCGTCGATGAGCATCAGCGTGGGCTGCGAGGTATTCGACACAGGCCCAGCCTACAAGCCGGACGCGGCTTTCGTCCGAACCGGATCCGCACGAGGGGGGTGCCGGACGGCGTTGCGAAGTAGGCTGGGGGGATGAGCGAGCTCCGCGATACCCAGCCCCCCTCCGACGCCGATGCCGGGCTCGATTGGATCGCGAGCCGGGGCGTCGGCGCGCTCGCCGACCGCATGGGCATCGTCATCACCGAGTTCGATCGCGAGCACGCCGTAGCCACGATGCCGGTGGAGGGCAACACCCAGCCGATCGGACTCCTGCACGGGGGCGCCTATGTGGTGCTGGCCGAATCACTCGGCTCCATGCACGCCAACTACCTCGCGCCGGAGGGCCATGTGGCCGTCGGCGTCGACATCAACGCCACGCACACGGGCTCCGCTACGGAGGGGGTCGTGACGGGCGTCTGCCGACCGATACACGTCGGCAGATCGCTCACCGTTCACGAGATCGCGGTCACCGACGAGCGCGGTAGCCGCTGCTCAACGATCCGGATCACGAACTTCTACAAGACTTTCACGCCGTCGTGATCGGTCCATGGGTTCGCGAGCCGGCGAGCGACACCCCGTCCCGTCCCGTCCGTGTCGCTTCGGCGCGCGGGGCCGCGTGCCCTGCTGCGAGAATGGCACCCCGGCACGAGAGGCACCCTCCGCGACAGGGGCGGAGCATCATTCTCGTCGCAGTGTGCGCTTCTCGTCGTTCTGCGCGGAGTGAGCGGAGCGGACACAGTCGCAGAATCTCCGCGCCCCGCAACGATTGCAGGTAGGCCTCCGGGCAGGCCCTGCGACCCGCTCCGCTCGCGCAGAGCCGAGTGAACCCGATCACAGCGGCGCGGCCGCCTGATGCGGGTTCACTCGGCTTTCTTCGGTCCGAGCTGATCGATGATCGTCTTGGCGACGTCCTGCATCGTGAGCCGGCGGTCCATCGACGCCTTCTGAATCCAGCGGAAGGCCTCGGGCTCGGTCAGCCCCATCTTCTCGTTCAGGATGCCCTTCGCCCGGTCCACGAGCTTTCGGGTCTCGAAGCGCTCCGCGAGATCCGCGACCTCGTTCTCGAGGGTGACGATCTGCTGGAACCGCGACAGCGCTATCTCGATGGCGGGGATCAAGTCCGCAGGAGTGAAGGGCTTCACCACGTAGGCGAGCGCCCCGGCCTCGCCGGCCCGTTCCACCAGCTCGCGCTGGCTGAAAGCGGTGAGGAGCACCACCGGGGCGATGTTCTCCTTGTTGATCTGCTCGGCCGCGGAGATGCCGTCGAGCTTGGGCATCTTCACGTCCATGACCACCAGATCGGGTCGGAGCTCCTCGACGAGACGAACGGCTTCCTCCCCGTCGCCGGCTTCGCCGACCACGTCGAATCCGTTGTCGCGGAGCGTCTCCACGATATCGAGACGGATCAGCGACTCATCCTCTGCGACGACGACACGCCGCGCCGGCTCGGTGTTCTGCTCGGTCATGCTGTCCAGTCTACTCCTGAGTCATATATATCGCGCGTCAGGCCGGGAGCCCGCGCGTGTTCCTCGCTACCGCTCAACCAACGGACTTCAATCGCCTCGGTCAAGCGAGCAAGCTTGCTTTCCACTCGGCTCAATCGTCCGTGCTCTTCGCTACCGCTCAATCAACGGGCTTCAATCGCCTCGGTTAAGCAAGCGAGCTTGCTTTCCACTCGGCTCAATCGCCCGTGCCGGATGGGGGACTTGAACCCCCACGCCCGAAGGCAACGCATTTTGAGTGCGCCGCGTCTGCCAATTCCGCCAATCCGGCCTAAACAGACAGCCTAACGCACCGTGCGCGCCCACCCGGATTGGACGGGAAACGAGAATTCGGTATTATTGATATTTGTTCTCATTATCATAATTGCAGTCACCAAGGATCGGATCGTCCGTGCTCTCCTCCAGGATCGGCGCCGCGCTGCTGTGCGGCGGCCTCATCGCCGCACTCGCCCTCGGCTCGTCGGGCATCCCCCTCTCCTCCTTCGAATCGGCGGACGGCGCATCGAATCGGGTGGCGCTCTCCGGAGCCGTTCTCGAGTCCGGTCCCGACACCACGGCGTCCGTCGGCGTCGCGGACGATCACCCGGTGTCGCTCCGTCTGCTGCTGCCGGAGGATGCCGCCGAGGACGTCGTGCCGCACACGATCGCCTCCTGGCTCCGGGCAGCCGGACTCCGCTTCGAACCCGGGACCTCCGCAGCCGGCACCCTTCCGGTGAGCGGGGACGCCGCCGGCTTCGAACGCGCCTTCGGGACGCCGCTCGTCAGGGTCGACCATCGCGGCTCGCAGATCGTGCACCCCCGCACCACCCCGTCGATCCCCCGGGCGCTGGCGGAAGACATCCGCGGCGTCGCCGGCTCCGTCCAGGCCGACCACTATCAACCGCTCAACACGGGCGCCCACGAGCAGCCGGACGACGAGGCCGAGAGCACGGCGACGGATCTGCTCCCGACGCCCGAGCCGAGGTCTCCCGACGCGGAATCGCGGCGCAGCCCCTCGTCGGCGGCCGGAACGCCCAGAACATCCGACGCCTGCTCGCGCTACTGGGGTGAGCGGCTGACGGCGTCCTGGCCGGCGAACGCCGCCTACGAGCTCCGCTCGAACTGGCTCTGCGGGTACGCTCCGCGCGACCTGCGGATCATCCACGGCGTTCCGGACTCCATCACCGGGACCGGCGCCAGAATCGGCATCATCGCCGCCTACGACGACCCCGCGGTCGAGGCGAACACGAACGAGTACTTCACGACTGCGGGCGCCCAACCCCTGCGCCCCGGCCAGTACGTCGTGCACGCACCCGACGATCCGGACGAAAGCGTGTGCGGCGGCGTGGCCAATTGGACGGATGAGCAGCACCTCGACGTGCAGGCGGCGCATGCCATAGCCCCGGACGCCCGGATCGTCTACTGGGGGGCGAACAGCTGCCGCTCGCTGGATCTCTTCTCCACCATTCTCGAGGCGGCGGGATCGCAGACCGTCGACGTCCTCTCCCTGTCGTTCGGCTCGCGCGAGAAGTCGGACACGGCCGACGACCGCGAGCTGCTGAACCGCGCACTCGTCCAGGCCGCGGCGAACGGGGTGTCGGTGTTCGCCGCGTCGGGGAACGACGGCGACTACACCCACGAGGGCGACCACCCGGAACTCGACGTCACCTCCCCGGCCTCCAGCCCCTACGTCACGGCGGTCGGCGGGGTGAGCGCGGGGCTGCGCAGGGACGGTTCGCTCGCCGTGATGACCGGCTGGGCCTCGAAGCCGTTCTTCGCCCGCACCGGCGGCCTCATCCCGCCCGGCTTCGACAGCGGCAGCGGCGGGGGTTCGTCCTCCAGCTACCGCGCACCGTCTTGGCAGGATGCCGCATCGGGCCTCGACAGCGGTTCCAGCTACCGGCACACGCCCGACGTCGCCGCACTCGCGGACCCGACGAGCGGATTCACCGTGTACACGACCACGGGCGAGGGCACGGCGTACCGCTCCATCGGCGGCACGAGCCTCGCGACGCCGATCGTCGCCTCCATGGTGTCCATGGCCAAAGCCGAGAAAGGGCTGCGGATCGGCCTCGCGACGCCCTGGCTCTATCGGCTGCAGGGCACCGCGGCGATCCGCGACATCCGACATCAGGACGCCGCCGTGTGGTCGAACCTCCCCTCCAGACGGGGACAGCTGTGGCCCGAGACGATCTACGCGTGGGACGCGAGCCCGCAATCCCTCCGCACCGGCGTCGGCTGGGACGAGGTCACCGGTCTGGGCGTGCCCCGCGGAGCGGCGTTCTTCGAACTCTTCGGCGAAACCCAACGATAGAAAGCAGGAAGCGACACCCATGTCACTCAGACGAACCCTGGCGCTCGCGCTCAGCGGAGCGCTCCTCATGAGCGGCCTCGCGGCGGGACTCTCCCCGACGGCGAGCACCCCGGCGGCCGCCGACCAACCCGCCGCACCGCAGACCGCCGCGTCCGGCATCGCGATCCGGGACATCGACGGCGGCACCGTCACGGCGCCGACCGCAGCCGTCACCTGGAACTCGGGCGAGACGGAGCGGGCGACCCTCGCGCACTACGACAACACGACGGTCGACGGCATCAAGAACGGCTACGACATCCGCGTCGCGAACACCGAGACCCGCGCGGGAGGGACCGGCGCGACCACCGAGGTGGAAGACGCCGTGCTCGGCCTTCGGGGCCGGGTTCCGGTCACGGTCACCGGGCTCCGCGTGAGCATCGCCCCCAACGGGCGCTCCTTCGTCTCCTTCGACTCGCTCAAGGTCGGCGACGAGGACATCACCGGACAGGCGAGGGGCAGGCAGGACTTCAGCTACCGGGTGCCCGACAGCGGGGGGCGCACGACCAACACCGTGCTCCGCCTGAACTCCACGGCGCACTCGAACGGCACGACCACGCTCACGGGCCTCACGATCTCGGACGACAGCTACCAGTACGAGGTGTCGACCCTGCGGCTCGGTCAGGTCAGCACCACCGCGTTCGCTCAGCAGGAGTCCGCGCCGTTCCGTGCCGCAGGCGTGCAGATCACCGATCCCGCCGACGGGACGCGCCTGCTCGATACCGCCCCGACGATCGACACCCCTGGCGCCGCCTCCGCCAGCGCTCGGGCTCTGCAGGCGGACGGCGTGCGCGCCAGTGCCTCGAACGTCGTGCTGGCGACCGCGGCGGACGGCTCGGCGCAGTTGTCGATCGATGCGTTCGAGCAGTTCGCGACCGTCGAGTCGTTCCCGGAGTACCGCGCGAGCGCGCTGCGCGTCTACGGGCTGAGCCTCTCGGTCGATGCCGAGGGCAACTCCTCAGTGAGCTTCGCCGACCCGAGCTCGGCGGTCTTCGTCGATGCCCGCTGGATCAACGCCCAGAACGGCGTGATCTACACCAAGGTGGACGATCGGCAGGAGCCCGTGCTCCAGGTCTACGTCAACGAGCGGATCACCGGGGCTGACGGCAGTGTCACCGTCAACGCTCTGCGCTACGTCGATCTCACGGGCGCCTGGCCCTCGGTGGTTCTCGGCCAGATCACGATCCCGCCCCACCAGGGGGAGCCGGATCCCGGCCCGGGTCCCGGAGAGATCCCCGACGGCACCGACTTCTCAGGCAAGTGGCACGCCTTCGGAGTCGAAGCCACCGGCGCCTCCCGGGTGACGGCCGCGCCCGTGGTCGCGAGCGAACAGGGCGGCACGATGCTCAGCCGCAATGCGGAGACCGTCGGAGACGGCGGCGCCGATCAGATCTCGGCGAGCGGGCTCGACGTCGCGCTGAACGAGCACGGCGCGGCATCGTCGGTGAGCCGTCTGCGACTCTTCCCGAACACCGATCTCGCCATCGATCTCACGAACCTCACGACCGAGGTCGTCGACGGGAAGGCCACGGTCACGAGCGACGGCGGCACGGTGTTCGGTATCGCGGTCGAGGCAGGGGCGATCGAGCCGGACACCGTCTTCACCGTGCCCGGCGGCACGGCGACGGCGACGCTCGGACGCATCGAGACGGACCGGACCGGTCTGACGGTTGCCACCGGGCTCGTCTTCCTCGACGCCCACGGGCTCGGCACCAGAGTGTCGGCGGCGCGGGCAGCGGGCGGCGAGACGGACGACGGAGACGGGACGGTTGCCGCGGAGACGCGCACCAGTCTCTCGCTCTCGCGCACGAGCAGCAGGCACGGCTCCCCCGTCACCGCGACGATCCGGGTGACCTCCAGCGGCTCGGTTCCCGAGGGCCGTGTCCAACTGCGCCGAGGCAGCGCGATCCTGGGGACCGCGACGCTGAGCCCCGCGAGCGGCGACTCCTCGAGCGCACGGATCCCGCTGAGTCGATCCCTGGCCGCCGGCGGCCACGCCCTGCGGGCCGTCTATGCACCCGCCGACCCGCAGTGGGCGGAATCGAGGTCGGCCGCGCGCAGTCTACGGGTCGCGAAGTCCAAGCCGGGGCTGAGGCTCACTGCGAAGAAATCGGTCAGGCCGGGAAGCCGCGCGACGGTCAGGATCGCCGTGAAGCGCGTGGCCGGAGGCGCCGCGCTTCGCGGAACGGTGAATCTGTACCAGAAGGGCAAGCGCGTCGCCACGAAGCGGGTCATCGGCAACTCGAAGACCTTCACCGTGCGCCTGAAGACGCTGCGCTCGTCCTCCCGGGTGAAGGCCGTCTTCGTCGGTGACAAGAACTACGCCAAGGCGACCGCCCAGCAGCGGATCATCGTGAAACGACGCTGAGCGGGGTCTTCACCGGGCGGCGGTGGCGTCCTCGCCGGACGAGCGGGGCGCCGCCCCCGCGCCGACCGAACGCATCGCCGAAACGGGGATCCGGTTCGGATCGTGACCGACGTGGGATCAGGCGAAGATTCGGCCGCGCCCGACCGTGTGCTTGCGCGGGCCCGCCTCGGCCAGTCGACCGGTCGATTCGCCCATGCGGTGGATGCGGAGCGTGTTCGTCGTGCCGACCACGTTGGGAGGCGAACCGGCGACGATCAGCACCTTGTCCCCGACTTCGGCACGGCCGTGTCCGAGCAGGATCTCGTCCACCTGCTCGAACATCTCGTCGGTCGAGCCCACCCGGTCCACTTCGTAGCTCCGCGCGCCCCAGGTGAGCTCCATCCGGCGCCTGGTTCCCCGGCGGGGGGTGAAGCCGATGATCGGGATCGGCTTGCGCAGCCGCGACATGCGACGCACCGTGTCGCCGGACTCGGTGAAGACGCAGATGTACTTCGCACCGACGAACTCGGCGACCTCGGCCGCGGCGAGGGTGAGCGCTCCGCCCTGCGTCTGCGGGCTCGTGCCGAGCGGCTCGATGCGGTCGAGCGCATGCTCCTCGGTGGCGGCGATGATCCGCGCCATCGTCTGCACCGCCTGCACCGGGTAGGCGCCCACGCTCGTCTCGCCGGACAGCATCACCGCGTCGGCGCCGTCCAGCACCGCATTGGCGCAGTCGCTCGCCTCGGCCCGGGTCGGTCTCGGGTTCTCGATCATCGACTCGAGCACCTGCGTGGCGACGATCACCGGCTTCGCATTGCGACGCGCCAGCGCGACGGCCTCGGCCTGCACGAGCGGAACCTGCTCGAGCGGCAGCTCCACGCCCAGGTCGCCCCGCGCCACCATGATGCCGTCGAAGGCCTTCACGATGTCCTCGAGACAGTCCACCGCCTGCGGCTTCTCGATCTTCGCGATGACGGGCAGCGAGACGCCCTCCTCCGCCATGATCTCGTGCACGCGCACCACATCTGCGGCATCGCGCACGAAGGACAGCGCGATGTAGTCGACTCCGAGGCCCAGCGCCCAGCGCAGATCGTCCTCGTCCTTCTCCGAGAGCGCGGGGACGTTCACCGCGACCCCCGGCAGGTTGATGCCCTTGCTGTTCGACACCGTGCCCGGGATCTCGACCACGGTGTGGACCGTGTCCTCGGTCACGCGCACCGCTCGCAGCGCCACCTTGCCGTCGTCGATCAGCAGCGGGTCCCCGGGAGCCACGTCCCCCGGGAGTCCCGCGTGCGTGGTCCCGCAGATCGTGCGATCGCCGACGACGTCCCTCGTGGTGATCGCGAACTCGTCCCCCGCCTCGAGTTGATAGGGGCCGTCTGCGAAGGTGGCGAGCCGGATCTTCGGGCCCTGCAGATCCGCGAGCACCGCGATCGGACGACCCACCTCGTTCTCGGCACGCCGGATGTTCCGATAGATGCCCTCGTGCACGTTGTACGTGCCGTGCGACATGTTCAGCCGGGCGACGTTCACTCCCGCGCGGATCAGGTCGAGCGTGTGGTCGTAGCTCGAAACCGCTGGCCCCCAGGTGGCGACGATCTTCGCGTGACGCATGATTTCAGCCTTTCGTGTCGGGGTGCCGTGCGCGGGACTCAGCTCTTGGCGGTCTCGGTTTCGGGGGCGTCCGGCCCAGCGGCGGTTTCCGACGGCGCCGACGGGGGCGCTGCCGCGGTCTCGTCCGCGTCGGGGTCCTCGATCCTCGGTTCCTCGGCCGCCGGCTCGACCGCTGCGGAGTCTCCGAGCACGTGATAGTACTCGTCGGGATCGGCGGTCGCCTCGTCGACGGAGTCCCTCGGATTGCTGCGCCCGGGCAGGTAGACCGAGGTCTCGATCCCCACGTGGCGCCAGCGTCGCACGACGATGATGATCACTCCGAGGAGCACGGCGATCAGCGCGGTGAGCTGATTGGTGCGGAGACCGAGGAGGATGAAGCTCGGATCCACGCGGATCCCCTCGATGACGAAGCGTCCGACGCCGTACCAGACCAGATAGGCGCCGAAGAAGATGCCCCAGCGCGGTCGCCACTTGCGCTCGATCGCGAGGAGCACGACGATGCCGAGAAGATTCCAGAGGATCTCGTAGAGGAACGTGGGGTGGAAGAGCGTATCCGTCGGAAGCCCCACCGGGAACGCCGCGTTCGTGCTCTCGATCTCGAGCCCCCAGGGGAGCGTGGTCGGGCCGCCGAAGAGCTCGTGATTGAACCAGTTGCCCAGACGCCCCGCGGCCTGCGCCAGCAGCATGCCCGGCACGAGCGCGTCGGCGAAGGACCAGAAACGGATCCCCGTGATCCGCGACGCCACCAGCACGCCGATCGCACCGCCGAGCAGCGCGCCGAAGATGGCGATCCCGCCGTTCCAGAAGGCGAAGATCTCGAGCGGGTTCTTCCCCTCGCCGAAGAAGTCGCCCCAGTGGGTGACCACGTGGTAGAGACGCGCACCGACGATGCCGAGCACCACGGCCCACACCGCGAAATCGATCACGGCCCCCCGCTCGCCGCCGCGACGCGTGAGGCGCCGACCGGTCCAGACCATGGCGAGCACGATCCCGGTGAGGATGCAGAGCGCGTAGAAATAGATCCGCAGCGGACCGATCTGCAGGAACTGCACGTCGGGACTGGGAATACTCAGCGGAAGAATCATGCTCGGCTTTCTCGCTTCGGCGTGCTCGCGTGGGGCATGTGCGCGGACGCACAAGACCCCAGTCTAGCGGGGTGTTCCCCTGCTCGGGGCGGTGCCCGCGGCGATCGCGCGGACCTCCTCGGCCAGACCGTCGACCCCGCCGTCGCGCAGCGCGCGCACGAAGGCCGTGCCGACGATCGCGCCGTCCGCATAGCCCAGCGCGTCGGCGACCTGCTCGGCGCTCGAGATGCCGATCCCGACGCAGGCGAGATCCGCGCCGTGCTCGCGCAGGCGCCCCGTCAGCCGCCGGGCCGCGGCGTCGAGCTGCGCGCGCTCGCCGGTGATGCCCATGGTCGAGACGGTGTAGACGAAGCCCGTGCTGCTGCGGGCGACCAGTTCCAGACGCTCATCGCTCGAGCTCGGCGCCGCGAGGAACACGCGATCGAGGCCGTGGCGCTCGCTCACCTCCATCCACTCGGCCGCGGAATCCGGGGTGATGTCGGGCGTGATCAGCCCGGCCCCGCCCGCGGCGGCCAGATCGGCCGCGAAGCGATCCACCCCGTACTGGAGCACCGGGTTCCAGTAGGTCATCACGAGCACCGGGGTGTCGACCGCTGAGCGCACCCGTCGCACCGCCTCGAACACGTCGCCCACCCGGAAACCCGCTTCGAGCGCGGCACGGGTGGCCTCCTGGATCACGACGCCGTCCATCACCGGGTCGCTGTAGGGCACGCCGAGCTCGATCACATCGGCGCCGTTCCGAGCGACCGCGATCGCGGCCTCCACGCCGGTGTCGAGATCGGGGAAACCGATCGGGAGATAGGCGACGAGCGCGCCCCGGCGCTGATCCTTCGCGGCGCGGATCGCTGCGGATACCGCGGAGTCGCGGGCGCTCACGATCCCGTCCCGCTCTCATCGATCAGGCCGAAGTAGCGGGCTGCGGTCTCCATGTCCTTGTCGCCGCGACCGGAGAGGCTCACCGCGATCACGGCGTCGGGCCCCAGCTCGCGGCCCACGCGGATCGCGCCCGCCAGCGCGTGCGCCGACTCGATCGCCGGGATGATCCCCTCGCTGCTGCTGAGCAGGCGCAGCGCCTGCATCGCCTCGTCGTCGGTCGCGGGGATGTACTCCGCGCGGCCGATGTCGGCCAGCCAGGCGTGCTGGGGTCCCACCCCGGGGTAGTCCAGACCCGCCGAGATGGAGTGCGATTCGATCGTCTGGCCGTCCTCGTCCTGCAGCACGTAGCTGCGGGCGCCGTGCAGGATCCCCGGCCGTCCGCGCTCGATCGAGGCGGCGTGCTGCTCCGTGTCGACGCCGGCGCCGGCGGCCTCGACGCCGTACAGGCGCACCCCGGGATCGTCGAGGAACGCGTCGAACATGCCGATCGCGTTGGATCCGCCGCCGACGCAGGCGATGACCGCGTCCGGCAGACGGTCGATCCGCTCCAGCAGCTGCGCCCGGGCCTCCTCCGAGATCACGCGCTGGAAATCGCGCACCATCGCAGGGAACGGGTGCGGCCCCGCAGCGGTGCCGAAGATGTAGTTCGTCCGTTCGACGCTCGCCACCCAGTCGCGATAGGCCTCATTGATGGCGTCCTTGAGCGTGCGCGAGCCCGTGGTCACGGGCACCACCTCGGCGCCGAGCAGGCGCATCCTGGCGACGTTGAGCGCCTGCCGCTCCGTGTCCACCTCGCCCATGTAGACGGTGCACTCGAGGCCGAACAGCGCGGCTGCCGTGGCGGTCGCCACGCCGTGCTGGCCGGCGCCGGTCTCGGCGATCACCCGGCTCTTGCCGAGCCGCCGGGTGAGCAGCGCCTGGCCGAGCACGTTGTTGATCTTGTGCGATCCCGTATGGTTCAGGTCCTCGCGCTTCAGGAAGACCCTGGCCCCGCCCGCCTGCTCCGCGAAGCGCGGCACCTCGGTGACCGGGGACGGACGCCCGGCGTAGTCGCGCAGAAGGCCGGCCAGCTCGGCGAGGAACTCGGGGTCGCGTCTCGCGCGCTCGTAGGCCTCCGTCAGTTCGTCGATCGCCGCGATCAGGGACTCGGGCATGAACCTGCCGCCGAAGTCGCCGAAGAACGGGCCCCGCTGCTCCCGCAACGACGCCCCGGAATGGGTACCCTCTGCCATCGGCCCTCCGCCTGTCTGTGACATTCCGCTTCCGCGATGAGACGACATTCCGCTCACGCCTGAGACGATTCCCCGGTCATACGCCGAGATAGCTCTGCAGCGTTGCGAGCGGATCGCCGGTGACGAGCGCCTCGCCGACCAGCACCGCGTCGGCTCCAGCCTCCCGATATCGGATCACGTCGCTCACATCGAGCACGGCGGACTCGGCGACCCGGATGACGCCGGCCGGGATCTGATCGGCGACCCGGCCGAACAGCTCGCGATCGAGCTCGAAGGTGCGCAGGTCGCGCGCGTTCACTCCGATCAGCTGAGCCCCGAGATCGACCGCACGGGTGACCTCCTCGTCGCTGTGCGCCTCTACCAGCGCGGTCATGCCGAGTTCCCTGGTGAAGGCGTACAGCCGCTCCAGCAGCTCCTGTTGCAGAGCCGCGACGATCAGCAGGACGAGATCGGCGCCCGCGGCTCGGGCCTCGAGGATCTGATACTCCTCGCCGATGAACTCCTTGCGCAGGACGGGAATGCTCACCGCCTTGCGCACGGCCTCGAGATCGGCGAGCGAGCCCTTGAAGCGACGCTCCTCGGTGAGCACGCTGACCGCGCTCGCACCGCCCGCCTCGTACTTCGCGGCGAGCGTCTGCGGCTCGGCGATCTCCGCGAGATCGCCCCGCGACGGGCTGGCCCGCTTCACCTCGGCGATCACCCTGATGGTCTCGGACGGCGCCAGTGCCTCGAGCGCGTCGATCGCGGGAGGCCTGTCCAGCGCCTCGGCCTCGACCACGGAGACCGGTTTGAGCTGACGCCTCGCCCGCGAGTCCTCGAGGGAGCCGGCGAGCAGTTGCTCAAGCACCTGAGTCGTGCGCCTTCGGCTTGAACCGCGGCCCGTTCACGCCGTAACCGGCCTTCGAGAGGATGAATCCGAGCAGAGCGCCGACGACGACGATGCCGACGCAGACCCACACCAGCCACGCCTGATGCAGGAAGAATGCCACCGTGCCGGCCGCGATACCGAGCAGCATGACGATCACCGCCGTCCATGCAGCGGGCGAGTCGCCGTGGCCAGGGTCTCCGTGCTGGGTGCTCATGAATCTCCTCGAAGCAGAACCGTTCGTACTCACTCTACCTTCTGCGGGCTCATTCCTGCGACCGGGTCGGGTCGTCGCCCCCGCTCAGCGCGTCCCAGTCCGAGATGCGATCCGGTTCTCTCCCGGATTCCGGCGCCGGGGGGCGCTCGTCCGAACGGAATCTGCGTCCGCCGGCCTTCCATCGTCCCCCGAGCAGGAGCACCGCCACGCCGAGCAGCGCGATCACCGCGCCCGCCGCGACGGCGGCGGACGGCCAGCTCGTGGCGGTGACGTCGCGGATGACCCCGTACTGCGCATCGCCGGTGATGCCGGTGACCTCGCTGACCGACCAGCTCACGCCGCCGCGCGGATCGATGAGGCTGAAGACGCCCAGAGCCGCGAGCCCCGCCCCGAGCAGCAGGACGAGCGCGCCGAGCACCCGGCGGAAGACCGGGCCGGCGATGGTGAGCGCGAGGGCGGCGGCGAGCCCGGCGAGAGCGATCGGCGAGAGCGAGGGGTTCAGCTGCTGCCCGGTGAGCTCCAGCCAGTCGAACGCCGCGGAGCCCTCGGTGAAGGAGACGACGACCCAGGGCTGCGTCGCCGCCGCGAGCGCGAGCGCGGCGGCGAGCGCGATGGCGAGGAGCAGGACGGCTTTGCTACGCACGCTCGGTCCCCCGGAACTCGGCCAGCGTGTTCGCGATGGCGACCGCACGAAGCGGGGCCGCGGCCTTGTTGCGCGACTCCTGGTCCTCGAGCTCCGGCACCGAATCGGCGACGATGCCGCCGCCGGCCTGCACCATCGCGACGCCGCCCCGGATGGTCGCCGTGCGTATGGCGATCGCGAGATCCGCGGCACCGCCCAGGCCGAAGTAGCCCACCACTCCCCCGTACACGCCGCGCTGCACGGGCTCGAGCTCGTCGATGATCTGCAGGGCGCGCGGCTTCGGCGCCCCGCTGAGCGTGCCCGCGGGGAAGGTGGCGCGGAGCGCGTCGACCGGGTTCTGATCCTCTCGCAGCCAGCCCTCCACCGTGGAGACGATGTGCATGATGTGGCTGAAGCGCTCGATCCGCATGAACTCGGTCACCTCGACGCTGGTCGGATCGCAGACCCGGAGCAGGTCGTTGCGGGCGAGGTCGACGAGCATCAGATGCTCGGCCCGCTCCTTCTCGTCGGCGAGCAGTTCTCGCTCGTGCTGCAGGTCCTCGTCGACGGTCGCGCCGCGCGGCCGGGATCCGGCGATGGGATGGGTCATCACGTGGCCCGTGTCCTGCACCGTGACGAGCGCTTCGGGACTCGAGCCGACCACCGAGAACGGCCGGCCCGTGTCGTCCTCGAGCTGCAGCAGGTAGAGGTAGGGGCTCGGATTGAGGTGGCGGAGCACGCGATACACGTCGAGGGGGGCCGCCGTGCACGGCTGGTCGAATCGCTGCGAGATCACGACCTGGAAGACGTCTCCGTCGACGATGTGGCGCTTCGACGCCTCGACGGAAGCGAGATAGTCGGCCTCGTCGGTGAGCCGTTCGGCGGCGGGCAGCGCTTCGCGGTCGAGCGTTCCCAGGGGTGAGGCCAGGGGCGCGGCGAGGGCCTCCTGGAGGTCATCGAGCCGCTGCTGCGCCTCCGCCCACTGCTCGTCGGCGCCGCCGGCCTGTTCGTCGTTCAGCACGTTCGCGAGCAGCACGATGCTGCCCTCGCGGTGGTCGATCACCACCAGCTCGGAGACGAAGCTGAGACTCTGCGTCGGCAGCCCCGGGCCGGTCGGCGGCTGCGCGGGCAGATGCTCGAACTGCCGGACCGTGTCCCACCCGAGATAGCCGACGAATCCGCTCGCGAGAGGCGGCAACGCGGGGTCGGGGGCCTGCCGCCAGCGTTCGTAGACGGCGCGGAGCGCCTCGACCGGTGCGAGCCCCCGCACGCCGCCGGGCAGGAGCCGCAGCTCCTCGAGCCCGTTCCGCGGATCGGGGCGCCAGCGGGCTCGACCGTCATGCTCGCCCAGCACGCCGAAGCTGCCCGCGCCGACGAAGCTGAACCGGGTCCAGACGCCGCCCTGCTCGGCGCTCTCGAGCAGGAAGGTGCCCGGGCGGTCGGCCGCGACCTTGCGATAGATGCTCACCGGCGTATCGGCGTCGGCGAAGATCTCACGGCAGACCGGGATCACGCGATGGGTGGTTCTCGCCGCCTCGAAGGCGTCTCGGCTGGTGGTAAGACTCACCCCATCACCCTACCGCGCGCACCCTCCCGGGAGACGGCTCCGGCCGCGACACCGAATGTTCACTGGTCGCAGACGGCCGGGCTCTGGGACGATGGTCGCATGGCCGTCATCGAGAACTCGAAGATCACCATCGTCGGCGCCGGTTCCGTCGGCTCCTCGGTCGCCTATGCCGCGCTGATCCGGGGCTCGGCACGGCACATCGTCCTCTACGACATCGACACCGCCAAGGTCGAGGCGGAGGTGCTCGACCTCGCGCACGGCACCCTGTTCGCCGGCTCGGGGGACATCGTCGGGGGCAGCGACATCGGGGCCGCCGAGGGCTCGCATGTGGTCGTCATCACCGCGGGAGCCAAGCAGAAGCCGGGCCAGAGCCGCATGGAGCTCGCGGAGGTCAACGCGGGCATCATCAGGACGCTGATGCCCCAGCTGCTCGCCGTGGCCCCCCGCGCGATCTACGTCATCGTCACGAACCCCTGCGACGTGCTCACCGTCATCGCTCGGGAGGTCAGCGGACTGCCCGCCGAGCGCGTGTTCTCCTCCGGCACGGTGCTCGACACCGCCCGGCTGCGCTGGCTGCTCGGACGTCGCGCCGGCGTCTCGGCGGCCAACGTGCACGCCTACATCATCGGAGAGCACGGCGACACCGAGTTCCCGCTCTGGTCGAGCGCCATGATCGGGACCGTCCCGGTCCTGGAGTGGGCCACGCCCGACGGGGGTCGCCTGACGGTCGGGGAACTGGATCGCATCGCGGTCGACGTGCGCGACGCGGCCTATCAGGTGATCCGGGGCAAGGGCGCGACGAACTACGCCATCGGGCTCTCCTCGACCCGCATCGTCGAGGCCGTCCTGCGCGACGAGCAGGCGGTGCTCCCGGTCTCCACCGTGCTCGAGGGCTTCCACGGCGTCGACGGGATCGCCCTCTCCGTGCCGTCGCTCATCACGGCGGCGGGAGCATCGCCGGTGCGCGAGACCTGGTTCTCCGCGAACGAGCTCGAGCTCTTCGGCCGCTCGGCCGACGCGCTGCGCGACGCGATCGGCGGAGTGCGCTGAAACCCGCCGAGCGGGTTCAGGGCGCGGAGCGGGCCGCGGGCAGCTCGCGGTCGGTGAAGCAGCTCCGCGTGCCGGTGTGGCAGGCCGCGCCCACCTGGATCACGCGCACGAGCAGGGTATCCCCGTCGCAGTCCATCGAGACGCCGCGCACGTACTGCAGGTGTCCCGAGGTGTCGCCCTTCCGCCAGTACTCGCCGCGCGAGCGCGACCAGAAGGTGACCCGCCCCTCCGTCAGCGTGCGGCGCACCGCCTCCCGGTCCATCCAGGCGAGCATCAGCACCTCGCCCGACTCGTCGTCCTGCACGATCGCGGGCAGCAGGCCGTCCCGGCCGAACACGAGGGCGTCGAGCGCGTCCGCGACGTCGCCGCTCATCGCGTCGCACTCCGCACCGGGTATCCGGATGCCGCGATCGCGTCCTTCACCTCGCCGATGGTGAAGACCCCGTCGTGGAACACCGACGCCGCGAGCACCGCGTCGGCGCCGGCATCGACCGCCGGCGCGAAGTGCTCCAGGCGCCCGGCGCCGCCCGAGGCGATCACCGGCACCGAGGCGATCTCGCGCACCCGCCGGGTCAGCTCCAGGTCGAAGCCCGCCAGCGTGCCGTCCGCGTCCATGCTGTTGACCAGCAGCTCCCCGGCGCCGCGGGAGACGCCCTCCGCGGCCCACTGCAGGGCGTCGAGCTCGGTCTCCCGGCTCCCGCCGTGCGTGGTCACGACGAAGCCGCTCGGCGTGCGCGGCGAGCGCTTCGCGTCGAGCGACAGCACGAGCACCTGGGACCCGAAGCGATCCGCGATCTCGCCGATCAGCTCGGGCCTGGCGATCGCCGCGCTGTTGACCCCGACCTTGTCCGCGCCGACGGCGAGCAGCCGGGCGACGTCCTCGGCGCTGCGCACCCCTCCGCCCACCGTGAGCGGGATGAAGACCTGCTCGGCGGTGCGCCGCACGACGTCGTAGGTGGTGCTGCGGTCGTCCACGGTCGCGGTGACGTCGAGGAAGGTGAGCTCGTCCGCGCCCTGGTCCGCGTAGCGCGCGGCGAGCTCCACGGGATCGCCCGCGTCGCGCAGGTTCAGGAAGTTGACGCCCTTGACCACCCGGCCGGCGGCGACGTCGAGGCAGGGGATCACACGCACGGCTACGCTCATCGTCCTGGGCCTCCTCAGAACCGCGCGGCGTGCACTTGGGTGACGAAGATGCCCTTCGCCCCGAGATCGTGCAGGCGGTCCATCACCTCGTTGGCGTCGTCGCGGTGCACCATCACCCGCACGGCCACCCAGCCGTCCTTGTTGAGGGGGGACACCGTGGGCGACTCGATGCCGCTCGCGATCTCCGTCGCCGCCTCGATCAACGAGTCGGGCAGATCGTACTCCAGGATCACGTACTTGCGGGCCACGAGCACGCCCTGCAGGCGGCGCAGGAGCCGATCGGTGCCCTCGCGGCGCTCCGGTCCGCCGATCAGCAGCGCGGTCGACTCGAGGATCACCGGCCCGAAGATCTCGAGCCCGGCGGCCCGCAGCGTCGCGCCGGTCGAGACGACATCAGCCACGGCGTCCGCGACGCCCAGCTCGACCGCGGACTCGACGGCCCCGTCGAGTTTCACCGTCACCGCCTCGACGCCCCGCTCCCGCAGGAAATCGTCGACGAGCTTGGGATAGCTGGTCGCGACGCGCCTGCCGTCGAGATGCGCGATCTCGCGGATCTCGCCCTCGGCCGGTGCCGCGAAGCGGAAGGTCGAGTCGGCGAAGTCGAGGGCAGAGATCTCGACGGCCTCGGAACCGGAGTCGAGCAGCAGGTCGCGCCCGGTGATCCCGACGTCGAGCGCCCCGGAGCCGACGTAGGTCGCGATGTCCCGCGGCCGGAGGTAGAAGAACTCGACGTCGTTGCGCGCATCGCGATGCACGAGCTTGCGGGCGTCGCGTCGGCCGCTGTAGCCGGCTTCCGCGAGCATCTCGGCAGCGATCTCGGACAGCGAGCCCTTGTTGGGAACCGCGACGCGGAGCATATCTCGGTCTTTCTTCAGAGGTGGCGGATCGGGACTGACGGATCAGAGGTGACGGTAGACGTCCTGCAGGCTGAGCCCCTTGGCGAGCATGAGCACCTGCAGATGGTAGAGCAGCTGGCTGATCTCTTCGGCGCAGGCCTCGTCGCCCTCGTGCTCGGCGGCCATCCAGACCTCGGCCGCCTCCTCCACGATCTTCTTGCCGATGCTGTGCACGCCCGCATCGAGACGCGCGACCGTGTCGCTGCCCTCCGGCCGGGTCTCGGCCTTCTCGCTGAGCTCGGCGAACAGCGCATCGAATGTTTTCACGATCACCTATCCTAGCGCCGTGTGCCGGTGGTCCGCGGCGGCGGCGCGGAGCTCGGCGATGCGCTCCTCGGGCACGCCGCCGTAGACCGCGGATCCCGCCACGAAGGTGTCGGCCCCCGCCTCCGCGGCGATCCCGATGGTGTCGACCGTGATGCCGCCGTCGACCTGCAGCCAGACGTCGAGGCCGTGCGCCTCCCTGGCCGCGGCGAAGCGGCGCAGTTTCGGCATCGTCTCGGACATGAAGGACTGCCCGCCGAAGCCGGGTTCGACGGTCATCACGAGCACCTGGTCGAATTCCGGCAGGAGCTCCAGGTAGGGCTCGGGATCGGTGCCCGGCTTCAGCGCGATCCCGGCACGGGCGCCGATCTCGCGCAGTCGGCGGGCGAGACGGACCGGATCCGCCGCGGCTTCCGCGTGGAAGGTGACGGAGAACGCGCCCAGCTCGGCGTAGCCCGGAGCCCAGCGATCGGCGTCGGCGATCATCAGGTGCACGTCGAGGGGCACCGGGGAGACCGCCTGGATCCGCTCGACGATCGGCGGCCCCATCGTGAGGTTGGGGACGAAGTGGTTGTCCATCACGTCCACATGCACGAGGTCGGCGCTCGCGATGCGCTCGAGCTCCGCCTGCAGGTTCACGAAGTCCGCCGAGAGGATGCTGGGGTTGATGCGCTGGGCCGTCACCCGTCCAGCTTAGGGCCACTTCCCCGCGTGATCCGCCGGATCCTCTCCAGCCGCTCGGCGACCGCGCGCTCGTTGCCGTGCTCGCTCGGCCGGTAGTACACCCGATCACGGAGCTCGTCGGGCAGGTGCTGCTGCGTCACCACGCCGCGCGGGTCGTCGTGCGGGTACCGGTAGCCCTTGCCGTGGCCGAGCCGCTTGGCGCCCGGATAGTGGCCGTCGCGCAGCGGCTTCGGCACGCGCCCGAATCCCCCCGCGCGCACATCGGCGATCGCACCGTCGATCGCGACGATCACGGCGTTGGACTTCGGCGCCGTCGCGAGGTAGAGCGTGGCCTCGGCCAGCGGGATGCGCGCCTCCGGCAGACCGATCAGCTGGGTGGCCTCCGCAGCGGCCACCGCGATCGGCAGGGCCTGAGGATCGGCCAGCCCGATGTCCTCCGCCGCGTGCACCATGAGCCTGCGCGCGATGAACCGCGGATCCTCCCCCGCCTCGATCATCCGCGCCAGATAGTGGATGGCGGCATCGGGGTCGGAGCCCCGGATCGACTTGATGAAGGCGCTGATCACGTCGTAGTGCTCGTCGCCCTGGCGATCGTAGCGCAGCAGGGCGCGGTCGATGGAGGCCGCGACGACCTCGGCGGTGACGACCGGAGGCGGCGCGTCGGCCCCCTCCGCCCCCTCCTCCGCCGCGGCCGGACGGGCCAGCACGGAGGCCGCCGCGGCCTCCAGCCCGGTCAGCGCCCGCCGGGCGTCGCCCGAGGCCACCTGCACCAGAGCCGCAACCGCCTCGTCCTCCACCTCGACCGAGCCGCCGAGCCCGCGCGGGTCCTGCACGGCGCGGCCGATCAGCCTGGTGAGATCCTCGTCGGCGAGCGGCTCGAGGGTGAGCAGCAGCGATCGCGAGAGGAGCGGGCTGATCACGGAGAACGAGGGGTTCTCGGTGGTCGCCGCGACGAGCGTGACCCAGCCGTTCTCGACGCCCGGCAGCAGGGCGTCCTGCTGCGCCTTGGTGAAGCGGTGGATCTCGTCGAGGAACAGCACGGTCGACACCCCGTAGAGATCGCGATCGTCGAGCGCGCGCTGCATGACGGTCCGCACATCCTTGATGCCGGCGGTCACCGCCGAGAGCTCGACGAAGCGCCGTCCGCTCGATCCCGCGATGGCCTGGGCGATCGTGGTCTTCCCCGTTCCCGGCGGCCCCCAGAGGATCACCGAGACCGCGCCGGCGGCGCCCTCCGCCTCGGCGAGGACTCGGAGCGGGGCTCCGGCGCGCAGCAGGTGCTGCTGTCCCACGACCTCGTCGAGGGTGCGGGGGCGCATCCGCACCGCGAGTGGGGTGCTCGGCCCGCTCATCGTGCTCGGCCCGCTCGGGGAATCCATGCGTCGATGCTATCCCAGCCCTGTCCGCCCCTCCCGTGTGAGCGGGGCGCTCCGTATGGCATAGTGGAGGAGCACTGCACGGTCGGCCGACGCGCCGGCATCGACGAACGACGGGTGAGCACCGTGAGCCAGAACGAACATCCTTGGGGACGAGTCGACGAGAATCGGACGGTCTACGTTCGCGACGGCGAGACCGAGCGGGAGGTGGGGCAGTTCCCCGACGGCACCCCCGAGGAGGCGCTCGCCTATTTCGAGCGCAAGTACGAGGATCTGAAGGGCCAGGTGACCCTGCTCGAGGCCCGCATCGCCCGCGAGCTCGCCGGTGGCGACGCCTCGGAGGCGGTGGGCCATCTCCAGGAGCAGCTCCGCGAGCCGGCCGCGGTCGGCGACCTCGAGTCGCTGCGCAGCCGGGTCGAGAAGCTGGCGGGCAAGGCCGGCGAGCTCGGGGAGAAGCAGCGCGCCGAGCGCGAGGCCGCCCGCGCCGAAGCCCTCGCGAAGCGGGAGAGCATCGTGGTCGAGGCGGAGCGGCTCGCGGCTCAGCCGGAGGAGTCCGTCCGCTGGAAGGAGACGGGTGCCGCCTTCGAGGAGCTGTTCAACGACTGGCAGAGCGCGCAGCGCGGCGGCGTCAGCGTGCCGAAGGCCCAGGCGGACGCGCTCTGGAAGCGGTTCCGCAAGGCACGGCAGAGCTTCGACACCGCGCGCCGCGCGCACTTCGCCCGCGTCGACGCCGCCAACAAAGAGGTCAAGGACGTCAAGGAGCGCATCATCGCCCGCGCCGAGGCGCTCGCCTCGCGCGGGGTCGAGGGCATCCCCGCCTACCGCGGACTGCTCGACGAGTGGAAGGCGGCCGGACGCGCCAGCCGCAAGCTCGACGACCAGCTGTGGGCGCGCTTCAAGGCCGCAGGAGATGTGCTCTACCAGGCGAAGGCGGCGGAGGTCGCCCTGCAGGACGAGGAGTACGCGGGCAACCTTCAGGCGAAGGAGGCGCTGCTCGCTGAGGCCGAGCCGCTGCTCCAGGAGACCGATCGCGTCGCGGCCCGCAAGCGGCTCACCGCGTTCCAGCTGCGCTGGGACGAGATCGGCCGGGTGCCCCGCGAAGCGCTCCGCGACGTCGAGGGCCGGCTGAAGAAGATCGAGGATCACGTGAAGTCGCTCGAGGACGAGCACTGGCGGAAGACCAACCCCGAGACCAAGGCGCGCAGCGAAGGCCTCCGCGGTCAGCTCGAGGCCTCGATCGAGCAGCTGACCGCGGAGATCGCCGCCGCCGCGAGCCCCAAGGCCAAGGCAGAGGCCGAGCAGAAGCTCGCCACTCAGCAGTCCTGGCTCGCAGCTCTCGGGGACTGACGGCGCTCCGGGGATCCGGGCCGCCGGTTATCCACAGGTATCGCCGGACGGCCCACGCTCGACGGCTCGAGCGGGCAGACTGTGGGGATGCCCACCCCGCTTCCTCCCGCACCGCCGAGACTGGACCTCTGGCCCGTCGCCCTGCGGTCGGCCGAACGACTCCGAGGCACGCTCGTTCCGTGCGGGCCGGGCCTGCGCGGCGTCGGCTGGCCGGAGACGCCGTCGGTCCGCGCGGCCGCGCTCGCCGAATGGCTCGGCGACGACTGCGTGGCCGTCCGCCTCACCGCGGCCTGGATCTGGGGCGCCGCGCGCGCTCCCGGCCGTCCCCTGCGCGTCACGACCAGGGAGAGGCGCCGCAGCGCGCGCATCAGCACCGACTGGTTGCGCATCCACGCCATGCGATGCCCCGACTCCGAGACGCTGGGGCTCTGCGGATTCCGCGTGACGACCCCGTTGAGAACCGTGCTCGACCTGCTGCACGCGCAGGAATCGTTCGATCTGCCGGAGCGCGTGGCCTGCCGACTGCTTCTGACGACGATCGAGGGCGGGTCGGCGACCGTGGCGCACAGCCTCGCCCGGCGCACGCGTCCGCACCTGCGACGCGCGCGGGAGCGCTTCGCCGGTCTCCTCGGCGTCACGGAGGACCGCCCCGGAGGCGCCCCTCACGCGCCGTTCATGCGATAGGCGTCGTAGACGCCCTCGATCCTGCGCACAGCCCCGAGCACGTGGTCGAGGTGCGTGGTGCTGGCCATCTCGAAGAGGAAACGGCTGATGGCGAGCCGCGACGAGGAGGTCTGCACGGAGGCCGAGAGGATGTTCACATGGTGCTCGGACAGCACGCGGGTGACATCGGAGAGCAGCCCTGAGCGGTCGAGCGCCTCGACCTGGATCTGCACCAGGAAGACGCTCTTGCTGGTGGGCGCCCATTCGACGTCGACCAGGCGCTCGGGCTGGTTCTGCAGCGCGATGAAGTTGGCGCAGTCGGTGCGGTGCACCGAGACGCCCTGTCCCTTGGTGATGAACCCTCGGATCTCGTCGCCGGGCACCGGCGTGCAGCATTTGGCGAGCTTGACGAGCACGTCGGCCGCGCCCTTGACCACCACGCCCGCGGTGGCCTCCCGCTTGCCGGTCCGGGCCGGGGCCGACGCCGGCACCGAGGTGGCGGCGGGCTCGACGTCGGAGACGTCGCTCTCGACGAGCGCCGTCACCTTCTCGATCACCGACTGCACGGAGACGTGGTGCTCCCCGATCCCGGCGAACAGACCGGCGACATCGACATAGCCCTGCTGCAGGGCCACCTGCTGGATGGCCTCGGAGTTCATGATCCGGTGCAGCGGCAGTCCCAGTCTGCGCAGTGCCTTCGTCAGCTCGTCCTTGCCGAGTTCCGCAGCCTCCTCACGGCGCTCCTTGGTGAACCACTGGCGGATCTTGTTCTGCGCCCGCTTGCTCGCGACGAAGTTCAGCCAGTCCTTGTTGGGACCGGCGTTCTGCGCCTTCGAGGTGAACACCTCGACCACGTCGCCGTTCTGGAGGACGGTCTCGAGCGGCATCAGACGGCCGTTGACCCGGGCTCCCATGGTGCGGTGACCGATCTCCGTGTGCACGGCGTACGCGAAGTCGACCGGTGTCCCGCCGGCCGGGAGTCCGATGACCCGGCCCTTCGGCGTGAAGACGTACACCTCCTTCGCGCCGATCTCGAAACGCAGGGCGTCGAGGAACTCGCTCGGATCCTCGGTCTCCGCCTGCCAGTCCGAGATGTGCGCGAGCCACGCCATGTCGTCCGAGGACGGACCGCCCTGCTGCTTCTGCTTGTACTTCCAGTGCGCCGCCACGCCGTACTCGGCCCGCTGGTGCATCTCGTGGGTGCGGATCTGGATCTCGACGGCCCGTCCGTCCGGACCGATCACGGTGGTGTGCAGCGACTGGTAGAGGTTGAACTTCGGCGTTGCGATGTAATCCTTGAACCGGCCGGGGATCGGGGTCCAGCGCGCGTGCACCGCACCGAGCACCGCATAGCAGTCGCGGATGGAGTGCACGAGCACCCGGATGCCGACGAGGTCGTAGATGTCGTCGAAGTCGCGTCCGCGCACGATCATCTTCTGGTAGATCGAGTAGAGCTCCTTGGGCCGACCGGTCACCTCGCCCCGGATCCGCGCCTCGCGCAGATCCTCGTTGATGGCGCCGATGACGAGCCCCACCAGCTCCTCGCGCTGGGGGTTCCGCTGCGTGACCAGGTTCTCGATCTCGGTGT
Organism: Leucobacter weissii; assembly: GCF_017565745.1. GTDB lineage: Bacteria > Actinomycetota > Actinomycetes > Actinomycetales > Microbacteriaceae > Leucobacter > Leucobacter weissii. Next base: position 157,480 of record NZ_JAGDYM010000009.1, read on the forward strand.
AGAGCTTGGGCTTCAGCACCGCGAAGGAGAGATCCTCGAGCTCGGTCTTGATCGACTGGATGCCCAGCCGGTGCGCGAGCGGGGCGTAGATCTCCAGCGTCTCCTGCGCCTTGCGCTTCGCCGAGGCCTCCGGCATGAATCCCCAGGTGCGGGCGTTGTGGAGACGGTCCGCGAGCTTGATCACGATGACCCTGATGTCGCGCGACATGGCCACGATCATCTTGCGCACCGTCTCGGCCTGGGCGGAGTCGCCGTACTTGACCTTGTCGAGCTTGGTCACCCCGTCGACGAGCATCGCGATCTCCTCGCCGAAGTCGGCGCCGAGCTGCTCGAGCGAGTAGTCCGTGTCCTCGACCGTGTCGTGCAGCAGCGCCGCGGCGATGACCACCGGGGCCACCCCCAGGTCGGCGAGGATCTGCGCGACGGCGACCGGGTGCGTGATGTACGGCTCGCCGCTGCGGCGCTTCTGCTCGCTGTGCGCCTCCGCGGCCGTGCGGTAGGCGCGGTCGATGATGGTGAGATCGGCCTTCGGCCAGCCGGTGCGGACGGTGCGCTTCAACTGCTCCACCGCGCCGGGAACCGTGCTGCGCGAGAAGATGCGCGGCACGAGGCGGCGCAGCGAGCCCGCGGCAGGCGCTCCGACGTCGTTGGTCGACATCCGCTTCACCTCCCTCAGCATTTTGCTGAGGCTACACTACCGCTTCGTCGGGCTCCTCCGCGCCGCTCTCGCTCTCAGCTCGCTCCCGGAGCTTCAGCACCCGGGCGTCGCTCTTCTTGATCTCGTCCTCGTGCTGACGCAGCTGCACGTACACGGGTGCGGCCACGAAAACCGTGGAATAGGCGGCGACGATGGTGCCGACGAAGATCGACAGCGAGATGTCGGTGAGGGTCTGGGCCCCGAGCCACAGTGCGCCGATGAAGAGGATCGCACCGGTCGGCAGGACGGCCACGACGGTCGTGTTGATCGAGCGAACCAGAGTCTGGTTGACCGCGAGATTCACCGATTCGCCGAAGGTTCGCCCGCTCGCTTCACCCGGTACGGCCGTGTTCTCGCGTATCTTGTCGAAGACGACCGTGGTGTCGTAGAGCGAGTAGCCCAGGACGGTGAGGAAGCCGATCATCGCCGCAGGCGATATCTCGAAGCCGAACACCGCGTAGATACCCACCGTGATCACCAGCACGTCGATCACCCCGATGATCGCGGCGACCGACATCTTCCAGGTTCGGAAGTACAGGGCGAGGATCAAGAAGGTCAGCGCGAGGAAGATCGCCAGGCCCCAGAGCGACTGCCTGGTCACGTCCGCGCCCCAGCTCGGCCCGATGAACGAGGCGCTGACGTCCGTCTCGCTCACCTGGAAGGCCTCTGCGAGGGCGGCGGTGACATCGCGGCTCTGCTGGTCGGTGAGCTGATTGGTCTGCACTCGGAGCGTGCCGTCGCCGACCGTCACCACCTTCGTCGCCGCGCCCTCGACCACGGATTGCACCGTCGACGTCGCGAGCGCCTGATCACCCGTCGTCTCCTGCGAGACCGTGAACTGGGAACCGCCGGTGAACTCGACCGAGAACTGGATCGGCCGGAAGAAGGGCACGAGCACCGAGCCGACGACCAGGATCGCCGCGATCAGGAACCACAGCCGACGACGCCCGACGAACGGAAAGGAGAGCTTCCCGGTGTACAGGTCATTGCCGAAGCTACTCATCGCACCCATCAATCGTTCCCATCATCCGTAGAGACAGTCAAGCCGTCGCGTTTGCGTTCTGCCAGCGTCTGCCGCCGCTCCGCCTCTCCCCGAGAACGCTGAGCGCGCCGAGCCGTCGAGCCGCCCGTCGCGAGCACTGGAGTTCGGAACTGAGCACGCCCCTGGTACACGGCGCCGAGCGCCTGCGGGTCGAGGCCCGAGAGCGGATGCCCGGAACCGAAGAATCGGGTCCTGGCGAGGAGCTGCATCACCGGGTGGGTGAACACGACGAAGATCAGCACGTCGAGCACTGTGGTGAGACCGAGCGTGAACGCGAACCCCTTGACGGTCGAATCGGCGAGGATGTAGAGCACCACCGCCGCGAGGACGTTGATCGACTTGGAGATGAAGATCGTGCGCCGAGCCCTCTCCCAGCCCTTCTTCACGGCGCCTTCGATGGTCTTGCCCTCGCGCAGTTCGTCGCGTATTCGCTCGAAGTAGACGATGAAGGAGTCCGCCGTGAATCCGACCGTGACGATGAGTCCCGCGACACCCGCGAGCGAGAGACTGAAACCCATGCGCCAGGCCAGGATGCAGAGCGCGAGGTAGGTCAGAACGCCCATCACCGCCAGCGAGGCGATGATGACGAAGCCGAGAACACGGTAGACGATGAGCGAGTACACGGCGACGAGCACGAGACCGATCAGGCCCGCGATCAGGCCGATCTGCAACTGCTGAGAACCGAGGGTCGCGGAGATCGAGTTCGAACTCACCACCGTGAAGCCGATCGGCAGCGCGCCGAACTTGAGCTGATCGGCGAGCGCTTTCGCACTCTCCTGGGTGAAGCCGCCGGTGATCGAGGGGCGACCGTCGAGGATCTGCCCCTGCATCGCCGGAGCGGAGAGCACCCTGCCGTCGAGCACGAAGGCGAACTGATCGAGCGGCGACTCGGCGCCGTACATGCGCGTGCTGATTTCACCGAAGGTCTTGGTGCCCGCGTCGTCCAGTCTCATCTGCACGGCCCACTCGCCAGTGGTCGCACCGGTCTGGGTGGTGACCATCTCGGCGACCGCATCGTCGATGGACTCGCCGCTGAGCTCCACCGGGCCGAGGATGTACTTGTAGCCGCCCTCATCGCAGGTGATGAAGGGGCGGTCGGCCGGTGCATCGCCCAGATCGGCGACCGACTCCAGCGTGCACTCGAAGGCGTCGAACTCGGCGAGCAGCCCCTCGGTGAGCCAGGCCTCGTCGTAGGCCGTATCCGGGATGGGATCCGGATCCACGTCGGAACGGTCCGAATCGCCTTCCTCGGCCTGGCCGGTGTTCTCGGCATCATCGGCAGCGGCGTCGCCCTCCGCCCCCTCCGACTCGGCGCCCTCCGCAGCATCGACATCCTCGGCTGCGTCGGTATCGTCTTCGCCCTCGACCACCGCGGCGTCCGACTCGACGCCCTCCTCGTCGGTCCCGGCAACCCCCGGGGCGACGCTGAGCACAGGCCGGAAGTCCAGCTTCGCCGAGGCCTCGATCCGCTGTCGCGTCGCGTCATCGGCGGGTCCGGGAATGGAAACCGAGATGTTCTGCGCGCCCTCGGTCGTGATCTCGGCCTCGGCGAGGCCTGAGGCATCGACACGCTGGCGGATGATCGAAACGGCCTGCTGCAGCTGCTCTCCGCTCACGGCTTCGCCGTCGGTCTGCTGCGCGGCCAACGTGATCTGGGTGCCGCCCTGCAGATCGAGAGCGAGCTTCGGCGCCAGGCTCGCCTCGCCACGGCTGATGCCGATGGCGAGAATGCCCGCGAACACCGCGACGATGATGAGGAGTGCGATGAGCGCGCGCCTGGCTTGCTTCACTGCGGGTGTGGACGCCACGGATCGACTTCTTTCTACTGCTCAGGATGATCACATGTCGCGGGGCCGAGCCCCGTCGACGCACTTCAGGCTTTTTCGGGCTTGCCCTCGTCGTCGGACTCCGGCTGTGCGGCCGACTCGGCCTCGCCCTGGGCGGTCGAGTCGCCCTCGCCCACGCGCTCTCCGAACTCCGGGTCGTCGTCGGGGGCGACCTCGTCGTCGGACGCATCGCTCTCGACCGGGGCGATGATCTGGCCGACCGCGTTCCGGTGCACGACGATCGTCGACGTCCCGCTGCGCACGGTGACGCGGTTGTCCTCCTCGTCCACCTCTTCGACCGTGCCGAAGATGCCGGACTGGAGCATCACCTCGGCACCCGGAACCAGATTGCTCTGCATCTCCTGCTGCGCCTGCTGCCGCTTCTTGCCGTTGCGGATCATGAAGATGATCAACACCGCGATCAGGCCGAACATGATGAGCGTCATCGGATCCATAAGGGTGGGACGATCCTTTCACAGGAGAGAACTCGAGTGCGCCGTGCGCGCACAACCCCTACGACTATAGGGCATCGGGCAGGGGAATCCCGGTGTATTCCCAGCCACGCCTCGTCGCCACTCTGCCGCGCGGCGTGCGGCTGAGCAGACCGGTGCGCACCAGGAACGGTTCGACCACCGCCTCGATGGTCTCGGCCTCCTCCCCCACGGAGACCGCCAGCGTCGACAGGCCGACCGGACCGCCGCCGAAGCGCTCCACCACCGCCCGCAGGACCTCTCGATCGAGACGGTCCAGCCCGTGGGCGTCGACGTCGTAGAGACTGAGCGCCCGATGCACCGTGTCCTCGTCGCCCGGCACGCCGTGGACGAGGCTGTAGTCGCGCACCCGCCGAAGCAGGCGGTTCGCGATGCGCGGAGTGCCGCGGGAGCGGCTCGCGATCTCGGAGACGCCGGCCGCGGCGATGCCGAAATCGATCAGCGCCGCGGCGCGGCTCACCACCTGGGCGAGCTCGCCGTCGTCGTAGAACTCGAGATGCGCGGTGAAGCCGAAGCGATCGCGCAGCGGGTTCGGCAGCAGGCCGGATCGCGTCGTGGCCCCGACCAGGGTGAAGGGGGCGAGCTCGAGCGGGATCGAGGTCGCCCCGGCCCCCTTGCCGACCATGATGTCGATCCGGAAGTCCTCCATCGCGAGGTAGAGCATCTCCTCGGCGCTGCGGGCCATCCGGTGGATCTCGTCGATGAACAGCACCTCCCCCGGCGTCAGCGCGGAGAGCACCGCGGCCAGATCCCCGGCGTGCTGGATCGCCGGGCCGGAGGTCTGGTGCAGCGGCTTGCCGAGCTCCGTCGCGACGATCATCGACAGCGTGGTCTTGCCGAGCCCGGGCGGGCCGGCCAGCAGGATGTGATCGGGAGTGCGCTGCTGCATCGTCGCGGCGTCGAGCAGCAGACGCAACTGACCGCGCACCTTGGTCTGGCCCACGAACTCCTCGAGCGAGGCCGGTCGGAGCGCCCCCTCGAAGCCGAGCTCGTTCGGCGAGACCCGCGGCGAGAGCTCGTCGGTCATCGCCGCCCCCCCGAGGCCCCGCCGGCGCCCGGCGCCCGGGCCCCGCCGCGCGGCGCCTGGAGGAGCGCGAGAGCGGAGCGCAGCAGCCCCGCCTGATCCGCGGGCGCTCCGGCGTCGACGGCGTCCTGCACGGCCGTCTCGGCCTGCGCTTCCGCGTAGCCCAGCCCGATGAGCCCCTGGGTCACCAGCACCCGGGTGACGAGATCCTCGGATCCCGCCTTCCCGTCGGCGTCCGCCTCCGGGCCGAGACCCTCGTTCGCGAACCGCCGCGGATCCAGTTTTCCGCCGAGCTGGACGGCGATCAGCTTCGCCGTCTTCGGCCCGATACCGGACACCTTGCGGAAGGGCTTCTCGTCCTCCTGCGCCGCCGCCGCGGCGATCTGCGCGGGCGTCAGCTCGGTGAGCACGCCGAGCGCGCTGCGCGGACCGACGCCCGAGACGCCGAGCAGGATGCCGAACACCTCGAGCTCCGACTCGCTCGCGAAGCCGAACAGCGTCAGCGAATCCTCGCGCACCACCAGCTGCGTGTGCAGAGCCACCGGCTCTCCGGGATGCAGTCCCGGGATTCTGCCGGGCACCTCGACGCGCAGACCGACACCGCCGACGCCGACCACGACCCAGCCGGCCCCGGCCGACAGCACCTCACCGCGCACAGAAGCAATCACACGATCACCCTAGAGCCGAGCCCAGACATCGCGCCCTGCGCCACGCCGGGCGTTCGAAGATATGTTCTAAGATCTGCGGGCCCGGGACCGGCGCGGCAGCGGGCCGATCCCCACGAAGACGCTCGAGAAGTTCTCGAAACGCAGCGAGGGCGCGGGGATCGCGGTTTCGTCACATGAGCGGCTGAGCGGCGTGGCATGCTTGTCAGCCACGCCGCGAAGACGCTCCGGAGGGATGAGACCGCGATCCCCGCGTCCTCGCGATCGCTCCAGGCGCCGACAACTCAGGCGCCGACGACCTCCGGGACGCGCTGATCCCCCGCGCGCACCGAGCGGTTGACGGAGGAGACGATCGCCTTGAGCGTGGCGCGGGTGGTGTCGGGGTCGATGCCCACGCCCCACAGCCGCTGCCCGTCGACCTCGAGATCGACGTAGGACGCGGCCACGGCGTCGCCTCCGGCGCTCATCGCGTGCTCGACGTAGTCGAAGAGGGTCACCTCGTGGCCGCTCTCGTTGAGCGCGACCAGGAACGCGTCGACCGGGCCGTTGCCCCTCGCCGTGATCTGCGCGCGCTCGTCGCCGACCCGGTAGTCGACGGTGAGCTCGGTCACCCCGTCGCCGGCGCTCGTCGACGCGGTGCGGAACAGCTCGTAGCGGCCCCACTGGTCGAAGGAGGAATCGGTCGTCGGCAGGTACTCGTCCTGGAAGATCCGCCAGATCTCATCGCTCGACACCTCGCCGCCCTCGCTGTCGGTCAGCGCCTGCACCACCGCGCTGAACTCGATCTGCAGGCGCCGCGGCAGATCGAGCGAGTGATCCGACTTGAGCAGGTAGGCGACGCCGCCCTTGCCGGACTGCGAGTTCACCCGGATGACCGCCTCGTAGGAGCGGCCCAGATCCTTCGGATCGACCGGCAGGTAGGGCACCGCCCACTCCAGCTCGTCCACGGAGACGCCGGCCGCCTCGGCGTCGGCCGCCATCCGCTCGAAGCCCTTCTTGATGGCGTCCTGGTGGGAGCCGGAGAACGCCGTGTAGACCAGGTCGCCCGCCCAGGGGCTGCGCTCGTGCACCCGCAGCTGGTTGCAGTACTCGGCGGTGCGCCGCACCTCGTCCAGGCGGGAGAAGTCGATCTGCGGATCGATGCCCTGCGTGAACAGGTTGATCCCGAGCGCGACCAGGTCGACGTTGCCCGTGCGCTCGCCGTTGCCGAAGAGGCATCCCTCGATGCGATCGGCGCCCGCCAGATAGCCGAGTTCCGCCGCGGCGACCGCGGTGCCGCGGTCGTTGTGCGGATGCAGGGAGAGGATGACGTTCTCCCGATGGTTCAGGTGGCGGCCCATCCACTCGATCGAATCGGCGTAGACGTTCGGCGTGGCCATCTCGACCGTCGCGGGCAGGTTGATGATGACCTTGCGCTCGGGGGTCGGCTCGAGGATGTCGAGCACGGCGTTGCAGACCTCGACGGCGTACTCCAGCTCGGTCCCGGTGTACGATTCCGGCGAGTACTCGTAGTAGACCTGCGTGCCCTCGCAGATGGGCTCGCTGGCGACGCACAGCTTCGCCCCCTCGGTAGCGATCCGCTTGATCCCTTCCCTGTCCTCCCGGAACACCACATCGCGCTGCAGCACGCTCGTGGAGTTGTAGAGGTGCACGATCGCCTGCTTCGCGCCGATCAGCGACTCGTAGGTCCGCGTGATCAGGTGCTCGCGCGCCTGGGTGAGCACCTGGATCGTGACGTCGTCGGGAATCGCGTCCTCTTCGATCAGCTGACGCACGAAATCGAAATCCGTCTGGCTCGCGCTCGGGAACCCGACCTCGATCTCCTTGTAGCCCATCCGCACCAGCAGGTCGAACATGATGCGCTTGCGCTCCGGGCTCATCGGGTCGATGAGCGCCTGGTTGCCGTCGCGCAGATCGACCGCGCACCAGCGCGGCGCCTCGGTGATGCGCTGCGCCGGCCAGGTGCGATCCGGCAGATCGACGCCGATGATCTCCTGATACGGCCGATACTTGTGGATCGGCATCGCGGAGGGCTGTTGATTGTTCTTCATGGTCTCGTCTTCTCTCGCCTGAGCTATCTATCGGCCAGCACAAACACCGCGACGAGGGAGGCCTGAGGATTAGGACTCGTCGCGGCGGCTAAGGAGAAGCGATCCGCACAGCACGATCTCACTATAGCAGGAGCCGGGGCTCCCCCACGCGAGCCCTCCCCGCGCCCGTGGACGCGAGCCGCCCTTCCGTCGGATCGCAACGGGCCGTTCGGGCCCACACTCGGGGCCCGGCGAAGTACGCTGGACGCATGCGGAGAATCTGGTCGACGTTGCTGCTCGCACTCGCCGTCGTCTGGACGGGGGCGGCGCTGGGCGCCGCCGCGCCCGCCCGGGCCGACGTGCAGGACTTCAGCTACGACAGCTGGCACGTGGAATACGAGGTCGGCGTCGACGAGAGCGGACGTGCGCTCGCGCACGTCACCGAGACCCTGGTCGCGCGCTTCCCCGACTTCGACCAGAACAAGGGCCTCGTGCGCGGTCTGCCGCTCGACTACCAGGGCACCTCGACCGATCCCCGTGATTTTCGGGTGACCGACGAGAACGGCAGGGCGGTGCCGTTCTGGACCGAGAAGGACGGCGGCTTCATCGCGGTGCTCACCGGCGACGACGACTACGTGCACGGGGTGCAGACCTACGTCATCAGCTACACGCTGAGCGATGTGATCCTCGCGCGCGACGACGGCACCGCCGATGAGTTCTACTGGGATCTCACCGACTTCGAGCATCAGCAGTCGATTGCCGCCTTCACCGCTGAGATCCGCTTCTCCTCCGAGCTCGCGGCGAAGCTCGACGGCAACGCGCGCTGCTACTCCGGCACGGCGAATTCCCGCGACGAGTGCTCCATCGCGCGGGCCGGAGACGAGGCGTCCTACACGATTCCGCCGATCCCGTTGAGCCGTTTCGAGGGGGTCACGGTGGCGATCGGGCTCGAGCCCGGAAGCGTCGCCCAGCCCTTCGCCCGCGAGCACGGCGGCGTGCTCGACGGGCTCCCCCTCGCCCTGGGCGGAGCGGCTGCTGCGACGGCGGTGGCCTCCGCGGCCGTCGCGGGATCGATGCGGCGCAAGCGCAGAGTCGGCCGCGGCACGATCGTCGCGCAGTACGACGTACCGTCTTCGCTGCCCCCGCTGCTCGCCGCGCCCATCGCGGGCGCGCCGGGCCCCGCCGTCTCCGCCCAGATCGTGCACCTCGCGGTCAACGGAGCGCTCAGGATCGAGGAGGGCGAACCCGAGCGGACTCTCCTCAGCACGAAGGCCGGCAGGCCCCGGCTTCGCCTGCTCGACCCCACGCTGGCGGCGGATCAGCTCGACGCGCAGATGGTCGACGCGCTCTTCGCGTCCGGCGAGGCGGGTGCCCAGTTCACCGTGCCCGGGCAGAGCGAGAAGTTCGCAGAGCAGATGGGCGCGCTGGCCGAGGCCGGGAAGAAGGCGGCACAGGATCGCGGCTACTTCGAACGGGAGTACAGCCCGGTGGCGCGGATCCTCGGCTTCGTCTCGCTCGGGCTCGTCGTGCTGTCCGGGATCGTGATCGCCTTCGTGCTCGCCTCCCGCGAGACGATGACTCCCGCGATCGGCATCGTTCTGGCGGCACTGGCGCTGCTGTTCGCCTTCGGCGGCGTCTGGAAGCACCGGGTGCACACCCGCCAGGGCGCCGAGGCCCGCGAGTACCTGGAGGGCGTGCGCGAGTTCATCCGGGTCGCCGAGGCGGACCGTCTGCGGATGCTCCAGTCCTACGAAGGGGCCGAACGGAAGAGCGACGGCACCGTGGACGTGATCCACGTCTACGAGAAGCTGCTGCCCTACGCGATCCTGTTCAAACTCGAGAAGCAGTGGGGCAAGGTGCTCGAGGTGAAGTACGCGGAGCACGGCGGCTACGTGCCGCTCTGGTACCCGGCCGTCGCGGCCCACGGCATCGGTGCCTTCGACAGCACGATCTCGCAGTTCACGAGTTCGCTGCAGTCCTCGGCCAGCTACACGTCGAGCAGTTCCGGCGGTTCCGGCGGCGGCGGGTTCAGCGGCGGCGGAGGCGGCGGCGGGTTCAGCGGCGGCCGCTGAACTCAGGCTCGGCGCGTGTACTTCGCGTCGCCGAAGCCGATGATGAAGAAGCCGATGAACTGGAACAGCCAGAGCAGGAAGAACGAGAAGACCCCTCCCTTGCCGAAGCGCTCGCCGAGACGGATCGCCACGAGGATCGCGAACACGATGTTCACGATCGGGATGAGGTAGAGCAGCGTCAGCCAGCCCGAGTAGCCGGCGATCTTGACGATGACGACGACGTTGACGATGGGGATGATGGCCAGCCAGCCGGGGTAGCCGGCCTTCGTGAACACCTTCCAGGCCGCGATGACCCAGATCACGTAGAAGACGAGGTAGAAGATCGAGGTCGTTCCGGAGTACAGGGCGGTGAGCGATTCGTTGTAGTCCATGCGTTCAAGCATACGCACCGGATCACACGACGTACATAGCAATTTCAGGGCAGGCTCGCACCCGATGGCGTCGCCCGGTCGCTCAGAACCCGAAACGGCCGAGCGCCTTCGGATCCCGCTGCCAGTCCTTCGCCACCTTCACCCGCAGCGAGAGGTAGACGCGGCGCCCGAGCAGACCCTCGATCTCGCGGCGCGCGCGCTCGCCGAGATCGCGCAGATAGGAGCCTCCCCTGCCGATCACGATGCCCTTCTGGCTGTCGCGTTCGACGTAGACGCTGGCGTAGATCTCGAGCAGCCCTTCCCGCTCCTCGCGATCGTCGACGGTCACCGCGAGCGAGTGCGGCAACTCCTCGCGAGCGCCCTCGAGCGCGGCCTCGCGGATCAGCTCGGCGATCCGGTCGTCCTCGCGCTCCTCCGTTCGCGTGCCGGCGTCGTACAGCGGGGGCGACTCGGGCATCAGGCGGAGCAGCTCGTCCGCGAGCAGATCGAGCTGGTCGCGCGTCACCGCGGAGATCGGGATGACCGAGTCCCATTCCCGCAGCGCGCCGAGCTGGGTCAGCTGCTCGATGATCTCGTTCTTGGAGGCCTCATCGGTCTTGGTGAGGATCGCGACCTTCTTCGCACGGGGGAAGTCGTCGAGCCGCTCGTTGATGAAGCGATCGCCGGGTCCGAGCTTCTCGTTCGCCGGGACGCAGAATCCGATCACGTCGACGTCGCCGAGCGTCGCCTCGACCAGCGCGTTGAGCCGCTCGCCGAGGAGGGTGCGCGGCCGATGGATGCCCGGCGTATCGACGATGACGAGCTGGCCGTCCGTCCGATGCACCACGCCGCGGATGGTGCGTCTGGTCGTCTGCGGCTTGGGACTCGTGATGGCGATCTTCTCGCCGACCAGCGCGTTGGTCAGCGTCGACTTGCCCGCGTTCGGCCGTCCGACGAACGACACGAACCCCGCGCGGAACGGCGTGTCCGTCATCGCTCCTCCTCCTCATCGCCGGTCTCCCCGCCCACCCAGCGCGCGCCCACCACGACGAGCCGCTGCCGCCGCCGCTCGGTCTCGAGGGCGGTGAGCTCGATCCCGTCGACGACGACCGCGTCGCCCGGCGCGGCGAGCCGTCCGAGGTGCTTGGCGACGAGTCCGCCGACGCTGTCGACCTCGTCGTCCTCGAGCTCCCTGCCGAAGATCTCGCCGAGGCGGTCGACCGGCAGCTTCGCATTGACGCGGAAGGAGCCGTCGTCCTGCAGCACGGCCTCGGGATCCTCGCGATCGTGCTCGTCCGCGATGTCCCCGAGCAGCTCCTCGATCAGATCCTCGAGCGTGACGAGTCCCGAGATCCCGCCGTACTCGTCGACGACGAGCGCCAGGTGGTTCGCCTCGCGCTGCATCTGGCGCAGCAGATCGTCGGCCCGCTGGAACTCCGGCACGAACAGCGCGGGCTTCATGACCCGGGAGATCGGCGAGGACCCCGCGTCGTCGGGGCGGCGGAGCACGAATCCGCTGACATCTCGCAGGTAGGCGACTCCCGCGACCTCGTCGGCATCGCCCGTGACGACGGGCACGCGGGAGTGCCGCGAGCCGAGGAGCACGTCGAGGGCCTCTCGCACCGACTGCTCGGAGTCGACGGTCACCATATCGGTCCGCGGCACCATCAGCTCGCGCGCCAGCGTGTCGCCGAACTCCACGATCGAGTGGATGTAGGCGCGGTCGTCCTCCTCGAGCAGCTCGAACTCGGCGGCCTGATCCACCATCGAGAGCAGCTGCCGCTCATCCCGGATCGGCGCGCTCACCGCGGCCCGCCCCGGGGTGACCCGGTTGCCGAAGCGCATCAGGGCGATCGCGAGAGGCCCCAGGAGCAGTCGCACCCCTCGGACGAACGGGGCCGAGAACCGGATGATGCCGTCGGGGTGCTGGGTGCCGACGGTGCGCGGGCTCGATCCCACGAGCACGAAAGAGGTGCCGGTGACGATCAGCGTGGCGAACAGCAGGGTCAACCACACGTTGCCGACGGTGGAGGCGAGCACGAGGGTGATGAGCACGGCGGAGAGCGTCTCGGCGATGACCCGGGCGAAGCTGAGCGCTCGGAGATGGGCCGGCCCGTCCTCGGCGATGGCGCGGATCGCCGAGGACCCTCGCGGCGATTCGTCCGCGAGGGCCAGGAGATCCGCCCGCGACCGCACGCCGAGTGCGGCATCGCTGGCTGCCAGCAGTCCGCCGATGCCGAGCAGCAGGATCGCCGCGCCCAGGAGGACGATGACCAGGGCGACGCTCATCGGCGACGCTCGCCCGCCGAGAAGCCGAGGAGGAGATCCCGCTGCAGCCCGAACATCTCGGCCTCCTCCTCCGGCGTCGCATGGTCGAAACCGAGGAGGTGCAGCATGCCGTGGGTGAGGAGGACGCAGACCTCGGTGTCGAGATCGTGCCCCGCGGCCTCCGCCTGCGACTGCGCGATCTGCACGCAGATGACGACGTCCCCGAGCAGCCCCGAGGGCGTCGGGGCGTCGGGGCGGCCGGGCCGGAGCTCGTCCATCGGAAAGCTCAGCACATCGGTCGGACCCGGCTCGTCCATCCACTGCACGTGCAAGCGCTCGATGGTCGCCTCGTCCACGAGCGAGATCGCGAGCTCCGTCTGGGGGTGCACGTGCAGGCCCTCGAGCACGAACGCGGCGAGCCGCTGCAACCGGGACGCGTCGAAGTCGACGCCCGACTCGTTGTTGATCTCGACCGTCATGCCTGCTTCTCCCTGGGCTTTCGGGCCTCGTACGCCGAGTAGGCGTCGACGATGCGGCCGACGAGGCTGTGCCGCACGATGTCGTCGGCGGTCAGCTCGGCGAAGTGGATGTCGTCGACGCCCTTCAGGATGCCGCTCACCACGCGCAGGCCGCTCGCCGCGAGCGGCAGATCGACCTGGGTGACATCGCCGGTGACGACCATCTTCGACCCGTACCCCAACCGGGTGAGGAACATCTTCATCTGCTCGGGCGTGGTGTTCTGCGCCTCGTCGAGGATCACGAACGATTCGTTGAGCGTGCGGCCGCGCATGTAGGCGAGCGGTGCCACCTCGATGGTGCCGCTCTGGAGCAGCTTCGGCACCGCCTCGGTCTCCATCATCGAGCCGACCGCGTCGAAGAGGGGCCGCAGATAGGGGTCGATCTTGTCCTCGAGCGTCCCGGGAAGGTACCCGAGCCGCTCGCCGGCCTCGACCGCGGGCCGCGTGAGGATGATCCTCGCCACTTCGCGGCGCTGCAGGGCCTGCACGGCCTTCGCCATCGCGAGGTAGGTCTTCCCGGTGCCCGCGGGACCGATCCCGAAGGTGATCGTATGGTCGTCGATCGCGTCCACGTAGGAGCGCTGCCCCCGGGTCTGGGCGCGCACCGTCTGCCCGCGCACCGTGAGGATCGCCTCGCTGAGCAGCTGCGCCGCCGACGGCTCGCCCTCCGGGCGCGCCGACCGCCGCAGCACCATGCGGGTGATCTCGCGCACATCGTTGCGGCTCACCGCGCCGGTCCGGCGCGCGACCTCCAGCACCTGATCGACCACGCGCTCGGCGTCGACCACGGCGGTCGCCGGACCGCGAAGCGTGAGCACGTGGTCGCGCGCGTGGAACTCGACCTCGGGATGCTGGCCCTCGAGCTCGCCGATCAACCGATCGCGATGTCCGAGGAACTGCGCGAGGTCGACGCCCGTGAGCAGCACGCTGCGCTCCAGACGGGCGGACTCGGACGCTTCGGATCGGCCGCCGCCGTCGGGATGCGGCACTAGAGCGAGCCCTCCGTCAGTCCGCCGGCGAGCAGGTGGGCGTGCACGTGGAAGACGGTCTGCCCGGCGTTCGCCCCGTTGTTGAACACGAGGCGGAAGTCTCCGTCGGCGTGCTGCTCGGCGAGCCGCCGGGCCACCGCCACGATCTCGGCGAGCAGTCCGGGATCCCCGGCCGCGAGTTCGGTGACGTCCGCGTACTCCGTCGTCTTCGGGATCACCAGGATGTGCACCGGGGCCTGCGGGGAGATGTCGGGGAACGCGATGACCCGCTCGGTCTCGGCGAGCCTCTCCACCGGGATCTCTCCCGAGACGATCTTCGCGAAAACGGTGTCAGCTGCCATGCGTCAACTCTACCCAGTGCTCGAGCGACGATGGCTCGACCACATCTCGACGTCGAAGCGGGCGTCGTCCGGATTCGCACCGGGCACCGCGGCCTTCTCCGTGACGTCGAAGCTCTCGCGATACCTGCCGAGGAGCAGGCGCAGCTGCGACGTGATCGCGCTCAACGCGTTGTAGCAGATCATGGTGATGGGGAGCAGCACCCACTGCGCGATCATGCCGAGATTCCTCAGCCGGCTCACCTCCGGTGGCCGCGGCGGCAGCGTGAGGAGGGTGAGCACGATCGTCACGACCACGGCGACCGTGGCCAGCGGGCGCACCGAGTCGACCAGGAACGGCAGCAGCGCGGCGAGCCGGTCGGCGAAATCCGGGATCGGCTGGATGAACGCCTGCACCGACGGGGTCGTGACCTGCGCGGTCCCCAGGCCGAGGATCTGAGCCAGCCGCTCGGTCTCCGAGATGCCGTTCACCAGAATGGACTCGGAGGGCTCGTGGAGCGTCTTTCCGAACAGCTCGGCGAACCACGACGGGATCCACACGCCGAAGGCCAGCATCGGCGCGATCGTGGAGAGGGTGACGTGGGAGTCGAGCAGCAGGATGAACCTGCGCAGCGTCGCGCCGAACGGGGCCGCCGCGCGCTCCCGCTCGAGCATGCGCACGCCGACGAAGGGCACGTCCGAGGCGCCGTAGGCCCAGCGGCAGAGCTGCTTGAACTGGGCTCGGAGCGTGCGCGGCAGGTTCTCCGCGAGCACCGCATCCTGGTAGATGGGCACGTGGACCGGGACGACCCCGTAGTCCCCGCGGAAGTGGAAGAAGCTCCGCCAGTACTGGTGCCCGTCCTCGACGATCGTGCGTCGACTCCAGAAGTCCATCTCGATGAGCGCCGCGAGCGGCTGGGTGTGCGACGCGAAGTTCCGCAGGGAGAAGGGCCGCATCGTGGAGGTCAGGTTCCAGAGCGAGTTGCCCGCGGCGATCACCCGCGTGGGGGCCGGGGCGTGCCACACGTTGTTGACGAAGAGCGAGATCGGCTGGAACGAGAGACGCTGCGGATCGCGGGCGCGCACGAACTCGTAGCTGACGTAGTCGAAGTACGCGGGATGGACGCGGTTGTCGCAATCGAGCGTGGTGACCAGCACGCTCTCGGGATCGATTCCCTGCTCCTCGACCCAGCGGGCGAGGTAGCGACCGCCGTAGGTGATGTTGCCGCCCTTGCCCGGGATCTCGTCGGGCAGTCCGGCGGGATGCTCGACCGGGAGGAACGCGCGGAAGAGATGGCCGAACTCGAGCTCGAGCAGCCGGACCGAGTCGCGCATCTGCTCGCCGCCGCGCTCCTCATGGGCGAAGACGACGACGAGGTTCTCGGCGCCGATGGAGGACTCGGTCAGCGCGCGGATGCTCGGCGCCATCACCTCGTAGGGCTCGTTGTACGCCGCCACCACGACCGCGTGCACGAGTCGGGACGGCGCCGTCTTGCCGGCCGGTTCGCTGCGGAGGCGAGCGAGCAGCTCGGTGTGGCGGGCGGCGAAGGGAGCGGGAAGGGCGCGAGGCAGCCCCAGCCGGGGCGATGCCGACGAGGACCGGTCGAGCACCAGATCGAGTTCGGCGTTCAGCTGGCCCCAGTCGACCGACTCGGCGGCGCGCAGGCGCCGGTAGCCGCGGATCGCATCGATCCCCGTGCGGAGACCCTTGAAGATGGTGATCGCCACGAACACCGCCACGAAGGCCACCGCCAAGCGGAGGTCGACGACCGTCAGGACGATCACCGCAAGCGGGGTCGCGATGCTCAAGGCCGCCGGCAGCATCTCGAAGAAGCGGTACAGCGGCGAGCGTTCGCCTGTGGGCAGCTCGTTCTCTTCCACGTTCGGTTCGTAACTCCCTGGTCGGCTGTTTCACGATCGATTCGGTGAGGCACGCAGGCCGGAGCGTACTCACGCCATCCACGTAATGTCTCGAGTATAGCCTCGCAGCGGCGAATAACCGACTACCCGCCGCTGCGAGAACGGTCAGAGTTTCGCCGGATGACGGCCGACGGCCCCTACCAGCGGCCCAGCACCGTGTTGATCACCGCGATCCCGGCCGGACCCGCGCTCGAGGTGCGCAGCACCGTATCGCCGAGCCGGAGGACCACGGCGCCCGCGCCGGAGAGAGCTGCGAGTTCGGCCTGGCTGAATCCGCCCTCGGGTCCCACGACGATCAGGATCTCCGATGGTTGCGCATCGGACGGTTGCGCGCCCGACCTCTCCGAGGCGAGCCGCTCCGCGTGGGCGCTCAGTCGTTCACCGCCCCCCGGGTGCAGCACCAGCACGCGCGCGCGATCCGCCCGCTGGCAGAGCTCGGAGAGCGAGAGGGGGGCCTCGACCTCGGGAATGCGCGCCCGCAACGACTGCTTCGACGCCTCTCGCGCGATCCGGCGCCACTTGGCCAGTCCCTTGGCGCGTTTCTCCGCGGCGCCCGAGCCGCCCCAGCGGGAGACCGAGCGCTCGGCCTGCCAGGGAATGATGCGGTCGATCCCGAACTCGGTGGCCTGTTCGACCGCCCGCTCATCCCGATCCCCCTTGGCGAGCGCCTGCACCAGCGCGATCGGGCCCGCGGGCTCGGGAGCGTGCTCCACCCGCTCCACGCGCACCGCGAAACGGTCTCGCGTCGCCAGTACCGCCTCCCCGTGACCCAGCGCTCCCGCGCCGTTGCCCACCACGATCGACTCGCCGACCCGCAGGCGGCTCACGCGCACCGCGTGCCGGGCCTCCTCCCCCTCCACCTCGAGAATCGCGCCCGCCCGGAACGACGCCGCGGGAAGATCCTCGCGATAGTAGAGATTCGCCATGCCCTCAGCGTAGTGCGCTCGGTGGCCCCGCTCGGCAGGAGGATCCCCGATGGCGGCGCTCGGCGGCGCAGATCGCGCGCACTTGACGCCCGGCACCCACCCCTCTACCTTGGGTACGGCTGCGAGGCGGCTGAGAATACTGCGCCCCGCGGCGGAGAACCGTGTCGAGAGAGCCCGAGCAGGGATCAGAGCGCCGAGGAGCACCGTGTCGAAACCCAGCATCATCCGGAGGTCGATCGTTGCGCTGACCGCCTCCGCCCTGTTCGGATCGGCCCTGGTGCTCGGCGGCACCACGGCCGGCGCCCTGCCCGGGCCGGAGACGGCGGCGGTCGTCACGCCGCGGATCGACGCGGCGCCAGCACCCCTCGCGCAGAAGGCGAAGAAGAAGAAAAAGGTCGCGGGCACCCTGACGGTGACGTCCCGCACGAAGAGCGACGTGAGCACCGGAGACGCGCTCGCCTTCTCCGGCAAGACCTCACGGGCGCTCAAAGGCAAGAAGGTGCAGCTGCAGTTGCGGGTCGGCAAGAAGTGGCAGGCGGTCTCGACCGCGAAGGTCACCGAGAAGCTGGCCTTCACCGTGCGCGCGAAGGCCACCAAGGCCGGCGCGCAGAAGTACCGCCTCTACGTCGCGCCGACGAAGAGGACCCAGTCGGCCAAGAGCAGGACCTTCACCTACCGCGTCTGGAAGTGGTACAGCGTCGCCGCCCTGCCGAAGGTCGACGAGGGCGGCGACACCTGGAGCAGCGGCATGGCGCACGAGAGCGCCACGATCGCCGGCAAGCGATACGCTCACTCGATCGTGGGATGGAGCACCTACCGGGATCAGGCGAGCTGGTCCGAATACAACGTCAACTACCGGTGCACGGAGTTCCGTTCCTCCATCGGCCTCATCGACGAATCCGCGAGCGGGCAGACCCGCGCGTTCAGCATCCGCGCCGACGATGCGACCACCTCGCTCGGGAGCGCCGGTCTGGGATCCGCGAAATCGGTCTCGGCGGACATCTCGGGCGTCTACCGCATCCGGCTCGCCATCGGCCGCTCCGGCAACGACAACGCGGAGAGCAAGGGCGCATTCGCCAACCCGCAGGTCTACTGCCTCACCAGCCCGTCCTGAGCCGTCGCCTCAGCCCTGACGGAAGAAGCGATCCCGGATCTTGCCGAAGAGGCCCTGCTGGAACTCCCCCAGGTTCGGCCCGGGATCCTTGCGCAGCGCGGCCAGCTGACGGACCAGATCCTGTTCGCGCTTCGACAGCTTGGCCGGCGTGATCACCTGCACCGCCACCTTGAGATCGCCGCGGCTGGTCGACTGCAGCGCCTGGATGCCGCGCCCGCGGACCGTGATCACATCGCCGGACTGCGTCCCCGCCGGCACCTGCACCCGCACCTCGCCGTCGAGCGCCGCGACGCTCGCATCGGCGCCCAGGATCGCGTCCGCCATGCTCACCTGCAGCGTGGCGAGCAGGTCGTTGCCGTCCCGGCTGAACACATCGTGGTGCATCACGCGGAACTGGATGAACAGGTCGCCGTTGGGCCCGCCGCCGGGGCCGACCTCGCCGCCTCCCCTCAGCTGCATCCGGGTGCCCGTCTCGATGCCCGAGGGGATGTCGATGGTCTGCGTGCGCCGCGTGCTCACCCTGCCCTGACCGCCGCACTCGATGCAGGGGTGCTCGATGACCGTGCCGTATCCGTGGCAGCTGCCGCAGGGGTGCGCGGTGACGACGTTGCCGAAGAGCGAGCGCACCTGCCGCTGCACCTGACCGGTGCCGCGGCACACGTCGCAGCTGATGGGGGACGTTCCGGGCTGGCAGCAGGTGCCGTTGCAGGTCTCGCACAGCACGGCGGTGTTCACGGTGATCTCGCGCTGGACCCCGAAGATCACCTCGGCGAGCTCCACATCCACGCGGATCATGGCGTCCTCGCCGCGCTCGGAGCGCGAGCGCGGGCCGCGCTGACCGCCTCCGAAGCCCTGGCCGAAGAAGGTCTCGAAGATGTCGCCGAAACCGCCCGCACCGCCCGAGCCGCCCTGATCGTAGCGCTGACGCTCGTTCGGGTCGCTCAGGACGTCGTAGGCGTGCGTCACCGCCTTGAACTGCTCGGCGGCCTCCTCGCTGGGGTTCACATCGGGATGGAGCTGACGAGCGAGCCGGCGGTACGCCTTCTTGATCTCGTCGGAGCTCGCGTCGCGGGAGACCCCCAGGGTGTCGTAATGATCGGCCAAGTTCTATCCTTCTTCCAGCACGCGGCTCAGGTAGCTCGCGACCGCGCGCACGGTGGCGATGTTGCTCGCGTAGTCCATGCGCATCGGTCCGAGCACGCCCAGTTTCGACCGCGCGTCACCGTTCTGTTCGTAGGTCGAGGCGATCACCGACGCGCCGGCCAGTCCGTACGGCTCGTTCTCCCGGCCGATCGACGCGGTGACCTCTCGATCGTCTCTGACCAGCTCTCCGAAGAGCCTGAGCAGCGTGACCTGCTCCTCGATCGCCTCGAGCACCGAGGGGAGGTCGCCGTCGAACTCCCCGGGTCTCGAGAGGTTCGCGGCTCCGGCTATCGCGATGCGCTCGCTCCGGTTCGCACGGAGCTGGGCGGAGACCACCTCGAGCACTCGGCTCACCAGTCCCGTCTCGTCGGGATCCGCCCAGTCGTCGACCGACGCCGAGAGCGCCTGGGCACCCGCGACCGCGGACTCCAGGTCGCATCCCACGACGGCCTCGGCGATCCGGCTCTGCAGTCCGTGCACCCAGGCCTCGGTGACCCGCGCGGCGGGCAGGCGCGCGAGCTGCTGCTCGACCACGCCGGTTCCGAGGATGAGCACGCACAGCACCCGATCCTCGCCGACCGCGATCAGGTCGATGTGCCGCACCCGGGTCCGCGTGAGCGACGGATACTGCACGACCGCCACCTGGTTGGTCAGCTGCGCGAGCAGACGCACGGTGCGCGCCAGCACGTCGTCCAGACCGGTGGACTCGCCGAGGAAGCGCTCGATCGCGGATCGCTGCGCGCTCGTCAACGGACGGATCTTCGCGAGGGTGTCGACGTAGAGGCGGTAGCCCTTGTCGGTGGGCACCCGGCCGGAGGAGGTGTGCGGAGCCGCGATCAGATCCTCTTCTTCGAGCAGGGCCATGTCGTTGCGGATGGTCGCCGCGGAGACGCCGAAACGGTGGCGCTCGACGATGGCCTTGCTTCCCACGGGCTCGTTCGAGGCCACGTAGTCGGCCACGATCGCGTGCAGCACCGCCAGACTTCGCTCGCTGACGCGCTGCTCCGCCGTCGGCTCCTCCGCCACCCCGCACCTCCGCTCTAGCACTCTGGGCACCTGAGTGCCAGTTTACACGTCTGCACGGAGTTCCGTCTGCATGCGCACCGCCGCCGGCGGGCGGGGCTCAGCCCAGGAGACGGTGGACGACCGTGTCGGCGAGCAGGCGCCCCCGCAGGGTCGGCACGGCCCGCCCCGGCCCGCGCCCCGGCACCGGCAGGGCCGCGGCCCCCTCCAGGAGCCCCTCCGCGATCAGCGGGGGAACCCGGCGCCGCTCCTGCTCCGTGAGCGCCTCGAGCGGCAGCCCGTCCACGATGCGGGTCTCGAGGAGGACCCGCTCGACGCGACGGGTCTCGGCGTCGAGCACCTCACGCGCCTCCGCGGGTGACGACCCCGCGGAGACCCGCGCGGCATAGGCCCTGGGGTGCTTGACGTTCCACCAGCGCGTTCCGCCGACGTGGCTGTGCGCGCCGGGGCCGACACCCCACCAGTCCGTCCCCCTCCAGTAGGCGAGATTGTGCCGCGAGCGGGCCTCCGGAGAACGCGCCCAGTTGCTGATCTCGTACCACCCGAAGCCGGCAGCGGCGAGCACGCGGTCGGCCGCCTCGTACATCTCGGCCTGCAGATCCTCGTCGGGCTCCGCGACCTCGCCCCGACGGATCTGGGCGGCGAGCTTGGTGCCCGCCTCGATGATCAGGGCGTACGCCGAGAGGTGATCCGGATCGCAGGCCAGCGCGGCGTCGAGCGAGCGCCGCCAGTCGTCGAGCGTCTCCCCCGGCGCGCCGTAGATGAGGTCGAGGCTGACCTGCAGACCCGCCTCGCGCGCCCAACGGACCACCTGCGGCACGCGTTCCGGCGCGTGAGTGCGGTCGAGGACGGCCAGCACGTGCGGCACCGCGGACTGCATGCCGAAGCTCACCCGCGTGAATCCCGCCTCGACCAGGGCCTCCAGGTAGCGCCGATCCACCGAATCCGGGTTCGCCTCCGTCGTCACCTCGGCGCGCGCCGATAGTCCCCATTCCTCGCGGATGCCGCGCAGCATCTCGGCGAGATCCTCCGCAGGCAGCAGGGTCGGCGTGCCCCCGCCGAAGAAGACCGTGTCGGCGGTGCGCTCCGCCACCCCGGAGCGGCGCAGCGCCGACGCGCCGAACCGCATCTCCGCCCGCGCCTGCGCGGCGTAGTGCGCCCGGCTCGCCCCGCCGCCCAGCTCGCTCGCCGTGTAGGTGTTGAAGTCGCAGTATCCGCAGCGCACCCGGCAGTACGGAACATGCACGTACAGCCCGAAGCCGCGCCCCGCCGAGCCTTCGGCCGCGCTGGGCGGCAGCACCCCGTCCGCGGGGGCCGGCTCGCCGCTCGGAGGGGTGCCCGGCACGGCGCTACTCGTCCGCGCTCGTCATCCGGCCTTCGCCGGGGCTCGTCACCCGGCCTTCGCCGGGACCCGCCGACTGGTCCTCGTCGGGGCCCGTCGACCGGCGCTCGCCGTTCAGCACGCCGGGCACGAGCGAGGCCAGCTGACGCTCGGCGAGGCCGGTGGCGATGCGGACCGCGGCCTTCGTGCGCAGTCTGGCGATGCCGCCCGGCCGAGGATACAGAAAGCCCTGCACGGTGGCCCACACCGTGTCGTCGTCACGCCATTCGACGGCGAAGGCCTCCTCGCCGATCGCTCCTGCGTCGTCGATGCTGCCCCAGGCGAAGCCCACGTACTGGGGCTCGTTCACCGTGGAGACCACCCGCACTCTCCGGCTCGACGACTCTCCCGGGATGCGGATGGCCGCGGTGGTCCCCGCGCTCAGAAACGGGTCGCCGTCCGGGCCGTAGTGGGTCTCGGTCTCGGCCACCGGTTGGGGCGTGCCCCGCTCGTCGAAGGCGACGCCCGCGTACCGCTGCCCGTCGCCGTGCTCGATCTCCTCCACCTCCATGCCGGCGCCGCGCTGCGCTCCCCAGGTCATCAGCGCGCTGGAGGCGAGCAGGAAGCGCTCCGCCCCGCTTCCGAGCCGCAGTTCGCTCGCGTAGGGCGCGCTGCCCTCGGGCGGGAACCGCATCAGATCCGCGGCGACGGAGGCGCCGACGGCGGCGTAGGCGACGTCGTGCTCCACATGGGTGCTGCGGCGGTTCGGCTCGCCGGAGCGGTGGGCGCTCACTTCTTCGACTCCTTGCC
Source organism: Leucobacter weissii (assembly GCF_017565745.1). GTDB lineage: Bacteria > Actinomycetota > Actinomycetes > Actinomycetales > Microbacteriaceae > Leucobacter > Leucobacter weissii. The sequence continues at coordinate 180,026 of NZ_JAGDYM010000009.1, forward strand.
CTCGACGTCTCCGGAGAGCGCGGCGATGAAGGCCTCCTGCGGCACCTCGACCCGGCCGACCATCTTCATGCGCTTCTTGCCCTCCTTCTGCTTCTCGAGCAGCTTGCGCTTGCGGCTGATGTCGCCGCCGTAGCACTTGGCGAGCACGTCCTTGCGGATCGCGCGGATCGTCTCCCGCGCGATGACGCGCGACCCGATGGCGGCCTGGATCGGCACCTCGAACTGCTGCCGCGGGATCAGCTTGCGCAGCCGCTCGGCCATCATCGTGCCGTAGTGATAGGCGCTGTCGCGGTGCACGATGGCGCTGAACGCGTCGACCTTGTCGCCCTGCAGCAGGATGTCGACCTTCACGAGATCCGCCTCCTGCTCGCCCATCGGCTCGTAGTCGAGGCTCGCGTAGCCCTGCGTGCGGCTCTTCAGGTGGTCGAAGAAGTCGAAGACGATCTCGCCGAGCGGCATCGCGTAGCGCAGCTCAACGCGCTCCCCCAGGTACTCCATGCCGAGGAGGCTGCCGCGGCGGCTCTGGCACAGTTCCATGATGGTGCCGACGTAGTCCTTGGGGGCGAGGATCGCGACGCGCACCATCGGCTCGCGCACGCTCGCGATCTTGCCGTCGGGGTACTCGCTGGGGTTCGTGACCGTCACGTCCAGTCCGTCCTCACGGGTGACCTGGTAGATCACGCTCGGCGCGGTCGCGATGAGATCCAGATCGAACTCGCGGCGCAACCGCTCCGAGATGATCTCGAGGTGGAGCAGGCCGAGGAAGCCGCAGCGGAAGCCGAAGCCGAGCGCGACCGAGGTCTCGGGCTCGTACTGCAGCGCGGCGTCGCTGAGCTTCAGCTTGTCGAGCGCCTCGCGCAGCACCGGGTAGTCGCTGCCGTCGATGGGGTACAGCCCGGAGAAGACCATGGGCTTCGGGTCGGTGTAGCCGGGCAGCGCCTCCGACGCGGAGCGCTGCTTGCCCGTGACGGTGTCGCCGACCTTGGACTGCCGCACGTCCTTCACCCCGGTGATGAGATAGCCGACCTCTCCGACGGCGAGCCCTTTCGTCGGCGTCGGCCCGGGCGAGGAGACGCCGATCTCGAGCGCCTCGTGCTCGGCCCCGGTCGACATCATGAGGATCTTCTCGCGCGGCGCGAGCCGCCCGTCGACCATCCGCACGTAGGTGACGACGCCGCGATACGGGTCGTAGACGGAGTCGAAGATCATCGCCCGCGCGGGCGCCTCGGCCGCTCCGGTCGGGGCCGGCACGCGCGCGACCACGCGGTCCAGCAGCTCCTCCACGCCCATGCCGGTCTTGCCCGAGACCTTCAGGATGTCGTCGGGATCGCCGCCGATCAGGTCGGCGATCTCCCTCGCCACCCGTTCCGGATCGGCCGCGGGGAGATCGATCTTGTTGAGGACCGGAATGATCTCCAGGTCGTTCTCCATCGCCAGGTACAGGTTGGCGAGCGTCTGCGCCTCGATGCCCTGCGCGGCGTCCACGAGCAGGATCGCCCCCTCGCAGGCGGCGAGCGAGCGCGAGACCTCGTAGCTGAAGTCGACGTGCCCCGGGGTGTCGATCATGTTCAGGGCGTACGCGCTCCCGTCGACGTCCCAGTGCATCCGCACCGCCTGCGACTTGATGGTGATGCCGCGCTCGCGCTCGATGTCCATGTTGTCGAGGTACTGCGCGCGCATCTCGCGATCGGGCACCGTGCCGGTGATCTGCAGCATGCGGTCGGCCAGCGTCGACTTGCCGTGATCGATGTGCGCGATGATGCAGAAGTTGCGGATCTGCCCCGGCGCCGTCGCGGCCGGAATCGGTGGGTTCACGCTGCGTGGAGACATACCGGGCCATTCTCTCATGCCTGCGCGATGTCGCACGAATGATTGCCGCGGTGCTCCGCCGGCGACCATTCGTGCGACTCCACCGCAGTACCGGGATACGCAGAAGGCCCCCGATCGAGGGCCTTCTGCGGAAGCTGACGCGCCTAGAGCGCGGCGACCTGAGCGGCGAGGCTCGACTTGCGGTTCGCCGCCTGGTTCTTGTGGATGACGCCCTTCGACACGGCCTTGTCCAGCTTGCGGCTGGCGTGCTGGAGCTTCTGCTCGGCGACCGCCTTGTCACCGGCCGCGATGGCTTCGCGGGCCTGACGCACCACGGTGCGCAGCTCGCTCTTGTACGCCCGATTGCGCTCGGTCGCCTTCTGGTTGGTCTTGATGCGCTTGATCTGCGACTTGATGTTTGCCACTGAGGTGTTTCCTTACACGTGCTCGAAAGCTGAATTCGGGTGTTTCGCGCGACGGAAGAGGGCGCCCCGCGAAGGGTGTGGATTGCTCCACACGCAAGCCAAGGATTAATCCTAGCAGATCAACCGCCAAGACCGCATCTGCGTCCCCGATTCTGTGCACATACATACTGCGCCAGTCACCGCTCCGTCATTCCGCGCGTAGTCGCAGAATCTCGTGCCCCAGTTCGGCTCGGACCTCCTGAGACTCACTACGTTCGCGAAGGATGACTCGCGACTGAATAAAGTAATCAAAAAGCTTACCGTTTCCTTGAACTGATGTCGGCAAAGCAACGCTTTGCCGACAGAGAATCAGTTCCGAGTAAGACTGCGTTGGATCACCTGCTAGGGCTCCGCCGCCTCATGGAGAAGGCACTCGATGTAGGTCGTTTCACAGGGTGGTCTATTCTCGGTGGCCTGATGTCACCAATCCAAGGTCACCCCTTCATGAACTTCGCTCAACCTTTGAGAATAGTTGAATCCAATCGACTTCCGACAAGTCCGATTCGAGTGAACGTCGACCTCCAACCATTCTTGTAGAAGATTGCTCCCTTAATGATACCTTTCGCGGTGTTGTTGCGGAACACGGGGCCCCCGCTATCGCCGAAATAAGAAATATGATGTCTCGCAGCCGAAATTCCGCAGTACTGCTTATTCATCTGAGCGTCATTCAAACATTCATTAACAAGTATGACATCTGAGCAGCCCTTATCTTTCGTGCCAGCGCCATACATGCAGACTTCCTCATCCTTCTCGGGATTCGATGATCCCACGACCGTTCGGATGTCATCTCCCACATTGGCGCGAAATCGCGGGTGAGTGTCATTACTGCCTAAAGTTCGATGGAACTGAAGATCATAGTGAGAGGCACCATCATTGGTGGCGTTCGTCACAAAGGAGATAACTCCCGACTGCCCGTTTAAGTAGAGAGTATTCGGGCAATGATCCGCAGTAACAAGCCCGTTCACACCATTCCTCTTCACAGAAAACCCTGAGGTGCAATCGACGGAACCCCCGACCAGTGTCGATAATAGCTTGCCGCCGCGAACGGTGGCGTATGATTGCACGAGTTCCCCCTCGGGCTGTGGCGTGAACGAAATAGTCGTGGGAAGGTCCCGATAGCCGGTCAAATTAAGAATCTTCGACTCCAATTTCTCCGGGTCAATCGCTGACGTGTAACGTTTGGCAGCACCTAGGGCGAAGCGTACAGTGATGGCCGAGTCTTCGGAGGTTTCGGTAATCACATCAATCGACCCAAGCTCATCAACAACCGCTTCGATCGCAGCGGATTTTAATCCCCGCAGCTCAACGTCACTCAACGGTGCGCCGTATCGCAGGGCAGTATTGAAAGGCAGGTCACCAAGAATCTTGATAAGACCATCGCTCGGAGCGTCGGTTAGGGAAAGGCTGGGTAGATCGGGGCTCTGAGCCCAGGAAGAACTCGAGAGAGTATCGCCGAAAAGCTCCTCAACTTCGTCAACAGCCGATGCGAACAATTCAGAGTCCACCGACTCCTTCACATAGTCCTCGGGAGCGATCCCTCTACGATCGGCAATCGTTCGAATATCCCGCTGCTCGGCATCACTAAGCTCCTCAAGCCGGTAGTCGGGAACTTCTCCCTCACCCTTGACCACGAACTCGCGAAGTTCAGAAGGGGGAGTACCAATGGTGACGCTTTCTCCGTTTGAGGTTGGAGGGTGGGATGCATCCTGTTCCGACTCCTGTTCCGACGCAGAGGCGACAGGAGAGAGGAAACCCATGAGCAGTAGCGTTGCTGCTGCGACAGTAGCAATTTTTCTTTTCTTCAAGATACGCCCTTAACTCTTTGCTCTGATTCGAACGCCCCAGAGTTCGTCATGCCGCATGCCACATTCAGGCGATCGATGCTCGGAACTCTACGGGACTCAGGTTAGCATTGAGTATTCGTCTTCCTTATCGCCCGTGTTCTCAACTTAATAACGATCAGGTGAAACACTTCGAAACCCTCCCTGGTCGTCTTCATCAAGAGGACCGCGAAACCGCAGCGGCTCGTCCGTCCACGGCTCGACGGAGGCGCGGCCCTCCGCGCTCAGGCGCACGGGCCGGAGCGTCGCCCCGTCGACGATCACCACGGTCGTGATCGCCCGCGCGACGACCCGGCGCTCCTCCGCGGCGCCATCCACGGTTTCCTCGCGCGACGCGTGGTCCACGATCTCATAGTGGATCTCGAGGCTCGACCCTCCGAGCCGGCCGATCCACAGCTCGACCGTGATCGGACGCTCCGCGTACTCGAGCACGCGGAGGAACTCGATCCGTTGGCTCGCCACGAGCATCTTCGGGCCCTCGGGATCATCGCCCCGGAAATGGCGCTCCATCCCGGTGCGCTCCCGGCCGGAGCCGAGCCAGAAGGTGCGCACCCGCGACTCTTCGAGAAAGCGTGCGATGGCGACGTTGTTGACGTGCCCGTAGGCGTCCTGATCGCCCCAGCGGAGCTCGAGGTCGACGTGCGTGCGGGCCATATCGGCTCCCTCCGGGGCTCTGTTTCCTGCACCGGCCTGCTGACAGGCCGGGAGACTCATCGTGCAAAGCGGCGCTTTGCCTCGAACGATCAGCCCCTCGTCAGCTTGCGGTACGTCACCCGAGAGGGCTTCGCGGCCTCGGGGCCGAGTCGTTCGACCTTGTTCGCCTCGTAGGCCTCGAAGTTGCCCTCGAACCAGTGCCACCTCGCCGGATCCTCGTCCGTGCCCTCGTAGGCGAGGATGTGGGTGGCGATGCGATCCAGGAACCAGCGATCGTGGGTGATCACCACCGCGCAGCCCGGGAACTCGAGCAGCGCGTTCTCCAGCGACTGCAGCGTCTCGACGTCGAGGTCGTTGGTCGGCTCGTCGAGCAGCAGCAGGTTGCCGCCCTGCTTGAGCGTGAGCGCCAGGTTCAGCCGGTTGCGCTCGCCGCCCGAGAGCACGCCGGCCTTCTTCTGCTGGTCGGGTCCCTTGAAGCCGAACTTCGACACGTAGGCGCGGCTCGGGATCTCGGTCTTGCCGACCGTGATGATGTCGAGGCCGTCGCTCACGACCTCCCAGAGGTTCTTCTCGGGATCGATGTTGGCGCGGTTCTGGTCCACGTAGCTGATCTGCACCGTCTCGCCGATCTTCAGCTCGCCGCCGTCGAGCGGTTCGAGTCCGACGATCGTCTTGAAGAGCGTCGTCTTGCCCACGCCGTTCGGCCCGATCACGCCGACGATGCCGTTCGGCGGGAGCGAGAACGAGAGTCCGTCGATCAGGGTGCGGCCGTCGAAGCCCTTCCGCAGATCCTTGGCCGCGATCACGACGTTGCCGAGCCTGGGTCCGGCCGGGATCTGGATCTCCTCGAAGTCGAGCTTGCGCGTGCGCTCGGCCTCGGCCGCCATCTCCTCGTAGCGGGCGAGGCGGGCCTTGGACTTCGCCTGGCGCCCCTTGGTGTTGGAGCGCACCCAGTCGAGCTCGTCCTTCAGCCGCTTCGCGAGCTTGGCGTCCTTCTTGCCCTGGATGTCGAGGCGCTCGGCCTTCTTCTCGAGGTAGGTGGAGTAGTTGCCCTCGTAGGGGTACAGGCGGCCGCGGTCGACCTCGGCGATCCACTCCGCGACGTTGTCGAGGAAGTAGCGGTCGTGGGTGATCGCGATCACGGCACCGGGGTACTTCTGCAGGTGCTGCTCGAGCCAGAGCACGCTCTCGGCGTCGAGGTGGTTGGTGGGCTCGTCGAGGAGCAGCAGATCGGGCTTCTGCAGCAGCAGCTTGGCGAGGGCCACCCGCCGCTTCTCGCCGCCGGAGAGGTTCGCGATCCGCGCGTCGCCCGGCGGGGTGCGCAGAGCGTCCATCGCCTGCTCCAGCTGGTTGTCGAGATCCCAGCCGTCGGCGGCGTCGATGTCCTCCTGCAGCGTGCCCATCTCGGCGAGCAGCGCGTCGAAGTCGGCGTCGGGCTCGGCCATCAGCGCCGAGATCTCGTTGAAGCGATCCACCTTCGCCTTGATCGCCAGGCCGCCCTCGATGTTCTCGAGCACGGTCTTCGAGTCGTCGAGCTCGGGCTCCTGCATGAGGATGCCGACCGTGTAGCCGGGGCTCAGGCTCGCCTCGCCGTTGCTGGGCGCATCGAGGCCCGCCATGATCTTCAGGATGGTCGACTTTCCGGCGCCGTTCGGACCGACCATGCCGATCTTCGCGCCCGGGAGGAACGCCATCGTGACGTCGTCGAGGATGACCTTCTCGCCGACCGCCTTGCGGGCGCGAACCATCTGGTAAATGTACTCAGCCATGGTTCACAAGCTTACTCTCAACGGAGCCCGAGGGCGGGCTCCGGACATACGCCGCGCGAAGCGATGCTTCGCCTCATGCGGCTGGGTCCCAGTCGATCTCCCTGGTCTCCCCGATCAGGCAGAGGTCGCGCCCGGGACCGATCGCCGGCGCCGTCTCGGCGACGAAGGTGCGATCCTCCACGACCATCTGCCCGATCAGGCAGTGCCGTCCGATGAGCACCGAGACGAAGATGTTGTCGGCGACGAGCCCGGTCTTGGTGCGGTCGAAGCTCACCTGCATCGCGGTCCGGTCGAAGCCGGACTCCACCACGGCATCCACGAGCCCCCGGCCCTCGACCGGATCGTCGCCGACCGCGTAGACGCGCAGCACCTCGGAGAAGTAGGGGAGGTTGTCCGCGGCGCTGCCATCGGGGAAGAACTCGGGCGGCACGTCGGGCTCCCGGAAATTCTCCTCCCGCGCGGACTGCTGGGGGCCTGCGTCGGCGAGGAACAGATAGACGCCCGTGCCCGCGGCGGCGAGCAGCACGACCAGGATGATCAGGATCATGAGCACTCGGGCGCCCCGCCGTCGAGCCGGCGCGGGTCTCCGGTGCTCTGCCATCCCACCAGACTAGGGCATGTCCCGCGACGGCGAGCATTCCTGGGACGCGCCGCAGAGCGCATCGCTCAGGGCCGTGCGCCGACGAGGCGGTGCGGACGTCGGCGGATCGCCCCGCCCCTCACACGGACCCGCTTCGCGATCCCGCGCGCGAGTTCTCCACAGATCTCGCCTCCAGCGCCCCGCGCCGTGCGCGCCAGAGCAGACTGTGAACGGAGGCGCCGAGCAACCTGGCGCGGCCGCTCGGCGCCTCCGCCGACGTCGCGGACCGCGGCGTCCCGCATCGAGTGAGGAGTCCGGATATGAGCACCCCTATCGGCATCGTCGGCACGGTCGCCACTGACCCCCGGCTGGTGACCACCCAGACCGGTGTGACGCTGTGCACGTTCAGGCTGGCGAGCGGCGAGCGCCGTTTCGACCGGGAGCAGCAGAAATGGGTCGACGGCGAGACCAACTGGTTCACGGTCGCCGCGTTCCGCGCGCTCGCCGAGCACGCCCACGCCTCGTTCCGGAAGGGGCAACGGGTGATCGTCTCCGGACGTCTGCGCATTCGCCGCTGGGAGAACGGCGATCGGAGCGGCACCTCGGTGGAGGTCGACGCGGAGGCCGTCGGCCACGACCTGCGCTGGGGCGTCTCCCGCTTCGAGAGACGCGCGCGCACCGAGCCGTCCGACGGCGGTGGTTCCGCGGCGGAGGGGGCATTCAGCGGAGCCGATGCTCCCGACCGCCGGGCGGCGGTTCCGAGCGGCTGGTCGGAGAGCGCCGGAGCCGGTCGCACCGATGGCGGACGCCCCGAGGAGCCGCGGGAGACGCCTCTCGTGCCGGCCGCCGCGTGATCGCCGAGCGCCGCACGGACGGATGCGCCCCGGTGCGGCCGTTCAGCGCAGATACTGGGCGAACGAGGCGCGCACCTTGTTCACCTTGGGCACGGCGACCGCGAGGCAGTACCCCTGGGTCGGATTCTTCGCGAAGAAGTCCTGGTGCTCCTCCGGCGCCGGGTACACCGTCCCCAGCTCCTCGATCGTCGTCACGACCTCGCCCGGCCAGTTGCGGGCAGCGCGATCGCGCGCCGCCTCGAAGAGGCCGCGCTGACGCTCGTCGGCCGGGAACATCGCCGAGCGGTACTGGGTGCCGATATCCGCCCCCTGCCGGTTCAACTGGGTGGGGTCGTGCATCGTGAAGAAGGCGTCGAGCACGACCTCGGCGGGCAGGAGGCTCTCGTCGAAGGTCACGGCGACCGCCTCCGCGTGACCGGTGGTCCCGGTGCAGACCTGCTCGTAAGTGGGGTGGGGCGTCTCGCCACCGGTGAAGCACGAGTGGACCTCCACGACCCCGCGCAGCGCCCGATACGCGGCGTCGAGGCACCAGTAGCACCCGCCTGCCAGCACGAAGGTGGAGAGCGATGTGCGCGAATCGCCAGAGGTGCGCGAGGCCTCGGAGGACTCCGAGCCCTCCGACCACCAGGTGTCTGCGGGCGTCACGGGGAGCTGCCGCTTGTGCTCCGTCGCCCGGTAGCGCTGCTCGATCTCCGCGGCCGCACCGGCCGGCACCCCGCGCCCCGTGAGGTAGGCGTCGATGTCCGCATAGCTCAGGCCGAGGCTCGACTCGTCGCTCTGCCCGGGTTCGCCGTCGAGCAGATCGGCCGTCGGAGCCTTCTGCCAGAGCCGCTCCGGCCCGCCGAGGTGCGCCAGCAGCGCGGCGCCCTGCCCCTTGGTGAGCCCGGACAGCGGGAGGACATCGGCGGCGCCGTCGCCGAACTTGGTGAAGAAGCCGGTCACCGCTTCCGCGGCATGGTCGGTGCCGATCACCAGGAGCCTCCGGTCCCCCGCGATCGCGTACTGCGCCACCATGCGCATCCTGGCTTTGACGTTGCCCTTGTTGAAATCGCTCACCGCCTCGCCCGACGCCTCGGAGACCTCGCCGACCAGCGCGTCGGTGGCCGAGGCGATGTCGACCGTGATCGCGCGGTCCGGGCGGATGAAGTCGAGAGCGAGTCGCGCGTCGTCCTCGTCATGCTGCACCGCGTAGGGAAGCCGCACGGCGATGAACTCGGCGTCCCGCCCCCCACTCCGCAGCCGCTCGGCCGCGAGCTGCGCCAGCCGCCCGGCCAGGGACGAGTCCTGGCCGCCGGAGATGCCGAGGACGAAGCCCCGCGCGCCGGGAACCGACCGCGCGTACGCGACGAGGAAGCCCACGCGCCGTTCGACCTCCGCCTCGGCGTCGATCGCGGGAACGACGCCGAGAGCGTCGATGATCCGTTGCTGTGTCTCGCTCATGCCACCACACTACCCCGCCAGTGTTTCGGACGGATGACGGACCGGGCTCGTAGACTGGCGGCCGGAAGCGGAGGGAGGGCGAACGGGATGATCGGCACGGCGGCGTCCGAGTGGTGGGCCCACGCGCTCGGCTTCGGGCTCCTCGTCACCGTCGTCTGCGGTGCCGTGCTGATCGCCGTGGAGTTCCTGGCGCCGTACGCGTTCCTCGACGACTACCCCGAGGACATCCGTCGGCGCGCACCCGCGCCGACGGCCGCGCAACGGCGGGCGGGGGTCATCGGCGGCATCGTGTTCGTGATCGCGCTGATCTGCGGCATCGGAGGCGTCGTGTGGTCGTGGGGACGACTCCGCCCCGAGGCCGGGTTCCTCGAGCTCGCCCTCATGGCGCTCGTCGTCGGCGCGCTGTTCGTCCTCTTCGACGTCCTCATCATCGACTGGCTGATCATCTGCACCTGGCGTCCCGGCAGACTCGTCTACCCCGGCACGGAGGACTGCGAGGGATGGGGCGACTACGGGTTCCACGTCAGGGAGCAGCTCCGCCCCCGCGCACTCGCCGTGCTCGTGCTGTCGAGCGCGGTGATCGGGCTGGTCGTCTGGTGGCTGACCTGATGGGCCGTCGTCCGCTCAGCCGTTGACGAGGCACCGCGGGCCGAGCAGTCCCTTCAGATCGCCGTAGAGGTCCGGGCCCACCCGCACGCGGAGCGGCAACTCGAACAGCCGGACACTCGCCGGGGTGACGAGTTGAAGGCGCATCTCGCTCTCGCCGGGATGCCGACGGAGCGCATCCTTCAGCTCCAGGAGCAGGCTCTCGGTAGCGCGCTGCTCCTCGAGCCGCAGCGTCAGCGTCGGCGCCTCGTCCTGCACGACCGCATCGATCGGCTTCACCGCGTAGGCGTGCAGCGACATGCCGTCGTCCCTGGCGTTGAGCTTGCCCCGCACCGCGACGATGGCATCCGGCTTGAGCAGCTGGCCGTACTCCTGATAGGACTTGCCCATGAAGAGCGCCTGCACCTCGCCGGTGAAGTCCTCGACCGTCACCATGCCGTACAGGTTGCCCGACTTGGCCGTCCGGTGCTGCACGTTCGTGAGCAGCCCGGCGACGACCACGGTCTCCCCGTCCACCGCGGTGTCCGGGCCCACGGCGTGCTCGATCGAGGTGGAGGACTCCTTCGCCAGCGCGGACTCGAGCCCGCGCAGCGGATGATCGGAGACGTACAGCCCGAGCATCTCGCGTTCGAAGGCCAGCTTGTCCTTCTTCGACCACTCGGGACGGTCGGGGACGAGGGAGACCGCCTCGGCGATGTCCCCCGCGTCGGCGGCCTCGGCGAAGAGGCTGTCGAAGTCGAAGCCGACGTTGCCGTGCTCGGCGTCGCGCTTCTCCCGCACCGCCGCCTCCACGGCGCCCTCGTGGATCTCGAGCAGGGCGCGCCGGGTGTCGCCGAAGGTGTCGAACGCGCCGGCCTTGATCAGGGACTCGATCGTGCGCTTGTTCAGCACCGTCGCGGGAACCCGCTTCAGGAAATCGTGGAAGGACCCGAAGTCCCCGTCGCGCTCTCGCGCGGCGCGGATCCCCTCGACGACGTTGGCGCCCACGTTGCGCACGGCTCCCAGCCCGAAGCGGATGTCGCCCCCGACCGCCGAGAAGTTCACGAACGACGCCCCGACGTCGGGCGGGAGCACCTTGATGCCCATCCGACGGCACTCGTTGAGGTAGACCGCGAGCTTGTCCTTCGAGTCCCCCACGCTGGTGAGCAGCGCGGCCATGTACTCGGCCGGGTAGTGCGACTTGAGGTAGGCGGTCCAGTAGCTGACCAGCCCGTAGGCGGCCGAGTGCGCCTTGTTGAACGCGTAGTCCGAGAAGGGCAGCAGGATGTCCCAGAGCGCCTTGATGGCGCCGTCGGAGTAACCGCGCTCCCGCATGCCGCCGGAGAAGCCCTCGTACTGCTTGTCGAGCTCCTCCTTCTTCTTCTTGCCCATGGCCCGGCGCAGGATGTCCGCCTGTCCGAGCGAGAATCCGGCGACCTTCTGCGCGACCGCCATCACCTGCTCCTGGTAGATGATGAGGCCGTAGGTCGTGTCGAGGATGTCCCTGAGCGGCTCTTCCAGCTCGGGATGGATCGGCGTGATCTCCTGCAGGCCGTTCTTGCGCAGCGCGTAGTTCGTGTGGGAGTCCGCGCCCATCGGCCCGGGTCGGTACAGGGCGATCAGCGCTGAGATGTCCTCGAAGTTGTCGGGCTTCATCAGCCGCATGAGCGAGCGCAGCGGTCCGCCGTCCAGCTGGAAGACGCCGAGCGAGTCCCCCCGCGCGAGCAGTTGGTACGAGGCGGCGTCGTCGAGCTCGAGCGTCTCGAGGTCGAGATCCTCGCCCCGGTTGAGCTTGATGTTCTCGATCGCGTCGGAGATGATCGTGAGGTTCCTCAGGCCCAGGAAGTCCATCTTGATGAGGCCGAGCGATTCGCAGGTGGGGTAGTCGAACTGCGTGACGATCTGGCCGTCCTGCTCGCGCTTCATGATGGGGATGATGTCGATCAGCGGATCGCTCGACATGATGACGCCGGCGGCGTGCACGCCCCACTGGCGTTTCAGCCCCTCGAGCCCGAGCGCGGTGTCGTACACCGTCTTCGCGTCCGGGTCGACCTCGATCACCGCGCGGAACTCCGCCGCCTCCTTGTAGCGGGCGTGCTCGGAATCGGTGATCCCGGCGAGGGGGATGTCCTTCGCCATCACCGCCGGGGGCATGGCCTTGGTCAGCTTCTCCCCCATGCCGAAGGGGAAGCCGAGCACGCGCGAGGCGTCCTTGAGCGCCTGCTTCGACTTGATCGTGCCGTAGGTGACGATCTGCGCGACCCGCTCGTCGCCGTACTTCTCGGTGACGTATTTGATCACCTCGCCGCGGCGACGATCGTCGAAGTCCACGTCGAAGTCGGGCATCGAGACGCGATCCGGATTGAGGAAGCGCTCGAAGATCAGCCCGTGCTGCAGGGGGTCGAGGTCGGTGATGCGCAGGGCGTAGGCGGCCATCGACCCCGCGCCGGATCCGCGGCCCGGCCCGACCCGGATCCCGTGGTCCTTGGCCCAGTTGATGAAGTCCGCCACGACGAGGAAGTAGCCGGGGAAGCCCATCTGCGCGATCACGCCGGTCTCGTACTCGGCCTGCTTGCGCACCGCGTCGGGGATGCCCGACGGGTAGCGGTAGTGCAGCCCGCGCTCGACCTCCTTGACGAACCAGCTCTCCTCGGTCTCGCCCTCCGGCACCGGATAGCGCGGCATGTAGTTGGCCCGCGTGTTGAACTCGCTCTCGCAGCGCTCGGCGATCAGCAGGGTGTTGTCGCAGGCCTCGGGCAGCTCGCGGAAGAGCTGCCGCATCTCCGCAGCGCTCTTCAGGTAGTAACCGTCGCCGTCGAACCTGAAGCGGTTCGGGTCGTCGAGCGTCGAACCGGACTGGACGCACAGCAGCGCCTCGTGCGATTTCGCGTCGTGCTGGTGCGTGTAGTGGAGGTCGTTCGTGGCGAGCAGCGGGATCCCGAGGTCGCGCGCGATCTCGAGCAGCTCCTTCTGCACGCGGCGCTCGATCTCGAGGCCGTGATCCATGATCTCGCAGAAGAAGTTCTCCTTGCCGAAGAGGTCCTGGAACTCGGCGGCGGCCTCCCGCGCCTCCCGGAACTGCCCCAGGCGCAGCCTGGTGTGGATCTCCCCCGACGGGCAGCCGGTGGTCGCGATGAGCCCCGTCGCATAGCGCTGCAGCAGCTCGCGGTCCATCCGCGGCTTGAAGTAGTACCCCTCGATCGAGGCCAGGCTCGACAGCCGGAACAGGTTGTGCATGCCCTCCGTGCTCTGGGCGAGCATGGTCATGTGCGTGTAGGCGCCGCCGCCCGAGACGTCGTCGCCCCCGCCGTCGCCCCAGCGCACGCGGGTGCGGTCGCTGCGATGGGTGCCCGGTGCCAGGTAGGCCTCGGTCCCGATGATCGGCTTGATCCCGGCGTCCCGCGCCGTCTTCCAGAAGTCGAAGGCGCCGAAGGTGTTGCCGTGGTCGGTGATGGCGATGGCCGGCATGCCCTGCTCGGCGGCCGCCGAGATGAGCGGTTTCACGCGGGCGGCCCCGTCGAGCATCGAGTACTCGCTGTGCACGTGCAGATGGACGAAACCGTCTCGATCGCTCATAGAAGCCCCCTGTCTCCCGGCGTGCGCCGACCCCCTCTAGGCTACTGCCCGCCGCCGTCCGCCCGGTGCGTCGTGAGTCCGTGCTCGGTCTTCTCCCAGTAGTGCGGGCGCACGACGAGCTGCCAGAGCGCCTTGTAGGACGCGACGGAGTGGAGGATCCAGTAGACCGGGTTGAGCAGCGCCCAGGGGACGAGCTCGAAATCGCCGCGTTTGAAGGGCCCCATCATGTTGAGGTAGACGATCATGCCGCTGCCGATCAGGAAGTTGAAGAGGGTGACGACCGCGACCGCTGGCGGGAACAGCGGATCGATGACGTGCGACGGCAGCAGCCAGGTGATGCCCGTCAGCAGTATGAAGGGCAGCACGCCGAGGAAGGTCAGCGGCGTGCCGGCGACGAGCAGCGCGAAACCGGCGAAGCGGCGGAGGCCGATCTCGCGGATCAGGCGCAGCGGCGAGCGCGCGTGCACGAGCGTCGTCTGCATGTAGCCCTTGATCCAACGGCTGCGCTGCCGCACGAAGTTCGGGATCGAGGTGTTCGCCTCCTCCATCGTCACCGAGTCGACGATGCCCACCTGGTAGCCCAGCGCGCTCGCCCGGATGCCGAGATCGGCGTCTTCGGTGACGTTGAAGGGGTCCCAGCCTCCCAGCTCGCGCAGCGCCGTCGTGCGGAAGTGGTTGGAGGTGCCGCCGAGCGGGATCGGCAGGGCGTCGATGTCGAGCCCCGGCAGCATGTAGTCGAACCAGTACGCGTACTCGAGGGTGAACATGCGGGTGAGCACGTTCTCTCCCGCATTGAAGTAGTTCAGCGACGCCTGCATCACGGCCGTCCGGTCGCCGGCGCGCGAGAAGGCCAGCAGCGCCTTCTTCAACTGCAGCGGCTCCGGGGCGTCCTCCGCGTCGTAGATCACCAGGTATTCTCCGCGCGCGATCGCGAGGCCCACGTTGCAGGCGCGCGGCTTCGTCTGCGGCTGCCCCTGGGGGACGATCACGACGGTGAAGTTGTCGGGCGCGTCGGAGGCGTCGACCGCGGCGCGCGTCTCCTCGTCCTCCTCCTCGACGAGGATGAGTACCTCGAGCCGAGCCGCGGGATAGTCGATCGCTCCGAGGTTGTCGACGAGCTGATGCACGATGTTCGCCTCGCGGAACACCGGCACCAGCACCGTGTACACGGGCAGCTCCGCATCGTCCAGCGCGGCGATCTCCTCGGGGTCGATGCGATCCGCGAGATCGTAGCGGGCGCCGCGCAGCGACACCCAGAATTTGAAGGCCGTGGCGCTGAGGAAGGCGAGGCTCGTGACGAGCAGTGTGGCGACGATGGTGTCGCGCGTCCAGAGCACCGCCGCGAGCACGTACAGGAACGCGCACACCGCGATCCCCCAGCCCTGGGGCCGGCTCAGCACGCGCCGCGCGGAGAGGCCGGGATCGCGCTCCCACAGTCCCTGCGAGGCGTCGTGCGCGATCTCGGGCGACACCCGGATGGTCCGCACGCTCATCCGAGCGCTCCGCCCGTGAGCGCGCGCCACCACTGACCGACGCTCGGGTAGAGCAGGAACGACAGCGCCCAGCCGACGAGCGCCTGCAGGACGACCAGCGTCAGCGCGGCGACCCGGTGCCAGTCGCGCAGCCGCTGCGCGCAGATGGCGGCGACGACGGTGGCCAGGATGAGGAAGCTCGTGCCGGACGACCCGACGGGGCTGACGCCGGTCGCCGACATGAGCAGGAAGGAGGCGGTGATCAGCGGGGGCGCCAGCGCGATGAGCGGCCGCTGCGCCGCGAGGGCGAGCAGCATGCTGAGGACGGTGGGCACGAAGTGCAGCCAGCCCCAGCTCGAGCCGAGCACGTCGAGCGTCGCCTGCAGACGGTCGTCGGCGGGGTCGAATCCGGTGTTCCGCAGCGGAAGGAGGGGGTCCGAGCGGAACACGAGCCCGAGCAGCGAGGCCGAGCCGAAGGCGGCGACGGTCGGGAACACCAGGACGAGCGCGTTGGCGATCCGCGAACCGAGACGGGAGTGGTAGAGCAGCGGGGCGACGCATCCGGCGAGGAGGATCGAGAAGATGAAGGCGGGGGCGGAGAGCGCTGCGGTCGCGAAGTAGAGGCCGACGCGGAACCCGGCCTGCGTGTTGGCGTAGACGATGAAGCGGATCAGGTCGATCATGCCGAGGCCGAACAGCACGGCTCCGAGGGTCATCTCGAGGTTCGTCGTCACGAGGAACGCGGTCAGCGGCGTGCCCGCGATGAGCAGCAGGAGGATCGACCCGTCGAGGCGCGGCACGCGCCGGCGGGTGAACCACTCGAAGACGCGCTGGCAGAAGAATCCGGCCACGAGGGAGCCCACGATGCCGAGGCCGAGCGCGCCCCCGGGCACGAGCAGCGCGATCAGCGAGGAGATCGGCGGGTAGAGGGCCCCGAGCACATCGATCCCGACCTCGCCGGCGCCGACGCCGCGCACCTCGGCGAGCAGCTCCGCATTGGCGGTCTCTCCGCTGAAGTACCCGTCGTCGTTCGCGTCGAGCAGGAGGGCCAGGGCCAGGAACGGCAGAGCGAACCCGAGCCGCAGCGCCCAGCGCGCCCAGCGCCGAGCCGGATACTTGGGAAGCCGGCCGGACCCTCGAGCCTCGCGCAGTCGAGGTGCGCCGCGGAGAGTCTGCGCCGCCATCATTCCCCCGCGAGTGCGCTCAGAGCCCGCTGCAGATCGTCGGAGTAGCGGCTCGTGAACTCGACGGGCTCCCCGTCGCCCGGGTGCCTGAAGCCGAGCCGGACGGCGTGCAGCCACTGACGTTCGAGCCCGAGTCGCGCGCTGAGGCGCGGATCGGCGCCGTACATGGCGTCGCCGACGCAGGGGTGCCGCTGCGCGGACATGTGCACCCGGATCTGGTGCGTGCGCCCGGTCTCGAGCTCGACCTCGATCAGCGAGGCGTGCGGGAACGCTTCGAGGGTCGCGTAGTGGGTGACGGAGGGCTTCCCGTCGCGCGTCACCGCGAACTTCCACTCGCTGCCGGGATGCCGGCCGATGGGACCCTCGATCGTGCCGGTCAGCGGATCGGGGTGGCCCTGCACGACCGCGTGGTAGAACTTCTCGACCTGGCGGGATTTGAAGGCGCGCTTCAGCTCGCTGTAGGCGCGCTCGCTCTTCGCGACGACCATCAGCCCGCTCGTCCCGGCGTCGAGGCGGTGCACGATGCCCTGGCGCTCCGGCGGTCCGGAGGTCGCGATCCGGTACCCGGCGCCCGCCAGCGCGCCGAGCACCGTCGGCCCGCTCCAGCCGAGGGAGGGATGGGCGGCGACGCCCGGGGGCTTGTCGATCACCACGATGTCGTCGTCGTCGTGGACGACGCCCAGCTCGGGCAGGCGCACCGGCACGATCTCCGGGCCGACCCGCTCCTCCCAGCTCACCTCGAGCAGCCCGCCGGCGGGAAGCCGGTCGCCCTTGCCGAGCGCGCGACCGTCCAGCGTGACGCCGCCCCGCTGGGCGATCTCCGCCGCGAAGGTCCGCGAGAAGCCGAACAGCCTCGCGAGCGCCGCGTCGACACGCTGCTCCGCCAGCCCCTCGGGCACCGGCATCGAACGGCGCTCCATCAGCCGGCTCCCGCGCCGCCCCGGGCGCTCTCGGGCGAACTCTCGTCTGCACGGTCGGCGATCCCGTCGGTTGCGGGCCGCCGATCGGGTCTCCGAGGGCCGCCGGTGATCGGGAGACCGCGGAAGGTGATGACGACGAACAGCAGCATCGCGGAGACGATGCCGATATCGGCGACGTTGTAGATCGCGGGGTTCATCCCCGGCCACATCCACGGCGTGAGGATGAAGTCGACGACGTGGCCGACCGGGAAGCCGGGCTCGCGGAGGAGCCGGTCCGTGAGGTTGCCGAGCACGCCGCCGAGCAGCAGTCCGAAGAAGAGCGCCCAGCTCCGCGAGCCGAGCCGCCGGATCTGCCAGAGGATGGCGCCGACGACCGCCGCGGCCAGGATGGTGAACACCCAGGTCGCGCCGCTCGCGATCGAGAACGCGGCCCCGGGGTTGCGCACGAAATGCCACTGCAGGAAGTCGCCGATCACCTGGACCGACTGCCCCTCGGTGAGGTTGGCGACCACCCAGTTCTTGCTGAGCTGATCGACGAGATAGACGATCAGCGCGACGCCGACGAGCAGCGCTATGGGGAGACCGCGCCTCGCGGCGCGCTCGGGCGCCGTCGCGGCCGCGTCCTCGGAGGACGCCTCATCCCCGTGCTCGGCTCGCGCATTGTCGTTCACCGAGCTGCCGGGTCAGTCGAGCGCCTTGCGGCCGCCCTTGGGCTCGGGGGAACCCTCGAGCTCGCGGAGCTGCGCCTGGATGTACGAGGTGAGGGTGTCGCGGTACTCCGACTCGAACTCGCGCAGTTCCTGGATCCGCTGCCGGATCGACTGCCGTTCGGAGGACAGCGCCTGCAACTCGTCGGCGCGCTGCTTCTGCGCCTCTCCGACGAGTTTCGAGGCCGTCTTCTCCGCCTCTCCGACGAGTCGGTCGCGCTCGACCTCTCCCTCGTGGATGTACTTGTCGTGCAGTTCGAGAGCGAGCTGCAGCATCGCGCTCGACTTGATCGCATCCGCCTCCGGCACGCCGTCGTGATGGGAGGGCTGCGCGGGCTGGAAGCTCGGCGCGGGCGGCGCGTCCACCACGATGGTCTGCTCGGACACGCTGGTCTGCTCGGCCGCGGCCGTCTCGACGACGGCGCTCGCGTCCTGGGCCGGAGCCTGCGAGGCGCTCTCGAGCTGAGCCTCGAGCTCCTTGATGCGCTCCCTGGCACTCTCGAGCTCCGCGCGGAGAGCTTCCTTCTCCTGCTCGTGCTGACGCAGGTCCTCGACGATGGTGTCGAGGAAGTCGTCGACCTGGTCAAGGTCGTAACCGTCTCGGAACTTCGTAATCGTGAACTTCTGGTTCACGACCTCTTCGGGTGTCAGGGCCATTCGTACGTCTCTTTCACATCGGGACCATGAACATGGTCAGGGATAACCGTAGCAAAGATTCGGCGTTACACGGGTATGACGCGGAGCACCGCGATCAGGATCCAGCAGCTGAGCATGGTCAGCATCCACCCGAGATCGAGTGCGATCTGCCCGAGCCGGATGGGCGGGAGCACCCGTCTGAAGAAGCGGATGGGGGGATCGGTGACGGTGAAGATCACCTCGAAGACGACGATGAGCGCTCCCCGAGGTCGAAACCGTGGGGCGAGGACCCTCACCCAATCGATGATGAAACGGCCCCAGAGCACATAGGTGTAGATGCGCAGCAGCCACACCAGCACCAGGACGATGACCGCCAGAATCATGGATGCGCAGGACTAGGCGGTGCCGCCGACGAAGAACGAACCGTCCTCGTTCCGGGACTGCTGATCGCCGCTCGTCGTGATGTGTTCGGGCGAGAGCAGGAACACCTTGCTGGTGACCCGCTCGATCTTGCCGTGCAGCCCCATCGAGAGCCCGCTGGCGAAATCGATGATGCGCTTCGCCTCCGCGTCGTTCATGCGGGAGAGGTTCAGGATCACCGGCACGCCGTCCCGGAAGCTCTCCGCCACGGCCGCCGCGTCGCTGTAGGCGCTCGGGTGCACGGTGAGGATCTCGCTCATCGCCTGCGCGGGCGCTTGCCGCGTCGGGGTGACCTTGCGCAGCGGCGTCACCTGGGCGGCACGGGGCTGAGCGGGGCGCGCCGCGGGAGCGGCCGACTCGGCCTCGCGCACGACACCGGTCTCCTGGCCGTCGAGATCCTCCTCGGCGAGCCCCAGGAACACCATCGTCTTCTTCAGAGGGTTGCTCATCATCTCTCCTCGAACATCTCGTCGGCGGGGCAGCGGAACCGCCGTGTGTCGAGCCTAACCGGCCGGAGGCCGATTTCCGGTGATTGCGCTGCCGATGCGGAGGTGTGTCGCGCCGGCCGCGACGGCTTCGGGGAAGTCGTGAGTCATGCCGGCGGAGATCGCCGCCGCGCTCGGCTCGAGCGCACGCAGGCGTTCCGAATACTCCCGGAGTCGCGCGAAGGCCGAGGCCGCCGGCTCCTCCTCGGGCAGCGGCGCGACCGCCATCACGCCGCGCAGCCGGAGCGTGCGCGTCGCGAGCACCCGCTCGGCGATGCGCTCGAGCTCTCCCGGCGCCGCTCCGCCGCGGGCCGGATCCTCCGTGAGGTTGATCTGGACGAAGGCGTCGATCGGATCGGCGACCTCTGCCGTGGCGAGCGCATCGACCAGTCGCTCGCGGTCGATCGAGTGGATCGCATGGGCGTACTGGGCGGCCTGCCTCGCCTTCTTCGTCTGCAGTTGCCCGACGAAGTGCCAGCGCAGGGCGAGATCGTCGAGCTCCGCGGCCTTCGCCTGCGCCTCCTGGTGCCGGTTCTCGCCGACGTCGCCGATGCCGAGCCGCGCGAGTCGGCGCACCAGCTCGGCGGGATGGAACTTCGTGATCACGATGAGGGCGATCTCCTCCGCCGCACGTCCGGCGTCCCGCGCCGCCTCGGCGATCCTCGAACGGACCGACTCGAGCCGCTGCGCGAGTTCGGCGTCGCTCGCCTCCGGGCGCTCCTCGGACGACACGGCGCCCCTACTTCAGGAACTCGGGGATATCGAGATCCTCGTCGTCGCTCTCGAACGCGGCGTCGGAGAGCTGGTCCTCGACCGGAGGATGGGTGACCGGCTCGCCGAAATCGCGCTCCGGCTCCGCGGCCTCGCGCTCGGCGGCCGAGACCGGAACCGCTGCGGTGCCGAATCTGGCGGGCGCCACCTCCTCGAGCGATTCGACGTGACTGCCGCGCCGGCCGCGGCCGGCCGGCTGCTGCTCCGCGTGGGCGGCCAGCTGCTCGGGGTCGAAGCCCGCGGCGATGACCGTGACGCGCACCTCGTCGCCGAGCGTGTCGTCGATGACGGTTCCGAAGATGATGTTGGCCTCGGGGTGCACGACGTCCTGCACGAGTTCCGATGCCTCGGTGATCTCGCTGAGCGCGAGGTTCGAGGACCCCTGGATGGAGAGCAGCACGCCGTGCGCGCCCTCGATGCTGGTCTCGAGCAGCGGCGAGGCGACGGCGAGCTCGGCCGCCTTGATGGCCCGATCCGCTCCGCGCGCCGAGCCGATGCCCATGAGCGCGCTTCCGGCTCCCTGCATGACCGACTTGACGTCGGCGAAGTCGACGTTGATCAGACCCGGCGTCGTGATGAGATCCGTGATGCCCTGCACACCGGCGAGGAGCACCTGATCGGCCGCGGCGAACGCCTCGATCATGCTGATCCCGGGCTCGCTGATCTCGAGGAGACGATCGTTCGGCACGACGATCAGCGTGTCGACCGCCTCGCGGAGGGTGTGGATGCCGGCGTCGGCCTGCGCCGCGCGCCGCTTCCCCTCGAAGCCGAAGGGCCGGGTGACGACGCCGATCGTCAGCGCGCCGACGGCGCGGGCGACCCGAGCGACGACCGGGGCGGCGCCGGTGCCGGTGCCGCCGCCCTCTCCCGCCGTGACGAACACCATGTCCGCACCGGCCAGCGCCTCTTCGATCTCGTCCGCGTGGTCCTCGGCCGCGCGCCGGCCCACCTCGGGATCGGCGCCGGCGCCGAGACCGCGGGTCAGCTCGCGGCCGATGTCGAGCTTCACGTCCGCGTCGCTGAGCAGCAGCGCCTGGGCATCGGTGTTCACTGCGATGAACTCGACGCCGCGCAGCCCGAGCTCGATCATCCGGTTGACCGCGTTGACCCCGCCTCCGCCGACGCCGACGACCTTGATGACCGCGAGGTAGTTCTGGTTCGCTGACACGTGGGTCCTCCCCCTCAACTTTCAACCTTCACTTCAGGTTTAAAGTTAGTATTCGGGTATACATTTACCGATCTCCAAACTACGGGCATCCGCGCCGCCCATCGCCCCGACACACCGCATCCAGCCCGATTGCGGTCGGACGCGCATCCGGAGCGGCGCTCATTCGAACACGGGGGCGTCCGGAGCGCTCACATCGATCCGCGCGGCCTGCTCGACGGCCTCGAGCATCGTCGCCAGCACCACCGCCTTGCGCTGCGTATCCTCCGCGTCCCCCCAGAAGACGACGACCCCGTCGCGGAGGGTGAACTCCACGTCCTGATCGCTCGAGGCGGTCACCCGAGTCAATCGACGGCGCAACTCCTCGGGCAGGTCCCGGACGATCCCGGCCGCGGCCTCGAACGCGGAGGAGGAGGCATCGGTCACGGCTCCCCGTGCCGCGGGAACCCCGCGAGGGCGTTTCTTCTCGGTCGCCACGAGCACGCCCGCCGGATCGAGCAGGCGGAACCCGTCGTCTTCGCGCACGGCGATCACCGCCTCCCGCTCCTCGATCCGCACGACGAGCGTGCCGGGCGGCAGGCGCTCCACCGCGTAGCGCTGGATCAGCGGGAACGGCTCGAGCGCCCGGTGCACCTCCTGCTCGGTGACCAGCGCCAGGGGCGTCCCGTCGAACCGTTCGAGCGCCGCGAGCAGCTCCTCGGCGTCCACCCGGGACGCCCCCGCCACCCGCACCTCCCGCACCGCCATGAGCGGGCTGAGCACGCCGATCGCGACGAACAGCGCCAGGGCGACGATCGCGGCCCCAGCGATCAGCCAGTACCGGCGGCGGCGACGGCCGTGCGCGGTGAAACGACGCCCCTCCCTGCGCTCACGGCGGCGCACGGCCCGACGCGCGCGGCGCAGCTCCCTGGCCGCCCCTCGCACGGACCCCTCCGGCCCGTCCCCGTTCGCAGCCGTCCGCACCTCCGCGGATCCGGTCCGGCCGAGGCGTTCCTCCAGCCAGGATCCGCTTCGCGGCGCGGCGGCGCCGCGATCGACGGACCCGCTCCCCTCGGTCGGGAGCCGGACCCCGTACGAGGCCGCCGCCCGGGGCGCTGCCGCGGATTCCTCGCCGAAACCGGGGTCGACGCCCGCGCCGAGGCCGAACACCCGCTCGGCGCCCTCCGCCGCGGGCTCCTCCAGCGGTTCGGGCGCGTCCGGCGCCCCGTCGAAGCCGCCGGGGCGCTTCACCGCGCCTCGGTGCTCGTCTGCGAGCCGGTGCCCGGCACCGCCTCGGTGCTCGTCTGCGAGCCGGCATCCGGCGTGCCGAATCGCCCGCGCAGCGCCCCCACCACCTGCGGGATGATGCGGTAGACGGAACCGCAGCTCATCGTCACCATCACGTCTCCGGGGCGGGCGAACTCGGCCAGGTAGTCGGCCGCGCGCTGCCAGTCGTCGATGTAGGCGACCCGCGCGGGATCGGCGAAGTCGTCCGACACGAGCGCTCCCGTCACGCCGGGCACCGGATCCTCCCGCGCGCCGTCGACCTCCAGCACCACCGTGTGGTCGGCTCCGGCCTCGAGCACTTCGGCGAACTCGCGGTGGAAGGTGCTGGTGCGGCTGAAGAGATGGGGCTGATGGATCGCGATCAACCGGCCCTCGCCGACCACCGCCCGTGCGGAGTCCAGCAGGGCGGCGACCTCGGTCGGGTGGTGCGCGTAGTCGTCGTAGACCCGCACGCCGCCCACCTCGGCGTGGAACTCGAAGCGACGCTTCGTGCCCCCGAAGTCCGCGATGGCGGCCAGCGCGGGACCGGGCTCGTAGCCGAGGCCGGTCAGCACCGCGAGCGCGCCCACGGCGTTCACCGCGTTGTGACGTCCGTAGACCGACAGCGCGGCCTCGAACCGCTCCCCGCCCGTCTCGACCGCGAATCGCACCGGGCCCGAATCGTCGACGTCCACGAGGCGCACGTCCGCACCCTCGGCCTCGCCGAAGGTCCGCAGCCGCGCGTCGGCGCCGAGCGCCCCGATCACTTCGCGGGCACCGGGGTCGTCCGCCGAGACCACCACGAGCTCGCGCGCGCCGCGTGCGAACTCCACGAACGCCGCCATGAACGCCTCGCGGGAGCCGTAGAAGTCGAGATGCTCCGGATCGACGTTCGTGATCAGCGCGACGGCGGTGTCGTAGAGCAGGAAGGATTTGTCGCTCTCGTCGGCCTCGATGACGAAGAGCTCGTCGGCGCCCGTGCCCGAGGAGGTGCCCAGCGCCTCGATGATCCCGCCGTTCACGAATGACGGATCGGCGCCGACGCCGAGGAGTCCGGTCACGATCATGCCCGTCGAGGTGGTCTTGCCGTGCGCGCCGGCCACCGAGACCACGCGACCCGCCCGGGAGAGCCAGGCCAGCGCCTGGGAGCGGTGCAGCACCGGGATGCCCCGGTCGAGCGCGGCCCGGTACTCGGGATTGTCCTGCCAGAGCGCGCCCGTGACGACGAGCGTGTCGGCTTCGCCCGCGTTGGCCGCGTCGTGCCCGATCGCGACCGGCACGCCGAGCGCCTCGAGCGCCTCGGTCGCGTAGTTCGCGCTGCGATCCGAGCCGGTCACGGGCACCCCGGCCTCGTGCATCATCCGCGCGATGCCGCTCATGCCCGAGCCGCCGATCCCGACGAAGTGGACGCGCCCGAGCCGCTCGGGGATCTCCAGATCGAGGTCGGGGTAGATCATCGGGGCTCCTTCTCGGTTCTCGGGATCCCAGCGTAGCGCGCGCCCCCGCGTCTTCCCTGGAGCACGCGCCCGGCTACGAGGTGGTGGTACCATGATCACATGAGTGGAACGTTGACGATGCGAGTGGGAGGAAAGGGGCGCGTGGTCCTCCCATCGGAATTGCGTGCCCGCCAGGGGTGGATCGAAGGCACCACGCTCACCGCGGTCGAGCAGGATGACGGCAGCGTGCTGCTGCTCACCCGCGAGCAGCTTCTGGCACGGGTGCGCAGCAGTCTCGTCGGCAAGGACGCGGTGTCGGAGCTGATGGCCGAACGGCGAGCGGCCGCACAACGCGAGGATGAGGGGCGCGCCTGAGCATGAGGGTGTTCGACGCCAGCGCCCTGCTCGCGTTCCTCTTCGATGAACCGGGTGGCTCCACGGTGGCCGCGTACCTCGAGGATGGCTGCTGCTGCGGGGCCGCCAACTGGTCCGAAGTGGCGCAGAAGGTCGCGTTGCAGGGAGGGGTCTGGCGAGAGGCACGAGCACTGCTGCTCAGTTTCGGTCTCTCGATCGAGTCCGTCAGTGCGGAGGACGCCGAAACCGCGGCCGAACTGTGGCAGCGCGGTTCTGGTCTGTCGCTCGGCGACCGACTGTGCCTGGCTCTGGGCAGGCGCCTCGACCGGGAGATCGTCACCGCCGACACCGCCTGGAGCGGCCTGCCGGGCATTCTGCTGATCCGCTGAACCGCCCCTCCGCCGGAACATCGCCGGTTTTCGCTGCGCCTCCTGCCGACATCCGCTCCTGAGGCGATCCGTGTGCAAGGAGACCTGCGATCTGGGTGATGCAAGGGGTGCGATCCGCGACCGAACGGGCGGTCTCACGGGTCACGGGAGCAGCACGTACTGGGCGCGGCCCGTCAGCCGGCCGAACACTCTGCGGGCCCTGCCCCGCCACCCGAAGTTCTCTCGCTCCAGGTCGGAGAACTGGATGTCAGCCGCAGTCACCACGTCGTCCCTCCACCGGAGGTCGACCTCGGAGATCTCCGTCAGCAGCTGTTCGAGGTCACTCGCGCGCAGACGGAACGACTCCGGCAGCTCTTCCTCTTCGAACGCTTCCTCTTCGTCGGGGAATCTCGGGGACCGGCTCTCGCCCTCGGTATTCACGAAATGGGCACGAGTCTCCTGCATCACCTCATGCGAGAGCTCCTTGAGACGACGGCGGAACGATTCCCGTTCGGATGCCGCCAACTCCAGATAGGCGATCTGCAACTCATCCGGCAGGATCGCCCGATCTCAGAGCGCGATCACATGAACGACACCTTCTTCATCCACCCACATGCGGCGGCCTGCTTCCCCCCGGTTTCGTACGCGAGCGACCGCTTCCGATACCCGCATCAACGATACTCTCTGCGTACCCTCCGTCAGATCGACGCACCAAAGCACGTTCCGGCAGAACTCCCCCATCCACCTGAGCGAGCGCGATGATCGGTCTCAGCGATCGGCCAGAGCCTCGCGGACGAGCTCGTGGAGCCGCTCGGTGCCGTCGAGCGCGCCCGCGGACCTCGCGCGCTCGGACATCTCGGCGAGCCGCGCGTCGTCGAGCAGCAGCGGGATCAGGGTGCCGCGCACCCACTGCGGCGTCAGCTCCGCGTCGTCGACGAGCAGCGCGCCGCCGGCCTCCACCACCCCGGCCGCATTGCGCCGCTGCTCCCCGTTCCCGGTCGCGTAGGGCACGAACACCGCGGGCACACCGAGACCGGCGATCTCGCTGACCGTGGCGGAACCGGCCCGCGAGACCACCAGATCCGCCGCGGCGAAGGCCAGGTCCATGCGATCGCAGTACGGCAGCACCGTGTAGCCGGCGACGCCCGGATCCTCGATCTCGGTCAGGCCGCCCCAGATGTGCAGCACCTGGGCGCCGGCAGACACGAGCTCCGCCGCGGATCCCGCGATCCCGCGATTGATGGCGCGCGCCCCGAGCGACCCGCCGGTCACGAGCAGCGTCCGGCGCGCGGGATCCAACCCGAAGTGGCGCCGCGCCTCGTCGCGCAGCGCCGCACGATCGAGCCCCGCGATCTCGGCCCGCAGCGGCATACCGGTGGTTCTGGCTTCGCCGCCCGTCCCGCGGATCGGCGTGCCGGCGAACGTCACCGCCACCCACGGCGTGCCGCGCGCGCCGAGCCGATTGGCGAGCCCCGGCAATGCGTTGGCCTCGTGGATGACGTACGGAACGCCCTCCCGCTTCGCCGCGCGATACGCCGGCGCGGAGGCGTACCCGCCGAAGCCGACCACGACGTCCACGCCGCGGTCGCGGATCAGCTCGCGCACCTCGGCCACGGCGCGCAGGTACCGCCTCGGGAAGCCGAGGGCGTATCGGCTGGGACGGCGCGGGAACGGCAGGCGCTCGATCGTCCGCAGCTCGTACCCGCGCTCGGGCACCAGCCGGGCCTCCAGCCCCTCGCGGGTGCCGAGCACGGCGATCTCCGCCTCCGGCTCGACCGCTCGAATGCGGTCGGCCAGCGCGAGCAGCGGATTCACATGCCCGGCCGTGCCCCCTCCGGCCAGCAGATACGCGGTCATCCGTTCCCATCCCTCTGCTGCTGCTCGATCCTGGCGGCCGCGCCGTCGCGCGCCACCGATACCACCACGCCCATCGCGATCAGGCAGGCGATGAGCGCCGTGCCACCCGAGCTGATCAGCGGCAGCGGCACCCCCAGCACGGGGAACACGCCGATCACCACGCCGATGTTCACGAAGGCCTGGCCCACGATCCACACCATGATGCCGCCCACGACGGCACGGCCGAAGCGGTCGCGCGCCCGCGCGATCACGCGGAGCATCACCACGGCGAGCACGACGAAGAGGGCGATCACCAGCAGCCCGCCCACGAGCCCCAGCTCCTCGCCGATGATCGCGAAGATGTAGTCGTTGTCGGCCGCGGGGAGCCAGGACCACTTCGCCTTCGACCCCCCGAGGCCGACGCCGAACAGACCGCCGCCGGCGAGCGCCCAGAGCCCGTGCAGCGGCTGCCAGTCGAGGCCGCTGTAGTCGCTCGTGTCGCTCGCGTGGCCGAGGATGCGGGCCATGCGGTTGGGGCTCGTGACCACGAAGAAGACGACCGCGCCGAGCGCGCCGACGATCACCAGGGCGAGCGAGCGCCAGCTGACGCCGCCGAAGTACATGGCGCCGATCACGACGGCGCCCATGATAAGGGTCGTCCCCATGTCGTGCCCGAGCATCACGAGTCCGAGCGCCAGCAGCGCGCCCGGAATGACCACCGGGATGAGCTCGTGCTTCACCGAGCCGAGCAGTCGCTGCTTCGCGAGCAGCACGGTGCCGATCCAGATCACCAGGGCGAGCTTCAGCATCTCGGAGGGCTGCCCGCTGAACGATCCGATCTGGATCCAGTTGCGGTTGCCGAAGGCGTCGATCCCCAGCGGGGTGAACACCAGGGTCTGCAGCCCGAGCCCCAGCGCGAACAGCCACCAGGCCCAGCGCTTCCAGACCCGGATCGGCATCGCTGCGGCGAGGAGCATCAGCGGGATGCCGATCAGGGCGTAGCTCGCCTGGCGCCAGAACCCTCCGAAGAAACCGTCCTCCGCGAGGTAGGAGGTGATCGAGGAGGAGGAGAGCACCATGATGAGTCCGATGCCCACCAGGAGGAAGGTGATGGCGTAGAGCAGCACCACGTTGGGGTCGGAGACGAGTCTCAGCGCGCCGCCGAGCCGGATCCTCGCGAATGCCGAGGCCTTCCGCTCCCCCGCGGCGTTCTCGGCCCCGTCAGCCGCCGCGGCGCGCGGGTGCTGCGTCGTCGTCATCCGCGTCACCTCCACCGGTCCCTGCTGCTTCGACCTCAGCCGCGTCGTTCTCCGTGTCATCGTGCGGTTCGGAGCCGAGCGCGCGGACCGCGGCCTGGAATCGCCGGCCCCGCTCCGCATAGCTCGCGAACTGATCCATCGACGCCGCGGCCGGAGCCAGCAGCACGGTGTCGCCCGCCTGCGCGAGCGATGCCGCAGCCGCAACGGCCTCGGTCATCGTTCCCTCAGTCTGCACCGGGACCACCTCGATCCGCGGCACCTCGGGTGCGTGTCGCTCGAGCGCGGCGAGCACGGTCTGCCGCTCGGCGCCGATCACCACCGCTCCGCGCAGGCGATGCGCGTGCCGTTCGACGAGGGCGGAGAGGTCGGTGCCCTTCAGGAGCCCGCCGACGATCCACACGACCCGGTCGAAGGCGCTCAGGGCGCCGTCCGCGGCGTGCGCGTTGGTCGCCTTGGAGTCGTCGACCCAACGGACGCCGGGCAGCGCCGCGGACTCGCCGAGGCGCTGCACCCGGTGCTCGTCCGCGGTGAATCCGAGGATCGCGGCGGCGGCCTCGCTCGGCTCGACCCCGCGTGCCCGGGCGAGCGCCGCCGCCGCGAGGATGTTCTGCACCATGTGCGGCGCGGCGAGTCCGCGCTCCTCCAGCTCCCCCAGGGTGACGAGCTCGTAGGCCGAGTCCCAGCGGTCGGCGTGGTAGCCGCGATCCACCAGGATCCCGCCCCCCTCGCCGTCTCGCACCACTCCGAAGCCGCTCGGCGGCGGCGAGTCGAGTCCGAATCCGATCGCGCGCGCGCCCTCCACCACGTCGGCCCGCTCGACCATGCGCTCGGTCTCGGGGTCGGCGCGGTTGTACACGCAGGCGACCTGCGTGTTCTCGTAGACCTTCGCCTTGGCTGCGGCGTACGCCTCGGCCGCGGCGCCGGTGCCGCCGTCGACGCCGGCCGCGGCGCCGTGCCAGTCCAGGTGGTCCGCCGCGACGTTCAGGCAGGCGCTCGCGTAGGGCGAGACGCTGCCGGCTCCCGCGACGGGGAGTCGGTGGAGCTGGAAGCTGGAGAGTTCGACGACGAGGGCGTCGTAGCCCTGCGGGTCGCGGAGCGCGTCGAGGATCGGCACGCCGATGTTGCCGACCGGCGCGGCGCGCAGGCCGGCGGCCACGAGCATGTGCGCGGTCAGCTGGACGGTCGTGGTCTTGCCGTTGGTCCCGGTCACGCAGATCCAGTCCGCGATGCGATCCGTCTTGTCGCGCAGCCTCCAGCCGAGCTCGATGTCGCCCCAGACCGGGACCCCGGCCTCCTCCGCCCAGACCGTCAGCGGGTGGTCGGGTCGGTAGCCGGGAGAGACCACGACGAGGTCGGGGGCGAAGGCCCGCAGATCGGCGAGCTGCTCGGCATCGTGCTCGAGGCGGGAGCGCTCGGCCCCGATGACGTCGAGCAGCCGCTCGCGCTCGGGGTCGGAGCGGCCGAAGATCGCGCGGACCCGGCATCCCAGCTCGACGAGGGTGTCGGCGACCGAGAAGCCGGTGACGCCGAGGCCGAGGACGGCGACGCGCAGGCCGCTCCAATCGTGGTGCCAGCTCGTCAGCGCCGCCGGCCGCGCGCGCACGGGCGACTCGTTCACTGCAGCAGCGTCCACTCCGTGTAGAGGGCCCCGAGACCGCTGAGCACGAACACGCCCGCCACGATCCAGAATCGCACCACCACGGCGGTCTCGGCCCAGCCCTTGAGCTCGAAGTGGTGGTGGATCGGGCTCATCAGGAAGATGCGCTTGCCCCGCGTGATCTTGAAGTAGAGCCGCTGCACGATCACCGAGCCCGACTCGATCACGAACAGTCCGCCGATGAGCAGCAGCAGCAGCTCGGTGTGGCTGAGGACCGCGAACGCCGCGATCGCCCCGCCGAGGCCCAGCGAGCCGGTGTCGCCCATGTAGATGTGGGCCGGGTTGGCGTTCCACCAGATGAAGCCGACCAGCCCGCCGACGAGCGCCGCGGCGATCACCGCGAGATCGAGCGGATCGCGCACCTCGTAGCAGCCCGGTTCGATGTGGCGGGCGCACAGCTGGCTGAACTGCCAGAAGCCGATCACCGCGTAGGCGCCGATCGCGAGGATCGACGCGCCCCCGGCGAGCCCGTCGAGCCCGTCGGTCACGTTCACCGAGTTCGAGGCCGCCGTCACGATCAGGATGATCCAGAGCAGGAAGAGGACGAGGCCGAGCACCGGGCCGAGCGACATGAAGTCGAAGGGCAGCTCCCGGAAGAGGGAGATGTGGGAGCTGGCGGGCGTGAGACCCCGTTCGTTCGCGAACTGCAGCGCGAGCACACCGAAGGCGACCGCCACGACCACCTGCCCCGCGATCTTGGCCCAGCCGCCGAGGCCGAGCGACTGCTGCTTGCGGGTCTTGAGGAAGTCGTCGATGAAGCCGACCGCGCCGAGGCCGACCGTCAGCAGGATCACGAGCAGCGCCGACGCGGTGGGCTGCTCTCCCGCCAGGAGCTTCGCGAGGAAGTAGGCGATCACCGAGCCCGAGATGAAGATGAGCCCGCCCATGGTCGGCGTGCCCCGCTTGGCGTGGTGGGACTGCGGCCCGTCCTCCCGGATGAACTGCCCCCAGCGCAGACGGGTGAACAGCCGGATGAACAGCGGTGTCAGCAGCAGCGAGAACAGCATGGAGATGCCGCCCGCGAACAGCAGCGCGATCATGCGAAGGCCTCCCCGAGTCGGTCGCCGAGCCGCTGCAGGCCGGCGGCGTTGGACGATTTCACGAGCACCGTGTCGCCGGCCCCGAGCGTCCGCTCGAGGTAGTCGAACGCCTCGTCGTGATCGGCGAAGAAGACGCTCTCCCCCGCCCACGACCCCTCGTTGATCGCACTGATGTGCAGGCGGCGGGCCTCGTCCCCGACGACCACGAGTTCGGAGATCCCCAGCCGGACGATCTGCAGCGCGATGCGGTCGTGCGCCTCACCGGAGAGCTCACCCAGCTCGCTCATGGCCCCGAGCACGGCGACGCTGCGGGCGTCGGGCCGCGCGACCATCGCGAGGGTCTTCAGCGCGGCGCTCATCGAATCCGGACTGGCGTTGTAGGCGTCGTTGATGATCGTGACGCCGTCGCGCCCGCCCAGCACCTGCATCCGGCCGGGACCGGCGAGCTCGGTCGCCGCGAGGGAGGCCGCGATCGCGTCGAGCGGCAGCCCGAGCTCGTGCCCCACGGCGGCGGCGGCGAGCGCGTTCGAGACGTGATGCTCGCCCAGCACCGGGAAGCGGACCGCCGCGGCCTCGCCCCCGATCCTGAGCGTGAAGCGGGTGCCCTCGGCGTCGGCGACGACGTCGTCGGCGCGCACCTCGGCCTCGGGATGCGCGCCGAACCAGCGCACGCGCGCCCGCGTCAGCTCCGCCATCCGGGCCACCCGGGGATCATCGCGGTTCAGCACGGCCGTCGCCGAAGCGGGCAGATCGCGCACCATCTCGCTCTTGGCGCGGAAGGTCGCCTCGATCCCCCCGAACTCCCCCGCATGGGCGAGTCCGACCGAGAGCACGACCGCGATGTCGGGAGGGGCCATCGCGGTGAGCCTTGCGATCTCGCCCTCGGCGCTGGCTCCCATCTCGGCGACCAGGATCTCCGTCTCCGCGCGCAGCCGCAGCATGGTGAGCGGCCCGCCGACCTCGTTGTTGAAGGACTTCGCGGAGGCCACGGTGCGGCGCCCGGCGCGCTCCGCCATCGCGGCGATCAGATTCTTCGTGGTGGTCTTCCCGTTGGAGCCGGTGATGCCGACGATGGTGAGCCCGCCGCCCGCGTGCACGCGGCGGACGACCTCGGTCGCGAGGCGTCCGAGCGCGAGCGTGGCGTCGTCGACGAGGATCTGCGCGACGCGATCGTCCGTCTCCTGCTCCGCACGGTACTCGTGATCGTCGAGCTCGCGCTCGACGACGAGCAACCGCGCTCCGCGCGCGACCGCCTGCGCCGCGAAGCGGTGTCCGTCCGTCGTCTCCCCGCGACGGGCGAAGAAGATCTGGCCGGGGGCGATCTCCCGCGAATCCGTCTGGGCGTCGCCGTCGACGACCGTCCCGCCGTCCGCTCCGTCGCGGCCCGGGATCAATCGGCCGCCGATCGCGTCGGCGATCTCGGCCAGGGTGAGTGCAATCACAGCAGTCCTGCCTCGCGCAGTGCTGCGCGTACTTCGTCTCGTGCCGAGTAGGGGAGCTTGCGCCCCTCGACCTCCTGGTAGTCCTCGTGCCCCGGGCCGGCATACAGGATAACGTCACCGGGCCGCGCCAGCGAAATGGCGAGTCTGACGGCGGCTCGCGGATCCCCCTCCTCGTACAGCTCCGCGCGTCCCGCCGCTCGCGCTCCGGCGAGCAGCTGCGCGCGGATCGCCGCGGGGTCCTCGGAGCGGGGGTGGTAGTCGCAGACGATCAGGATGTCGCTGCCCGTCGCGGCGATCCGGCCCATCTCGGCCCGCTTGCTCGTGTCGCGGTCGCCGTCCGCGCCGAACATGAAGATCACCCGTCCCTCCGCCACCTCGGCGAGCGCGTCGAGCATGGCCGCGAAGCTGCCCGGCGTGTGCCCGTAGTCGACGTAGAACCTCGGACCGCTGCCGGACGGGTTGATCGCCTCGAGCCGACCGGGGATGTAGACCGGGATGAGGCCGCCCTGGCGATCCGTGCCCTCGAGGCCGGCCGCGATGCGCTCGAAGCCGATGCCGGCCTCGTGCAGCATGATGAGCGCGAGCGCGGCGTTCTCGGCCATGAAGCGCCCGAAGACGGGCACCCGTCCCCGGAACCGCGCTCCCCCCGGCCCCTGGAGCGCGAACGCCACGCCGTCGATGTCCTGAGCCGTCACCGCGAGATGCCAGTCCGCCTCCGCGCCGTACTCCGTGGCGAGCGTGGTCACCGGGATCCGGGACTCGCGCGCGACACGCCGGCCGTGGGCGGAGTCGACCACGACGACGCCGCGGCGCGCGTGCTCGGGCGCGAAGAGGGCGAGCTTCGCCTGGAAGTAGCTCTCCATGTCGCCGAAGTCGTCGAGATGATCCTGCGAGAAGTTGTTGAAGGCGACGACGTCGAAGCGCACGCCGTCGATCCGATGCCGGACCACCGCATGGGCGGAGACCTCGAGCGCGATCGCCTCGGCGCGCTCCTCGCGCATCCGGGCGAGGAGCGCGTGCAGCTCGGGCGCCTCGGGGCTCGTCAGGCCGCTCGTCATCGCGGTGTCGCCGACCCGGCGCTCCGCGGTCGAGCTCAGACCCGCGCGCAGGCCCGCCGCGCGCAGCAGCTCGGCGAGCAGATAGACCACGCTGGTCTTGCCGTTCGTCCCGGTCACGCCGAAGACGGCGGCGTCGATTCCCGCGGTGCCGTAGATCTCGGCGGAGACCTCTCCGAGGATCCCGCGTGGATCCTCGGAGACGAGCACGGGAAGGCCGGTCCCTGCCTCGCGCAGCAGCTCCGCGCCCGCGGGGTCGGTGAGGATCGCGGCGGCGCCGCGTTCCCGGGCCTGCGCGGCGAACTCCGCGCCGTGCCGTCTCTCCCCCGGAAGCGCCGCGTACAGGTCGCCCGCGCGCACGTCCCGCGAGTCGAGCGTCACCCCGCGCACCTCCCGCTCCGCGGCATCGACGAGGCCGTCGGCTCCGTCGGCGAACGCGAGCGCGAAGCGCTCCCGGAGGCGCCCCAGGTCCGCGCCGTGCGGAGCCCGCGGTCGGATACTCGTCTCGGCCTGACCGCTCATCACCACTCGATCCTAGGACACTCGCCGCGCGGCCGCGCCCGGGCCGCTCCCGTCCGGATCACTGCTCGTCGCCCGTCGGCAGCTTCCGGTACTTGCCGGTGGAGGGCGGGATGTGGAAGGTTCGGATCGTGGCCTCCGCGGCGTCGTGGAACGAACGGAGCGCCGCGACGCCCCCGTCGCCGGACGTGGGGTAGGCGATCGAGGACACGACGACGTACTGCGGATCGTCGGCGGGGAAGATCCCGGCGAAGCTGTGCACGAAGTCGCCGCGGTAGCCGCCGCGGCCGTCCGCCTGCTCGGCGGTGCCCGTCTTGCCCGCGATGCGATACCCCGGAATCGAGACGTGTTCCGAGATCCAGCCCTGCTTCACGACGTTCTCGAGCATCTGCATCATCGAATCTGCGGTCTTCTCGGAGACCACGCGGACGGCCTCGCCGTGCTCGGGCTCCTGCACCGAGCCGTCCGCGCCGGTGCAGCTCGCGACGACGCTGGGCGGCACGCGCACGCCCCCGTTCGCGATGGTCTGGTAGACCCCGGCGGTCTGGACGATCGTCGACGAGAGCCCCTGACCGAACATCGTGTTGTAGGAGGTCTGCCGATCCCACTGATCCGGGGGGTAGAGCAGGCCCGCGTCCTCGACCTGCAGTCCGGCCCGCGTCGACTCGCCGATGCCGAAGGCCCGCAGATAGTCGTAGCGGGTCTCCGCGTCGAGCTTGGATCCGAGCATCGAGATGCCGACGTTCGACGAGTGCAGCATGATCCCCGCCAGTGTCCAGGGCATGGCCTCGTGCTGGAAGGAGTCGCTGAAGACCACGCCGTCCTCGGGCCGCCAGGTGGACGGGACCGAGGCCGTGGTTCCGGGGGTCGCCGCGCCGCTGTCGATCAGCGCCGCGGCCGTGATCGTCTTGAACGTGGAGCCCGGCTCGTAGGGATCGACGAAGCTCCGCGCCTCGCGCTTGGTCGGATCGCCCGCGTCGACGTCGTTCGGATCCACCGAGCCGTCCTCGGCCACGGCGACGAGCTCCCCCGTCCTGATGTCGACAACCGTGAGCAGCCCCCATTCGGCGCCGACCCGCTTCACCTGCGCATCGATGATCTGCTGCGTCTCCCACTGCAGATCGCGGTCCACGGTCAGCTGCACGGTGCCGCCGTTCACGGCTTCCTGGGTGACGACGACGCTGCCGGGCAGGGCGACGCCGTCCGCTCCGCGCTCGTAGCTCTCCTCGCCGTCGATGCCCGTGAGGCATGCGTCCTGCGAGAGCTCGACCCCGGCCTGCGGCTCCGAGTCGGCTCCGGCGAAGCCGATGAGGTTGCCCGCGACCGCCCCGTTGGGATAGCTGCGGGCGTGATTGCTGTCGAAGGTGAGCCACGGGATGTTCAGCGCCTTGAGCCGGGTCAGGGTCGTCAGGTCGACGGACCGCTTCACGTAGGCGAAGTCGGATTTGGGGTCCTCCTCCAGCGCGTCGTCGACGATCGTCTCGATCTCCTCGGCCGTCTGCCCGGTGATCTCGCCGATCTCGGCGAAGGCCTGCTGCGAGGTCACCCGGACCGTGGCGATCCCCCCCTCATCGGCGGGACGGTAGAACGATCCTCCGCCGACCCGGGTGTTCTTCGGGGAGAGCTGCACGTCGTAGCGCTCGTCGGTCGTGCCGAGGATCTCCCCGTTGCGGTCGACGATGTCCCCGCGCAGGCTCGGGATCACGATGGGCACCGCGCGCTTCCCCTTGGCCTGCTCGCCGAGCTCCTCGGCGGAGACGACCTGCACGTCGAAGAGCCGGACCGCGAAGACCAGAGCGCCCACGACGACGATCGTCAGGGCGATGAGGCGGCGGGCGGTGCCCGAGCGCGTTCTCGTCATCGTGTCCCCTCCCCTTCGGCCTCTGATCGGATGGCGGCTCGCGGCCGGCCGCGGGCATCGCTCAGTGCGTGTCCGGGGCCGGAAGCGTCCCCTGCCACGGTACCGCCGAGGCGGCGGAATCAGCGGCACCCGCCTCGGCCTGTCCCCCGTCCCGTGAGACGAGCAGCCCGTCGGCGTCCACCACCGGCAGCTGGTCGAGCGTGGCGTTGGGGATGCGATTCTTGCCGACCTCGCTGGTGCGCGGCTCGAGGCTGCCGAGCACCTTGCCGTCGCTCAACCGCAGCGTGGCCGGGGTCGCGTTCTGCACCATGCCGAGCTCCCCGGCGTTCTCCGCGAGGTTCTGCGGGGAGGCGAGCTTGTCGACGTTCTGGGAGAGCACGCGCTCGACGCGCATCAGATCGCGCTGCTCCTGTTCGAGGGCCCTGGTCTCGTAGGCTCCCTCTGAGACCGCGATGCTCAGGCCGAGCTGAGCGGCGAAGGTCGCGAGGATGATCGCGACGGCGACGAGGCCGGCGAGGAGCGGGCTGACGCTGCGACGCGCGGGGCGCGCGGCGGGAACCGGTCGCAGCTGCGGCCGCGGCGCGGGCGTCGGGGCGGGGAGCGCTCCGAGCCAGTAGGCGTCGGTCTCATGCTGATGCGTCGCGACGGGGTCCGGATCCAGCGCCCACAACGGCTCGATGGGAGCGGTGCTGTCCCTGGCGCTCATGCCGCCTCCCGCACTCGCTCGGCCGCCCGCAGGCGCGCCGGGACGGCCCGGGGGTTCCGATGCTGCTCGGCGGCGTCGGCGCGTTCGGCGCCTCTGGTGAGCAGCGCGAACTCGGGCCGGTGCTCGGGAAGCTCGACGGGAAGCCCCGCGGGGGCGGTGGAGCGGCTCCGCTCGGCCAGCACGCGCTTGACCAGCCGGTCCTCCAACGACTGATAGCTCATGACGACGATCCGTCCGCCCCGGCCCAGCGACGACAGCGCGGCGGGGAGCGCGCGCTCCAGGGCGGCCAGTTCGCCGTTGACCTCGACCCGCAGCGCCTGGAAGACCCGTTTCGCGGGATGCCGCCGGTCCCGCAGCGCCGCCGGGGTGGCCTCCTGCAGCACCTCGACCAGCCGCGCACTGCGCTCGATCGGCGTCGCGGCCCGCGCGGCCACGATCGCCCGCGCGTACCTCGCCGCCAGGGGCTCCTCCCCGTAGCGTTCGAAGAGCTCGCGCAGCCGGCCCTCGGGCTCC
Organism: Leucobacter weissii; assembly: GCF_017565745.1. GTDB lineage: Bacteria > Actinomycetota > Actinomycetes > Actinomycetales > Microbacteriaceae > Leucobacter > Leucobacter weissii. Next base: position 216,649 of record NZ_JAGDYM010000009.1, read on the forward strand.
TCGGCGAGCACCTCGGCGGCCGTCCGCCCGGTCGTCTGGTCCATCCGCATGTCGAGCGGCGCGTCGCGGGCGTAGGCGAAGCCTCGCCCGGCGTCGTCGAGCTGCAGCGAGCTCACCCCGAGATCGAAGAGGACGCCGTCGACCCGGTCGAGGCCCGCCGCCGCGGCGGCCTCCGCGAGACCGTCGTAGACGGTGTGCCGGAGGATCGCGCGCTCCCCGAAGCGGTCGAGCCTGCGGGCCGCGAGCGCGAGCGCGTCGGGATCCCGGTCGAGGCCGAGCAGCGTCAGTCCCGGGTGGGCCGCCAGCAGGGCCTCGCCGTGGCCGCCCATGCCGAGGGTCGCGTCGACGACGACCGCTCCGGGGCGCGCGGCGACCGGCGCGAGCAGTTCGAGACAGCGCTCGATCATCACCGGCGTGTGCAGCGCGCCGGGATCGGCACCGTCGTATCGTTCTGCGAGTGAGGCGACCATGATGTCTTCCGGGGCGTCGTCCGTGAGGCCGGGATCCCTGGTCCCTCGTCCGTCGACCTGCCGCAGGGGAAGCGCGTCAGGGAGAGCGGAGACGAGAGGCCACGGGTACCGGCGCTAGAACATGCCCGGGATCACCTCCTCCTCGATCTCGGAGAACGCGGTCTCCTGCTCGTCCAGATACGTCTGCCAGGCCCCGGCGTCCCAGATCTCCGCTCGGCTGCCGGCGCCGATCACCGCGAGTTCCCGATCGAGCCCGGCGTAGTCCCGAAGCGCGGGCGGCACGGTGAACCGGCCCTGCTTGTCGGGCGTCTCGGCGTGGGCGCCGGACAGGAAGACCCTGAGATAGTCGCGCCCCTGCTTGGAGGTGATGGGCGCCTCGCGGATCCGCTCGTGCATGCGGGTGAACTCGGTCTCGCTGAAGACGTAGAGGCAGCGCTCCTGCCCTCTGGTGACGACCAGACCCTCGGCCAGTTCCTCCCGGAACTTCGCCGGCAGGATGAAGCGCCCCTTCTCGTCGAGCTTCGGGGTGTAGGTGCCGAGGAACATCGGCGCCTCCTTCCCCGCGGTGCTCGACCGACGATTCGAGACCCGTCCGCCGCGGGTCTTAGCGCCACTTTACTCCACTTTCCCCCACTTTCACCATTTTTCCTCCACTTTTTGCTCCACTTCTCCCCACCGCGCCCCTCGACCGCGCCGCCGCCGCCGATCCGGGCGCACGAAAAAGGGCGGTGGAATCATCCACCGCCCTTGATTCAGGGGTGCGGCCGGTCAGGCCGCGTGCGCGATCAGCGCTCCATCTCTCGCTGCGCTCCGTAGGCTGCCGCCGCGGGCGGCACCGAGCGCCACCCGAAACGCCGTGCGTTTCGGCTAGCGCTCACCCTCGATCCGCTGATCCCAGCGGCGCTCCATCCGATCGCTGAAGCTCTCCGAGGCCGACGGCCCGGAGGCGGAGGGCCTGCGCGCCTCTCCATCGGAGACGCCGGGAGCCTCGGTCTTCGTGAAGGCGAGCACCGCGCCGCCGAGCATCGCCACGAAACCGATGAGCCCCAGCCACCACTGCTGAGCGGAGACCGCGGTGAGGAGCACGCCGATGCCGACGACTCCGCACAGGATCCCGAGCACGAGGGAACGGATGCTGACGCGGCGGGTCGGGTTCGAAGCCGCACGCATCACGTCCGCCTCGCTCTGGTAAAGCCGGCGCTCCATGTCGTCGAGCAGTTGCTGCTCGCGTTCCGACAGTCCCATCTTCACCTCCCGGTCCCGTGGTCTTCCCACCAGTCTACGCCAGCGGAACCCGGCTAGGCTAGGCGACGTGGAGGAAACGACGCGACTCGCAGGGCTCATTCAGGAGCGGATCGACGATACGCTCGCCGCCCATCGCGGCGAGCTGCAGCCGCTCGGCGCGGATATCGCCCCGCTGCTCGACGAGGCCGCCGACTATCTTGCGGGCGGCAAGCGGCTCCGCGCGCGCTTCGCCGTGCTCGGATATCGGGCGGTGCGCCCGCTCGACGTCTTCGGCGAGCCGAGCGGCGAGCTCGGGGTGGTGCTCGACGCCGCCTGCGCGCTGGAGCTCTTCCACGCCGCCGCGCTGATCCACGACGACGTGATCGATCGCTCCGATACTCGACGGGGGCGCCCGTCCGCCCACCGCCATTTCGCCTCCCTGCACGACGACGCCGGCTGGCGCGGCTCGGCCGAGCACTTCGGCCTCGCCGGGGCCATCCTGCTCGGAGACCTGCTGCAGTCGTGGGCCGACGAGTTGATGCAGCGGGCCTGCGACCGAGCGGCCGCCGCGGCCGGCCGCGCCGCCCGCGAGCACTTCAACCGGATGCGGAGCGAGGTCGCGGCGGGCCAGTACCTCGACGTGTTCGAGGAGCAGCAGCCCGAGTTCGCGCCCGAGCAGCAGCAGCTCGAGCGCTCGACGCTCGTGCTCGTCTACAAGTCCGCCAAGTACAGCGTGGAGGCTCCGCTGCTGATCGGCGCGGCCCTCGCGGGCGCGGATGAGGAGCAGGAGGGCGCGCTCTCCGAGTTCGGGCTCCCCGTGGGCGTCGCGTTCCAGCTCCGCGACGATCTGCTCGGCGTGTTCGGCGACAGCGACCTGACCGGCAAGCCTGCGAGCGACGATCTGCTGGAGGGGAAGCGCACGGTGCTCGTCACCCTCTCCCGCACCTCGCTTCCGGATACGCAGCGCCGACTCTTCGACGAGATGCTCGGCGATCCCACGCTGGAGGCGGAGCAGATCGAGATGATGCAGCGAACGATCCGCGACAGCGGAGCGGTGCGCCGAGTGGAGGACATGATCGCCCGCAACATCGACCGCGCGGAGGCGTCGCTCGATTTCGCGCCGCTCGACGTCGGAGCCAAGGAGCGGCTCATCGACCTCGCGCGCAGATCCACCCGGCGCGTCGCCTGACGCGGGTCAGCAGGCCGGTGCCCGTGCGGAAAGGGCCGGAGCCGTCTGCGTCAAAAGGCCAGCGCCTGTGTCGCGCGCCTGACGGCGCTCTTGCGGCCCGCTCTGAGCGCCGCCACCGGGCGCTCGCCGAGCTCTTCGTTCTCCCCGAGCAGCCACGCGACCGCCTCGTCGTTGGAGTATCCCGCGTCCAGCAGCGCCAGCAGCGTGCCGCGCAGGGAACTGAGCGGTTCGTGGTCCGCGACGAACTCCGCCGGGACATGCAGGACGTTCTCGATGCGGACAGCTGCGAGGTGGTGATCCTCGATGAGCCGATGCACCTTCCCGGGCGTGAGTTCCCACCGCTCGCACAATTCGGGGATGGTCAGATACTCGGTTCGCGTCGGCTCGTTCTCGGGCACACCAGCATTCTAGGGCACCTCGCGCGGTGCGCCGGATATTCGCCGGTCCCGACGCGGTCCGCTCGCGGTGTCTCGCTCCGTGCGGCGCGCTGTCCGTTCGCGAACGGTTTTGTTCCATAGAATCGGCGCGTGAACTCCGTCCCCTCCGATCCGTTCATCGGGCGCACGCTCGATGAACGGTATCTCGTGCGCTCCCGCATCGCGCGCGGGGGGATGGCGATGGTGTATCTGGGCAACGATCTGCGCCTGCAGCGCCGGGTCGCCATCAAGGTGATGCATCAGCACCTCGTGGAGGACGAGAACTTCACCCGCCGTTTCGAGCGGGAGGCGCGCAGCGCGGCCATGCTCGGCCACGCCAACGTCGTCGGGGTCTTCGATCAGGGAGCCGACGGCGGCGTGCCGTACCTCGTGATGGAGTACCTGCCGGGCATCACGCTCCGCGAACTGCTGAAGCAGCAGCGAAGGCTCACGGTCGATCAGACCCTCGAGATCGGAGAGGCGGTGCTCTCCGGCCTCGCCGCGGCCCACGCGGCCGGGCTGGTGCACCGGGACGTCAAGCCGGAGAACGTGCTGCTCGCCGACGACGGGCGCATCAAGATCGGAGACTTCGGGCTGGCTCGCGCGGTCAGCGCCAATACGACGACGGGACAGGCGCTGCTCGGCACCATCGCCTACCTCTCCCCGGAGCTCGTCACCCGCGGCATCGCCGACGAGCGCAGCGACGTGTACGCCTTCGGCATCATGACCTTCGAGATGCTGACCGGCCGCCAGCCCTTCCGAGGCGAGCAGGCCATGCAGATCGCCTACCAGCACGCGCACTCCGACGTGCCCGCGCCGTCGAGCCTCGCCCCGGAGACCCCGCCGGAGCTTGACGAGTTCGTCCGCTGGTGCGCGGAGCGCGACCCCTCCCTCCGGCCGCTCGACGCCGCCCAGGCGCTCGAGGCGCTGCGCGCCATCAGGAACGGCGGGGGGCCGGGCGACACGAGGATCCTCCCGCGCACCGGCGCGATCGGGACGACGACCCCCTCGACCACGGTGCTCAGCGGCGCGGAGCAGGGCGCGCTCCAGGCGTCGACGGCCCCCTCCGCGGAACGGCCCTCGTCCGCCCCCGCCACAGCCGTCGATCGGGCTCGCCGGGCGGGCGCCCGCCGTGCCCGGCGCGGCGGCTGGCTCGCGGCCGCGCTCGTCGTCCTGATCGCGCTCGCCGGCGGAGTCGGCTGGTGGTGGGGTCAGGGGCCGGGTTCGCAGGTGACCGTCCCCGACGTCGCGGGAGAGGAGCTCGACGCGGCCACGCTCACCCTCGAGGAGCTGTCCCTCACGGTGGAGACCGACAAGTGCTCGAGCCTGGAGGTCGAGAAGGGCCGCGCCGTCGGCACCGAACCCGCGGCCGGCAGCCGCGTCGATCGCGAGTCGACGGTCACGCTCTGCCGATCGACCGGGCCGGCCAAACTCGACGTGCCGACCCTCAACGGCCTCCCGCTGGAGGAGGCGCAGCGCGCGATAGAGGAGGCCCGCTTCCGCGTGGGCGAGGTCGTCGAGGAGCGCTTCGACGGGGGCGAGCGCGGGACGGTGATCCTCGCGCTCGGCTCGAACGGCAAGGGGCTCGGCGAGACCTACTCCGAGCAGGGGCGCATCGATCTGATCGTCTCGGCCGGATCGGTGCCGGACGTGGCCGGGCAGACGGTGGAGGCGGCCACGGAGTCGCTGGAAGCGGTCGGGCTCTCCGTCGACGCGGACGCGAACGTCGAGGAGCACCACGGCGAGGTGCCCGAGGGGAGCGTCATCGCCATGGTCGATCCCGGGCGAGAGCTCCGCGTGGGCGACGGGGTGGGGGTGCGCATCTCGCTCGGCCCGGAGCTCTTCGAGATCCCCGACGTGGCCGAGCTGCCCTTGCAGGAGGCGATCGACACGCTGGAGCAGGCGGGCTTCTCGCCGAGTTCGGGGGTGCTCGAGACCTTCCGGGACTTCGCGAGGGCGACGGGAACGGAGCCCGCGGCGGGCGAGCGGGTGCCCGCCGGCACCGAGGTCGTCGTCAGGGCGCGCGTGTCCCTGGACTTCTGATCCGGCGCCTCTGTCGCCGGGTCGCTCAGCTGCGCTTGAGCTCCTCGGCGACCTGGAAGGCGAGTTCCAGCGACTGCATGTGGTTGAGGCGAGGATCGCACAGCGACTCGTAGCGGGTCGCGAGCGCCGCCTCGTCGATGTTCTCCGATCCGCCGAGGCACTCGGTCACGTCGTCGCCGGTGAGCTCGACGTGGATGCCGCCCGGGAAGGTGCCCACCTCGCGGTGCGCCTCGAAGAAGCCCCGCAGCTCGTCCATGACGTCGTCGAAACGGCGCGTCTTGTAGCCCGTCGAGCTGGTGATCCCGTTGCCGTGCATCGGGTCGGTGACCCACAGCGGCAGCGCCCCGGCGTCGCGCACCCCCGCGAGCAGCGGCGGCAGCGCATCGCGGATCCTGCCCGCCCCCATCCGGGTGATGAAGGTGAGGCGTCCCGGCTCGCGATCGGGGTCGAGCCTGTCGATCAAGCGCAGCGCGTCGTCCACGGTGGCGGTCGGTCCCAGCTTCACCGCGATCGGGTTGCGCAGCTTCGAGAGGAACTCCACGTGCGCGCCGTCGAGATCGCGCGTGCGCTCCCCGATCCAGAGCAGGTGCCCGGAGGTGCCGTAGGGCTCTCCCGTGCGCGAGTCGATGCGCACCAGGGGGCGCTCGTAGTCGAGCAGCAGCGCCTCGTGGCTGACGTAGAACTCCGTCTGCGTCAGCGCCGAGCTCTCGACGCCGCAGGCCTCCATGAAGCGCAGCGCCCGGTCGATCTCGGCTGCGAGCGCCTCGTACCGCTGATTCGCGGGGTTCGAGACGAAGCCCTGGTTCCAGGCGTGCACCTGCCGCAGATCGGCGAATCCGCCCTGGGTGAAGGCGCGGATCAGATTGAGCGTCGACGCCGACACGTGGTAGGCGCGCACCATCCGAGAGGGATCGGCCGCGCGCGACTCCGGGGTGAAATCGTAGCCGTTCACCAGATCGCCGCGGTACGCCGGCAGCGTCACGTCGTCTCGCGTCTCGGTGTTGCTCGAGCGCGGCTTCGCGAACTGCCCCGCCATGCGCCCGACCTTGATGACCGGCATCGAGGCGCCGTAGGTCAGCACGACCGCCATCTGCAGCACGGTCTTGACCCGATCGCGGATCTTGTCCGCGGTGGCGGCGGCGAAGGTCTCGGCGCAGTCGCCCCCCTGCAGCAGGAAGGCCTCTCCCCTGGCCGCGGCGGCGAGCCTCTCCCGCAGCTGATCCGCCTCGCCAGCGAACACCAGCGGCGGCTGGGCGGCGAGTTCCGCGACCGCGGCGTCCACCGCGCCCGCGTCCAGCCAGGTCGGCTGCTGCTTCGCTTCGAGCGCACGATAGGAGTCCAGGCCCGACGCCTCGAAGGGGACACCCGTCACGGTCTGCTCACTCACTTCTCGCCCGCTTTCCAAGTCGATGGCAACCGGACCATTCTATCCCGGCGCGGCCGCCGTCACCGCCGGTTTGGCATTGCGTACGCTGCTGGCGTAGACGTCCACGTACTCCTGGCCGCCGAGGCGCTGGATCTCGACCATGATCTCATCGGTGACGCTGCGGAGCACGAAGCGATCCGCCGACATCCCCGCGAAGCGGCTGAAGTCCATGGGCTCGCCGATCACCGTGCCGATGCGCCGGATCCTCGGGAACTTCGCGCCGATCGGCATGCACTTCTCGGTGTCGATCATCACCGCGGGCACGACGACCGCTCCGGACTCCAGGACCAGGCGCGCCACGCCCGTGCGGCCCCGGTAGAGGCGGGCGTCGGGGCTGCGCGTGCCCTCCGGGTACAGCGCGAGCACCTCGCCGCGCTCGAGCACGGCGAGACCGGTGTTGAGCGAGGCCTCGCTGGCCTTGCCCCCGGAGCGATCGATGGGGATCTGTCCGACGGCGAGCATGAATGTCTTGGTGAACCAGCCCTTGATCCCCTTGCCGGTGAAGTAGTCGCTCTTGGCGAGGAAGGAGATCCGGCGGTCGACCATCAGCGGCATGAAGAAGGAGTCGATGACCGAGAGATGGTTGCCGACGATGATGACCGGACCCGTGGAGGGCAGGTTCTCAGCGCCCTCCACCCAGGGTCGATAGATCGTCTTGAGGAGCGGCCCGATCACCAGGTGCTTGAGAAACCAGTAGATCACTGCGTCACCACCTCCCTTTCCGTCCGACTCACCCTATCGAATTGTAGATACGCCACGTCGTTCACGGGCGGGCGGCCCGGCGTGCGTATAGTCTGAAGAAGACCGGTCGGCGCGAAGCGCACCGGGCTGAGACCTCTGGTACAGGTATCGAAGGAGTTGCCGTGAACGTTACCGAGACGCCGCTGATCGTGCCGACGGCGCCAGACGACAACGTCACCGACCTCTTGGAGGAGCGGGTGGCCGCCACACCGGATCGGGTGCTCTTCGCGACGCCCGACGGCGACGGCTGGCGCGACGTGACCGCGGTCGAGTTCCGCGCTCGCGTCGTCGAGGTCGCCAAGGGCCTCGTGGCCGCCGGGGTGCAACCGGGCGACCGCATCGCCTTCGTCTGCAAGACCTCGTTCGAGTGGACGCTCATCGACTTCGCGCTCCACTACGCGGGCGCCGTCATGGTGCCCGTCTACGAGACCTCCTCGGCGCTGCAGCTGCACTGGGTGCTCGAGGACTCCCGGGTCCGGGGCGTCATCACCGAGAGCGGCGATCACGCCGCCCGTCTCGACGAGATCAGGGACGAGGTGGAGGGTCTGGAGTTCGCCTGGCGGCTGGACCGGGGGGCGCTCGCGGAGTTCGTCGCCGGGGGCGCCGAGGTGCCGGACGCGGAGATCGAGCGCCGCCGTTCTATCGCCGTCGCGACGGACGTCGCCACGCTCATCTACACCTCCGGCTCGACCGGCCGCCCGAAGGGCGTCGTGCTGACGCACGCGAATTTCGTCGACCTCTCCCGCAACTCGGCGGCCGCGCTCGGCTCGGTGGTCAACGAGCCCGGCGCCTCCACCCTGCTGTTCGTCACGCTCGCGCACGTGTACGCGCGGTTCATCTCGGTGCTGGCCGTGCACGCGGGCGTGCGAGTCGGGCACCAGCCGGACACCACCAAGCTGCTGCCCTCGCTCGGCAGCTTCTCCCCCACCTTCCTGCTCGCGGTTCCGCGGGTCTTCGAGAAGGTGTACAACTCGGCCGAGCAGAAGGCGGAGGCCGGCGGCAAGGGCAGGATCTTCCGCGCTGCCGCCGGCACGGCCGTGAAGCACAGCGAGCACGTGATGGCGGGATCCCGGGTACCGCTGTTGCTGAGCCTCAAGTTCAAGCTCTTCGACCGGCTGGTCTTCTCGACCCTGCGCACGGCCATGGGCGGCCGCGTGAAGTACGCGGTGAGCGGCTCTGCGCCCCTCAGCCACTACCTCGGCCACTTCTACCAGAGCCTCGGCATCAAGGTGCTGGAGGGCTACGGACTCACCGAGACGACGGCTCCCGTCAGCGTGAACCTCCCCGACAAGTTCAAGATCGGCACGGTCGGCCCCGCGCTGCCGGGGCAGAGCCTCCGCATCGCCGAGGACGGCGAGGTGGAGGTGAAGGGCACGGCGGTGTTCAAGGAGTACTGGCAGAATCCGTCGGAGACCGCGGCGGTGTTCACCGAGGACGGCTACTTCCGGACCGGCGACCTGGGCGCCCTGGACGATGACGGCTACCTCACCATCACGGGGCGCAAGAAGGAGATCATCGTCACGGCGGGCGGCAAGAACGTCGCGCCTGCGGGACTCGAGGATCCGATCCGCGCGTTCCCGCTCATCGGCCAGATCGTGGTGGTCGGGGATCAGAAGCCCTTCATCGCGGCCCTCATCACGCTCGACACCGAGATGCTGCCCACCTGGCTGAAGAACCAGGGCCACGACGAGCACATGACCCTCGAGGAGGCCGCGGCCCACCCCGCCGTCATCGCCGAGGTGCAGCGGGCCGTGGATCACGGCAACGCGCACGTCTCGCGCGCCGAGTCCATCCGCAAATGGGTGATCCTGCCGACCGAGTTCACCGAGGCGAGCGGGCACCTCACCCCGAAGATGAGCATCAAGCGGGACAACATCCTGCGCGACTACGCCGGAGAGATCGCGAAGATCTACGGCGACAACCCTCAGACCGAGACCGTGACGACGGCGCGCTGAGGCGCGGCGGAGAGGTCCGCCCCCGAGCCCTTCGACAGGCTCAGGAACCCCTGTCGAAGGGGCGGAGCCGTCGTTCCCCGCGACACGCTCGGGGAACGGCGGCTTCAGAACCAGTCGGAAGCGCGGATGCGGCGCATCGCCTCCCCGCGGGTCTCCCGGTCGAGGCGCTGGATGTAGAGCTTCCCGTCGAGATGATCGCACTCGTGCTGCAGCGCCTGGGCGAGCAGCCCCTCGCCCTCGATGACCACCTCTCGTCCGTCGAGATCCACGCCGCGGACGGTGGCGCGGGGGTACCGCATCACCTCGAACCACAGCTCGGGCACCGAGAGGCACCCCTCGCCCGTGGGAACGGGCTCGCCGCCCAGGTCCACGATCTCGGGGTTGAGCACGTAGCTCACCTCGCCGTCGATGTGGAGGCTGAAGGCGCGCTGCGTGCGCCCGATCTGGGTGGCGGCGAGGCCCGCCCGCCCGTCGAACGCCACGGTCTCGCACAGATCGGCGACGAGCGCGCGGACCCCCTCGTCGATCTCCTCGACGGGGTCGCAGACGGTCCGCAGCACCGGGTCGCCGAAGAGACGGATGTCTCGGACCGTCACGCGTTCAGTCCTCCTCGATGACGAGGACCAGGTCGCCGGCCTCGACGGATCTGGTGCCCTCGAAGGCGACGCGCTGCACGGTCCCGGCCACGGGGGCGGTGATCGCCGCCTCCATCTTCATCGCCTCGATCGAGGCGACCGTGTCGCCGGCGGCGATCCGGTCGCCCGCCCGCACCTTCACCGTGACCGTGCCCGAGAAGGGCGCCGCGACCTGCCCGGGAACCGTGCGATCGGCCTTCTCCGCCTGCGCCACGGTGACCCGGACCGACTGGTCCTTCACGAACACCGGCCGCAACTGCCCGTTCACGCGCACCATGACGGTGCGCACGCCCTTGTCGTCGGCCTCGCCGATCGCTTCGAGCCCGACGTAGAGGCGCACCCCCTTCGACAGGTCGACCGCGTGCTCCGCGCCCGCCTCGAGCCCGTAGAGATAGTCGCCGGTATCGAGGATCGACAGGTCGCCGAACCGAGCCCGCGCGTCGAGGAACTCCGCCGTGGGTCCCGGGAACAGCAGCCGGTTCAGGGCGTCCCGCCGCTCCTGGCTCGACCCCTGCAGCAGGGCCGCGTCCGCCTCGGCGACGTCGGCGACCTCGATCGAGGGGCGACGGCTGGCGAGCACCCGGCTGCGGAACGGCTCCGGCCAGCCGCCGGGGATCTCCCCCAGCTCGCCCGCGAGGAACCCGACCACCGAATCCGGGATGTCGTACCGCTCCGGATGCGCCTCGAAATCCTCCGGGTCCGCGTCCACCGCAGCGAGGTGCAGCGCGAGATCGCCGACGACCTTCGACGACGGCGTCACCTTCGGGATCCGGCCCAGGATCCGGTCGGCCGCGGCGTACATGTCCTCGATCTTCTCGAAGTTCTCCGCGAGCCCCAGCGCGATCGCCTGCTGCCTGAGGTTCGACAGCTGCCCGCCCGGGATCTCGTGCGTGTACACCCGGCCGGTCGGCGACGGCAGCCCGGACTCGAACGGCCGGTAGGCCACCCGCACCGCGTCCCAGTACGGCTCCAGGGCGTACACCGCCCCGGGGTCGATCCCGGTGTCGCGCTCCGTGTCCGCGAGCGCCGAGACCAGTGCGGACAGCGACGGCTGCGAGGTCGTGCCCGACATCGGCGCGGACGCCGCGTCCACCGCGTCCACCCCGGCCGCCGACGCGGCCAGCAGCGTCGCCAACTGGCCCCCCGGCGTGTCGTGCGTGTGGAGATGGACGGGCAGCTCGAATCGCTCCCGCAGCGCGGTCACGAGCTTCGCGGCCGCCTGCGGGCGCAGCAGGCCGGCCATGTCCTTGATCGCGAGCACGTGCGCGCCCGCGTCGACGATGCGCTCGGCGAGGGCCAGATAGTAGTCCAGCGTGTACTTGTCCTCCGCGGGCGACAGCAGGTTCCCCGTGTAGCACAGCGCCACCTCGGCCACCGCGGTGCCCGTCTCGCGCACCGCGTCGATCGCGACCCGCATCTGGGCGACGTCGTTGAGCGCGTCGAAGATGCGGAACACGTCGACCCCCGTGGCGGCGGCCTCGCGCACGAACGCCTCGGCCACCTGCGGCGGGTACGGCGTGTACCCGACCGTGTTCTGGCCCCTCAGCAGCATCTGGATCGGAACGTTCGGCATCGCCTCCCGCAGCGCCGCCAGGCGCTCCCACGGATCCTCGCCCAGGAACCGCAGCGCCACGTCGTAGGTGGCGCCGCCCCAGGCCTCCACCGACCAGAGCTCGGGGGTGAGCCGCGCCACGTGCGGCGCGACCGCGACCAGGTCCTTGCTCCGCACCCGTGTCGCCAGCAGGCTCTGATGGGCGTCGCGGAACGTGGTCTCGGTCACCGCCAGCGCGGTCTGCTCCCGCAGCGCCCGCGCATACCCGTCCGGCCCGAGCTCCAGCAGCCGCTCCCGGCCCCCGGGCCGGGGACCGGACGCGAGATCGACCACCGGGAGCTTGAGCGCCGGCTCGGCCGCCGACGGCCTCGCGCCGTGGGGCTGGTTGACCGTCACGTCCGCCAGGTACTGCAGCATCCGCGTCGCGCGATCCTTCGGCTTGTTCAGCTTCAGCAGGCCGGGCCGCTCCTCGATGAACGCCGTCGACACGTCGCCCGCGCGGAAATCCGGATCATCGAGCACGGCCTGCAGGAACGGGATGTTCGTGGCGACGCCGCGGATGCGGAACTCCGCGAGCGCCCGCCTCGCCCGCACCACGGCGGCCTCGAAATCACGGCCTCGGCACGTCAGCTTCGCGAGCATCGAATCGAAGTGCGGGCTGATGTGCGCGCCCGGGTTGATCGTGCCGCCGTCCAGGCGCACCCCGCCGCCGCCCGGCGAGCGGTACGCGGTGATGCGCCCCAGATCCGGGCGGAAGCCCTGCGCCGGATCCTCCGTCGTGATCCGGCACTGCAGCGCCGCGCCCCGCAACTGGATCCGATCCTGCGTCAGCCCGAGCTCCTCGAGCGTCTCGCCAGCGGCGATCCGCATCTGCGCCTGCACCAGATCCACATCCGTGACCTCCTCGGTCACCGTGTGCTCCACCTGGATCCGCGGATTCATCTCGATGAACACGTGCTGACCCGCCCGAGGGCCCTCGGTGTCGAGCAGGAACTCCACCGTTCCGGCGTTCTCGTATCCGATCGACTCCGCGAACGCCACCGCATCCCGCGTCAGCGCGTCCCGCACCGCAGGGTCGAGATTCGGCGCCGGAGCGATCTCCACGACCTTCTGATGCCGCCGCTGCACCGAGCAGTCCCGCTCGAACAGATGCACCGTCGCACCCGTCCGATCCGCCAGAACCTGCACCTCGATATGACGCGGACGCAGCACCGCCTGCTCGATGAACATGGTCGCGTCGCCGAACGCCGACTCGGCCTCCCGCATCGCCGACTCCAGCGCCTCGCGCAGATCCTCCTCGCGCTCCACGCGCCGCATCCCGCGCCCGCCGCCGCCGGCGACCGCCTTCGCGAACACCGGGAACCCGATCTCCCGCGCCCCAGCGATCAACTCGTCCACGTCCGTCGACGGCGCCGTCGACGCCAGCACCGGCACCCCGGCCGCGATCGCGTGCTCCTTCGCCGCGACCTTGTTCCCCGCCATCTCCAGCGCGCGCGTGCCCGGGCCGATGAACCGTATCCCCGCAGCCTCGGCCGCCTGAGCCAGCCCCGGGTTCTCCGACAGGAACCCGTAGCCCGGATAGATCGCATCCGCGCCCGACTCCGTCGCCACCCGCACGATCTCCGACACGTCCAGATACGCACGCACCGGATGACCCTCGGTCCCGATCAGATACGCCTCATCCGCCTTCAGCCGATGCAGCGAGTTCCGATCCTCGAATGGGAACACCGCGACCGTCCGGACGCCCAACTCATGAGCCGCGCGAAACGCGCGAATCGCGATCTCCCCACGATTCGCCACCAACACCTTCTCGAACATGAGGCTCCTTCGCCAGTCGCACACGACCATTCACACACCGATATCAAACGAGTTCTGCCCAGGATTCATCCTATCGTGCACGGCGCTTCGCGATCTCCATCCCGTGCTCGGCCGCGCGCCCTCTCCCCGCGCGGCGGTCGTCTTCACATGACGATTGGAGCGGATTCGCAGCGCGAGGACTAGACTCTTTGTCGTGCATGTACTCAGTGTGAGCTCGCTCAAGGGCGGTGTCGGCAAGACGACTGTTGCGCTCGGCCTCGCCTCGGCCTCGTTCTCCCGGGGGCTTCGCACCCTCGTGGTGGATCTCGATCCGCAATCGGACGTCTCCACCGGTATGGACGTGAATCCCGAGGAATACGCGAACATCTCGAACGTGCTCGAGGATCCGCGCGAGCGCACGGTCCGCTCCGCGATCGCCCGCAGCGGCTGGAGCAAGCATCACGAGAGCGGCACCATCGACCTGCTGGTCGGAAGCCCGTCGGCCATCAATTTTGACGGCCCGCACCCGTCCGTCCGGGAGATCTGGAAGCTGGAGGAGGCGCTCGCGAGCGTCGAGGCCGACTACGATCTCGTGATCGTCGACTGCTCCCCCTCCCTCAACGCGCTCACCCGCACGGCCTGGGCGGCCAGCGACCAGGTGCTCGTGGTGACCGAGCCCGGCCTCTTCGCCGTATCCGCGGCGGATCGCGCGCTGCGGGCGATCGAGGAGGTGCGTCTCGGGCTGAGCCCGCGTCTGCAGCCGAGCGGGATCGTCATCAACCGCGTGCGCTCGCAATCGATGGAGCATCAGTTCCGGATCCGCGAGCTCCGCGAGATGTTCGGTCCGCTGGTGCTGGATCCTCAGCTGCCGGAGCGCCCGTCGCTGCAGCAGGCCCAGGGCGCCGCGAAGCCGGTGCACATGTGGCCGGGAGAGGCGGCGCAGGAGATGGCGGGATACTTCGACCGTGTGCTGGATCAGGTGCTGAGCGGGGCGGGGATCGACGCGCCCGCCGCGGCCGCGGGATCGGTGCGACCCGAGCCGGGCACTGTCATGCCCGAAGACGGCTTGGATCTCACGCGCGACGACACGGCCTCGGGCGACGCCAAGCCCGAACGCTAGGCGCTCGGCCCCGGGCTGCGGGGCTCGGTCCCGGACGGCGGGCGCTCAGCCGGTCTTGCGGGCCTCGCGCCGCACCGCGAGCTCGTCGACCTCGCTGCCGGCCGAGTCCCCGCGGTGCTCGTCCATGTCGACGAGCGAGGTCTCCACCTCGCGCAGCACCTTGCCGACCGCGATCCCGAAGACGCCCTGTCCTCGGCTGACCAGGTCGATCACCTCGTCGTTGGAGGTGCAGAGGTACACGCTGGCGCCGTCGCTCATCAGGGTGGTCTGAGCGAGGTCGTGCACCCCGGCCTCGTGCAGCTGCGCGACCGCCGTGCGGATCTGCTGCAACGAGATCCCCGTGTCGAGGAGCCGCTTCACGAGTTTGAGCACGAGGATATCGCGGAAGCCGTAGAGACGCTGCGAGCCGGAGCCCTTCGCCCCCTGGACCGTCGGCTCGACCAGGCCGGTGCGCGCCCAGTAGTCGAGCTGCCGATAGCTGATGCCCGCCGCCCGCGCGGCGACCGCGCCCTTGAAGCCGCCGTCCTTGTTCGGCTGGGGCAGCCCGTCGACGAAGAGGGGTTCCTGCTGCGGTGCGTCATTCGACGGTGACAAGACACCCTCCATCACGATTCTCCTCGTCCCGAGCCGGTCGGGCTCCCTCAACGTTAGCCCCGGATGCACTCCCGAGCAATTAACCTTCAACTAAAACTTTAGGCGTGTCGCGTCCGGGCCGTCCGCTCGCGAGCCCCGCCCGACCCGCGCCTACCGGCCGAGCTTGCGCCTGACCACTCCGCCGCGCACGGTCTCGAGCAGCGCGGCCAGCTCCAGCGCGTCCTCCGCCCCGCTCGGGCTGCCGCTGGCGGCTCCCCGCGCCTCCACCGCCTGCTCCACGAGCTCCGCGTCCCGCTCCGCGGCCACGCGCATGGCTCGGAGATGCCGCGGGGTGATCCCGTGCTCGGCCAGCTTCATCAGCGCCGTCACCTCGGCGATGCTGTCATGCGGGAACACCTCCGCCGCGGGCAGGAGCCCCGCGGCGATGGCCTCGCCGATGAATCTGGACGCCGCGCCGGTCTGCCGCTGCAGTTCCTCACGGCCGAGCACGCGTCGCGGCGAGAGGATGCTCGAGGCGCTGCGCGGGCCGGCGCCGGGGATCACCGGATCGCGGCCCTGATCGATCTCGGCGAGCACCTCGGCGATCACCCTGAGCGGCAGGTAGTGATCGCGCTGCAGCGTGAGGATCAGGCGCAGCCGCTCGACGTGCGCCTGAGAGAACTTGCGGTACCCGGACTTCGAGCGCTCGGGCGCGATCAACCCCTGCTCTTCGAGGAAGCGCAGTTTCGAGGGGCTCAGGTCGCCGAAGTCGCCCTGCAGGAGGGCGAGAACCTGGCCGATGCTGAAAAGCCCGCTCTCGCCCGGGGCCCGGGCCGTGCGCGGCGCCACGTCACACCTGATCCGGGAGATCGAAGCGGGAGGCGAAGAACGTGAACTTGAACTTGCCCACCTGGACCTCGGCTCCGTCCTCGAGATCGTGACCGGCGTCGATGCGATGCCCGTCCACGAACGTCCCGTTCAGAGATCCGAGGTCGCGAACGGAGAAGGCGGTCCCGCTCCGCCCGAACTCGGCGTGCCTGCGCGAGACCGTGACGTCGTCGAGGAAGATGTCGACCGCGGGATGACGTCCGGCGACGGTGACGTCCTGATCGAGCAGGAACCGTGCCCCGAGATCCGGTCCGCGGCGCACGACGAGCAGGGCGGCTCCGGACGGGAGAGCGCTCACGGCCTCCCGCTCGTCGACCGAGAGATCGGTCGTGCGGGAACGCACCAGAGCGCCGAGGTCCTCCCGGAACTGCTGGGTGGCGCGCGCTTCGGTGTCACCCGGGCGATGAGCCTGTTCCTCGGCGTTCACGTCGTTACTCACTCTTCTGCTCGTATGCGTTGTCCGGCCTCTTGGGCCTTCGTTCTACGTTACCGCAGCCCACGACAAGACGCATCCCGGAGTTCGCCGAGATCCCGCTCGCGCGCCGCGCTCAGGAGCGCTCGTGGGCTTCGAGGAAGTCGTACACCTCGTGGGCGTCGACTCCGGGGAAGGTGCCGGTCGGCAGTGCGGCGAGCAGGCTCGTCGGCGTCGCCGCCTCGGGCCACGCCGAGGCCTCCCACTTCCTCGTCAGCTCGTCGCTCGCGCGGCGGCAACAGCTCTCGTCGGGGCAGAACGACTGGGAGCGATGCGGGGTCTCGCGGCCGCGGAACCACTTGACCGCGTCGAAGGCCACGCCGACGCTGACCGAGTACTCCCCCTCCTTCGCCTTCTCGACCCGGGAGGTGCACCAGTAGGTGCCGCCGGAGATCATGTCCGTGTACTGGTACCAGGGGTTGAAACGATCCGGCTGGCCGAAGACGGTGCGCGCGGTCCAGTTGCGGCAGACCATCGCCCCCTCCAGGTTCCCCAGCGCGTCGGAGGGGAAGCGCACCCCGTCGTTCTCATAGGCCTTGATGAGGGTGCCGGACTCGTGCACCTTCATGAAGTGCACGTCGAGATCGAGATGCCGGGTCGCCAGATTCGTGAAGCGATGAGCGGCCATCTCGTACGAGACGCCGAACGCGTCGCGCAGGTCCTCCATCGAGATCCGCCGCTGCTTCTTCGCCTCGCTCAGATACTCCACCGCAGCCCGCTCCGGGAGCAGCACGGCGCCGGCGATGTAGTTCGCCTCGACCCGCTGCCGCAGGAACTCGCCGTAGCTGCTCGGTTCCTCGTGCTTGCAGATCAGGCTCGCGAGCGCGCGCAGGATCGGGGCCCGCGCATCCCGCGAGGGAAGATTCGCGCCCAGATAGATCCGGCCGTTGCGGCGGTCGATGACCGATCTGGTCGAGTGCGGCATGTCGCCGACGTAGTGGAGGCTGAATCCGAGCTTCTCGGCGATGTTCGAGATGGACTGCTGCGAGACCGGGCCGCGCGCGTACTCCTCCATGGCGAGCAGCTCGGTCGCGGCCTCCTCGAGTTCCGAGAAGTAGTTGCCGCGCACCCGCATCTCGGCCCGCAGCTCAGTGTTGGCCCGTCGCGCCTCCTCCGGCGTGGCCGCGCGCTCGCGGTGCAGGCGCTCCACCTCCTGATGCAGCCCCAGGATCGCCTGCAGCGTGTCGTCCGGCGTCGCCTTCGAGACGCGGATCGGCTGGATCCCGAGCGAGCTGAACACCGCGCCCCGCTGCGCGCGCTCCACGGCGATCTCGAGCGCGGCGCGGCGGCTCGGCGCCTCCGGGATCAGCAGCTCGTCCACGGTGCACTCGAGGGCGTCGGCGAGCGCGCGCAGCACCGGGAGACTCGGCTCGCGCTTGCCGTTCTCGATCGCCGAGATCTGAGAGGGCGCGCGGTCGACCGATCGGGCCAGCTGCTCGAGCTTGAGCCCGAGCTGGATCCGGCGCTCGCGCACCCTGCGCCCGAGCAGGAGGGCATCGCCGGCGTCGGCCTCGGCGGTGTCGGTTCGCGTCGGTGCGGCGCGGGACGCGTCAGCGTGGGTGAGAGTCATCCCACCATGGTGACAGCTTCCCGAAATTTCGGCAAACAGAAATCCTCGGTAATTTCACCCCGGAAACAGCCTCGAGTGGCGGCGTAGCAGTCCCAGGATGGAGAACAACACCGATTGATCCGGGTCTTCGACTCCGATCATCCATTCCGAGGGAGGCTCACCGTGACCACCACCGCACCCGTCGTCGCTCAACCGGCCGGCGCCGCGCACGCCGCGCGCATCGAGGTCTTCGGCCCGGAGATCGACCGGGCCGAAGAGATCCTGACCCCCGAGGCCCTGACCTTCCTCAACGAGCTGCATCACCGCTTCGCCGGGCAGCGGCACGATCGTCTCGCGGACCGGCAGCGGCGGCGCTACGAGATCGGCAACGGCCGCGATCCGCAGTTCCGCGAGGACACCCGCGCGATCCGCGAGGATTCGGAGTGGCGGGTCGCGGGACCGGGACCGGGCCTCGAGGATCGCCGGGTCGAGATCACCGGCCCGACCGACCCCAAGATGACCATCAACGCCCTGAACTCCGGCGCCCGCGTCTGGCTGGCCGACCAGGAGGACGCGACGAGCCCCACCTGGCGCAACGTGATCGGCGGGCAGCTCTCGCTCTACGATGCGATCCGCGGGCAGCTCAGCTACACGAGCCCGGCGTCCGGGTCCGCGCCGGAGAAGCACTACGAGGTGACCGCCGAGCGCACGCCGACGATCGTGATGCGTCCCCGCGGCTGGCACCTCGTCGAGAAGCACATCCGCTTCACCGACGCGCAAGGGCAGTCGGGGGCCGCCTCGGGCAGCCTCGTCGATTTCGGGCTCTACGCGTTCCACAACGCCGAGCAGCTCATCGCGAACGGGCGCGGGCCGTACTTCTACATCGCCAAGCTCGAGTCGAGCGAGGAGGCGAAGCTCTGGGACGAGGTCTTCTCGTTCACCGAGGAGTACCTCGGCATCGGACACGGGACGATCCGCGCCACGGTGCTCATCGAGACCCTGCCGGCGGCCTTCGAGATGGAGGAGATCCTCTACGCGATGAAGGACCACATCGCGGGGCTCAATGCGGGCCGCTGGGACTACATCTTCTCGATCATCAAGAACTACCGCGGCCGCGGCGCGCGCTTCGTGCTCCCGGATCGCAGCGAGGTGACGATGACGGTGCCGTTCATGCGCGCCTACACCGAGCTTCTGGTGCAGACCTGCCACAAGCGCGGCGCGCACGCGATCGGCGGCATGAGCGCCTTCATCCCGAATCGCCGCGACCCCGAGGTGACCGCCCGGGCGGAGGAGAAGGTGCGCGCCGACAAGCATCGCGAGGCGAACGACGGCTTCGACGGCACCTGGGTGGCGCACCCGGATCTGATCCCGGTCGCGCGGGCCGAGTTCGACGCCGTGCTCGGCGACCGCCCGAACCAGGTCGACCGGCAGCGCGACGACGTCCGCGTGACCGCAGCGGAGCTGCTCGACGTGCGCATCGGTCGCGAGATCACGGAGGCCGGGGTGCGGGACAACGTGTCGGTGGCGATCCGCTACATCGAGGCCTGGCTGCGCGGCCTGGGCGCGGTCGCGATCGACAACCTGATGGAGGATGCGGCGACGGCCGAGATCAGCCGTTCGCAGATCTGGCAGTGGATCCACCAGGATCAGGTCACCGCCGAGGGCACCCGGATCACCCGGGACTGGGTGCGCCGCCTCGTGGACGAGACCCTCGCGGGCTTCGCCCGCTTCGAGGGGGACCGATACGACGACGCGGTCTCGCTCTTCGAGGACGTGGCGCTCGGAGACCACTTCCCCACCTTCCTGACCGTCCCGGCGTACAGCCGCTACCTCGTGGACGCCTGAGCCACCGGCGTGAGCGCGGGTCGGGCGTACGGCCCGCCCCGCGCTCACGTATATTGGTCTCTACCGAGCTGATCGGCGGCGCGCGGAGCCGCTCCGCGCGCCTCCCTCGAGGAGGAGGCCAACGTGACGAAGAAGACCCTCGACAATGCGACCGACACGGGTCACCTCCACGTCGGCAAGGGCCTCAACCAGGGCGCGCTCGGCGTGGTCGGCTCGACCGTGATCGGCCTCGCCTCGACCGCTCCCCTCTACTCGCTCGCCGCCACGCTCGGCTATGTGATCGTCGCGATCGGCGCGCAGGCGCCGCTCGTGTTCATCGTGGCCTGCGTCCCCATGGTCTTCGCCGCCTTCGCCTATCAGGAGCTCAATCGGGAGATGCCCGACTGCGGCACCACGTTCGTCTGGGGCACGAAGGCGTTCGGGCCCGTCATCGGGTGGATCGGCGGCTGGTCCGTCGCCGTGGCCTCGGTCATGGTGCTCGCCAACGTCGGAGAGATCTCGGGCCAGTACTTCTGGCTGCTGCTCGGCAACGAGGAGTTCGCCGACAACCGGGTGATCGTGGTCGCGACGTCGGTCGTCTTCATGGCGGTGATGACCTTCGTCAGCACGATCGGGGTCCAGATCGGCGAGCGGCTGCAGATGGTGCTCATGACGATCCAGATCGCGGCGATGGTGCTCTTCGGCGTGCTCGCCCTCGTCCACGCGCTCGACGGGAGCAACGCCGGGTCCGTGGCCTTCGACTGGAACTGGTTCAACCCGGCGGAGCTCTCGTCCTGGTCCGGCTTCATGGAGGCCGTCCTGCTCGCGCTGTTCATCTACTGGGGCTGGGACACCTGCCTGGCGCTCAACGAGGAGACCAAGAACCCGCGCAAGACGCCCGGGCGCGCGGCGCTCTCGAGCATCGCCGTGCTCATCATCCTCTACGTCGGCGTCTCCGTCGCGGTCATGATGTTCGCGGGCTTCGGAGACACCGGCTACGGCCTCACCAACGAGACGAACCTCGACGACGTCTTCACCGTGCTCGGCGGCGCCCTCTTCGGGCCCTGGGGATGGTTCCTGCTGCTCGGCGTCATGCTCTCGGCGGCCTCTTCGACGCAGACGACGATCCTCCCGACCGCGCGCGGCACCCTCTCGATGGCCGTCTACCGTGCGCTCCCCGCGAAGTTCGCCGAACTGCACCCGAAGTTCAAGACCCCGTGGTTCTCCACCACCGTGATGGGCGTCGCCGCGATCCTCTACTACGTGGGCATGTCGATCCTCTCCGAGGACATGCTCGCCGACTCGCTCACCTCGATGGGCCTCGCCGTGGCCCTGTACTACGCCATCACCTCGTTCGCCTGCGTCTGGTACTTCCGCGGCACCCTGCGCGACAGCGCGCGCAATCTGTGGATGCGCGGAATCCTCCCGGCCCTCGGGGGACTCCTGCTCGGCTACGCCTTCGTGCAGTCGGCGATCGACATGTGGAGCACCGACTACAGCGAGACGGTGCTGCTCGGCGTGGGCGGGGCCTTCGTGATCGGTATCGGGGCGATCCTCGTCGGCTTCGTCCTCATGGGGGTGTGGTGGCTCCGCCCCGGCTCCCGCGTCTTCTTCCGCGGCGAGAGCCTGAACCGCGACACGCCGGTGCTGGTGCCGGACGAGTAAGGGCTCCGGCGCTTCAGCGGCCGCGCTCGGGGCGGTCCGCGCCCTCCCCGCGGGACTCGCTGCGCTCGACCGCGGGGCCGAGCTCGTCGACGACGAGCGTGTCGGTGTCGAACTGCCCGGCGCGATAGGCGGCGCGACCCACCATGTGCGCCGCGATGGGCGCGGTGAGCGACTGGAAGACGAAGACCGGCAGAAGCGCCAGCATCGTCGGGAGCGAGCGGTTCTCGAGCGCGACCGCCGCGATGATCAGCAGCAGGCCGAACACCTGCGGCTTGGTCGCGGCGTGCAGGCGGCTGAGCGCGTCCGGGAAGCGCAGCAGGCCGACCCCCGCCGCGATCGAGAAGCCCGTGGCGCCGAGCACGCAGACGAGGGACACGGTGTCGAGTATCTGGTCAAGCACGGCTGCCTCCCCGCCCGCTCTGCGAGCGCGCCTCGCCGCCGCCGGGCGGCGTCGAGCGGTTGCGCGCTTCGCGATCCCCCGGCAGCACCACGCCGTCGTCCGGCTCCGGCAGCCGCGCACGACGACGCACGTAGCGCGCCACCACGACGGTCGCCAGCACCGCCGTCGCGGCGATCACGGTCATCAGCGCGATCCCGTCCGTGTGTCCGCGCAGCACCATGTCGGAGCCGACGGTGAGCATCAGCGTCGTGAGGAGGACGTCGCCGGCGATCATCCGGTCGAGGATGGTGGGGCCGCGTACGATGCGCACCACGGCGCAGAGCGCGGTGGCGGTCAGTCCCGCGATGACCGCGATCGTGACCAGGGAGTGGAACGTGACCGGGTCGTTCATCTCAGCGCCTCCACCTCTTCGCGCGAGCCGACGGCGCGGATCAGCATCTCCTCGATGCGGCGAGCCGCGCTGCGCGCGCCGCGGATCTCCTTCTGCGTCGGCGTGTTGAGCACGTGCAGATACAGGGTCGACCGGAAGCGGTCGACCTCGGCCACCACGGATCCCGGGATGAGCGAGACGGTGAGCGCCACCATGGTGAGCAGGAAGTCGCTGCGCGTGCGCAGGCGCACCGCGATGATCGACGTCTTCGGCGGGCTCCCCGGCCGTATCGCCAGCCAGGCCACCTGGAAGGAGGCCGCGGCCAGGTGCCAGATGAAGTAGACGAGATAGCGGAACGCCCACCAGAGGTTGAGCCTCCCGGCCACCTCCACCGGAGGCAGATAGAACAGGCGCATCGCGATCACCGAGACGAGCAGGCCGCTCAGCAGCGAGAGCAGCGAGACCTCGCGCCAGAGCGCCATCCAGGTCACCACCAGTCCCATCAGGAGCGGCAGCTCGTGCAGGTGCACGACGGGTTCGAAACGGTGGCGCCTCATTCGCCCGCTCCTCCCTCGTCCGCGACGTCTCCGGCGTCGTCGAGCGCGGTTCGGCCGCTGCCGCTGCCGGGCGCGCCATCGCGCTCGCCGCCCTGGCTCTCGCCCCCGAGGATGCGGGAGACCAGCTGCCCGGGCTCGGTGAGGGCCTCTCCGGCTCGCGCGGAGTAGGCGTAGAGGGGTCCGGCGAAGATCGTCAGCCCGACGCTGACCGCCACCATCCCCGCCGTCGCGGCATACATCAGCCGAGGCGTGTCGCGCTGCTCCTGACGGGGCTGCGCATGCGGCGCGTCGTGCAACTGCTCGAGCAGCGCGGTCTCGCGGCCCTCCAGCAGGAGCGCCTCGGTCGTCGGCGGCTTCGGGGCGTTCGGGCCGCCCAGGGCCGCGGCTCGGCTGCGCCAGAACGCCAGGCTCCAGGCCCGGGCGAGCGCATACAGCGTCAGCAGCGAGACGAGCGCGCCGACGCCCATGAGCCAGTAGGCGGCCGGGGTCGCGAGCTCGGCCGCCGACGTGAACAGGCCGAGTTTGCCGATGAACCCCGAGAAGGGCGGAATGCCGCCCAGATTGAGCATCGGGATGAAGAACAGGACCGCGATGACCGGAGACGCCCGCAGCATGCCGCCGAGCTGCGTGAGCGAGGTGGTGCCGCCCTCGCGCTCGATGAGCCCCACCGCGAGGAACAGCGTCGTCTGCACGATGATGTGGTGGGCGATGTAGTAGATGGTGGCGGCGTAGCCGGCGCTGCTGGCCATGGCGAGACCGAAGACCAGATAGCCGATGTGGCTGATCAGCGTGAAGGAGAGCAATCGCTTGATGTCGAGCTGCGATATGGCTCCGAGGATGCCGACCAGCAGCGTGAGCGCCGCCACCACCATCAGCACGTCGCCGAGCCGACTGTCGGGGAACAGCAGCGTCTGGGTGCGGATCATCGCGTAGACGCCCACCTTGGTGAGCAGACCCGCGAACACCGCGGTAACCGGCGCCGGTGCGGTCGGGTACGAGTCCGGCAGCCAGAAGGCGAGCGGGAACACCGCGGCCTTGATCCCGAACGCGATGAGCAGCGCGATGTTCAGCAGCACCTGCACGTCGAGGGGGATCTCGGCCAGCCGAACGCTCAGCTGGGCCATGTTCACGGTGCCGGTGGCCGCGTAGACGAGACCGATCGACGCGAGGAAGAGGATCGACGAGACCAGCGACACCACGACGTAGGTGATGCCCGCGCGGATGCGGGGGCCCGTGCCGCCCAGCGTGATCAGCACGTAGCTGGCCACGAGCAGGATCTCGAAGCCCACGTAGAGGTTGAAGAGATCGCCCGCGATGAAGGCGTTGCAGACGCCCGCGCCGAGGACGAGATAGGTCGGGTAGTAGATCGAGACCGGGGTCTCCTCGTCGCCGTCCGCGAGGCCCTGCCCGAGGGAGAACAGCAGCACGCCCAGCAGCACCAGCGCCGACACGGCCAGCATCAGGGCGCTCAGCCGGTCGACCACGAGCGAGATCCCGAACGGCGCCGCCCAGCCGCCGACCTGCATGACGAGCGTTCCGTAGACGTCGACGGCCCACATGAAGGCGACCGCGAGCAGCAGGATCGCCGTCAGGGCGCTCAGGGTGATCGCCTGCTGCGCGCGGCGACGGCCGGGCAGCGCCATCGCGAGCGCCGCGCCGAGCAGCGGGATGAGGACGACGAGCGGCACGAGCGCGGTCATGAGCGCGCCCCCTCGCCGACGCCTCCGGCCGGGCCGGGCTCACCGGCGCCGTCGGCGGAGTCGTCGTCAGAGTCGTCGTCGTCAGAGTCGTCGGGGAACTCGGGAGTGGAGGCCAGCTCCTCGTCGGTGACCTCCTCGGTCGTGAGGGACTCGGCCGCGGTGAGCGCGGCGTCCTGCTCGTCGTCCTGCACCGCGTCCTCGCTGCTCCGCGCGAGGCGCCAGGCGCGGTAGATCAGCGCGAGGATGAACGCGCTCACGCCGAAGGTGATGACGATGCTGGTCAGGATGAACGCCTGCGGCAGGGGGTCGCTCATCTCCTCAGGCTCGGCGGTGCCGTAGAGCGGCGCGGCGCCGAACGACCCGCTCGTGAGGAAGAGCAGCAGATTGGTGGCGTTCCCGACGAGCAGGAAGCCGAGCAGGACGCG
Organism: Leucobacter weissii; assembly: GCF_017565745.1. Lineage (GTDB taxonomy): Bacteria > Actinomycetota > Actinomycetes > Actinomycetales > Microbacteriaceae > Leucobacter > Leucobacter weissii. Next base: position 241,640 of record NZ_JAGDYM010000009.1, read on the forward strand.
CGTGAGGCTGCGGTCCAGCAGCAGATAGACGCCCCCGGCGTAGAGCACGACCATCACGGCGACCAGCGCGAGCGGCATCGTCATCGGGCACCTCCCGGTCCGAGGTCGACGGTCGGCGCGGGGGTCGGTTCGGCGTCCGCCTGATCTCCCCCGAGATCCTTCTCCTCCTGCTCGTCGATCTCCGCGCCCAGACTGCGCAGCACGTCGAGGACGAGACCGAAGACCACCAGGTACACGCCGATGTCGAAGAAGGTGGAGGTGACGATCGGCACCACTCCGAGCGGGCCCAGGTCGAGATCGATCCAGGCCGAGGCCAGCGCCGACTGGCCGAAGAAGAGGGGCAGCACCGCGGTCGTGGCCGCGATGGCCAGGCCCGCCCCCAGGATCCGCCCGGCGTCGATGGGCACGGTCGCGCCGAGCTCGTGCCGGCCGCCGGTGAGGTAGCGGGCGACGAGCGCGAGCCCCGCGACGAGACCTCCGGCGAAGCCGCCGCCCGGCGTGTTGTGGCCCGTGAGCAGGAGGTAGAAGGAGAGGAGGATCAGGGCGTGGAAGGTGAGGCGCACCACGACCTCCAGCAGGATTGAGCGTCGGGAAGGGTCGAGGTTGCGCCCGGCGAGCAGCCAGGTGCGGCGCTGCGCGGGATCGTTCGGATCCTCGACGCGGCGCAGGATCTCGTTCACCTGGGAGCGCGCCGCCCGGCGCGTCAGCTTGGGCATGGTGTCGACGCGCGTGCTGAGGAAGACGAGCGAGGCGACGCCCGTGGCGGCGGCGAGGATGACCGAGAGCTCGCCGAGGGTGTCCCAGCCGCGGATGTCCACGAGCATCACGTTGACGACGTTCGCACCGTGCCCTCCTTCATATGCCAGTTCCGGCATGTTCAGCGAGATCGGATCTGCCACGCGCGCTCCCAGCGATATCAAGGCGAGCAGCCCGAGCACGACGCCGACGCCGGTGCCGATCAGTGCCCGGATCAAGCGCCGGCTCCTCGTCGCGCGCACCCCGATGTGCTGGGGCAGCCGACGGATGACCAGGATGAAGGCGATCAGTGTGACCGTCTCGACGAGCGCCTGGGTGAGCGCGAGATCGGGAGCGCCGTGGAGGGCGAAGATCGCCGCCATGCCGTAGCCGGTGACGCCCACCAGCACGACGGCCTGGAACCGCGTGCGCGCGCGCAGCGCGAACACGGCGGCGGCGATCATCACCACGGCGATGCTCAGCTGAGCCGGGGAGCTGGTCAGCACGAGCTGATCGGGCAGGCTCTCGCTGAGGATCAGAGTCCCCCCGAGTGCTGAGACCATGACGGCCAGGATCACCGCGAGGTAGAACGGCAGCGATCCTCGCTGGGTGAGCGCGGTCAGCCGGACGGCGAGCACGTCGATCCAGTGCGTCAGCAGCCAGTAGGCATGGGAGGCCGAGAAGCGTTCGGGCAATGAGAACACGGGGGCGGACGAGCGACGGATCAGCGCCCAGGCGAGCAGCGCGCCGAGCGCGAGCACGCCGAGCGAGGCCCAGAGCGCCGGGGTGAGGCCGTGCCAGAGCGCCAGGTGCTCCGCGGGATCCGCGGTCGGGCCTGCGGCGCGCTGGATCCACGGGTCGAGCAGGGGCGCTGCGACTCCGCCTGCGATGACGAGCACCACGAACACCGCGGGCGCGATGAGGATCGAGGGCGCATCGCGGTGGAGCATGGTGCACCGCTGCGTCCCCGGCTTCGTGGCGAAGGCGCCCCAGAGGAAGCGAACCATGTAGGCGACGGTGAGCACGCTCCCGAGGAGCACGGCGGCGAAGGCCAGCACCGCGATCGGACGCTCGGCGCCCACCGCGATGAGCTCGGTGAAGGCGGACTCCTTGGCCACGAACCCGATCAGCGGCGGCAGCCCCGCCATGCTGGCCGAGGCGAGGGCGGTGACCGCCGCGAGCATGGGCAGCTGCCTGCCGAGCCCGCTCAGCTTGCGCAGGTCGCGCGTACCGGCGCAGTGGTCGATGATGCCGACTGCGAGGAACAGCGGGGCCTTCGCGATGGCGTGGGCGAAGAGCAGGGCGAGCCCGGCTACCTGGGTGCGGGGATCGGCGACGCCGAGCACCATGACCAGAAGGCCGAGCTGGCTGACGGTGCCGTGCGCCACGATGAGTTTGATATCGAACTGCTTGAGCGCGCGAATGCCTCCGCTCAGCATCGTGATCGCCCCGAGCACCACCAGGGTCTCGCGGTAGCCCGGTACGTCGCCGAAGCCGGGCCCAAGGCGCGCGATGAGGTAGATGCCGGCCTTGACCATCGCCGCCGCGTGCAGATAGGCGCTGACGGGCGTGGGCGCGGCCATCGCGCCGGGCAGCCAGAAGTGGAACGGGAAGATCGCGCTCTTGGAGAGCGCGCCGGCGAGCAGCAGGTAGACGGCGACCGTCGCGAGCGTGCCCGTGGGCGGGCCCGCGATGATCTCGCTGAGGTTCGGCGTGCCGGCCGCGGTGGCGAGGATGACGAGGCCCACCAGCATGGCGAGGCCGCCGAACGTGGTGACCATCAGCGCCTGGAGGGCCGCCGAACGGCTCGTGCGCTGCTTTCCGGCGTGCCCGATCAGGAGGAAGGAGAAGACCGTGGTCGCCTCCCAGAACACGAACATCAGGTAGACGTTGTCAGCGATCACCAGGCCGAGCATGCTGGCGGCGAAGCCGATGAAGACGCTGCCGAAGCGGGAGAGGCCGTCCTCTCCGTCCTCGAAGTAGTTGCGGCAGTAGAGCAGGATCAGCGCGCCGGCTCCCGTGACCAGCAGCGCGAACATCCAGGAGACGGTGTCGAGGCGGAAGGTGAGGGCGAGGTCGAGTTGGGGCACCCAGTCGACCGACTCGAGGAGGATCTCGCCGCTTCCGATCGCGGGTCCCTGGACGGCGAAGATCACGAACGCGGCGCCGAGGGCGAGCGCCAACAGCACGAAGACGTTGCGGCCGAATCGGCGGATCAGCGGGTAGGCGAGGAGTGCGAGGGTGGAGAGCGCGACCAGCAGGGTCGTCATCATCCCCATTCGCAACCTCCGTCCCGCCCCATGGGGGCTCCCGAACATCTTATCGGAGGCGGCCTGCGAGACGGAAAGTCGGCGGGGGCATGAAAAAGGGCCGGCCTCGTGATCGAGACCGGCCCTTTTCTGTGAAGGGGGTTCGGCGGTGTCCTACTCTCCCACACCCTCCCGAGTGCAGTACCATCGGCGCTGTCAGCCTTAGCTTCCGGGTTCGGAATGTGACCGGGCGTTTCCCTGACGCTATAAC
>NZ_JAGDYM010000010.1 GCF_017565745.1 Leucobacter weissii
ACAGGCCCCCAGCCACCACAACATGGCAACCAGAAACCAAACTTGGCACAAAACAATCAAGTGCACACTATTGAGTTCTCAAAGACCAGACACCCCCCGTAACAACCCACAACAGGCCCTCCGAAGAACTGGCAGTTCTCGCTTCTCGACTCGAGCGCATTACGAAAATGTTTCTCAAGAGCCTTGCGAAGCGTTCCCCTATCATAGCACGAGCGGCAAGCTGATTCAACTCGCCGACTTCGGGGAATCATGCTGGTCCGATTCGGCTTTTCGGCCTCGACCCAACGAGGATCAACTATAGGCCGGATCGCTCGGCGAGGGCAAACTGAGCTGTCGATCCGGGCGTGTCGCCGCCACCGGGGTCGATGCCGAGGTCGATGTCGACGTGAGCGGGACGGTGTTGCGCGAGAGGAGCCCCGTTGCACGGCGCAATCCGGTCCCACTCGCGCGACAGCATCCCCCTCGCGCAAGGGGTCCCCGTTCGCGCGGGCGTGTCGCACGTGCGGCGCCCCGACTGCTTGAATAGTCGGGTGACCAGCCCAGAACGCGCAGCGCACTCCGAGACCGACGACACGCCCCCCTCCCCCGCCGACTTCGGCTTCGAGGTGACCCATCGGCTCCGCGATGGGGGCCAGCTCGGCGGCGACGGCGCACCGCTCGGCCGCGCCGGCGTGATCCGCACCCCGCACGGCGAGATCCGCACTCCCGCGTTCATCCCCGTCGGCACCAAGGCCACGGTCAAGGCGATGCTGCCCGAGACCGTGGCGGAACTGGGCGGGCAGGCGGTGCTGGCGAACGCCTACCACCTGTTCCTCCAGCCGGGAGCCGACATCGTCGATCAGGCCGGCGGGCTCGGCCGCTTCATGAACTGGCCGGGCCCCACCTTCACCGACTCCGGGGGCTTCCAGGTGATGTCGCTCGGCGTGGGCTTCAAGAAGGTCATCTCGATGAGCGAGCAGGCCTACGCCGACGCGGAGGTGATCGCGAAGACCAAGGACCGCCTGGCCCACGTCGACGAGGACGGCGTCACCTTCAAGTCCTTCATCAACGGAGACACGCACCGCTTCACCCCCGAGGTCTCGATGGCGATCCAGCACCAGCTGGGCGCGGACATCATCTTCGCCTTCGACGAGTGCACCACGCTGCTCAACACCCGCCCCTACCAGGAGGACTCGGTCGCCCGCACCGAGCGCTGGGCCGTGCGCTGCCTCGACGAGCACGCCCGCCGGACCGCGGCGCGGTCGCACCGGCCGTATCAGGCGCTCTTCGGGGTGGTGCAGGGCGCGCAGTACGAGGATCTGCGCCGCCGGGCGGCGCGCGGACTCGCGGCGCTCACCGGTGAGACGGAGCAGGATCAGCGCTTCGACGGCTTCGGCATCGGCGGCGCGCTCGAGAAGAGCGAGCTCGGCACGATCGTCGGCTGGGTCAGCGACGAGTTGCCGGAGCACAAGCCGCGCCATCTCCTCGGGATCTCGGAGCCGGAGGATCTCTTCGCGAGCATCGCCGCCGGCGCCGACACCTTCGACTGCGTCGCACCCTCCCGCCAGGCGCGCGGCGGCACCATGTACTCCTCCCGAGGCCGGGTCAACGCGAAGGCCGCGGCGCAGCGGCGGCGCTTCGAGCCGCTCGATCCCGAGTGCGACTGCGCCACCTGTGTCAACTACACGGCCGCCTATCTGCACCACCTCTTCAAGGCGAACGAGATGCTCGGCTCCACCCTGGCGACGATCCACAACGAGCGCTTCATCGTGCGCCTGGTGGACCGCATCCGGCAGAGCATCATCGACGGAGACTTCGCGGACCTGCGCGAGGAGACGCTCGGCCGCATGCGGAGCTGAACAGGTGTCAGGGGTGGCTGCGCTCCCCGGGCTCCCCGCGCTCGACCTCCGCCGCGCGGACGGCCCGGATGACCCGCGTCGTGACCGGGAGCAGCACGATCTCGGCGAGCACCTTCACGAGATATCCCAGCACCACGTACATGACGAAGTCGATGCCGGTGATCACCCCGGCGAACGCGATCGTGCAGAACAGGAGCGTGTCGACGAGCTGCCCGACGAGCGTCGACGCGATGAGCCGCGTGCGGAGGAACCGCCCCGAGGTGCGCCGGCGCAGGCGGTCGAGCACCCAGGCGTTCAGGAGCTGCCCCGCGAGGAAGGCGATCAGGCTCGCGGCGACGATCCTGGGGACGAACCCGAGCACGGCGGCGAAGGCCTCCTGGTTCTCCCACCCGTCGGCCGGGGGCGAGAGCTGCACCGCCAGAATCGTGAGCGACGCGACCAGCGCGAGTGCGAAGGCGGTGAGGATGGCGCGCCGGGAGGCGCGCAGCCCGTAGACCTCGGCGAGCACGTCTCCGAGGATGTAGGCGAGCGGGAACAGGAAGACGCCGCCGTCGAAGACGAGCGGCAGCGAGAACTCGCCCAGCTGGATCGCGCCGAAGGCGATGGGCTTGACCGCCACCACGTTGGAGATCAGGAGCACGCCGACGAACACCGCCGAGATGAGCGCGTAGCGGCCCCCCGCTGCGGCCGCGCGGGCCCCCGGCGTCTGATATCGGGTGGGGTCCCCGAACTCCTGCTTCGCCACCTGTACCGCTCCGATCTCAGTCATCGACCTGCCCGACTCCCAGTGCGCCCCGGATCAGATCCATGTTCATCTTCCCCGCCACGCGCGCGCCCTCGCCCGCGGCGATGATGAGCTGCTGCGGTCCCGGCGGGACGATGTCGCCGGCCGCGTAGACGCCTCTGAGAGACGTCTCGCCGCGATCGCTGACCACGATGAGGCCCCAGTCGTCCCGCGCGAGGGCGCGGTCTCCCAGGAACTCCACCGGCGCGTGCCAGCGCGGCCGGACGAAGCCCCCGACGCGCGGGATCACCTCGCCGTCGGAGAGCCGCACGCCCGTCATCTCGGCGCGCTCCCCGACGATGTCGTCGATCCGACGCCGCTCGACGCGGATGCCGATCGCGGCGAGCTGCTGCTCCTGATGCGCGGTGACGGTGTCGGCGGCGTTCGTGAACACGATCAGGTCGCTCGAGAACCGGCTGATCAGCAGCGCCCGCGCGAAGACGTCGCTCGTCTCGCCGATGAGCACCAGCGGCTTGTCGCTCTTCTCGAAACCATCGCACTCCACGCAGCTGTGCAGCGCGGTGCCGTAGAAGGCTCGGATCATCGGGAGGTCGGGGAGCTCCTCGGTCAGCCCCGCCGTGACCAGCACCCGGCGTGCGCGGAACTCGACGTCCGGCGCGCCGCGCACCCCCGTGCCCCGCACGGCGAAGCCGATGCCGTCGGGGAACCCGATCCCCCGCGCCTCGTCGGGATCGAGCGGCTCGATCTCCCGCACGATCGACTGGGCGAAGGTCGCCGTGGGGTAGGCCTCGAATTCCTCGCGACCGATGCGGCGCAGCTCCAGCGGCGGCGCGCCGTCCCTGGTGAGGAATCCGTGGGACTGCAGGGTGGCGGAGTGCCGCGGCCGGTTGCTGTCGAGGATCGCGATGCGGCGGTTCGCGCGGACGAGCTGCAGCCCGGCGGACAGGCCGGCCGGGCCCCCGCCGACGATCGCGACACCGATCGGGGCCGTGGCGCCGATCGCACCAGGACCGCTCGGGTCCGGAGCGCGGCTCACGGCGCCGGCTCCCGGAGGGTCTCGAGCAGGCGCGTCCGAAGCCGCTCCAGGCGCGCGAGGGAGTCCTCCGAGCCCAGCAGATCGATGGACTCGAACAGCGGGGGCGAGACGCGACGTCCAGACACGGCGACGCGAAGCGCCGAGAACGCGATCCGCGGTTTGAGCCCCAGCCCGTCGATGAGCGCCTCCTGCAGCGCCGCCTGGATCGTCCCGGTGCGCCAGTCCGCCGGCGCGATCCTCTCGAGGGCCGCGATGCCCGCCGTGAGCACCTCCGGCGCATCGGCCCTCAGCGACGCGAGCGCGTCGGCCTCGTAGTGGAGCGCGTCGGCGGTCGTGAAGAGGAACCCGAGCATCCCGACCGCCTCGCTCAGCACGGTGATCCGGCTCTGCACGAGGGGGGCCGCCTCGCGGAGGATCGCGAGCTGGCGTTCGCCCGGCTCCGCGGGGAGCGCGCCGCCGGCGATCAGGTAGGGCAGGATCCTACCGGCGAAGTCGTCGGGATCGAGGAGGCGGATGTGGTCGGCGTTGATCGCGTCCGCCTTCTTCTGGTCGAAGCGGGCGGGGTTCGGGTTGACGTCGGCGACGTCGAACGCGGCGACCATCTCCTCGCGGGTGAACACGTCGCGGTCGGCGGCGATGGACCAGCCGAGCAGCGAGAGATAGTTCAGCAGTCCCTCCGGGATGAAGCCCCGGTCGCGATGGTGCAGCAGGTTCGACTCGGGATCCCGCTTCGAGAGCTTCTTGTTGCCCTCGCCCATCACATACGGCAGATGCCCGAAGCGCGGGATCCGCTGCTCGATGCCCAGCTCCACCAGGGCGCGGTGCAGGGCGATCTGCCGCGGCGTCGACGAGAGCAGATCCTCGCCCCGGAGCACGTGGGTGATCCCCATGAGCGCATCGTCGACGGGGTTGGTGAGCGTGTAGAGCGGCGCGCCGTTCGGCCGCACCACGACGAAGTCGATGGTTGAGCCGGGCGGGAAGGAGATCTCGCCGCGCACGAGATCGTCGAAGCCGAGATCCACCTCGGGTACGCGGAATCGCAGGGCCGGAACCCGCCCTTCGGCCCGGAAGGCCGCCCGCTGCTCATCGCTCAGCCCGCGGTCGTGGTTGTCGTAGCCGAGCTGCTTCGGTCGGCCGTTCGCCTCGTTGCGCGCGTCGATCTCCTCGCTCGTGCTGAAGCTCTCGTACAGGTGACCGGCCTCGAGGAGCCTGGCCACGACGTCGCGGTAGATCTGCCCGCGCTCGGACTGGCGGTAGGGGGCGTGCGGCCCGCCGACCTCGATCCCCTCGTCCCAGTCGAGCCCGAGCCAGCGCAGCGAGTCGATGATCTGCTGGTAGCTCTCCTCGCTGTCGCGCGCCGCGTCGGTGTCCTCGATCCGGAACACGAAGGCGCCGCCCGTGTGCCGCGCATACGCCCAGTTGAAGAGGGCGGTGCGCACCATGCCGACGTGCGGGGTGCCGGTGGGCGACGGGCAGAAGCGGACGCGGACCTCGCCGCCGGTCGCCGTCGAGAACTGAGGATCGCTGTTAGGAGACACGCCCTCCAGTCTAGGGTGCGTCGACTCGGGAGAGCGGCTCGAGGCCCCAGACCGCTCCGTCGATCTCGTGGAGCAGTCGTTTGCACAGACGCACCTGCGGGCTCTCCTTGACCGTCGCCATCGAGACGAGCCCGATGGTGCGGTAGCGGGGCGGTTCGAGCTGCAGCGCCGTCGCGTCGTCCGGAAGGGTGCGAGCCGCGGCGAGCGCCAGCCCCGGCACCAGCGCCACCGCGCCGCCCGCGGCCGCCATGGCGAGCATCGCGGGCACGTTGTCGGTCTCCTGGATGATGTCGGGCTCGAAGCCGTGCTCGGCCGCTGCGGCGAGCAGATGGCCGCGGCATTTCTCGCATCCGGCGATCCAGTGCTCCGCCGCGTAGTCGGAGAGATCGGCCCGGTTCCCCGTCCCCGCCCGCTCCTCCGCGATCACGAGACTGACGGTTTCTCGCCACAGAGGGGTGAACGCGCTGCCGGCGGGGAGCTCGCCCGCGCCTTCGTAGTCGAAGATGAGCGCGCAGTCGACCTCGCCGTCGCGCAGCATGTCGACCGCTGCGGGGGGTTCCGCCTCCCGGTACTGCAGGGAGACCTCGGGCGTGTCCTCGGCCATCCGGCGCATGACCGCGGGCACGATCGTGGCGGAGGCTGAGGGGAATCCGACCAGGCGGAGGGTGCCGCCGCGCTCGCCCCGGAGGTCGTCGATGGCGGCGAGCGCCGCATCGATCTCGGCGACGACGGTGCGGCCGTGATCGGCCAGGATCCTTCCCGCGGCGGTGAGCCTGATGCCGCGGCCCTGCCGCTCGATGAGCGGCACGGAGAGACGCGTCTCCACCCGCTTGATGCGCTGGCTGACCGCCGGCTGGCTGAGGCCGAGGCTGCCCGCCGCAGCGGTCAGCGAACCGGTGGTGGCGAGAGCGTGGAGGATCCGCAGTTCCGTCGAGTCGATCGCGCCGAGCGGGTCCGCGCTTCGTGTGGTGCTCATGCAAATATGATAACAAATAGTGAAGCGAAATATAAGAGATATTCTATTCGCTTATGCAATAGCGGCTCGTACACTCGTCCCATGATCACCGCCGCACCGCCTCGGTTCGCCGACCGCTTCACCGCGGTGCGCGGCTATCTCGCGGCGGCCACGGCGGGCCTCCCAGCCCGCGAGACCGCGGCCTCGGTACGGACTCACATCGCGGAGTGGGAACAGGGCCGTCTCGACCCGCTGCGGCTCTCCCAGCAGCTCGAGGCGTGCCGCGGGCACTTCGCAGCGATCGCCGGCGTTCCGCCGGACCGCGTCGGCATCGGCGCGCAGACCTCGCAGCTCGTCAGCGTGATCGGCACCGGCGTGCCGGACGGATCCGAGGTGCTGTGCGCGGCCGGAGACTTCGCCTCGCTCGCGCACCCGTTCGAACAGTTGGCCGGGCGGGGCATCACGGTCCGCTACGCTCCCCTCGCGGAGCTCGCGGGGGAGATCACGCCCCGCACCTCGCTCGTGGCCTTCTCCCTCGTGCAGTCGGCGACCGGAGAGATCGCCGACCACCGGGCCATCGTCCGCGAGGCCGCCGCCGCGGGAGCGCGCACCTGCGCCGATCTCACCCAGTCCCTGGGCTGGTACCCCGTCGGCGCCGCCGAGTTCGACTTCGCGGTCTGCCACGCCTACAAGTGGTTGTGCGCGCCCCGCGGCCTGGCGTTCCTCTCCGTGCGCGAGGCATTGGACGAGACCCTCGCGCCGCTCGCAGCGGGCTGGTACTCGGCCGGCGACCCCTGGGGATCCTGCTACGCGGATCACATGCCGCTCGCGCCGGACGCCGGCCGCTTCGACCTCTCCCCCGCCTGGCCGGCCGTCGCGGGAGCCGAGGCCGCGCTCCGCCACGTCGCCGGCCTCGATCTCTCCGCCGTCGAACGTCACGACGTCGGACTCGCGAACGCGGCACGCGCGGTGCTCGGCCTGGAACCCGGCGGCTCCGCGATCGTCGCCTGGGCCGACCCCGATGGCCGGGACCTCGGCGCGATGCGGACCGCGGGCCTCGTCGCGGCAGGCCGCGCCGGCAACGCCAGGATCTCGTTCCACCTGTGGAACACGGAGGAGGACGTCGAGCTGCTGGCCGCGGCGCTCGGGAGATAGCGCTCAGGGCGAGGCGACGGCGCGCTCCGCATCGGCGCGATCCTGCTCGGTCGCTACCAGCTGCCCGCAGGCGCCGTCGATCTCCGTGCCGCGGGTGTCGCGGAGCGTCGTGGGCACGCCCGCGGCGTTGAGGCGGTCCACGAACTCGCGCGTCACCCCGGGCTCGCTGCGGGTCCAGACCGAACCCGGGGTCGGGTTGAGCGGGATCGGGTTGACGTGCACCCAGCCGCGGCCGCGGGCGTTGAGCTTCTCCGCGAGCAGTTCCGCGCGCCAGGCGTGGTCGTTCATGTCCTTGATGAGCGCGTACTCGATCGAGACGCGGCGGCCGGTGCGGTCGAAGTAGGCGCGTGCGGCGTCGAGCACCTCGTCGACCTTCCAGCGGCTGTTCACCGGGATCAGCTCGTCGCGCAGCTCGTCGTCCGGCGCGTGCAGCGAGAGGGCAAAGGTGACGGGGATCTCCTCGTCGGCGAGTTTGCGGATGGCGGGGGCGAGCCCCACCGTCGACACGGTGACGCCGCGCGCGCTCATGCCGAGCCCCTCGGGCGCCGGGGCGACCATGCGGCGCACCGCGTTCATCACGCGCTTGTAGTTGGCGAGCGGCTCGCCCATGCCCATGAACACGATGTTGTTCACCCGCTCGGGCTCCGCGCCGCCTCCGGCTTCGCGCACGCCCCCCAGACCGCCGTCGGCGATCACGCGGTTCGCCTGCACCACCTGATCGACGATCTCGGCGGTCGACATGTTGCGCGTGAGGCCGGCCTGCCCGGTGGCGCAGAAGGGGCAGTTCATGCCGCAGCCGCACTGGCTCGACACGCACAGGGTGATCCGCCCGGGATAGCGCATGAGCACCGACTCGACGAGCGCGCCGTCGAACAGGCGCCAGAGGAACTTGATCGTCCGCCCGTCATCCGTGACGAGGCGCTTCACCTCGGTGAGCAACCGAGGGAAGAACGCGTCGACGAGCTCGCCGCGGCGGTCCTTCGGCAGATCGGTCATGGCCTCGGGGTCGGTCGTGTAGTGCTCGAAGTAGTGCTTCGAGAGCTGCCGCGCCCGGAACCTCGGCAGCTCGAGTTCGCGGATCCTCGCCTCCCGCTCCTCGAGCGTCAGGTCGGCCAGGTGCGTCGGCGGCTGGGTCACCCGGGGCGAGGCGAACTGCAGCGTCGGCCGCCCGTCCGGACCCGTGAGCTGGGTCCAGCCCTCCGTGCGGGGCCTGGTCTGGGCGCGCTGGGCCGACCCCGGACGGGTCGGCAGCAGACGCCCCTGCTCAGGGGCTCGATGACTCAGCTTGTTGGGATCCACCGAACCATTGTCGCATCCGCGAGGCAGCCGGCGGTCCGGCGCTCCCCGTGCGCTCAGAACTCCTCGTAGACGGCGGGGTCCTGATCCTTGAGGCGCCCGTCGGATCGTCCGAGTGCGGTGATCGCGGCCGTCTCCTCGTCGCTGAGCGCGATCTCTCCGGCCGCGAGGTTCTCCCGCTGTCGCCCGGGATCCTGCGACTTGGGCAGCGGGACGATCCCGCGCGCCACGTGCCAGGCGAGGATCGCCTGCACCGGTGTGATCCCGCGGGACTCCGCGATCCCGACGACCACGGGATCCCGCTGGATCTCGCCGCCCCGCCCCACCGGGCTCCAGGCCTCGGTGACGATCCCCCGCTCCCGGTGATACGCGACCGCATCCTCCTGAGGGAAGAAGGGGTGCAGCTCGATCTGGTTGACCGAGGGCCGGACCCCCGTCGCGTCCTCGATGCGCTCGAGGTGCTCCGGCAGGAAGTTGGAGACGCCGATGTGCCGCACCAGGCCCCGCTCGCGCGCCTCGACGAGCGCCTCCCAGGCTTCGACGTACCGCCCGGTCAGCGGGTTGGGCCAGTGGATGAGGTAGAGGTCGATCGCGTCGAGGCCGGTGCGGTAGACGCTTTCCTCGACGGTGCGCAGCGCGGCCTCGCGCTCGTGGTGCCGGCCGGGCAGCTTGCTGGTGACGATCACGCCGGCCCGGTCGGCTGCGGCCCGCCGCACGCCCAGGCCCACCGCCCCCTCGTTCTCGTAGTTGAACGCCGAGTCGATGAGCCGGTATCCCGCCTCGACCGCCGCCTGCACGGCGCGTGCGCCGTTCGCCCCGTTCAGCGCATAGCTGCCGAACCCGATCGCCGGAAGAGAGAAGCCGTCGTGCGCCACCTGTTCGCCCATGCGCCCAGCCTACGCCTTCGCGCGCGCTCAGACCACGCGGTTGCGCAGGATACCGATGCCCGAGACCTCGACCTCGACCGTGTCGCCGCGGCGGAGCGGTCCGACCCCGGCCGGGGTCCCGGTGAGGATCACGTCGCCCGGCAGCAGCGTGAACGCCTCGGAGGCGTGCGCGACGATGCGCTCGATCGAGTGGATGAGCGCTGCGGTCGAGGCGCGCTGGCGGACCTCGCCGTTCACGCGGGTCTCCACGACGGCGTCCGTCGCGTCGAACTCGGTCTCGATCACGGGCCCCAGCGGGCAGAACGTGTCGAAGCCCTTGGCCCGCGCCCACTGGCCGTCCGCGATCTGCAGGTCCCGCGCCGTGACGTCGTTCGCGCAGGTGAATCCGTAGACGACCTCGGAGACGCGCTCGGGCGCGACGCCCTTCGCCACGGAGCCGATCACGACCGCGAGCTCTCCCTCGTGCTCGACGCGCTCGGAGACGGCCGGGCGCACGATCTCATCTCCCGGCCCGATGACCGCGGTGTTCGGCTTGAGGAAGAGCAGCGGCTCCTCCGGGGCCGGCCCGCCGGGACCCGTCACGCCGCGCATCTCCTCGACGTGCTCCTCGTAGTTCTTCCCGACGCAGACGATCTTGGAGCGCGGGATCACGGGAGCGAGCAGGCGCACGCCCGCGAGCGGCAGGCGGCGCCCCGTGGTCTCGTAGCCCGCGACCATCGGATCCCCCGCGAGTTCGACGACCTCGATCGCGCCCGCGCCCTCCGCGCGATCGAGCACGCCGAAGGCGATCGCGCCCTCGTGCTCGAATCGTGCGATCTTCATCTCGTCGCCCCGTCAGGCCGCGTCCGAGACGCGGTGCACCCAGCCGTGCCGGTCCGGCACCGTCCCGAACTGGATTCCCGTGAGCTCGTCGCGCAGCGAGACGGTGAGCGCGCCGGGTGCGCGGTCGCCGAAGTCGACGAGCGTGCCGTCCTCCCCGAGCAGCCGGGAGATCGGGGTGATCACGGCCGCGGTGCCGCAGGCGAAGGCTTCCGTGATCGTGCCGTCGGCCGCGCCCTCGCGCCACTCGGTCACGGTCACGGCGCGCTCCTCGGTGGCCAGGCCCCGGTCGGCGGCGAGGCGGATCAGGCTGTCTCGGGTGATGCCCGCGAGGATGTTGCCGTTGAGTTCCGGAGTGATCAGCGTGCCGTCGGAGCGCACCAGGAACAGGTTCATGCCGCCGAGCTCGTCGATGGTGTCCGCGGTGTTCGAGTCGGTGAAGAGCACCTGCGCGCAGCCGTGCTCCTGGGCGACCCGGGTGGGGAGGAGGGAGGCGGCGTAGTTGCCGCCGCACTTCGCCGCGCCGGTCCCGCCGTGGCCCGCGCGGGCCAGCTCCTGCGAGAGCCAGATCGAGACCGGCTTCACCCCGCCCGTGAAGTAGGGGCCGGCCGGGCTCGCGATCACGAGGAACCGGGCGCGCTCGGCGGCGCGCACGCCCAGGAAGCTCTCGTCCGCGATCATGAACGGACGGAGGTAGAGGCTCTGCTCGGCGCCGCCGGGCACCCAGGCCGCATCGAGCCGGACGAGCTCGTCGATCGCGCGGACGAAGAGCTCCTCCGGCAGTTCGGGCAGGGCGAGGCGGCGCGCGCTCGCGTTCAGGCGGCGGGCGTTCTCCTCGGGACGGAAGGTGACCACCTCGCCGTTCGGGTGCCGGTAGGCCTTCAGCCCCTCGAAGATCTCCTGCCCGTAGTGCAGCACCGAAGAGGCCGGGTCGATCGGGATCGGGCCGTAGGGGACGAGCTCGGCGTCGTGCCAGCCCCGGTCGTGCGTCCAGACGATCGAGACCATGTGGTCGGTGAAGCGCTTGCCGAAGCCGGGGTCCGCGAGGATCGCCTCGCGCTCGGCCTCGGGGAGTCGGTCTGCCGGCGTGTGCCGGAGGGTGAGCTCGGTCATGGGGTGCTTTCTCTCGGCCGCGGTCGCCTGGGACGACCGAACGGAGTGTGGATCTGCGGGAATCAGCGCGGCGGGATCCGCGCGATGACGGCGTCGCCGGTCTCGGTGGTCGACCGGCGCTCGGAGCCGCGGACCGCCAGGTCGTCGCGCACGGCGGAGCGCACGCGTCCCGCCTCCGCTTCGAGTCCCAGGTGGTCCAGCATGAGCGCCGCGGACAGGATCGCCGCGGTCGGATCCGCCTTCTGCTGCCCAGCGATGTCGGGCGCAGAGCCGTGGACGGGTTCGAACATGCTCGGGAACGCGCCGTCGGGGTTGATGTTCCCGCTGGCGGCGAGCCCGATGCCGCCGCCGATGGCGCCGGCCAGGTCTGTCAGGATATCACCGAAGAGGTTGTCGGTCACGATCACGTCGAAACGCGTCGGATCCTGGACCATGAAGATGGTCGCGGCGTCGACGTGCAGGTAGTCGACGGCGATGTCCGGATGCTCCGCCGCGACCGCCTCGACGACGCGCTGCCACGTCGCCCCCGCGTGGATGAGCACGTTGGTCTTGTGCACCCAGGTGAGTCGCTTGCGAGGCCTCCGCGACGCGAGTTCGAAGGCGTAGCGCACCACCCGTTCGATTCCGAAGGCGGTGTTGACGGAGACCTCGGTGGAGATCTCGGCGGGGGTGCCGGGGCGCAGGCGGCCGCCGTTGCCCGCGTAGGGGCCCTCGGTGCCCTCGCGCACCACGACGAAATCGACCTCGCCGGGGTCGGCGAGCGTCGACGCCGTTCCGGGGAAGAGCGTGCAGGGCCGCACATTGGCGTAGTGCTCGAAGTCGAAGCGGAGCTTGAGCAGCAGTCCGCGCTCGATGTTGGCGTCCTTGAGCCCGGGGTCGCCGGGGACCCCGCCCACGGCGCCGAAGAGGATCGCGTCGTGCCGGGCGAGCTCCGCCTGCTCCTCCGCGGGCAGGGTCTCCCCCGTCGCGAGGTAGCGCGCGGCCCCGAGAGCGAACTCGGTGCGCTCGAGCGACACCCCGCTTCCGAGCAGCACTGCGTCGAGCACGCGGTTCGCCTGCTCGATCACCTCGGGACCGATCCCGTCGCCGGGGATCACTGCGAGTTTGACGGTACGGGACACGGCCCCTCCTTACGGATGCGAGTTCAGCGAGCGGCACGGATGATCGTTCGACCAGCGGCTCCGGGCCGTTCTCGACTTTATCGCACGCGACGGCGCCTCCGAGGATCGCCGGCTCGGCGGATCGCCGCCGCGGGGACGGCCGCGGCGGCGCATCGTCGCCGGAGTGCGCCGTCTCGTTCAGGCCCCCGGCTGCACCAGGATCTTGACGGCGGTCTCGTTGCGGTTGATCAGCGTGTCGAAGCCGTCGTCGATGAGCCGGTCGAGCGGGATCGTCGCGGTGATGAAGGGCTTCAGATCGACCCTGCCCTCCTGCACGAGCCGGATCGTGTCGGGATGGCTGTTGACGTAGGCGATCGTGCCGCGCAGGTCGACCTCCTTCAGCACCAGCTTCTGCATCTCGAGCGAGGCCGGATGCCCCCAGATCGACACGACGACGATGACCCCGGTGGGCTTGACCGCCTCGAACAGGGTGTCGAGCGCCGGCTGCACCGAGGTGCACTCGAATGCGACGTCGGCGCCGCGGCCCCCGGTGAGCGCGCGGACCTCGGCGACGACGTCGACCTCGCGGGGGTCGAAGACGTGCTGGGCGACGCCGGTCTCGAGCGCCTTCTCCCGGCGGAGCGGGCTCGGCTCCGAGATGGCGACGGTGATGCCCTCCGCGCGAAGCACGGCGGCGGTGAGGAGGCCGATCGGGCCGGCGCCGGTGATGAGGGCGAGGTCCCCCGTCTTCGCGCTCGAGCGCTGATAGGCGTGGTAGCCGACCGAGAGCGGCTCGATGAGCGCGGCCTGGTCGAGCGGGATGTCGCCGACGGGGTGCACCCAGCGGCGCTTCACGACGATCTTCTCCGCCAGACCGCCACCGCGCCCGGCCAGCCCGATGAAGTTCATGTCCGGCGAGAGGTGGTAGGCGTGGTTCGCGGTCGACGTGTCGACGTCGTCGCGGATGATGTAGGGCTCGACGACGACGCGATCGCCGATCGAGAGATCGTCGACGCCCTCGCCGACGGCGTAGACCACGCCGGACATCTCGTGGCCCAGGGTGACCGGTGCGGATTCCCCGGAGATCGGGTGCGGGTGCCCCGCGGGCGGCACGAAGATGGGTCCGTCGAGGTACTCGTGCAGATCGGTGCCGCAGATGCCGCAGAAGGCCACGTCGATGCCGACGGTTCCGGGTTCGACGACGGGCTCCTCGATCTCCTCGATGCGGATGTCTCCACGGTCGTAATACCTGGCGGCCTTCATGGTCGTCTCCTTAGCCTGGTCGAAGCGCGGGGGCAGTCTCGGTGCGACCGTCCCCGTCGAGGTCGAGGTGGTTCCCTCGCGATATATTCTACGCTCCGGAGGTTCGGGAACCGCTCGTGTCGGACCCGGTCACGGCGATAGACTCGGTCCTGCGGGTCGAGCCTGCGCGGCCCGTCTCCAGAACGCACGATCCCGGGAGGCCGCATGTCCGCACTCACTGCCCAGACGTCAATCGGAGACTGGCTCGATCATCCCGAGGGCGGCGAGATCCTCAGGGGCTTCCTCGCGCAGTCCGGAAGCGACGCGGGATCGCTGGATCCCGTGCGCTCGCTGCCGCTGCAGCAGCTCGTCGCGCTCAGCCAGGGCCGGCTCCCCCAGTCCGCCGTCGACGATCTCGTGCGCGCGGCCAACGGAGGCGAGATCCCCGAGGACGCGGAGCCGGTCGGCTGGCAGGAGCGGATCACCGCCGGCCGGTTCGACGGCCGCACGGTCATCGTCACCGGCGCCGCGGGCGGCATCGGGCGCGCCACCGCCTCACGCATCGCTCGCGAGGGCGGGCGAGTGGTCGCCGTGGACATCTCGGAGGATCGCCTCGTCGAGTTCGCGGCATCCGCGCCCGCCGGCAGCGTGATCACCGTCGCGGCCGACGTGACCCGGCAGGAGGACATCGACCGCGTGGTCGCGGCCGCGGACGGCAGGATCGACGGCCTGGCGAACGTGGCCGGGGTGAACGACGACTTCTCGCCGATCCACGAGACGAGCGACGAGATCTGGGACCGGGTCATCGGCATCAACCTGACCGGGGTGTTCAAGCTCACCCGCGCGGTGGTGCCCGTCATGCTCGAAGCCGGCAGCGGGTCGATCGTCAACGTGTCGTCCGAGGCCGGCCTGCGCGGGAACGCCTCCGGCAACGCCTACACGGTGTCGAAGCACGGCGTTCACGGGCTGACCCGCAGCGCGGCCTTCATGTACGCGCAGCGCGGCATCCGCGTGAACGCGGTCGCCCCCGGCGGTGTGGCGACCGGGATCCCCTTCCCCCCGAACGTCTCCGAGGAGGGATCGGCGCGGCTGCACCCCTTCCAGTCCGCGATACCGACCGTGGCGGCCGCGGAGCACCTGGCCGCGTCGATCGCCTTCCTCCTGAGCGACGACGGCGTGAACATCAACGGCGCGATCCTGCCCTCCGACGGCGGCTGGTCGGTGCAGTAGCGGCGCACGACGGAGAGGCTCAGAGCAGGAGCGCGCCGAGGATCGCGGCGGCCGCGACGACGGCCCAGGCCGGCGCCCTCCAAACGGCGAGGGCGACGAACGAGGCGGCTGCGATCACGAGGCCGCCCGGACCCGTGACGCCCTCGGTGAAGACGGGGGTGTAGAGCGCCGCCGCGAGGATGCCGACGACTCCGGCGTTCACCCCCGTGAGGGCGCGCCTGGCGCGACGGGAGGCGCGCCAGCGCTCCCAGAACGGCACCGCGCCCACCACGAGCAGCGCGGAGGGCAGGAACACCGCGAGCAGTGCGATTCCCGCGCCGAGCGCCCCGCTCGGGCCGCTCGTGGTGACCGCCCCCAGATAGGCGGCGAAGGTGAAGAGCGGTCCCGGCACCGCCTGCGCCGCGCCGTAGCCCGCGAGGAAGGCGTCCTGCGCCACGAGCCCGGTCCGCACGGTCTCGGCCTCGAGCAGCGGGAGCACCACGTGCCCCCCGCCGAACACGAGTGCGCCCGCCCGGTAGAAGATGTCCGCCAGCCGCACCGCGCCGTCGCCGGTCGCCGCGGCGAGCAGCGGCAGGCCGAGCAGGAGCACGACGAACAGCGCGAGGCAGGCGACCGCCACCCCGCGGGGCACGCGCACGTCGAACGCGTCGGCCGCGCCGGCCGCCGCGGGCTCGTCGCGCAACCAGAGCAGCCCGAGCACCGCCGCGATGAGGATCGCGGCGATCTGCGCGAGCGCGCCGGGCGCCAGCAGGACGAGCGCGAGCGCGCCGACCGCGATCGTTGCGCGCTTCGCGTCCGGCGCGAGCGAACGCGCCATGCCGAGCACCGCGTGCGCGACGACGGCGACCGCGACGGCCTTCAGACCCGAGAGCCATCCGCCGCCCATGCCGCCCGCGAGAGCGGCCCCGTAGGCGAACGCCAGCAGCAGCGCGGCCGAGGGCAGCGTGAAGCCGACCCAGGCGAGCACCAGTCCGAGGGCTCCCGCACGGTGGAGGCCGATCGCCATCCCGACCTGGCTCGAAGCCGGCCCGGGCAGGAACTGGCACAGGGCGACCAGATCGGCATAGGCCCGGTCAGATATCCAGCGCCGACGCTCGACGAAGGCCGCTCGGAAGTAGCCGAGGTGCGCGACCGGGCCGCCGAACGAGGTCAGTCCGAGCCGCAGGAACACGCCGAGCACCTGGAGCGCGGCGGCGCGCGGGCGCGGCGGATCGGAGGGGGCACGGGTGTCCATCGCTCACAGTCTTGACCATCGACATCATCTCAGTCAAACTTGACTCAATGAACAATGAGCGAACTTCCGTCGCCGAGCGCGCCGCGCGCCACGCCGCACTCGCGGAGCCCGCTCGTCTGCGGATCGTGGATCTGCTCGCGCTCGGCGACCGGTCGCCGAGCGCGCTGCGGACCGAGCTCGGACTCGCCTCGAATCTGCTCGCCCACCACCTGAGGGTGCTCGAGCGCGCGGGGATGATCGGACGGACGCGGTCGGAGGGCGACCGGCGCCGCAGCTATCTGCACCTGCTGCCCGGCGCTTTCGAGGCGCTCCTCCCGTCGCCCGTGCTCGCCGCGCGACGGGTGGTGTTCGTCTGCACGGGGAACTCGGCGCGCTCCCCCCTGGCCGCCGCGCTGTGGGAGCGGCGCAGCCCGATACCGGCGACCTCGGCGGGGACGATCCCCGCGCCGTCGGTCTCGGCGGGGGCGATCGCCGCCGCCGCGCGGCACGGACTCCCGTTCTCGCCCGCGCCGCCGCGCGGACTCGGCGAGCTGCCGGCCGCCGACGACTGTCTCATCACCGTCTGCGACCACGCGCACGAGCGCCTCCGCGGCTCGGCCCGGCTGCACTGGTCGATCCCGAACCCGAGCGCCCTCGGCACCGACGCCGCCTTCGATGCGGCGTTCGAGCGGCTCGCCCGGCGGGTGGAGGAGCTCGCGCCGCGGGTCAGGGAGCCGCGATAGCGGCGAGATGCTGCTCGAGCAGCGGCTCCAGCTCCTGGCACGCCTGCTTCGCGACCATCAGGCTCAGCCCGATGGGCTGGCTCTTCAGGGTGATGAGCATCAGCATGTGCCCGTGGTTCGATTCGAGCACGCGGTTGATGGTCACCGTGCGATCCGATTCGACCTGGATGGACTTCACGATCGGATCCGGCGGCTCCTTGCCCGTGATCTCCCTGGCGTGCTCGCTCGCCTTGAGGCTCGCCCCGCGGAACATCGCGGCGCTCGTCCGGCAGAGCTCGAGCAGCCGGTCCAGGAAGAGATGCTCGGGGTTCGAGGCGACCACCACGGGCTGAGAATCCTCGAGGTTCACGAGCACGATGCCGACGATGCCCTCGCGCGAGGCGACGACTCCGTGGGAGATCTGGCGCATCTTCGCGAGCGCCGACGACGTCGGGGGCTTCTGGCCGCGCTCGCCGATGACCGCGATCGGCATCGGCATGAGTTCGGCGTCCGCGCGTCTCAGCCGTCTGGCGTCGCTCTGGACGGGCGGGGGCTGCGGAGCGGGGTGAGCGGCGGACGGCGCCACGGACGGCTCGACCGGTGCCGGGGGCAGCACCACCGGGGTCCGGCGCTCGGCAGGCGGGACGAACGTGCTGCGCACCGTTCCGATCGGCGATTCCCGCGCCGGCTCCCCGGAGGACCTGCTCGAGAAGGAACCGTCCAAGCGCTTCAGCAGATCCGGTCTCTTGAACGGCGCATCCGCGTCTTCAGTCTGCGTCATGGTCGATGGGGCTCGATTCTGTCGTTCTCTGCGACCGAAGGCTTCCGGGCACACGGCACCTTCGAATGCTGCCGCATCGAGATGAACGGAAGGAGAACGAACGGTGCGGCGGAGCTGGGCCGGGCGGTGCCGTGGGGCCGCCCTCCGGGCGGGACGCTCGATACCTACTGATACACGTCGGGAACACCGTCCGAGTCCGCGTCGATCTGCTCGCGAGCCAGGATCCTCCCATATCGACGGTTGCGGAGACCGAGCAGGACGGCCGCGAAGACCGCCGCCAGCAGCGAGGCGGTGAGGATCGCGACCTTCGCGTAGTCGTGCTCGGCCGACTCGGCGTCGAAGCTGAGTTCCGCCACCAGCAGCGAGACGGTGAAGCCGATCCCCGCGAGGAGCCCGACTCCGACCATGTCGATCCAGCGCAGGGCCGGGTCGAGCGGCCGCCGCATCGCTCTCGTCATCACCCAGGTGGTGGTCACGATGCCCAGCGGTTTTCCGAGGACGAGTGCGGCGATGATCGCGTAGGTGAGCGGATGCGCGAACGCGGCCCGGATGCCCTCCATCCCCCCGAGCGAGACCCCGGCTGCGAAGAACGCGAACACCGGCACGGCGAGACCCGCCGAGATCGGGCGGAAGCGGTGCTCGAACTCCTCCGCGAGCCCCGGCCTGCTCCTCGTTCGTTCGTCGGCGGAGGCGCGGTGGAGCACCGGGATCGTGAACCCCAGGAGCACGCCCGCGATGGTGGCGTGCACGCCCGACGCGTGCATCAGCGCCCAGGCGACGATGCCGATCGGCAGCAGGATCAGCCACGCGGCGAACGGCCGCGATCCGAAGAAGGTCCGGTAGCGCTGCGCGAGCAGCCCGTAGATCGCGATCGTCCCGAGCGAGAGCAGAAGCGGGACGAACTGGATCTCGTCGGTGTAGAAGAGAGCGATGATGCTGATGGCGAGGAGATCGTCCACGACCGCCAGGGTCAGCAGGAAGATGCGCAGTGCCGCGGGCAGGTGCGAGCCGATGATCGCGAGCACCGCGACGGCGAAGGCGATGTCCGTGGCGGTCGGGATCGCCCAACCGTGGCGCAACTGCGGCTCCTGCCAGACGATGCCGACGAAGATCAGTGCGGGCACGACGACGCCGCCGGCGGCCGCGGCGATCGGCACGACGGCCGTCGAGAATCTGCGGAGGTCGCCGGCGACGAACTCGCGTTTCAACTCCAGGCCGACGAGGAAGAAGAAGACGGCGAGGAGACCGTCTGCCGCCCAGGCTCCGAGACTGAGTTTCAGATGCCAGGGCTCGTAGCCGATCTCGAAGTCGCGCAGCGCGAAATACATATCGGCGAACGGAGTGTTCGCCCAGACGATCGCGAGGAGCGCCGCCGAGACGAGCAGGAGACCACCGACGGTCTCCTTGCGCAGCAGTGTGCCGATGCGGGTGGCCTCGCGGAAGCTGCCGTAGCCGGGGAACGCCGGTCGGTGGGAGGTGCTGGTCATGAGCGCATCAGCGATGCTTCGCACCGCATCGCCGTCGGAGGGCTCGAAGCGGGGCGGCCATCGGTCGCCGTTCCAAGGAAGCAGGGCAAGGCATCTCCATCGCGGGGTCGTCGAGGTTGCGTTCGCCGACCAGACTTCCCGGCACACCCATGGCCCCGAGATCAGGTGCTCGTGTCTGCGGGACCGATGCTTATTCTACGCCCTCCTCGCGCCTCGGTCGAACGAGAAGGCTCGCTCTCCGCTCGGCTCAATCGTCCGTGTTCATGACGCCGCGCATCATTCAACGGATCTCAATCGCCTCGGTCGAACAAGCAGGCTCGCTCTCCGCTCGGCTCAATCGTCCGTGCGGAAGGGGGGGACTTGAACCCCCACGCCCGAGAGCACAGGAACCTAAATCCTGCGTGTCTGCCAATTCCACCACTTCCGCGAGCATCACCAGTGTAGTGCGACGATCGACGCCCGATCCGGCCGCTCCATAGGATGGGGGCATGAGGATCGCACGTTGACCGCCGTCGCCTGGACGACGCTGCTGGTCACCTTCGCCATCGCGATCGTGGTCCCCGGGCCGGACACCTTCCTGCTGCTCAGGCTCGGCGTGCGGGAGCGCCGAGCGGCGATGCTCGCCGCCGGCGGGATCATGGTCGGCAACACCATCTGGACGACCGCCTCGGTGCTGGGACTCGCGGCACTGATGCGCGCCTTCCCGGCAGCGCTCGGCGCGCTGCAGCTGCTCGGCTCGGCCGTGCTGATCTGGATGGGCGTGCAGAGCATCCGCAGCGGCATCGGGACCCTGCGGGAGACCGCGGCGACCTTCACCGCCAGAGTCACCGATCATCCGCTGCGGCTCGGGATGATCACCAACCTGTCGAATCCCAAGGCGCTGCTCTTCTTCGCCGCGCTGTTCTCGCAGATCCTGCCTCCCGACGCGGGCTGGCTCGACCGCCTCGCGGTGGTGCTCGCGCTCACCTCCGTCGGCCTCGCCTGGTTCCTCGCCTTCGCCTGGCTCACCTCCTCGCGCGGGTTCCAGCGATGGTTCGGGCGGGCCACCCCCTACATCGACCTCCTCGCGGGTATCGTGTTCATCCTGGTCGCCGGCGTGATCCTCGCGGAGCTCGCGCTCGCCGCGATGCACGCGGCATGAACGAGCCGATACGGAACGGGAGCCGGCGCAGACGTCGCCGCCGGCTCCCGTTCCCCGGGGCTCAACCTCGCACGGTGACCCTTACCACCTTGCTCGCCCCACGAGCGAGGTTGGAGGACTCTCGCGGCTCGTGCTTGAGCACCAGGCCGTAGCGGCCGGCCTTCAGCTTGGCGAAGAAGGCGAACTTCCCGTTGGCCCCGATGTGGGCCCGACCGATCCGCTTCCCGTTCTTATAGACGCTGATCCTCCCGCCGATCCGTTGACCCACCCGGTGCTCGGTGGTCACGCGGCCGGCGACGGCCACCTGCGCCCCCGCACGAACCGTCCGCTTCTCGGCCTTCGCAGAGATCCGGACCGGATTGCTCTTGACGCGGATGTTGATGCGGTTGCTGCGGGCCGTCTGGTTCAGGGAGGGATTCGCCGGAGTGTAGCGCGCCGTGATCGCGTACTTCCCGGCGCGCAGGCCGTTGTTGAGGATCAGCCTGGCCGAGCTCCTTCCCGTGGTGGCCACTCTCACCTTGCCGCCCACCGGGCGGTTGTTGGCGTAGAACTGCACCGTTCCCGCGGCCACGGCGCTCGGCCCCCCGGTGGACGTCAGCCGAGCGATCACCGAGATCCGACCACCGGCGTCCACCGTCTTCTTCGGCGTCGTGATCACGGCGCTGTAGGGGGTCTTCACCACGGTGAACCGCAACGTCTCGCTCACGCTGGATTCGAATCGCTGCTGAGCGTCGGCGGCATACACGATCGAGACGTTGCTCTCGCCGACGGGCAGGCTGCCGTAGCTCAGCGTCGCCGTTCCATCGGACTGCAGCGTCGCGGGGTTGCCGACCAGGCGGCCGTTCACCTGCAGGCGCACCTGACCGGCGGGCACGGGTGCGCTCGCCTCGACCGTCGTGACCGTGACCGAGAAGGTGACCTTCTCGCTGCGGACCGAACGCGCCTTCGACGCGCGGAACGACACGGCGGTGCTGTTCTCCTTCACCCTGTGCCTCAGCTCCGGACTGGTGGAGCGTGCGTGATCGTCGTCGCCCAGGTAGGCGGCGGTGATGCCCAGCGCTCCCACCGGCAGATCGGAGGTCGTGAGCGCCGCATGCCCGCTTCCGTCCAGCGGCTGGCGATTCCCGAGCGCGATACCGTCCTGGAAGAACTGCACGAATCCGCTGGGAGTCGAAGCGCTGGGCGTCGTCTCGCGCTGCACGTGAGCCGTGAAGGTCACGTCCTCGCCGGCACGGCTCGGCGACACGGATGCCGACAGCGTCGTCTCCGTCGCCTCCCGGTCCTTGACGACCTGCCGGAATATCTCGCTCCGCGACCCGTCGAAGAGCGCGTCGCCCAGATACCGGGCCGTGATCTCGTGCGTGCCGACCGCGAGATCGTCGCGTGTCAGCTCCGCGGCACCGCTCGCGTCGAGGGCCTGCGTGCCGCCCAACGCGGTGTCGCCGCGGTAGAACTGGACCCGCCCGCTCGGCACGGGGGCCGAGGAATCGGCGGCGGAGACCTCGGCGCGGAAGGTCACCGGCAGGCCGACCCGGATCGGCGAGTCGCTGCTGCTCACCTCGACGCGCGTCTCGGCCGCCTCGATCCGCTGCAGCAGCGGATCGCTGATGCCCGGCAGGAAGCGGGCATCGCCCAGATAGGCGGCGGTGATGCTCAGCGTGCCCGCGGGAAGGCGGTCCGTGCTCAGCGTCGCTTCGCCGCTCACCAGCTCGATCTGCGACCCGTGGGCGATGCCGTCGACGAGGAACTGCACCTTGCCGGTGGGTGCGGCGCCGCTTCCGGTCGCCGGCTGCACTCTCGCCGTGAGATCGACCGCGGCACCCGCTCGCGACGGCGACGCGCTGCTGCCGACGGTGACCGCGACGGCCTTCCGGTCGCTCACCCGATGGGTGAGCACCGGGCTCACCGAGGCGGGGAACGCGCCCGATCCGAGGAAACGGGCCGTGATCTGGTGATCGCCCGCGGCGAGCTCCTCAGCCACGACCGATGCCGTGCCGTCGGCGGCGAGCGCGACCGGGGCGCCGAGCGCCGCGGAGCCGTTGAAGAACTGCACTTTGCCGACGGCGACCGGGTCGCCCACGTTGTCGATCACCGATGCGGTGAAGGTCACGTCGGCTCCGAGCTGCGACGGCGAGCCGTCGCTCTCCACCTGCACCCGCGTCGCCACGGCCTCGACCACCTGCGGGAGCGCCGGGGAGAGGGAACGGGCGTAGCCGCTGTCGCCGAGGTACTCCGCCGTGATCAGCCGGGTTCCCGCTTCGAGCGTCGTGACGTCGCTCAGCTCCGCCTTGCCCGCGCTGAGCGCGACCGGGTCGCCGAGCGACGCGCCGTCCGCGTAGAAGCGCACGCTGCCGCTCGGCGTTCCGGAGCCCTGCTGCGGCTCGACGGTCGCGGTGAAGGTCACCGGGCCGCCGACGATGCTCGGCGACTGCGACGAGTGCAGCACCACGCGCGAGGCCGCCAGATCGTTGACCTGCTGGATCAGCACGGGGCTCTCCGAGGCGTCGTGATCGGGCGTCCCCAGGAATCGCGCCGTGAGATGGTGCTGGCCGACCGCCAGGTCGCCCGGCACCAGCGTGAAGGTGGCCGTGCCGGAGGCGTTCACGGCCTGGGGCGTGCCGACCGCGACGCCCCCGTTGAGGAACTGGATCCGACCCGAGGCGACCGGAGCCCCGTCGCGATCGACGACGGTCCCGGTGAACGTGACGCCCTGACCGATCGTGATCGGCGACGCGCTCGTCGTCAGCAGGGTCTCGGTGCTCGCCGCGTGGACGACCTGCGTCAGCGCCGTCGAGAACGACTCGGCGGAGTCGGCGTTGCCGAGGTACTGCGCCGTGATCGTATGAGAGCCGGGCTCGAGGTCGGAGACGGTCTTCGTCGCCGTCTGCCCCGTGAGGGCGACCGGGGCGTCGAGCGCCACCCCGTCGGCGAAGAACTGGACCTCGCCGCCGATCGTTCCGGCGCCATCGCCGCTGTGCTCCACCTCGGCGGTGAGCACCACGTCCTCGCCGCCGACCGCGGGATTCCGGTCGCTGCTCAGCAGCACACGGGTCTCGCCCGGGTTGACGGCCTGAACCACGTCGAGGCTGATCGCCCATTCGTAGTGGTCGTCGCCCGCGTAGACGGCCCAGATGTGCCGGTGGCCCTTCGGGAGTCCGGTGGTGCGCAGATTCGCGATGCCCGCGGGCGAGAGCGCGACCGTGCCGAGCGAGCCGTCCTCGGAGAAGAACTCCACGAGCCCCGTGGGCGTCGGGCCGTCGGCGGCCGAGACGGTCGCACGGAACACGGCCTCCTCACCCACCTCGGTGGGGTTGTGCAGGCTGACGACCTCGATGCTCGCCTCGCTCTGGTTGACCACGACCGTGGCGGTTCCGCTGTCGGAGCCGAGGAAGGAGGCGTCGCCCAGGTAGCGCGCGAGTACCGAGTTGGCCCCGACCGGGAGGCTGTCTACGGTCAGGGTCGCGCGGCCGTTCGCGTCGATCTGCTGCGCCGCCCCCAGCTCCTGCTCCCCGGAGCCGCTGTCGAGGAGGAACTGGATCTCACCCGTCGGGACGCCCGACGAGGGGGACTGCGGCAGGACCCGGGCGCTCAGCTCGACCGGGTCGCCGAGGCGCCCGCTGGAGTGCGGAACGGAGATGCTGGTTCCGGTCGCGCCCTGGGCGACCGTGATCGCGTCGCCCAGGGCGGTCGCCGAGGCGTACTCCGCCGGGTCGTTCGGCAGGAAGTCGGCCCGGATCCGGTACGTGCCGGTGTCGAGTCGGAAGTCCACCGAAGCGCTTCCCGTGGCGTCCAGGTCGCGGGTGCCCAGATCGATCTCGTCGTCGGTGCCGACCGCGGGAACGGCGGTGAAGCGGACCCGGCCGTCGTCGAGGGCTGCTCCGCTCTCGGTCACCGTGGCGCTCACGCTGCTGAGTTCGCCGTGCACCAGAGCTGTGGAGGCGGGAGAGACCGCGACACCGGGCTGCAGCACCTGCTCGGCCGTGACGATCACGTAGCCGTTCTGACCGACCGGCCCGAGACCGGTGCTCGAGGTGTATCCGGCGGCGACCCAGTTGGTGCCCCCGGCACCGCCCGAGCCGGAGCCCGCTCCGAGGAGGGGGTTCTTGCCGCCGCCGCCCTTGGCGTGGCCACCGCCGCCGCCGCCGCTTCCGCCGCCTCCCAGCGGCGCGGTGGGAGCATCGGCCCCGCGCTGGTCGTCGGTCTCGCCCCCGCCGACCCTGCCGACCCGGTCGTACAGCACGTCGGTTCCGTTCCGCCCGGGGCTGCCGTCCTGAGCGGCGTCGCCGCCGTCTCCGCCGTTGAAGGCGAACGCGCCGAGCAGTTCGATCGACGCGCCGCCGCCACCGCCACCGCCGCCGGCGACGGCCAGCGCGGATCCGCCCGACACCGCGAGCGTGGTCGCGCCGCCACCGCCGCCGCCGCCGACTCCCGAGGCACCGGGCGCCAGAAGGTCCGGGGTGCCGTTGCCGCCGCCACCGCCGGCCGGATCGCCCGCTCCGGGGCTCGCGCCGTACTGATTCCCGGCGTTGTCGCCCCGCTTGCCGACCCGGATGTCGAACACGTCGCCGGCTGCGACCGGAACCGAGATCGTGGTGACGCCGCCTCGACCGCCGGCGCCGCCCGCGCCGCCGTAGGAGTTGCCGTACCCCGAACCGCCCGCGCCGCCGTAGAGCGAGAAGGTCACCTCGGAGACGCCGTCCGGAACGGTGTAGCTGCCGTTCTCCGTGATGGTCGTCTGCAGGGTGGCGGCCTGGGCCGAGACCGCGCCCACGGCCGTCAGCGTGCCCGCGAGCAGCGCGCCGATCGCCCCCAGCGATATGCCGCGCCGCACTCGTCGCTGGACAAGCCTCATCGTATCGTTCATGACCATCCGTCCCGTTCTTCCTGCGGGGTCGTGACGCCGATGCCGCTCCCCCAGAGCCGTACCTCGTCTCAGACTAGGTCGGCCGCGGAGGGCGGAAGCGGCGCGGAGGGGAAAACCGTCAGTTGTTAACGGGCAAGCCTCTCAAGATCCGACGCGGCGCAGCGCGGCCCGGCCGACGATGCATCGTGTCAGACGGACGTCGCGATCTCCCGCACCGCTCGGCGGGACTTCACCCCGAGCTTCGCGAAGACGTTGCGGGTATGGAAGTTGACGGTGGTGACCGAGACGAAGAGATGGTCGGCGATCTCCCGGTTCGTCCACCCGCGTCCGATGAAGTGGGCGATCTGCCGCTCCCTGGTGGTGAGCTTCTCGAGGGGATCGGCGGTCGCCGCGAGCAGCGACGCCTTCTCCGGGACGCGGGTCGTTCCGGGACCGGGCGCCCCGGCGCTCCGCGGCCCGGACGGTATGCGCGCGAGGAGTCTCAGCGCCCGCTCCCGGTAGGGAGCGGCTCCGAGCGAGGAGAAGATCGTGGCGGCCCGCTGCGCGCTCGCCAACGCCGGTTCGGTCTGATCGAGCCGCTGCTGCACGCGGGCCTGGGAGAGCAGCCGCACGGCGTCGGCGAAGCGGAAGGGCGATGTCTCGGCATCGTCTGCGAGGAAGTGTTCCAGAGCCGAGTCCAGGTCGCCCGCGGACTCCGCGACGCGACCGCGCAACCAGTTCAGGCTGCCGTAATAGGGCTGCCACCGCGAGCTGGCCTCGACCGCCTCGAGCAGTTCGGCCGCCTCGTCGTACCGCCCCAGCTCGGCGAGCGCATCGATGCGGTAGGTCATCCAGCCCAGCGTGGAGCGGATGCGCGGCGACAGCGCCTCCCCGGTCACCGCGCGCAGCTGCGCCGACGGATCGGCCTGAGCACGACCCAGTTCCGCCGCGGCGATGAACCGGATGTCCACCTCGTAGGTCGAGAGTCCCCCGGTCTCGTAGTCGGCGCCGGACTGCAGAAAGCCGGCGGCGTCATCGAAGTCCCCGCGGGCCGCGTGGATGAGGGCCGCGATGGCGTAGGTGAGCGGCTGCACCGCTCGATCCGTCTCGTCGAGCGCGAAGGCCACAGCGGTGTCCAGCACCGCCGCGGCCTCATCCCAGTTCCCGTAGATGAACAGGACGTGCGCGTAGGAGATCCGGCTGTGGCCTCCGGTCCATGCGGTGGAGGCGCTCGGCAGGAAGCGGTAGACCTCCTGGAGTTCGGCGCGGATCCAGTCCGGGCGCCCGATGAGGAGCATCGCCCGGGCCTTGGAGGTGAGGTAGTCGACCGCGGCCGGTGTCTGCTCGATGCCTTCGAGCAGAGCGTCGCCCACTTCGAAGGCCTCCTCGAGCTCGTCCTCCCGGCGCAGGTGGCACAGAGCGATGATGAGCCATGCCTGCAGCCTGAGCAGGTCCTGCTGGGGCGAGATCAGCCAGGCCAGCGAGGGTTCGGACAGTTCGGCCGGATCGGTCGGCACCTGCGAGAGCAGGGCGCGCGCCGTCTGCACCTGCCCGATGATCGGTTCGAACTGGCCGGTGGCGAGCTGCGCCATCGGCAGGGCCGCCGCGATGTGGCCGCGGACGGCGCGCGCGTCGGCGCTCGGATCCCTGTCGGAGAGGGCGCCCTTCAGCAGCCGGAAGCTCGTGGCATGGTCCCCGACGAGAACGAGGATCTCGATGAGGATCATGTCGCGCATCAGGTTCTGAGGAAGCTCCATGAATCTGGGGATCAGGTGGAAGATGCGCTGATGCTGGCGCCCGCGGAGCGCGATGACGCCGGCCTTCAGCAGGGTCCGCTCGTGCTCGTCGCCCGGCATCTGCAGTTCCACGGCGGAGAGCGCGAACGATACGGCGGCGTCGTGGTGGGAACGATCCGCGGCGGTGTTGGCCGCATCGATCAGGTCGCTCACGAGTCGGGGATCGTAGTCGGAGGATCCCTCCGCCCGATGCTTCAACGCACGATGGCCGGTGAGGATCTCGCCCCCCAGACGATGCACTCGGAGCTGCACGTCGAGGGGCGCCGACGCCCGGATCGCCTCGGCGAGGAGGAGGTGGCGCGGTTCGAACCAGACCACGCCTCGGTTCCGGCGGACCGCGAGGAACTCGGAGGTCTCGGATTCCGAGAGCGACAGCGCGGCGCCCGAGCGTCTCGCCAGCTCGGAGAGCTGCGGCAGGCTCACCGCTTCCCCCAGGATCGCGACGGTGTCGACGGTGTTGCGCGCGGCCTCCGGAAGCGCGTCGAGGCGGACCCTCACCGATTCCTGGATCGACGGGATCTCGGGCAGGGCGATCTCCCAGCTCGCGGGGTGGGGGGCGGCGTCGAGCGAGTCCTCGATGGATCTCAGGAGCTGCATCACGACGAACGGGGAGCCGTTGGTGGCGTTGCGCAGTGCACTCGCGGTGCGGAAGGAGATCCGACGTCGGAGGGAGGTCCAGGCGAGGTTCTGAACATCCTCGGCCATCATCGGGGCGAGCTCTCCTCGGAAGAAGCCCATGCCCTCGGAGATCTGCGTGCTGAGAATGTCGAGGAGCGGATGATCGACCGGGCGGGCGGCGCCGATCACGACGAGTCGGTGATTGGCGCTCCGGCGCAGCACGAAGCGGAGGGCGCGGGCGCTGGACGGATCGATCCACTGGATATCGTCGAAGAGGAGGAACAGCGGCTCGCGGAGCTCGTCGAAGTATCGCAGCAGGCGATGCCCCTGCGCCACGGGATCGGTATCGGCGGTGGTCAGGCTCTCCCCGCCTCGCAGCCGGAGTCGACGGAAGAGCTCCTCCAGCGTCGCGAAGCCGAGATCGGACTCGTACCGGTCTCCGCGCAGCAGCACCGCCCGGCCGAGGCTCGACGCCCGCTCCGCTACCGCCTCGATCACCGTGGTCTTGCCCATTCCCGAGTCCCCGACGAGCACCGCGGTTGCGGCGCGCGTCGAGGCTGCCATCAGCAGCGGCTCGATGCCCTCGACGAAGCTCTGCTGCTGGCGCAGCAGCATCTCTGAAGCCGATACCGTCACGACGCCCCCTTCGCGGCCGCGTTCCTCGATCACACCGCTCGGCCACGGGCGCGATTCGGAACTGAGACGATTCTATCCTTTTCACCGCGACCGACACCCGGCCGTTTCGCTCAGTGACCGGCCGCACCGCCGGGAGCGCGTCGGCGATGCGTGCGATCGCCTCCTCGTCGTGCGCGGCGCTGACGAACCAGGCCTCGAAGGCGCTCGGCGGCAGGTTGACCCCGCCCTCGAGCATGGCGTGGAAGAAGGGCGCGTAGCGCCAGGCCTCCTGGCGCCGGATCTGCTCGTAGTCGCGCGGGGCCTCCGGGAACTCGCCGAACAGCACGCTCAGCAGCGTGCCAGCCCGCTGCACGCGATGCGGCACGCCCGCGTCCGTCAGCGCCCCGTCGACGGCCGCGGCCACCGCGTCCGCCGCCTCGCCGAGCCGTCGATAGGCCGCGGCGTCGGCGTGGCGCAGCGTGGTGAGGCCGGCGGTGACGGCCACGGGATTGCCGGAGAGCGTGCCCGCCTGGTACACCGGTCCGAGCGGTGCCAGCAGTTCCATCACCTCGGCCCGGCCGCCGAGCGCGGCGAGCGGCAGCCCGCCGCCGATCACCTTCCCGAAGGTGAACAGATCCGGGCGCAGCCCGTCCCCGACGGTCTCCGCCTCGATCCCCCAGTAGCCGGAGGGTCCCGAGCGGAACCCGGTGAGCACCTCGTCGAGGATCACCAGCGCGCCGTGCCGGTGGGCGAGGTCGATCAGGGCGGAGGTGAAGCCCGGGGCGGGAGGGAGCACCCCCATGTTCGCAGCGGCGGCCTCGGCGATCACCCCGGCGATCCGGTCGCCGTGCTCGGCGAAGGCCGCTTCCAGGGCCGCGAGATCGTTGTAGGGCAGCACGAGGGTCTGCGCGGCCGTCTCGGCGGTCACCCCCGCCGAGCCGGGCAGCGCGAGCGTCGCGAGCCCGGAACCCGCCTGCGCGAGCAGCCCGTCGGAATGGCCGTGGTAGTGCCCGGCGAACTTGATCAGCAGTGGACGGCCCGTGGCGCCCCTGGCGAGCCGGATCGCAGTCATCGTCGCCTCGGTGCCGGTCGAGACGAGCCGCACTCGTTCGACCGCCGGAATCCGCGCGACGATCTCCTCGGCCAGCTCGGCCTCGAGGGGCGACGAAGCTCCGAAGCCGAGACCGCGCGAGACCGCGTCGTGCACGGCGCCGGTCACCTCCGGGTGGGCATGGCCGAGCAGCGCGGGCCCCCAGGCGGCGACGAGGTCCACATAGCGGTTGCCGTCGACATCGGTGACGTAGGGGCCACTGCCCGCGACGAGGTAGCGCGGCGTGCCGCCGACCGAGCCGAAGGCCCGCACCGGCGAGTTCACTCCGCCCGGGATCACGTGCGACGCGCGCGCGGCGAGCTCCGCGCTCCGCTCCGTCTTCTGCATGGCGTTCTTCTCCGTCCTTCTCGTGGCGCTCACCGGATCCACCCCGCGATCTCCAGGGCGAAGTAGCTGAGCACGGCATCGGCCCCGGCCCGCCGGATCCCGGTCACCGATTCCTCGATCGCCCGCCGCCGGTCGATCCAGCCGTTCGCGGCGGCGGCCTCGATCATGGCGGCCTCGCCGGAGACCTGGTAGGCCCACACCGGAACCGGGCTCAGCTCGGCGACGTCCGAGATCACGTCGAGATACGACATGGCGGGCTTCACCATCACGATGTCGGCGCCCTCGTCGAGATCGAGGGCCGCCTCGTGCGCGCCCTCGCGGCGATTCGCCGGATCCTGCTGGTAGCTGCGGCGATCGCCGACCAGCTGCGAGTCGACCGCCTCGCGGAAGGGGCCGTAGAACGCGGAGGCGTACTTCGCCGAATAGGCGAGGATCGCGGTGGACGAGAACCCGGCTCCGTCGAGGGCCGCGCGCACCGCGGCGACCTGGCCGTCCATCATCCCCGAGAGCCCGAGCAGCGCCGACCCGGCCTCGGCCTGGGCGATCGCCATCTCGGCGTAGCGCTCGAGCGTGCGGTCGTTGTCGACGGCGCCCGAGGCGTCGAGCACCCCGCAGTGGCCGTGATCCGTGAACTCGTCGAGGCAGAGATCCGTCTGCACCACGAGCGAGTCGCCCGCCTCGGCCGCCACCGCCGCGGTGGCCAGGTTGAGGATCCCCTCGGGATCGTCGGCGCCGCTCCCCCGCGCGTCGCGCCGCTGCGGCACCCCGAACAGCATCACCCCGCCGAGACCGGCCTCCGCGGCCAGTACGGCGGTCTCGCGAAGCGAGTCCAGCGTATGCTGCACGACCCCCGGCATCGAGGCGATCGGCTGCGGCTCGCTGAGCCCCTCGCGCACGAAGAGCGGCAGCACGAGGTCCGCCGGGTGCAGCCGCGTCTCCGCGACGAGTCTGCGCATGGCCGGCGTGGCGCGCAGACGTCGCGGACGGCGGGACGGGACGGGTGGGATCATCGGGTCTCCTCGGATCGGGGCGGGGCATCGGGCGCGAGTGCCGCGGCGAGGGCGTCGAGCAGTCCCCCGACGGTGTGTTCGGCCGCGACCACGTCGACGTGCAGCCCGCCGTCGACGAGCGCCCTGGCCGTGGGCTCGCCGATCGCCGCGAGCGCCGTTCGCCGGTGGATGCCCGGATAGTGGCG
This sequence comes from Leucobacter weissii, assembly GCF_017565745.1. GTDB lineage: Bacteria > Actinomycetota > Actinomycetes > Actinomycetales > Microbacteriaceae > Leucobacter > Leucobacter weissii. The sequence goes on from NZ_JAGDYM010000010.1 coordinate 30,804, forward strand.
GAGGAGCGCGGACGCGGCGGAACCGCTCGTGACGAGCACGGCGTCGAGATCGCCGCCGGTGAGCAGTCCCCCGATCCGGGGATCCGCGGGGAGCACCTCGGTGCGGTAGGCGGTGACCCGCTCGACCGCGTGCCCGGCCTCGCGGAGGGCGCGGGGCAACTCGTCGCCGGCCAGCTCCGAGACCGGCAGCAGCACGCGCATCGCGCCGGTCCCCTCATCGAACGCGGGAGCACCGCGCAGTTCGAAAGCCCCCAGCAGCGCCCTGGCGAGCCCCCGTCCGGAGAACTCGGTCTCGGGCTGCACGTCGACCGGGAGCCCGATCCCCCGCAGGGCCGTCGCGGTGGCCGGGCCGACCGCGGCGACGAGGCCGCCCGCGACCGGCCGGATCCCCCGCTCGCCGAGCGCGGCGACGGCGTTCTGGCTCGTCACCGCGAGACAGCCGAACCGACCCCGGTTCCACTCCTCCACCGCCAGGGAGAGCCCGGATCCGTCGATCGGCGGCCGCGTCTCGAGCAGCGGAGCCACGACCGGCCGCCCCCCGCGCGCGGAGATCCGCGCCGCGATCCCCTCCCCCCAGTCTCCGCCCCGCGGGACGAGGATGCGCAGACCGTCGAGTGCGCCGCGCGCCGTCTCCGTTCCCCCGACAGCCGTCATCGCGCAGCCCCGAGCCCGGCGAGATCGGCGGCACCGCGGTCGAGGAGACCGAGCGCGACGTCCTCGCCCAGCAGCGCCGCGGCATCGCCCCGCGCGGACGGGCGCTCGCGGGTGAGGCTCAGGGTGTCGCCTCCGTCGGGGCGGTAGACGGTGCCGGTGAGCGTCAGCCGGGGACCGTCGACGCGCGCCCAGGCGCCGACGGGCGCCGCGCAGCCCGCCTCGAGGCGGTTCAGCAGGGCTCGCTCGGCGAGGGCGCAGGCGCGGGATTCCATGTGGTCGATCCGGCGGAGGGCATCGGCCATCGGGCGCGAGCCGTCGCCCGACGCGCTCCCACCGGTGCCGCGCGCCTCGGCTCGGCTCTCGACGGCGAGCGCCCCCTGCCCGGGGGCGGTGGGCATCCGTTCGAGGGGGAACCGCTCGGTGATCGCCTCCGCGCGGCCGAGCCGCTCGAGTCCGGCCGCAGCGAGGACCACCGCGTCGAGATCCGCACCGACACGGGCGAGCCGGGTATCGACGTTGCCGCGGAGGCCCTCGATCCGCAGATCCGGGCGGAGCGCGCGCAGCTGCGCGGCTCGGCGCGGTGAGCCCGTGCCGACGCGGGCGCCCTCGGGGAGCCCGGCCAGATCGAGCCCGTCACGGGCGCAGAGCGCGTCCCGCGCATCGACGCGCCTGGGGATGGCGGCCAGATCGATGCCCGGGAACGGCGCGGTCGGGAGGTCCTTGAGGGAGTGCACCGCGAGATCGCAGTCGCCGCCGATCAGCGCGTCACGCAGGGCGCTCACGAACACGCCGGTGCCGCCGAGCTGGGCGAGCGGCTCCCTCGAGACGTCGCCGTAGGTCCTGACGACCACGAGCACGACCTCGAGGCCGCTCCGACGCGCGATCTCCCGCGCCACGTCCCCGCTCTGGGTCACGGCGAGCGAGCTGCCCCGCGTGCCGACACGGATCAGTCCGGGCCGAGACGGCACCGGCTCCCGGATCACGGGGATCGCCGCCCCGTCCGCGACTCCGCGCGGTCCGTTCGTCTGGCTCTCCGTCATGCGGTCACCTCGCTTCGCTGCAGCGCGGCGAGCAGTTCGTCGGCCGCGGCCACCGCACCCGGGATCACCGAGGCGAGTCCCGTGCCGTGCACCCAGTCTCCCGCGAGGGCGATCGGCCCCCGCGCGATTCCTTCGAGGGCGTCGGTCTCTGCGGCGGACCGCTCGGGATCAGCCGCCGAGAACACCCAGAGGGCTCGTCGCATGCCCAGCACACTATCGCGCTTCAGCTCGACGCCCAACAGCTCCGAGGCGTCCCGCAGCGCGATGTCGAGCACCTCGTCGTCCGCCAGATCGCGCGTGATCGGCTGGCGCCCGAGCGAACCGTAGGAGAGGCGGATCAGGTGCCTCCCGGCACCGGCCGCACGGGCGAGCCAGGTCCACTTCGCGGTCGCATGGGTGAGCGCCTTCGCCCGCTGCGCAGTCTCGGGCCGGCTCGGATCCTTGGCCACCAGCACCCCGGTGCCGCGGGGGTGCTCGTCAAGCCCGGGCGCGTCGACGAGCAGCGCGACGACCTCGACCGCGGTCTCCCGGCCGGTCTCGGCCGAGCCGAGCAGGCTTCTCGTCGCGCGCTCGGTCGTCGCGAGCAGCACGGCGTCGAACGGGAGCCCGCCCCCCACGTTGTCGCCGTACTCCTCGGGGTGAACCCTCCAGGCCTCGCCCGCGCTCCCGTCGTCCGAACCGCGCACCCGGGCCACCGGGGTGCCGCGTCTGATGTCGCCGCCCGCGGCGGCGAGGCGCGCCTCCAGCGCCTCCACCAGCACGCTCATCCCGCCCTCGATTCCGGCCACGGCACCGCCGGCGGCGGTCGTGTGCCGGCGCAGCGCCCGCGCGGCGGCGATGAGCGATCCCGTGCGCTCGTACTCCGCCGTCAGCTCGGGGAAGCGGTCGAGGGGCAGCGCCACCGGGTCGGCGGAGTGGACGCCCAGCACGACCGGCCGGACGAGCCGGTCGAGGGCCCCGGAGCCCAGGCGCTGCCGCACGAGCTCGCCGAGGGTCTCGGCCGCCGCGCCGCACGAGCGGGGCAGCAGCGGCTCCGCGCTCGCGCGAAGCGCCGCCGCCAGGCCGAGCGCGCGGATCGCGTCCGCGCCGAGCGGACGGGCGGGGATCCCGAGCGTTCCCGCCGCCGGCAGGGGCACGGCGCTGCCGCCCTCGGCGAGCCAGGACCCGATGGGGGCCGGCTGCACGATCCGCTCCGCGAGGCCGATCCGCTCCAGGAACGCGGCCACCGTGCCGCCTCGCGTGGCGAACGCCTCGGCGCCGATGTCGAAGCCGACGTCGAAGCCGGCGCCGTCGATGCTCTCGCGCTTGATGCGGCCTCCCAGTCTCGAGGAGGCCTCGAACAGGGTGACGTCCGCTCCGCCCTCGGCGAGCTCCCCCGCCGCCACGAGCCCGGCGACGCCGCCGCCGATCACGGCGATGCGCGGCGGGACCGCCGGAGTGTCAGCGGCCATGCACGAACTCCACGACGCGGGTGAGCACGGCGGGGTCGGCCTCCGGCGGCACGCCGTGGCCGAGGTTCAGGACGTGCGCGGGGGCGCTCCGGCCGCGCTCGAGCACGTCGGAGACGTGCTCGAGCAGCACCTCGTCGGGAGCGGAGAGGAAGGCGGGATCGACGTTGCCCTGCAGCGTCTTGCGATGCCCGAGCCGGGCGCTCGCCTCGTCCAGCGGTGTGCGCCAGTCCACGCCCACCGCGTCCACGCCGATCGCCGCGAGCTCCTCCAGCAGATGCCCGGAGCCGACCGCGAAGTGGATGATCGGCGCATCGGAGGCGTCCGCCGCGTCCGGCCCGCCTGCCGGGCGCACGGCCTCCAGAGCCCGGGCGGAGGCCGGCGCGACACGAGCCCGGTAGCTCGCAGCGCTGAGCGAGCCGGCCCAGGAGTCGAACAGCTGCACCGCGCTGGCACCGGCGTTCACCTGCTCCTCGAGGAACGCCCCGCTGAGGTCCGCCGCCCAGTCGAGCAGTGCCCGCCAGGTCTCGGGATCCTCGTGCATCAGGCTCCGCGCCCGCAGGTGGTCCCGCGACGGCGCACCCTCGACCAGATAGGCGGCGAGCGTGAACGGCGCCCCCGCGAAGCCGATCAGCGGGGTTCCGCCGAGCTGCTCGACCGTGCCGGCGACGGCGGCGCGAATGGGCCCGGCCGCCTCGCGCAGGCGGTCGACGGTGAACTCCCGCCGGTGGCGTTCGACCTCCGCCGCGGTGCGCACCGGCGTGGCGAACACCGGTCCGCGACCGGGGGCGATCTCGACCTCGACGCCGGCGAGGGCGAGCGGCACGATGATGTCGCTGAAGAAGATGGCGGCGTCGACGCCGTGCCTGCGCACGGGCTGCAGGGTGATCTCAGCGGCGACCTCGGGGGTCAGGCAGGATTCGAGCATCGTCTTCCCGGCCCGGATCTCGCGGTACTCGGGCAGGGAGCGGCCGGCCTGCCGCATGAACCATACGGGGGTGCGGTCGGTGCGGTCGCCGCGAAGCGCTCGGACGAGGGTGGAATTCGAGGTGCGGCCGTCCCGCAACGGGTGCGTCGGGTGAGATTCATACATCAGATGTAATGGTACTCTGTATTCATCAGACGTGTGCACCGGGCCGCGTCGCTGGACAGATCGGCATCGGACGACGATGACCGACCAGGAGTTTTTCGGGATTCGCCGCCATGCTGCTCTGCCTCTCCATCGATCATCATCGCATCGATCTCGGCATCCTCGAACGCATCGAACGCCACGCGGACGAACTCGCCGCAGCGCTCGGCTCGCTGCGCGCTGCGGGGTCGTCGCCGGGCGAACCGGCGCAGATCCGCGGATCGGTGCCGCTCATCACCTGCAATCGCTTCGAGGTGTACCTCCAGGTGTCGTCGGAGACCGGCATCGTCGACGCGGCCCTCGATGAGATCGCGCGGATCACCGGGCTGTCCCGCGAGCAGCTGTCCCGGGCGATGGCCGTCTACCTGGGCGGCGACGTGGCCGAGCACCTGTTCTCCGTGTCGAGCGGGCTCGAATCCGCGGTGGTCGGCGAGGGCGAGATCTCGGGACAGGTCCGGAAGTCGCTGGAACAGGCCCGTGCGACGGGGCGGGTCTCCTCCGACCTCGAGCGCCTCTTCCAGCTCGCCACCCGCACCTCGCGCGAGATCAAGAACCGCACCGAGCTCCAGTCGAAGGGCCGCTCGCTCGTCCGCCTCGCGCTCCGCATGGCGGAGAGCCGCATCGGCGACTGGGGCAGCGCCAGGGTCCTGCTGATCGGCACCGGCGCCTACGCGGGAGCCAGCCTCGCCGCTTTGCGCGCCAGGGGCGCCAAGCACATCGGGGTCTTCTCGCCGTCGGGCCGGGCGGAGCGCTTCGCGGACTCCCACGTCATCGACCCCGTCCCGGCGTCGGCGCTCGACACGCAGCTGGGAGAGACCGATCTGGTCGTCGCCTGCACCAATACGCGCGACCCGCTGCTCACCAGCGACCAGTTCGCCCGCACGACCCGCCCGGGGCGTCCGCCCTTCTGCTCCATCGCGCCGGCGCGCAGCAGCACCCCGCGCCCCCGCCTGCTCATCGATATGGGCCTGCCCCGGAACATCGATCCCGCCGCCGCCGGGGTGCCGGGCGTGGAGCTCCTCGATCTCGAGACGGTGGTGAAGCACGCCCCGATCCCCGAGCTCTCCGCGGAGGCAGAGGCGCGCAAGATCGTCAGCGAGGCCGCCGCGGAGTTCCTCGCGGGCCGCGCGGAGAACGCCGCGGTCCCCACCCTCGTCGCGCTGAGGGATCACGTGGGAGACATCCTGCAGGACGAGCTGACCCGGCTCGGCCGGGGCTCGGGAGCCGATCCAGCGGTCGAGGCCGCGCTACGGCACTTCGCGGGCCGCATCCTGCACCAGCCGACCGTGCGACTGCGCGAGCTGGCCCGCGCGGGCGGCGCGGACGACGCGGCGCGCGCGGTCGAACTGCTCTTCGGTCTCGGATCCGGCCTCGGCGCCGTCGACGAGCCCGACGCCGCCGACACCCCGCGAGACCCGAGGATCCTCGCGTCATGCGGGAGGCGAGAATCTCGCGCAGCCTCGGTGACGCATCCCGACGGCGAAGCTTCGTCTCTCACCAGTCCTCCCGACTAGACTGGAACACGACCGGTGTCCGATGTGAGTCAGCAACCGAATGTGGGAAGGACAGACCCAGATGGGACTTTTCGATCGCGCGAAGCAGGCGTTCTCCGGGACTCCCGGCGGCTACGAGGAACAGGCACGAGCCGCCCAGCAGGCGGCCGAGGACGCCATGCGTCAGGCCGGATACTCCGATGGCCGGCTCCCGACCGCCGCTGACGTCTCAGGTGGTCTCGGAGCCCAGATGCAGAGCGACCACGATGTGCTCAACGCCTACGGGCAGGAGCTGAACCGCATTCTCGCCGTCGGAGTCCCCGGCACGAGCGTGATCACCTCCGCGGTCGCCACCGGCGAGCAGAACGCCGGGAACCCCTGGTACCAGCTCGAGGTGCAGGTGACGCTTCCGGGTCAGGCGCCGTACACCGTCGTCAAGCGCGAGATGATCCCCGCCACGATGCTCGCCGGCTACGCCGTCGGATCCGCCCACGACGTCAGGGTCGATCCTTCGGACCCGCAGAAGATCGCCTTCTCGAGCTGATCGGACCATGGGGATCTTCAGGGATCTCGGCACCCTCATCAAGGCGGGTGCCGCGCAGTCCCTCAACACCGACTACGCCGAGAGCATCCGGGAGTCCGCGAAGCTCGCGGAGCAGTACCTCGAGAACGGGCAGCCGGGGTCCCCGGGCAGCCGCGGAGCGGCGAGCGGCAATCCGTTCGAGAACCTGCAGGCCTACCAGAGCGGGATCCCCGCCTCCGGGCAGGTCGTCTCGCTCACTCCCACGGAGCGTCGGGTCGACGACGTCACCGTGTACGCCGTGGAACTCGAGATCACGATCGACGGCCTGCCGTCGTATCGGACGATCTACCAGACGGTGATCGCCGCCGCCGCGCTTCCGAACTGGCAGCCGGGCAAGATCCTCCCGTTCCGCGTCATGAAAGACAACCCCCGCTCCCTGCTGCTCGGCTGAGCCCCGCCTGCGCCGCTCCTACCAGCCGGTGCTCAGCACCCGGTCGAGCTGCGCGACCACGAAGTCGGCGCTCTCCGCGGTGAGGCAGAGCGGCGGCTTCACCTTGAGCACGTTCGAGCGCTCCGAGGTGGTCAGCACGATCACGCCGAGCTCGCGCAGTCGCTCGCAGATCGCGGCGGCCTCGGCTGTCGCCGGCTCCATCGTCCCGCGGTCGCGCACGAGCTCGACGCCGAGATACAGGCCCTCGCCGTGGATGGGGCCGATGATCGGGTGCCGCTCCGCGAGGGCCCGGAAGCCGTCCGCCAGGCGCCGCCCGACGATCCGCGCGTTCTCCTGCAGCCCCTCCTCCTCCATCGCGTCGAGCACGGCGAGGCCGACCCGGCAGCTCAGCGGGTTGCCCCCGGCCGACGAGAAGAACTGCCCCTGGCTGGCGAGCGCATCGGCGATCCGCTTCGAGGTGATGACCCCGCCGATCGGGAACCCGTTGCCCATCGGCTTCGCGATCGTGATGATGTCCGGCACCACGCCCGACTGCTCGAAGCCCCAGAAGCTCGACCCCATCCGGCCGAAGCCGACCTGCACCTCGTCGGCGATGCAGAGGCCGCCGGCTTCCCGCACGCGCGCATAGGCCTCGGCGAGATACCCGTCGGGCAGCAGCACGCCTCCGGCGTTGCCGAGCACCGACTCGCAGATGAATCCGGCCACCTCGCGGCCCTCGGAGCCCAGCCGCTCCAGATCGGCGCCGAGATCCCGAGCGTAGTCCGGGCCCGTCCCGCGGCCGCGGTAGGTGCCGCGGAAGCGGTTCGGCACATCGGCGACATGCACCCAATCGGGCCGGTTCTCGAGGGCGAAGGGGTTGTCGTAGGCGCTCGTGGTGACGGCGTCGCTCGCCATCGTCCAGCCGTGGTAGGCCTCGCGCAGCGCCACGATGGTCTTGCGCCCGGTCGCCGCCTGGGCGAGCCGGAGCGCGAGGTCGACCGCTTCCGAACCGCTGTTGACCAGCAGCACGGTGTCGAGACGGGGTCGCTCGGGATCGTCGCCGTCGAACGCCGCGCCTCCGGGGCCCGAGTGGTCCGGCAGCAGCGCGAGCAGCCGCTCGCTGTACTCGGCGAGCTCGCGGTACAGGAAGCGCGAGTTGGTGTTGAGGATCCGGATCTGCCGGTTGACCGCGTCGGCGACTCCGGGGTGCCCGTGCCCGAGGCCGGTGACGTTGTTGACCATGTCCACATAGGCGCGGCCCGTCGTGTCGATGAGGTGGTGGCGCCAGCCGCGCTCGATCTGCATCGGCCGCTCGTAGTAGCGCTCCTGCGCGCTGGCGAAGATGCGCTCCCGGCGCCGCTGCTCGTCGCCCGCCTCGTCTCGCTGCGCGAGCCGGGGCAGGCCGAGCAGTTCGGCCGGATCCGCGCTGAAGCGGCGCCAGGCGCGCGCGCGCTCGGGCTCGATCAGCGCCGCGCCCGAGGCGGCGATCGTCGCGCCCTGCGGCGCCGAGGGGGCATCGGCCCGGCGCAGTCCCACGATCAGTGCGCGCGGACGCTCCGAGGCGGCGACCGCGGCGAACACGTCGCCGGACGCCAGCGCCACGCCCTCGGAGACCGACGGGACGACGCCGGAGACGATCAGACGCCATTCGCCCCCGAGCAGGATCGTCACCGAGTCGTCGCCGACCTCGCGCGCGACGCCGGAGGCCGGCGCCGTGACCCGCAGCTCCGCTCCTCCCGCGAGCCAGACCTCGGCGTCGACCGGCCAGGTGGGGGCCGCATCCGCCGCATCCACCGCCGTGCGGGTGAGGCGGTAGACGCCGTAGGGCAGGACCGCCGCCGGTGCACCGGCTTCGAAAGCGGCCGAGACGAGTCGTGCCTCGGCGTCGGCGTCGCGCCACCGCCCCGCATCGAGGGCGTCGCTCTCGACTCCGGGGTCGAGGATCGTCGGCTCGCCCACCAGCTCCGGCAGGAGCGGCGCGAGCGGCCCGAGCCCGCCGCCGAGCGGCGCCGCGGCGAGGCGCAGCCCGTGGTCCGCCGCCACCCCCTGGAAGCCGAGCCGCGCGAGAACCTGCTCGCCCGCCTCGGCGAGCGGATGCCGCGTGGCGGCGTCGAAGATCGCCTGCTCCCCCGCGATGCGCTCCCTGGCGTACTCGTTCGCGCCGTCGATCTCCAGTTGGCGCCAGCCGCTCGCGACCAGCAGCGCGGCGCGCAGCACCACGAGCGGCCAGAGCGCGCGCGCCTCCGCCACGGCGAGCGGCGCGTCCCGGTGGAACGCGGCGATCGTGTCGAGCACGCGCAGCGGACGCTCGGGATCGTGGTGCAGCATCGAGCTGGCCGTGACCGCGAGCTCGGCCGCGCGCCAGCCGTAGGAGAGATCCCCGAGATCGAGCACCGTGCCGGGATGCAGCCGGCCGTCGGCGCCGCGCACGCCCATCACGTTGTCGTCGGTGAGATCGCCGTGGATCGCCTGGACCGGAAGCTCGGGCGCCACCGCGGCGAGCGCCGCGGCCGCCTCGTCCGCTGCCGCGAGGATCCGCGCGCGCAGCTCGGCGTCGGTGATGGAGGGTGCGAGCTTCACGGTCTCGGCGTGCGCGACCCGCAGATCCCACATGTGCGGGCGATCGAGACCCGGATGAACGAGCCCCGCGAGCGCGTTCGCCGACGCTGCGGCGAGTGCGCCGAACTCCGCGAGCACGACGGGCGCGAGATACCCCTGGTCGACCAGCGGCTCGCCCTCGGCGAACTCGCTGCGGCGCACGGCGAACCCCTGCCATCGCTGGGTCGGCTCTCCGTCGAGACCGGGCAGCACCGCGGCGGCGGGCACTCCGGCAGCGCGGTAGGCCTCGAGGGCCGCGTGCTGGCCGTCTCGCGCTTCGTCGCCGAACACCGGGTTGTCGATGCGGAGGACGCTGCGCGCTCCGTCCGGCTCGGTGAGCAGGAAGTTGCGGTCCTGGTTGCTCCCCAGCTCCGCGGCGGCTGCGGCGATCCCGTAGCATTCGCGGGCGATGGTCTCTGCATCGCGCTCGCTCACCTCGGGGCGCGCGAGACCGCCCCTCTGATCGTTCGTCATCGTGAAATCTCCATCTTGCATTCGAAGTCGATGTCGTGCGTGTGTTGGATGCCGCATCGCGTTCGCGGGGCACTCGGGCTCGGGCACAGGGGCCGCACAAGCCGGCGTCGGTGGCGGGTCAGGGCACGAGACGCGTCCTGATCTCGGCTGCGAGCCGGGTGAAGGCGCGACGGCGGTGGGAGTGCGCGTCCTTCTCCTCGGGGCTCAGCTGGGCTGCGGAGCGGTGCTCGCCCTCGGGCCGGAACACCGGATCGTAGCCGAAGCCGCCCTCCCCCGCGGGCGCCCGCAGGATGGATCCCGGCCAGACGCCTCGCACCGCCACCTCGTCACCGTTCTCCGAGCCCGTCGGGGTGGGCGAAGCGGCGGGCAGGGCGAGCGCCGCGGCGCACACGAACGACGCGGAGCGGTGCTCGTCGGCGATGTCCGCGAGCTGCGCGAGCAGCAGTCGGAGGTTGGCACGATCGGGATCCCCGCCGCCGCTGCGCGCGGTGCCCGCCCAGCGGGCCGAGAAGATCCCCGGGCTGCCGCCCAGGATGTCGACCGAGATCCCGGAATCGTCGGCGATCGCGGGCAGGCCGGTGTGCGCGGCGGCGGCCCGGGCCTTGATGAGCGCGTTCTCCTCGAAGCCGATCCCGTCCTCGATCGGTTCGGGGCCGTCGTAGCCGAGGAGTTCGATCTCGGGTACGAGGGGACTCAGGATCCGGCGCAGCTCGTCGAGCTTGTGCCGGTTGTGGCTGGCGAGGACGACCCGCAGCGGTTCGGCGGTCATGCGCTGATCTCCGGCCGCCCGCTCATGCGGCGGGCTCCAACGCCGCGCGCTGCAGCCCGCTCAGCTCCGCGGTCGAGACGAGCGCGAGGTCGAGCAGCGCGTCGAGCTCGGCGCGGTCGAACGGTGCGCCCTCGGCGGTGCCCTGCACCTCCACGAAGGCGCCGGAGCCGGTGACGACCACGTTCATGTCCGTCTCGGCGCGCACGTCCTCGACATAGGCCAGGTCACTCAGCGGCACGCCGTCGACGATGCCCACGGACACCGCGGCCACGCTGTCGGTGAGCGCCTGCTTCTTGCGCCCGATGAAGCCGCGCTCGCGCCCCCACTCGATCGCGTCGACCAGCGCCACGTAGGCGCCCGTGATCGCCGCGGTGCGGGTGCCGCCGTCGGCCTGGAGCACGTCGCAGTCGATGACGATGGTGTTCTCGCCCAGCGCCCTGGTGTCGACGACCGCGCGCAGGCTGCGCCCGATGAGACGGGAGATCTCGTGGGTGCGCCCGCCGAGCCTGCCCTTGACGGATTCCCGCTGCGAGCGCTCGTTGGTGGCGCGCGGCAGCATGGCGTACTCGGCGGTCACCCATCCGGCGCCCTTGCCCGTCAGCCAGCGCGGCACCCCCGGCGTGAAGGAGGCGGTGCAGAGCACCCGGGTGTCGCCGAAGCTGATCAGCGCGCTGCCCTCGGCCTGGCGGCTCCAGCCGCGCTCGATCGTCACCGGGCGCAGCTCGCCCGGCGCCCGTCCATCGGCCCTGGCGGCGCCTGGGGTGGTCGGCTCGGCCGCGCCGGTCTGCCTCGTGTCGTTCGCCGTCATGTCGTTCGTCTCCTCTGTTCGGCTGATGCGGAGGGGATCCGGATCGCCCCGGTCTCCACCCGGTCCACGGAGTCGATGCCGATCCCGATCATGCGGCGCGCGAGCTCCACGAAGGCCGCCGTGTCGGCCCCGGTCGCCTCGTAGCGCACCGACGGCTCCCCCGCGCCGGGATCGCGCAGCAGCCCGCGCTGCGTGAGCACGCGGTACACCTCGGCCGCGGTCTCGAGGTCGCTCGACACGAGGGCCACCTCGGGGCCGACGACCTGACCGATCGCGCCGCGCAGGAAGGGGTAGTGCGTGCAGCCGAGGACGAGGGTGTCGATGTCCCGCTCCACGAGGGGGGCCAGGTACTCGGAGGCGGCGGCGAGCACCTCGGGCCCGCTCGTGCGCCCCGCCTCGACGAGTTCGACGAAGCGGGGGCACGCCCGCGCCACGAGCTCGATCTCGGGACGCACGCTGAAGAGGTCGTCGTAGACGCGCGACTGGATCGTGCCCTCGGTGCCGATCAGCCCGATCCGCCCGTTGCGGGTGATGCTGACCGCGCTCCGCACGGTCGGGCCGATCACCTCGACGACCGGCACCTCGTAGCGCTCGTGCGCATCGCGCAGCATGGCGGCGCTCGCGGTGTTGCAGGCGATCACGAGCATCTTGACGCCCTGCTCGACCAGCCCGTCGAGGATCTCGAGCGCGAAGCGGCGCACCTCGGCGATCGGCCGAGGCCCGTAGGGCGTGCGCGCGGTGTCCCCGACGTAGATCATGGACTCGTGCGGCAGCTGATCCCGGATCGCCCGCGCCACGGTGAGGCCGCCGACTCCGGAGTCGAACACGCCGATCGGCGCCTCGGCACGGAGATCTGGGCCGCGGGAATCACTCACCGCTCCAGCCTATCGCGCGCGACGTCAGTACCCCGCGAAGGCGTCGGTGCGCACGCGGCGGGAGCGGCGCCGGAGACCGCCCCGCAGCTCGGCCACGAAGCGGGGCGGGCCCGACACGAAGGCGTCGCGCTGCGCGAGGTCCGGCACGAGTTCCGCGATGCGCTCTCCCGTGATCCGCCCCGGACCGGCCCACTCCTCGCGCGGGCCGAGCGAGGCCGGCGCGTTCTCGCCGCCGGCGAGGATCACGCGCGCGGGGAGCTCGGCGAGCTCCTCGCGGAACGGATTCGCATCGGGTGCCGAGGCGGCCAGCACGAGCACGGCGTCGCGCTCGCCGCCCTCGGACCGCGCCTCCCGCAGCCAGCTCAGGAAGGGGGTGAGGCCGATGCCGCCCGCCACCATCACGACGCCGCGGCGCGCGTCGCGTGGTGGGGCGAAGTCGCCCCAGACGCCGGTGGCCCGCACCTCGGCCCCGACCGGCAGCTCGGCGAGCGCCCGCTTCGCCGCGCTCGGCCGCGCGGGGAGCCGGAACGCGACGCGCACCTCCCGGCTGTCGGACGGGGCGGACACCAGGCTGAACACCCGGCGCTGGCCCCGTGGGGCGAAGGGAGAGACGCCGGGCACGTGGAGCTCGATGGCCTGACCCGCGCGATAGCGGAGGGGGCGCTGTGCGGCGAAGCGCAGTTCGACCGTGCCGTCCCGGCCGCGTCGGGCCTCGCGGAGCGCGAGGCGGATACCGCGCCTCCGGGCGAGGACGAAGCCGAGCGCGTTGCCGATCAGCAGCGCGAGCTGGGGGCTCATGAACAGCGCCCCGAGCGGAATGGGGGCGGCGAACAGCGCGCCCGTCACGAGCGCGACCGCGATCCGCTGCCCGCGCCGCGGCGGCAGGGTGAGCGGCTCGGTCACCATGAACGCCGCGAAGAACACGAGCGCGGTCGAGGCGATTCCGGTCTGCAGCGCCTGCGGCGCGGTCGATCCCCAGGAGACGGCGCTGAGCGTGTAGACCGCGAGGCCCGCTGCGGCGGCGAGGCTCGCGAGGAGCACCTGCCCGAGCCGGATCACTACGATCGCGGCGATCGGGACGACGAACCAGACGAGGTCGGAGCTGCCGATCCACCAGTAGCCCGCCCCGACGCCCGAGGCGGAGACGACGAAGGCGCCGAGCGCTGCGGGATTGAAGAGGTGCCGTCCGCGCCACGCGAGCAGGAACTTGGACAGTCCGGCCACGGCCGCGCCGAGGACCGCGGCGGCCAGATCGAGCGGTTCCACGCCCGGCTTAAGGATGAAGAACAGCAGGAGTCCCGTGATCAGGGAGGACTCGTCGTGCGTCTCGGCTCGCCACACGAGCGCGGCGAGGCGGGAGACGAGCACGGTGCCGAGCACCGAGATGCCGAGCAGCGCCGCCAGTTCGGCCGGAGTGTAGTAGAGCACTCCGGCGAACGACAGCGCGAAAGAGACGACGACGAGGGCGCCGAGTGCGAGCGAGGCGACGCGGTACATGGGCAGGCGTCCGAGCGCGGCGCCGACGACGGAGAGGGACTGCCGGATCACGCGAAGACCTCGCCGGGAAACGCCGAGGTGCGTTCGACCAGCCCGTCGCTCGACATCCTGGCCCCGTGCACGCCGAAGCGCTCCAGGAGTTCGGCCGGCGAGAGGAAGAAGAGCGCGGTGGCGGCTCCGTCGGCGAGCATCGCCTCCTCGGCCAGCGCCCAGGTGGCGACGACGGTGCGCACCGGTCGGCCGCTGCGCCCGTCCAGGACGTGGTGCAGCCCGTCCCCCCACGTCCGCCGGTTGCCGGCCGAGGCGCACACCGCCCCCTCGGACACCTCGACCACCCCGATCGCCCGGCGGGTGTTGTAGGGGTGCTCGAGCGCGATGCGCACCGGCTGCCCGGCCGATCCGCGGATGCGGAGATCCCCCGAGGCGTCGACGACCGACGCCGTCGCGCCGGCCTCCGCGAGGACGTCCCCGACGAGATCGACGAGCAGCCCCTTGCCCGCGGCGCCGACATCGATGGTGACCGGGGCGCTCGTGTCGACCGCGCTGCCGTCGATGCGGGCGACGCGCTCCCAGGGCGGGGGCGCTCCCGGCCCGTCCGCGCCGGCAGGACCGTAGCCGAGCGCGGCCAGGGCGTCGCCGACGAACGGGGTGACGGCGCCCTCCGTCGCCTCGTACAGCGCGCGGTAGAGGGCGAACAGCCGCCGCCCCTCCGCCGGGAACTCGGTGCGACCGGCCTCGCGCGACGCTTCCGCGACGAGGGAGTCGTCGCGGAAGCGCGACCAGGCCCGGTCGAAGCGGTCGATGCGGTCGCGGACGGCGGATCCGGCGCCCGGGGCCAGGGGCCCCCACGCCTCGACCCGCCAGGGCACGCCGATGGCGTCGAACGACAGGTCGATGTCCGGTGCGATCGTGGGCACGGCGTTCCTCCTGCTGCTGCGCCGGCTCAGGCGGCGGCTTCGGAGAGGATCTGGTCGATGGCGGCGTTGAAGCCCCCGCTCGTGAGCGAGGAGCCGGCCACCTTCGAGACCTCGAGCTCGTCGATGGCCACGCCGACGACCTGGGAAGAGATGTTGTCGATGAACTCCGACTGGTAGCGCGCCGAATCGCCGCCCTGGGCGCTGCCCTCGACCGAGAGATCCGCGACCACGCCCGACTCGAGCGAGAGGGTGACCGTCACCGATTCCTGACCGCCCGGGGTCGTGTAGCTTCCGCTGGCGGTGTACTCGCCGTCGGCGTAGGACGAGGATCCCGTGTCGCTCTCCTGCTCGGAGGCCGACGAGTCCGACTCGGAGGCCTGCGTGTCGCTCGTCTGGGTGTCGACGACCGATCCGCTTTCGACGGGTTCGGCCTCGGCCGCCTCGGTGGCGCAACCGGCGAGGCCGGCGGTGAGCGCGAGGCCGGCGAGCGCCGGAGCGAGGATGATGCGATGCCTGGTCTTCATGGTCTGCCTCCGTGTTGCGGTGATGGGAAAAGCGGTCACCACCGAGGCTAGGGAGCTGCGCTATTCGAGAGCTATGTCCTCCCTGAGTCGAAGCTGGGAGGACCGATCGTTCCGACGGACCGCGTCGAATGTCCGTGGGGGCGCTCGAAGCATGTCGGCCCTCCCGGAACTCCTCGCCGGGCGGACCGGCCCCGACTACCCGGCGCAGACGCCGGTGCCCACCGCGTCGACGAGCTCCGCCGCGCGCTCCGCGACGGGCCGGAGGACGGAGAGCGGGATCGCGTAGCCGACGTTCTCGACGCGCTCCTCCTTCGCGAACACGACTCCCGCCACCTCGCCGTTCAACGCGAGCAGCGGACCGCCCGAATTGCCCTGCCGCACATCGGCCGCGAGCGTGATCACCTCGCGCGTCCCGCCGTCCTGGAAGGCGACCGGCCTGGAGTCGAGGACGCGGGCCGCTCGAGAGCTGAATTCCCCTCCGCCGGGATACCCCTGCACCACCGCCTCCGATCCCGTGTCCAGCGGCGAGCCGAGTGGCAGCGCCCGAGCGCTCAGATCCTCGACGCTCACGACGGCCAGATCCGACTCCGCGTCGAAATAGCTCACCACCCCCGAACGACCGCGCTGCCCCGGCACCTCGACGACCACCTCGTCGGCGCCCGCGACGACGTGCGCGTTCGTGATGATGCGGTTCTCGGCGACGACGAAGCCCGAGCCGAGCTGACGCTGTCCGCACGCGTAGGAGTTGCCCGACACCCGCACGACCGACTCGGCCGCCTCGGCGAGCGCCGGATCGTCGAGATCGACCCGCGGCAGGGCCGGCGGATCGTCGACTCCGTCGATGGCCTCGATCAGCCACGGGATGCCATCAGTGACCGTGTCCCTTCCGAGGTGCTGGAGACGCCCGCGCAGCTCGTCGGGCAGCAGGCCCGTGATCAGCGAGACGACCCGGGAGGACGAGACCAGCTGCGAGACGAAGGGATTGCCGAGCGCGCTCAGCCCGCCTGCGACCAGCACGAGCACGAGCGAGGAGATGACGAGGCCGGCCGCCGCGCCCAGCAGGCGGTTCAGCGCGCCGAGACGGGCGCGCTTCAACCCCGCCGTGAGACGGATGCCGAGTGCCGCGCCGATCCCCGCGGTGGTCAGCACCAGCGCTCCGCCGACGAGGATCGGCAGCAGCGCGGGGCCGCCCCAGGCGTTCGTCCACTCCGCGACGACCGGCAGGGTCCACCACGCGAGCAGTCCCCCTATGGCGAGGCCGCCGAGCGCGAGCGACGTGCGCGCCACGCCGTACCGTGCGCCGAAGACGATCTGGGAGACGAGCCAGAGCACGAGCACCAGATCGACGATCAGAGCGGCCATCGCGGAATCCATGCTTCGAATCCTACGTCTCTGCGCCTGCCCGGGATCCCATCCCGTGCGCTCCGTGGATGAAGCTGCGCCGGTGCAGCGGCGCCAGGCCGAGCGCGGCGATCCCCTCGTAGTGGGCACGCGAGCCGTATCCCTTGTTCGAGGCCCACGCGTAGCCCGGATGCACCTCATCGGCCTCCCGCATGAGCGCGTCGCGCTCCACCTTCGCCCGCACGGAGGCCGCGGCGACCGAGGCGCAGCTCCGATCCGCCCCCACCCGCGTGCGCACGTCGAGCGGGCCGTGCAGCGCCGGGGTCAACCAGTCGTGCCGTCCGTCGAGCAGCACCACCGCCCGTTGGACCGGCACGCCGCGCGTGCGCAGCGCGAGCAGCGCGCGGCGTCCCGCGTGTCCGAGTGCCCAGGAGATGCCGTGCTCGTCGATCTCCGCCGGACTCGCGTAACCGACCTCCCCGGGTCCCCACCCGGCGACCTCGGGCGCCAGTGCCTCGCGGCGCCGCTCGCTCAGCAGCTTCGAGTCGCGCAGGCCGCGGGGGAACGCCTCCACCCCGGCGAGGACCGCGTGGGCGCCGACCGCCACCGCGCCGGCGATCGCGCCGCGGCCGACCTCGTCCACGCCGATGACCGCGACCGCGCCGGCTTCGAAGCAGGCGCGCTCGAGGTCGAGGGTCGGATCCTTCGCAGGATCGCGCGGATCACTCGCCGGTCGCATCGCCGACGTCGTCGCTCGGCTCCGCCTCGGATGACGTCTCGCGGGCCTCGTCCACGCCTTCGAAGGTCTCGGGGTAGTTGCCGAGCCAGCCGAGCCGGTTCAGCGGCCAGTTCAGCAGGAAGGCCCGTCCGACGATCTCGTCCTCCAGCACGAAGCCCTTGCCCGGCTGATCCTGGTTGTAGCGCGAATCCCGGCTGCTGTACCGGTTGTCGCCCATGACCCAGACCGCGCCCTCGGGCACCGTCACGTCGAAGTCGATCTCCGAGCTTCTCGTCTTCCCCTCGGGGATGACGGCGTAGGGCTCGTCGAGGGAGACGCCGTTGACGGTGACGTGCCCCTCGGCGTCGCAGCAGGCGACCCGATCGCCGCCGACGCCGATCACGCGCTTCACGACGTAGTCGGCGCTCGTGTCGGCGGCGAGCCCGACCACCTGCAGCCCCTGCTCGAAGAGACTCGGAGCGGGTCCGGCCTCGCTCGCGGTCAGCTGCAGCCATCCGCCGGGATCACGGAACACGACGACGTCGCCGCGCTGCACGCCGACCAGGTCGGGAACCAGCTGGTTGACCAGGATCCGGTCGTTGAGCTCGAGCGTGTGCTCCATCGACCCCGAGGGAATGTAGAAGCTGCGCACGAGGAAGGTCTTCAGCAGGAACGAGATGACGAACGCGACCACCAGGATCACGAGCAGATCTCTCAGAAAGCCCAGCACTCCGCCCAGACGCTTGCGGTCCGGAGTCGCGGCCTCGGTCATGTGGCTCCCAGTCGTCGGAGAGTGCGGATCATGGTCTGCGGCGGGCGAGACGGACTCGGCGCTCGCGTCGGACACCCGGGACATACGCATCAGGCTCCCACCCGCAGCCGGGGAGAGCCTGGGAGCGAGCCGGGAGCGCGGATCAGTCCTCGCGCTTCTCCTTGATCTTGGCCTTCTTGCCGGTCAGGCCGCGCAGGTAGTAGAGCTTGGCTCGGCGCACGTCGCCGCGGCTCACGACCTCGATCTTGTCGATGGCCGGGGAGTGCAGCGGGAACTTGCGCTCCACGCCGACCTGGAAGCTGATCTTGCGGACGGTGAAGGTCTCGCGGACGCCCTCGCCGTGGCGTGCGATGACGACGCCCTGGAACACCTGCACGCGGGAGCGGTTGCCCTCGATGATGTTCACGTGCACCTTGACGGTGTCGCCGGCGCGGAACTCGGGGATGTCGCTCTTGAGCGACGCGGCGTCGACGTGGTCGAGCTTCTGCATGATTGTCTCTCTCTGCGCCCGCCGCAAGTCGGAACGCAACCCTGTGATGCGTAAGAGTGTGGTGTCTCACGGTTCGTGCGGACCCTCGCGGCAGTGCCGCACCGTGGCACAAGCGTCTATTATGCCACAGTTTCGCCGCACCTGCCGCACGAGCGCGGCGAGAGACCGGAGCTCAGACGAGTTCGCGCCGCTCCACCCGCGAGAGGTCGACCACGACGCGATCGCCGAGGGGCTCGTCCAACTCCAGCGTGTAGGGCGTCGGCGAAAACCCGGGGCATTCATACCCGCCCTCGGGTAGCGGCTGCGTACCGAGGAGCAGACCGACCTCAGATTCGCCCTCGTCGAGTTGCACGACCTCGATACGCTCCGGCATGTCGATGTCGCCTCCGCACTGCGAGTCGAGGACCATCAGCCTGAGCTCGCGGGACTCCGGATCCGGCGGAAAGTCGGGATCCAGCCAGACGTAAGGCACGCCGAGCCCATCGAGCTGGACCGTGAGCACGCAGCCACCGTTCGACGCCGCCACAGCCCAGCCCTCCCACAACTCGGTGCTCAGCTCGATGGTTTCATGATCGTCCTCCGCGCGCGTGTCGAACTCTTCCTCGTCGTCGCGCGTCTCGTCGAGGGTGCGAATCAGGATGATCAAGGTGTCGCTTCGCGTGGCGACGATCCACTCCTCGGGATCCTCCAGTTCGAGCGGGGAACCGGCGTCATCGGTGGCCCCGGCAATCGCATCCCGGCCCGTCTCGTCGAGATCGGCGATCCGCACCGGGTTCTCGATCGCGCTCCGAGGTATCTGCGCGCCCATGCAGAGATACGCGTCTGCCGACACCGGCCCGGCCGGGGATTCGGGGGACGGCTGCGGATCACTCGCAGCCGACGACGCGCAGCCCGCGAGCAGAACCGCGGTCGCCAGAGCGGCGAGCGCGCGCCCGATGCCTGCGTGCGTAACATCCATCCGACCCCTCCGTTCCGTCAAGAGCGCCAACGCTGAGAACGCCGCTTCTGTGAACGGGGCCTCAGTGAGAAGGTGTCGCCGACAATCGCGACCGTCTCAGATCACCGGCGATGAACCTCCGGCAATTCCATCGTTCACGGTTCGACGGCAGCGGCCGTGGCGTCGGTGAGTTCGAGCCGCTGCACCCGCGAGAGATCGACCACGACGCGATCGCCGAGCGGCGCGTCGAGCTGCAGCGTGTAGGGCGTCGGCGAGAACCCGGGGCAGGCATATGCTCCCTCCGGCAGTGGGCTCGTTCCGAGGAGCAGGCCGACTTCGGTGTCGCTCTCCTCCACGCTCACCACCTCGATCCGGTCGGGCATGTCGGTGTCGCCTCCGCATGAGGAGTCGAGCACCAGAAGCGGCAGTTCGGTCGAGTCGGGGTCCGGCGACCGCTCCGGGTCGAGCACGACGTCTGGAACCTGGAGATCGCCCAGATCGAAGGTCAGGCGGCATCGCCCGTTGCTCCCGTACATCCATCCCTCGGTCTTCGTGCTGCGAAAGAGCGACTGCTCCTCGTAGTCGGGCATCGGGGCGAGTTCGGGCACGGAATCCGGATAGCCGGGCGGGCGCTCGGAGTTCGGCCGGATCAGCGCGATGTTCTCGTCGTTGGCGGAGATGACGATCCAGCTGGCGAGGTCCCCGAGTTCGAGCGGCTCGCCCAGGTCGTCGGTCGCCCCGGTGATGGCTGCGCGCTCGTCCGGCTCGAGGTCGGCGATCCGTCGGGGCTGCTCGATCGCCGAGGCGGGGAAACGGTGCCACCCGCAGACGTAGGACTCCGAGAGCGTCTCGGGCTCCGATCGGGGCACGCCCTCGCCCGGGTCGTCATCCGTGAGCGGCGAGGCGCAACCGACCAGCAGGGTCGCGGCCGCCAGTGCGGCGAACGCGGTCACGCCCCGCCCGATCCGCGCTGAAGTCCTCTCCATATCGCTCCTCCGTTCTATCGAGGCTCTGCCGAAACCCGAGTAGCCGACGCCGCCGCGGATGACACTCCGAGAACGGGCCTCACCGAGAGGATGTCGCCGACGACCGCAACCGTCTCGGATCGGCGGCGGGGAATTCAGCGGGGAGTCTCGCCGCCGATCTCTTCGCAGAGTTCGGCGTTCCGCTCGCCGCCGGCATCGGGGAACACCGCGATCACCCCGCCGGACACGCGGCAAGGCCGGAAGCTGGTGTCGGAGGGCTCCACGGAGGATTCTTCACCCATTGTTCCCCGACCGGTCGGCGAACTCTCAGCCACCCAGATCCGATCGCACGCTTCGACCGCCCATTCCTCGTCTCCGGTCGGATCGCCCGAGAGCGCGACCCGCTCGGCGGAGGGATCGGCCTCCGCATAGCAGAGGATCGCCGGGGATCCCCCGGAGTTCTGCATCTCCATCTCTTCGTCGGACCCGTCTCCCGATACCGCGGCCTTCTCGCCCGCGCTCCCGCTCTCGGGCACCGCCTCGGTCGACTCGGCCTCCGCCTGCTGCGCAGAGCGGAGTCCGGACCCGTCATCGACGGTGACCGCGGAGAGCGTGCTCGGCAGGAGCACGGCTGCGGTGAGCGCCGCCGCAGAGATCCCGACGGCGGCGAATTGGATCGCTCGCCGCCGCCGCTCCCCGCGGCGCGCACGGCCGAGCATCCTGCGGCCGATCTCGTCGTACTCGTCCGGTGTCGGCTCGTTCGTCGTCGACCCGCTCATCGTCGGCTCGTCCGTCATCCCGATCCCCTCTCGATCTCCGATTCGAGACGCAGCCGCACCGACTTGCGCGCCCGGCTCAGCCGGTTGCGCACCGTCGCATGCGTGGATTCCAGCCGTGCCGCCGCCTCCCGATAGCTCATCCCCTCGATCAGGCAGAGCTGCAGGATCTCCCGGTCGAGCGGCTCCAGTCTCGCGCTCGCCTCCTCAAGCACCGCGGCGAGCTCCCGCCGCGCGACGAGCGCGGCCGGATCGCCGGCGAGGTCGGGAACCTCCTCCGGCAGCGCCACGGCGGCGCGCCTGGCCCGAGAGCGGCGACGATTCCTCGACAGGTGCCTCGCCGTGACGAGCAGCCAGGGCAGCGTCGACCCGCCCACCAGACGGATCTGTCGGCGCTTCTGCCACAGCGTGAGGAAGGTGTCCTGCAGCACCTCCTCGGCGTCCGCGCGCGCCGCGAGCACGGCATAGGCCTGTGCGTAGACGGGGCGCCGGTGCCGCTCGTAGATGGTCGCGAGCGCCCGCTCGCTGCCCTCGGCGAGCACCTCGACGAGCTCACCGTCGTCCGCATCGCGCACTCGAACACCGCCTCTCTCAAGAGTATGTCCGCGGATGCGGCGACCGTCTCATATCGCTCAGCCGCTCGCCCGTCGGCTCACTCCGCGGCTCGCCCGGCCTGGAGCCCCAGCAGGTCCGGACGGACGCGCCGCGTGCGCTCCAGCGACTGCTCCCGGCGCCAGGCCTCCACCGCGCCGTGGTCGCCGCCCAGCAGCACCGGCGGCACCTCCCGCCCGCGCCAGACCGCGGGTTTCGTGTAGACGGGATACTCCAGCAGCCCCTGCTCGTGCGACTCCTCGACCAGGCTCTCGGGGTTTCCCACGACGCCCGGGATCAAACGCGCGATCGCCTCGACCATGGCGAGCACCGCGACCTCGCCGCCGTTCAGGACGTAGTCGCCGAGGCTGAGCAGGCGCACCCTGCCCCGCTCCCCGTACTCGTCGAACACCCGCTGGTCGATCCCCTCGTAGCGGCCGCAGCCGAAGATCAGCCGTCGCTCCGCGGCGAGTTCCCGCGCCGTCTCCTGGGTGAACCTCTCCCCCGAGGGAGAGGGGAACACGATGAGCGGCTCGGTCTCCCCCGGCTCGCGCTCCTCCCCCGCTGCGCCGAGGAGCCCGTCGAGCGCCTCGCCCCAGGGCTCGGGCTTCATGACCATCCCGGCGCCGCCTCCGGCCGGGGTGTCGTCCACCGTCCGATGCCGGTCGTGCGCGGCCTCTCTCAGATCGTGCACGTGCGTCTCGAGGAGACCGCGCTGCCGCGCGCGCCCCAGCAGGGAGATCTCCAGCGCATCGAAATAGGCGGGGAAGATGGTGACGACGTCGATCCTCATGCCGGAGCACCCGTCTGATCGGGGCCGTCGCTCCCGCTCTCGGCTCGCGCCTCGGCACCGTCCTGCTCGAACAGGCCGTCCGGCGGGGTGACCACGACGAAACCCCGCGCCACGTCGACGCTCGGCACGATCGCCTCGACGAAGGGCACGAGCACGGTGCCGGCCGGCGTCTCGACCACGAGCAGATCCTGAGCCGGGAGGTGCTGGACCTCCGTCACGGTGCCCAACGAGACGGTCGCAGCGGCGTCCGACTCCTCGGAAGCGTCGCCGGCGGCCGATCCGCGGCGCACATCGAGCCCGACGAGCTGGTGATCGTACCAGGCGTTGTCCTCCTGACCGGCCTGCACCGCGTCCTCATCGATCCAGAGGATCGCGCGCACGATGCTCTCGGCGGCGGTGCGGTCGGGGACCTCTTCGAAGAAGACGACCGGCGCGCCGTTGAACCAGCGGAGCTCGCGGATCTCGACGGTCCGCCCGGCCCAGGGCGAATCCTCGGGGACCTGCAGCGAGAACACCGCTCCCGGCACGAACCGCAGTTCGGGGTTGTCGGTGTAGAGCTCGAGCTTGATGCCGCCCTTGAGTCCGTGCGGCTTGGTCAGGCGCCCCACGCGAAGGCTCCCCTTGCCCTGCGCGGGCCGGGGAGCCTTCGTGCTGCGCCGAGTCGCGGACATCAGTTGCTCATCCGGGCGTCAGCCCTCGTTCGCATCGGTGTCGACGACGTCGATGCGAACGCCGCGACCATCGCTGAGCGCACCGACGACGGTGCGCAGCGCCTGCGCCGTCCGGCCTCCCCGACCGATGACTCTTCCGAGATCGCTGGGGTGCACCCGCACCTCGAGCAGTTCGCCTCGACCGGTCTCACGGCTGTCCACCTGGACCTCGTCCGGACGATCGACGATCCCCCGCACGAGGTGCTCGAGCGCCTCCGAGAGCGAAACGGCCACGATCAGCTCTCGGTCTTCTCTGCTTCGTCGGCCGCGTCCTCGGTCTCGGCCGGAGCATCGGCGGACGCGGTCTCCTCTGCCTCGGCGGGAGCCTCCGCGGCGGGCGCGGGATCCTCGGTCTTGGGCCGGAGCACCGGCTTCTTCGCGGCGTCGGCTTCGAACACGGGCTTCGGCTCGGGGGCGAGCACCTTCGACTCGGCATCGGCGTCGCCCGTGAACTTGCCCCAGTCGCCGGTCAGCTTGAGGAGGGCAGCCACCTGCTCGGTCGGCTGAGCCCCCACGCCGAGCCAGTACTGGGCGCGATCGCTGTCGACCTCGATGAGCGACGGATGCTCGGTCGGGTGGTACTTGCCGATCTCCTCGATGACGCGGCCGTCCCGCTTGGTGCGCGAATCGGCGACCACGATGCGGTAGTAGGGTGCACGGATCTTGCCGAGTCGTTTCAGGCGGATCTTGACGGCCATGGTTCTCCTTGTTTCTGGTTCAGCGGCGCGGTTGCGCGAACCGCTCAATCATGACACGTCGGAATGAAGATTGCAATTTTGTTGGGATCAGGGATTTTTTCTCCGGGTGACGGACTCGGCCGGTTCGTTCCGCACGACCGCTAGGCTAAAATCGAACATCGGCCGTCAGCGGGGTCGTGCCGAGCAGTCGGGAGGGAACCACCCATGTCGATCGCGTTCGCATCCTCGCCCCGTTCCACGCTGGGCATCGAGTGGGAGTTGGGGCTCGTGGATCGCGGGAGCCGAGAACTGGTGGGCATCGCGCCGGAACTGCTCGCCGAGCTCTCCCAGCGCTATCCGGGCGACCGCTTCCCGCATCTCGCGAGCGAACTGCTCGAGAACACGGTGGAGCTGGTCACCGCGCCGCACGGGCGCGTCGTCGACGCGCTCGGAGATCTGCGCTCGCTGGCCCGCGCGGTGCAGGCCGCCGCGGAGCAGCGGGGCGCTGCGCTCATCGGCTCGGGCAGCCATCCGTTCAGCAGGTGGAAGGATCAGACCACGACGCCGAGCGAGCGCTACGAGCGCTTCATGGAGCGGTACCGGTGGTGGGGGCGCAACATGCTGATCTGGGGTGTGCACGTGCACGTGGGCGTCGATCGCCAGGAGCGCGTGGTCCCGATCATGAACGCTCTGCTGGTGCGCCTCCCCCATCTGCTCGCGCTCTCCGCGTCCAGTCCGCTCTGGGCGGGCGAATCGACCGGCTACGCCTCGAATCGCACGCTGATGTTCCAGCAGCTCTCCACCGCCGGCCTTCCCTGGGACGTGAGCGACTGGGCCGAGCTGGAGCACGTGCTCGACGATCTCGCGACCACCGGCATCATCGCGGAGCCCACCGAGGCGCGCTGGGACATCCGCCCGGCCCCGCGCTGGGGCACCCTCGAACTGCGCGCCTGCGACGGAGCATCGACGCTGCGGGAGATCGGAGCCCTCGCCGCGCTCAGCCAGTGCCTGGTCGAGTCGTTCCAGACCCGACTCGACCGGGGGGAGGACCTGCCGCGCCTGCAGCCCTGGTTCGTGCGCGAGAACAAATGGCGCGCCGCGAGGTACGGCCTCGATGCGACCGTGATCGTCGACCGCGAGGGCCGTCAGCGGCCGCTGCGGGAGGATCTCGCCGAACTGCTCGCCGGGTTGGCGGGCGTCGCCGACCGGCTGGGCTGCACCGAGGAGCTCGGCGACGCGCGGCAGTTGCTGACAGAGGGCACCAGCGCGGAACGGCAGCTCGCCGTGTACGAGTCGGCCGGCCGGAACCGGCAGGCACTGCACGCGGTCGTCGACAGCCTCGTCGACGAGTTCCAGCTCGGCCTCAGCTGACACGACGACACCCGTCCGGGAAGAAAACCCCGATCCCGGCGTTACACCGGAGTGCGTGCCCGACCAACCGAGAGCAAAGGACCGACCATGCCGAACGCCAATGAAACCATCCTCGTCACCGGCGCGAGCGGACACCTCGGAGGGCTCATCGTGCGCGCCCTCCTCGAGCGCGGAGCCTCGTCCGGCGACCTCGTCGCCGGTGCGCGCGACACCTCCCGCCTCGCCGATCTCGCCGGGCTCGGAGTCCGCACCGCCCGTGTCGACTACGAGGATCCCGCGTCGCTGAGCCGCGCGCTCGACGGCGTCGGCACCGTGGTGCTCGTGTCCAGTTCGGAGGTGGGCAAGCGGGCTCAGCAGCACGACAACGTGATCGCCGCGGCGAAGGACGCGAACGTCGGCAGGATCCTCTACACCAGCCTCGCGGCCGCGACCACCTCGCGGAGCCCGCTGGCCCCGGAGCACATCGCGACCGAGGAGGCGCTCGCGGCGAGCGGCCTCCCCTTCACGATCCTGCGCAACAACTGGTACACCGAGAACTATGCCGACGCCGCGAACCAGGCGAGGGAATCGGGCGAACTGGTGGCGGGGGCCGGCCGGGGCCTCGTCGCGAGCGCGAGCCGCCGGGACTACGCCGAGGGCGCGGCAGTCGCCGCGCTCGAGGCCGGGCACCTGGGCAAGATCTACGAGTTCGCCGGCGACACCGCCTGGGACTACGCCCGTCTCGCGGAGGCGATCGGCGAGGTCGTCGGGCGCGACGTGGCCTACCGCGCCATCAGCGCCGAGGAGCAGGTCGAGCTGCTCACCGGCATCGGCCTCGACGCCGGCACCGCCGGCTTCGTCGCCGCGATCGATGCCGGCATCGCGCAGGGCGATCTCTCGCGGACGGACGGCACGCTCTCGCGACTCATCGGACGACCGACGACGCCGCTGGTGGACGGGCTGAGGGCAGCGCTGGACGACTGACCGGCCGGCCTCCGGCGCCGCCGTCAGCGGGACGCGTCGACCGGCGGCCGCGGCCCGACGGAGACCGGATCCGGGGTGAGGACGCCGAGCTCCCGCAGCACGGCGAGCACCTGCTGATGGCGGTTGAAGGTGTAGAGATGCACCGACGGAGCGCCTCCAGCGAGCAGTTCCCGGGCGAGTCCCACAGTGTGTGCGACGCCCGGCTCCGCACTGCCCGACGTCTCGAGGGCGCGTTCCAGATCCGACGGAGCGGGCTGTCCGGCGAGCGAGGCGACCTTGCGCAGCTGCGCTCCGGTGGCCACCGGCATGAGCCCCGGCAGGATCGGCATGGTCAGACCCGCCTCGCGCGCCTCCGACACGAATCCCAGGTAGTCCTCGGCGTGGAAGAACAGCTGCGTGATGCCGAAGCTCGCCCCGGCCGCCTCCTTCGCGATGAGCCAGTCGATGTCGGCCCGGCGCGACCGCGAGAGCGGGTGCCCGTTCGGGTACACGGCGACGGACGTCCGGCCTGCCCCGGACCGGGGATCCGCATCCCCGGTCTCGTCGCGCTCGGCGCGGACCTCGTCGATCAGCCGGATCAGCTCGACCGCGTCGAGCGACGCGGTGACCGCCGGGTCCCGCTCGTCACTGCCCTTGGGCGGATCGCCGCGCAGGGCGAGAAAATCTGAGATGCCGGCCTGCAGCGTCTCGCGGATCACCTCGGCCAACCGCTCGCGCGGCATCGCCACCGTCGTCAGGTGGGCGAGCGGCAGCGCGTCCGTATGCTGTCTCAGGTACTTGAGCAGGTCGAGCGACGCGTCCTGACTCGACCCGCTCGCGCCGTAGGTGACGGAGATGAATTCCGGCCCGGCCGCCGCGAGATGCTGCACCGCGTGGCCGAGCGCCAACGCCGCCGCGCCGCTCCTCGCGGGGAAGACCTCGAAGGAGAAGCGGATCGGCGCGGCGCCTTCGGAGACGGCCACGGGAGCAGCCGACATCACACCGCCGCGGCGCGCACGGCCTGAGCGGCGCGCACGAGATTGGTGAGGCTGGCCACCGTCTCCTCGTAGCCCCGGGTCTTCAGACCGCAGTCGGGGTTGACCCACAGCTGCTCGCCGGGGATCCGCTCGGCCGCGATGCGGATGAGCTCCGTCTGCTCCTCCACGCTCGGCACGCGCGGCGAGTGGATGTCGTAGACCCCCGGGCCGATCCCACGCGAGTAGCCGTGCTCCCCGAGGGGCTCGACCACGTCCATCCGGCTGCGGGCGGCCTCGATGCTGGTGACGTCGGCGGCGAGGCCGTCGATGGCGTCGATGATCTCGCCGAACTCGGAGTAGCACAGGTGGGTGTGGATCTGCACCTCGGGCTCGGCACCGCTCGTCGCGAGGCGGAAGGAGCCCACCGACCACTCGAGGTAGTCGGCCTGGCGGCCCGCGTCCAGCGGCAGGAGCTCGCGCAGCGCGGGCTCGTCGACCTGAACGATGCGGATGCCGGCGGAGACCAGATCGTCGATCTCGTCGCGCAGGGCGAGGGCCACCTGGGCGGCGGTGTCGCCGAGCGGCTGATCGTCGCGCACGAAGGACCAGGCGAGGATGGTCACCGGGCCGGTCAGCATCCCCTTCACCGGTCGCTCGGTGAGCGACTGGGCGAACGAGGACCACTCCACCGTGATCGGCGCCGGGCGGGACACGTCGCCCCACAGGATCGACGGCCGCGTCGCGCGCGTGCCGTAGGACTGCACCCAGCCGTTCTCGGTCACCGCGAAGCCGTCGAGGTTCTCGGCGAAGTACTGCACCATGTCGTTGCGCTCGGCCTCGCCGTGGACCAGCACGTCGAGGCCGATCTCCTCCTGCAGCCGGATGACCCGCTCGATCTCGGCTCGGAGGAACTCGTGGTACTCCTCCTGCGTCAGCTCGCCGCGGGTGAACGCGGCGCGCGCGCGCCGGATCTCGCCCGTCTGCGGGAAGGAGCCGATCGTCGTGGTCGCGAAGCGGGGGATGCCGAGCGCGCGCTGCGCGTCCCGGCGGGTCTGCTCGTCGGCGCGTCGGCGGTCGTCGTCGCCCGCCGCCTCGGCGCGGGCGCGCACCGCGTCGACCCGCACGCCGGGGGCGGCGGCGCGATCCGCGAGCACCCGGTCGGTCTCGGCGAGCTCCGCCTCGATGGCCTCGGCCCCCTCGACGAGGCCGCGGGCGAGCACCGCGACCTGCGCGACCTTCTGGTCGGCGAACGCCAGCCAGGACTTCAGCCGCGCATCAAGCTTCGACTCGTCGCCCACGTCGTGGGGCACGTGCTGCAGGTTGTTCGAAGTTCCCACGACGACCTCGATGCCGGCCGCCTGCAGCGCGCCGAGACGGTCGAAGGCCGCGCGGAGATCGGTGCGCCAGATGTTGCGCCCGTCGACCACGCCGGCGACGAGTTGCGTGCCCGCGAACGCCCGGGCCAGCTCACCGGACTCGAGCGCCGCCTGCGGCAGCGCGCCGCGCACCAGATCGGCCTGGACGGCCTCGACGGGCAGCGATCCGAGGCGGACGAGGGCCTCGGCCGAATCGCCGTAGGGCGCGGCGAGCAGGATGCTCGGTCGCTCCTCGGCCCCGCCGAGCACGGCGTAGGCCCGCTCGACCAGCGCCAGCACCTCGGAGCGCGGCACCGCGAGCGAATCGGAGACGAGCGCGGGCTCGTCGAGCTGCACCCAGGTGGCGCCGGCCTCGGCGAGCGCGCGGAGGATCTCCGCGTAGACGGCGACGACGTCGTCGAGCCGGTCGATCGGGCGGAACCCCTCGCCCGCCTCGTCCGAGGCCTTCGCGAGGAGGAGATAGGTGACCGGCCCGACGATCACGGGACGCGACTCGACGCCCTGCTCGCGCGCCTCGGACACCTGCCCCACGAGCCAGGCCGGGTTCGCGGCGAACGGCGTCCGCTCGTCGATCTCGGGGACGCTGTAGTGGTAGTTCGTGTCGAACCACTTGGTCATCTCGAGGGGCTGGTGATCGCGGTCGCCGCGGGCGAGCGCGAAGTAGCGGGCGAGGTCCCCGTCGTCGCCCGAGCCGTCGACGTCGGCGAAGCGTCCGGGCACGGCGCTCAGCGCGAGCGTGGCGTCGAGGACCTGATCGTAGAAGCTGAAGCTCTCCGGCACCGCGCCGCCCGCCGCCGGCAGCCCCAACTCGACGAGGCGTGCTCGCGTGCCCGCCCGGAGCTCGCTCGCCACCCGCCGCAGCTCGGCCGCGTCGACGTCGCCCTTCCAATACGCTTCGACCGCGCGCTTGAGCTCGCGGCGACGGCCGATCCGCGGATAGCCGAGGATCGTGGCGGCGGGAAGTGAGCGAGAGATGGGCATGTTGTCCGTCCTTTGCTGGGTCGGGGCGACCTGGTGATGCGGCCGTGCGGTGCGCAGACCTTCCTACGTTACTCGCAGGAGATGCCGCGACCGCAATCGACGTTGCTCAGTGTTACCAACCATCCCATCGGCGAATGGATGCCATAAGCTGAGCCCTGCCCGGGAGCGCTCACACGGCGAACGGCTCGAGCTTGGCGACCGTCTCCCCGCCGACGAAGGCGTGCACGCGGGTCCCGTCCTCCGTGTACTCGGTGGAGAGCACCCGGTTGCGCTCGTGCAGTTCGGCGATCAGGTCGCCGCGGTCGTAGGGGATGACCGCGGTGACCTCTCGGTCGGGAAGCGGCAGCGCCGCGTCGATCCGCCGCCGCAGCGCCTCGATGCCCTCCCCCGTGCGCGCGGAGACGAACTCGGCGTCGGGAACGAGACCGTGCAGGATCACCCGCTGCGTGTCGTCGATCAGGTCGGACTTGTTGAAGACCACGAGCTCGGGGATGCCCTGCGCCTCGACCTCCGCGATCACCGCGCGCACCGTCTGCAGCTGAGCGGCCGGATCCGGATGCGAGGCGTCGACCACGTGCAGGATGACATCCGCGTCCGCCACCTCTTCGAAGGTCGAGCGGAAGGCCTCGACGAGCTGGTGCGGCAGCTGGCGCACGAACCCGACCGTGTCCGCGTAGGTGAACCGCCTGCCGTCGCCGGTCTCCGAGTGCCGCACCGTCGTGTCCAGCGTCGCGAAGAGCTGGTTCTGGACGAGTGCCGTGCTGCCGGTCAGCCGGTTCAGCAGGCTCGACTTGCCCGCGTTGGTGTATCCGGCGATCGCGACGGAGGGCACCTCGCCGCGCTTGCGATTGGCGCGCTTCGCCTCGCGCGCGGGCGCGAAGCCTCGGATCTGAGCGCGCAGCTTCGCCATCCGGGTATTGATCTTGCGCCGGTCCAGCTCGATCTTCGTCTCGCCGGGGCCTCGCGAGCCCATACCGGCGCCCCCCGCGCCCACCTGGCCGCCGGCCTGCCGCGACATCGACTCGCCCCAGCCCCGCAGCCGCGGCAGCAGGTATTCGAGCTGCGCCAGCTCGACCTGCGCCTTGCCCTCGCGGCTCTTGGCGTGCTGACTGAAGATGTCGAGGATCACGGCGGTGCGGTCGATGACCTTGACCTTGGCCACGTCCTCCAGGGCTCGCCGTTGGCTCGGCGCGAGCTCGGTGTCCGCCACGATCGTATCCGCGCCGAGCGCGGCCACGAGCTCGGCGAGCTCCCGCGCCTTGCCCTTGCCCAGATAGGTGGCCGGATCCGGGTGGGAGCGCCGCTGCAGCAGGCCGTCGAGCACCTCGGCGCCCGCCGTTTCGGCCAGCGCGGCGAGTTCGCGGAGCGAGTTCTCCGCATCCTCCTGGGCGTGCTTCGAGGTCGCCTGATAGATTCCGATGAGGACGACGCGCTCGAGCCGCAGCTGCCGGTACTCGACCTCCGTGATGTCCTCGAGCTCGGTCGACAGGCCGGGCACCCGGCGCAGGGACGCCCGCTCCTCGCGCTCCAGGCGTATCGCCTCGATGTCCTCGGCCAGACGGTCGTGGGCGGCGTCCCCCAGCGCCTGCGCCTCCCCCTCGAGAGGAGCGGCCTCTCTCCGACGCTCGTCCCGGATCACCGTCGCCGCGTGTTCACCGCGTTCGGCCCGCGCGATGATCCGGTCGAGCGGGTCGGGGCGCGAGGCGTCGGTGAGCGGGGTGTTGCTGCGTGGGGCGTCGTCGTGTGTCATCTACCCGCCATTCTACGCCGCCCCGCGAGAACCCGCAGCTTCCGGCGTTCGCCGACGCGCCTCGGGCTGAGATCGTATTCCGGGCTGACGGTTCGCAGCGGAACGATCAGCCTGAGCGGCAATCTCAGCCCGGCGCGCAGGAGCACGCGAGAGGTGGAGAGGGAGAGAGAGGAGAGAGAAGAGAGAGAAGAGAGAGAAGAGAGAGAAGAGAGAGAAGAGAGAGAAGAGAGAGAAGAGAGAGAAGAGAGAGAAGAGAGAGAAGAGAGAGAAGAGAGAGAAGTCGCGATGCGGGATACTTGATCCGATGGCCGAGCACTACTTCTCAGAGACCCCGTCCGGCGACCTCGCGCCGCGCGAGATCGAGGTCGTGCTCGCCGGCGCACCGAGGCGCGTGCGAACCGCCGGCGGGGTCTTCAGCCCCGAGCACCTCGACCGCGGCACGCGGGTGCTCCTCGATGCGGTGGAGGACGGCGCGGGTCTGCTCGACGGACGGCCCCTCGACGGCGCCGTGCTCGATCTGGGGTGCGGCTGGGGGCCGCTCGCGCTCGCCGCGGCGCTCTCGCGGCCGGAGGCCGAGGCGTGGGCCGTTGACGTGAACGAGCGCGCCCGCGAGCTCACCGCCGCCAACGCCGAGCTGCTGGCGGTGCCGAACGTCCGGGTCGCGGCTCCGGACGACGTGCCCGACGAGCTGCGCTTCGCCGCGATCCTCTCGAATCCGCCCATCCGCGTCGGGAAGGCGGCCCTGCACGGCATGCTGCGGCGCTGGCTGCCGCGACTCGAGCCGGGCGGCTCCGCCTTCCTGGTGGTCGCCAAGCATCTCGGTGCGGAATCGCTGCAGCGGTGGATCGCCGCGGAGTTCCCCGGGTTCGAGGTCGCGCGCGCCGCGCGCGACAAGGGCTTCCACGTGATCCGCGTCGATCAGCCCCGCTCGTCGACGATCGTGTAGACCGGGTCGCCCGGGTGGCGCGCCGGGCGCAGCACGAGATCGGCGAGCTCGCGCGGGCGCTCGCGGCGCGCATGCGCCCGCTCCTGCGCGGCCCAGTGCTCCCAGTGCGGCCGGTAGAGCTCGCCGCCGGACCGGGCGAGCGCGCGGCGACGGCGCTCGGGCTCGTCCTCGAGGTCGAGCCACAGCCGGAGCGTCGCCGACGGCGCGGCGGCGCGGGTGAGCGATCCGGAACCCTCGACGATCAGCGTTCGATCGGGCGCGAAGGCGCGCCACTCCCCCGGGGCGTTCGCGGTCCAGTCCCACACGCGCACCCGGCCCGCCTCGCCGCGGCTCAGCGGCTCGATCACCGAGGAGGCGACGCTCCGGCCGACCCGTTCGAGCCCGTCCCAGCCTCCGTAGAGATCATCGAGGTGCAGGAGCTCCCCGTCTCCGATCCGTTCGCGCAGCATCAGGGCGAGCGCGGTCTTCCCGCTTCCGCTCGGCCCGTCGATCAGCACGCGCGCCGGCCGGCCGGCGCGATCGAGCAGACGCTCCAGCAGATCGGCGGGACGCGGCGGCGCGAGATCGGGCGGCAGCTCGTCGGGCCCGAACCGCGCGGTCACGCGCGGCCCTCCCGCGTGCCCGTCTCGAGCGCGGCGAGCACCCGACGGGCCGCCACGTGGTCGGCGCCGTCCTCGCGCTCCCGCCGCCGCGCGGCAGGCCCGGGACGATCCTCGACGTGCACGATCTCCGCCGGGCTCGGGCTGAGCACCAGCACGCGATCGGCGAGCAGCAGCGCCTCCTCGATATCGTGCGTGACCAGCAGGGTGGGCCGCCGATCGCTCGCCGTGATGTCGAGCAGCCAGAACTGCAGCTGGCGGCGCGTGAGCGCGTCGAGCGCGCCGAGGGGCTCGTCGAGCACGAGGCAGCTCTGCGGCATCAGCGTGCTGCGCAGCAGGGCCACCCGCTGGCGCATCCCGCCCGAGAGCTCGTCCGGCCAGGCCCGCTCCACGTCGTCGAGTCCGAAGCGCCCGAGCAGCGCCCGAGCCCGCTCGCGGGCCCCCGCACGATCCTCCCCGCAGGTCTCGGCGCCGAGCGTCGCGTTGTCGAGCGCCGAGAGCCACGGCAGCAGAGCATCCTGCTGGGGGTGATACGCCACCCCGCCGGGACGCCCGATCAGCGACTCCCCGTCGACGGTCGCGGTGCCGCTCGCCGGCTGCTCCAGCCCCGCGAGGATGCGCAGCAGCGTCGACTTGCCGCAGCCGCTCGGCCCGAGGATCGCCGTGAGGGTCCCGGGGGCCACGGAGAGGCTCACGCCGTTCAGCACGGTGCGCAGGCGCTCGCGCCGAGGGGACCGCCGCGAGCCCGGCTCCCGGTAGGCGTGCGTGATCCGCTCCACCACGAGCCCGCCGGCGCCCTCCGTCATCTTCGCACCCTACCGCTCAACCCTGCGGCAGGAACTCGTTGCTCCAGGCGCCCTCGACCGGAGAGGCGTCCTCGAGCAGCCCTGCCTGCACCAGGAACTCGGTGAACTCCGTCCAGACCGCCTCGTCCTGCACGCCGAAGCCCTCAGCCGATCCGTCTGCGGTGAACAGCGGCGCGTAGTACGCCACCGCGTTCCGCACCAGTTCGGGTTCGAGCTCGGGCGCTCCGGCGAGCAGCGCCTCGGCGCCCGCCTCGGGATCCGCGATCACTGCGGCGTAGCCCTCGCCGGTCGCCGCCAGGAAGTCCCGCGCGAGATCGGGATCCCCCTCCAGCGCGGTCTCGTTGCCGATGATGATCGGCGTGTACCAGTTGGGGATGCAGTCGAGGTGATCCCCGAACTGGATGGTGGTGACGTCGTCGCGCTCCGTCTGGGCGCGCAGCGCATCCCAGCCGCCGAAGACCCAGGTCACGTCGAAGCGCTCCTGCTCGAGCCCCGCGAGGTAGTCGACGTTGCCGATGTCGATGAACTCGACGCTCGCGGGGTCGCCCCCGCCGCAGCTCACGAGCTCGGAGATGATCTCGGTCTCGAGCGCACCGCCGTAGCCGCCGTAGCGCAGGCCGTCGAGCGAGCCGGGATCGGCCGTGAGGCCGGATCCCTCGAGGCCCATGAGAGCCGAATCGTTGACGGGCAGCAGCGCGGCGATCGACTGGACGCCCATGCCCTCGGCGCGCGCGGGCAGCAGCGACTCCGCCTGCGAGATGCCGAACTCGACCTGCCCCTCCGCCACCGCGACGTCCGCGCCCACGTCTGCGCTGGGCTCGATGATGGTGAGGTCGATGCCTGCCGCCTCGTAGAGCCCGTTCTCGGCGGCGTAGTAGATCCCGGCGTGGTGCGCGTTCGGCGTCCAGTTGAGCATCAGCGTCACCTCGCGCGCGGAGGCGTCGGGATCCTGCGGTGCGGGCTCGCCGCCGCCCGCGGAGCAGGCCGCGAGCAGCGAGACCCCGGCGAGGGCCGCGATTCCGGCGAAGAGGCGTCTTGTCTTGGGGGTGTTCACGATTGGTGTTCCTTGTCTGCGTGTGCGGTTGTGTGTTTGTGCGCCAGCACCAGCTCGCCGGCGAGGGCGGCGAGCCAGAAGAGGAGCACGCCGAGGAGCGCGATCACTCCCACGGCGGCGAAGAGCTGATCGGTCTGGTAGCCGGCCCGCGACCGCTGCAGATAGACGCCGAGCCCGACGGAGGATCCCATCCACTCGGCGACGATCGCGCTGAACACCACGTAGCTGGCCGAGATCTTGGCTCCCGCGACGATCCCGGGCACGGAGCCGGGCAGCCGCACCCGGCGCAGCACCGTCCCGCGCGAGGCGCCCATCGAGGTGAGCAGCTCGACGAGCGTCCGATCGGCGTCCCGCATGGCGACGCTCGCGCTGATCGCCACGGGGAAGAAGGCGCCCAGCATGACGACGAGGATCTTGGGCCAATCGCCGAATCCCAGCACGGCGATGACGATCGGGGCGAAGATGACGGGCGGGATCGCCTGGCTCGCGATCAGCAGCGGCTCCGTGCCGCGGCGCAGCAGGTCGGAGAGCGTCAGCAGCACGGCCATGCCGATGCCGAGCGCGACGCCGAGCGCGAACCCCGCCACCGCGATGCGGAGCGTGGCGAGCAGATGCTCGCCGATCAGCCCGCGGTCGTCCCAGCCCGCCTCCCACACCTGCCACGGCGCGGGGACGAGATAGGCCGGCACACCGGTCACCCAGACCAGCAGACCCCACAGCAGGACGACGCCGACGACGGCGCCGGCCACCGGGAGGATCTGCCTGCGCAGCACCCTCATGGTCGCCCGGATCGCGGCTAATGGGTGATCCGCGCGGCGAGATCCGACATCGAGGCCTCGACCACGTCTTCGCGCGACTGGAAGAGGCGCACGTGGGTCATCACCTTCTCGGCGCCGGACGACAGCGTCGCCTCGTGCAGCTCGCGCATCAGCGGCCACAAGCGATCAGCGGGCCCCTGCACCGTGGTGCCCAGCGCGCCGACCTCGAATTCGAGACCGCTCGCTTCGATCACCCGGATCGCCGCTTCGACGTGCTCGTATGTTCCGCGCTCATCGCCCAACGGCGACGGCCCGACATGGACATGGATCAACATATTGACCGCTTCCCTCCGCTCGCATTACCGAGATCAGGTTCTGGGGTGGTCTGCCTCGTTCGGCGGATCTCAGCCCGTTCGGGCCCCCCCAGCGGATGTAGTACTGGAGCTCTCAGCGTACCACAGGCATCAGGCGCGCCGGGAGGGCCGGCCGACGCCGCCCCGCCGTCACGGGAGCGCGATCGAGCCCGAGTAGACGAGCTCGGCGGGTCCGCTCAGCGAGACGTGCTCCCCCTCCTCCGTGGGGAACATCCGCACGCCGAGCCGTCCGCCGGGCACATCGATGCTCCAGCTGTCGGGCATCCCCGCGCCGCCCCAGTGCCGGAAGGCGAGCGCGGCGGCCGCGGTGCCGGTGCCGCAGGAGCGCGTCTCCCCCACGCCGCGCTCATGCACGCGCATCCGGATGCGAGCCACGCCGTCGCGGATCAGCGGATCCTCCGGCACCACGAACTCGACGTTCGCGCCGTGCTCCGCGATCGGCTCGAGCGATGGCGGCCGGTGCAGCCGCAGGGCCTCCAGCTCATCCGGATCGGCGAGCGCCACGACCACGTGCGGGTTGCCGAGGTCGATGCCGAGGCCGGGGCGCGGCACGTCGAGACCGTCCGCCGCGACGAGCCGCTCCCCGTCCAGTCTCCAGCGCCCGAGATCCACCGTGTAGCCGGAGACGCCCGCGAGCACGTCCTTCACTCCGGCACGGGTGCCGATCGGCAGGGTGTCCGTCCGGGCGGGGGCGGCGAGGCCCTCCGCGATCAGGTAGTGCGCGTAGACGCGGATCCCGTTGCCGCACATCTCGGCCGGGGTGCCGTCGGCGTTCCAGTAGTCCATGAACCACTCCGCCTCGGGCTCCTCGGCGAGCGCCGCCTCGCCCTCGGGCAGCGCCCGGGAGCGCACGGCCCGGATCACGCCGTCCGCTCCGACGCCGCGACGCCGGTCGCAGAGGAACGCGATCTGCTCGGGGTCGAGCGGCGTCTCGCCCTCCGGATCGCTGAACAGCACGAAATCGTTGCCGGTTCCCTGGCCTTTGACGAAGCTGAGCGCAGTCACCCGACAAGTCTACGAGACGGGAGGGTCGGAACCCGCCCTCGGGACGTCCTCGACGCCCTTCGGAACCGGGATGCAACGCGGTTGCAACCCACCGGCCGCTAGCCTGCGGGGGCAGGCGGCGACGAAGCGCCGGCACGATCAACTTGAAGGAGCGAGCGATGAGCGAGAACAGCATTCCCACCGTCATGCGGGCGGCGGTCTCGGAGCGGCTGGGGAGCCCCCTGATACTGAAGGAGGTGCCCGTGCCGGCGCCGGGCCCGGGCCAGGTGCTGGTGCGCGTCGAGACCACGGGCGTGTGCCACACCGATCTGCACGCGGTGAAGGGCGACTGGCCGGTGAAGCCGAAGGGAGAGCTCATCCCCGGGCACGAGGGCGTGGGCACCGTCGTCGCACTCGGCGAGGGCGTTGCTCAGCTGCGGATCGGCGACACGGTCGGGAACGCCTGGCTGTGGTCGACCTGCGGGATCTGCCAGTACTGCCGGACGGGCTGGGAGACGCTGTGCGAGGCGCAGCAGAACGGCGGATACTCGGTCGACGGCAGCTTCGGGGAGTACATGCTCGTCGATGAGAAGTTCGCCGCGCGCATCCCCGAAGGGGCGGATCCCGTGGAGATCGCGCCGGTCCTCTGCGCCGGGGTCACCGTCTACAAGGGCCTCAAGGTCACCGAGGCCCGTCCGGGCCAGTGGGTCGTGATCTCGGGCATCGGCGGCCTGGGGCACATCGCCGTGCAGTTCGCCGTCGCGATGGGCCTGCACGTCGTCGCGGTGGACGTCGACGATGCCAAGCTGGATCTCGCGAAGCGGCACGGCGCGGAGATCGTCGTCAACGCCGCGAAGGACGACCCGGCCGAGGTGGTGCAGCGGGAGATCGGCGGCGCGCACGGCGTGCTGGTGACCGCGGTGCATCCGGCGGCCTTCGGCCAGGCGCTCGGCGTGGCGCGCCGGGGCGCGACCATCGCCTTCAACGGGCTGCCCCCCGGCGACTTTCCCGCGAACATCTTCGACATCGTGCTGCGCGGGCTCACCATCCGCGGCTCGATCGTCGGGACCCGGCAGGATCTGCAGGAGGCGATCGACTTCTACGCCGCGGGCAAGATCCATCCGACCGTCGCCGCGGAGCCGCTCGACAACGTCAACGACATCCTCGAGCGCATGGAGCACGGCAAGATCGACGGCCGGATCGTCATGTCGATCGGCTGAGAGGGTCGGGAGGCGCGTTCGGAGTCGTTCACCGTGCCCTAGGCGTCTCCGCCGCCCGCAGGATGCGGGCGCGCACCGAGATCGATCAGCCCCGCGTCGGGGCGGTCCAGCCACTCCGCACCGCGATAGCGCTTGAACCAGCTCACCTGGCGGCGCGCGTAGCGGCGGGTCAGCGCCTGCGTCTCGGCGATCGCCTCGCGCTCGCCCAGTTCCCCCCGGAGCTGGGCGAGCGCCTGGGCGTAGCCGATGGCGCGACTCGCGGTGCGACCCCGTTCGATGCCGCGCGGGATCAGCCCGCGCACCTCGTCCAGCATCCCCCGCTCCCACATCTCCTCGACCCGGCGGTCGAGGCGCCTCACGAGCTCCGATCGCTCGGCGCGCACACCGACGATCCGCGTGTCGGCTCGCCAGAGCTGGGGCGCCTCGGGAAGCGCGACGCGCGCATCTCCCCCGAGCAGCGCCACCTCGAGCGCCCGGACCACCCGCCTCGGATTGCGCGCGTCGACCGACTCGGCCGTCGCCGCGTCGAGCGCGCGCAGCCGCTCCAGCAGGGGCGCGACGCCGTGCGCCGCGAGCTCCGCCTCCAGCCCCGCACGGAGCGCTTCGTCGCGCGGAGGGAACCGGAAGTCGAAGAGCACGCTCGACACGTACAGCCCCGATCCGCCGACGAGGACGGCCGCGCCGCCCGCCGCGGTCAGCTCCTCGATCGCCGCGCGGGCCTCGGGCTGATACCGGGCCACCGTCGCCTCCTCGTGGGGCTCCAGGGCGTCGAAGAGCCGGTGGGCGATGCCGCGGCGCTCGTGCGCCGGCAGCTTCGCGGTGCCGATCTCCATGCCGCGATAGAGCTGCATGGCGTCGGCGTTGACGATCCCGACCATCCGGCCGGCCGCCGCCAGGCGCTCCGCGAGTGCGAGCGAGAGCTCGGTCTTGCCGGTTCCGGTCGCGCCGACGACGGCCCAGAGCGCCGGCGCGCGATCCTCCGCTGCCGTCACCGCATCCGGAGCGTCGGCATGCCGAGGCCCACCGTTCGCGGCGCCGCGCCGGCCGGGGACGGAGCCGGAACACCGCAGCTGTCGGCCTGCCTCCGGTCCCAGGCGTCGCCCGCTCGCGTGCGGCGGACGGCAGTGCCCGAAGTGTCGTCGGCGAGCAGGAAGTGCGGCGCCGCGCCGGTCACTCGGGCGGTCACCACGTCGCCCGGTCGCGGCTCGGGAGCGTCGCCCGGGATCGCGAAGTGGACGAGGCGGTTGTCTTCGGCCCGGCCGGAGAGCCGGCGCGTCTCCGCGTCCTTCTTGCCCTCGCCGGCCGACACGAGCACCTCCACCGTGCGTCCCCCCTGCGCGCGGTTCTCCTCCAGGGAGATCCGCTCCTGCAACTCCAGCAGGCGCTCGTAGCGCTCCTGCACGACGGCCTTGGGGAGCTGATCCGGCATGGTCGCCGCCGGGGTGCCGGGGCGGATCGAGTACTGGAAGGTGAAGGCGCTCTGGAACCGGGACTGCTCGACGACCCGGAGGGTCTCCGCGAAATCCTCCTCAGTCTCGCCGGGGAAGCCGACGATGATGTCGGTCGTGATCGCGGCGTGCGGGATCCGCTCGCGGACGCGATCGAGGATGCCGAGGAACTTGGCGGAGCGGTAGGACCGGCGCATCGATCTGAGGATGCGATCCGATCCGGACTGCAACGGCATGTGCAGCGAGGGCATCACGTTCGGGGTTTCGGCCATCGCCGCGATCACGTCGTCGGTGAACGCGGCCGGATGCGGGCTGGTGAAGCGCACCCGCTCGAGCCCCTCGATCCGCCCGCTCGCGCGCAGCAGCTTGCCGAAGGCCTGGCGGTCGCCGAACTCCACGCCGTAGGTGTTCACGTTCTGCCCCAGCAGGGTCACCTCGATGGCGCCGTCGTCGACGAGCGCCTGGATCTCGGCGAGGACGTCGCCCGGCCGGCGGTCCTTCTCCTTGCCGCGCAGCGACGGGACGATGCAGAACGTGCAGGTGTTGTTGCAGCCGACGGAGATGGACACCCACCCGCTCGAGGCCGAGTCCCGCTTCGTCGGGAGCGTGGAGGGGAAGACCTCGAGCGATTCGAGGATCTCCACTTGAGCTTCGCGATTGTGCCGGGCGCGCTCCAGCAGCGTGGGCAGCGAGCCCATGTTGTGCGTGCCGAACACGACGTCGACCCAGGGCGCTTTCTCCACGATGACGCCCTGGTCCTTCTGGGCGAGACAGCCGCCGACGGCGATCTGCATGCCGTCGCGATCGCGTTTCACACCCGCGAGATGCCCGAGATTGCCGTAGAGCCGGTTCGCCGCGTTCTCGCGCACCGCACAGGTGTTGATCACTACGACGTCGGCATCCTCCGGCTGCGCCGCGGCGACATAGCCGGCGGCCTCGAGGGACCCGGCCAGCCGCTCCGAGTCGTGGACGTTCATCTGGCAGCCGAGCGTGCGCACCGAGTAGCTGCGGGGACTGCCGTCCCTGCGGAGCGCAGCGGTCGACGGTTCGATGGCGACGGGATCGGCGGTGGGCATGGAAGAGATTCTACCGCCGTCGCCGACGATCACGCCGCCGAGATGGGCCTTCGTCCGCGACGAGCCCATCCGGTGGCTGACGGAAACGGCGGAACCTTCTAGACTGTGTCGCGAACGCGAAGCCCAGCGTTCGGTGACGACTTCGAAGGGGAGGACGAACATGCGTCGGTCTCGGAGATCCTTGTTGGCATTCGGCCTGTCATTGCTGCTGGTCGGCGAGGGCGCAGCGATCGCCCATGCGCAGGCACTCGCGGCGGAGCCGCCCGCGGCGAGCGGCGCGCAGGGCGCCGTGTCCTGGGACCTGGCGCCGGAGTCGTTCTCCGCCGCGGAGGCGCAGGCCTCCTCGTCGAGCAGCGGCAAGACCCTCGTCAAGCAGACCGCGCGCCTGGGGAGCGCCAACCGCGTCTCCGGGATGCCCACCACCTCGGACCCCGGACAGCAGATCGCGCGCGCGACAGTGACCGTGGAGATCTACGGCACGGGATCGTCCACCACCTACTTCCCCGAGGCCGAAGTGGAGCTCGCCGGCTATCCGGAGAGCACGGCCGTGCGCCTCGACTTCGGCGTGGGCCGCCAGCAGGGCACCGCGTGCAATGTGACGGCGTGGCTGGGCGCCAGGACGACGTCGGGCGGGAGCCGGTCCTACACGCTGACCGGCGGCTACAACCCCGACTACTTCGCCAGGCCGGGCCAGCCCTGGAACTGCGTTGTGGTGAGGGCGAGACCGCTCTCGAGCGAGAACCCCGTGGACGCGCTGGTGGGCGGTTTCTCGAACACCTACCACTCGCCGAAGCTCTCGGTCACGCAGATCCGCTACCTCGGGAAGAAGGTCTCGCGGCTGCCGCTGGTGCGGTCGAGCAGGACCAGGATCGAGATCACCGTCCGCAACACGGGCAAGTCCGCGGCACGGAACGTGGTGCTCACCGGATCGGGCAAGAGCGTGAAGCTGAGCCGCGTGAAAGCCGGTACGGTCGCCGCCGGCCGCTCGAAGACGATTACCGCGACCGTGCGGCTCTCGGGCAAGCGGAAATCCTCGACGCTGACCGTGCAGGCGAAGGGCACCGGGACGACCGCGAAGAAGCGGATCAAGGTGCGCGCCGCCGCGAAGCCGGCGAAACCGCGCTCCGGCGCCTATCGGAGTTCGGACAAGTCCGTGACCTTCCGGGTGAAGAAGGGAAGGATCACGCAGTTCAGGGTGCGGGTGCAGACGCGTTGCGGAGTGGCCCCGGATCCGTACCGGTATACCCAGAACACCTACGATTTCCCGAGGAAGAAGATTCCGCGGAACGGCATC
Organism: Leucobacter weissii; assembly: GCF_017565745.1. GTDB lineage: Bacteria > Actinomycetota > Actinomycetes > Actinomycetales > Microbacteriaceae > Leucobacter > Leucobacter weissii. The sequence goes on from NZ_JAGDYM010000010.1 coordinate 72,709, forward strand.
GTCGACGCACGGGCCTCGGGCAAGAACTGGGGCACCGGGCTGCGGGTGAAGATCAGTGGCAAACGGGCGACCGCGGGTCTCTTCAACTACTCCGGGCCCGCGGCGTGCTCCGCGACGAAGGCGTTCACCGCCAAGCGGATCGGGCGATGAGGCACGTCGAGGATTCGCGCGGGACCGCGCTCCACTCGTCCGGGGATCCCGTCAGCGGAAGCTGACGGTCCCCCGCGCCTGGGCGCGATCGATGGCCTCGCGGGCCACGCGCGAGGCATGCTCGCCGCTCCAGCCGCGCCGGGCGAGGAAGCCGAGCAGTCTCCGCTCGGCCGTCCGGCGGTCGAGATCGGCGAGCCGCTGCGCCCGGGCATCGGCGGCCTGACGCAGCAGCTCGCGCTCCTCGCCGTCGTCGAACTCGCCGAGCACCTCTTCGATGATCCCATCCGGCACGAGGCGCTCCCTCAGTTTCCTGCGGATCTGCGCCAGACTGGCCCGCTTGCGCTCGCGCTGGGCCTCGGCGACCGTGCGGGCGAGGCCGAGGTCGTCGAGATACAGACTCCCCTCGAACTCGAGGATCACGGCGTCCACGTCCCGTGCATCATGACCGCTCCGGAGGAGCTCCCGTCGCAGCTCACCGCTGGAGCGCGCGCGACGCGCGAGCAGCCGAACCGCCGCCCCCTTGGTGTCCTCTGCATCGGTGCCGTGCGCTCCGGCGATCGCGTCCTCTCCGACCGACCCATCTCCGGCGGACGAACCATCGTGCGGGGTGCGGCGGGCTTCCACGTCGCCATCGCGATCCTCGACCGCGTCGGCCGCCTCTGCATGCATCGTCCGGGGCAGCCGCGATCGCAGCTCGATCACCTCGGCGAGGCGCTCGCGCTCCCGTCTACCGGATCCCCCCTCCGCTGAGCCGTTGGCCGGAAGGAAACGAACCACCATCGGATTGCCCTCCTCAGGCGCTGGCGCGCTTCGCGTCCAGGTCGCTTACCCCGGCTCCCGCGGCGTCGGGGACCGCGCTCTCCTTCACGCCGAGCTTCACGAGGATCTTGTCCTCGATCTCCGCGGCGATATCGGGGTTCTCGATCAGGAAACGGCGGGAGTTCTCCATCCCCTGGCCCAGCTGATCGCCTTCGTAGGTGTACCAGGCGCCGCTCTTCTTCACCAGGCCATGCTCGACCCCGAAGTCGATGAGCGAGCCCTCGCGGGAGATACCGGTGCCGTAGAGGATGTCGAATTCCGCCTGTTTGAAGGGCGGAGCCATCTTGTTCTTGACGACCTTCACCCGAGTACGGTTGCCGACGGCGTCGGCGCCGTCCTTGAGCGTCTGGATACGCCGAATATCGAGCCGCACCGAGGCGTAGAACTTGAGCGCCTTGCCGCCCGACGTCGTCTCGGGGCTGCCGAAGAACACGCCGACCTTCTCTCGGAGCTGGTTGATGAAGATCGCGGTGGTCTTCGTCTGGTTGAGCCCGCCCGTGATCTTGCGGAGCGCCTGCGACATCAGCCGGGCCTGGAGCCCGACGTGGCTGTCGCCCATCTCGCCCTCGATCTCGGCACGCGGGACGAGCGCGGCGACCGAGTCGATGACCACGAGGTCGACCGATCCCGAGCGGATCAGCATGTCGGCGATCTCGAGCGCCTGCTCGCCGGTGTCCGGCTGCGACACGAGCAGCGCGTCGATGTCGACGCCCAGCTTCTGAGCGTATTCGGGGTCGAGCGCGTGCTCGGCGTCGATGAACGCCGCGATGCCTCCGGCACGCTGGGCGTTGGCGATGGCGTGCAGCGTGAGGGTGGTCTTGCCGGACGACTCCGGGCCGTAGATCTCGATGATCCTGCCGCGGGGAAGACCGCCGACGCCGAGTGCCACGTCGAGTGCGATCGAGCCGGTGGGAATCACCTCCACTGGAGGCCGCTCAGTGCTGCCGAGGCGCATGATGGCGCCCTTGCCGAACTGCTTGTCGATGTTCGCCAGTGCGGCCTCGAGTGCCTTCTCGCGATTCTGTGCCGCTGCCATCTGCTGCTCCTCTGTGTTCGGGGCGGGCCCGCCTCGTTCGAGGCGATTCCCGCCGCTCCTGCCGCCTACCTGCTGCCGTTCCGGTTGACCGTCGACAAGGCGTCGGTGGCGGTGACTCACACCCTAGGAGACACCGCCGACATACGAGCTGTCGGAAGCGCGATCCGTGGATGACCGAGCCGAACCTCCACCTGTGGACGACAATACGCCCATTCGAACACATATTCGATAGCCGCGCTCCGCGTGTCGCGGATCCGCCGCGCCCGGACCGACGGATCGCCGCTACACGGGAGGATCGAGCAGCCCCCTGCCGTGACGGCGCGCCTCGGGGATCTGCATCTCATCGCACAGCGCGAACCAGACCTCGCGCGCCGGGACGCCCCGGCTCAGGGCGTCCTCCGCCGTGCCGTCGAGCGCGGTCAGCCAGTGCTCGCGTCGAACGACACCGGCATAGGCGTCCCCGAACTCCTCGTTCAGCGCGCGCTGGAACTCGCTCAGGCGCATGACGACCGCGGCGCTCGTGGAGCGGCAGCTCAGCGCTGCGACATCAGCTCGGGCCGAAAGCCCGAGACGAGATCCACCGGCACCGTGTCGGGGACCTGCGGCGAGATGCGAACGCCCAGACCCTCGTCGATGGCGAGCCGTTCGCTCACCTCTCCCATGATGACCGAGAGGGGGGTCTCCAGCGCATCGGCCACGGCGGCGAGAATCTCGCTCGAGGCTTCCTTCTGCCCGCGCTCCACCTCGCTGAGGTATCCGAGCGCAACGCTCGCCTCGCCCGCGACCTGACGCAGGGTGCGGCCCTTCTGCAGGCGGAAGTCACGCAGTACATCACCGATCTCTTGGCGAACCAGTACCATGGCGTCCTCCTTGCTCCTGGCGCGAACAGCATCCGCACCGTCTCATTCCACAATAGCCGCCGGCGGCGAGGCGGGTCTGCCTCTAGTCTGCACGGCGTCACTGAGAGTAACCGCCATACGGCGACGGTTATTCCTGGGCATTCGCTGAATCTGAGTCGATCCGACTCAAGTCCGGTCGGAGTACGGGCGCTCGGATCAGCCGTGGAGCGCGTCGAGTTCCGTCAGCAGCTCTCGCAGCGCCGCCTCGACGGTTGCCAGGCGGATCACCGCCCGCTCGCCCGAGAGGCGCAGGCCCACGGAGCGCTCTCCGCGCGACGAGCTCACCCCCAGCCAGACGGTGCCGGCCGCCTGTCCGGTCTGCGGGTCGGGATCCGGCCCGGCGACGCCGGTGGTCGCGAGCCCGACCTCGGCATCGCGCGCCGCGGACGGGGACGATGCCGAGTCGGCGCCCTGCCGCGGCGTCGCGCACGTCGCGCGCACCCCGCGCGCCATCTGGCGGGCGACCTCGGCGTCCACCGGCCCGCGTGCGGCGAGCAGCTCGGCGTCGACGCCGAGCAGGGTGTGCTTCAACGCGGTGTCGTACGCGACGATGCCCCCGGAAAAGGCTGCCGAGGCGCCCGGAACCGACACCAGCGCGTCCGCGAGCAGACCGCCGGTCAGCGACTCGGCGACGGCGATGCGCATCCCCCGCCCCACGGCCCCGGCGACGCCCGCCGCCGCGAGCGCGGCGGGTCCCTCGGCGACGCCCGAAACCGCGACGCTCACGCGGCGTCCCGGTTCGGAGCCGCGCGACGAGCGGCGCCCATCCTGATGACGTTGACGACGTAGTCGATCCCGCTCACGACGGTGAGCAGCACGGCGAGCGACATCGCGACCCCGTTGACCCAGTGCATCCAGTCGCCGAGCAGGGAGGGGAAGGGGAACAGCGCCAGCGCTATGGCCACCGCCTGGGCGACCGTCTTCAGCTTGCCCGTCCACGCCGCGGCGAGCACCACGCTGCGGGCCTCGAACAGCCGGTGCACGGTGATGCCGACCTCGCGCACGAGCACCAGGATCGTGACCCACCACGGCAGTTCCCCGAGGATCGAGAGACCCACGAGCGCACTGCCGGTGAGGAACTTGTCGGCGATCGGATCGAGCAGCTTGCCCAGGTCGGTGATGAGGCCGCGCGAGCGTGCCAGGTGTCCGTCCCAGGCGTCCGTGGCGATGGCCGCGACGAAGAAGACGGCCGCGGCCCAGCGGAGCGCCCCCTGCTGACCGTGATCCGCGAGCAGCATCCAGAGGAAGAACGGCGTCGCGAGGATCCGCACACCGGTGATGACGTTCGGCGCGTTCCAATTGGACGGCTTCGCGGCGGGGTCGGTCATGGCGGGCTCACTCCCGCCCGGTGAGCTGCCAGGCGTCTTCGTCGCCGTCGCCGTCGACTTCCTCCAGGCCCGCTTCCCTGCGACCGATGGGGTCGTCGTAGCGCCGGTCCTCCGCCGGGAATCCGAGCGTCCCGAAGGCGTCGGACCCGTCGTCGGCACGCGGCGCGGCATCGGATGCCTCGGTCCGCCCCTCGGCGAGCACCGCGGTCTGCGCCTCGGCCAGGACCGCCGTCCGCGCGTCGGGGGCGGCGTCTCCGCGCGGCGGGGACGACGGTGCCTGCGCGGCGGCCGGAGTCGGGGCGGGGGTCGCCGCGGGTTCGCCGGTGATCGACGCCATCACCTCCGGCAGCTGCTCCGGCGCAACCAGCACATCCCTGGCCTTCGAGCCCTCGGAGGGGCCGACGATGTCCCTGGACTCCATCAGATCCATCAGGCGCCCCGCCTTGGCGAATCCGACCCGCAGCTTGCGCTGCAGCATCGAGGTCGACCCGAACTGCGAGGTGACGACCAGCTCGATCGCCTGCAGCAGCACGTCGAGATCCTCGCCGATGTCCTCGTCGATCTCCTTCTTCTCGGCCGCCTGGGCGACGTCGGGGCGGTACTCGGGACGGGCCTGCGCCTTCACGTGCTCGACGACACGCTGGATCTCCGCCTCCTGCACCCAGGCGCCCTGCACACGGAGCGGGCGCGAGGCCCCCATGGGCAGGAACAGCCCGTCGCCCTGACCGATGAGCTTGTCGGCGCCCGGCTGGTCGAGGATGACACGCGAGTCCGTGACGGAGGCCACCGCGAACGCGAGCCGGCTCGGGATGTTCGCCTTGATGAGGCCCGTGACCACGTCGACCGACGGCCGCTGGGTGGCGAGCACCAGGTGGATCCCCGCGGCGCGGGCGAGCTGCGTGATGCGGACGATCGAGTCCTCGACGTCCCGGGGGGCGACCATCATCAGGTCGGCGAGCTCGTCGACCACGACCAGCAGATAGGGGTAGGGCTTGAGCACCCGCTCGCTGCCCGCCGGCAGCACGATCGTCCCCTCCAGCACCGCCGAGTTGAAGTCGTCGATGTGCCGGAAGCCGAAGCTCTGCAGGTCGTCGTAGCGCATGTCCATCTCTTTCACGACCCACTGCAGCGCCTCGGCCGCCTTCTTGGGGTTCGTGATGATGGGAGTGATGAGGTGGGGCACGCCCTGGTAGATGGTCAGTTCGACGCGTTTCGGGTCCACCAGCACCATCCGCACCTCGGAGGGGGTGGCGCGCATGAGGAGGCTCGTGATCATGGAGTTCACGAAGCTCGACTTGCCGGATCCGGTGGAACCGGCGACGAGCAGGTGCGGCATCTTGGCGAGATTCGCCACGACGAAGCCGCCCTCGACGTCCTTGCCGACGCCGATGGTGAGCGGATGGGTGCTGCGCTGCGCCTTGGACGAGCGCAGCACGTCTCCCAGCGCGACGTTCTCGCGGTCCTTGTTGGGGATCTCGATGCCGATCGCGCTCTTCCCCGGGATCGGGGAGAGGATCCGCACCTCGTTCGAGGCCACCGCGTAGGCCAGGTTGCGCGAGAGCGCGGTCACCTTCTCGACCTTGACCCCCGGCCCCAGCTCGACCTCGTACTGCGTCACCGTCGGCCCTCGGGAGAACCCGGTGACCTGCGCGTCGACCTTGAACTGGCCGAGGACCTCGGTGATCGCCGCGATGATGTCGTCGTTGGCCTGGGTGCGGGCGCGGCTCGGCTCGCCCGGCGAGAGCGCCGCCTGATCCGGCAGCAGATACGGCTTCGCGTCGGCTTCCGGCGCCGGCGCGACGGAGAAGGTGGTGGTCGCCGCGGCCTCGTCGTGCAGCTGTTCCAGAGCCGGGGCCTCGGGCAGCGCGGCTCCCGCCGACGCCCCGCGCCCGCGGAGCGCATCCGGAGCCTCCGTCGGCTGGTCGTCCTCCAGCGCCGAGTCGAAGGCCTGATCCCGCGAGCCGCTCGCCTCGGGGCCGCCCGGCTCGGAGCCGAGCAGTTCGTCGATCGCTCCGGCATCGCCCGCGTAGGCGGGGTCCTCCTCCCGACCCGACTCGTTGCGCCGCCACCAGGGGATGCCCTGGGTCCGCTCGTCGGCGTCCCGATCGTGGGCCTCGACGTCGAAGAGCGCAGCGTCGTCGCGTCCGCGCCGCCGCGCGGCCTCGGACCCGCCGTCACCATCGTCAGCGGCGTCGGGCTGTGCCCCGAACAGATAGGCGTAGGCCTCGCGCAGACGCCGAAGGATGCGACCCGGCGGCGTCTTCGTGACGATCAGCACGGAGAGCAGGAGGAGGAGCGCGAGCACCGGCACCGCGACCCACACCGTGAGCGCGACCAGGGGCGCGCCGAGCATCCAGCCGAACAGGCCGCCGGCATCCGCGAGGGCCGCCATGCCGTCGCTGGGCCGCGGCCGGGACCCCAGGACATGGCAGAGGGCGGAGGCGCTCAGAACGGCGAGACCGAGACCGATCGCGATGCGCCGGTTGTCGTGCATGCCGGACGGGTTGTTGAACAGCCAGAAGGCGAAGGCGATCATGAGGATCGGCAGGCCGAAAGCGACCCTTCCGAACAGGCCGCCGAACGTCCAGGCGCTCACCTGTCCCGCCACATCGTTGCCGATGAGGAACCACTCGCACACCGCTCCCACGACGGCGAGCAGCACCAGCGCGAGCGGGATCCCGTCTCGACGCTCCTCGGGGGGCATGGGTTCGGGTCGGAACGCCCGGGCGAGGCCGCCCACGCCGTGCGCGGCTCCCTGCCAGGCGCGCCCGACGAGGCCGCTCTGCTCCTCGGGCGCGGGCTCGAGCACCTTGGTCTTCGCTGTGGCGTTCGAGCGCGACGAGGAGCGCGCGGTCGAGCGCGCGCGGGAGGATCCCTGCGTTTTCGAGCGCGAAGCAGTCTTACCGGCCATGCAGAACACGCTACAAGCCAGGTCCGACATTCGCGCCCAAGCGCTTCGGCGCGTGGAAAATCAGCGCCGGCGCGCCCGTCCCAGCGCTCGGGTCGCCCGCTTGGCGAGCGGCAGCCCGCGCGTCCAGATCCGGTACCCCGGACCCGGGCGGTCCCACGAGCCGGCGAGCAGATCCTCGTGCGAGGCGAAGCCCGTCTTGAACGTCGTCACGCCGTCGTTGATGAGGCCCCCGAGATCGTAGCGCTGGGCCCCGCGCCGCTTCATCTCGCGGATCGCGTGCCACTTCAGCGCGTAGTTCGCGCGCAGCCGCTGCCCGGTCTCGTTCATGCCGCCGTAGAGCTCGAACGCCGTGCGCGCCGACGCCGCGAGGAAGAGGAAGGCGACCGGCGCACCGTCGACGTAGCTGGCCCACACCGGCGCGCGCTCGCCCAGCATCGCGAAGGCATCGTGGTAGTAGCCGTCCTCATGCAGACCGAAATCCGCGCGGGCGCTGGTCTCGCGATACACCTCCAGACAGGCGTCGAGCTCCGCGGCGGTCGCGACGGGGCGGATCTCGAGAGCGGGCTCGCGCCCGGCCTTCCGCACGTACTGGCGGTGCTTCTTCGACATGTCGCCGAGCAGCTCCTCCTCGCTGCGGGTCAGGTCGAGGATCAGCGTCCGCGCGGGCAGCACGGTCTCGGCGGCGGGACGCCACGGCGCCGCCAAGGGGAAGGATCCGGCGTTCTCGTCGGGCTCGATCGACACGGCGACCGCCCGCCCGGTGCTCCGCACGTGGGCTGCGAGCGCGTCGGCGATCGCTCCGGGCGCCGGCGAGTCGGCCGGACGCGAGGGATCCTCCGCAGCGCGCGCGAGCACCGGCCCGCGCGGAGCGTACACGAAACCGCCGAGCGGGCCGGGGAGCGCGCGCGTCAGCAGCTGACAGGCCGCGACGATGCGCCCATCGGCGCTCGCGCCGTCGCCATCGCCCCCGCCCGCGCGCACGAGCAGCCGCTCCGCGCTCCAGCGGTGGGCCGACTTGAGCTCGCCCCATCCCCACAGCTGCAGCGGATGGCCGCCGAGCGCGTCGACGGTCCCGTCCCAGGCCTCGGGGTCGGTGCAGGCGGAGACGGTGAGCGGAGCGGCGGGATCTCCCGGATGCGCGGCGGTCACGAGCGGTTCCTTCCGAGTTTGCGGACGGCGAAGCGGGTGAGCTCGGCGAGCTCCGGGGAGCGCAGCAGCCCGAGCACCAGGAGGTACACGAGCGCGACCAGGACGGCGTCGAGCGCCGCGAGGCCGAATGCGGCGAGGAAGCCGTAGCCGGGCAGAGCGCCCCCGACGATCGTCGCGAAGGCGACACCGGCCGCGAGTGCGGGAATCGCCGCGAGCGCGAAGATCCCGAGGCTCCGGACGATCCTGGACCCGTCGATCATCCCGATCCGCCGCCGCAGCAGCCAGACCGCGAGCAGCGCCTGCACCACGGTGGTGAACGCGAAGGTCAGGGCGTAGGCCGCGCCGAGCCACTCCTTCGGCAGCACCAGAAGGGCCAGCGACAGGACGACGAGCAGCCCGATCTGCACGCTCGTGAAGAGGAACGGCGTCCGGGTGTCCGAGAGCGCGTAGAACGCGCGCTGCACCATGAAGAGGAAGCTGTAGGCGGCGAGCCCGACCATGTAGCACTGCAGCACCAGGGTGAACTGATCGACGAGCTCCTGCGGAGCGCCGGGATTCATGATCCGGCTGACGAAGGGCGCCGCGGCGAAGACCGCCACCGAGGCGAGCACCATGACGAGCGAGATCTGGCGCGCCGAAGCCGAGAAGTCGGCGCGGAACTCGGCGATCCTGCCGCTCTGCCCCCACCCGGCGAGCCGGGTGAAGTAGGCCGTGGCGAGCGACACCGCGATCACGGAGTGCGGCATCATGAACAGCAGCCAGGCGTTCTGCATCGCGAGCGCCGATGGACCGTCGCCGGAGGCGGTGTTGATGACGTTGTTGGTGATGATCCCGCCGATCTGCATCACGATGATCGTGGCGAGGCTCCATCCCGCGATCCTCGCGGTCTGGCCGAGCCCCATGCCGCGCCAGGCGAAATCGGGTCGGTAGCGGATCCCCGCGCGCCGCCAGGAGAGGAAGAGGATCAGCGCCTGCGCGGCCACGCCGAGCGTCGCGCTGCCCGCGAGCACCGCGATGGCGGCGGAGGTCCAGTCGGCGGGCGTGCGCGAGCCGCCGGGGTCGGCGCCGAACATCGCGATGAAGACGAGGATGCCCGCGATGGCGATCACGTTGTTGAGCACCGGCGCCCAGGTGAAGGGCCCGAAGACGCTCTTCGCGTTCAGCACCTCGCCGAGCATCGTGTAGAGGCCGTAGAAGACGATCTGCGGCAGGCACCAGTAGGCGAAGGCCGTCGCCAGCGCGCGCTGCTCCTCGCCCCAGGAGACCGTGAAGAGCCACACCACCCAGGGCGCCGCGAGCATCGTGAGGATCGTCACCCCCGTGAGGCCCGTCATCACGAGGGTGAACACCTTGTTGATGTAGCCCGCGCCGCCGTCGGCGTTCCGCGCGGCGCGCACGATCTGGGGCACGAGCACGGCGTTCAGCATGCCGCCGAGCAGGATCATGTAGAGCGTGTTGGGCAGGAGGTTGCCGTTGGCGAAGGCGTCGCCGGAGACCGAGCTCACCTGCCCGATCGCCGCGACCAGGAGGATCGACTTCGCGAAGCCGAGGATCCGCGACACCATCGTGCCCGACGCCATCACCGCGCTCGCGCGCGCCAATCCGCTCGACATCAGTAGTAGGGATCCTTTCGCACCGCCAGAGACCAGCGTCTGGCGATTCGGTCGCCCAGCCGCACCCAGCAACCATACGCCCACGGCCTCAGCGGCAGCTCGAACGCGCCGACGTAGTCGGTGATCCGGGGTTGGAAGGATCGCTTGAACTGGCCGACCCCGTGGAGGGGGTGCTCCCTGTCGTCGGCCCGGTCCGACGGGGGCGCCCCGCACAGATCGTGCACGCGGGCGCCGCGCTCGTTCGCCCAGCGCAGCACCTCCCACTGCAGCGCGTGGGAGGCGCCGTAGGCCGACTTGTCGCGGATCGAGGCGCCGTCCTTGTAGGTCGTCTTCTCCCCGAGCGCCATCGCGAAGGCGCCCGCCAGCAGCTCGTCGCCGCGGGAGGCGAAAAAGAGCTGGCCGTCCCCCGAGCGCTCGAAGCGCTGCCAGAACTCCCGGTAGTAGCGCTCCTCGCGCAGCACGAAGCGCCCCTCGGCCGTCTCCCGCAGCAGACGGTACAGCACGGCGCAGTTCTCGTCGCTCGCCGCGACGCGGCGCACCTCGATCCCGTCGCGCCGGGCGCGGTTGATCGAGTTGCGGGCCTTCTTGCCGAGGCGCGCGAACACCTCGTCCTCGGTGCCGTCCACGTCGACGAGGATCGTCGACGGGTTGGGGACGATCCGCACGGTGTCGCGATAGCCGGCCGCGCGGAGGGCCGGGGCCGCGCCCGGATCCGACCGGGGCTCGATCTTCAGCAGGAACGCTCCCAGCGAGCGGGCGAGCGCCGCGACGGCCCCCGCCGCCTCCAGCACCGCCTGCGCGTCCTCCCCCGGCGGGCCGGCGGGCAGATGCCACCACTCCCCCAGCAGCGGCACCCGCTTCGCGAGCGCGCCGATCGCGAGGGACGGGCGTCCCGGACGCTCGACGAGGACGCGATACGGCCGGTACCCGCCGTGTCGCTTCGCTTCGAGGTAGGCGTCGCCCGACCAGACCTCGCCGCCGCCCGGGTTCTGCGCGATGAGCGCGTCCCACCGCTCGAGCTCGCGCGGCTCGGCGAGGCGCGCCACCGCCGCGGACACGTCTCAGACCACCACGACGACGGGGACGATCATGGCCTTGCGCCGCAGCTTGGTGCCGACCCAGCGGCCGATGGTGCGGCGCACGATCTGCTGCAGCTGGTGGTGATCCGACACGCCCTCGCGCATGGCCTGCTCGAGGGCGTCGGAGATCTGGGGCTTGATCTTGTCGAACACGTGGTCCGCCTCGGCGACGCCCTTCGCGTGGATCTCCGGCCCCGACACGATCTGGCCGAGGCTCGTCTCGACGACGGTGATCACCGAGATGAACCCCTCCTCGGCGAGCACGCGGCGATCGCGCAGGTCGTCGTCGGTGACCTTCCCGACGCTCGATCCGTCGACGTAGATGAAGTCGATGTCGAGCTGGCCGACCGGTCGGGCGACGCCGTCCCTCAGATCCACGACGGTGCCGTTCTCGCCGATGATGGTGCGGTTCTGCGGCACACCGGTCTCGATCGCGAGGGCGGCGTTGGCCACGAGGTGACGGTACTCGCCGTGGATTGGCATGACGTTCCTCGGCTGCACGATGTTGTAGCAGTAGAGCAGCTCGCCGGCGGCCGCGTGACCGGAGACGTGGACCTTCGCGTTGCCCTTGTGCACCACGTTCGCCCCCAGACGCATCAGACCGTTGATGACCCGGTAGACGGAGTTCTCGTTGCCGGGGATGAGGCTGGAGGCGAGGATGACCGTGTCCCCATCGCCGATCTCGACCTGATGCTCGCGGTTCGCCATGCGGCTGAGCACCGCCATGGGCTCGCCCTGCGAGCCCGTCGACATGTAGACGATGCGGTGGTCCGGGATGTCCCCGCTCTTCTTCAGATCGACGAGCACCCCCTCCGGCACCTCGAGGTAGCCGAGCTCGGAGGCGATCTTCATGTTCCGCACCATCGAGCGCCCGAGCAGCACCACGCGGCGCCCGTTGGCCTGCGCGGCGTCGAGCACCTGCTGCACCCGGTGCACGTGGCTGGAGAAGCTGGCGACGACGACCTTGCCGCGCGAGCCCGCGATCACGCGCTCGAGCACCGGCCCGATGTCCTTCTCGAGCGGGGTGAAGCCGGGCACGTCCGCGTTCGTGGAATCGGTCATGAAGAGGTCGACGCCCTCCTCGCCCAGGCGGGCGAAGGCGCGCAGATCCGTGATCCTGCCGTCGAGCGGGAGCTGGTCCATCTTGAAGTCGCCCGTGCCGATCACGAGTCCCGCCGCCGTGCGGATCGCGACCGCGAGCGCGTCGGGGATCGAATGGTTCACGGCGACGAACTCGAGGTCGAAGGGGCCGAAGCCGGTGCGGTCCCCCTCGGCGACCTCGTGCAGCACGGGACGGATGCGATGCTCCTTGAGCTTCGCCTCCACCAGCGCGAGGGTGAGGCGGCTGCCCACGAGCGGGATGTCCGCGCGCCGCTTCAGGAGGTAGGGCACACCGCCGATGTGGTCCTCGTGCCCGTGCGTGAGCACGACGGCGACGATGTCGCCGAGCCGATCCTCGATCTTCGAGATGTCGGGAAGGATCAGGTCGACGCCGGGGTGGGTCTCCTCCGGGAAGAGGACCCCGCAGTCGACGACGAGCAGCTTGCCGTCGATCTCGTAGACGGTCATGTTCCGCCCGACCTCTCCGAGGCCGCCGAGCGGGGTGACCCGCAGGGTGCCCGGCTCGAGCGCGGGGGGTGCGTAGTGTGGGGTGGTCAACGGAAAGTGCCTCCTGGGGCTGTTCTGCTCATCTGGTGGTGCCGGCGATCTTCGGCAGCGCGCCGCCGGCTGCGGCGTTGCGATCGGGGCGGAAGTTCGAGAAGTCTGTGCCGGGAACGTCGGAGACCAGGGCGATCTCGTCCTCGATGAGGGCGGCCTCCCACTCCTCGGGGCCGACGAGCGGCAGGCGCACGCGCGGGCTGCCGATCCTGCCCAGCCCGTGCAGCACGTACTTCGCCGCGACGGTGCCCGGCACGTGGGTCATGATCGCGCGCACGAGGGGTTCGAGCTGCTGATGCGCGGTTCGCGCCGTGTGCAGATCCCCGCGGTTCACCGCGTCGATGATCGTCCGGTACGGCGCCGAGGTGATGTTGGCGGTCACGCCGATGAGCCCGGTCGCGCCGATCGCGAGGTGCGGCAGCACGTTGGCGTCGTCGCCCGAGAAGTAGAGCAGCTCGGTCTGGTTGAGCACGCGGCTGACCTCGCTGAAGTCGCCCTTCGCGTCCTTGACCGCCAGGATGTTGGGGTGCTTGGCGAGCCGCAGGATCGTCTCGTAGCGGATCGGCACGCCCGTGCGGCCCGGGATGTCGTAGAGGATCACCGGCAGGTCGGTGGCGTCGGCCACGAGCCGGAAGTGCGTGAGCAGGCCCGCCTGGGTCGGCTTGTTGTAGTAGGGGGTGACGATCATCACGCCGTCGGCCCCGGCCTTCTCGCTGGCCCGGTAGAGCTCGATCGCGTGCGCGGTCTCGTTCGAGCCGCCGCCCGTGATCACCTTCGCGCGCCCGGCCGAGACCGACTTGGCCACCTCGACGAGCCGGATCTTCTCGGGGTCGGTGAGTGTGGAGGTCTCGCCGGTCGTGCCGGTCACCACGATGCCGTCCGCGCCGCTCTGGATGCAGTTCTCGATGTGCTGCTCGGTCGCCGCCCAGTCGACCTCGCCGTCCGCGTGGAAGGGGGTGACCAGGGCGACCAGCACCTGGCCGAAGGGATTCTCTACTGTTGCCACCCGTCTAGGGTATCGGAGTCGGCCGGCTCCCCCGTAGGCATGGTGCGAAGCGGGCGCCGTCTCCGGTACCGCGCGAAGCGGGCCCTAACGTCGGTACCGCTCGAAGCGGTAGGCGAGCCCGGTGCTCGAGACGCTGGGTTCGCCGGGATCGACGAGGCGCCACTCGGGCCCGATCCCGGGCGCGAAGGTGTCGGCGTCCGGCACGTCGAGCTCGATACGCGTCACCACGAGCTCGCTCGCTCGCGGCATCGCCAGCCGGAAGACCTCGCTGCCGCCGATCACGCACACCCGGCCGGTTCCGCGCGCCGCGTCCAGCGCGGTCTCCAACGACGGCGCGACCGTCGCGCCGGGTGCGGCGTAGGCCGGATCCCGGGTGATCACGACGTTCTCCCGGCCGGGCAGCGGGCGGAACCGCTCCGGCAGCGATTCCCAGGTGCGGCGGCCCATCACCGCGGGCGCGCCGAGCGTCACCCGTTTGAAGTGCGCGAGATCCTCCGGCAGGTGCCAGGGCAGGCCCCCGTCGCGGCCGATCGCGCCGCCCCTCGCCTCGGCCCAGACCAGGACGACGTCGCCCGCCCCGCGAGCGGCGTCCGATCCGAGCGCCGCGCTCACACCGCCACCGGCGCCTTGATCCCCGGATGATGCTCGTAGCCCACGAGCTCGAAATCCTCGTAGTCGTAGTCGAAGATCGAGTCGCGTCGCGCGATATCGATCCGCGGGTACGGGTACGGCTCGCGGGACAGCTGCTCGCGCACCTGCTCGACGTGGTTGTCGTAGATGTGGCAGTCCCCGCCCGTCCAGATGAACTCGCCGGGCTCGAGACCCGTCTGCTGCGCCACCAGCAGGGTGAGCAGCGCGTAGGAGGCGATGTTGAACGGCACGCCGAGGAACATGTCGGCCGATCGCTGGTAGAGCTGGCAGCTGAGCCGTCCATCGGCGACGTGGAACTGGAAGAAGGCGTGGCACGGCATGAGCGCCATCTCGTCGAGCTCCGCCACGTTCCAGGCGGAGACGAGGTGGCGACGCGAATCGGGGTTGGCGCGGATCTGCTCGATCACCCGTTCGATCTGGTCGATGCGCCCCCCGTCCGGCGTCGGCCAGGAGCGCCACTGCACCCCGTACACCGGCCCGAGATCTCCGTGCTCGTCGGCCCACTCGTCCCAGATGGTGACGCCGTGCTCGCGCAGGTAGGCGGTGTTGCCCTCGCCGCGCAGGAACCACAGCAGCTCGTAGGCGAGTGACTTGAAGTGCACGCGCTTCGTCGTGATCAGCGGGAACGACTCCGCGAGGTCGAAGCGGATCTGCCGTCCGAAGAGGCTCCGGGTGCCGGTGCCGGTGCGATCGGACTTGGACGCGCCGTGCTCGAGCACCTCGCGCAGCAGATCCTCGTACGGGGTTTCGACGCGGGCGGCACTCATGGGTCGATCCTACCCTCCGCCGCGGTCGTCCGGCCTTTCCGATCGCGCTTCTCGGAGAACATCGAGCCGTCCGCTCGCGTCACGAGATCAGCGAGGCTCTCGCCGGGACGCAGCTCCGCCACGCCGAACGACCACTCCGCGACGCGCACCTCCTCGCGGAGGCGCCGGCCGAGCCGCTCCGCCTCCTCGGCGTCGACGCCGACGAGCAGCAGCGCGAACTCGTCGCCACCCAGCCGGCCCAGCGTGTCCTGCGGTCTCGTGGCGCCCTCGATCCCGGCGGCGAACTCCCGGAGCACGCGATCCCCCTCCGCGTGCCCGCCGCCGTCGTTGACCCCCTTGAAATCGTCGAGGTCAAGGAAGAGCAGCGAGAGCGGCTGGCCCCCGCGCCGGGTGATCCGCTCCGCGCGGCGGAGCATGATCTCGAAGCCGCGCTTGTTCCACACGCCGCAGAGCGGGTCGATGAGGGAGACCTGCTCGATCCGCCGCTTGTAGAGCCCCACGAGTTCGCCGAGCACGATCACGGTGACGCTCATCGTCACGACGTACTGATGCACCTCGGAGCTGTACTTGACCACCATGGCGATGCCGTAGGCCGCGAGCCAGAGGTAGCCGAACAGGCGGGCCAGCCACATCGGCCCGAACCAGACCAGGTAGATGAGGTAGGTGTAGAACAGCAGGCCCGACGTCATCGCGCGGATCTCGTACTTCGAGGTGATCACGAGGACGAGGACCAGCACGGCGCTGAGGCACAGGAGCAGCAGCGCCGCCGAGGTCCCGATCCTCCTCCCCGCGAAGAAGAAGGCGGCCGCCATGAAGAACGAGAGGAAGGCGGTGATGAGGCTGGGGATGTTGAGCGGATTGGACGGGTCATGGAAGACCGTGATCGCGAGGACCGACAGGATCCCTCCGGCGCAGTAGAACGCCGCCGAGGCGATCGACAGCCCGGTCTGCTGCCGCAGGATCCCCTTCACGCCCCACCTCCCCCTCGCGCGCGATCTCTCCGGCCAGGATAGGGTATCCGCGGGACCGGACGGCCGTGCGCGACGCTCCGACGCGCGGGCTCAGCGCGCGTCGGCGGAATCGAGTCCGTCGTCGAACGCCTCGAACGGGGCGCTCGCCTCGCTGTCGTCACCGCGGGTGATGACCTCGCCCCGGAAGAACGCGGGCGCGATGCGCGACCGGATCAGCATGAGCCCCACCCCGAGGAGGAGCACCACCACGCCGAGCACGCCGACCAGGCCGAGCCCGGCGATGTTGCTGCCGGAGCCGAAGGCCGGGTCGAAGCTGTCGATCGTGGTCTGCACGAAGGTGACGATCAGGAACACGCCGCCGATGCCGGGCAGCGCCACCTTCATGACGACATCCCGCCAGCCGCTCCTCGGAGCGCTCTTGCGGAAGTACCAGGCGCTGGAGAGCGCGGTCAGGCCGTAGTAGAAGCACACCATCATGCCCAGCGCGGTGATCGTGTCCCAGAGGACGTCCTCGCTGAGGAAACGCATGACGGCGTAGAAGATCGAGGCCACCACCGACGACCAGAGCAGCGCCACGTAGGGCGACTTGTACTTCGGATGCACCTTCTTGATCGATGCGGGCAGCGCCCCGTAGTGCGACATCGCCAGCAGGGTGCGGGCCGGAGAGATCGCCGTGGTGTTGATCGACGACACCGCGCTGAGCAGGATGCCGACGGTGAGCACGATGGCGAAGGGCCCCATCACGGGATGCGCGATCGCCGCGAACACGTTCTCCGCGATGTCGGTGTTGGCGAGCCCGTAGCTGTCGGTCCCCACGCCGGACCACACGAGCGTGGCGGTCGCGGTGCCCACGTACATCACGAGCAGGATCCCCACCAGGATCATCGACGCCCTGCCCTCGGTGGACATCCTCCCCTTCGACTGCTTGGTCTCCTCGCCGAGGGTGAGCACCGTGTCCCAGCCCCAGTACACGAAGATCGACACCGCGAGACCCGCGGCGAAGGCGCTCAGTCCGTCGATGGCGAAGGGGTTGAACCACGACAGCTCCGGCGCGTAGCGCACCCCCGTGTTGGGATTGGGGTCGGCGAAGAAGAACATCGCCAGGATGAACCAGGCCATCGCCCCCAACTGGAAGAACACGGTGATGTACTGGAAGATCTTCGTCGCGGTCATGCCGGTGTAGGAGATCCAGGTCGCCGCCGCCATGAAGGCGAGGCAGACCAGGATGTTGATCCAGACCACGCCGGCGAGACCGGCGACCTCTCCGCCGCCGTTCAGGACGATGTCGAGCGATTCGAAGAGGAAGTCGACGGCGACGCCGGCGAGATTCGAGAGGACGAGCACGGTGGCGGCGATGAGGCCCCAGCCGGCCATCCAGCCCGCCCATGGCCCGAACGCCCGGGTGGCCCACGTGAACGAGGTGCCCGAATCGGGCATGCGGTCGTTCAGCGCCCGATAGCCGAGCGCGACGAGGAGCATCGGGATGAATCCGGCGATGAAGATCGCCGGCGTCTGCCAGCCCACCTCCTGCGCGGCGGGGCCGACCGCGGCCGTCAGCGTGTAGGCCGGGGCGCAGACCGAGAGTCCGATGATGACGGCCCCGAAGACGCCGACCGTCCCCTGCGGCAATCCTTTCCGGCTGATGCCGGTCACCGAATCGAGGGCCCGCGTGGGCGGATTCACCACTGGTTGCTCTGCCATGTTCTTCTTTCTCGTAGAGAGGCCGACCTCCCCCGCGCCGGCCTCATTCCCGGCGGCGACCCGTCAGCCGGGCCGGCAGGAGCTCCGGGCCGATGACGACGCCGCGTTGATTGTAGGCGAAAGCAACTGAAAAGGCCAAACACTCTGGCGATCAGCCACTGATTTCGTCGCGTTCCAGGCGAATGGCTTTCCGTATCGCAGCACGCGCGCGCGTCCGATCGGCGGCCGCCTCGTAGGCGATGCCCAGCCTGGTCCAGGCCCGCCAGTCCTCCGGCGCGGCCTCGGCGGCCTCCCGATAGCGGGGGAACACGGCATCCGCGATCTCGCGGTCGGCCTTGCCGGTCGGCCCGGCCTCGCCCAGGTCGTCGGGCAGGCCGCCCTCCCCGTCGAGACGGTCGATCAGCGCCGTGGAGCGCGCGCCGAACAGCAGTTCTCGTCCGAGGGCCCAGGCGCCGATCAGCGGCAGCACCAGCAGGGCGAGCCCCATCGCGATGGCCAGCGGAGTGCCCGAGGCCAGCAGTGCGACGGCGCGCATCCCCGTGAGCGCGAAGTAGAGGACGAGCAGAGCCGACATCACCACCACGCCGACGATCGCCCGGGCGCGGTCGCTCATGCGGCACCCGTCACGGGGATTCCGAGCACGCGCTCGAGCCCCACGGTCAGCCCCTCGGCGGATCGGATCGCCTCCAGAGCCGCGCGGATCCCGGCGCGGTACGAGTCCCGCGCGTGCGTGTCGTGCGCGATCGTGAGCACCTCGCCGGCGCCGCCGAAGCGGACCTCCTGCCGCGCGATCACTCCGTTCAGGCGCAGGCTGTGCACGGGCACCCCCGCGATCAGCTGCCCCCGCGCGGGCTGATCGGCGAAGGGCGCGGCAGGGGGGTCGCCGCCGCGCGCCGCCGCGATCAGCTCGGCGGTGCGCACGGCGGTGCCGCTGGGAGAGTCGACCTTCGCCTCGTGATGGGCCTCGACGATCTCGACGCTCCCGAAGTAGGGCGCCGCGATCCTGGCGAGCGTGGTGGCCATCACGGATCCGAGGGAGAAGTTCGGCACGACGAGCACCGCCGCGCCCGGGATCTCGCGGACCACGCCGTCCAGGGCTCGCAGGCGATCGGCCGACCAGCCGCTCGTGCCGACGATCACGCGCTGCCCGCGCCGCAGCGCCCGTTCGACGATCCGGGGAGACGCTTCCGGCGTGCTGACGTCGAACAGGATCGCGGCGTCCGCGCCCGCCTCGGGGCCGGAGGCGCTCGACAGCTGCGCGCCGAGCGCGAACGCCGGGTGGTCCTCGATCACCTCGCACACCAGCGACCCCAGACGACCACGCGCACCCGCCACCGCGACACTACTCATACGTCTCAGGGTACCGGTGCGCGGGCTGCGAAACACGTCGGGCTGATCCCGCGCTTCAGGAGGAGCTTTCTGCCCGGAACATTCCGCCCGAGGCGTGATCTCCTCCCGAACTGCTCGCGATCACTCCCGCAGACCCGTACGCTCCACATCGCCGACGGCGACCACCGTGCGAGGACGATCCGCGAGCAGCGCGGCGACGCGCCGGATGTCCTCCGCGCTCACCGCCGCGAAGCGCTCGAGCGAGGCGTCGAGCGTCAGCAGCTCGCCGGTGCCGAGTTCCGCTCGGGCGAGCCGGCCCATCCGGGTGTCGCTGTCCTCCAGCGCGAGCGCGGATGAGCCGGCGATCTGGCCGAGCGCTCGTTCGTGCTCCTCCTCGGTGATGCCTCCCTCGGCGATCCCGCGCAGCTCCGCCTGGGCGAGCTCGACGACCTCGGCGGCCGTATCCGGCCCCGTGCCCGCATAGATGCCGAACACGCCCCCGTCGCTGTAGCTCGCGCCGAAGGAGTACGCCGTGTAGGCGAGCCCCCGCTTCTCGCGGATCTCCTGGAACAGCCGGCTCGACATACCGCCCCCGAGCACGGCGTTCATGATGCCGAAGGCGAATCGGTCCGGATGGCCGAGGGGCAGCCCTCCGGTGCCGATCATCAGGTTGATCTGCTCGCTCTCGCGGCGGAACAGGCGGGTCTGCGCGCCCCGCGGAGCGCCGGAGCTCGGCGATGCGCCCGGGGACGGCGCCGCGGTCGGCACCGGCCGTCGCACCGGTGCGCGATCCCTCACGGGGCTCCAGCGATCCTCGTCCGCCTCTTCGAGCGCCCGCAGCACCTGCTCGACCAGGCGATCGTGATCCACCGCGCCGGCGGCCGTCACGACCAGCGTCGACGGGTCGTAGCGCCCGCGGTAGTGGGCCATCACATCGTCCCGGCGAGCGCCTCGGATCGTGTCGGGACTGCCGCCGATCGGACGACCGAGGGGGTGCTCGCCGAGCACCGCTTCGAAGAACCGCTCGTTCGCGACGTCCGCCAGGTCGTCCGCGGCCATCGCGAGCTCCTCGAGGATCACGCCCCGCTCGGTCTCGAACTCCCCGGGGTCGATCACCGAGTTCGTGACCATGTCGGCGAGCACCTCGACGGCGCTCTCGAGATCGGCGTCGCGCACCTTGGCGTAGTAGCAGGTGTACTCCTTGGCGGTGAGCGCGTTGTTCTCCGCGCCGATCCGGTCGAAGCTCGTGGCGATGCGCATGGCGTCGCGTCGCGGTGTGCCCTTGAACAGCAGATGCTCCAGGAAGTGGGTGCTGCCGAGGCTGCCCGGCGCGTCGTCGCGATCCGCCTGCTCGTCGCGCGAGCCGACCCCCACCCAGAGGCCCACCGTGGCGGATCGGGCGCCCGGCATGTGCTCGGTGAGCACGCGCAGGCCGCTCGGGTGCACCGTGCGGCGCATCAGGGCGCCGCCGAGATCGACGTCGAACTCGGGCAGGTCGAGGGGCAGGGGAATGGCATCGGGATCGCCGGCGTAGGGCTTCACGGGTTCGGACACGCCCACCACCCTATCCGGCGCGCGCCCGCACTCACTGGGACGTCGCCGATCCGCCGTCGCCGTAAGATGCCCCTCACGGTAGGCGTTCAAGCCGCGGATGCCTCGACTTCTCCACAGATATCGCAAGCCGTCCGCCCCGCGATCCGCGGCGCCCGTAGTCTTCTTGCGTTCCCCCCACCACTGCCTCAGAATTGGAGCATGCCCGTGACCCCGGATGTGATCGGAGTGATCGTCGCCATCGCCGCGGCAGCGATCACTCTTCTCGGCGGCATCGCCGGCCTGCTGCGTCACTTCATGACGCAGATCGACGCCCGCTTCACGCAGATCGATACCCGTTTCACGCAGATCGACGCCCGCTTCACGCAGATCGACGCCCGCTTCATCCGGATCGAGGATCGCCTCGCGAGCATGGAGGACGGGTTGCGCGACGTCAGGATCGCCATCGCCGGACTCGAAAGCGACGTCAGCGGCATCAAGATCGCCGTCGCCGGGCTCGAGGGTCCGAAGCCCACGCTGCAGCGCCTCGACGGGCGCTGAGAGAGGCCGCTATCCCTGGACCGGATTGACCGGTCCTGCGCAGAATCAACCCTCCGAACATGAACGTTCGGATCACGAGCCCCGGATGGCACGCGGAAGGCCCGGGCGCCGGGGCGCACCGGGCCTTCCGGCCGCCGGACTACTCGGCCGCGGGGACCGCGTCCGCGGGGGCCTCCGCCTCGGTGACCGCGGGCTCCGCGGCCTCGACCGACTCGGCGCCCTCGGCCTCGGGAGCCTCGTCGATCACGGGTTCGAGCGAGAGCTTGCCGCGGTCGTCGACCTTGGTGATCTTCACGAGGATCTTCTGCCCGATCGCGAGCACGTCCTCGACCGAGTCGATCCGCTTGCCGCCGACCAGCTTGCGCACCTCGCTGATGTGCAGCAGGCCGTCCTTGCCGGGCAGAAGGGATACGAAGGCGCCGAAGGCGGCGTTCTTCACCACGGTCCCGAGGTACTGCTCGCCGACCTCCGGATTCTGCGGGTTGGCGATCGCGTTCACCTGGGCCCGCGCCGCCTCGGCGGTCGGACCGTCGGTGGCGCCGATGTAGACGGTGCCGTCGTCGTCGATCGAGATCTCCGCACCGGTCTCGTCCTGGATGCCGTTGATCGTCTTGCCCTTGGGGCCGATCAGCTCGCCGATCTTGTCGACCGGGATCTGCACGCTGATCACGCGGGGAGCGGTCGGAGCCATCTCGTCCGGCGTGTCGATCGCCTGGTTCATCACGCCCAGGATCGTCGTGCGCGCCTCCTTCGCCTGGGAGAGCGCACCCGCGAGCACATCGCTGGGGATGCCGTCGAGCTTGGTGTCGAGCTGCAGCGCCGTGACGAACTCCGGGGTTCCCGCGACCTTGAAGTCCATGTCGCCGAGCGCGTCCTCGGCGCCCAGGATGTCGGTCAGGGTCGCATAGCGCGTCTCCCCGTCGATCTCGTCACTGACCAGGCCCATCGCGATGCCCGCGACGGGAGCCCGCAGCGGCACGCCCGCGTTGAGCAGCGACAGCGTCGAGGCGCAGACGGAGCCCATCGAGGTGGAGCCGTTCGAGCTGAGCGCCTCGCTCACCTGGCGGATCGCGTAGGGGAACTCGTCCCGGCTGGGCAGCACGGGCACGAGCGCGCGCTCCGCCAGGAAGCCGTGGCCGATCTCGCGCCGCTTCGGGCTGCCGACGCGGCCGGTCTCACCGGTCGAGTAGGGCGGGAAGTTGTAGTGGTGCAGGTAGCGCTTGCTCGTCACCGGCGACAGGGAGTCGATCTGCTGCTCCATCTTCAGCATGTTCAGCGTGGAGACGCCGAGGATCTGCGTCTCGCCGCGCTGGAAGATCGCCGAACCGTGCACGCGCGGAAGCACCTGCACCTCGGCGTCGAGGCCGCGGATGTCGCGCAGACCGCGCCCGTCGATCCGGGCGCCCTCGGAGAGGATCCGGCCGCGCACGATCTTCTTCGTGACCGACTTGTAGGCGGCCGACACCTGGCCCTCCGCCTCCTCGGGCAGCTCGCCGGCCGCGACCCTCGCCGCGACGGCCTCCTTCACGCGCGCCTTCAGCGCGTCGTCGGCGTTCTGACGCTCGACCTTGTCGGCGATCCGGTAGATCTCCGCGAGCTCGGTCTCGGCGAGCGCCTCGACGGCCGCGTGGACCTCGTCGGTGTAGGGCAGGAACACCGGGTAGTCCTGGATCTCCTTCGCGGACTGGGCGGCGAGCCGCTCCTGCGCCTTCACCAGCTGCGAGATGAACGGCTTGGCCGCCTCGAGCCCCTCGGCGACGACGGTCTCATCCGGCTTGGTCGCGCCGGCCTTGATGAGGTTCCAGCTCACCTCGGTGGCCTCGGCCTCGACCATCATGATCGCCACGTCCTCCCGACCATCGGGCTGGACGACGATGCGCCCGGCGACGGTGAGGTCGAACACGGCGTTCTGCAGCTGCTCGGCGTTGGGGAACGCGACCCACTGACCGTCGATCAGCGCGAGTCGGACACCCGCGATCGGCCCCGAGAAGGGCAGACCCGAGATCTGCGTGGAGGCGCTCGCCGCGTTGATCGCGAGCGCGTCGTAGAACTCGCCCGGAGCGATCGAGAGCACGGTGATGACGATCTGCACCTCGTTGCGCAGACCGTCGACGAACGACGGGCGCAGGGGACGGTCGATGAGGCGGCAGACGAGGATCGCCTCCGTCGAGGGGCGGCCCTCGCGGCGGAAGAACGAGCCCGGGATCTTTCCCGCGGCGTAGGATCGCTCCTCGACGTCGACCGTCAGCGGGAAGAAGTCGAAGTGCTCCTTCGGCTGCTTCGAAGCGCTGGTAGCGCTCAGCAGCATCGTCTCCTCGTCGAGGTAGGCGGCGACGGCGCCCTGCGCCTGCTGCGCGAGACGGCCGGTCTCGAAGCGGATGGTGCGCGTGCCGAAGCGGCCGTTGTCGAGCACGGCCTCGGCGAACTTGATTTCAGGACCCTCCACGGGTACTCCTTTGCGTGTGTGAGCACGCGGCGGGCAGCCCGGAACGTTCGAAGCGGCCACGGGTGCTGATGTTCAGTAGAAGGCCACCCTGCGTGCTGCGCGAGTCCCGCGAATCGAGGGGGATCCACCACCGAAGACCAGCCAGCCTGCCGACGTGCTCGGTTCATCGTTGACGCGGGCAGACGCCCGCTGTCAGAATCCTATCACCGCGGAGCGGAGTTTCAGTCGAGCACCAGGTCGATGGCGCGGATGACGTTCGCACCGATCGCGTCGCTCAGACCGGCGACCAGCTCGGAGGGCACGGGCGAGTCGATGGAGAGCACGGAGAGCGCCTCCCCCTTCTTCTCGTCGCGTGCGATCTGGAGCGCGGCGATGTTCACCCCGGCTTCGCCGAGCACGCTGCCGTAGACCGCCACGATGCCCGGCCGATCCGTGTAGCTGAAGACGATCAGGTGCTCGGAGATCGGGAGCTCGATGTCGTAGCCGTTGATCTCGATGATCTTCTCGATCTGCTTCGGGCCGGTCAGCGTTCCCGAGACCGAGATCCGCGTGCCGTCCTCGGTCGCCCCTCGGAGGGTGATGACGTTGCGGTAGCTCTCGGTCACCGCATCGGCGCTGAAGCGCACCTCGACGTTCCGCTGCTCGGCGTGCAGGGGGGCGTTGACGTACGAGACCGGGTCGCTCACGACCTGGGTGAACAGGCCCTTGAGCGCGGCGAGCTTCAGCACCTCGACGTTGTAGTCGCTGAGCTCGCCGTGCACCTCGACGTCGAGCGAGGCGACCGGGCCCGCGGCGAGCCCGGCGAAGATCTGACCGAGCTTCTCCGTGAGCGGCAGGCCGGGCTTGACGTACTCGTCGATGGCGCCTCCGGCGACGTTGACGGCGTCGGGGACCAGCTCGCCCGCGAGCGCCAGCCGCACCGACTTCGCCACCGAGACCCCGGCCTTCTCCTGCGCCTCCTCGGTGGAGGCGCCGAGGTGAGGCGTGACGTTCGTCCTGGGATGCGCCGTCAGCACGTCGCTGCTCGGGGGCTCCTCCACGAACACGTCGAGGGCGGCGCCCGCGATCTCGCCGGCGTCGAGCGCCGCGGCGAGCGCCTGCTCGTCGATCAGGCCCCCTCGCGCCACGTTGACCACGTAGGCCGTCGGCTTCATCGCCCGCAGCTGCGCCTCGCCGATCATGCCCAGCGTCTCTGGGGTGCGGGGCATGTGGATCGTGAGGAAGTCGGCGCGCTCGACGAGCTCGTCGAGCTCGACGAGCTCGACGTCCAGCTGCCCGGCACGAGCCGCGGTGACATAGGGATCGTAGGCGATGAGCTCGACGCCGAAGCCGCGCAGTCGATCGGCGACGAGCGCGCCGATGCGCCCGAGCCCCACGATGCCGACCGTCTTCTCGAAGAGCTCGGCGCCGGTGAACGCCGAACGCTTCCACTCCCCCGAGCTGAGGGAGGCGTGGGCGCGCTGCAGCTTCCTGGCGAGGCCGAGGATGTGGGCGACCGTGAGCTCGGCGGCGCTGATGATGTTCGACGTCGGCGCGTTGACGACCATGACGCCGGCCCGGGTGGCCGCCTTGATGTCGACGTTGTCGAGTCCCACCCCCGCACGGGCGATGACCCGGAGCTTCGGCGCCCACGAGATGGCCTCCTCATCGAGCTTCGTCGCCGAGCGGACGAGCACGGCGTCGGCCGACGCGAGCGAGGAACGCAGGGCCTCGCGGTCGGTGCCGTCGACGTGCACCACCTCGAAGTCGGGGCCGAGTGCGGCGATGGTGGCGGGCGAGAGTTGTTCGGCAATCAGCACGACAGGCGCGGGCACAGAGGCTCCTTCGAGAGGCGCGGGCAGATGGGCGGCTCGGAAGCGAGCCGCATCCGACAGTCTACTCGCCGCCGGCATCGCTCACGCGCCGATCGATGCGGTGAGGGCCGGCCGGGAAATCAGACGAAGAAGCTGAGCGTCGGCACCAGGTGGGAGATCTCCAGCTGGAAGGCCGCGACCGCGGCGATGCCCGCCGCGAGCAGCAGCAGCCGGAGACCCGCTCCGCGTCCGCGGCCGAGCCACAGCGCTACGGCGCAGGCGACCAGGGGAAGAGCGACGCCCGCGACGAGCCAGAACCAACCCGTCGCGCTGAGCCCGGTGCCGAGGCCCGCTCCGATCTCGTACATGCCGAGCAGATTCACCAGCGCCTGCACCGCGACGTAGAGATAGAGCGCCACCAGCAGCACCCCCCACGCCCATACCGCGATCCTCCTCGCGCGGCGCCGCGTCCGGCCCGCCGGCTCCGGCGGTGCGGGCTCCTCCGCGACGCTCATGCGGCAGTCCCGAGATCGAACATGGGCAGCGGCACGAGCACGATCGCGCCGATCACCAGCCAGAGCGCCAATCGCCAGGTGCGTTCGCCCCGATTGAGCAGCAGCGCCGAGAAGAACCAGAGCGCGGGCGCCAGCGGCGCGGCCCAGTACATCGTCTGCTGCAGGATCGAGCCCAGCACGCCGGCGTCCCCCGCGAGCTCCGCGTTCAGGCCGGCGTAGTGATTCGCCCAGCTGAGCCATACCCACGTGTAGAGCAGGTAGAGGCCGCCGATGACGCCGAGCAGCACCAGGGTTCCGTTGCCGAGCTGCTCCCGTTCATCGCGGGGCTGCGGATCGGCCGTGGGCGTCGGCTCCGCGCCCGGATCCGCCTGCATCGGGGGCTGCTCGATCCCGGGTTCCGCCGCGGGGCCCTCTTCGACGGTCCAGCCGCTCGCGAGACGGCTCTCGCGCACATCACGATCCGATCGCTTGGGCATGGGGAACAGTGTAGCGGCGCCCGGACCGGACCGGCCGACGGTACACTGTGCCTGCGCGCGTGGTCGGCACCGCGCCGCCCTGGTCTCCCCCACCCGTTCCGAGAGGATCATCGTGACCGAATCGCCCAAGCCCAAGAAGAAGGTCGTCCGCGTGGAGTCGAGCTCCGCGAAGCCCTCGTCCGCGCGCCCGGAGGCCTCGGAGGAGTCGGCGGCGGACGGCCCCGTGTGGACGCCCGCCCCGGAGGCGAAGAGCCGCGCGGGCAGGCTTCGCGTCTTCGCCTGGGCGGGATGGCTCCTCGCCATCGGCATCGAGGCCGTGCTGATCTTCTGGGTGCTCAGGCAGGACCCGGTCAACATGTGGCTGCTCATCGGCGGTATCGTGCTCACCGCGGCGCTCGCGATCGCCGGATCGTTGTTCTGGAAGCAGGCGAACCGTCTCGACCCCGCCTCGAAGAAGGACGCCGTGCGCTTCTTCGTGCAGAACCAGCTCGGAGCGATCATGTCGGTCATCGCGTTCCTGCCGCTGATCGTGCTCATCTTCACGAACAAGAACCTCGACGGCAAGCAGAAAGCTCTGGCCGGCGGCATCGGGGTGGTGGTCGCCCTGGTCGCGGTCTTCGCCTTCGGCGCCGACTACAGCCCGCCGTCCCAGGAGCAGTACGCCGCCGAGGAGAGCATCATCGTGCAGCTCACCGGCACGGACGAGGTCTTCTGGGTCAAGGGCGGCAGCGTCTTCCACGTGTGCGCCGCCGTGCCGGACGTGAACAAGGAGTCGCAGGACGGGCAGATCTATCAGGGATCGGTGGCCGCGGCCCACGAGGCGGGGAAGGACCGGCTGGTCTCCTA
The DNA here is from genome assembly GCF_017565745.1 of Leucobacter weissii. Taxonomy (GTDB): domain Bacteria; phylum Actinomycetota; class Actinomycetes; order Actinomycetales; family Microbacteriaceae; genus Leucobacter; species Leucobacter weissii. The sequence continues at coordinate 99,944 of NZ_JAGDYM010000010.1, forward strand.
CTGGCAGCGGGAGGCCGTGAACTACTGCGGCTACACGCAGGAGCAGGTGGCGGCGGTGGAGGCCGCAGTGAGCGGCGAGGCGCCCGCGGAGGAGACGCCCACGGAGAACGCACCCGCCGAGGACGCGACCGCGGAGTGAGCCGGTGCCGCCCGAGGGAGGAACCCCTTCGCCGGGCGGCACCTCGCGAGTGTGACCGTGTTCGACGGCAGTGCACTCGTCGGGCAGCCGGACACGATCCCACTCGCAAAACGGGATCCCGCTCGCCGAGCAGCCCGGCGGTTCTCCGCGGCGGATCGGCGACGGCGGCCTCGCGCCAGCGCGCAGCGCTGCCGTCGGCGCGAGGATCGCAAGCGATCCTCGCCGAACAGTGCCGATCCCGGGATTACACCGTCGTCAGCGCGCAGCGCTGCCGTCGGCGCGAGGATCGCAAGCGATCCTCGCCGAACAGTGCCGATCCCGGGATTACACCGTCGTCAGCGCGCAGCGCTGCCGTCGGTGTAATCCGTGTCCTCCTGCTTCCAGGCGAAGAGGCCGCGCAGTTCCACTCCGGTCTTCTCGATCGGGTGCTGCTCGGCCTTGGCGCGCAGCTCGAGGAACTCCTTCGCGCCGTTGTCCTGGTCGTCGATGAAGCGCTTCGCGAACGCGCCCGACTGGATGTCGGCGAGCACGGCCTGCATGTTCTCCTTGACGTGCGGGTCGATGACGCGCGGACCGGACACGTAGTCGCCGTACTCGGCGGTGTCGGACACCGACCAGCGCTGCTTGGCGATGCCGCCCTCCCACATGAGGTCGACGATGAGCTTCAGCTCGTGCAGCACCTCGAAGTAGGCGATCTCGGGCTGGTAGCCCGCCTCGGTGAGGGTCTCGAAGCCGTACTGCACGAGCTGCGACACGCCGCCGCAGAGCACCGACTGCTCGCCGAAGAGATCGGTCTCGGTCTCCTCGGTGAAGGTGGTCTTGATGACGCCGGCGCGGGTGCCGCCGATGGCCTTCGCGTAGGACTTCGCGGTCTCCCAGGCGGTGCCGGAGGCGTCGACCTCGACGGCGATGATGTCGGGGATGCCGCGGCCGGCGACGAACTCGCGGCGCACGGTGTGGCCGGGCGCCTTCGGAGCGACGAGGATCACATCGACGCCCTCGGGCGCCTCGATGTAGCCGAAACGGATGTTGAAGCCGTGCGCGAAGGCGAGGGTCTTGCCCGGCTTCAGGTGCGGCTTGATCTGCTCGTTGTAGATGCTGCGCTGGTGCTGGTCCGGCGCGAGGATCATGATGAGGTCGGCCCATTCCGCGGCCTCATCGACGGTCTTGACCTCGAAGCCCGCCTCGGTGGCCTTCTGGATCGACTTCGAGCCGGGCTTCAGCGCGATGGCGACCTCGACGCCCGAGTCGCGCAGGTTCTGGGCGTGGGCGTGCCCCTGCGAGCCGTAGCCGACGACGGCGACCTTCTTGCCCTGGATGATCGACAGGTCCGCATCGCCGTCGTAGTAGATCTCAGCCACGAGTGGCCTCCTTAAGTGGTTGTTGGTGGAGTTGTTGGTCAGCCTTTGAAGACGCGTTCGGTGATGGACTTCGATCCGCGGCCCACGGCGATGAGCCCCGACTGGGCGATCTCCTTGATGCCGTAGGGCTCGAGCACCCGCAGGAAGGCCTGGATCTTGCCGGTGTCGCCCGTGACCTCGATCACGAGGGCGTCCGTCACGACGTCGACGACACGGGCGCGGAACAGGTTGACGGCTTCGAGCACGTGGGAGCGGGTCTGGTTGTCGATCCGCACCTTGATGAGCATGTGCTCGCGCTGCACCGACTGAGCGTCCTCGAGCTCGACGATCTTGATGACGTTGACGAGCTTGTTCAGCTGCTTGGTCACCTGCTCGAGCGGCAGGTCCTCCTCGTCCACCACCACGGTGATGCGCGAGAGGCCGCGCACCTCGGTCGGGCCGACGGCGAGGGAGTCGATGTTGAAGCCGCGGCGGGCGAAGAGCCCGGCGACGCGGGTGAGCAGGCCGGGCTTGTCCTCGACGAGGAGGCTCAGGACGTGGCGACTCATGGTTTACTCATCCTCCCACTCGGGGCTGTGCTCGAGCGCGTACTGGATATCGCTGTTCGAGGTTCCCTGGCGCACCATCGGCCACACCATGGCGTCGGCGCTCACGACGAATTCGATGAGCACGGGCCGGTCGTTCGTCTGCAGCGCCAGCTCGATCGCCTCGTCCACCTGATCCTCCCGCTCCACGCGGATGGAGAGGCAGCCGTACGCGTCGCCCAGTTTGACGAAGTCGGGGATGCGCTTGGATCCGTGGCCGGTGTTCAGCTCGGAGTTCGAGTAGCGGCCGTCGTAGATGAGGGTCTGCCACTGGCGGATCATCCCCAGGGACGAGTTGTTGATGACCGCCACTTTGATCGGGATGTCGTTGACGACGCAGGTCGCGAGCTCCTGATTGGTCATCTGGAAGCAGCCGTCGCCGTCGATGGCCCACACGACGCGATCGGGTTCGGCGACCTTGGCTCCCATGGCGGCGGGCACCGCGTAACCCATGGTGCCGGCTCCGCCGGAGTTCAGCCAGGAGTTCGGCCGTTCGTACTTGATGAACTGCGCCGCCCACATCTGATGCTGGCCGACGCCCGCGGCGTAGATGGCCTCGGGTCCGCTGAGCTCGCCGATGCGCTGGATGACGTGCTGCGGTGAGAGCAGGCCGTCGCTGGTCTCCTGATGGCCCAGCGGATAGCGCTCCTGGAGGGCGCGCAGCCGCTCCCACCACCCCGTGAGGTCGGAGAACTCGCGGCTGTGCTTCAGCGAGGAGACCGCCGCGATCAGGTCGGCGGTGACTTCGGCGGCGTCGCCCACGATGGGGACGTCGGCCGTGCGGATCTTTCCGATCTCGGCGGGGTCGATGTCGGCGTGGATCACCTTCGCCCCGGGGGCGAACAGCTCGGCCTTGCCGGTGACCCGGTCGTCGAAGCGCGCGCCGAGCGTGATCAGCAGATCGGCCTCCTGCAGCGCGAGCACCGCGGGGACGGTGCCGTGCATCCCCGGCATGCCGAGGTGCTGACGATGGGAGTCGGGGAAGGCGCCGCGCGCCATGAGCGTCGTGACGACCGGCGCGCCGACGAGCTCCGCCAGCTGCAGCAGCTCCTCGGACGCCCCCGCGCGCACGATGCCTCCGCCCACGTAGAACACGGGGCGCGTGGCGTCGGCGATCAGTTCCGCCGCGGCCTGGATCTGCTTGCTGTTGGCCTTGGTGATCGGCCGGTAGCCGGGCAGCTCCACCTGCGGATCCCAGACGAAGTCGACTTCCTTCTCCTGCGCGTCCTTCGTGATGTCGACGAGCACGGGACCGGGGCGCCCGGTCGAGGCGATCTGATAGGCCGCGGCGATGGCGCCCGGGATGTCCTCGGCGCGCTTGACCAGGAAGGAGTGCTTGGTGATCGGCATCGTCACGCCCACGATGTCGACCTCCTGGAAGGCGTCGCTGCCCATCAGGTGCGAGAACACCTGACCGGTGATGGCGAGCAGCGGCACGGAATCCATGTAGGCGTCGGCGATGGCGGTGACCAGGTTGGTGGCGCCGGGACCGGAGGTGGCGATGCACACGCCGACCCGGCCGCTGGCCGCGGCGAAGCCCTCGGCTGCGTGGCCGCCGCCCTGCTCGTGGCGGACGAGGATGTGCCGCAGCTGGTGATCGTTCGCCAGCGTGTCGTAGAGCGGCAGCACGGCGCCGCCCGGCAGGCCGAAGACGTCGGTGACGCCGAGCGCCTCGAGACTGCGCACCACCGCTTCCGCGCCGGTCATGCGCTCGCCTGCATCGGCGCCCGCACGGGTCGATATCGGACTCGCTTCCGAGTTCATCTCATACTTTCTTTCGGCGTTCTAGTGACGGTGCGGGCCTGCGCGCCCCGCGCGGCGACCCGGGTGCCGGATCTCAGCCCGTGATGGCTCCCTCGCTCGCGGAACGCACGAGCTTGGCGTACTTCGCGAGCACGCCTCGGGTGTAGCGCGGGGGCAGCGGCGACCAGTCGTTTCTGCGCGCTTCGAGTTCTGCGGGTTCGATGAGCAGGTCGAGCGTCTTGGCGGTGATGTCGACCCGAATCAGGTCGCCGTCACGCACGAGCGCCACAGGCCCTCCATCCGAGGCCTCCGGTGCGATGTGGCCGATGCACAGGCCGGTTGTGCCGCCCGAGAATCTGCCGTCCGTCAATAGTAGTACATCCTTGCCGAGCCCGGCGCCCTTGATGGCGCCCGTGATGGCGAGCATCTCGCGCATCCCCGGGCCGCCCTTGGGGCCCTCGTAGCGGATGACGACGATGTCGCCCTTGCCGATCTTGCCCTCCGTGAGGGCGTCCATGGCGGCGCGCTCGCGCTCGAACACCCGGGCGGGCCCCTCGAACACCTCGGCGTCGAAGCCCGCGGTCTTCACCACTGCGCCCTCCGGTGCCAGGGTGCCGCGCAGGATCGACAGGCCGCCGCCCTCGTGCAGCGGGTCCTCGAGGGTGCGGATCACCTTCCCGTCGATGGGCGTCGTCACCTCGGCGAGGTTCTCGGCGACGGTCTTGCCGGTCACGGTCAGCGCATCGCCGTGCAGCAGGCCGGCGTCGAGCATCGCCTTCATGATGACCGGCATGCCGCCGACCCGGTCGAAGTCCTCCGCCACGTACTTGCCGAACGGCTTCATGTCGGCCAGGTGCGGGGTCCTCGCCCCGATCCGCGTGAAGTCGTCGAGCGTCAGCTCGACCTCGGCCTCGCGCGCGATCGCGAGCAGGTGCAGCACCGCGTTGGTGGACCCGCCGAGCACCATCGCCACCGCGATGGCGTTCTCGAAGGCCTTCCTGGAGAGGATGTCCCGCGCGGTGATGCCCTCGCGCAGCAGGTTCACCACGGCCTCGCCCGAGCGATGGGCGAAGTAGTCCCGGCGGCGGTCGGCGCTGGGCGGCGCCGCCGAGCCCGGCAGGCTCATGCCGAGCGCCTCGGCCACGCAGGCCATGGTGTTGGCCGTGTACATGCCGCCGCACGCGCCCTCGCCGGGAGCGATCGCGCACTCGACCCGCTTGAGATCCTCCTCGCTGAGCGTCCCGGCTTTGCACGCGCCGACGGCCTCGAAGGCGTCGATGATGGTGACCTGCTTCTCGGTGCCGTCGCTGAGCTTCACCCAGCCGGGGGCGATGGAGCCGGCGTAGAGGAACACCGAGGCGAGGTCGAGGCGGGCCGCGGCCATGAGCATCCCCGGCAGCGATTTGTCGCAGCCGGCGAGCAGCACCGATCCGTCGAGCCGCTCGGCCATCATGACGGTCTCGACGGAGTCGGCGATGACCTCGCGCGAGACGAGCGAGAAATGCATGCCCTCGTGGCCCATCGAGATGCCGTCGGAGACCGACACGGTGCCGAACTGCAGCGGGTACCCGCCGCCGCCGTGCACGCCTTCCTTGGCGCCCTGGGCGAGACGATCGAGGCTCAGGTTGCAGGGCGTGATCTCGTTCCACGAACTGGCGATGCCGATCTGCGGCTTGTCCCAGTCCTCGTCGCCCATGCCGACCGCGCGGAGCATCCCCCGGGCGGCGGCCTTCTCGATGCCGTCGGTCACATCGCGGCTGCGCGGCTTGATGTCGTGCGGCTTCACGTCGGTTTTTGCCATACCCACCAGTCTACCCCCGGGCCTATCCCGAACCGGTCACCCCGGACGGGTCCGGCCCGCCGCTCGCGGCGCTACTTGCCGCTGCTGGGGAGCAGGCTGAACGGGATGGCGAAGCCGAGCACGGTGGCGATCAGCCCGCCCGCGAACAGCCACAGGTTCATGGTCTCGTCGTTCGCCGGATCGAAGGCGTAGCTCGCGGCCAGGAGACCGCCGACCAGCAGCACGAGGGAAATGATGAGGACCGTCGCGGTCACCGCGCTGACGGCTCCCTGCGAACTCTCCTCGAACAACTCCTGATCCTTCGCCACAGTGCTCCTCCTCAGACCGACGTGTGCGTGCGCCTCCAGCTTAGCCCCTTCGCCGCGCACCCCGCGCGATCGCGGGCGCCCGCCGGGCGGACCCGCACGGTAGTCTGGTCGGAGAACTGCGGACGAGGAGGGTGGCCGATGTCGCTGGGGAAGTATCTGACCAACTTCGGGGTCATTGCCGCGCTGATCGGCGCCGCCGGGACGTTCCGCCAGACCCAGGCGATGCCGAAGGACTGGCGGCGATTCGTCGTCTGGGGCGTCTGGGCTGCAGGACTGCTGCTCACGGTGGCCGGCGTAGCGAAGCAGTCCGACGACGAGGAGCAGGAGAAGGCCGCCCGAGAGGCGCAGCGCCAGGCGAAGAAGGCGTTGAAGGCGGCGCGCTGACCCCCTCGGGCGCCACGGGATCTGCACTGACCCCATGCCGTCGACGGAAGCCCTGCTCGGTTTCGCTCTCGCCCCCGCGATCCTGATCGCGGTGCCAGGGCCCCGCGTCATGTTCGCCATCGCCCGATCCCTGAGCATCGGCGGGCGGGGCGGCATCGCGACCGTGCTCGGAGGCTCCCGGCGGCGCATGGCGCTCGTCAGGGGAGGGGGCGGCACGCTCATGGTCGGGCTGGGCGTCGGACTCGCGGTCACCGGAAGATCCTCGTAGCATCGCCGCGGTCCCGAGTCTCTGGGACAGCTCCACGGATTTTTCCCAACCCGGATCCTCATGCTAGGGTTGATCCGTTGCCCAGCGGCAGCATGCGCCTTTAGCTCAGTTGGTAGAGCAGCTGACTCTTAATCAGCGGGTCCACGGTTCGAGCCCGTGAGGGCGCACAGACGATCGAGCCGCGTGGAGAGCCCCACCGCGCACTATGCTCGTGCCTGTGAGCGAGGATCTGCTGGAACGCGACCACGAGCTCGCGAGGATCGCGGCCCGCTTGGACCGGACCGCCGCGGGCGAGGGCGGAACGGTTCTGCTGCTCGGCCCCGCCGGCTCGGGGAAGACCTCGCTGCTCAGAGCAGGGGCCGACCGGGGCCGTGAACGCGGCTTCATGGTGCTCGCGGCCGGGGCCGGAGAGCTCGAGTCGCGCACCCCGTTCGGCATCGTGCGACGCCTGTTCGACCGGGCGCTCATGTCGCTGGATCCGGGAGAGCTCGAGACGCTCGCCTCGGGCCCCGCCGCGCTCGCCGCGCGGTATGTGCTGGGGAGAGAAGCCGCCCCGGTCGACCACGACGATCTCCTCGCGGGTTTCGTGAGGCTGCTCGACCGTCTCTCCGCGCGCAGACGGCTGTTGATCGCGGCGGACGACGCGCACTGGGCCGACGACGAGTCCCTGATGCTCCTCGCCGCTCTGGGCGGGCGGCTCCCGGGAATGCCGGTTCTGGCGCTGGTTTCCGCTCGGGAGGTCGCGGCGGAGGATCGCCGCCCGCCCTTCGCCTCGCTGCTCACCGGCAGGGACGCCGAGGCCCTGCGGCTCGCCGCGCTCACCCCCGAAGCGGTGCGACGGCGCCTGATCAGCTCGTGGGGCGACGCCGACCCGGAGCTGACCGACGCCGTGTCGGCGGCGACCGGAGGCAACCCGTTCCTCGTCGCAGCGATCGCGCGCACGTTCGCCGGGTCGCCGCGTCGGACCGCCGACATGATCCTCGGCGCCGCGCCGGCGGGCGTCATCGACTCCGTGGTCGCCAGGCTCGCGGCCCTCGAGTCCGCGGACCGGGCCCTCGCGCGAGCCGTCGCCGTCCTGGAGCGCACCGCCACCTCCGTCGCCGCCGATCTGGCCGGGCTCGGACTCGCGGATGCCGCGGCGGCGGCCGATCGGCTCCGGGCCGCCGGACTCTTCGACGAGGCGGAGGGGCTGTCGTTCCGGCACGCGCTGCTGCGCAACGCGGCCCGCTCCATGATCGGCGCCGATACCCGGGAGCAGCTGCACCGTGCGGCGGCGCGACTGCTCGCGCCGGACGAGGTTCACGCCGCAGCCGCCCACCTGCTCGCGTCGAGCGGCACCGGAGATCCTTGGGCGGTGGCGCTGCTGCGCGACGCCGCCGCAGCCGCCCTCGACGACGGGGCGCCTCACACCGCGGTGACGCTGCTGCGCCGCGCGATGGCCGAACCGCCGAGGCACGGCGAGCGCGCCGACGTGCTGCTGCAGCTCGGGCTGGCGGAACTGCGCACGCTCGACGCCGGATGCATCGCCTCGCTCCACGAGGCCGAGCGGGGTCCGCTCGGCCCGGAGGATCGCGCGCGATGCGCCCTGGCGCTCTCGGGAGCCCTCAGCTACGCGGGCCGTCACGAGCACGCGGCTGAGGCCCTGGATCGCGGACTCGCGGAGGCCGAGGACGCCGAGCTGCGGCTCGAGCTGGAGGCCGCGCTCATCGCGGTCGGGCTCCTGCTTCCCGAGCGGATCGGCGACGCACGCCGACGCCTGGCCGCGCGACCCGAGCTGCCCGGCGCGACCCGCGCCGAGCGGCTCTTCCTGAATCAGCAGCTCGCCGACGCCGTGGGCACGAATCGACCCGCGGCGGAGATCCGCGAGCTCGCGCGCCGCGCGATCCATCCGAGCGACTCGCCCGAGCGCACCGACTGGGTGTGGGCCCGCCTGTTCCTCGTCGCGATCGGCGACTACGGCGAAGCGCGCAGACTGGCCGACGAAGGCTTCGCCCGAGCAGAGGCGAGAGGGTCTGCGCTCGGCATCGTGTCGGCGAATTTCATACGCGCGCAGGCGGAGTACTGGATGGGGTCGTTCGAGGAGGCGGGACGCCACTACCGGGCGATGCTCGAGTTCGGCGAATCGCTGAGCGCGGGCCCGCTCATCGCCATGCTCGCCAGAAGCGGTCTCGTCGAGACCCTGGTGCGGCGGGGCCTGCTCGCAGACTCTCGCGAGCTGCTCGCGCAACTGCCCGAGCAGCCGCCCGCCGATGCCCCGGTGAACGGCGTCGCCACGGCGCTGTCCGCGCGCTCCGTCGCGCTGCACGCCGCCGGGCTCCACCGGGAAGCCCTGGTCGCGGCGGAGACGCTCGGCGCGAGTCTCGCACGCGTCGGGATCGACTCCCCCTCCTGGACCGCGTGGCGCGCGCTCGCGATACCGCCGCTGCGCGCGCTGGGACATGAGGAGCGCGCCCGAGTCCTCGCCGTCGAGCATCTGGCGCTGTGCGAACGCGCGGGCGTCCCCGCACTCCTCGGTCAGGCGCTGCAACTGGCCGGAGAGACCTCCGCCGACGCGGTCCAGGCGATCTCGCTGGCCGAGCGCGCGGTCGAGGCGCTGACCGGATCCGGAGCCCGCTACCTCGAGGGCCTCGCCGGTCTCTCGCTCGGTGCGGCCCTGCGCCGAGCCGGACAGCGGACGCGCGCTCGCGGAGCCCTCATCGCGGCGCGCGCCACGCTGGCCGACTGCGGTGCCGGACCCGACGTCGAGCGCGCGGATGCCGAATTGACTGCGGCGGGCGGGCGCACCGCGCGGCTCGCGGTGCTCGGCAGCGCCGCCCTCACCGCGAGCGAGCGGCGCGTCGCCGATCTCGCGGCCACCGGTCTCTCGAATCCCGAGATCGCCCGCGCGCTCTTCATCACCGTCAAGACCGTCGAGACGCATCTCTCGCGAGCGTACCGCAAGCTGCAGATCGGCGGCCGCGGCGATCTCGCCGCGGCGCTCGCTCAAGCTCCCCCGTCCCGTTGATCCGTCAGTCGGGGGACGTCCGGGGCGGCGAACCGCCCCACTGCTGACGGGTCGCCCCCGTCAAACATCAGGGTCGGTCCCCGACGCGGTGCACGCCGCGACGGTCGAGGATGAGCCCATGACCGCCATTCGCACCGCCACCGCCTCCTCCCTGACGCTGCTGCTCGCGACCGCCTCGCTGCTCGCCGCCTCAGCGGGTCATGCGGCTCCGGCGCAGGCGCCGCTCAGCGCACCCGCGCCGGCCGGTTCCGTGCGGCTCGCTCCCGTGCAGCTCTCTCCCGTGCAGCACGCTCCGGCGATCTCCGTCGCCGAGAAGACGATCAAGAAGAAGGCCAAGACGGCCAAGAAGACGAAGAAGACGAAGAAGTGGAAGGTCGTCTTCCACGCCAACGGCGGCAAGATCGGGTCGGCCGCCAGCAAGAAGGTCTCGATCACACGGAAGAAGCGGCTGGGCAAGCTGCCCAGGGCGAGCCGCACGGGCTACACGCTGCAGGGCTGGTACACGAAGCGATCCGGCGGTGCGAAGATCTCGTCCAAGACCAAGCCCAAGCGCAACACCACGTACTACGCCCATTGGAAGAAGAAGTCCTACGGCCCCATCGACGCCGGGCTCGTCGGCGACTGGTCGAACGTCGGACTCGCCTCCGCGACCAGCTTCCATTTCAAGGCGGACGGCAGCTACACCTCCCTGTTCCTCTGGGAGAGCAGCATCGGCGCCGACATCTGCCGGTGGTTCCGCGGCAACTGGACCGCTTCGCAAGGCAGGCTCACCAGGCTCAACGTCGAGAGCCGGAAGGCCGAGAACGCCGACTGCGCCACGGCGAACGTCGCGAAGATCGCCTGGGGCCCCTGGAGCACCGAGGGCATCCTCACGAGGTCGACCATGTACTACGCTCTCGGCGCCGACCCCGACTACGGCGACCGTCGGTTCATGATCCTCGAAGAGCAGCCGATCACCGGCGACCCCACCGGCTACGTCGGCAGGTACTGGCGCGACGGGAGCTGAGCGAGCACCTCGCACGGGTGCGGGGTGCGGCTGCGGCGCGTGAGAGAATGGCCGAGGCGCAGTCCGCATTCGTTCCCGGAGGCTCTTCCATGTCAGCTTCGATCGACCACTCCCCCGATCTCGCGTTCGCGCTCGAGCTCGCGGAGCTGGCGGACACGATCTCGCTGCCGCGGTTCCGCTCGGTCGATCTGCGGGTCGACACGAAGCCGGATCGCAGCTTCGTGACCGACGCCGACCTCGCGGTCGAAGCGGCGCTGCGCGAGCGCATCGACGCGGAGCGGCCCGACGACGGATTCCTCGGCGAGGAGTCCGGACGGGCCGACCGCGGAAGCCGCCGCTGGATCCTCGACCCGATCGACGGCACCTCGAACTTCCTCCGCGGCGTGCCGAACTGGGGGACGCTGATCGCGCTCGAGGCGGACGGCGCACCGGTGATCGGCGTCGTCAGCGCGCCGGCGCTCGGCGCGCTCTGGTGGGCCGAGACCGGACGCGGCGCTTGGGCGCTCGATCGCGGAGCCGGAGCCTCGCCCCGTCGGCTGCGGACGAGCGGCGTGCGCGAGCTCGGGGATGCGAGCCTGAGCTTTCAGAGCATCGCGCAGTGGCGTGACGCCGGCAGGCTGGAGTCGCTGCTCGCGCTCGCCCGGCGCGTCTGGCGCGACCGTGCCTACGGCGATCTGTGGTCCTACATGCTGCTCGCCGAGGGGGTGCTCGACGTGGTCGCGGAGTTCGACGTCAAGCCCTACGATCTGGCCGCGCTCGCGCCGATCGTCCGAGAGGCCGGCGGCGCGTTCACGGATGTCGACGGCGCCGAAAGCGTCTGGAACGGCAGCTCGCTGGCGACGAACGGGCACCTGCACCGAGCGGTCCTCGATGTCCTGGGCCAGCCGGCGGATGAGCCGCACGACGGCTGAAGCCGCTCAGGTCCCCGGTGTGCGGCGGCCGTCGGGGTCCACCGCGTCGAGCATCTTCGCCAGTATCTCCGAAAGGACCCCGACGTCGTCGGGGGCGAGGCGATCCAGCGCGAGTCTCCGCACCTCGGACACGTGCGCCGGCGCGCTGGCCTTCAGATGCGCGAACCCGGCGTCGGTGAGGACCGCGTTGATGGCCCGACCGTCGGTCTCGCAGGCCTCGCGTCTCACCCAGCCCGGCTTCTCGAGTCGCGTGACCACGTGCGAGAGCCGGGACAGCGAGGAGTTCGTCCAGAAGGCGAGTTCGCTCATCAGCCGTCGGCGCCCGTCCGCCTCGCTGAGCATGGCGAGCACGTGGTATTCGAAGAAGCTGAGGCCGGCGTCGCGTTTGAGCTGGGATTCGATGCCCGCGGGGAGCAGGATCGTGAGCGCCACCAGGCGCATCCACATATGCCGCTCGTCCTCGGTCAGCCATCGCGGCTCGTCGATCTCACCCGCGGATCCGGGATCCTCTCCGTCTTCGGTCACGTGCGCACTCCTCGCCGTTACTTCATGCTTCAACTTTAGGCCATCCCCGATATATTGAAGGCATGACCGCTCGGGCGGGATTCGCACGGCAGGTCGGCGACCCTCGGGGGCCTCTGGGGGACCGCCTGGCCCTTCCTCCTCGCACTCGCACTGGGCTGGATCGCCGCCGCCGTCTGGCGGAGACCCCGCGCCGTGCTGCGCAGCGGCCTGCCGGTCTGGATCGTCACCGTCGCGCTGGGCCTGCTGTTCCGCGTGCTCTTCACCGACGGAGGCGCCGCCCTCCCCTTCGTCCTGGTCGCGGCGGGCTCGCTCGGACTCGGTCTGCTCGGCTGGCGGGTGCTCTGGGCGCTGCTTCATCCCGTCTGGAGGGCAGGGCGACCCGACCCCGGCTCCTCGAACGCCGCCGCCTAGGGCATGTCTCGTAGATCTTCGTCGTCGCGAGCAGAGCCCTGGCGGTGTGTATTGCGAGGCGGAGGAGGGAGGCCATGCCGGAAGGCTCGCGCAGTAGACGCAGGATCTGCGAGACATACCCGAGGGCTCGCGGCAGGAGCCGGGGTGCCCGAGAGGGTCACCAGCGGGGCTTCCGCCTGCCGCCGGCTCCTCCCCCGTTGCTCCGGTCGTCGCGATGCGCGCGCGGTGTCCAATCGGAGCCGCCGTCGCGACGGGAGCGCTCCGATCGGCCCCGACCCTGCCCGTCCTCGCGGCGGTAGTCGCCGTCGCGGTCGCGACCGTGACCGCCGTCGCGACCGTAACCGGCGTCGCGGTCGCGATGCTGACGACCTCCGCGATCCTCCCAGCCCTTGCCGCGCGGCGCGGGTCCGCGATCCGCTTTGAGATCGATGGGCTTTCCCCCGATACGCGTCCGCGCCAGTCGGTCGAGCGAATCGGCCGGCAGGCGCTTCGGCAGTTCGACGAGTGAGAAATCGTCCCGGATCTGGATGCGCCCGAAGTCGCCGCGATCGAGTCCGCCCTCGTTGGCGAGGGCGCCCACGATCTGCCCGGGCTTCACCCGCTGCCGATGCCCCACCTCGATGCGGTACATCACGAGATCGTCTCGTCGCTCACGCGGCCCGCGATCGGCGCGGGCCCGGTCCTCGCGCCGCTCGCGGGGACCCGAGTCGTCGAGGAACTTCGCCGCCTGCGCGCGATCGCGCTTGAACTTGTCGTCGTCGGCCTCGTCCAGCAGCAGCGGCGTCTCGCCCTGCGCGACGACGGCGAGCGCGGCCGCCACATCGGCCTCCGGCACGTCGTGGTGCCGCACGTAGTGATCGATGATGTCGCGGAAGGCCTCGATCCGGGGGGTCTCGTCGAGCGCCGCGGTGATCGCGTCGTCGAAGCGGGAGAGGCGGGTCGCGTTGACCTCGGCGACGCCCGGCAGCGGCATCTGCGTGAGCGGCTGCTTGGTGGCCCGTTCGATGGCCTTGAGCAGGCGCCGCTCGCGCGGGGTGACGAAGCTGATCGCATCGCCGGTCCGCCCCGCGCGGCCGGTGCGGCCGATGCGGTGCACGTAGCTCTCGGTGTCGATCGGCAGATCGTAGTTGACCACGTGGCTGATCCGCTCGACGTCGAGGCCGCGGGCGGCCACATCGGTGGCGACCAGGATGTCGAGCTTGCCGCTCTTGAGCTGCTCGACCGTGCGCTCGCGCACGTTCTGCGGCACATCGCCGTTGATCGCCGCGGCTGAGTAGCCGCGGGCACGCAGCTTCTCGGCCACTGTCTCGCTGTCGCCGCGGGTGCGGGTGAACACGATCATCCCGTCGAAGTTCTCCACTTCGAGCACCCGCGTGAGCGCGTCCACCTTCTGGGTGTAGCTGACCACGATGTAGCGCTGGGTGATGCTCGCGCTCGTCTGGGTCTTGCCCGCGATCTTGATCTCCTGGGGATCGCGCAGGTACTGCTGCGAGATGCGGCGGATCTGCGCGGGCATCGTCGCGGAGAACAGGGCGACCTGCTTCTCCTCGGGGGTGTCGGCGAGGATCGTCTCGACGTCCTCGGCGAACCCCATCTTCAGCATCTCGTCGGCCTCGTCGAGCACGAGGTACTCGATCTGCGTGAGATCGAGGGCGCCCTTGTCGAGGTGGTCCATGATGCGCCCCGGCGTGCCCACGACGATGTCGACGCCGCGGCGCAGTGCGGAGAGCTGCTGCCCGTACGCCTGGCCGCCGTACACCGGGAGCAGGCGCACCTCGGGCAGATGAGCGGCGTAGCTCTCGAACGCCTCGCACACCTGCAGCGCCAGCTCGCGGGTCGGGGCGAGCACGAGCGCCTGCGGCACCCCCTTCCCCGGCCGGATGCGGGAGAGGATCGGCAGCGCGAACGCCGCCGTCTTGCCGGTTCCGGTCTGCGCGAGCCCGACGACGTCCCGCCCCTCGAGCAGCACGGGGATCGTCGCGGCCTGGATCGCCGACGGCGTCTCGTAGCCGACGTCCTTCAGCGCGCGCAGCACGCGGCCGTCCAGGCCCAGCGAGTCGAAGCCGGCCCGCTCGCGGGAGGCGTCATCCTCGCTGCCGGCCCGCTCGGGGGCGGCGTCCTCGGCACTGTCGGCCCGCTCGCGGGGGGCGTCCGCTGGGCCGTCGTCCGACTCGGTGGGCGAGGAGACCGGTTCGGACGCGGCCGGATCCTTCGCGGTGGTTTCGGCGGGGCCGGTGGTGTCGGGTGCGGGTTCCGCGGTGGCGGGCTCCCGTGCGCTCTCGGGCAGCGGGGAGTCGGTTGTGCTCATCATCCGATTGTACCGGTCATGGGGTAGCGTGATCCCCATGAGCACTCCCGCGGCGATCGAGGCGATCGGCGTCTCCCGTTCCTTCGGCGCCGTCTCGGTGGTGCACGATGCGACGCTGCGGGTCGAGCCGGGCTCGATCACCGCGCTCGTCGGCCCGAACGGCAGCGGCAAGACCACGCTGATGCTGATGCTCGCCACGCTGCTGAAGCCGGATGCGGGCTCCGTGCGGATCGGCGGGCACGACGCGGGTTCCGACACCGCGGCGGCCCGTGCGAGTCTGGGCTGGATGCCCGACACGCTGGGCTCCTGGCCGGCGCTCACGGTGCGCGAGTCGCTGGACGCGGTCGCTTCGATGTACGGTCTGCGTGCGGCCGAGGCGGGAGCGCGCACTGCGGAGCTGCTCGAGCTGACGGGACTGGTCGGGCTCGCCGATCGACGCACGCCCACGCTCTCGCGCGGCCAGAAGCAGCGACTGAGCCTGGCCCGCGCTCTGGTGCACCGACCGCGGGTGCTGCTGCTCGATGAGCCGGCCGCCGGGCTCGACCCGGAGGCCCGGATCATGCAGCGTCGGATCCTCAAGGATCTCGCGGCGGAGGGCGTGGGAATCCTCATCACGAGTCACGTGCTCGACGAGCTGGACGAGATCGCGAGTCGGGTGGTGTTCCTGCGCGACGGCCGGACGGTCGACCAGGACGATGTGGAGCAGGCGACGGTTGCGGCCATGCGCGGGCGCGACTGGAGGATCCGGGCGCTCGACGCCTCCGGGCTGGCGAGTGCGCTCGAGGCGCTGGGGCTCGCGTCCATCGCGGAGTCCTCGCTCGCCGGCCAAGTGCGGACGCTGCAGATCTCCGATGACGCCGCCGCCGCCGCGCTGCTCGCATCGCTCGTGACGGGCGGGGCGAGGATCGTCGAATTCGCGCCGGTGACGAGCGCGCTCGAGCAGACCTTCGTGCAGCTCGCCGCCGCGTCGTCGGAGCCCGGACCGTCGCAGCCGGTGCCGCCGCAGTCCGCGCCCGAGACCGGAGCAGAGCAGTGACCGAGACCGTCGGCGTCCCTCCCGCGCAGGCGCGCCCCACGGGCCCCGGCTTCTGGCGCGGCACCTGGGTCATCGCCGCCCTGGAGCTGCGGCAGCGCTTGCGCTCCCGCACGCTCCTGGTGCTGGCCATCGTCTGGTTCTGCGTGATCGGCGCGGTCACGCTGCTGGTCTGGGGCGCCCTCACCGCGATGTTCAGCGCCTTCGGGGCGGACGAGGACGGCTTCCCCCTGTTCTCGGTGATCGTCTATTTCGTGCTGCTCTTCGGTACGCTGGTGGCCCCCGCCATCTCGGCGGGCTCGATCGGCGACGAACGCCGCCAGGCGACCCTCGCGACCACGCAGGTCACGCTGATCGGCAGCTGGTCGCTGCTGCTGGGCAAGACGCTCGCCGCTTGGATCACCGGTGTGGCCTTCCTCGTGGTGGCCGCGCCGTTCGTGGTGTTCAGCCTGTTCGTGGGTCAGGCCTCGCTCGGGCAGCTGCTGATGGCGCTGCTGGGTCTCGTCCTGCAGATCGGGGTGTTCACGGTCATCGGCGTCGGGCTCTCGGCGATGATCGAATCGTCGGTGCTCGCCATCGTGACCGCCTATCTGCTCGTCGCGCTGCTCTCGGTCGGCACTCTGATCGCCTTCAGCCTCGCCGCCGCGGCCTCGACCCGCTACGTGGAGGTCGAGGTGCGCACGCTCACCGAGGAGTACTACGAAGCGACGGACCGCTGTTACGACGAGACCGATGATGACGATGACGAATGCTGGAACTCGGTGCCTCTGGAGTGCGAGACGAGCATCGAGACCATGCCGTACGTCGGCACCGACAAGCTGTGGTGGATCCTCGCGCTGAATCCCTACGTCGTCGTCGCCGATCTCGTTCCGCCGAGCTACAGCCACGGCACCCCGGTCGACCTCTTCGGCAACATCTCGTACGGGGTGCGCTCGCTGCAGACGAACCCGGATCGACCCGAGGGCTGGAACGAGTGCAGCGGCTCCGACGCTTACGATGACGCCGGGGGGAGCGGCTATGCGGATGTGATGGCCTCGACCGTGCCGGTGTGGTGGATCGGCCTCGGCCTGCAGGCGCTGCTCGTGGCCGGTGCGCTCTGGGGCGGGTACCGTCGCCTGGACACCCCGGCCGCCAAGCTCCCGAAGGGGTCCCGCGTCGCGTGATCCGCGACCGCACCGCTCCCCCTCGCCGCCCCGCCCGCTGTTCCCGCGATCGTGCGCCGAACGCGCGAACGCACCCCCTGCTGCGCGTTGCTCGCGGGTGCTCTCGTGGGTGTCGGGTGCGTCAGCGCGTCGGCGCGGAGAGGCGCCAGTCGACGGGCGGAGCGCCCTGCGCCTCCAGCGCCGAATTGGCGCGGCTGAACGGCTTGGAGCCGAAGAAGCCCCGGGAGGCCGACAGCGGCGAGGGGTGCGGGCTCTCGATGCGCGGCACCGAGCCGAGCATCGGAGCGAGCGAGCGCGCGTCGCTCCCCCAGAGGATCGCGACGAGCGGGCCGCCGCGCGACACGAGCGAGCGGATCGCGTGCTCGGTGAACGCCTCCCACCCCTTGCCCCGGTGCGAGGCCGGGGCGCCCGCGCGCACGGTCAGCACGCGGTTCAGCAGCATCACGCCGTGGTCGGACCAGGCCGTGAGGTCGCCGTGCGGGGCGGGGGGAATGTCGAGGTCGTCGTGCAGCTCGCGGTAGATGTTCTGCAGGCTGCGCGGGATCGGCCGCACCTCGGGGGCGGTGGCGAACGAGAGTCCGATCGGGTGGCCCGGCGTCGGGTAGGGATCCTGCCCGACGATCAGCACGCGCACCTCGCTCATCGGGCGCCGGAATGCCGCGAGGATCCGGTCTCCTGCGGGCAGCACCCGCTTGCCCTCTGCCCGCTCGGCGTTGAGAAAACGACCGAGCCGAGCCAATTGCTCCCCCATCGGTTCGAGCGCCGAGGCCCAGTCGGAGGCGATGTGGCCCTGCTCGGCCAGCTCGCGCACGGTCAGCGCCATGGGTCTAGGCCCTCGCCTCGAGGGGGCCGCGGTGGGTGTGGAAGACGCTCGACTGCGCCACCGGCCGGATCACGATGAGATCCTGATTGACATGCGGAGGCTGCTCCAGCGCCCCGACGAGCACGGCGGCGACCTCCTCCGCGGTGAGCGAGGTCACGTTCTCGTAGGTCGCGGCGGCGGCGGACGCGTCGCCGCGGAGACGATTGACGGTGAACTCCTCCGTGTGGACGAGTCCCGGGGCCAGTTCCATGACGCGAATCGGCTCGCCGGCGAGTTCGAGGCGCAGCACCTCGGTCACCGCGCGGGCCGCGAACTTCGCGGCGTTGTATCCTCCACCGCCCGGATAGGCGGCATGCCCCGCGGTCGAGGTGACGTTGAGGATCGAGGCCCAGCCGTGAGCGTCGTCGATCCCGCCCCCGGCCGCGGGACGGGATCCGCCGCCCGTCGGCGCGTTGCGCGCGGCGTCGCGCAGGATCGGCAGCAGCGCCGCCGTCACCGTCCGCAGTCCGATCACGTTCACCTCGAACATCCGGCGCCAGTCGTCGTTCGACGCCGACTCGACCGAGTCGACTCCGATGGCTCCGCCGGCGTTGTTCACGAGGACGTCCGCTCCACCGCCGTCCACCACCTCGCGCGCGAGCGCGGCGACCTGCGCCTCGTCGGTGACGTCGCACACGATGGGATGGGCCCCGGTCTCCTCCGCGAGGGCCGCCAGTCGGTCAGCGCGGCGCGCCACGGCCACCGTTCGCCAGCCGTGCTCGACGAGCCGGCGCACGGTCGCCGCGCCGATCCCGGAACTCGCGCCGGTGACCACCGCCCGCTTCAGCATGCGACGGCTACGCGAGTGCCTTGGCTTTGAGCGCCTCGAACTCCGACTGGGAGATCGCGCCCTCCTGCAGCAGCTTCTGCGCCGCGGCTATCTCGGCCGCCGGCCCGCCGGCCACCTGTCGGATGTAGGACTCCTGCGCGTCCTGCACCTGCTTCGCCTGCGCCTGAGCGCGCTCTCCCATCCCGCTGCCACGGGCGATGAGATACACGAGCGCGGTCACGAAGGGGAGGAACACGAGGAACAGCAGCCAGACGGCCTTGATCCATCCGTTCAGCTTGTGGTCGCGGAACAGGTCCGCGATGATCGAGAACAGCGCCATCAGATAGGCGATGAAGATGAAGATCGTGAGGAACCACCAGATGGTGTCCCAGATCGTGGACCAGAACGGCATGGCTTCTGTCTCCTTGCGGTCGGCGCCCCTCGACCGTCGAAGAGCACAGTGCCCAATCATAGTGCCGCGGGCGGGCGCCTCCGCCAGATCTTTCGCGCGCGACGCGGCTCGCCGCGGCGCGCTCGGCCCCGCCGAATACCCCGGGTGATATATGTGACGCAACGTGTCGCTCGCGCTTGCAGCATCGCGTCGCGATTCTCTACGCTCTCAGCAGACCTCATTGCACACCACGACGACACTCACGACGAGACACTCACGACGAGGAGACCCGATGACCGATCAAGAGAACTGGCAGTTCGAGACCAAGCAGGTGCACTCGGGTGCCCAGCCCGATCCGACCACCAACGCACGGGCGGTGCCGATCTACCAGACGACCTCGTACGTCTTCGACAATACGGAGCATGCCAAGAATCTCTTCGCCCTCGCCGAGTTCGGCAACATCTACACCCGCATCCAGAACCCGACCCAGGCCGTGGTCGAGGAACGGGTCGCGGCGCTCGAGGGCGGCACCGGAGCGCTGCTGCTCGCCAGCGGCCAGGCGGCGGCGACGTTCGCGGTGCTGAACATCGCCGAGTCGGGCGATCACATCGTGTCGTCGAGTTCGATCTACGGCGGCACCTACAACCTCTTCAAGTACACCCTCGCCAAGCTCGGCATCGAGGTGACCTTCGTCGAGAACCAGGACGATCCGGAGGAGTGGCGCCGCGCCGTCCGCCCGAACACCAAGCTGTTCTTCGCCGAGACCATCGGCAACCCCCGCATCAACGTGCTCGACATCCGGACCGTCTCGGATGTCGCGCACGAGAGCGGGGTGCCCTTCATCGTCGACAACACGATCGCGACGCCCTATCTGATCCGCCCGTTCGAGCACGGCGCCGACATCGTCATCCACTCGGCGACGAAGTACCTCGGCGGGCACGGCACGACGATCGGCGGCGTCATCGTCGACGGCGGCTCCTTCGAGTGGTCGAAGAACGTCGCGCGCTTCCCGGGCCTCACGGAGCCGGATCCCTCCTACCACGGCGCGTCCTACACCGCCGCCGTGGGCGACGGGCTCGCCTACATCATCAAGGCGCGCGTGCAGCTGCTGCGCGACATCGGCGCCGCCATCGCCCCGCACAGCGCGTTCCTGCTGCTGCAGGGCATCGAGACGCTCTCGCTGCGGATCGAGCGCCACGTGCAGAACGCGCAGGAGATCGCGGAGTGGCTCGACGGCCACGACGACGTCTCGGTGGTGTACTACGCGGGCCTGCCGACCAGCCCCTGGTACTCGGCGGCGAACACCTACGCGCGCAAGGGCGTGGGCGCGGTGCTCAGCTTCGAGCTGAAGGGCGGCGTCGAGGCGGGCAAGGCGCTCGTCGACAACGTCGAGCTGTTCAGCCACCTGGTGAACATCGGCGACGTGCGCAGCCTCATCAGCCACCCGGCCTCGACCACCCACTCCCAGCTGACCCCCGAGCAGCAGCTCACCACCGGCGTTACGCCCGGCCTGGTGCGCCTCTCGGTCGGCATCGAGAACGTGGCGGATCTCAAGGCCGACCTCGAGCGCGGCTTCGCCGCCGCTCGCGAGGTCGTCGCCGCGGCCCGCGCGAGCGCGTAGCCGGTCAATCGCGCGCTCTCCCGCTGGGGGCCGGATCTCCTGATCCGGCCCCGCCCCGCGGTCGCTCTCGTCAACGCGGGAAGTCGTCGGTCTCCTCCATCGACGGCTGGTAGTCGAAGCGCACCGGCATCGGGAGGGCACCGTCCTCCGAGGCGCGCGCGCCCGCCTCCGCGGCGTCGCGCGCGTGCTGCTCCAGGTCGACGTCGGTGGCCTCCGCGAGACGGTAATCGACCACGAACTCGTTCTCCGTCCAGTCCGGCTCCGCCGCGGCCAGCGGCAGCCCCGCGGTGAACGCGTCGAAGATCGCCTGGGAGACGGTCTCCAGTTCCTCCGAGGTGGCCGGGATGCCGCCCCAGATCACCAGAATGCGCTCCTTCGACTCCGTGCGGAGCCGGTCGAGGGTCGCCTCCGTCGGCTTCCGGGTGAGATCGATCCACGCGTCGTGCGGTTCCTTAGCCCATTCGGGGGTGTCGCCCGTGCCCGCCAACGGGGACCCATTCGGCGGGGAGAAAACACCGACCTCGGTCTCGGCGTCTGCCTCGAGCCACCGGAGCGCCTGCTCAAAACCGTGGGTCCCCGCGCCACCGACGACGGTCCCTGCCTCGGGCACGCGTTCGCGGATCGGCAATCCCTCAGGCTCGAAGCTCTGCCGGATGGGCGAGACGGGCTCGAAACCGAGCCTCCCGGGGTCGACGAACTCGACCCGGTAGTCCAGCTCAGGTTCCGGCGTCTGGCCCGGCGCGTCTGCGGCGCAGCCGCTCAGCGCGAGCACGAGCACCGCACCCGCGAGCACCGACGCGGTGAGGAGCCCCGCACCGGAGGAGCGGAACACCGTTCCTCGCACGCCTCCGCGCACTGATTCTCCCGCCACATCGTTCCCTTTCGAGCCGAGGAGAAGACACTGACCGCCGAACCGAAGGCGGCGCATGGCTCAACGTACTCCCCTGCCACGCGGACGCGCACCCCCCGAACAGGGGGTGTTTCGAGGTTTCCGGCGTTCTCGCACCTGCCCGCGTCCGCGCGGAACCCCGTAACATGCGGGTCCGCCCGGCGCGGACCCGGCAGAATGGACCACTATGGACTGGCAGACGCCCGAGGACTCGTTCCCCACGGATTTCATCACCGACGCGCAGCTTCGGGCGCTGATCGGACGGCCGCCGATCAGCGGCGGCTGGCGCGACGGGGATCCCGTGGGCGAACGGAGCTTCGTCACGCTCGGCGAGGTGGCCACCGAGGCCGGGGCCACCATCCCGGACGTGCGGATCGCCTACGAGACCTTCGGCGAACTGAACGGACGCGGCGACAACGCGATCCTCGTCTTCCACGCGCTCACGGGAGACAGCCACCTGCGCGGCACGGCGGGGCCGGGCCACCCCACCGACGGCTGGTGGTCGGAGATCGTCGGCCCCGGGAAGGCCCTCGACACCGACCGCTACTGCGTCGTCGCGCCGAACGTGCTGGGCGGCTGCCAGGGCTCGACCGGGCCGGCGAGCCTCGACCGGACCGGGCGCGAGTGGGGCGGCCGCTTCCCCTACCTCACGATCCGCGACCAGGTCCGCACGACCGCGGCCTTCGCCGACGCGATCGGCATCGACCGCTTCGCCGCCGTGATCGGCGGCTCGGTCGGCGGCATGCACGCGCTGGAGTGGGGGCTGATGTACGGTGCGCGCGCCGAGCGCCTCGCGGTGATCGCCTCGCCCCCCGTGACGACGGCCGATCAGATCGGGCTGAACCTGGTGCAGCTGGAGGCGATCCGCTCGGATCCCGCCTGGCGCGGCGGCAACTACTACGACGCCCCCGACGGGGTCGGGCCGCATCACGGGCTGGCCACCGCCCGGCGCCTGGCGCTGCTGAACTATCGCAGCAACACCGAGCTCGACGAGCGCTTCGGCCGCGCCTGGCAGTCTGCGGTGAGCCCGCTCGGAGGCGGCGGGCGCTTCGCGGTCGAGAGCTACCTCGACTTCCACGGCAACAAGTTCACCCGCCGCTTCGACGCGAACAGCTATCTCACCCTCGTGCAGGCGATGAACTCGCACGACGTGGGACGCGACCGCGGCGGCGTCGCCGAGGCGCTCTCCGCACTCGCGCAGCCGACCCTGATCCTCGGGATCCCGAGCGATCGCCTCTTCACCCTCGACGGGCAGGACGAGATCGCGCGGCACTCCCCCGGCAGCCTCGACGGAGAGCTGGCGACCCGGCTCGACAGCCCCTACGGCCACGACGCGTTCCTGATCGAGCACGAGCTCGTCGGCGCGCAGTTGCGCAGGCTGCTCGCGGTCTCTCAGGTGTAGCGCTGGCGCCTGGTGGCGTCGTGGATCTCCCCGACGAGCTCTTCGAGCACGTCCTCGAAGAACACGGCGCCGAGCTCCGCACCACCGGAGTCGACCACCCGGGCCAGGTGCACGCCGCGCGCCTGCATCCGTGCGAGCACGTCCTCCAGGTCGGTGTCCGCGCGCAGCGTCAGCATCTCCCTGATCCGCTTCGGCGGGATCGGCTCGGCGATCCGCTCCTCGGAGATCCGCAGCAGATCCTTCACGTGCACGTAGCCGACGAGCTCCCCGGAGGGCCCGCCGATGGGATAGCGGGAGAAGCCGTGCCGCGTCACCGCGGCCTCGACGTCCTCCGGGGTCGCGCCCTCCGGAAGAGCGACGAGCTTCTCGCTGGGGAGCACGAGGTCGATCGCCCGTTTCGCCGTGAACTCGAACGCCGCCGTCACCGCGCCGCTGCGATCCTCGAGCACCCCCTCCCGCGTGGAGTGGTTCACGATGCTGGCGACCTCCTCGAGGGTGTAGGTGGCGTTCGCCTCCGACTTGGGCTCGACCCCGAACATCCGCAGGATGCCGTTGGCGACGGCGTTCAGGCCGCCGATGACGTGGCGGAGCAGGCGGGAGACCATGACGAGCGGCGGGGCGAGCAGGAGGACCGCCTGATCCGGCATCGAGAACGCCGCGTTCTTCGGCACCATCTCGCCGAAGACGACGTGCAGATACGAGACCAGCAGCAGCGTGATGACGAACCCGGAGACCGACACGACCTCGGCGGAGAGACCGGTCCAGGCGAGCGGCACCTCCAGCAGATGGTGGATCGCCGGCTCGGAGACGTTCAGGATCAGCAGCGAGCACACCGTGATGCCCAGCTGACTGGTGGCCAGCATCAGCGTGGCGTGCTCGATGGCGTAGAGCGCCGTCTGCGCGCGCTTCGAGCCGGCTTCGGCCAACGGCTCGATCTGCGAGCGCCGCGCGGAGATCACCGCGAACTCGGCGCCGACGAAGAACGCGTTCGCGATGAGCAGGACGACCAGCCAGACGATCCCCATCCAGTCGCTCATGATGCCTCCTCGCCGTCCGCCTGGAGCGGCGCCGGAACTCCCAGATACCGCAGCCTGGCGATCCGGCGTCCGTCCATCCGCTCGACGCGCAGGGTCGCCCCGTCGTCGAGCACCACCTCGTCGCCGAGCTCGGGGATCCGCCCCAGCTCGGAGAGCACGAACCCGGCCACCGTGTCGTAGTCGCCGTCGGGGATGACGATCCCCGCCTGGTGGAGCATCTCGTCGGGGCGCAGGTCGCCCGGCAGCGTCATCTCGGCCGCGGTGCCGACCACCCCGGCCCGTGCGCGGTCGTGCTCGTCGGCCACCTCGCCGACGATCTCCTCGACCAGATCCTCGAGCGTGACGAGTCCCGCGGTGCCGCCGTACTCGTCGACCACGATCGCCAGCTGCAGCCCCTGCGCGCGCAGCTCTCCGAGCAGCTGGTCGAGGCGGATGGTCTCGGGCACGCGCACCGGGTCCTCGGCGAGCGCCGCGACCGGCACCTCGTCGCGCTTCGCGCGCGGCACGGCGACCGCCTGCTTCACGTGCACCACGCCGATCACGTCGTCCCGGTCCTCGTCGATCACCGGGAAGCGGGAGAACCCCGTGCGGCCGGCGAGCTCGAGCACCGAGGAGGCCGGGGCGAGGCGGTGGACGCTCTCGATGCGGGTGCGCGGGGTCATCACGTCAGCGGCGCTGTGCTCCGAGAAGCGCAGCGTGCGGTCGAGGAGCGTGGCGGTGTCCTCCTCGAGGATGCCGGCGCTCGCGGAGTACCGCACCAGCGACGAGAGCTCCTGCGCGGTGCGCGTGCCCGAGAGCTCCTCCTTCGGCTCGATGCCGATGGAGCGGAGGATCCCGTTGGCGCTGCCGTTGAGGACGAGGATGGCCGGCTTGAACACCGTGGTGAAGGCGCCCTGCAGGGGCATCACCACACGGGCGGTCTGGAGCGGGCGGGCGATGGCGAAGTTCTTGGGCACGAGCTCGCCGACCACCATCGACAGCAGCGTCGCCGCGACGATGGCGAGGGGCGCGCTGATGACGCGGCGGAACTCCTCCGGGACGCCGAGGGAGCCGAGCGGACCGTCGAGGAACCCGCTGATCGCCGGCTCCAGCGTGTAGCCGGCGAGCAGCGTGGTGAGCGTGATGCCGAGCTGGGCGCTGGAGAGGTGCGTGGACGTGATCCTGAGCCCGTTGATCACGCGATCCAGTCCGCGTTGCCCGCCTTCGCGACGGCGCTCCAGCTCTCTGCGGTCGAGCGCGACAAGCGAGAACTCCGCCGCCACGAACACGCCCGTGCCGAGCGTCAGAACCAGTCCGATGCCGAGCAGCCACCAGTCGTTCACGAGCCGTGCCGAACGCGCGGGTGGCGGGAGATATGTGCAGAATGCCGCGGTTCACCGCGGCCGGTACTCGGGGGGTCCGAGGGTCTTCGGGAGGGTACGTCCATGATTGGCGCAAGTCTAACAACAGAAGTCCGGTTGTCACCGGAGAATATGCCTGGCGTCCGGCGAACTTTCCCGCTGCCGCGATGGCGTGGGCGGTGGAGAAAGGGCGTAGGCTTGAGTGAAGCCTGCACGGAGCCGCATTCAGGCGCCCGGGTGAGAGACGATACCGGTCGACCACGACGAGAGGAAACCCCCTTGGCTGAGAGCAGCGGGAGCTCTGCAGAGGAATTCGGCGCGAATGCTTGGCTGGTCGACGAGATGTACAAGCAGTATCTCGCCGACCCGAACTCGGTCGACCGCTCCTGGTGGCCGGTGCTCGAGAAGTACTCGGGCAGCGGCGAGGCGGGCGGTGCGACCCGTCCGGCCGGCACCGGAGCAGGGGCGGGCGCCGGAGCGGCTCCCGCAGCAGCGCCGACGACGGTTCCTCCCACCACCGCGGCGATCCCGGTGCAGCGCTCG
Organism: Leucobacter weissii; assembly: GCF_017565745.1. GTDB lineage: Bacteria > Actinomycetota > Actinomycetes > Actinomycetales > Microbacteriaceae > Leucobacter > Leucobacter weissii. Next base: position 125,747 of record NZ_JAGDYM010000010.1, read on the forward strand.
CGCACCACGAACACCGCGCCGCGGCAGGCACCGGTTCCGGCCGATGCGCCCCATGCCGCGCCGCAGACGGACGCGGTCCCCGTCGTAGACGAGGACGCGGTCACCCCGCTCCGCGGCATGGCGAGGACCCTCTCCAAGAACATGGACGAGAGCCTCACGGTGCCCACCGCGACGAGCGTCCGCACCGTCCCCGCGAAGCTGCTCATCGACAACCGCATCACCATCAACAGCCACCTGCGGCGCAGCCGCGGCGGCAAGGTGTCGTTCACCCACCTGATCGGCTGGGCGATCATCCAGACGCTCAAGGAGCTGCCCGCCCAGAACGTGGCCTACCAGGAGGTCGACGGCAAGCCCTCGATCGTCGTGCCGGCGCACATCGGCCTGGGCATCGCCATCGACCTGCCGAAGCCCGACGGCACCCGTTCGCTGATGGTGCCGGTGATCAAACGAGCGGACGCGCTCGATTTCAACGAATACCTCTCGGCCTACGAGGATCTGGTGAAGCGGGCCCGAGCCGGCAAGCTGGGCGCGGCCGACTTCCAAGGCGGCACGATCTCGCTCACGAACCCGGGCGGCATCGGCACCGTGCACTCGGTGCCGCGCCTCATGCGCGGGCAGGGATCCATCATCGGCGCCGGCGCGCTCGAGTATCCGGCCGAGTTCCAGGGCGCGGCCGACGAGGTGCTCAACCGGCTCGGCATCTCCAAGACCATCACGCTCACCAGCACCTACGACCACCGCGTCATCCAGGGAGCGGGATCCGGCGAGTTCCTCAAGGGGATCCATGAGCGCCTGACCGGCGGCAAGCGTTTCTACGAGGACGTATTCGCCGCGCTGCGCATCCCCTACAAGCCCATCCAGTGGGCCGGCGACATCCACGTCGACATCACCGGCCAGGTGGACAAGTCGGCCCGGGTGCAGGAGCTGATCAACTCGTTCCGCGTGCGCGGCCATCTCATGGCCGACATCGACCCGCTCGAGTACGTGCAGCGCACCCACCCCGACCTCGAGATCGAGTCCCACGGCCTCACCTTCTGGGATCTCGACCGCGAGTTCGTGACCGGCGGTATCGGCGGCAAGCGCTCGATGCTGCTGCGCGACATCCTCGGCGTCCTGCGCGACTCCTACTGCCGCAAGATCGGCATCGAGTACATGCACATCCAGGATCCCGAGCAGCGGCTCTGGATCCGCGAGCAGGTCGAGGTGCCGTACGCGAAGCCCGACCACGACGAGCAGCTGCGCATCCTCGAGAAGCTCAACGAGGCTGAGGCATTCGAGACCTTCCTGCAGACCAAGTACGTCGGGCAGAAGCGCTTCAGCCTCGAGGGCGGCGAATCGGTGATCCCGCTGCTCGACGCGATGCTCATCGACGCCGCCGAGGACGGGGTCGACAGCGTCGACATCGGCATGGCCCACCGCGGCCGCCTCAACGTGCTGTCGAACATCGCGGGCAAGACTTACGGCCAGATCTTCCGCGAGTTCGAGGGCACCGTGGCGAAGTCCGGGTCCGGCGACGTGAAGTACCACCTCGGCACCTCCGGCGTCTTCACCGCCCCGAACGAGACCCAGGTGCCCGTGCACCTCGCCGCCAATCCGTCCCATCTCGAGACCGTGAACGGGGTGCTCGAGGGCATCGTCCGCGCGAAGCAGGATCTGAAGCCGATCGGCTCCTTCACCACGCTGCCGATCCTCGTCCACGGCGACGCCGCCATGGCGGGCCAGGGGGTCGTGTACGAGACCCTGCAGATGTCGCAGCTCCGCGCCTACCGCACCGGCGGCACGATCCACGTCGTCATCAACAACCAGGTCGGTTTCACCACGCTCCCGCAGGACTCGCGCAGCGCCGTCTACTCGAGCGACGTCGGCAAGGTCGTGCAGGCCCCGATCTTCCACGTCAACGGGGACGACCCGGAGTCCGTCGTGCGCGTCGCGCGCCTGGCCTACGGCTACCGGCAGAAGTTCAACCGCGACGTCATCATCGATCTCGTCTGCTACCGGCGCCGCGGCCACAACGAGGGCGACGATCCCTCGATGACCCAGCCGCTCATGTACGACCTCATCGAGGCGAAGCGCTCGCCGCGCAGCCTCTACACCGAGGCCCTGGTCGGCCGCGGCGACATCACCGAGGAGGAGTACGAGCGGGCGAAGCAGGACTTCCAGAACCGTCTGGAGCAGGCCTTCCTCGAGACGCATGCGGCGCAGACCGGCTCGATCCCGGTGGTGGATCAGAGCGGCATCACGAATCCCGCGACCGCCGAGCTGCCGGAGATCGTCGCGGTGGACACCGCGGTCGACCGCTCGGTGGTCGAGCGCATCGGCGACGCCCACGGCAATCCGCCGGTCGGCTTCACCGTGCACGCGAAGCTGCAGCAGCTGCTCAACAAGCGCGTCGAGATGAGCCGCTCCGGCGGGATCGACTGGGGCTTCGGCGAGCTGCTGGCGCTCGGATCGCTGCTCATCGAGGGCACGGCGGTCCGCTTCGTGGGCCAGGACGCCCGCCGCGGCACCTTCGCCCAGCGCCACGCCGTGTTCCACGACCGCGCGAACGGGCAGGAGTGGTTCCCGCTGCTGAACCTCTCGGAGGATCAGGCGCGATTCTGGATCTACGACTCGTTCCTCTCCGAATACGCCGCCCTGGCCTACGAGTACGGCTATTCGCTGCAGCGCGAGGACGCCCTCGTGCTGTGGGAGGCGCAGTTCGGGGACTTCGCGAACGGCGCGCAGAGCGTCGTCGACGAGTACATCGCCGCTGCCGAGCAGAAGTGGGGGCAGCAGTCCTCGGTCGTCATGCTCCTGCCCCACGGCTACGAGGGTCAGGGACCGGATCACTCCTCGGCGCGGATCGAGCGCTACCTGCAGCTGTGCGCCGAGAACAACATGATCGTGGCCCGTCCCTCGACGCCCGCCAGTTACTTCCACCTTCTGCGGAGGCAGGCGTATGCCCGGCCGCGCAAGCCGCTGATCGTCTTCACGCCGAAGTCGATGCTCCGTCTGCGTGGGGCCACCTCGAGCGTCGAGGACTTCACGACCGGCCAGTTCCAGCCGGTCATCGACGACGCGACCGCGGAGCCCGGCAGCGTCACCCGCGTGCTCCTGACCGCGGGCAAGGTCTACTACGATCTGCGCGGCGCCCTCGAGAAGCATCCGGATCCGCGCGTGGCCATCGTGCGCGTGGAGCAGTTCTACCCGATGCCTGCCGCCGATCTGGTGCGGGTGCTCTCGAACTATCCCGGTGCCGAGCTCGTGTGGGTCCAGGACGAGCCGGAGAATCAGGGCGCCTGGCCCTTCATCTCGCTCACCCTGGCCAAGCGCCTGGCGAACGACAAGATCCGGGTGGTCTCCCGCGCATCGTCCGCGGCGCCCTCGACCGGCTCCGCCAAGGTGCACGCGGTCGAGCAGGCCGATCTGATCCGACGCGCCCTGAGCTTCGAGGACGCCGGTTAGACGGGTACCGATGCAGCAACAACCGCTGAGGCGCGCGCGGAGCTACGAGCAGGACGATGCCGCCGGCACCCAGATCGGCGGCATCGCCGAGCGCATCTCCGCGGCGATCTCGGTCGGGATGATCAGCGTCGGGGAGCGCCTGCCCTCGGAGGCGGAACTGGCGAACCAGTTCGGCATCGCCGTCGCGACGCTCAGGAAGGCGCTCGCGAAGCTCCGGGAGCTCGGGATCGTGGAGACCCGGCGGGGGCGCAACGGCGGGACCTTCGTCGTCCAGGCTCCCTTCCCGTCGGCGGACGCGCTGAAGGCCTCGCTGCGCGGCACGAGCCTGGTCGCGCTGCGCGACTTCTTCGACGAGCACGCGGCGATCTCGGGCATGGCCGCGCGCCTCGCCGCCGAGCGGATCAGCCCGCAGCAGCAGACCCGGCTCGCGGAGTTCGCGTTCCAGGCGCGCGAGGCCCGCGGAGCCCGCGAGACGGCGACCGCCGACAACAGGTTCCACTTCGAGATCGCCGTGCTCAGCCATTCGCAGCGCCTGCTCACGGGCGAGCAGCGCCTGCAGTCCGAGCTGACTCCGTTCCTCTGGCAGAGCGAGATCTGCCGCGCCTCGGCGCAACTCGTCTTCACGGAGCACCTGGCGATCGTCATGGCGATCGAGCAGCGGAACGCCGAGGAGGCGCAGAGCCGTGCGATCGCCCACGTGATGAACAACCGTCGCCTCGTCATCGAGGGGAAGCTCGCACTGGACCGCGCCTCCGCCGACGCGGAGGGGACGCCATGAGCCGGCGGCGGATCTCCGGGGCGGAGCTCGCGGAAGAGCTCAGGGCCTGGTTCGTCGAGCGATTCGAGCGTCTCGAGACCCTCGCCGGAGCGTTCACCGAGCTGCTCGCCTGCAATGCCTCCGGGCATCTCCAGCTCAACGACTCGACGCGACGCAAGCTGAAGGCCGTGGCCGAGGAGTTCCTCGCCGAGAACGAGACCGTCGACGGCTGCGGCCTCATCTTCGCCCATTCCGCACTCGGCACGGAGAACGGCGCGCTCGAGTGGTGGGTGCGCGAGGACGAGTCGCGTTTCGCACGCTACTCGATCGGCGTGGTCCCCGGCGCCGACCGCTACTACGACTACGAGCACCACGAGTGGTTCTTCCGCGCGTTCAACGACGGTCTGCCCGCCCTGGTCGGTCCCTACATCGACTACCTCGGCGTCGAGGCCTATGTGGTGACGCTCACCGTCCCGGCCGTGCTCGAGGCGAAGCGCGTCGGGGCGATCGGGAACGACATCCAGGTCTCCGACCTCGGGGCTGCGCTGCTGCCGCTGCTCCAGAGCTGCGAGTCCGACGCCGTGCTGCTCGGCAGCCACGACAACGTCCTCATCAGCAACACCTCGCGGCTGCTGCCCGGCGAGTTCTTCGCACCGAGCGGCACGGACTGGGCGAGCACACCGCTCTCGCCGGCCTCGACGGGACTGCGCCTCGTCCATCGGACGTGACGCGGCCCCGCGAGGAGCGCTACAGCTGGAGGTCGTCTCGATCGACGCCGATCACCCGGTCGCCGAGGAAGAACCTGACGCCGTACTGCGGACCGTGTCCGCCGATGCCGCTCGTGCCCCAGAACGACTGCCGGGAACCGTCGGCGAGATCCGACATGAAGGTGCCGTTGACGCGCACCTCGCCCGCCCGCAGCTGCGCCGCCAGGCGGAGCGCCGCGTCGGTGTCGGTGCCGAACACGTAGGCGTCGAGGCCGCCGCCCGGCGCGTTGGCGTGCGCGAGCGCCTCGGCATCGTCGGAGACGGCGTGCACCGTGGCCACCGGCCCGAAGAGCTCCTGCGTCGCGGCGGAGGCATCGAGACCCACGATCACGCCGGGGGCCAGGAACCAACCATCCAGATCCGGCAGGCGTTCGGAGGAGATCAGGCGGCCGCCGAGTGAGCGCAGCCGTCCGATCTCCTCGCGCAGACCGTCTCGATGCCGCTCGAAGGCGAGCGGGCCGACCTCGGTGCCGGGCCCCAGGCTGTGGCCCACCCGGAGCCGCCGGATCTCCTCTCCCATCGCCGCGACGAGCTCGTCGTGGATCGCCTCGTGCACCAGGATCTTGCCCGGCGCCTCGCACCACTGCCCGTTGAGACGGGTCATGCCCTGCACGAGCCGGGCCGCCGTCGTCTCGATATCCGCGTCGTATCGCACGATCGCCGGGTTGTTGGAGCCGAGCTCCATCTGCACGGCGGTGAGGTTCGCGGTCGCCGCCGACGCCACGGCGCGGCCGGCGGAGACCCCGCCGGTGAACGAGAGCGCCGCGACACGCGGATCTCCTGTCAAAAGGGCACCGACGCTCGAGCCGCCTTGGATCAGCTGGAACAGCGCGCCCGGCAGATCGCGCCGCCGGATCTCCGCGACGAGGATCTCGGCGAAGATCTGACAGCCGCTCGGAGCGTTCTCCGAGGGCTTCAGCAGCACCGGGCAGCCGGCGAGCAGGGCCGCGGCCACTTTGCCCACCGTGGTGAAGGTGGGCGCGTTCCACGGCCCGACGACCACCGCGGGGCCGAGCGCGCGCCGCAGCAGACGCACCGGCCGCTCGTCGGACCCGAGCTCGACGGACTCGCCGAGCTCCTCCGCCTCGCGCACGGCCGAGCGCACGCGGTCGCCGAGCACGGAGGCGATGATCCGGGTGGTGGAGAGCGGCGCCCCAATGTTGAGCGAGTCCTGGACCGCGATCTCCTCCTGGCGCCGGTCGAGCTCATCGGCTGCCGCCAGCAGGAGTTCGGCGCGTGCGCGCAGCCCGACGGTCTCGGCTCCGACTCGATCGTAGAGGCGCCACGCCGCGTCGAGCGCCCGCTCGACATCTTCTTCCGCGGTGGCCAGCTTGGCCTGGCGACGCTCGCCCGTGTTGGGATCGCACAGCGGCCGACCGCTGTCGACCATCGTCGCCCACTCCCCCGAGATGAAGGATCGCTGTTCGATCACCGGGATCGACGCGCTGTTCGGATTCGTCATGTCTTGCTCCACTCGTGTGTCGTCTGTCATCGGTACGCGTCGACGGTCACCACTCGACCACGGCGCGGATGGCGTCGGGATCGGCCATCGCCGCGAAGCCCTCGTTGATCTGCTCGAAGCTCCAGCGCGAGGTGACCATTCGGTCGAGCTGCAGCGCGCCGGCGCGGTAGTGCGCTTCGAAGCTCGGGATGTCGCGCGGCAGTTGGTTGGCGCCCATGTAGGCGCCCTGGATGCGCCGATCCCCCTCGATCAGCAGTTCGGCGTTCAGCGCGATGGCGCTCCCCGGGCGCTCCAGCCCGAGGACCGTGGCCACCCCGTTCGACGCGAGCATCTCGAACGCCAGTGCGGCGGTGGCCGGTGAGCCCACCGCTTCGAAGCTCTTGTCGACGCCGCCGGGGCAGATCTCGTGCACGCGGCGCACGAGATCGTCGCCGGAGCGCAGCACGTCGGTGGCGCCGAACCCGCGCGCGCGCTCGAGCTTCTCGGGGTGCAGATCGATCGCGATGATCCGCCTGGCCCCGGCGATCCGCGCGGCCTGGATCGCGGCGACGCCGACGCCGCCGCAACCGATCACCGCGACGGCGTCGAGCGGCCCGACGGCGGCCCCGTGCACCACCGCGCCGAAGCCGGTGGCGACGCAGCAGCCGAGGAGGCACCCCTCGGCGTCGGGTATGCCGTCGCCGAGCGGCACGGCCGCCGCCTCCGGGAGGAGGAACTGATCCGCGAACCCGCCGATCGATCCGAGCAGCTGGACCGCTCGCCCCTCGCCGTCGACGAGTTTGGGCCGTGAGCGCTGCCGCACCTGCGCGGCGCGCAGGCATTGGGCCGCGCTCCCGGCGACGCAGCGGGCGCACGATCCGCACGACGGCGTGATCGTGGCGATGACGCGCTCTCCGATGCGATGCGCAGAACGCTCGTCGCCGACCGCGCTGATCTCGCCGATCACCTCGTGGCCGAGCACCGCGGGCAGCTCGATCGGCAGGGTGCCGTCGGCGTAGTGGAGGTCGCTGTGGCAGAGACCCGCGGCGAGGGTGCGCACCCGTACCTCGCCGGGGAGCGGGTCGTCCAGGTGCAGCTCCCGCAGCTCGAGCGGTGCCCCGGCGCGCAGCAGCACGGCGCTCCTCACCGCCGTGCGGGTCATCCCGCCACCACCGGGCGCCCCATGCGGAGCATGGCGATCTTCTGCGGGGCGTTCACGCCGACCCATCCTTCCTCGCCGTCGGCGCCCACCACTCGATAGAGCACGGACCCGCGGGCGGGGTTCTCGAACTCGACCGTCACCGCGCCGTCCCGGCTGATCCGCCCCAGCACCTGGATCTTGCGACCCGCCACATCCGTCCAGAAGTAGGCGGGCTCGGTCTCGGGTTCCGGGTTCCCGGCGAGCCGCTCGGCGAGCTGCCGTCCCTGTTCCGCCGCGGAGCTCCAGCTCTCGGTGCGCAGCAGCGCGCCGTCCGCGAGGCGGCGGGTCACCACGTCGCCGATGCCGTAGACGTCGGCGGTCGCGTCGGCGCCGCCGATCACGCGACCGGTCTCATCGCAGATCAGGCGACCGTCGCTGAGCAGACCGCTCGAAGCCAGCCAGTCGAGCGCGGGCCGGACGCCGACCGCACTGATCAGCACGTCGAAGACCAGCGTCTCGGCGCCGCCGTCCAGGCCGACGGCCCAGGTGCCCGCCCGGCCCGAGATCCCGCTGATGTCGGCCTGCCAGCGGCAGACGATGCCGAGGTCGTGCAGCCAGGCGGTGACGTCGCTGCCGAGTTGGCCGGCGAGCAGCCGTTCGAGGGGCCGATCCGCCTTGTCGAGCAGCACCACCTCGGCGCCGAGCGCGCGCGCCGAGGTGGCGAGCTCGCAGCCGATGGCACCCGCTCCGATGATGCCGACCCGGCTGCCGCTCGAGATCGACTCGCGGATCAGGTCCGCATCCTCGACGGAACGCAGATGCAGCACGCCCTCGGGCTCGAACGGCAGGCGGATCGGAGTCGCGCCGGTGGCGACGACGAGGGTGTCGTAGGCCACCGTGCGCGTGGACCCGGTGGCGGCGATGCCGAGGGTGAGCGTCCGAGCCTCGGGGTCGACCGCGAGTGCCCGAGCCGTCGTCACGGGAGTGCGCTCGTCCCACTCCACGTCGATCTCGGGTCGCTCGGACTCGGTGAGGTAGAGCTTCGACAGGGGCGGGCGCTCGTAGGGCATGCGCGGGTCCCGATCGACGACGAGGATCTCGCGCTCGTCGCCGAGCTCGCGCAGCCGCGAGACGAACGCCTCGGCAGCGACCGAGGCGCCCACTACGACGACCCCGTAGCGATCAGCGGTCACGGCGCGTCCTCGACTTCTCGGATCAGTATGGAGCGCTCCGGGCAGTTCTTGATCGCCTTGCGCACGTTCTCCTCGTCGAAGGAGGCCTCCCGCCCGTCGATGACGTGACCGTAGCCCTCTTCGTCGATCTCGAACGTCTCCGGGGCGATCGCCCAGCAGCGGGCGTGGCCCTGGCACCGGGCCAGGTCGATCGTGAGTTCCTTCTTCGCCATGCTGCTCACACCCCCGAGATCTCGAGGGTGAGCGGTCCGACTCCGTGCCAGACCTCGCCGCCGCTGCTCTCGAAGTGAGGGATGCGGCTCAGGAACTCCTCGAGGCCGATCACCAGCTCCTTGCGCGCCAGGTTCGACCCGAGGCAGCGGTGCACGCCCCCGCCGAAGGCGAGGTGCCGGTTGTCCTCGCGGTCGATCCGGATCTCGTTCGGATCCTCGAAGATCTCGGGATCCCGGTTGCCGGCGCCGAACACCAGCGCCACCCGCTCCCCCGCCCTGATCTCCTGCCCCTGCACGACCGTGTCCTTGAGGCAGGTGCGGGTCATCGCCTGCACGGGGGACAGCGTGCGCAGGAACTCCTCCACCGCGGCCGGGATCTCGTCGGGGTGCTCGCGCAGCCGCTGCTGCGCCGCGGTGTTCCGGGCGAGGTACCACAGCGAGGCGCGCAGCCCCCAGGCGGTGGTGTCCAGGCCCGCGAGGAAGAGCAGATAGCAGTACGAGAGCTTCTCCTCGTGGGTGAGCTTCCGGCCGTCGATCTCGGAGTGGATCACCTTGTCGATGAGGTCGTTGTGCTCGCCGCCCTCGGCCTCGCGCTGCGCGATCATGCGGTCGAAGTACTCCATCAGACGGTCCCCAGCGGCGCGCGAGACCTCGGGCTCGGCCGTGCGGCGGTAGATGATGTCGTCGACCCACTGGTCGAACATCGGCCAGTCCTCCTCGGGGTAGCCGGAGAGCCGGCTGAAGACGATCGTCGGCATGGGCCGCGCGAACAGCTTCGACGCGTCGGCGACGCCGTCGTTCGCGGCAGCCTCCGCGAGCACGTCGTCGGCGAGCTCCTTCGCCGTCAGGCGCATGCCCGGCTCGAGCTTCGCGATGTTCATCGGGGTGAACAGCGGCAGCAGGATCTTGCGGAAGGCCGTATGCTCGGGCGGATCGATGTCGATCGGGATGAGCGGGGTGTCGGTGCCCATCGAGGGCATCATCATGGACGGGGCCACCGAGAAGGTCTCCGGGGCCTGCTCGGCGGCGAAGATGTCCTCGCTCTTGGCGATGTAGGTGAATCCGCCGTATTTCGAGCTGTGCCCGACGGGGCACTTGCTCAGCATCACCTCGTAGTCGTCGAAGATGTCGTCGAGCGCCTCCCCGTGGAAGTCGAAGTCCTCGACCTGCTCTCTGCTGGTCATGATTGATTCCTTTCTCGACGGTGCGCCGCACGCCGCACCAGATCGGTGAACAGCGCAAGGTTCTGCGCCGAGGTCTTGGCCATGTGCTCGGGGTGCCACTGCACCGCGAGGATGGCGTGCTGCGCGTCTTCGACCGCCTCGATCACATCGCCCGCGTGGGCGACCGCGGTCAGCCCGGCACCGAGGCGGTCGATGCACTGGTGGTGATAGCTGTTCACCGGTATCGCCTCCGCGCCGACGAGCTCGGCGAGCCGCGAACCGGCGACGACGCTCACTTCATGCTCGGGCTCCTCCGACGGCACCGCCTGCCAGTGTCCGTCGATGTGCAGACGCAGGGTGCCCCCGCGCAGGACGTTGATGAGCTGCAGCCCGCGGCAGATGGCGAGGACCGGCACGCCGCGAGCCTGCGCGTCCTCGACGAGCGCGGTCTCGAACGCATCGCGGATCTCGCTGACGCCGTAGGTCTCCTCGCCCGCCTCGGCTCCGTACATGGTCGGGGAGAGATCCCCTCCCCCGCTCAGCACCAGGCCGTCGATACCCGCCAGCACGTGATCCGGGATCCTCTCGGTGGCCGGCAGGATCACCGGACGGCCGCCGGCGGCGGCGATGGACTCGGCGTAGTCCATCACCTGGAGCGCCGACTCCCTGGGGCCGAAGGCCGACGGTTCGACGCTCCGCTGGATGGAGACGCCGATGAGCGGGGCCGCCATCAGTACACCGTCCATCCGCCGTCGACGAAGAGGGTCGTCCCCGTCACCCAGCTCGCTTCGTCCGAGGCGAGGAAGGCGACGCCGCCGGCGACGTCCTCGGGCTCGCCGATGCGGCCCATGGGCGTACGGTCGAGCAGGAATCCGCGCACCTCATCCTGTTCGAGCGCCTCCGCGGTGAACGGCGTGCGGATGTAGCCGGGGGCGACCGCGTTCACCCGGATGCCCGCGGGGGCGAGCTCGACGGAGAGCGCGCGCGTGAGCTGCAGCAGCGCGCCCTTCGACGCGTTGTAGTGGATCTGCGGATGCCCGCTGCTCGAGATGACGATGTGCGCCTCGACCGAGGTGATGTTCACCACCGCCCTCGTGTGCGCGGTGTCGCCCGCGCGCAGCAGTTCCGAAGCCGCCTGCGTGACGAGGAACGGACCCGTGGAGTTGACCGCGAACACCTGATCCCACTCGGCCAGGGGCAGCGTCTCGAAGGTGCCGAATTTGACGATGCCGGCGTTGTTGACCAGCACGTCGAGGCGCGGGAAGACGCCCGCCACCTCCGCCATGGCCGATCGGGCGGAGCGTTCGTCCGCGACGTCGCACTCCACGCGCAGCACGCGGGGATCCTCCCCGAACACTGCGGCGAGCGCTTCGCCGTTGAGATCCAGCGCCGCGACTCGAGCACCCTCCGCGAGCATCTTCTCAGCGATCGCCCGACCGTTTCCCGATGCCGCACCGGTCACTGCGGCGTAGCGGCCCTCGAACCGATCCATCTGCGTCTTCTCCAATTCTCGTTCGTGTTCCGTGTGCGCGCCGAGCATCAGACGTGCTCGAGGTAGCGCGCGATCTCCCAATCCGTGACCGCCGCGCGGGACTGCTGGATCTCCCAGCGGCGGGTCTCGGCGAAATGCCGGACGAAATCCGCACCGAAGTACTCGCGCCCCACCTCCCCGTCCGAGAACAGGTCGACGGCCCGGTCGAGGCTCCTCGGGAGCAGCTGCTCCTCGGCGAAGTCGAGGGCATAGGCGTTGCCGACGATCGGCGGCTCGGGCTGCAGCTCGCGCTCGATCCCGTCCAGACCGGACGCGATGTTGGCCGCCAGTACCAGATACGGGTTCGCATCCGCGCCCGGCACCCGGTTCTCGACTCTGGCCGCTCCGCCGGCGGCGGGGATCGACCGAACGGCGACCGTGCGGTTGTCCAGCCCCCAGGTGGCGCTCGATCCCGCCCACTGCGGACCCTCGACCCGCTTGTAGGAGTTCATGGTGGGCAGATACAGCGCGGTGAACTGGCGGGCGGCCGCCACGACCCCCGCGAGATACCGCTGCCCGACCTCGCTGAGCTCCTTGGGGTTCTCCGGGTTGGCGAAGGCCGACGATCCGTTCTCGCGCCTGAGCAGGCTCTGATGCACATGACCCGAGCTGCCCGCGTTGTCGGAGTGCGTCTTGGCCATGAACGAGGCGGTGTAGCCGCGTTCGGCGGCCACCTCCTTCACGGTGTGCTTCAGGATGAGGGCGCTGTCCGCGGCCTCGAGAGCGGCGCCGTAGTGGATGTTGACCTCGAACTGGCCGGGCCCGTGCTCGCTGTTGCTGGCCTCGATGAAGACGCCGACGGCGGCGAGGCGGTCTCGGATCTCGCCGATGATCTCGTTGGTGCCGCTGTCGCGATAGACGCTGTAGGTGTGGCTCCCCGCGGTGATGGGCTCCAACTCGGCGTAGCCCCTGCGAGCGAGTTCGCGGGGGGAGCCCTCGAAGAGGTAGAACTCGAACTCGTAGGCGCAGACGGGCTCGAAGCCCAGCGCGTTGGCCCGGTCGACCACGCGACGCAGCACCGTGCGCGGGGCGAGCTCGAGCGGTGCTCCGTCGAGGCCGAGAACGTCGCAGATCACCGCGGCAGCGCCCGGCTCGCTCGGGACCAGGTGGAGCGTCGACAGGTCGGGTCTCAGATTCACGTCGGGGTATCCCGTGTGGTAGCCGGTGTAGGTGAGCCCCGGGATCGGAACGTCGTGCAGATCCCACCCGAAGATGATGTTGCACACGTTCGTTCCCGACTGCGCGACCGCCTCGGCGAAGTACTTCGCCATGATCCGCTTCCCGCGCCAGACGCCGTCGATGTCCGGCGCCCCGAGCTTCACCACCTTCACCCGGTTCTCCTCGAAATACGCCCTCAGATCCGTCGCCGGATCGAACCCGCGAACACCGTTGTTCATGAACTGCCCTCTCGTGTGTAACGTCCTGTGGCTCAACCGTATTGAGCCGGGGAACGGCGGCGATGTGCATCGTGCACAGAGCTTGGAGCACCCCCGTGCAGGCCGAACGTCGGTCGCCGACCGGCGCGGAGGAGCGCCCCGCCAGGCCGTACGGCGAGACGGGGCGCTCCTCGGGCGCGCGCGGAGCGTGCGCTCAGGCCGGGCGGTGCTCCGCGATCTCCTCGATCTCCTCCTCGTCGTAGACGGTGCCGATCCGCTCGTAGCGCTTCGGGTGGGATCGCCTCAGGTAGAAGGCGTAGAGGAAGCCGAGCACGAACACGATCGCGACGTATACGGGAATCAGCATGACCACCGCCTCCTCGGATCCGGCCAGGAACGGCAGGTTGCTGATGAGGAGGTACATCACGACGACCTGGGCGATGCCGCCGACGACCGGGGCGATCATCGTCTTCCACCAGTCGCCCGCACCGGCGCGCCCCACCTTGTTGAAGTAGGCGATGACGGAGAAGGACACCACCGCCTGCACCAGGATGATGCTCAGGGTGCAGAAGATCGGCAGCCACCCTCCGACGTGGAGCACCGGATCCGCGCCGATCAGCGCGAAGACGAGGAGCACGACGATCGAGATCATGGCCTGCAACCCGTTCGCCACGAACGGCGACTTGTGCTCGGAGTGCGTGCGCCCGAGTCGCCGCGGCAGGATGTGGTCTCTGCCCATCGAGAAGAAGTAACGGGCCGAGTTGTTGAAGAACGCGAACGAGCAGGCGAAGCATCCGGTGAGGACGAGGAAGTCCATCAGGACGCGCATGAACGGCCAGGTATACATATCGGCGAGCACGAAGTAGTACTGATCGACCAGGGTGTTGGCCTGCTCGACGGAGTCGCCGCCGAAGCCGACGATCCCGGCGTACGAGGCGAAGACGTAGAAGACGCCCAGGGTGATCACCGCGATGTAGGTCGCTCGCGGGACGCTCTTCTTCGGATCCGCGGTCTCTTCGCCGTAGATCGCGGTCGTCTCGAAACCGATCCACGACCAGAACGCGAAGAAGAAGCCGATGCCGACGGCCGGCGCCGCAGCCCAGCCCGCCGGATTGAACACCTCGGGCATCTGCCCCTCGGCGCCGCCCTGGACGACGACCGCTGTCGCGATCACCGCGACCACCAGCACCTCCAGCCCGAGCGCGATGCCCAGCACCTTCCCCGCCAGCGTCACCCGGAAGTACCCGATGACGAACATGAGCACCACCGCGCCGATCGCGCAGATCCACCAGGGGATCGTCAAGGCGAGGTAGTGCTCGAACATCAGCGAGGCGAAGAAGCCGAACAGCCCGCCGATCGCGGTGGAGATCATGCTGTACCCGATCATCACCGTCATGCCGGCCCCGAGTCCGATGGGCTTGCCGAGCCCCTGCGTCGTGAAGTTGTAGAAAGCCCCGCTCGCGGTGATCCGCTTCGCCATCTGGGCGAAGCCGACGGTGAAGACCAGCAGGATGAGCGTCGCGGTCAGATAGGTGAGCGGAACGGTCATTCCCGCCCCGAAGGCGATGGAGAGCGGAATGTAGGTGGAGACGACGACGAGCGGAGCCGCAGCGGCCGTCACCATGAGCACGATGGTCGCGAATCTGATGGAGTTCTTCAGGAGGTTCGTCGAAACCTCCTCAGGGGCCCCGTGCTCCCTGGTGTCAACGCTGGTAGTCATATCGTCTGTCTCTCCTTCGAAACGCCGGCAGGTGGCGGGCCTGGCGGACCCGCTGGGCGACCCCCTCGATGTCATGGGCCCGAAGGCGTCGGCCTCAGTAAAGCCCGACCGGGGCGGAGCGCCCCGGTGCATTCTGAACACAATCCCCGCACGGACTGGTCGCTTTGCATGGACGCCCGGGACGGCGTCATGGGCCCGAAACATCGGCGAAATCATGCGGGCGCATCGCGCCCTGTGCATCCTGCACATAGCCTCCGGCTCATAGGTGCCGTTCACACATGCGGTCCCGGCGCGCGGACGACAGGGTGGTTGACGACTCACCGATGAGCCGGGCACCGGCGCCACGTCTCCCGCTCGGAGGAGTCGCACCCGCGGACGCCGCCGCAGATGGCGGAGATAAGGGAGGAAGATGGAAACGCGTTCCGAGGCCGACCTCACCATTCTGTACGGCAGTCAGACGGGGAACGCGGAGTTCCTCGCCTACAACATCTCGGAAGCGGCCGCGAAGGCCGGCCTGGAGACGGAACTGCTGACGCTGAACGACGCGCTGCAGGAGAACCGGCTCTCGTGGGGACGGCTGCTGATCGTGAGCTCCACGCACGACAACGGGCACATGCCGGACAACGCCGACGCCTTCTGGCGATGGCTGCAGTCCTGCGATGGCGGCCAGTACTCCGGCCTGCCCTACGCGGTGCTGGCCATCGGCGATTCGATGTACGACGACTTCTGCAAAGCCGGACAGGACTTCGACGGAAGGCTCGCGGAGCTCGGCGCCGTGCCCATGCTGAAGCGCATCGACTGCGATGTCGACTTCGACATGACCTCGGGATCGTGGGTCAAGAAACTGCTGGCCTCGATCCCTGAGACCGCCCCCTGGTCGCCCGAGGGCGCCGTGCTGGTCGACGCCGCGACCGCCTCTCGGTTCGCCTCCGCGCCCGAGCCCTGGCGCACCGCGAGGCTGATCGGATCCAGGGAGCTGACCTCGCGCGGGTCGGACAGGCGCGTGCTGCACTACGACCTCGGCCTCCCGGACGACTTCGCCTATCTGCCGGGGGACTCGGTCGAGATCCTCCCCAGGAACAGCGAGCCTCTGGTGCAGGAGTGGGTGCGAGCGTTCCCGTCGGCGAACACGATCCGACTCGGCGACGAGGAGGTCCCTTTCGCCGACGCGCTGCGCGAGCGGCTCGAACTGCGGATCCCGCACATCGGGCTCGTGAACGCGCTCATCACGCGCATCGCCTCGTCCGAGGCCGCCGACCGCATCCGCGATCTGCTCGACTCGGGGGACCGGAGCGACATCGACGCCTGGTTGTGGGGACGGGACGTGCTCGACGTGGTGCAGGAGCTCGGTCTCGACCGCGACGGCGCGCAGCCCGTCATCGACGCTATGCGCCCCCTGCAGCCCCGCTCCTACTCGATCGCCTCGGGCCCGGCGGTGTCGGAGGCGGGGCTGAGCCTCACCGTCGCGTCCGTCGCGTACCGGCGCGACGGGCGCTCCCACCGCGGCGCGGGGACCTCCTTCCTGGAGTCGCTCCCGAACGACGCGGAGATCGCGCTGCGCCGGGTGGTCGCGCACGAGTTCCGGCTGCCGTCCGACGAGGCTCCGCTCATCATGATCGGCCCCGGTGTCGGCGTAGCGCCCTTCATCGGGTTCCTCCACGAGCTCGAGGCTCGGCGCTCTCCGAACGAGACGTGGCTGTTCTTCGGGGATCGGCAGCGAAGCACGGACTGGCTCTACGAGTCGGAGATGCGGCGCTGGCAGGAGTCCGGCGTGCTCACCAGGCTCGACCTCGCGTTCTCCCGCGACCGTGACGAGAAGCACTACGTCCAGCACGAGATCCTGACGAATGCCGAGGAGCTGAGATCCTGGATCGACCGGGGCGCGCACATCTACATCTGCGGGGACAAGAACCGCATGGCGCACGACGTGGAACGGGCACTCGTCGACGCCCTCGCCCCGGACGGGGCCGAAGCAGGGCGAGGCGAGGCGATCCTGGATTCGCTCAGGGCAGCGGGACGCTACGCGAAAGACGTGTACTGATGCGCCTCCCGCACCCGGTGCTCGGGCCCGGGTCCGGCGTCCGCCGCGATCCGGCCGCCCGGGATCCGGGGACACGGAAGGGCTCATCGTGAGCTCGAGAAGCAAACTGTGGAACGATTGATGCACTGTGCGGAGCCGAGCAGACGGTCGCTCAGCCGCCCCGAGACGAGTGATCGGCCTCTCCCTCGGCGTACGTGGACGTACTCCACTCGATGAAGAGGAGAGCAGGAAGCCGTGGATGATCCGACACCGAACGAGCAACGCGAACGACCGGAGTTCGCGCAGCGCCGCGCGGAGCTGCTCTCCGAGCTCGTCAGGCTGTTCTCATCGGGCAAGGATCCCATCGGCCTCGCGGAGGCCGCGGTCACCCTCACCGCCCGGGCGATCAACGCGAAGGGGGCCTTCGTCTACCTCTGGGAACCGGACCTCGAGCGTCTCGTGCTCCGCGCGGTGAGCGAGGTCGACACCGCTCTCGTGCTGAGCAGCGTCCGCATGCGACTCGGCGAGGGGATCACCGGTTGGAGCGGCCTGCATCGGAAACCGGTGGTCATCAACCGGGGGTTCAAGGACGATCCTCGCTTTCTCGCCTTCGACGGCGTCGACGAGGACTACGCATCGGTCCTGGCGGTCCCCATCCACGAGGACGACGTGCTCTACGGCGTCTTCGCGGTCTACTCCAGCTTGGAGGACGCCTACGGAGCGGAGGAGCTGGCCATCGCGGAGGAGGTCGGCCTGCTGCTGGCGAGCGGGCTCAGGCGAGCGGGTACCGTGAGCGAGCTCGAACTCCAGTCCGCGACCGCGCGGTTCCTGATCGACCTGCCGCCCTCCTCCGGGATCTCCCTGCCGTCGGCGATCAGAGAGTGCGCGAAGCGGGTGCTCGACCTGCTGGACGCCGACGCCTGCGTCATCAACTACGTGGCGTGGATATCGCTCACCTCCGAGCCCATCGCGATCGCGGAACGCACGTCCGATCCGGAGCATCCCAAGATCTGGTTGACGCATTCCAAGCACGCCGCCCGCGACGCCGAGCAGCGCTACGAACAGGCGGACTTCGATCAGATCTCCTCCTCGCTCGGCTTCGGGATCTCGCACGGCGTGCTCACCTGCTACCGGGCTCGCCGCTTCAGCAAGGAGGAGATCGATCGGCTCAACATCCTCTCCACGCAGGTCGGAGTGCTGATCGAGAACATCGGGGTCGCCCCCAACACCGCCGCCCAGATCATGGCGCTTCTCGCCTCCGATCGCGAGGATCAGATGCTCGAGAGCCTCAACTTCCTCGGTTGGCGGGGGAACAGTTTCACACCGGTGCTGGTCCAGATCAAACGGCTCGGGGCCGACATCGAGACCTTCGGGCGGACCATCCAGGAGACCGTGCTCGCCTCCCTCGGCTCCGAGACCCTCATCGCCCAGTCCGGCACCCTGATCGTCCTGTTCGTCCAGCACGAGCAGGGCAACGGATCGGGCGGCGCGGTCGAGCGGATCGAGCAGTGGGCCGCGCGGCTCGCCGAGCGCCTCGGCCTGAGCGCGGACATCGGCGTCGGGCAGAGCACCGCGCGGACCAACAGCATCCGGGGGTCGCTGCTCCAGGCCCGCACGGCGCTGGCGTGGGCGAGCTTCTCATCGACGCGGAAGGCGCCCCAGATCATCGAGTACGATGCGATCGGCCCGGTCAGGAAGCTCCCGCGCCTCGTCAACGAACTCGCCCCGGAGGTGCGCGCGCTGTGCCTGCGGCTCGCGCCCCTCACCGCTCACGACCAGCGGCACGGCACCCAGATGCTGGAAACGCTCGAATCCTATGCCCTGCACGGCGGCTCGACCACCAGCACCGCGGAGGCGCTGTTCATCCACCGGAACACGCTGCGGCAGCGCCTCTCCCGCATCGACGACCTCACCGACTCGGCGCTGAACCATGAGACCCACTGGCCTGAGGTGCTGCTGGCCGCGCGCCTCCTGGCGCTCGAGACGCGCTGAGACGGCACCGCTCCGCGCCAGGCTCGGATTCCCGCCGACCGGTTCAGTCGGTCCAGCGCTCGGCCTCGGGTCGCATCCCGTTCAGCGCCGCTCCGAGCAGCTCGAGCAGCAGCTCGACCTCGTCCTCGCGGATGGTCAGGGGCGGGGCGAGCATCACCGCATTGTTCAGCGGTGCGATGCCGGCGGGGTACACGATCAGTCCCTCGGCGAAGCAGAGCCGCACGAAGACGGCAGCGGCCTGATGAGCGGGGTCGGGAGGATGTCCGGTCCGCGCGTCGCGCACGAACTCGAAGCCCCAGAGCAGACCCCGCCCGCGGACGTCCGCGACGAAGGGGTGCGCCGCGGCAAGGCGCCGCAGCCCTGCCGCGAGCTGCGCCCCGCGCTCGACCGCGTTGTCGAGCACGGCGTGTGCCTCCAGGTGGTCGAGCACCGCCAGACAGGTCGCCGCTCCGAGCGGGTTGCCGGAGAAGGTGTGGCCGAACGGGGCGACGCCGCTGCCGGACGCGATCGCCTCCACCAGGTGCGTGCGCAGGAGCACGGCGGCCATCGGCGTGTAGCCGGCGCTCAGCCCCTTCCCCACCGCGAGCAGATCGGGCACCACGCCCTCCGTCTCGCTGGCGAACCAGGCCCCGGTGCGCCCCAGCCCCGTGATGACCTCGTCGAGGATCAGGAGCACCTCGAGCCGGTCGCAGATCTCGCGCAGGCGGCGCAGGTACCCGCTCGGCGGCACCAGCACTCCGCCCGCGGCGCCGACGATCGGCTCGACGATGATCGCGGCCACGGTGCCGGGATCCGCGGCGACGATCTCGCGCTCGAAGGCCTCGGCGGCGCGCGCCGCGTAGGCCTCCTCGCTCTCTCCGGGGCGCGCGAAGCGGAACGCATGGGCCGGCGGCGCGACCGGGAACGGGTGCAGCAGCGAACCGTAGTCCGGGCGCCGCGCCGCGTGGCCGGACATCGAGAGCGAGCCGAGCGTCATGCCGTGGTAGCTCAGCTCTCGACCGAGCACCTTCACCTTGTGCGGTCGGCCGCGTTCCCGCCAGTGGCCCACGGCCGCGCGGATCGCGAACTCCGTCGCCTCCGAGCCGCTGTTCACGAAGAAGGCGTGGTCGAGATCCCCGGGCGCGAGGGCGGTCAGCCTCCGCGCGAGCTCTTCCGCCGGCCCATTGGTGAACTGGGTCCGATAGCTGAAGGCGACTCGCGCCGCCTGCTCCCGCATCGCCTCGGCGACCTCCCGGACCCCGTGGCCGATGCTCGCGGTCATCGCTCCGCCCGCCCCGTCGAGATAGCGACGACCCTCGTCGTCGAAGAGGAACACGCCCTCCCCGTGCGTGACCGTCGGGTAGTGCACGCCGAGGTGCTGTTTGAGCAGGGCGCTGGCCGGCATGCGTGGTCTCGTTTCTCGGCTCGGGGCGCGGCGGCGGGATCCCGTCGGGGCGCACGTCCGCGCACCGCAGCCGCCTCGGCGCCTCCCGGGCGGTCGACGCTGTTCAGAGCGTAGAAGCCCCGCACGGATCAGGCAAGGGCGGAACCCCGCGGAGCCGGGAAATGCTCGCATGGTGGACTCGGCCCGTCGGCCCGCCCACATGGTGGGCGGGCCGAGCGGGACGCGTGCTGCAGCCTCCGAGCCGGTGGAGCGGCCGGGTGTCAGAGCAGACCGGCGAAGCGTTCGGCGATGGTCTGCCAGGTCCGGCGCAGCTGCGGCTCCGCCGCCCGCACCTCCTCGACCACCTGCGCCGGGTCGAGGCCGAGCGGAGTGACGTCCTCCAGTTCCGTCCACTTCTCGGCCGCCTCGCCCAGCGCCTCGGGATGGAATTGCAGCCCCCAGGCGCGCTCCCCCAGCCGGTAGGCCTGATTGGTGCAGGCCGGGCTCGAGGCGAGCAGCTCGGCGCCCGGCGGCAGCAGATCGGATTCGAGCCAGTGCCACTGGACCACGGGCAACTCGTCGCCGAGGGAGCCGAGCAGCGGGTCGTCGTCCGCCTCCGGCAGCAGGTTCACCGAATGCAGGCCCACCTCGGGGCCCTCGGGGATCGTGCGGACGCGACCTCCCGTCGCGGTCGACAGCAGCTGCGCGCCGAGGCAGATGCCCAGCGTCGGAAGCTGCCGATCGACGGCCTCGGCGAGCAGCCCGCGCGTCGCCGGCAACCAGGGCGCCTCGCCGTCGTCGGTCGGGCCCATCGCGCCTCCCAGCACGATCAGACCGTCGTATCCGTCGGTCGAGGCCGGCACCTCCCTCCCGGTGTCCGGCCCGACCTCGATGAGCTCGACGCCGAGATCCCGCAGCCGCTCACCGATGTGCCCGATCGGCGCGTCGCCCTCGTGCTCGACGACCAGCACCCTAGTCATTCCTCGCCTCCCTCTTCGCCCGTGCGCGATCGACCAGCCACTGGAACAGCGCCTGCTGGCGCGGATCCTCGGCTGAAGAATCCTCCGGATGCCACTGTATCGCGAGCATCTCGACGCCGGGGTCGGCGGACTCGAGCGCCTCGACCACCCCGTCCTCCGCCGTGCCGACCACCGTGAGCCCGTCGCCGACTCGGTCGATGGACTGATGATGGTAGGAGGACACCGGCAGACTCCCCACGCCCATCGCGGCGGCGAGCCGGGACTCGTCGCGGAGCGTCACCTCGTGCACGCTGTCGCGGTGCGGGCTGTCGGACGGGAGATCCTGCACCAGGGTGCCCCCGTGCTCGACGTTCAGCAGTTGGAAACCCCGGCAGATCGCGAGCACCGGCAGTCCGAGGCGCACGGCGGCCGCGAGCAGACCGGCCTCGAACTCGTCCTGCTCCGGGAAGTCCGCGGTAGCGGTGGCCTCGTGCCGGCCCTGGCCGTAACGGGCCGGGTCGACGTCCGAGCCTCCCGGCACCAGCAGTCCGTCGAAGCCGTGCAGGCGCGACTCCGGCTCACCGGGGTGCTCGGCGAAGAGCGTCAGCGGCTCGCCTCCGGCCCGGATCACCGAGCGCAGCACGGCCGCGGCGACCGCGCTGCCGTCGAAGCGGAGCCCGTGGATCCGGTTCGACCACATCCCGGTCACCGCGATGCGGGGGGCGGTCGAGGAACTCACGACCGCCCCTTCGGCGAGCTCCCCATGCTAACCGTCCCCCAGGGGGAACGCGAGCAGCGGCATCCACTCGCGCCAGACGCGTTCGAGCGAACCGTCCGCGATGACCGCGCCGAGGGCGTCGTCGATCTCCGTCCGGAGCGCGTCGTTGCCCGGGGCGACCCCGACCCCCCAGCGGTTGCGGGTCTCGACCGTGAAGGCCTCGACGAAGTCGGGATCCTCCTTGCCGAGCGGGATCATCACCACGTCGTCGTCGACGAAGCCGTCAACCTCGCCGGAGCGGGTGGCCTCGATCATCTCGCTGAATACGTCGTCGCTGGCTCCGAAGCTCACCAGCTCGGCACCGGGGAAGGTCTCCGCGAGCTTCATGTTGGTGGAGCCGGCGATCGCACCGATGCGATACCCGGCCAGCTGCTCGGGCGCGCGCGCGGGATCGTCGGCGCGGACGATGAGCGTCTCGTTGAAGACCGCGTAGGGGCGCGAGAAGTCGACGAGCGCGGAGCGCTCCGGGGTGATCCCCTGACCGCACCACACGGCGTCGGCGTCGCCGCGGCGCACGGCCGGGATCATCTCCTCCCAGGGCAGCATGACCCACTGGATCTCGGCGCCAATCCGATCGAACACGAGCGCCGCGGCGTCGGGCTCGTAACCGGCGCGGCTGACGCCGTCGGGGCTCTTGTCGAAGAGCGGCAGGGCCGGCGAGTCGATGCAGGCGAGACGGATGATGCGGCTCACGGGATCGCCTCCCAGTACTGCTCGCGCTCCCACTCGGTGATGTGGCCGCAGTAGCGGCCCCAGTCGTCCCGCCGCAGCTGCAACAGGATGCGGCTCAGCTCTTCGGGCATCGCACCCGTGAGGTAGTCGTCGGCCTCGAAGGCCTCGATCGCGGCTCCCAGGGTGTTCGGGATGGCCGCGGAGCGGATCGCCTCGCTCGGCTCGCCCGGCTCGCCGGGATCGATCCGAGCGTCGAGACCGTGCTCGACCGCCGCCAGCAGGAAGAGGTGGGAGAGGTAGGGGTTCACGCTCGCGTCGGGCAGGCGGTACTCCATCCGGCCGTTCGCGGAGATGCGGATCGCGACGCCTCGGGTGTCGAGGCCCCAGTCGGCGCCGGACGGAGCGAACTGCCCGGCGTCCCAGAACCGCTTGTAGGAGTTCACCGTCGGTCCCATCGCGACCATCGATCCGGGCGCGTGGAGCAGCATGCCGCCGATGGCGTGCCGTGCGATATCGGTGGCGTGCAGTTCGACCCGGCCGTCCTCGACCACGTTCTCCTCACCGCGCCAGAGACTCAGGTTGTGGTGGCAGCCGTTGCCCATCTTGCCCGTGTAGGGCTTGGGCATGAAGCTCGCCTCCAGGCCGAGCTCTCGCGCCACCTGCTTGCAGATCTGGCGGTAGGTGGTCATGCGCTCCGCGGTGCGCTCCGAGCGGTCGTAGTCCCAGTTCAGCTCGATCTGGCCGTCGTCCTCGTAGTCGCCCTGGATCATGCTGAAGCCGAGCGCCTGCCCGTAGGAGATCACCCTCTTGTAGACGGGGCGCATCTTCTCGAGGTTCTCCACCTGGTACGCGGGGCTCTGGTCCGCTTTGGCGATCACCTCGATGCCCGGTCCCTCCCAGCTCATCTCGGGCTCCAGCCCGCTGCGGAGCTCGAGGCCGGTGCGCTCGGTGAAGGAGCGGTGCGCCGCGATGAACAGCGCCCGCGTGTCGAGCGGGATCATCCGCCCGCCGGCCGCCCCCAGATGCGGCGGATCGTAGGCGGTGCAGAACACCCGGCCGACCTCCGGATCCCAGGGCAGCACCTGGAAGGTCTCGGGTTCGGGCAGCCCCCAGAACTCGTGCGCGTCCACGCCGCCGCCGATGAGCTCGCCCTCCCGGCTCGTCTGCAGGTCGGTCAGGGCGGTCCGATGGAACGCGATGCCCTTGCGCAGCATCCGCTCGTAGTGCACCGCCGGCACGACCTTCGCGACCGTGCGGCTGCCGAGCGTCGGCAGCATGTAGTAGATGTACTTGACCCCGCTCTCGCGGATCTTCTCGCCGAACGCCTCCACGTTCTCCCGGCGCGTGTTCGCCTCCCGGTGCCGCTCGAAGGCGGTGTCGTCGGCGATGATCTCGCGCAGCGAGGCGCCGAAGCTGCCGCCGGTGATGAGATCGGCGCTGCCGGGACCGGTGCCGGCGAGGTCGGGCGCGCGCTCCTCGGGCGCGGTCAACAAACTGGTCATCTGGGGTTCCTCTCTTGATGTCGGGCAGCACTGCCCGTGGGAGTTCTGCGGATCATGGCCGGAGCGCGACGCGCGCGCACCGCGGGCGTCGTCATCGGACGGTGAAGTCGAGCGGCAGGCGCACGGGGCCGTGGTTGCCGGAGTCGGGCAGCCATTCGTCCCCGCCCGGGCAGCTGAGCCCGGTGAACGCCTGCGCGAGCATCGGCAGCGCGACGCTCATGTCGGCGCGCGCGATGTAGTGGCCGAGGCAGTGGTGCACGCCCCCGCCGAAGGTGTGGTGGGGCTTGCGGTCCTTGGCGAGGATGTCTATCTCGGGATCCGGGTACGCCTCGGGGTCGGTGCCGCTCGACATGGTGAAGAGATGCACCGTGGTGCCCTTGGCGATCCGGAGTCCCTGGTACTCGAAGTCCTCGTTGGCCTCGCGGGTGACCCATCTGGTGGTCGGATTGACCCGCAGCCCCTCCTCGAGCGCCGGCCTGGTCAGCTCCTCGGGGTTCTGCGCCAGCAGTTCCCACTGCTCGGGATGGCGGATGTAGGTCTGGAGGAGCAGGCCGAGCTGGTTGCGGGTGGTGTCCATGCCGCCGAAGAGCATCAGCACGAGGGCGTTGCGCAGTTCCTCGTCGCTGAGCTTGTCACCGTGCGCGGTGAAGCCGACCAGTCGCGAGACCACGTCTTCGCCGGGGTTCGCCTTGCGCTCCTCGATGAGGTCGTCGACGAAGTCGTAGAGCTCGTGCACCGCCCGGTCGATCCGTTCGATGTCCTCCTTGATGGTGATGCTGAGCGCGTAGCCGACGGTGTTTGCCCGATCCGCGATGAACGGCCAGTGCTCGTGGGACAGGCCCATCATGGCGCAGAGCGCTCGTGTGGCGAAGGGCTCCGAGAAGTCGGCGACGTACTCGACCTGCTCGCCGCGCGACTGCTTCGCCTTCATGTTCTTGATCAGCTCGGCCGCGATCTCCTCGAACTCCGGCTTGAGCGACTGGGCGACGCGCGGCGAGAACGCCGGATTGAGCAGGCGTCGGATGCGATGGTGCTCCTCGCCCTCGAGCACGAGCAGGTTCTTCACCCACCAGTCGTAGAAGAGGCCGCCGTGGACGCCGTGGTGATCGGGCCATTTCGCGCTTCCCTGATTGAGGCTGGGGTGCTTCAGGAGTTCGGTGACCTCCCGGTAGCGCAGTACGGCGACACCGTAATTGGTGCCGGCGTACCAGTGTCGTTCCCGAGCGTCGCGCACCGCCTCGGAACTCATCGCGAAACTCGGGGAGGCGATGTCGAGGTAGGGCACCTCGTCGCCCACGGTGCTGTCGGCCGTGTGACTGGCCGCGCCGCTGACTGCGGTCATTCGTACTCCTTCGTCGAATATCCGTACCTACCTGCATCGCACAGGTACGATAGGTAAATACGCTACATGTGAATCTTTTATTCTGCAAGCATCGTTAGTGTTTCATGGGAGTGTTACCGAGAGAATTCGAACACATTTCAGAACAAAACCTTCACAATATGAATCTTTTGGGGGTACACTGGCCCTCACCACGATCGAAGCGAAGGAGCTGAGCATGTCGGGAACTGCCCCGCCGAGCATCGCCATCGTCGGCAGCGGACCGACCGGCTGCTACCTCGCCCAGTCGCTGCTGCGCGCGCTCCCCGAGACGGAGATCACGATTCTCGACCGCCTGCCGAGCCCCTACGGTCTCGTGCGCTACGGCGTCGCCGCCGACCATCAGCACACCAAGGCGATCGCTCGACAGTTCGAGCGGGTCTTCCAGGATCCGAGGGTGACCTTCGCGGGGAACGTCGAGGTCGGCGAGCGCCTGGGGATCGACGAGCTCCGCAGCGCGTACGACGCCGTCGTCTTCGCGACCGGCGTCGTGTCGGATCGCGAGCTCGACGTGCCCGGGGGCGCGCTGCCGGGCGTGTTCGGCGCCGGAGCCGTCACCCGGGTGCTGAACTCCCACCCGGCGGAACCGGCGGAGCTCCCGGAACTGGGGCCCGACGTGGTGGTCGTGGGCGGCGGCAACGTCGCCGTCGACGTGCTGCGCTTCCTGGTGAAGGACGCCGCGGGCTACGCCGAGAGCGATGTCGCCGATGCGGCGCTGGAGTCCTACCTCGCGCACCCGGCCGAGCGGGTCACCCTGCTCAACCGCTCAGATGCGGCCGCGGCGAAGAGCGATCCGCAGATGCTGAAGGAACTGGCTGCGCTTCCCCGGGGCTCCTACTCGATTCACGGGTTCGACGGCGACCTCGGAGCCGCGGCGGGAGCATCCGGCGATCGCGTCGCGGCCGCGAGGATCGCCGCTCTCGCCGCACTGACCGCGCCGGAGCGCCCGGCGCGCCCGGGGCCCGAGGTATCGCTCCGCTTCGGAGCGACACCCCTCAGGATTCTCGGCGAGGACCGGGTGGAGGGCGTCGAGATCGTGGCGGGCGGTCGCGTCGAGACGATTCCGGCGACCTCCGTCGTCACCGCCATCGGCTTCCGCCCGGCCGCAGACGCCCTGCGGCGGCTGCTGGACGAGCACGGGCAGCCGGAATACGCGTCGACCGGGCGCGTGGCGCCCGGCGTCTACCGGGTCGGCTGGGCCAAACGCGGCCCGATCGGCGGCATCCCGGAGAACCGGAGTTGCGCCAAGGCGGTCGCGGAGGAGATCCTCGCCGATCTCGAATCCGGCGCGCTGACACGGGAGTCCCCGGACTCGCGCGCCCGAGCATCGCGTCCCGGATCGGGATTCGAGGCGCTGCCCGAGTCCGTACGGGAGCACTCCGTCTCCTACGATCAGTGGCTGAGGCTCGATCGCCACGAGCGGGAGCACGCTCCGAGCGGTCGGATCCGACGCAAGCTCAGCAGCACCCGGGCGATGCTCGCCGTCGCCCGGGCAGACGACGCCGAGGCGGTGCGCGCCATCGCCGAAGCAGACGACACGGCGGCGACGGACGACGTCGCCCCGGCACCATCCGCATACGAAAGGACCACACAGCAGTGAAGATCACCGTTCTCTACGGCACCGAGTCGGGCAACAGCGAGCTGATCGCCGAAGACCTGGGGGCGAAGCTGCGCGAGACCGTCGATGAGGTCGAGGTGTTCGACCTGCAGAACGTCGACCCCGCGGACCTCACCTCGGATTCCTTCTACATCGTGGTCTGCTCGACCCATGGAGAGGGGGACCTGCCGAACACCGCGATCCCCTTCGCGGAGGCATTCGATGCGGCGCTCCCGGATCTGAGCGGCGTGCGCTACGCGATGTTCGGCCTGGGCGACAGCTTCTACGAGGAGACGTACAGCCAGGGCAGCGAGCACATCGATCGCCGCTTCGCCGCCCAGGGCGCCGAGCGCGTCGGCGAGTACGGCCGCCACGACGCCTCGTCCTGGGATCTCGGCAGCGATGTCGCCCTGGAGTGGCTGCCGGCCGTCCTCGACGAAGCCGCCGCGGAACGCGTCGCCTGATCCTCGCCGTCCGCCGGCGCGGCGGCCTCGCGGCGGCCTCAGCGCACGCGTGCCCTCGCGCGCTCGACCAGCGCCTCGAAGATCAGCCGCCGGTCGTCGACGTCGGCTCGCTTCTCCTCCGGGTGCCACTGCACGCCGAGCACCCAGCTCGCCGTCCGGTGCTCGGTGCCCTCGACGATGCCGTCGGCGGCGTGCGCGACCGCGCGGAGCTCCGGGCCCACGCGGTCCACCGCCTGATGGTGGCCGTTGCGGACGATCGCCTCCGTGCGTCCGAGCACCTCGGCGATCCGCGAGCCCGGCTCGAGCGTGACCGCCTCGTCGATCATGAGTCCGTCGCCTCCGGGCCCCCGGTGGATGCCCCAGTGCTCGATGTCGGGGATCAGCGTGCCGCCGAAGGCGACGTTGAGCAGTTGCGAACCCCGGCAGAACGCGAGGGTCGGCAGATCTCGGCGGACGCACTCGTGCATGAGGGCGATGCAGAATTCGTCCGCGCGCTTGTCGACGCCGTAGTATCCGCGCGGTGGCGGACCGTCGTAGCCGTAGCAGGTGACGTCGACGTCGCCGCCGCCGAGGAACAGCACCGCGGCGGCGGCGTCGCAGATCTCCGCGATCGCCGAGGTCTCAGCCCCTGCGGAATCCACGAGTCGCGGGCGTCCGCCCGCGACCCGGACCGCGTCGAAGGCGACGACGGTCAGCTCGAGCGCGAGATCGTGCGCCCCCTGATCCATGCCGGGGAAGGTGAGCGATACGACGACCGGGATCACCGGGCCGTCGGCCCGCTCCGGTCCGCGCGCGAAGCGTTCCGGGTCGAGCGCAAGGTCTGCCATGAGCGCCTCTCTGAATCGGTTGCCGGGATGCGCCCCGCACCCGCGCGCAGGGCGCGACCGGGGGTTCGGCCGGTTGACCGGTCCCCGGTCGCGCCCTGCGCGGGGCGGGAGGGAGACACGCCTCAGACGACGGTCTTGATCGCCCCGCTGGCATCGCCCGCGGGAGCGTCGCCGCGAAGGTGCGCCTTCGTGACCAGCATGTAGGTGAAGCCGACCGCCAGCACGATCAGCAGCACGATCAGCACCGCCCAGTCGAGGAACGTGTTGTCGTTCACGGGCCAGGGGAAGGAGATGTTCAGGATGGCGATCACGCCCCAGAGCAGGGCGAGGATGTTGACGGGATAGGCCCACGCTCCGAGCGTGAACTTGCCCGCCGGCTTCCACCCCTTGATGCGGGCTCGCAGCGCAGCCAGCACCACCATCTGGAACCCGATGTAGATACCGACGGTGCCGAAGGCGATCAGCGCGGTGAGCGCGTTCTCGGCGAACAGCGACAGCAGGATGAACAGCGCCGGGAACACGGCCGCCGTGATCACGGCGTTGCTCGGCACGCCGCGGGACGGGGTGTGATGCGCGAGCCACTTCGAGGCGGGGAGGAACCCGTCGCGGCCCATCGAGAACAGCAGCCGGCTGGCGGCGGCCTGGAGGCTCGTGACGCACGAGATGAACGCGATGCAGACGACGATCATGACGACGGGGAAGACGGGTCCGAACGCGTCGCTGATCGCGGCGCTGACCGGGTTCGCCACGGTGCCGTCTGCGACCTTGGAGTAATCGGGCACCGCGAGCACCAGCGAGAACACGAGCAGATTCGCGGTGAGGCCGCCGACGTAGAGGGTCATCCGCATGGACTTGGGCACCTGGCGGCTGGGATCCTTCACCTCCTCGGCCACGTCGCCGTTGGCCTCGAAGCCGTAGTACGCGTACATGCCGATCAGCGCGGCCCAGGCGAAGGCGCCGAAGTATCCGCCGATTCCGCTGCCGAAGGGACCGTCTGCGCCGATCACGGTCACGGTGCCGTCGGGCGCGGTGATCTGATTGGTGAAGAACACCGAGAAGGAGTGGCCCGGATGCTCCGGATCGTTGCCGGCGAGGAAGACGAAGTTGCGGATGATCAGGTAGACGCCGATCGCGACCGAGCCGATCATCTCCGCGATCAGGCCGACCATGGCCGCGATGCTGAGCGCCCTGGTCCCCAGGTAGTTCAGCACGGAGGCCACGAACAGCGCGCCGAGTGCGACCAGCACGGTGACGCCCGCGGTCGGGGCCGGGCGCGCCTCGTCGTAGCCCAGGAAGGCGTCGATGAGGAACGGGGCGACGCTGTAGGCCACGGCGGCGATGGTGCCGACGAGGGCGACCACGTAGATCCAGCCGTTCATCCACGCCCATTTGCGACCCCAGAGACGACGCGACCAGGGGTAGACGCCTCCCGCGACCGGATAGTTCGAGACGACCTCGCCGAAGACGAGGGCCACGAGGAACTGACCGACGAGCGCGATGACGAGGGCCCACGCCATGGGCGGGCCGGCGCTCATGAACGAGAAGGCGAACATCGCGTAGACGCCGGCGATGGGCGAGAGGTACGTGAAGCCGAGGGAGACGTTGCCCCAGAACCCCATCTCGCGCTTGAAGGTCGTGTCGTAGCTGTAGCCGAGCGATGCGAGATGCGCAGCATCCTCATCGTGCTCGACTGCTGTGGTCGATTGTTCATTCATGGTGATTGGGTACTCCCTCGTACTCATTCCCGCACGGACGGCCCGCTGCCGACCGATCAGAAATATAACCTACACATAGATGTTTTAGTTTTCAATAGCGGAAACACAGATGTAATACCGTAGCCCCAGAAACGTCATATATTCCTCTATTCTTAAATGATTCTTCGACCGAAGATCCCCCTCCCCGGCTGAGTATGATGAGCGGAGGATCCGAGCAGGAGAAGAGACGAGGCCGACGATGACCACCTGGCGCATGCCGATCGAGGGGCACCCGCAGGAGCGGGTCTGGCTGGCCTGGCCGACCACCGGCTACACCCTGGGAGACACCGAGGCCGACGCCGAGGAGGCGCGATCCTGCTGGGCCGCGGTCGCGAACGCCGCCGCCAGGTTCCAGCCGGTCACCGTCGTGGTGAATCCGGGCGATGAGTCCGTCGCCCGCCGCTACCTGTCCGGCGAGATCGCACTGCTCACCGCAGCGCTCGACGACGCGTGGATGCGGGACATCGGACCGAGCTTCGTCATCGGGGACGACGGCTCCCTGGGCGCGGTGAACTTCGTGTTCAACGGCTGGGGCGCGCAGGACTGGGCCGAGTGGGGCAACGATCAGCACATCGGCAGCATCGTGGCGGAGGCCGCCGGAGCCATCCGCATCGACAGCGCGCTCGTGAACGAGGGCGGCGGCATCCAGGTCGACGGCACGGGGCGCGTGGTGCTCACCGAGACGGTGCAGCTCGACCCGGGGCGCAACCCCGGTTGGACGAAGGAGCGGGTCGAGGCGGAGCTGACCCGTACGATCGGGACGACCAGCGCCCTCTGGCTGCCCCGGGGGCTCACCCGGGACCACGACACCTTCGGCACCCGCGGGCACAGCGACATCCTCGCCGCGTTCCCGGTCCCGGACGCGCTGCTCATGCATCGACAGGATTCGGCGTCCCACCCCGACCACGAGATCGCCCGCGTCAATCACGAGGTGGCCGAGCGATACCGCAGCGACACCGGTGCGGGCTTCGAGATCGTCGACCTCCCCGCGCCCGAGGCGCTGCGCGACGAGGAGGGCTTCGTCGACTACAGCTACATCAATCATCTGGTGATCAACGACGCGGTGCTCGCCTGCACCTTCGAGGACCCGGCCGACGACCGGGCGCTCGGGATCCTGAGAGAGTTCTACCCCGGGCGCGAGGTGGTGGGGATCGACGCCAGGCCGCTCT
This sequence comes from Leucobacter weissii, assembly GCF_017565745.1. Taxonomy (GTDB): domain Bacteria; phylum Actinomycetota; class Actinomycetes; order Actinomycetales; family Microbacteriaceae; genus Leucobacter; species Leucobacter weissii. Next base: position 156,967 of record NZ_JAGDYM010000010.1, read on the forward strand.
TCGCGCGCGGGGGCGGCATCCACTGCATCACGCAGCAGCAGCCGAAGGTGTGAGAGACGAGGAACGAGACATGACCGACACCGCGCTCGCCCCGGAGATCGAGACCGTCGTCGCCGCGGCCGCGGGGGCGGCGCCCGCGTTCGCCGCCACCGCCCCCCGGGATCGCGCCCGGGCGATCGTCGCCGTCGCCGACGCGCTCGATGAGGCCGGGCCGCGCCTGGTCGAGATCGCGCGGCGAGAGACCGGCCTCACGGAAGCGCGGCTCAGCGGCGAGGTCGCCCGCACCTCGGTGCAGCTCCGCCTGTTCGCAGACGCCCTCGTGGACGGGGGCTACCTCGATGCGCGCATCGACCATGCGGATCCCGATTTCGTGCTCGGTCCCCGCCCCGATATCAGGCGCACGCACCTGCCGCTCGGACCCGTCATCAACTTCTCGGCCTCCAACTTCCCCTTCGCCTTCTCCGTGCTGGGCGGGGACTCGGCGGCCGTCCTCGCGGCCGGCTGCCCGCTGATCGTCAAGGCGCACTCCGGCCACCCCGAGCTCAGCGACGCGACCGCAGAGGTCGCCGTCGCGGCGCTGCGGTCCTCCGGCATGCCGGAGGGCGTCCTCCACGTGATCCACGGCCAGGAAGCCGGGGTCGCGGTGCTCGAGGATCCGCGGATCGCAGCCGGCGCCTTCACCGGCTCGATCCGCGTCGGACGGCTGCTCGCCGACATCGCCGCGGCGCGACCGGCTCCGATCCCGTTCTACGGCGAACTGGGCAGCGTCAATCCCGTCTTCGTGACCGCCGACGCCATCGCCGAACGAGCCGACGAGATCGCCGCCGGCTATCTGACGAGCGTCTCGGGATCCGCCGGGCAGCTGTGCACCAAACCCGGCTTCGTGTTCATCCCGTCCGGCAGCGCGCTGCCGGACGCCGTGCGAGCCGCGGGCCCGGGACTCCCCGAGCACCGCCTGCTCGGGCCGCGCATCGCGCGGAGCTTCGCCGAGCGGCGCGACGCGATCCTCGGCACCGCGGGAGTGCGCCCGGTGATCGACGGTTCGATCCGCTTCGACTCGGAGGGGCAGGGCTGGGCGACGCCGACGGTGGTCTCGGTCGCGCTCGACGACTTCCGCGCCGGGCGCCGGGAACTGCTCGAGGAGGCGTTCGGTCCGCTCTCGATCCTCGTGGAGATCCCGGAGGGCGCCGATCCCGCCGCCCTGGTGCCGGAGTTCTTCGAGGGCAACCTGACGGGCACCCTGCACCTGAGCGGCCCCGAGGCGGGCGGGGAGACCGCGAACGCCGCTGCGCTGCGCGCGCTCGTCGACGCGCTCGGACGGCAGGTGGGCCGGGTGCTGTTCAACGGCTGGCCGACGGGCGTGGCGGTCACGCCCGCGCAGCAGCACGGCGGACCCTGGCCCGCGACGACCAACGACTCGAGCACCTCGGTCGGCACGGCCGCGATCGCGCGGTTCCTGCGCCCCGTCGCGTTCCAGAACGCCCCCGCCGCGTTCCTGCCGCTCGCACTCCGCGATGACAATCCCCTCGACGTGCCCCGGTCCATCGCTCCGGCGGGCGAGTCGGGCGACTGGGGTGCGCGCTTCTCGGAGCCGGTGGTTCGATGAGCGTGAGAGGCCCCGGCCGCGCTCGGCTGCTGCTCGCCGCGCTGGCACTGGGACTGACGCCCCTGTGCCTCGCCGGGTGCTCGAGCGCCCCGTCCACCGGCCCGGTCGGCACCTGGGGCGACCCCGGGGCCCAGGGCGAACCCCACCTCGTCTTCGACGAGGACGGCAGGTTCTCGGGCTCCGACGGCTGCAACCGCGTGATGGGCTCGTGGCGCGTCGACGGCGACCGCATCGACCTCGGCGAGATGGCCAGCACGATGATGTACTGCGAGGGCGTGGACACCTGGCTGAACGCGGCGAGTACCGCCGTGATCCGAGACGACGCGCTGGTGCTCAACGATGCGGACGGCGCCGAGCTCGGCGTGCTCCCCCGCGGCAGCTGACGACGGTTCACACCGCCGCCCTCCGACGCGGAGATCCCGCGCGGCTCCTACCAGAGCACCGCGAGCGTGACGTTCAGCAAGGAGAGCCCGGCGATGGTGCCGAGGATCCCCGCGGGCACCGGCTGCTTCTTGCGTCCGACCAGGATCATCACGATCATCACGATGAGCACGAGCAGCTTGACGGTGATCTTGAGGTTGTTCGGCTGGCCGCCGAGCGCGTAGACCATGCCGACGAGCAGCAGCCCGGTGACGAACAGCAGGTTCGCGCCGTGCAGGATCCCCGGGGTGATCCTGGCCGTGCCGCGCTTCACCTGGGGGAACTGGGCCAGCGTGCTGCCGAACACCACGCCGAAGCCGACGAGGTGCAGAACGATCAGAATCCCCTTGACGATCTCCATGCGACCATCCTATCCGCGCGCCGGCTTGGCCACGCGCGTGCCCCTCGCCCACGGGCCTACCCTTCGACTACGGTCGCTTTTCGGCACGCCCGCGGGTGGGCGGGGGTGCACTCGTGGCGCCGCGCGGGTCAGTGCGCGAAGTGGCGCTCGCCGGTGAGATACATCGTGACGCCGGCGGCCTCCGCCGCAGCGATCACCTCGTCGTCGCGCACGGAGCCGCCGGGCTGCACGACCGCGCGGACGCCGGAGTCGAGCAGCACCTGCAGCCCGTCTGCGAAGGGGAAGAAGGCGTCGGAGGCCGCCACGGCCCCGGCGGCCCGCTCCCCCGCCCGGGCGACCGCGAGCCGGCACGAATCGACGCGGTTCACCTGTCCCATGCCGACGCCCACCGACGCGCCGCCCGCGGCGAGAAGGATCGCATTCGATTTCACCGCGCGGCAGGCCCGCCAGGCGAACTCGAGCTCGGCGAGGGTCTCGGCGTCGGCCGCCGGCCCGCTCGCGAGCCGCCACGATGCGGCGGGCGCGAACGACCGATCGGCGTCCTGCACCAGGAAGCCGCCCGAGACCTGCCGCAGCTCGTAGGGGTTCGGTTCGAAATCGGAGGGCAGCACGAGCAGGCGCAGGTTCTTCTTCTGCGTCAGGATCACAAGCGCCTCCGGTTCGAAGTCGGGTGCGATGAGCACCTCGGTGAACACCTCGGCCACGGATCGCGCGAACTCTGCGGTCACGATCCGATTCGCGGCGATGACTCCGCCGAAGGCCGAGACCGGGTCGCAGGCGTGCGCCGCGCGGTGGGCCTCCGCTATCGGATCCCCGGCATCGCCCTGGGCGACGGCGATCCCGCACGGATTGGCGTGCTTGACGATGGCGACCGCCGGACGCTCGTGATCGTAGGCGGCGCGCAGCGCGGCATCGGCATCGACGTAGTTGTTGTACGACATGGCCTTGCCGTGCAGTTGCGCCGCCTGCGCGATGCCGGGCAGCTCGGGATCCACGAAGAGCGCGGCGCGCTGGTGGCTGTTCTCGCCGTAGCGCAGCACCGCGGTCCGCGTGCCCGAGATGGAGAAGCCGAAGATCCGGTGCTCCCCGGATGCGGGATCGTCCTCCTCGAAGATCGCGTCGAGGGCGATGTCGTCGGTCCCGGGGTCCGCGGACGGCGGCCGATCCTCCCAGTCCCGATCCTGCTGGTCGAGGAACCAGTTGGCCACGGCCCCGTCGTAGTTCGCCGTGTGCACGAAGGCGTCGGCCGCGAGCGACCTGCGCAGCCCGAGCGTGGTGCCGCCCGCGCGCACCGCCTCGACCACCTCGTCGTAGCGATCGGGCGACACCACGATCGCCGCGTTGGCATGGTTCTTCGCCGTCGCCCTCACCATCGCCGGCCCGCCGATGTCGACGTTCTCGATCACATCCGCCGCGGGCCTGCCCGCCGCCACCGTCTGCTCGAAGGGGTACAGGTTGACGACCACCAGTTCGAAGGGCGCGAATCCCAGCTCGTTCAACTGGCGACGGTGATCCTCGAGCCGAAGGTCCGCGAGCAGCCCCGCGTGCACGGCGGGGTGCAGGGTCTTGACGCGCCCGTCGAGGGCCTCCGCGAAACCGGTGACCTCTGCCACGTCGACGACCGCGTGCCCCGCCTCCCGGATGGTCTGGGCCGTCGACCCGGTCGAGACGATCTCGACCCCCGCTCCCGCGAGCGCTCGCGCGAGATCGAGCAGGCCCGTCTTGTCGCTCACCGAGATGAGCGCGCGGCGCACCGGAATGAGATCGCGGTGCTCGTAGAGGCTGGAATCGTGGCTCTGGACTGCCATATCGGGCGAGCTCCTGTCGTCGGTGGTGTCTGAAGGCGGATGGTTGCTGAAGTGCGGCGCCGTCTAGCTGACGGACGGTCCCGTCGCGTCGAGAACGAGTTCGCCCTCGGCGATCCGGCGCACGGTGTCGACGAGCAGCGGCCGCTCGAGCTGCTTGATCCTCTCGTGCAGCTCCGGCTCGCTCTCGCCGGGCCGGATCTCGACCCGCGCACGGCGCAGGACCGGGCCGGTGTCCACGCCCTCGTCGATGACGTGCACGCTGACGCCGGTCTCCCGCGCCCCGGCGGCGAGCGCATCGCGCACCGCGCGGGCGCCGGGAAAGCTGGGGAGCAGCGCCGGGTGGGTGTTGATGAGGTGCGGAGAGAAGGCGGCGACGAACCCGGCGGGGAGGATCCGCATGAGCCCGGCGCTGACGACGAGTCCGGTCCTATCGACCGGGCCGGGGCCGCCGCTCACGCCGTGCGCCCTGATGGCCGCGGCCAGCGCCTCGCCCCAGGCCTCGCGGCGGTCGAAGTCGCGGGGCCGCACCACGAAGACGGGCACCCCGGCCTCCTGCGCGTGCCGGAGCCCCGGGGCATCGGTATCGCTTCCGACGCCGACGATCCGCACCGGGTAGGCGGGATCCCGCGTCGCGTCGAGCAGCGCCCTGAGGTTGCTGCCGCTGCCGGAGATCAGTACGACGACGTCGAGCAGGTGGGCCGCACCGCTCACATGCACGCCAGGCTGTCCTCCATGACGGCATCGAAGTAGTCCGTGAACAGATCCTCGGAACTCCCCTCGAGCGGATTCTCGATGAAGTCGCTGAACGCGGCGTAGACCTCGCGGTTGGGGCTGTCGATCTCGCCGAGCTTGCGGAAGGCGTCGCGGAGCGCTTCCGGCACTTCGGTGCCGTCGACTTCCTGCTGGGATTCGGAGATCTCGCTCAGCGTCGCGCAGAACTCCGCGGAGCGCTCGGAGGTGCCCTCGGTGCCGGCGTCGGTGTCGGTCGACTCGTCCGGATCGACCGGGTCGGTCTCGGGAACCGTGGGGGTCGGCGTGACCTCCTCGATGCTGTCGCTGAGGCGCTCGCTCGCCTCGTCGACGCTGCTGACGACCATGCCGGCGACGGCGAGGGAGATGACGATGCCGAGGATCACCAGAGCGACCTGGACGTAGCCGATGATCGTGCCGGCGAGGGCGAAACCGCGGCCGCGCTCACCCCGCTTCTTGATCTGGCCGAGCGCGATGTGCCCGCAGATGATGCCGACGAGTCCGATGAAGAACGACCCGACGAAGGCCACGATCGCCAGCGCGTTCAGCGGCGGCTGCTGCGGGGGGACGGGAGCGCCCGGCTGCTGCGGAGCGCTCGGCGGAGCGTAGCCGCCGCCTGACGCGCCCTGCTGGGGGGCCGCCCCGTAAGGGGGTGCGGGCTGCTGGGGAGGCTGGGCCGGAGCGAGCGGCTGAGTCGGCTGGGTCGCCTGCTGGGCAAACGGCTGCTGGGCCGACGGGAGCGGCTGAGTCGGCTGAGTCGGCTGTGGAGGGAACGTCGACTGCGGCGGCTGGATCCCCTGGGGCGGCTGGATCCCCTGCGGCGGTTCGATCCCCTGCGGCGGCTCCGGGGCTGCAGGCGGCTTGGGCGCTGCGGGTTGCTGGTCTCCGCCCGGGGTGGTCGGTTCCGACATGTCGATCTCCTCCTCGTCCGTGGAGCTCCGCGGCTCGTCGGTCCTATCCGGGAGAGCATCGAAGCGGGGCGCTGCTGCGCGCGTCGACGAATCCGACGTGCGCACAGCAATTGTAGTGTCCCGGGCGGGTCTCGCGCTCAGCCGTTTCCCGCGGACGGGACCTCTTCGTCCGCGCTCGCCGTCCAGTCGAAGGCGTTCGGCTCGGGATCCGGTTCTCTCCGGCTCTCCAGGTCGAGGCGTCGGGCGAGCACGCCGGGCACCAGGCCGAAGCCGAGCTCGAGCGCGATGAGCCCTCCCACCAGCCACGGAGCCGGTCCGACCACCGCGAGGCGGCCCGGCCCGGCGGCTCCGGTGGCGAGTGCCGAGAGCCCCGCGACGGCGAGGCCCGCGAGGAGCGCGGCGAGGAGCGGAACGACGATGGCGACGGAGAGTGAGCTGTGCCGGAGATCGCTGCGGGCGCCTGCGAGCGCGCCGATCGCGATGGCCGAGAGCACGACTGCGGCCGGGGCCAGTCCTCCCGCCCATCCCCAGCCCTCCGGGACGGCGCCGAGGAGCGGGAACGCCGGGAGGGGGCCCAGAAGCGTCTCGAACGGGGTGACCGAGGTGCCGGCGCCGATGGCGAAGCCGGCGCCGGAGAACCAGGCGATCCCCCAGACGCAGGCGACCGGCAGCAGCACCAGGTTGAGCAGGAACAGGAGGATCAGCCCGAGGACGTCGGGGTGCAGCCCCTGCCCCAGCGCGACGATGTCGACGTAGCCGACGACGACGGCCACGGCGAAGCCGAGTGCGCCGAGGGTCGCCAGCCCCGCCACCGAGGCGGCCGCGAGGCGGATCACCTCCGCCGCGCGTCCCGGCAGCGCGGACGCCCGGAGTTCGCCGAACGGCTCGACCAGGCGCTGGACACGGCGGGTCATGGATTTCCACCAGGCGTGCCCCGCGGTCGCCGCGTGCAGCAGATACCCGGCTCCCGAGCTCGCAGCGTAGCAGAGCGCGGGGACCGCGGCGCAGGCCCAGAGGGGCCAGTCCGGCAGGGGCGACGCGAGGACCGCGATGCCGCCGGCGGCGACCGCGAATCCGATCGCACCGCCGAGCACTCCGGCGGCCCCCTTGGCGCCCTCTCGCGCGAATCTCCGACCGGCGCGGAAGGCGAGGACGACGGTCAGCAGGGTGAGGCCGAGCGGCGCGAGGGAGAGGGTGAAGTCCAGTGCGCCGCCGCCGAGGCCGAGGCTCAGCGCGGCGTCTGCGTCGAGTGAGAAACCCAGCGGGACGAAGTGCGCGAGCAGCCAACCGGCGGAGATTCCCGCGACCACGTCGCCCGGTTCGGCTGCGAGGTCGAAGGCGAGCCACCAGAGCAGCACGCCCACGACGGCGATGATCGCCCAGGCGGCGAGCGCGACGGCCAACGCCTCGATCGCTGCCGCACCCGCGGTCACCACTGCTTTCATCATCCCCAGGCTACCCCTTCGTCACCGATCTCCCAGGACCCTCGCGGCTCGGCTGATCCTCGCGATCCGGCTGCTCCGCCGCACGGCTCAGCCGAACGGCTCAGTCGAACGGCATCGTGCGGGCGAGCGCGGCGGCGTGGGTGCGGCTCTCGGCGCCCAGCTTGGCGAGGATGCTCGATACGTGCGTCTTGACGGTCGGCAGCGAGATACCGAGCCTGGCCGCGATGCGGGCGTTCGAGCTTCCGTCGCGGATCGCCGCGAGCACATCCCTCTCGCGTTCCGTCAGCGAGGCGAACCCGGGCGGCGCTTCGGGCCGGGGCGCACCGTTCGCGACCTCGGCGAGCGCGCGCCGGGTCACCCGCGGATCGAGCACGCCCTCGCCGGCCGCGATCCGCCGCACGGCGTCGATGAGCGGCGCGGCCTCGGTCGTCTTCAGCAGGAAGCCCGCGGCGCCCGCCCGGATCGCGCCGAGCACCAGGTCGTCCTCGTCGAAGCTGGTGAGCACGAGGACCTCGGCGACACCGGCCCGCACGATCCGCTCGGTCGCCTCGACCCCGTTCATCCCGGGCATGCGGAGGTCCATGACGACCACGTCCGGCCGCAATGCGGCGGCGTTGCGCACGGCGGAGGCTCCATCGGCGGCTTCCCCGACGACCCGGATCCCTCCGGATTCGAGGAGGATCCGCAGCCCTTCGCGGATCATCCCGTGGTCGTCCGCGAGCAGCACGCGCGGGTTCTTCGGCGTCACGCGAGCGCCTCTCTCGGCAATCGCGCGCGCACCGCCCACCGTTCGCCCTCGGCGCCGGCCTCGAAGACGCCGCCCGTCGCCCGCACCCGCTCGGCGAGCATCTCGAGGCCCGCTCCGCTGCCGACCAGCCCGACGCGCGGCTCTCCCCCGCGCGACACGATGCTCGCCACCACCGAGTCGCCCTCCTCGCACAGACGCACCTCCACCAGGGAGCCCGAGGCGTGGCGGACGCAGTTGACCAGCGCCTCCTGCACCACGCGGCCCAGGGCGTGGTCGGCCGCGGGTCCCAGCGCTCCGCCGATCCGGTCGGCGAGATCGACCCGCACCCCGGACCGTTCCGCCTCCGCCACCAGCCTCGGCACGTCATCCCGTCCGACCGGCCCCGGCGGGTGGTCGGAACCGCCGCGCAGCACGGCGATCATCGAGCGCAGGGCCCCGTGCGCTTCGAGGCTCGCGTCGCGGACCGCCCGGAGCGCGTCGCGCTCGCGGACTCCGGCGGCCTCCGCGCCGGGCCCCGTGAGGGCCGCTTCGCTGCGGATCGCCACGGCGGCCACGTGCCCGGCCACGACGTCGTGCAGTTCCCTCGCCATGCGTTCGCGCTCCTCGCGCACCGCGCCCGTGCGGTCGAGCTCCGCCAGCCGAGAGGCGTCCTCGGCGCGCTGGCGATAGAGCCGGACGAGTTCGCGCGATTGCGCCACCGAGTTCGCATACCAGTAGGAGAACCCGAGCAGCGCGCCGAACGGGATCCCGACCATCAAGGCGATGCGCGCATCGGCCGAGCGCAGCAGCGCGGCAGCCGTGAACAGCAGGGTCGCGGCCGCAACGGCGACGAGGACCCGCCTCCGGCCCTCGGCGCTCAGCTCGACGATGAGGGCGTGCAGCAGTTCGAGCATGACCAGCATCGGCACGATACCCCCGACGGTCAGCAGATCGAGCAGGAACAGCGCGGTGGCGACTCCGAGCCCCAGGCCCGGAGCGCGTCGTTTCAGCAGTACGAGCGCAGAGGACGGAATGGCCGTCGCCAGACCCCACCAGGCCGGCACCGGCTCGAGCAGTACGGAGAACACGTCCCACATGCCCGACAGGCCGAGCGCCGCGAAGACCACGGCGAGACCCAGGTACAGGGCCGCCTGGACCGGGAGCAGCGCCATGAGACTCCGCGCCTCACGCGGCTCCTCGGCGTCCTGCGCCCGTGCGTTCCCCACCGTCATGACTCCATCAAATCAGGGACGGCCGACATTCGCCTCAGACCAAAGGACGACCCCGGTCTCGGGCTTTCAGCCGATCCCCTCGCTCCGCTCGTCGCCCGAGAATCGAGGCATGGACCTGCTCACCGATCTGCCCCTTCCGGCGGCGCTCGCGATCCTCGCCCTCGTGGACGGCCTCAGCGTCGGCACGCTGCTGATCCCGCTCTTCCTCCTCGTCGCTCCGGGCCGCCCGCGGGTACCGAGGATCCTGCTGTATCTCGGCACCATCACGTTCTTCTACCTGGGCGTCGGCGTGCTCTTCATGCTCGGGATCCTCAGCGTGATCGACCTCGGCCGCAACTTTCTCGCCTCGGCCGCGGGGCAGGTCTCGCTGCTCGTGGTCGGCGCGGGGTTGCTCGCGCTGGGGATCTGGATGGGCGTCGCCGACTCGCGACGCAAGAGGCGCGCCGCCGCGGGCGACCCCGGCGCCCAGGACGGCGGACGCCTGCTGCGCTGGCGGGAGCGGCTGCTCGCGCCCGGGACGAGCGGCGCCGCCGTGATGGGCGTGGCGCTGGCGGCGGGGATCGCGGAGATCGCCGGGATGCTGCCCTACCTGATCGGCATGACCATGCTCGCCGACGCCCCGATCGGCGCGGCCGAGCGCTTCGCGCTGCTCGCCGGCTACTGCGCGGTGATGATCCTCCCGGCGCTGGCGCTGCTCGCCGCGCGGGTGCTCGCCGCGAGGGCGGTCGAGCGTCCCCTGCAGCGCTTCACGGCCTGGATGCAGCGCACGGGCGCCGAGAACACCTCCTGGATCCTCGGCATCGTCGGTTTCCTGCTCGTCCGCTCCGCCGCGACCCAGCTCGGGCTCGAGCTGCCCGTCATCGGCTGAGGCGAGGCGCTCCCGGAAGCACCGTTGAGATTCGACAACGCGGCGAGCGTGCGTCACGGACGCGCCGATGTTGTTCTTCGACGTGCAGAGCAGCAAGGGGGACGTGCCGCCGCTCGCGGGGTACGCTCCGTTTCCAGGAGTACGTTATTGCGGGTCCACACGGTACCCCCCCCCCGACCCAGGACGTACTTCCGCACGCACCGCCTGGAAGTCGACGAGCTGGGCGGCATGATCGCGAAACGCTACGACGGATCCGGGCTGATCGCCCTGGTGCTGGAAGAGATCCACTGATCGCTCTCTTCTCGCGCGCTTCGGCCGAGTACCGCGAGAGGCCCCCGGTCCGAACCCGGGACCGGGGGCCTCCCACGCTGGTACCAGCGTGCGGCGATGCGCTACAGCGCCGCGACCACCTCGCGCAGCAGTCGGGCGGTCTCGGACGGGGTCTTGCCGACCCTCACGCCCGCGGCCTCCAGGGCCTCCTTCTTCGCCTGCGCGGTGCCGGCCGAACCCGAGACGATGGCGCCCGCGTGCCCCATGGTCTTGCCCTCGGGCGCGGTGAAGCCCGCGACGTAGCCGACGACGGGCTTCGTGACGTTCGCCCGGATGAACTCCGCGGCGCGCTCCTCGGCGTCGCCGCCGATCTCGCCGATCATCACGATCGCCGTCGTCTCCGGGTCGGCCTCGAAGGCCTCCAGAGCGTCGATGTGCGTCGTGCCGATCACCGGGTCGCCGCCGATGCCGATCGCGGTCGAGAAGCCCAGATCGCGCAGCTCGAACATCATCTGGTAGGTCAGCGTGCCCGACTTCGAGACGAGGCCGATCGGGCCCTTGCCGGTGATGGTCGCGGGCGTGATGCCGGCCAGCGACTCGCCCGGCGTGATGATGCCGGGGCAGTTCGGGCCGATGATGCGGGTCTTGCCGCCGGTGGCCTTCGCGTGCGCCCACAGTTCGGCGCTGTCCTTCACCGGGATGCCCTCGGTGATGATGACCAGCAGGCCGATGCCCGCGTCGATCGCCTCGACGGCCGCGTCCTTCGCGAACGGCGGCGGCACGAAGACGACGGACACGTCGGCCCCGGTGCGCTCGATCGCCTCGGCGACGGTGCCGAACACCGGCAGCTCGACGGTGCTGCCCGCCCGGTCGACGTGGGTCACGGTCGTGCCCGCCTTGCGCGCGTTCACGCCGCCGACGATGTTGGTGCCCGCGGCGAGCATGCGCGCCGTGTGCTTGGTCCCCTCGCCGCCGGTGATGCCCTGGACGATGACCTTGGAATCCTGGTTCAGAAAGATCGACATGTTGAGTGCTTCCTCGTTCGTGCGTGGGCTTATCGGGCGTTGGCGAGCTCGGCGGCCTGGTCGGCGCCCTCGTCCATGGTGGCGGCCTGGGTGACCAGCGGGTGGGCGGCCTCGTTCAGGATCCGGCGCCCCTCCTCGACGTTGTTGCCGTCGAGTCGCACGACGAGGGGCTTGTTCGCGGCGTCGCCGAGCTCGTCGAGCGCGCCGACGATGCCGTTGGCGACCGCATCGCAGGCCGTGATCCCGCCGAACACGTTGACGAACACGGCCTTCACCTGCGGATCGCCGAGGATCACGTCGAGCCCGGCCGCCATCACCTCGGCCGAGGCGCCGCCGCCGATGTCGAGGAAGTTGGCTGGCTTGACGCCGCCGTGCTTCTCCCCGGCGTAGGCGACGACATCGAGGGTCGACATCACGAGGCCCGCGCCGTTGCCGATCACGCCCACCTCGCCGTCGAGCTTGACGTAGTTGAGATCCTGCGCCTTGGCCTTCGCCTCCAGCGGATCCTCGGCCGCCTTGTCGGCGAGCTCGTCGTGCTCGGGGTGGCGGAACTCGGCGTTCTCGTCGAGCGACACCTTGCCGTCGAGCGCGACGATGTCACCGGCGCCGGTGAGCACGAGCGGGTTGACCTCGACGAGCGTCGCGTCCTCGCCCGTGTAGACCTCGTAGAGCTTCTGGAAGACCGGCACGACCTTGGCGACCAATTCCTCGGGGAACCGGGCCGCTCGGGCGATCTCCTCGGCCTTGGCCGCGTCGATGCCGACGATGGGATCGACCTCGATCCGGGCGAGCGCCTCGGGCTTCTCGACCGCCAGCTGCTCGATCTCCATGCCGCCCTCCACGCTCGCGAGGGACAGGTAGGAGCGGTTCGCGCGATCGAGCAGCACCGAGAAGTAGAACTCCTGCGCGATGTCCGCACCGGCCGCGACCATGACCCGCTTCACCACATGACCCTTGATATCGAGGCCGAGGATCGACTGGGCCGCCTCGTAGGCCTCGTCGGGGGTCTTTGCGACCTTGACGCCGCCGGCTTTGCCGCGTCCGCCGGTCTTCACCTGGGCTTTCACGACCACGACGCCGCCGATCTTCTCGGCGGCCGCGCGCACCTCCTCCGGCGTGTCGGCGACGATGCCGGCGAGCACCGGCACCCCGTATCGTTCGAAGAGATCTCGTGCCTGGTACTCGTACAGATCCACGTGTGTTCCTTATTGGGTCGTGATGTGGTGTTCTGAGGTTGAAAATGTCTCGACGTCGAACTAATTTCAGCCACGGAAAGCCTAGCACCGCCAGATAGACGGCAGGAGCCGGGAGTGCCGCATCGTGGCACCCCGGCGAGGGCCGGTCACTCGATCTTGGTGATGGGCGAGAGCTTGATGAGCAGCTTGCGCTCGCCGACCGAGTCGAAGACCGCGTGCGCGACGCGTTTCGATCCCTCGCCGGTGACTCCCGTGACCCGTCCCTCGCCATAGTCGTCATGGCGGATCCGGTCTCCCGGTGCGAGTTCGAGATCCCCGTTGTCGCGGACGGCCGCACCGATCAGGTTGGGGAACCCGCCCCCCGAATCCTGGGCCTCCTTGGCGAGCCGCTTGCGCTCGCGCCACCGCTCGAGCGCCGACTGCATGTTTCCGCTGGCGGGCTCGCCGACCGCGGCCGCGCCGGAGCCCCTGCCGAACGAGACGGCGGAGTCGGCACCGCGACCGGCGCCCGAACGAGTCGGCCGCCCCTCGCGCGGCGCGTTCAGCGCGCGAGACCCCGAGCCGCCGGAGCCGCCCGCGCGCGCCGTGACTTCGCCCGGCGACTGCCGCCAGTCGATCAGCTCCTCGGGGATCTCCTGCAGGAACCGCGACGGCATCGCCACGCCGATGTCGCCGTAGCTCGCTCGCGTGCTGGCGAGTGTGAGATACAGCCGCTCGCGGGCGCGGGTGATGCCGACGTACATCAGCCGCCGCTCCTCGTTCACGCCCCCGACCTCGTCGACCGACATCTGGTGGGGCAGCAGCCCCTCCTCGACTCCGGTGATGAAGACGGCGGGGAACTCCAGCCCCTTGGCGGTGTGCAGCGTCATCAGCGAGACGGTGCCGCTGCGGTCGTCGAGGTCGTCGGCCGCCGCCACCAGACTGACCTCGGTGAGGAACTCGAGCAGACCCGCCCCCGGGTTGCGCACGTCGAACTCGCGTGCGACGGCCACGAGCTCCTCGAGGTTCTCGGCCCGGGCCTCGTCCTGAGGATCCCGCTTGGCCCGCAGCTTCTCGATCATCTGGGTCTCGTCGAGGATCAGCTTCAGCACCTCGGCGACGGGAGCGGGGGGCTTCTCCGCGTCGGCGACCGCGCCCCCGGGTTCCAGCGCGGCTCCCCCGCCCGCCGCCATGCGCGCCGCGCGCGACAGCAGCTCCCCCAGCCCCGTGATCGACCCGAGCACCTTGGGCCCGAAGCCGATCTCTTCGGCGCGCAGCATCGCCTCGTGGAAGGAGATGCCCCGCCCCTCCTGGAAGTTCGCGAGCTGCGCCTCGGCCATCGGTCCGATCCCGCGCTTCGGAGCGCCGAGCAGGCGCGACCAGGCGATCGGATCGTAGGGGTTCGCGAGGCTGGTCAGATAGGCCATCGCGTCCTTGATCTCGGCCCGCTCGTAGAACTTGGTGCCGCCGAGCACCCGGTACGGGACCGCCGAGCGGATCAGCAGTTCCTCGAGCGCTCGCGTCTGCGAATTCGTGCGGTAGAACACGGCGATATCGCCGTAGGCGGCGCCCGAGCGGCGCAGATCCTCGATCTCCTCGGCGACGAACCTCGCCTCGTCGTGCTGCGAGTAGCCGGTGAAGCCGACGATCCGTTCTCCCGCGCCCTCCGCCGTCCAGAGGTTCTTCTCCTGACGGTCGAAGTTGCTCGCGATCACCGCATTGGCGGCGCTCAGGATGTTCTGGGTGGAGCGGTAGTTCTGCTCGAGCTTCACCACCTCGGCGCCGGGGAAGTCGCGTTCGAACTCCACGATGTTGCGGATGTCGGCGCCTCGGAACGCGTAGATCGACTGGTCGCTGTCGCCCACCACCGTGAGACTCGCGGCCGGGATCCCGCCGGAGGCGTCGAGTTCGGCCGGGCGCACCGGCGGCACGAGGCGATCCGCCAGGTCCGCGTCGACCGGGCGCGTCAGTTCGCGGATGAGCGCGTACTGCGCGTGATTCGTGTCCTGGTACTCGTCGACGAGCAGGTGCCGGAAGCGGCGCTGATACACCGCCGCGACATCGGGGTGCGCGCGGAAGAGATGAACGGTCTGCCCGATCAGGTCGTCGAAGTCGAAGGCGTTGGCGCGCCGCAGCTGCTGCTCGTACTCGTGGAAGATCTCGACGAAGATCCGCTCGCGCGGGTCCGCCTCGTTCGCCGTCGCGGCGTAGCCCGCCGCGTCCTGCAGCTCGTTCTTCAGGCGCGAGATCTTGCCGCTGGTGTTGGCGGGGGTGAAACCGTAGCTGTCCGCCTCGGTCTCCCTGATGATGCGCTTGAGCAGCGCGCGCGAATCGGCGGAATCGTAGATGGTGAAGCCGGAGACGTAGCCGAAGCGCTCGGACTCGCGGCGGAGGATCCGCACGCAGGCGGAGTGGAAGGTGGAGATCCACATCCCCTCCGTGGCGTCCCCGAGTAGCTCCTGCACGCGCTCGCGCATCTCGGAGGCGGCCTTGTTGGTGAAGGTGATCGCGAGGATCTGGCTCGGCCAGGCCTCGCGGTTGCGGATGAGCTGCGCGATGCGGTGGGTGAGCACGCGCGTCTTGCCGGATCCGGCCCCGGCGACGATCAGCAGCGCGGGCCCGCGGGCCTCGACCGCGCGCCGCTGCTGCGGGTTGAGTCCCGCCGTCAGCGGGTCCTCAGCCGCGCCCGCATCGGATCCAGAACCGGCGCCGCCCGGCAGCGGCACCCCGGAGGGATCGAGAAGTTCGAATTCGCTCATCGTCCCACCAGTCTAGGTTCCCCCGCCGGCATCCTCGATCCATCCCGGGCGCATCCCGGGCGCATCCCAGACTCTTCCCCGTATCCTCCGCGCACCTTCCCCGATCCTTCGCGCACCTTCCCCGATCCTTCTGCGCCCGCGCCACCGCACCTCGGGCTGAGATTGCAGCTGGGGCTGAGCTTCTCAGCGGTTCCGGTCCGCCCGAGCTGCAATCTCAGCCCGAAGCGCGGGCGAAGTATGGGGCAGAGGGAGGAGAGAGGAGAGAGGAGAGAGGAGAGAGGAGAGAGGAGAGAGGAGAGAGGAGAGGAGAGGAAAGGAAAGGAAAGGAAAGGAAAGGACGGGCGGTGGAAGGTAGGCGAGGATGCACCAGAATGGAGGGATGGTGGATGGATCACGCCCGGCGGTGCTCGTGCTCGCGACGGGCGGCACGATCGGCATGCGGGTCGGCGAGCACGGGCTGGCGCCGGATCCCGGCTTCCCCGAGGCGCTCAAGGATCTCGTCGCGGAGATCTGCGGACCGCTGGGCGCCGATCACCGCATCAACCACCTGCATCCGCCGATCGACAGCGCCAACGCCGACGCCGACACCGCCAGGCGCATTGCGCGGACGGTCGGCGCGCGCGTGCGCACCTCGGGGCCGCGGGGCGTCGTGGTGCTCCACGGCACCGACACGCTGGCCTACACCGCGGCCCGCCTGGCCTACG
Source organism: Leucobacter weissii (assembly GCF_017565745.1). Classification (GTDB taxonomy): domain Bacteria; phylum Actinomycetota; class Actinomycetes; order Actinomycetales; family Microbacteriaceae; genus Leucobacter; species Leucobacter weissii. The sequence goes on from NZ_JAGDYM010000010.1 coordinate 173,028, forward strand.
AGCTCTCCGATCTCGGCACCCCCGTGGTCCTGACCGGGGCGCAGCACCCGCACGGCGCCGAGGACGGCGACGCCAGGAGCAATCTCTCCCTCGCCGTCAAGACCTCGCTGCGAGCCCGCCGGGACGCGCCCGTCTCGATCGCGTTCGGGCGGCGGCTGCTGCCCGCGGTCCGTGCCACCAAGCACCAGGCCGAGGCGATCGAGGCGTTCCGCGCCGAACGCCCGCTCGCGACCGGGGCCACCGGCGTGCCCGCGCAGCTCCGGGCACGTCGCGATCGGCTCTCGCCCGCCCGCGTGATCTCGTTCCGCTTCGTCCCCGGGGTCGCCCCCGGGGATCTGCGCGCCATCGCCGGCGCCGGGCCCGACGGCCTCGTGCTCGAGTGCTACGGCACCGGGAACGCCCCGCTCGGGACGCCGGGCATGCGCGAGGCCCTGCGCGCCGTCGCGGCGGAGCTGCCCGTCGTCGCGATCACGCAGTGCGCCACCGGGTCGGTGGACTTCGGACGGTACGCGGTGGCCAAGGAGATGCGGGCGCTCGGCGTGATCGACGGCGGCGACATGACGCTCGAGGCCGCGCTCGGGAAGCTGGCCTTCGCCGTCGAAGCCGGCCTGTCGGGTTCGCCGCTCGGCTCGTTCATGCAGCTCAACGTGCTGGGAGAGCGTTCGACGTGAGCTGCACGACGAGTTCGGGGTGGTCCGCGAACACGCCGTCGACGCCGCTCCCGAGGATCCTCGACCACTCCCCGCGCCAGTTCCCCCAGACCGCGGGATCGGATCCGCGCCGGAAGGCAGGATCCAGGAACGCGTTCTCCGGGCGCAGCGTCCAGGTGTAGGCCAGCAGGCCGCGCGCCTGCGCACGGGCTACCGTCGCCGGGTCGGCGAGGATGTCCTGTTTGGCGAGGCTCACCCCGTCCACTCGGTCCCGCAGCGCGTCGAGGCCGGCCTCGCTCCGATACCAGGCATAGGATCCCGCCCCGGCGCTCCCCCGCCCGGGGGCGTCGGCCGGGGCGCCATCGTGGTCGATCAGGAACACCAGCCGCGCGGGCAGCCCCCGATCCCGCAACCGCTCCAGCGGCTCCAGCTCGAAGCTCTCGACAATCACCCGTTCCGGACGGTCCGCCCACCCGCACTCCGACAGCTCCCGTTCGAGGAGCGCCACGAGGTCGTGCCCCTGCGCGCGCAGGAAACGGGCGTGCTTCAACTCGATCACGACCGCGGGGCGGGCGCCGAGCCGCTCGCTCTCCCGATCGATCAGCTCGAGCAGATCCCGCAGCCGCAGCACGGGCTCCGTCCCGTCGAGGGCGGCGTTCTCCGGCCGCAGCCCGGGCAGGCGCTCCCGCGCTCGCAGCGTCGCGAGTTCGGACCAGTCGAGATCCTCGGCGAACCAGCCCGTGATCGTCCGGCCGTCCACCGTCCTGGTCGTGCGACGCTCCGCGAACCCGGGCCGCGTCGCCACGTCGGTGGTGCCCGACAGCTCGTTCTCGTGGCGCACGACGAGCACGCCGTCACGCGAGACCACGATGTCCGGCTCCACCGCCCCGGCGCCCCCTGCGAGCGCGAGCCGGTAGGCGGAGGCCGTGTGCTCGGGACGTCGCCCGGACGCGCCCCGGTGCGCGATGATCAGCGGAGGCGCCCCCATGGCACAGCAGCCTACCGTTCAGGCGTCGCCGACTCGCGCAAGAGGGCGCTTCTGGGGCTGCCCGCAGCCGCCGGACCCCGGAACACGACCCGCAGCGCGGTAACGCGCGGAGGGAAAGGAGGAAAAACCTGCTGTTTTTCAGGGGCGGTCGATAGCCTTGAAGCACGTACCCGTCCCGAGAGGAACTCGCACGCATGAGCAACCCCGCGCTCACCAACAATCCCGCGCTGAACGGCAAGACCCTCAGCGCCGACGAACTGCGCCGAATCTACGACCAGCCCGCGGCGCAGACGCAGCGGCCCGGCATCGACGATCCCCAGGCCCCCGCCCAGGGCACCCCGGTGCCGCCCGTGACCGGCGCCGAGCATCCCATGACCTACGAGAACACGATCTCGAAGACCGTCATGCTCTTCCTGATCGTGGTCGCCGGCGCCGCGGTCGGCTGGTGGATCCCCGCGCTCATGCTGCCCGGCGCCATCGTGGGCCTCGTGCTCGGGCTCGTCAACGCGTTCAAGAAGGAGCCGAGCGTCCCCCTCATCGTCGGCTACGCCGCGGCCATGGGCCTGTTCCTCGGCGGGATCTCGGGCGTGTACGAGGCCATCATGCCCGGCATCGTCTCCCAGGCGGTCATCGGGACCTTCGCGGTCTTCGGCGTGACCCTGCTGCTGTTCCGCAGCGGGAAGGTGCGCACCAGCCCGAAGATGACCAAGATCTTCCTCATCGCGATGGTCGGCTACCTCGTCTTCTCACTGCTCAACTTCGTGCTCATGCTCACGGGCGCGAGCACCGACCCGTGGGGGCTGCGCACCGGCGTCGAGGTGTTCGGGATCCCGCTCGGCCTCATCATCGGCGCACTCGCCGTGCTGCTCGCCGCCTACTCGCTCGTGATGGACTTCGAGCTGATCCAGAACGGGGTGCAGAACCGAGTGCCGGAGCGGTACGGCTGGTCGGCGGCCTTCGGCCTCATGGTCACCCTGATCTGGCTCTACCTCGAGATCCTGCGGATCCTCGCGATCCTCCGCGGCGACTGACCGAATGGCGGGAGAACCCCGCCGTAGCCCCCGCTTACGGAGCCTGTTCGTCGTCGACGAGCAGGCTCCGCTCTTCCGCCGGCCGCACGCCCTGCACCGGTGTGATCGTCACCCAGACCTCGGGATCGTCCGACTCGACGAGGAACAGGAGCGACTGGCCGGCGTCGGCGAGCAGGTTCTCCATCTCCGGACGTCCGCACGGATCCGGCATGGCCGCGACCCGCAGCGGCGCGGCTCCGGCGTCGCCCTTCAGCACTTCGAACGTGCCGAGTTCGTAGACCTGGGCCGCGACGCCGCCGATACGCCTCTCATGGGACTCCGTGGGGACGTCTCCCACGACGACGAGCTCCGCCGCATCGTACATCTCCCGAGAGGATTCGAAGCCGACCCAGATCGCACAGTTCTGCGCGGACACGCAGGCGGAGAGACTCAGCGCCCCGAGGGCCGCTGCAGTCGCGGTCGCCGCGATGAGCGCACGGCCGAGGATCCGGGAGAGCACCGCTCTGCGCCCGTCATCGCTCCCGGACGCCCGTCGCCGCCTAGCGCTTCTTGATCTTCGAGGTCCTTGCGGAGATGACGGAGTCGCTCTTGTACCCCGAGCGGGTCACCGTCTCGCGCACGCTGATCCGCTTGCCGCGATCCTTCGCCCGGAGCTTGTAGCTCTTGGCCTTCGCGCCCTTGACCGCCTTGCCGTTGCGGTACCACTGGTATTTGCGCTTGACGCTCTCGGTCCATTTGCCCGCGGAGACCTTGAGGCGCTTGCCGACCTTCTTCGTGCCCTTGACCGACACCTTCTTGGTGTTGAGCAGAGGCATGCGCAACTCACCGGCGCCGTAGACGCTGTCACGGCCCTTGGCGCCCCGATCCTTCGTCGCGTGGGTGCGCAGATAGGTGGCGAGCTTCTTCGCCGACCATTTGCGGTTCTTCTGCAGGATCAGCGCCGCCGCGCCCGCCACCGCCGGAGTCGCGGCGCTCGTTCCGGAGAAGCGCCCCTTGGGATCGCTGCTGCTACGGTACGCCACCGTCGTGAAGTTCGCAGCGGCCGAGATGTCCGGCTTGATGCGCCCGTCGATGAGCGGCCCACGGGAGCTGTAGGGGGCGATGCTCTTCGTGACCACATCGACCGCGCCCACCGCGAGCGCCCCGGAGTTCTTGCTGTCGGCGAAGGGCTGACTCGCCGATCCCGCGTTCACCACGTTGTCGAGGAACGGGCCGTTGGCCATCAACTCGATGCGGTCGTTGCTCGAACCGTTGCCCTCGGAGTACTTGACGACACCGTAGTAGATCACCTCGTTGCCGCTGCACGTGACATTCTCGGGGATCTCGATCGGCTGCACACCCGACTGACCCTGCGTCTTCTGCGAGTAGCCGATCAGGTCCAGTCCCGCATCGAACACGTAAAGATCGTAATCGGTGGGGTTCGTGCCCCAGTCGTTCCAGCGCATCCCCTGGAAGAACACGCCGCAGCGGCTCTCGAGCAGATAACTGGGCGCTGCACCGGTGCTGCTACGGAACTGCAGGAGTTCTCCGCCACCGTAAGCCACTCCGCTCCCCTGCCACGAGCCGCGCCAGTAGCCGCCATAGGTGATCGTGCCGCCAGCGCCATCGGAAATCGTCTCGATGCCGTGGTTGCCCGCGGAGTTGATCCAGGTGATCTTCTTCTTCACCGCGTAGTCCACCACCTGGGCCGAGGGGCCGGTGCCGTTGCCCGGCCCGTCGAAGGCGGCGCCGAGGGAGCGGCTGATGATCCGCACGCCCTTGCCCGCGAAGTAGTTCACCGCCGCGCGGTGATCGGCCGCGGTGCTGACCGTCGCCAGATAGATCTTCGCCTTCGGCGCGATGTCGAGGATCGTCTCGGCCACAGCCACCCCGTGTTCGGAGCCGCCCGTCCAGATCGACGAATCGGCGTAGCGCTGCCCCGCGATCTGCACGAACACCCCGGACGGCGCCTTCACGTCGCCTCTGGCGCGGCTGGCGTTCCATTTCGCACCGTCGAAGTAGTCGATGATGCCGACCTTCACCCCGGCGCCGTTCGCGCCGGCCTTGTTCCAAGACGTGGAGCGCACGCGAGAGACGAGATCACTGCCGGCCGCACCCGCGCGCTGGATCGCCTCCGCACCCGGCAGACCCGTGTCGGCCTCGCGAAGCTCGACCGGCTCCAGTCCGAGTTCGGTCTCCGGATCCGGCTCCACCGGCGCAGAAAGCACCACCGGCAGGCGGAGCAGCGTCAGCTCGGCAGATTCAGCGGTCCCGGCAATCTCATCGATCGGCAGGGTCGTCTCCACCAGCCCGTCGACGGCGGGAACGGTGTCGCTCGCTCCATGAGCGTCCAGCACGGCCTCGATCTCGGCATAGGCGACCTCGTGCAGCACCTCGACGCGGATCGCGCCGTCCGTGACCTCCGGGATGTCGCGCTCCCCATCGGCCCAGCGGTCGAGGATCTGCTGCAGCCCGGCGTCGATCGAACTCGTCTCCGGCTGCTTCTCGAACACGGCATCGGGCAGCGGCTTGAGATCCGATGCGGGCGGGAGCCCGGACTCGTCGCCGACGGCCTGCGCCGGGGCGACCAGCAGCCCGCCGATGAGCGCGGCGAACGCGCCGACCGCAACAGTTCTCCGAACCAGCATTCTGCTCTGCGCCATGTGTCCTTCTCGTTTCCCCGCGTGCCATGTCAGACTCGCGCGCCCGAAGCGAGGCGCGTCGCTCACAACGTAACACGATATCCCCGCCGGCACCATGCGATTCAGCGCACGGGGCCGGGGTGGTTCGCGGGCGGCAACGGCTGTCTCAGGAGGCTCCGCCACGTCCGGTCATTCGCTGCGCGCCATGGCAGGAGGAACCGAAGAAGAGTCATGGCTCCGACCGATCACGGCGCAGCGATCACGAGCTCGAATGCCGAACCGCGCTTCTCCGGTCGTGGGAGTAGGCGCGTAGCGCCTACTCCCACTCGATCGCTCACGCGATCGAGTGCCACGCGGTGTTTGTCTGGTCGTGGGAGTGATGGGCTGCGCCCCTACTCCCACTCGATCGCTCACGCGATCGAGTGCCACGCAGTGTTTGTCTGGTCGTGGGAGTAGTCGCGTAGCGCCTACTCCGACTCGATCGCTCACGCGATCGAGTGCCACGCAGTGTTTGTCTGGTCGTGGGAGTAGGCGCGTAGCGCCTACTCCCACTCGATCGTCCCTGGCGGCTTCGAGGTGACGTCGAGGACGACGCGGTTGACCTCGGGCACCTGGTTGGTGATGCGGTTCGAGATGCGCGCCAGCACGTCGTACGGCACGCGGGTCCAATCCGCCGTCATGGCGTCCTCGGACGACACCGGGCGCAGCACGACCGGATGCCCGTAGGTGCGGCCGTCGCCCTGAACGCCCACCGAGCGCACGTCCGCCAGCAGCACCACCGGGCACTGCCAGATCTCGGCGTCGAGTCCGGCTGCGGTCAGCTCCTCGCGGGCGATCGCATCGGCCGCCCGCAGCGTGGTCAGACGATCCTCCGTGACCTCGCCGATGATCCTGATGCCGAGTCCCGGCCCGGGGAACGGCTGGCGGGCGACGATCACCTCCGGCAGCCCCAGCTCGCGGCCGATCGCGCGCACCTCGTCCTTGAACAGCGTGCGCAACGGCTCGACCAGCTCGAAGTTCAGATCCTCCGGGAGTCCGCCCACGTTGTGGTGGCTCTTGATGTTCGCCGTGCCCGATCCGCCGCCCGACTCGACCACGTCCGGATAGAGCGTGCCCTGCACGAGGAAGCGGATCGGATCCCCCGCCTCCGCGCTCTCCGCCACGAGCTCCGCCTGCGTCTGCTCGAAGGTGCGGATGAACTCCCGGCCGATGATCTTGCGCTTGGTCTCGGGATCGGTCACGCCGGCCAGCGCGCCGAGGAAGCGCTCGCGCGCGTCGACCGTGACGAGGCGCACGCCGGTCGAGGCGACGTAATCCTCCTCCACCTGCCGGCGCTCGTCCTGGCGCAGCAGGCCGTGATCCACGAACACGCACACGAGCTGATCGCCCACGGCCTCGTGCACGATCGCGGCCGCGACCGCCGAGTCCACCCCGCCGGAGAGCCCGCAGATGACCCGGCCCGATCCCACCTGCTCGCGGATCGCCGCGACCTGTTCGGCGATGACGTTGCCGGCGTTCCAATCGGGGTCGATGCCCGCCACGCGGTGCAGGAAGTTCTCGAGGATCCGCTGCCCGTGGTCGGTGTGCTTCACCTCGGGGTGCCACTGCACGCCGTACATCCGCCGCTCCGCGGAGCCGAAGGCCGCCACCGGGGTGACCGACGTGCTGGCCAGCACGTCGAAGCCCTCGGGCGCGCGCTGGACGGCGTCGCCGTGGCTCATCCAGACGTTCTGCTCCTCGGGCTGCCCGCCGAGGATCGCGCCGCCGCCGCCCAGCACCGTCGCATCGGTGGCGCCGTACTCGCGATCGCCGGTGTGGCCGACCTCGCCGCCGAGCGCGCGGGCCATCACCTGAAAGCCGTAGCAGATGCCGAACGTCGGGATCCCGAGTTCGAAGATGGCGTCGTCGAAGCTCGGCGCGCCCGCCTCGTACACCGACGAGGGCCCGCCCGAGAGCACGATGCCGAGGGGCTGCTTCTCGGCGACCTCGGCGGCGGTGATCGTGTGCGGCACCAGCTCGCTGTAGACGCCGGCCTCGCGCACGCGGCGGGCGATCAGCTGGGCGTACTGGGCGCCGAAGTCGACGACGAGCACCGGTCGGTGTGCGGGGTGGGTCATGCGTTGCGGCCTTCCGTCGCGGTCGACTATCCAGTCTAGCCTCAGCCGCGTCATCATCATCACCGGTCCGCGCGGAAGAGTCGCATGAAGCATCACTATGTAAACGATCGTTAATCTCATGATATGTTTCAATGGTGAGCGAGATGGTGATCGACGGCGGCTTCGCCGAGCGCGAGCGCGAGCGCGTCGGCGAGCTCTACTGGGCGGCGTTCGGCGACAAGCTCTCCCCCGCGTTCCGCGATTGTCCGACCGGGGCGCGGATCGTCGCCGAGTCGCTGCGCGCGGACCGTATGCTCGTGGCGCGTATCTCGGGCGAGGTCGTGGGCGTCTGCGGCTACTACGAGGACGGACGGGGAGCGGCCGATCTTTCGTGGTCGCTGCTCCGTCGCCGCCTCCCCCGGGCGGCGGCGCTGCGATCCCTCGTGTTGCTGGCGATCCTCGCCCGCCCGGGGCGACCGGGCACGCTGATCCTCGACGGGATCTGCGTCGACGGCGCCCACCGGGGTCGCGGGATAGGCTCTGCACTGCTCGGCGCCGCAGCCGCGCACGCCCGACGCCGCGGGTCGCGCGCCGTGCAGCTGTCGGTCGTCGACGCCAACCCCCGCGCCGCGGCGCTCTACCGGAGAGTCGGATTCACGGCCACGGGCCGCGGCACGGTCGGTCCGCTCGGGCGCCTGTACGGCTTCCGCCGGTACACGACGATGCAGAAGCAGGTCGACGAGTGAGCACCGAGCGCCCCGCGATCGCGCCGCGAACGATCGTCGAGGCCCTCCTTCCCGCCGAGGGCCCGGTAGCGCTCGCGCTGATCCACGACACCGCGAACGCCGCGGGCGTGGAAGACCAGCCCTTGCGGCTCTGCGTGCGCCGCATGGCGGCTGCGGGCGAGATCCTGCGGATCGGCCGCGGTCGCGGGGGCTCGATCGCGCTGACCGAGGCGGGGCGCGCGCGCCTGCGCGCCGACCGCCGCGCTCTCGCCCTGGCGCTCGCGCAGGACCGCGGTCTCGCCCTCTGGGACGGACGCTGGCGTCTGCTGGCGGCGAGCGCTCCCGAGGCCGAGCGGGGCGCGCGCGACCTGATCCGGCGCACCCTGCTCGGCGCCGGCGCCGCCGCGGTGTCCACGGGCCTGTTCGTCTCCCCGCACGACCTCGGGGGGCTCCTCGACGCCGAGCACGAGGCCCGGCTGGTGCGGGCCACCGCCACCGAGATCGAGGTGGGCGGGGAATCCGACCCGCTGCGGCTGGTCGAAACACTGTGGCCGCGCAAGGCGACCGTCGCCGGCTACGCTCAGCTCGAGCGAATGCTCGAGGAGCGCGCACCCGCGCACGGTGCACGGCCCGAGGACATCCTCGTCGCGCAGCTCCGCCTGGCCGAGGCCCTCGAACGGGCGCTCCGGCCCGACCCGCTCATCCCGCCCGAGCTCCGCGGCGACGGCTGGGCCCCCGCGCGCGTTCGCCGCGAGTGGCGCCGCAGGTGGGCGACGCTCACGCGGCGCCTGCCCGATGAACTGCTGTATCGGGGGTGGCTCCCGCCCTGGACCGCGGATGCCGCCGACGGATGAGCGGGCGAGCCCCGCCGCGACCGGTCCGGCGCCGGCGGAAGCTCGGGGCCGGTCAGCCGCCGTTCACGACGGGAGCCACGGGGGGCTCCGCCGCATCGAGCTCTTTCGCGCCGAGAAAAGCCGTCACCTCGCGGTGGACGCGCACCTCCATGAAGAACGAGAGGAGCGGGACCACGCCGCCCAGTGCGAGCAGCAGGAACCGGGTGAAGCGCCACCGCATCGGACTCCACACCATGAAGCAGGAGACGAGGTAGGCGACGTAGAACCAGCCGTGGGCGATGAGGATGAGCAGCGAGATGTTCGTCCCGTCGCCCGTCGACGTCATCTCGCAGGCCTCCTGCCACGGGAAGAACATCGAGTACCACTGGCATCCCTCGCCGACGGCCACCGGCGCGAACCAGGCACCGCCGCCCGAGCCCCCGGCGAAGAGCTCGACGTGGGTGGGCGAGTACTTCAGGATCATCTCGGCGAGCAGCAGCAGGAGCATGATGCCGGTGATGATCGAGGTGACCCGGTAGATCTTCAGCGCCCGGCGGATGCGTGGATAGTCGGCGGGTTTGGGCTGCAGAACCATGTGACCCATCCTATCTTCGCGCAGATGCCGAGTTGTGCAGGGTTTGAGCGAGGGCGCACCCTGCACGACTCAGCACTCGCGGAGAAGACTCATGCGGCCTCGGTCTGCAGCCGCAGCTCGTGGATGCGCTCCCAGTCGTCGCGCACGAGCCGGGTCCAGAAGAACACCGCGAAGCCCGCGAACACGACCCACTCCGCGGCGTAGAACAGATTCAGCCAGTTGATCGTCTCCCGAGGCAGCGGCGGCACGGACTCGATCGGCTGGAGTCCGACCGCCGCCAGCGCGTCCGCGCTCAGCGGATCGCCGGATCCGCCCGGGTGCAGCACGAGGAAGCCGCTGTAGGCGAGCCCGTCGAACGGCTCCCAGAGGTTGACCAGCTGCGCGGGCACCATCGTCGTGATCCGCAGCGGATCGTCCGCGGCCTCGGGGATGGCGGCGGCGTCGGGAGGCATGTAGCGCCCCTCGAGCTCGATCGCTCCGCGCGAGCCGGAGGCGCCGAGCTCCGACTCGAGCGCCTCGAGCGACTGCTGCGCCGCGGCGGCGGTGGGGGCCCAGCCGATCGCGACCGGGAGATGCCCCTCAGCGCCCTCGACGACGACGTGGCCGGTCACCCAGGCGCCCTCGGCGGAACGGTTGACGCGCTCCTCGACGACGCGCAGATCCCCGAGCACGGGATCCGCCGAGAGCGCGACCACCATGCCCGCGGCGGTGTCGTCGACCGAGGTCCCGGGTTCGAGCACCTCGTCGATGGGGCGGGGCGTCTCGCTGTGCGCGTCGCCCTCCGCCTCGAGCGTGATGGCGTGGCTGAGCTGCCACTGCCCCAGCCAGGCGAACACGCCGGCGACGACGAGCGCGAGCGCGAGCGCGGCGATCCATTTCGGTTTGCGCATCACTCGGGCGAGGCTCGGCTCGCCTTCGTACTGCGGGCGCTTAGACATGTTCTCCTCGGACGGCGTGCTCGTCCCACTGTACCCGCCCGGATCGCCGCGATCCTGCGAACGGATCGAGTTCGCCGAAGCCGTATCCCGACGCGACGGCGGGAGTCGAACCCGCAGATTTCCTGGGTATGAGCCAGTCACCGGAACCGTCCGGACCGCCGCGATGCTTCGATGTTATCCGTTCGTTACCAAATCCGGTGGGATCGGCCGGATGATTACGCGAGATTTCCGCGCCCCCTCGCTCTCCGCACGAGCACCGGCGCGCACCCGCCCCGCGGCATCGTCGGGATCGAGGCCGCCGCCGCGGGGTTCACTGCGAACGGGCGGGATCCTCCGGCTCGGCGTCCTGGTCGGGGCTGGGCTCCGGCGCGCGCAGCCGCGCGCGATCCGCGGCCTCATCGGTCAGCTCGAGCTGGCTCGCGCGCTCCGCCTCGACACGGGCCAGGTAGCGGCTGACCTCGCTCTCGACCCGCGCCCTCGACCAGCCGAGCACCCCGGCCATCAGCTCCGCCGCCACAGGTGCCGCCGAGGCCCCGCGGTCCCAGGCCTCGATGGATATCCTCGTGCGTCGCGCGAGCACGTCGTCGAGGTGCAGGGCGCCCTCGTGGCTGGCCGCGTACACGACCTCCGCGCCGAGGTAGTCGTCGGCGCCCGGCAGCGGATCCCCGAGCTCCGGGCGCTCCCGGATGAGATCGAGCAGCTCGTGGGCCAGCGAACCGTAGCGGCCCAGCAGGTGCTCGATCCGGGTCGGGTGCACCTCGAAGGCGCGGGCGATGCGGCTCCGCCGATTCCATGCGGCCCGATAGCCCTCGGCGCCCAGCACCGAGACCTCGTCCGTGATGGAGGCGGGCACCCGCTCGTCGAGGGCGTCGGCCGCCGCGTCGATCGCGTCCTTCGCCATCACCCGATAGGTCGTCCACTTGCCGCCGGCCACCATCACGAGGCCGGGCACCGGCTGCGCCACCAGATGCTCGCGCGAGAGCTTCGACGTCTCGTCGCTCTCCCCCGCGAGCAGCGGCCTGAGCCCGGCGAACACGCCCTCGACATCGGCCCGGCTGAGCGGGGTCTTCAGCACACGGTTGACCCGCTCGAGCAGATAGTCGATGTCCGCGGCGGTCGCGGCCGGATGCGCCTTGTCGAGCTCCCAGTCCGTGTCGGTGGTGCCGATCAGCCAGTGCCGCCCCCACGGGATCACGAAGAGCACGCTCTTCTCGGTGCGCAGCAGCAGGCCGTACTTCGAACGGAAGCGGTCGCGGGGGACCACGAGATGGATCCCCTTCGACGCTCGCACCGAGAACGTCGCCCGCTCCCCCACGAGCGCCTGCAGGTCGTTCGTCCAGACCCCGGTGGCGTTGACGACCTGCTTGGCGCGGATCTCGAAGACGGCGTCGGTCATGAGGTCGCGGGCCGTCACGCCCACCACGCGCTCCCCCACCTTGAGGAAGCCCTCGACGCGCACCCGGTTGGCCGCGTGCGCGCCGTAGGACGCGGCGGTGCGGACGAGCATCGCGACGTAGCGGGCGTCGTCGACCTGCGCATCGCTGTAGCTGAGCCCTCCGCGGAAGACCCCGCGGCGCAGACCGGGCGCCTCGCGCGCGAGCCGCCGGCGGCCGACGTGACGGTGCCAGGGCACCCCGGGGGCGATCCCCCCGGTGCGGGCGAAGAGGTCGTAGAGCAGCATCCCCGCGCCGACGTAGAGGCGCTCGATGCCGGGGGCGGTGACCGGGTAGAGGAAGCGCACGGGACGCACCAGATGCGGCGCGATCCGCTGCAGCAGCAGCCCGCGCTCGACGAGCGCCTCGCGCACGAGGGAGAAGTTCATCTGCTCGAGATAGCGGATCCCGCCGTGCACGAGCTTCGAGGACCGGCTGGAGGTGCCGAAGCCCCAGTCGCGCGACTCGACCAGCCCGGTCGAGAGGCCGCGGGTCACAGCGTCGAGCGCGGCTCCCGCACCGGTGATGCCGCCCCCGATGACCAGGACGTCGAGTTCGTGGTCGGGATCGCCGAGGGTCGCGATGGCGGTCTCCCGCTCGCGTGCTCCCAGCTTCTGGCTGCTCATTCCGTCGCCCCTCCTCGTCGCTCCGCCGGAGCGGTCACCGCTCGGCGTAGACGATGCCGACCCGCTGGAACTCTTTCAGCTCGCTGTATCCGGTCGTCGCCATGGCACGGCGCAGCGCGCCCATCAGATTCGCGGTGCCGTCGGCGACGTGCGCGGGCCCCGAGACGACCTCGGCGAGCGGCGCGACACCGCCCACCCGCACCCGCTTCCCGCGCGGCAGATCGTCGTGGTGGGCCTCCTGACCCCAGTGCCATCCGCGTCCGGGAGCATCGGTGGCGCGCGCGAGGGCCGCCCCCAGCATCACCGCGTCGGCGCCGCAGGCGATCGCCTTCACCAGATCCCCGGAGGTGCCGAGGCCGCCGTCCGCGATGACATGGACGTAGCGGCCGCCGGACTCGTCGAGGTAGTCGCTGCGAGCGCCGGCCACGTCGGCGATCGCGCTCGCCATCGGGGCGCGGATGCCCAGGGTCGCCCGGGTCGTCGACGAGGCGCCCCCGCCGAAGCCGACGAGCACGCCGGCCGCTCCGGTCCGCATGAGATGCAGCGCGGACTGATAGGTCGCGGCCCCGCCGACGACCACCGGCACGTCGAGCTCGTAGATGAACTGCTTGAGGTTCAGCGGTTCGCGCCCCTCCTTCGCGACGTGCTCGGCGGAGACCGTGTTGCCCCGGATCACGAACAGGTCCACCCCCGCCCCCACGACGGTCTCGTAGAACTCGGCGGTCCGGTGCGGCGAGAGCGCACCGGCCACGGTCACCCCGGACTCGCGGATCTCGCCGAGGCGGGCGCGGATCAGCTCCGGCTTGATCGGCTCCGCATAGCACTCGCGCATGCGCCTCACGGCCGCAGCGTCGTCGCCGAGGCTTCCCAGCTCCTCGAGCACGGGCTCCGGGTCCTCGTAGCGGGTCCAGAGCCCCTCGAGATTGAGCACGCCCAGGCCGCCGAGACGGCCCAGCTCGATCGCGGTCGCGGGCGACATCACCGAGTCCATCGGCGCCCCGAGCACGGGGATCTCGAACCTGAAGGCGTCGATGGACCACTCGGTGCTCACCACCTCGGGATCCCGGGTGCGCCGGGTGGGCACGACGCCGATCTCGTCGAAGGTGTAGACGCGCCTGGCCCGCTTGCCGCGGCCGATCTCGATCTCGTTGCTCACCCGACCAGCCTACCCGGCCGCGCCGCGATCAGCGCGTGATCCGGGCGGTGGAAGAGGAGCTGCGGGACGCGGTCGCGTAGCCTGCTTTCTTCCCCGTGACCTTCACCCTGATCCGCTTGCCCGCGTCGGCGGACTTCAGCCGATAGCTCGACTTCGTCGCCCCGCCGATCGCCTTGCCGCTGCGGTACCACCGGTAGCTGAGCCTGGTGCCCGCGGTCCAACCGCTCCGGGTCGCCTTCAGGGTCCTGCCGACCTTCTTCGTGCCGCGCACCTTCGGCTTGCCGGTCTGCAGCTTGCCGTTCGCCACAGACTTCGTCGCCTTCGAGGTCCGAGCCACCGGCCAGTACCCGGCCTTGGCGCCGGACACGGTCACCGTCAGCTTCTTGCCGCGATCGGCGGGTTTCGCACGGTAGCTCGACTTCGTCGCTCCGCCGATGTCCGCACCGTTGCGCTGCCACTGGTAGCTGAGCTTCGCACCCGATACGAAGCCGCTCGTCCGGGCCCGCAGCGTCGCGCCCACCCGCGCGGTCGCCGCGGTGGTCGGGGCCGCCGTCGAGACGGGCTTCGCGAGGCCGTACATGAAGGTCGCGGAGGTGCCCTCCCAGCTCTTCAGCGTGACGGTCGCCGCCTCCTCGATGCTCGTCGTGCCGATCTCCGATCCGGAGTAGTACTCGCGCACGCCGTTCTGCTCGAAGGCGAGCAGATAGTCGCCCGCCGGGGCGCCGAGGAGTCGGTAGTTGCCGTACGAGGCGTCGGCGCACCGATCGTGCGGGCCGATCCAGCCGCTCTGCGCCGGCTCGACCTCGTACTCCTGGCCGGTGGCCCGATTCTGCGCGATCACCCTGGTCGCCCGGAGCAGTCCCTCGCAGGCGACGATGACCGGGCTGAGGCGCCCGTCTCGATCGACCGTCGCGGTGCCGAGAGACACCTCGCTCCCGCTCACGGCGATGATCCTGTTGAGCACCTCCACGTAGCCGTTGTTCGGCAGTACGATGCCGATGTTCAGTCGGAAGCGGCCATTCCCGACCCCGCTGATGCTCCACGCGCCCGACGACGCGTCCACCGTGACGTTGGTGTCGCCCTGCCCGTAGTCCCAGCCCTCGACCGTGCCCGGCTGATCGACGGAGAGCGTGAGGTAGAGACCGCTGCGCGTCGCATCGGGCTCGTTGTAATCGATCCTGCGCAGCAGGCTCGCGGTCGGCGCGGCCGGCGTGCCCGCGGCGAAGGCGATCGTCCCGCGGACGGTCGCGGAGCCGGTCGGGGGGTCGCCCCACACCGCCTGCGCCGTGCTCGGGGCGCTCAGCCCCAGCACCGCCACCAGCAGCGCGGTGACGAACGCGGCGAGGCGCAGACCGGTGCGCCGCTCCCGGGTCGTGGCCGGAGCACTCATCAGTTCTTCCTCCTCCGCCCGCGCGGGGAAGCCGCCGATGTCGCGCCGCCCGCGGGCATGTCTGAACACCCTAGTCGCGCCGGACGGCGGCGGTCAAACACCGGGCGGGCGTCCGGCGACGGCTCGGCGCACGGCCTCCCCGGCGCGCGCACCCGGTCCGTACCCCGAAGCGGCGCACGGCTCAGCGCTTGTAGTTGGGCGCCTCAACGACCATCTGCACGTCGTGGGGATGGCTCTCCTTGAGTCCGGCCGAGGTGATGCGCACGAAGTTGCCTCGCTCCTTCAGCTCGTCGATCGTGCGCGCCCCCACGTAGAACATCGACTGCCGCAGACCGCCGACCAGCTGGTGCGCGACCGCCCCGACCGGACCCCGGTAGGGCACCTGGCCCTCGATCCCCTCGGGGATCAGCTTCTCGTCGCTGGGCACGTCGGCCTGGAAGTAGCGGTCCTTCGAATACGAGGTCCGCTCGCCCCGCGTCTGCAGCGCCCCGAGCGATCCCATGCCGCGGTAGTTCTTGTACTGCTTTCCGCCGACGAACACGAGATCCCCCGGGCTCTCGTCGGTGCCGGCGAGCAGCGAGCCGACCATCACCGACGAGGCGCCGGCGACCAGCGCCTTCGCGATGTCGCCCGAGTACTGCAGCCCGCCGTCTGCGATGACCGGCACTCCCGCGGGGGTGGCGGCCTTCGCCGCCTCGTACACCGCGGTGACCTGCGGCACGCCGACGCCCGCGATCACCCGCGTGGTGCAGATCGAACCGGGGCCGACGCCGACCTTGACCGCATCGGCCCCGGCCTCGACGATCGCCTTGGCTCCGGCGTGGGTGGCGACGTTGCCGCCGATCACATCGACGCCGGCGAAGGCGGGATCCCGCTTCAGCCGCGCGATGATCTCGAGCACGCCGCGGCTGTCGCCGTTGGCGGTGTCGACCACCAGTACGTCGACCCCCGCCTCCAGCAGCGCCCCGGCCCGCTCCCAGGCATCGCCGAAGAACCCGATCCCCGCGCCGACCCGGAGCCGGCCCGCATCGTCCTTGGTGGAGTTCGGGTACTGCTCCTCCTTGTCGAAGTCCTTCACCGTGATCAGTCCCGTCAGGCGGCCCGCCTCGTCGACGAGCGGCAGCTTCTCGATCCGGTGCTTCTGGAACAGGGCCTGCGCGTCGTCGCGTGAGATGCCCTTCGGCGCGGTGATCAGCGGCATCGGGGTCATGGCCTCGCTCACCCGCATCGCGGCGCGGTCCGCCGCCGAGATGAACCGCATGTCGCGGTTGGTGATGATGCCGACGAGCACGCCAGCCTCGTCGATCACCGGCAGGCCCGACACCCGGTACTCGCCGCAGAGCGCGTCGACCTCCGCCACCGTCGCGTCGACCGTGGTGGTGACGGGGTTCGTGATCATCCCGGCCTCGCTGCGCTTGACCCGATCCGCCATATCGGCCTGATCCTCGATCGAGAGATTGCGATGCAGGATGCCGATGCCGCCGTGCCGGGCGATCGAGATCGCCATCCGCGTCTCGGTCACCGTGTCCATCGCCGCCGAGATCAACGGAATGCCGAGCCGGATCCGTCGCGTGAGCCGGGTCGAGGTGTCGGCCTCGCTGGGGATCACATCGGTGTGCGCGGGCAGCAGCAGCACATCGTCGTAGGTGAG
Source organism: Leucobacter weissii (assembly GCF_017565745.1). GTDB lineage: Bacteria > Actinomycetota > Actinomycetes > Actinomycetales > Microbacteriaceae > Leucobacter > Leucobacter weissii. The sequence continues at coordinate 189,761 of NZ_JAGDYM010000010.1, forward strand.
ACCGGTGAACGCGAACGGATCACGCTGTTCCATGAAGTCCTCTTCCGCTGGTCGGGAGCGCGGGTGCGTATCCAGTGTAATCGCCGGATCGCCGCCGGTATTCCGCGCCGGTGCCCGGGGTGCGACGCGCGCTCAGGGAATGGGGCGGGTCGCGATCTCGCCCGTCGCCGGGGACGGCTCCGGACCGTCCCGACGGCGCCTCGGGCGCAGCGCCCGCATCGCATCGATCAGCAGCACGATGAGCGCCGCCCACACGGCGACGAATCCGATCCAGCGCGCCGCCGTCATCTCCTCCCCGAAGATGAAGTAGCCGGTCAGGAACCCGAGGATCGGCGTGAGGAACTGGATGAACCCCATCCTCGACAGCGGCAGACGACGGTTGCCCGCGCCGAAGAGCAGCAGCGGCACCGCGGTGACCACCCCGCTCAGCAGCAGCGGGATCGTCACCGACGGCCCGTGCGAGAACGCCCCGAGATGCCCGAGGAGGGCGAGCACCACGAGCAGTTGCGCGACGGCGATGACCGCGCCGAACATGGTCTCGACCGTGAGACCGGTGAGGGCGTCGATGCGCTCGCTCGCCTGCTTGCGCACGGCGCCGTACAGTCCGAAGGAGAAGGCGAGCCCCAGTGCGATGGCCGGGAACTGGCCGTAGGCGATGGCGCTGACCAGCACGCCCGCCCCGGCGATGCCCACCGCGACCCACTGCAGACGGCTCAGCTTCTCCTTGCGGACCACGACACCGATCAGGATCGTGACCAGCGGGTTGATGAAGTAGCCGAGCGCCGTCTCGATGATGCGCCCGGTGACCACGCCCACCACGAAGATCTGCCAGTTGACGTAGAGCAGCACGGCCGAGACGGCCAGCCAGCCGAGCGTCCGCGGGGATCTGATCACCGCGAGCACGGGCCCGAACCGTCGAGCCGCCCCGACCGCCAGCACGCAGAAGACCAGCGCCGTCAGCACCCGCCACGGCACGGTCTCGAGCGGATCGACCTCGGCGAGCAGCATGAAGAAGAGCGGGAAGGCGCCCCAGCACAGATAGGCGCCGATGCCGTAGACGTAGCCGAGACGGGTACTCACCGCCCCAGCCTACTCCCCCGCGCGCGAAAGGGGCCGGTGCGCATGCACCGGCCCCTTCACCGGACGTCTCGGCGCGCGACGGCGCCGGAGAGGCCCTCAGCGCTCGACAGCGCCGAACATCTCGCTAACGCTCGATGACCGCCAGCACGTCGCGAGCCGAGAGCACGAGGAACTCCTCGCCGCCGTACTTCACCTCGGTGCCGCCGTACTTCGAGTAGAGCACGACATCGCCCACCTTCACGTCGAGGGGGACGCGGTTGCCGTTGTCATCGATACGGCCGGGACCCACCGAGACGACCTCGCCCTCGGAGGGCTTCTCCTTGGCGCTGTCGGGGATCACCAGACCGGAGGCGGTGGTCTCCTCCGCCTCGACCTGCTTGATGACGATTCGATCTTCGAGCGGCTTGATGCTGACCGACACGGTTGACCTCTTTCTTCGGAGTGAGAACTTCAAGAACCAGCAGGTGCCCGGTCCGGGCACGCTGCTAGTGAGTCTAGGGCCAGAGTTGGCACTCGTGCAAGGCGAGTGCCAACTCCGGCGCGTTCGGATCGCGAGGAGCGAACACGCGCGCCGAACCGGGCCGCGGACCTCGCCGCAGGAAGTTTGCACCGTGTTGCCGGCACCCCTCGAAAGCCGGCGCTCGGTGAAATATACTGGGGCGCGACGGAGCGGGGCGAACGACGACCTCGGCGCAGAGCGAATCGAGGAGCGAACGTGTCGCATCAGGATGATCCGAATCTCCCGCAGCAGCAGCCTGCGGCCGGCGAACCGCCGCAGAACGACGGGACACCGCCATACGCGCCCCCTGCGGCCCCGCAGTATCCGTCCCAGCCGGCGCCGCCGCAGTACAGCGCCCCGTCCGCGCCCCAGTACGCCGCACCCCAGTACGCCGCCCCGCCCGCGCCCCAGTACGCCGCACCCGCCGCGCAGCCGTACGGCGCCGCCTACTCGGCGCCCGCGGCGCCGCAGTACGCCGCTCAGACCACGAACGTGCTGGCGATCATCTCGCTGATCACCTCGATCGTGGGGCTCTCGGTCGTCGGCGTGATCCTCGGTCACATCGGCCTGAACCAGATCAAGCGCAACGGCGAGGGCGGGCGCGGTCTCGCTCTCGCCGGTCTGATCATCGGCTACATCGGCATCGCCCTCGTCCTGCTGTGGCTGATCTGGATCATCTTCATCATGGTCGCCGCGGGTTCGGCGGCGAGCAGCAGCTACTACTACGACTGACAGCAGAAACCCTACGGAGGCCCTCATGAGCTACCCGCCGACACCGGAGACCCCGGAGCAGCCGACCGCCTACGGTGCGCAACCCGCGTACGGGTCGCAGCCCGAGACCTATACCGCGCCCCAGGCCGACTACGCCGCTCAGTACCCGCAGCAGGAGGCGCAGCAGTTCGCCCCCGAGCAGTACCAGCAGCAGCCGTCGCTGCCGACCACGCTCGCCGGCACGAACGCCTTCGCACTGGTGTCGGTGATCCTCGCCTTCATTCAGCCCATCGCGGGAATCGTCTTCGGGCACATCGGACTCAACCAGATCAAGCGCAACGGCGACGCGGGCCGAGGCCTCGCGCTCACCGGCGTCATCGTCGGCTACATCTGGCTGGTGATCATCGCGCTGATCTTCATCGCCTACATCGGCATCATCATCGTCGCGATCAGCTCGGCCGCCGCCGGCGCGTCGAGATTCAGCAGCAGCTTCTGAACCGGCGAGTTCCGTCGAGCAGCGCCTCCTCTCCGTCATCGGCGCCGGACCCGGAACCGGGTCACGGCGTGCCCGCCCCGCCGGGATGGGCGGCGCTGCTCGCACCGCGCGGAGCGGCGCGCCTCGCGGAGCTCGAGCAGCACCTCCGCGACGGCGCATCGCTCGATGACGCCCGAAGGAATCTGCGCGATCAGGGCGTCCCGGCCGAGGAGACCGCGGCGCTGCTGACGCAGGCCGAGTTGCGTGCGAAGGCGCGTGCGAAGTTCGGCGAGGCCGCCGCGCACCTGCTCTTCACCCCGGCCGGCCTGGAGCAGGCGACCCGCTCGGTCGTCGCGGAGGCGCACGCGCAACGGTTCGCAGCCGCGGGATGCCGGGTGGTGGGGGATCTGGGCTGCGGCATCGGCGCCGAATCGCTCGCGCTGCAGGCGGCCGGGATCGATGCGCGCCCGGTCGAGATAAACCCGTTCACGGCCGCGGTCGCGGAGCGCAACCTCGGCGTGCCCGTCTGGGCGGGGGACGCGGAGCGCTTTCCGCTCGACGAGCTCGACGGGGTGTTCCTCGATCCCGCGCGGCGCACCGCCGGCCACCGCGACACGCGCCGGATCACGAGGCCGGGCGACTACTCCCCCGGACTCGACTTCGCGTTCGGGCTGGCCGAACGGCTACCCACGGGCGTCAAGCTCGGGCCCGGTTTCGATCGCGGACTGATCCCTGACGACGCAGAGGCGCAGTGGGTCTCCGTCGACGGGCAGCTCGTGGAGACCGGACTGTGGTTCGGGCGACTCGCGCGACCCGGCGTCCGCCGCTCCGCTCTCGTGCTGCGCCCGCGGGAGGAGGAGACCGGGACCCACGAGCTGAACGCCGCGGCCGACGCCCCCGACGTGGACGTGCGCGACCTCGGCGACTACCTGTACGAGCCGGACGGGGCCGTGATCCGCGCCCGCCTGATCGGCGAGCTGGCCGACCGCATCGGCGCCGGCATGCTCGGGGAGGGCATCGCCTACCTCACCGCGGACACGCCGCACCGCACACCCTTCGCAGCGGGTTTCCGCATCCTCGAACGCCTGCCGGCGGGAGAGAAGCCGCTCAGACGCGCACTCGCCGCCCGCGGCATCGGTCGGCTCGAGATCAAGAAGCGCGGCGTCCCGATCGATCCCGCCGAGCTCCGCAGGCGCCTCCGCCTGAGCGGCCCGAACGGCGGCACGCTGATCCTCACCCGGGCGCGGGGGCGCCACGTCGCCCTCCTCGCCGAACGCCTGAGCGGCTGATCCCGCCCGGATGGCGGGTGCTCAGGCCAGGTGCCGTTCGGGCACCCCGCTGTAGGCGCTCAGGGGGCGGATCAGCGCGTTGGACGACTGCTGCTCGATCACGTGCGCCGTCCACCCGGTGACGCGACTCGCGACGAACAGCGGCGTGAACACCTCGGTGTCGAAGCCGAGCAGGTGGTAGGCCGGGCCGGAGGGATAGTCGAGGTTGGGGTGGATGCCCTTGCGCGCCACGAACTCGCGCTCCAGCTCCGCGTACAGCGCCGAGAGCCGCACCGCCAGGGGGTCGTCCGCGCCGCGCTCCGCCAGCAGGACGTCGAGGGCGGCCTTCATCGTCGGCACCCGCGAATCTCCCTTGCGGTAGACGCGATGCCCGAAACCCATGATCTTGCGCTTCGCGGCGAGCGCCCCGTCCAGCCAGTCCGATACGCGCTCGGCGGTCCCGATCTCGTCGAAGAGGTGCATCACCGCCTCGTTCGCGCCGCCGTGCAGCGCGCCCTTGAGCGCCCCGATCGCCCCCGTGACGGCCGAGTACAGATCCGCGGTGGTGGAGGTGATGACGCGCGCGGTGAAGGTGGACGCGTTGAACGAGTGCTCGGCGTAGAGCACCATCGAGACACGGAACACGTCGACCGCCGTGGGGGTCGGATCCTCGCCGAACACCATCCAGAGGAAGTTCGCGGAATAGTCGAGATCGTCCCTGGGAGCGATCGGATCCTCGCCCCGCCGTCTGCGCTGGATGTAGGCGACCACCGCCGGCAGCTGGGCGAACAGACGCTCCGCCTTCCGCAGGTTCGCCTCGGCTCCCTCCTGCTCGGCCTCGGGGTCGAGCGCTCCGATCGCGCTCACCGCGCTACGGGTGAGATCCATCGGGTGCGCCGTCACCGGCAGGAGATCGATGGTGGCGCGGACCGCGGGATCGAGCGCACGCAGGGAGCGCTCGCGTTCGCGGAAGGCCGCGAGCTGCTCACCGCTCGGCAGTTCGCCGTGCCACAGCAGCCAGGCGACCTCCTCGAAGGAGCGCGTCGCCGCGAGCTCCTGCACCGGGTACCCCCGGTAGAGCAGCGAGTTGGTCTCGGGGTTCACCTTCGAGATGGCGGTCTCGTCGACCACCACTCCGGCCAGCCCCTTGCGGATCTCGGTCTCTGTCATCGTAAACTCCTTCGTTCCTGTATCGCTCGACTGCGGAGAGGGCGGGCGAGGGTGCCGATACCACGATCAGCGCTCCACCGTGAAGTTGAAGACGTCGGCGTAGAAGCCGCTGTAGCCCTCGTAGTCGAGCAGTTCGTAGAGGTCCGCGCGGTGCTGCATGCGATCCAGCTGACCCGCGAGCGACCCCTCCGCGGTGAGCGCGTCGAGTCCGCGCTCCGCGGCGCCCATCGCGAGGCGCAGCAGCGACACCGGCCAGATCACGAGGTCGATCCCCACGGACTCCAACTGCGAGACGGTGAACAGCTCGCTCTTGCCGAACTCCGTCATGTTGGCGAGGATCGGCACGTCGACGGCGTCGCGGATCGCCGCGAACTCGTCGAGCGTGCGCATGGCCTCGGGGAAGATCGCGTCGGCACCCGCGTCCACGAGCGCCTTCGCGCGATCCCTCGCCGCGTCGAGCCCCTCGACGGCGCGGACGTCGGTGCGGGCCATGATCAGGAAGTTCGGATCCCGCCGCCCGGCGACGGCCGCGCGGATGCGCCGCACCGCGATGTCGAGCCCGACGACCTCCTTGCCGTCGAGGTGGCCGCAGCGCTTGGGGTTGACCTGATCCTCGATGTGCAGGCCCGAGATCCCCGCGTTCTCGAGCTCCTGCACGGTGCGGGCGGCGTTCATCGGCTCGCCGAAGCCGGTGTCGGCGTCGATGAGCGCGGGCAGCTCGGTCACGCGGGCGATCTGCGCACCGCGGGCGGCGACCTCGCTCAGCGTGGTGAGCCCGATGTCAGGCAGGCCGAGGTCCGCAGAGAGCACGGCACCCGAGATGTAGACGCCGTCGAAGCCCTTCCGCTCGATGAGCCGCGCCGAGAGGGGGTTGAAGGCGCCCGGAACGCGCAGCAGACGGGGGCCCGCGAGCGCCTCGCGGAACCGGGCGCGCTTGGCCTCGGGAGTGGATGTCGCATAGAGCACGGCGGGCCCCCTAGAAGATGCCGGCGGTGCGGGGCACCGAGTCGAGCAGACCGGGGCGGGCCTGGATCGTGAGCCCGGCCAGCTCGTGCGGGGCGAGCTCCGGCAGTCGCTCGGCGAGGCCGAGGAAGCGCTCGATCTCCGCGGTCTCGAGCACGCCGTCGGCGAGCGTGCGGAACTTCTGCACGTACTGCTCCCGGGCGAAGGGGCGGGCGCCCAGCGGGTGGGCGTCGGCCACGGCGATCCGGTCGCGGATCACGGTGCCGTCGCTCAGCACGATCTCGACGGCGCCGCCGAAGGCCTTCTCAGAGATGTCGAGGGAGTGGTAGCGGCGGGTCCACTCCGCGCCCTCGATCGTGGTCACCTTCTGCCACAGCGCGACCGTGTCGGGGCGGGACGCCCGTTCGGGCGCGTAGGATCGCTCGTGATGCCAGGCCCCGTCCTGCAGTGCGACCGTGAAGATGTAGGGGATCGAGTGGTCGAGCGTCTCGCGGCTCGCACGCGGATCGTACTTCTGCGGGTCGTTCGCGCCCGATCCGATCACGTAGTGGGTGTGGTGGCTGGTCTCGATGACGATGCGCTCCACGCGGGCGGGATCCGCGGTCGCCGGATGCTCGCGGTGCAGCTTGCGCGCGAGGTCGATCCAGGCCTGCGCCTGGTACTCGGCCGAGTGCTCCTTGGTATAGCTGTCGAGGATGGCGCGCTTCGCGGCGCCGCGCACCGGCAGCGGCACCTCGTAGCGCGCCTCGGGCCCGCCGAGCAGCCAGGCGATCACGCCGTCCTCGCCCTCGTAGATCGGGGTGGGGCTCGTCTCCCCGCGCAGCGCACGGTCCACGGCCTCGACCGCGACCTTGCCTGCGAGCGCCGGGGCGTGCGCCTTCCACGACGAGATCTCGCCCTTGCGCGACTGGCGCGTGGCCGTCGTCGTGTGCAGCGCCTGGCCGATGGCCTGGAACACGGTCTCGGCGCCGAGACCGAGCAGCGTGCCGATGCCGGCCGCGGCGGAGGGACCGAGGTGGGCGACGTGGTCGATCTTGTGCTCGTGCAGGCAGATGCCCTTCACGAGGTCGATCTGGATCTCGTAGCCGGTGAGAATGCCCCGCACCAGATCTGCGCCGGTGAGCCCCCGAGCGGCCGCGAGATGCTGGGCGACGGCGAGGATCGGCGGGATGTTGTCTCCCGGATGGGAGTAGTCGGCGGCGAGGAAGGTGTCGTGGTAGTCGAGTTCGCGCACGGCGACGCCGTTGGCCCACGCCGCCCATTCGGGCGAGTGCGCGGCCCCGGAAGCGAGACCGAAGACCGAGGATCCCGAGCCGCCCGCGCTCGGCGGGTGCTGCTCGGCCTGCTGCCGGGCGGCGCTCGGCGCGGCGCGCACGAGCGAGGCGGCGGCCACCGCGGCGTTGTCGATCACGCGGTTGACGGCCATCTCCACCGCTGCCGGATCGAGCGGAGCGTCGTCGGCGGCGACCTCGGCGAGCTTCCAGGCCAGCTGCTCGGAGCGGGGCAGCCGCTCGTCGCTGCGATAGGCGCGGACGGCGTGGACTTCGACGGTGCCGCCCGGAACGGCGGTGCCGGCCGAAACCGTGTGGGACTCGTTCATGCGCTCTCCTTCTGATCGGCGGTGGGGAATGCGGCGCGCCGGTGATGATCGTCGAGCCGCGCCAGGGCGTGCGCCAGCGACCGTCTCAGGTGCACGCGCACGGCGCTCCCGGCGAGCTCGGCATCGCCCCAGGCGATCGCCTCGGCGATGGCGCGGTGCTCCTGCGCGGCCTCGGCGAGGCGATCCGGCCGATCCTGCGCGAGGCGACGCACCCTGGCGAGGCGCAGGCGGACCTGACCAAGCGAGGCGGCGAGGACGGGATTGTCGGCGGCGCGGTCGATCGCCTCGTCGAGGCGCGCGGCGAGCGCGTAGGTTGCGGTGCGTTCGGTCGCACTGGGGTCGCCCTCGCCTGCAAGATCGAAGCCGAGGTCGAGGCCGGGCTCGAAGCCGGGATCGGCGGCGAGCCGCGCGAAGCGCCCGGCCAGGTCCTCGAACTCGGCGCGTCCTGCCGCGTCCCGGCGTTGCGCGGCGAGGCGCGCGGCCTGCGCGTCGAGCGCCTCTCTCAGCTCGGTGAGCCGGGTCACGTCTTCGGCCGAGATCGGGGCGACCGCCACGCCGCGGGCCCCGTCCGGGATGAGCAGGCCGTCGGCGAGCAGCCGGGCCGTCGCCTCGCGGAGCGGCGTGCGGGACACCCCGAGGCGCGCGGCGGTCTCGACCTCGGCGATCACCGCACCGGGTTCGATCTCCAGCTCGACGATCTCCTGGCGCAGGCGGCGGTAGGCGAAATCGCTCGCCCGCTCCCCCAACCCACGCTTCATGTATACAAAACTACCGGTCTATTCGATCATGTCAAGTGAAACCTCTCTTAGTGCATACAAAAAGCAGTGCGGGGCGCAACTTCGAGAACCTCGTACAGCTCCGAACAGCAGCCACGGCAGGCGATGACACGGCCGGGCAGGACGACGAGGCGTGTACCGCTCACAGCGCAGACATCCACACGAGTTCTCCACAGATTGCACAGTTCCCGCGTTCTCTCCCGCGCGGGGCGCGACGGCCGCGTAGCTTTGCTGGCATTCCAGCGACCGAAGCCGCAGAATTGAGGTATGACCGTGACCGAACCTCAGGTATGGGTGCTCATCGGAGTGTTCGCCGCCATCATGATCGGCGGGTTCACCCTGACCACCACGCTTCTCCTGCGCGCGATGAAGTCGGGGTTCGAAACGGTCGACGCGAAGTTCGAGGTGCTCAACGTCAAACTCGAGCACCTCGACCGAGACGTGTCCGCGCTCATGCGACACACCTTCGGGATCGCGGAGTAGGGAGGCCCGGCGCCGGAGTGCTGTGGCACCGGCGGCGCGTCACGCGCCGAGGAGCACCTCCACGGGCCCACGCGCGAAATAGACCACGAAGCCCGCCGCCACCACCCACAGCAGCCAGTGGACGTCGCGCGCCCGCCCCGAGAGCGCCCGCACGATCACCCAGGAGACGAAGCCGGCGCCGATGCCGTTGGCGATCGAGTAGGTCAGCGGCATCACGGTGATCGTGAGGAAGACCGGCAGGGCCACGCCGAAGTCGGCCAGGTCGATCCCGGTGATCTGCGACACCATCATGGCGCCGACGATCACGAGCGCTGCGGCCGCGACCTCCGTCGGAACGATCTGCGTGAGCGGAGTGATGAACATGGCGAGCAGGAAGAGCGCACCGGTGACGAGGTTCGCGAAGCCGGTGCGCGCGCCCTCGCCGATGCCGGAGCCCGACTCGATGAACACCGTGTTCGACGACGACGACGTGAGACCACCGGCCATGGCCCCGACGCCCTCGACGACCAGCGCCGACTTGAGCCGCGGGAAGTTGCCCTTCGCGTCCGCCAGCCCGGCCTCGCGCGAGAGGCCCGTGAAGGTGCCCATCGCGTCGAAGAAATTCGTGAAGAGCAGGGTGAACACCAGCATCACGACCGTGACCAGGCCGACTCGTCCGAAGTCGAAGCTCACCGCCCCGACGAGGCTGAGGTCGGGCAGGCCGAAGGGCGTGCCGTCGAGCGCCGGGACGGTGAGCCCCCAGCCGCCGGCGTTCTCCGTGGCGGGTCCGAGTTTCCAGATGGCCTCGACGATCACCGCGAGGATCGTGCCGGACACGAGGCCGATGAGCAGGCCGCCCTTGACCTTGCGCGCCACGAGCACGCCGGTGAGCAGCAGCGTGAAGACGAAGACGATGGTGGGCACGGTCGCGACCGAGCCGCCGATGCCGAGGCCGACCGGGGGTGAGGACTCACCGGTCGAGGTCACGAAGCCGGCGTTCACGAAACCGATGAACGCGATGAACAGGCCGATGCCCACCGTGATGGCGATCTTGAGCTCGACGGGGACCGCGTCGAAGATCATCCGCCGCAGTCCCGTCGCCGCGAGGAGCACGATGAGTGCGCCGTTGATCACCACGAGCGCCATGGCCTCGGGCCAGGTGACCTGGCCGACCACCGAGAAGGCGAGGAACGCGTTGATGCCGAGCCCCGCCGCGAAGGCGAAGGGCAGTCGGGAGACGAGCCCGAAGAGGATGGTCATCGCTCCCGCGGTGAGCGCCGTCACCGCACTCAGCGCCGGAAACGCGAGCTGGTTCCCCTCGACGTCGACGCCGCTGGACAGGATGATCGGGTTGAGGATCACGATGTAGGCCATCGTGACGAAGGTCACCAGTCCGCCGCGCACCTCTCGGCCGAAGGTGGACCCGCGCTCGGTGATCTCGAAGTACCGGTCGAGGGCGTTCCTCGGTTCCCCCCGCGGGGTCGATTCCCGCTGAGACGACGCCTGCTCTGCCATCGGGCTCTCCGTTTCCGCGCGTGCCGGGCGCACGCTCACCCCACCGAAACTACCACTCGATGAGAGGAGGCCGATCTCCCGGAACGTCGTCCCGCGATCCCGCGGGATCCGGGATCAGCGCACCGAGACGAGGTCGATGACGAAGATGAGGGTCTTGCCCGCGAGGGGATGCCCGCCCGCGGTGCCGTAGGCCTGGGCGGGAGGAACGACGAGCTTGCGGCGACCGCCCGCCTTCATCCCGGGAATGCCGATCTGCCAGCCCTGGATCAGCGAGCGCAGCGGGAAGTTGATCGTCTCGCCGCGGCTCCACGAGCTGTCGAATTCTTCGCCCGAGTCGTACTCCACGCCGAGGTAGTGCACCTCGACGGTCGAGCTGGCCAGGGCCTCCTCGCCGCTCCCCTCGACGAGATCGACGATCTCGAGTTCTGCGGGGGCGGGCCCGTCGGGGAATTCGATCTCGGGTTTCGACAGCGATGCATCAGTCATGCCCCCATTCTTCCCGAGAGTCGCAGCCCGCTTCCGGCGAGTTCGCTGTGAGTGGTCTGCGCGGCCCGCCGATCGCAGGAATCGGCCGGGTCGCCGACCCGGCTGTGCGAAACCCGATAGCCTGGGAGCGTGAAGTTTGCGCATCTGACCCGGGCAGGGAGTCGGCAGCCGGAACTCGTCGCGGTGAGGGGGGAACGCTCGATCCCCCTCCGCGAGATCGGAGGATCGGCGGATTCGCTGCAGCAACTCGTCGAAGCGGGCCCCGGCGCCCTCGAGCGTCTCCGGACGGCGCTCGATGCCCTCCCCGAGGACGCGGGCTCGCCGCTCGCGGGAGCGTCCTACGCCCCGGCCGTGCCGAGTCCGCCGATCGTGCTGGCCGTGGGCCTCAATTACGACGAGCACGCCAGCGAGCTCAGCCTCGACAACGATTCCGGCCCGGTGCTGTTCTCCCTCTTCCCCAATTCGCTCAACGGTCACGGCCACGAGGTGCCGCTGCCCACTCGGCTCAGCGAGGAGGTCGACTACGAGGGCGAGCTCGGGGTCGTCATCGGCCGTGCGGCGAAGGACGTGACGGCCGAAGAGGCCCTGGACCACGTGTTCGGCTACACGGTCGTGAACGACATCACCGCGCGGAACATCCAGTTCTCCGAGCCGCAGTGGTCGCGCTGCAAGTCCTTCGACGGCTTCACCCCCGTCGGCCCCGTCGTGGTGACGGCGGACGAGATCCCCGATCCCCAGTCGCTGCGCCTGACCACCGATGTCGACGGTCTGCGCGTGCAGGATGCGAGCACCGGCACGATGATCCGCAGTGTCGCGCAGCTGATCGCGTCGCTCTCGCAGTCGCTCACCCTGCTTCCGGGCACCCTGATCTCGACCGGATCGCCCGGCGGAGCGGGGCGCTCGCGCACGCCGCCGCTCTACCTCCGCCCGGGCACCGAGGTCACCGTCACGATCGAGGGCATCGGAGCGCTCACCAACCGCTGCGTCGCCGCCTAGGGGCTACTCTCCGCCGTCCTCGATCTTCTCCGGCGCGGCCTCGGCCGATCCGTCGATCGTCTCGATGGTGCCGGTCTCCGGGGCGAGGCCCGCCAGCTTCGCCGGCTGGAGGATGTCGTCGAGCTGCGCCTGATCCAGCAGCCCGTGCGAGACGACCAGGTCCGAGACCTTGGCGTTCGTGGCGAGCGCCTGCTTGGCGAGCTTCGCCGCCTCGGCGTAGCCGATCACGGGCGCGAGCGCGGTGATCACCGTCACCGAGCGGGACACGGTGTCTGCGAGGCGCTCCTCGTTCGCGGTGATGCCGTCGACGCAGTTGACGCGCAGGGTCTGGCAGGCCCGCTCGAGCCAGGTGATCGACTGGAAGAGCGAGTGCGCGATGATCGGCTCGAACGCGTTGAGCTGCAGCTGACCCGCCTCGACCGCCATCGAGACGGTCACATCGGATCCGGCCACCGCGTAGGCGACCTGGGAGACCGCCTCGGGGATCACGGGGTTGACCTTGCCGGGCATGATCGACGAGCCGGCCTGCCGCGCCGGGAGATTGATCTCGCCCAGCCCGGCCTGCGGGCCGGAGGAGAGCAGGCGGAGATCGTTCGAGATCTTGGAGAGCTTCAGCGCACTGCGCTTGAGGGCGCCCGAGAAGGTGACGAACACCCCGGTGTCGCTGGTGGATTCGACGAGATCGCCGGCCGAGACCAGGTCGAGACCCGTGATGTCCCGCAGGTGCCGGACCACGGCCTCCTTGTACCCCCTCGGCGCGTTGATCCCCGTGCCGATCGCCGTCGCGCCCATGTTCACCTCGCCGAGCAGCTGCACCGCCTCCTGAAGGCGCTCGACGTCCTCCCGCAACGTCACGGCGAAGGCGTTGAACTCCTGGCCGAGCGTCATCGGCACCGCGTCCTGCAGCTGGGTGCGCCCCACCTTGATGATGTGGGAGAACTCGCGCCCCTTCGCCTCGAAGGAGTCGGCGAGCAGGGCGAGCTCTTCGAGCAGGCTCGTGAGCGAGAAGGCCAGGGCGATCTTGATCGCGGTCGGGTAGGTGTCGTTGGTCGACTGGCTGTGGTTGGTGTGGTCGTTCGGGTTGATGAAGTCGTACTCGCCCTTCCTGCGCCCGGCGAGCTCGAGTGCCCGGTTCGTGATGACCTCGTTGGCGTTCATGTTCGTCGAGGTGCCGGCCCCGCCCTGCACGACGCCGACGACGAACTGGTCGAGCAGCATGCCGGTCTTGACCTCCTCGCAGGCGCGGTCGATCAGCGTGGCGCGCTGCTCGTCGAGCGCCCCGATCTCGAGGTTCGCCCGGGCGGCCGCCTGCTTCACGCAGGCGAAGGCGCGCACGAAGTCGGGGTAGACCGAGATGGGCCGACGCGAGATCGGGAAGTTCTCGTGGGCCCGCGCCGTGTGCACCCCCCAGTACGCCGAGGCTGGGATCTCGACGCTGCCGAGGGAGTCGGTTTCGGTGCGTGTCTGTGCCGACAGAAAATCACTCACGGTGTATCTGCTCCATGGTCGAAGGAATCACGGCGCGGGCGCCGAACTGCCGCAGACAAGCCTACCGCGATCAGAACTTTCCGCCCATGTCCAAAAGCCTCCGGATCCGATCCGGGATCGGCGGATGCGTGGCGAAGAGGCGCTGCACCACGCCGGGTTTGAGCGGATCCGCGATCCAGAGATGGGCCATGCTGCTGTTCTGCTTCTGCAGGGGCCGCCCGTACTCGCTGAGCTTGTGCAGCGCGCTGGCGAGCGCCTCGGGGTGACGGGTGGTCAGCGCTCCGGTCGCGTCGGCCAGGTACTCCCGCTGCCGGGAGACCGCCAGCTGCACGAGCGAGGCGACGAGCGGCGCCACGATCATGGCGACCAGGCCGAGGATCATCACCACGGGGTTGCTGTTGTTGTTGCGCCCGAAGAACGCCATGCGCACGAGCACGTCGGAGATCATGCCCACGGCGACCACGAGGCCGTAGACGATCATCGAGACGCGGATGTCGTAGTTGCGCACGTGCCCGAGCTCGTGGGCCATGACGCCCTCCAGCTCGGAGTCCGTCATGATCTCGAGCAGCCCCGTCGTCGCCGCGACCATCGCGTGCTCGGGATCCCGGCCCGTGGCGAAGGCGTTCGGGGCGGGATCGTGGACGATGTAGACCTCGGGCATGGGAGTGCCCGTGGTGATCGAGAGGTTCTCGACGATGCGATAGAGCCTCGGGTTGTCGGCTTCGGTGATCCGCTGCCCGCCGCTCATCGTGATCGCCTGCCGCCCCGCGGCGAAGTACTGGAAGGCCGCATAGCCCGTCGAGATCACCACGACCCAGATGACGATGGTCCATGAATCGTAGATGGCAGAGGCGAGCCATCCCAGACCGCCGATGATGGCGAGGAACAGCAGGATGATGAGGAAGCTGTTGACCTTGTTCCGGCGAATCGCGCTGTACACCGCGCTCCTCGCCTAGAACTGGATGCGCGGCGGTTCCGAGATCGCCGCGACGTCTTCGACCTCGAAGAACTCGCGCTCGCTGAAGCCGAGCATCTTCGCGAAGATGTTGTTGGGGAAGATCTGGATCTTCGTGTTCAGCTCGCGCACTCCGCCGTTGTAGAAGCGGCGCGAGGCCTGGATCTTGTTCTCCGTGTCGACCAGCTCGCCCTGCAGCTGCAGGAAGTTCTGGCTGGCCTGCAGCTGCGGATACGCCTCGGCGACCGCGAAGATGCTCTTCAGCGCCTGCTGCATGTGGTTCTCGGCCACCGACGCCTCCGCGGGGCTGCTCGCCGAGATCGTCTCGGCGCGCGCCTGGGTGACGGCCTCGAAGACGCCCTTCTCATGCGCGGCGTAGCCCTTGACCGTCTCGATGAGGTTGGGGATCAGATCGGCGCGGCGCTTCAGCTGGACGGTGATGTCGCTCCAGGCCTCGTCGACGCGCACGCGCAGCGTGACCAAGGAGTTGTAGGTGGCCCACACATAGATGCCGAGCACCACGATGATGCCGACGACGACGAGGATGGCGATGAGTGATCCAGGCATGCCGCGATCCTAGCCGCGGCGCCCAGGAAAGTGCTGTGAACCGCGCCGCGTCGGGGACCGGACGGGCCCGGCCGCTGGGCGGCCCCTGCGACGGCGCCCCTACGGCAGGAGCTCGGGCGGCAGCGCCGGCTCGCCCGCGGCGATCGCCGCGTCGGCCGGGCTCCCCTCGACCTCGGAGCGGCGGGCGCGCTCCAGGTAGGGCTGTGCGCGCTCGACCTGCTGGCCCAGCGCGTCGATCGTGGTCGCGAAGTGCTGGTTGGCGCGCGCCCGGAAGGACTCCACCTCGTCGATCGTGGCGAAGAGGTTGTCGTAGGCGCGCTGCAGCGTCTCGAGCGACACGCCCGAGTTCACCGCCTGCTCCTGCACCCGTCCGGCGTTCTGCCGGAGCATGCTGCTGGTCTGGTCGATGAGCGTGTTGGTCGTGCGGTTGACCGCGTCGATCTGGTCGAGCACGATCCTCTGGTTCTCGAGCGCCTGCGCCACGATCACCGCGGTGCGCAGCGCCGTCATCGTCGTCGTCTTCGCGCGCTCGACTCCGTCGATGAGCTTCACGTTGTTGTCCTGGATCAGGTCCATCGAGAGATAGGCCTGCACACTCACCGCGAGCTGGGTCTGCACGTCGGCGTGGCGCTGGCGGATCGCGAAGAGCACCTCCGACTCGAGTCCTGCGGCGGTCGGCTCGTCTCCGCTCGCGCGCAGCTCGGCGATCCGGTCGACCACCGCGGCGTCGAGCTCGCCGAGCAGTCCCGAGAGCTTCTTCAGCTCCCCCATCGTCTCCCACAGCGCCTTGCGCTCGACGGCCAGGCCGGCGTTGTCCTTGCGGAGGATGTCCTGCCCGCGTCCGAGTGCCAGCAGCACCGTGTTCAGCTGCTCCTGGTTCGACTCGTACTGCTTGAAGTAGCGCTGCAGCTGCTTCGATCCCGGCAGCAGCCCGACCAGCTTCTCGAGGAACGACTGGTTCGCCGGAGCCAGCTCCTCGACCCGGTTGCGCAGATCGACGAGGCTGCGCGCCACCTGCGTCTGAGCGCCGTCGCCGCCCTGCGCCTTCGCCTGCGCGAGGCTGAGCTGCAGGAACCGGTTGGAGAACTCGGAGGTCTGGGTGATCTCGGCCCGGGCGACGTTCTGGATCGCGCGCACCTGCGCCTGGAACTCGGGCGTCTTCGGCACGAGTCCGGTGAGCCGGCCCACCCAGGTCACCGCGCGGTCCCGCAGATCGAGCAGTTGCTCGTTGCTCAGGTCGGGGAGGAGACCGACGGCCTTCTCGGGTTCGACGGGCTCGACCGGGGGCGCCGCCTCGATCTGCTCGACCTCGGCCGGAGGGGTCAGTTTTTCGGTCATGATGCGTCCTTCACTCGTGCTCGGGTCGGTTCGACGGCTGGTCTGGAATGGTCGGAGGGGGCGCCTGTCGGGGCACGCTCAGGTCGAGCAGTTCTGGCGCGCCCGTCTGGGCGAAGCGCATCCGGAGGAACTCGGCGTGCTGCTCGGCGTCGCGGGAGACGCCCCGGACCACATCGGATTCGATCCGTTCGAGCACCTCCCCGAGCACCCGCGTCTGCGCCTGCAGCCCCTCGACGTTGCGCGCGATCTCGGCTCGGGGCCGTCCGCCGCTGAAGGAGGCGTGCATGCGGTCGTTCTCGATGGCCAGATTCACGATCGTGGGCAGATAGTCCGTCGCCAGGGTGAACAGGGTCTGCACATCGCCGTCGGTCTGCGAGCGCGATCGCAGCGCCGGCTGCCCGGCCAGGCCCTCGATGTCGGAGCCGAGCGCGAGCAGCTCGCCGTCGAGGCCGGTGGTGCCCCAGACCGGCCGACCCCTCAGCCGCCCCACCGCGCGGGCCGTCGCCGCGGCGCTCTCGGCCGCGGCGTCGAGGGCCTGCGCCGTGGTGGTGGGCATCACGCCCAGGCGCACCAGCTCGGACGGCCTCGCGGGCGCCGCCAGCAGGCCCACGCCGACGCCGACCACCGCCGCGATCGGCAGCGCGAGGGGGAGCGCGAGCTGCAGACCGAGCGCCAGGCCGAAACCGGCGAGCGCCGCCGCAGCGGCGCCCAGGCCCAGTCCGATCGTCCTCGGCCGCAGACTCACAGATACCCTCGGATCTCTCGGAAGACGCTGCTGAGCGAGTCCTGCCCCGCCTGGAACGCGCGGCCACCGGTCGTCTCGGCGAGCCGCTCCATCTCCTCCTGATCCGCCTCGGCGAACACCACCGCGAACACCGGGATCTCGCCGATCACGGGAACCCGCGCCACCGCGCGCTCGTACCAGGCCGCGAAATCGGCGGCGTTCAGCTCCTCCGTGTGCTGCCCGTCGGTGAACAGCACGACGCTGGTGATCCGATCGTCGCCGGCCTCGCGGGCCGCGAGTTCGAGCGCGTCGATCGTGGTGCCGTAGATGTCGGTGCCGCCGTCCGGCCAGTAGGCGTCGATCCGGTCGTTCAGGCGCTGCATCGCCGCGTCGAAGCCGGCCTCGTCCTCCGGCACGTCGACGGTCAGCTGGGACTTCTCCTCGTGGGAGAACTCCAGGAGGGTGATCCGCTCGCGCGGCTTCAGCCGGAGGAAGCCGGTGGATCCGCCGCTCTGATCGCCGACGAGCACGTGGAGGGCCTCGCGGAGATCCTCCATCCGGGAGCCCTCCCCCATCGAGCCCGAGGTATCGATCGCGAACACCATGTTCGCCGGCTTGCGCGCTTCGGAGAGCCAGACCTCGAGCAGCTGCTGCACCGTCTCGAGCCGCGCGGGGAAGGGCAGCTCGAAGACCTGTCCGGAGGCGCCGCCGGACGCCGTCGCCGAGGTGCGGCGCTTGGTGAGATCGGCGATCCGCTGCTGGACCTCGTCACCGCTCAGGTAGGCGACGGCCTGGCGGTAGAGCTCGGCCTTCTCCTCGCCCGCCGAACTGAGCAGCGTCAGCGGATAGTTGCTCGTGACCACCCCGTCCGAGGGGATCACGACTCGGAGCGGCTCGCCCGCGACGCTCATCGTCTGCAGGACCGACTCGTAGTTGAAGATCGCGTCGGCCGCGTCGGGATCCTCAGCGAACTTCTCGGCCAGCCAGCCGCTCGAACCGGAGGTGAGCTTCTGCCCGGCCGCGAAGGCGGTGAGCGGCTCGGTCACGGCCTCGATGTCGTCGGCCTCGAGCACCGTGCCGGTGCCGGAGAGCGCGGTCGCGGCCTGCACGAGCGTGGTGAATCCGCTGTTCGACGACACCGGGCTGGTCATGCCGTAGCTCAGCTCGCCCGCCTCGATCGCGTCGACCACCTCCTGCCAAGCCGGCTGATCGGCCTCCGTCCAGCCCAGCCGGTCGGCGACCTCCGGTTTGACGCCGAGGACCACCGGGGAGCGCATGATCGAGGTCTCCGCCGTGACGAGCAGCTCGGTCTCGGGGAACAGCGAGAGATAACTGTTCGAGGGGAACCAGGTGGCCTGCCAGGGCGCATCCTCGCCCTCGGCGAGGAGCTTCTCGGTGCCGTCGAGGGTGCCGGTGAACTCGAACTCGAGATGCACGCCCGTCTCGGCCTCCATCTCGTCGAGGATCGGCTGCATGTCCTTGACCTCGCTGCCGGCGAGCACGTGCAGCGTCTTCGACTCGTCGGCGCCCGGAGCGCCGATGCATCCGCTCAGCATCGCGGCGGGCAGCACCGCCGCCAGAAGGGCGGTGACCGAGCGCGCCAGTGCGCGGCGCGGAGACCCCGCCGCCCGGGATGCGCCCGGCGATCCGATGATGGTGGTGGTCATGGCTGCGATCCCTCCGCCTCGGCCTCGGACGGCGCGGGAGGCGCGCCGCTGAGGTCGTACTCCTCGCCGATCCTGGTCAGCAGGTAGTCGAGCACCTCGTAGCTCGGCTCCTGCGCGATGTTGACGAAGCTGCCCGGCGAGGCGAACTCGGCCTCGAGCCCCTGCTCGGCCACGAACTCCGTGAAGAGCGCCTGATTGTCGCCCGTCGCGCGGAAGCCGTGCACCGCGAGCAGACGGGCGAGCTCGGCGTCCTCGGAGATGACACGCATGACCTGTTCGCCGTGCTCGCTGAACGTCACTCCGGTGTGGGTGCTGAAGAAGGTCGGGCTCGGGTACGCGAGCACCATCTCGTCGGTGATCCGGGAGTTCTCCTTGATGAGTTCCTCGAGGAACTGGCCCTCGTAGATCATCACCATCGGCACCGCGCCCATCCCCTGGGCCAGATAGGTGGCGAAGGGGGCCGCCGAGGAGGATCCGGAGTAGCCCTGCGCCAGGAACAGCTTGCCCAGCTCGGGCAGCAGCTTCTGCGCCTGGGTCTGCGAGGTGACCACGGAGTTGTCGGCGAGCACGTAGGCGGCGAGCGAGAGATACATGGCGGCCGAGTTGCTGCTGCGGATGTCGGTGGAGGTGATCAGCACGGTGCGCGGCGACGCGTAGGCCTCGGATCCCTCGAGCTGGTTCCATCGGGTGTCCGCCGCGACGAGCTCGAGGTAGGCGGCGATGTCGATGACCCACTTGTCGTCGGCGCCCTGCTCGGCGACGCCGTTCTCGGCCAGCAGATCGAGGATCGGTTGGAACGTGGCGACCGCCATCGGCGAGAAGAAGAGCTCGTGCGTGCCCACGACCCCGTCGACCTTGTCCTCGATGTTCTTCGCGGCGATCGCGGAGGCGGGGAACGCGAAGTCGTTCTCGGCGAGGTCGGGCAGGCTCGCCATCCTGAGCGATCCCGAGCTCGTCACCCGCACGTCGAAACCGTGATCCGCGAAGACCCGCTGCACCTCGGGGTCGTCGAAGAACGCCTGCTTCTCGCTGCCGACCACGCCCTGCACGACGGTGAGCGGCCCCGAGGGCCGGCCGTCGGATCCGCCGCGCCCGAGACCCAGGAGCTGCACGACGAGCACGGCGGCGATCCCCAGCCCGATCAGCGCGATGCCGATGATGTGTGGCGCGCGAAGTCTCATCTGCTGCGGTGTCTCTTCTCGTTCTCTGCGGCTCTCGCCCCGGCGTGTCGCCGCTATCCGGAGACGGCGGCTGCGGGGGCAGTATAGCCAGCGCAGGTAACGCGCAGACGAACAGCTCCGCCGGCGCGCGGCGGCGGGTCAGCCGCGGCGCCGGCGGCGGATCCAGCGCCGCACGCGCACATAGACGGCGAGCGCGATCACGAGGACGATGACCGCGAGGAGGAGGAACTTCGCGAAGACCACGCCCTCAGTCTAGGGATGCGAACGGAGCGAGCAGTGCTCCTGACGAGACAAGGATTGAACCTTGTCTCGTCATTCGACGGACTCAATCGCCTCGGTCAAGCGAGCGAGCTCGCTTTCCGCTCGGCTCAATCGTCTGTGCCCTCGCAGGGATTCGAACCCTGACTGAAGCGATTTTAAGTCGCCTGCCTCTGCCAGTTGGGCTACGAGGGCATCCCTCCTTATTCGCAAAGCATAGCTTCGGGAGGGGACCGGGGCGGAGAGAAGGTTGTGGGCCCCACCGTCGGGCAGAACGGCGAGGCCCACAGTCGGAAACCGCTCAGGCGTCGAGGCGCCCGCGCAGTTCGGCGAGTTCGGCGCGCAGCGCGGTCGGCACGCGCTCCCCGAACCGGCCGAAGAACTCCTCGGTGAGCTCGCACTCGGCGAGCCACGAGGCCGGGTCGATGGCGAAGAGCTCGTCGAGCTCGGTCTCGACCTCTTCGATCCCGTCGAGGTTCAGCTCGCCCTCCGCGGGGAGCACGCCGACGGCCGTCTCGCGCCCCTCGACCTGGCCGGAGACGCGGCGAATGATCCAGTCGATCACGCGAGAGTTCTCGCCGAAGCCCGGCCAGAGGTAGCGCCCGTCGGCACCCTTGCGGAACCAGTTCACCTGGAAGATCTTCGGCGCGTGCTCACCGAGCCGCTCGCCCATGTCGAGCCAGTGCCCCCAGTAGTCGGCCATGTTGTAGCCGCAGAAGGGCAGCATCGCGAACGGGTCGCGCCGGAGTTCCCCGACGGTGCCCTCCTGGGCCGCCGTCTTCTCGGAGGAGATGGTCGCACCGACGAACACGCCGTGCTGCCAGGAGAGCGACTGCGCGACGAGCGGCACATTGGTCGCGCGACGCCCTCCGAAGAGGATCGCGTCGAGCGGCACACCGTCCTGGCCGTACCAGTCGTCGGCGAGCGTCGGGGTCTGCTGGATCGGCACGGTGAAGCGCGAGTTCGGGTGCGCCGCGGGACGACCGGAGTCCGGGGTCCAGTCGTTGCCCTGCCAGTCGATGAGGTGCTCCGGGACCTCGTCGGTCTTGCCCTCCCACCACACGTCTCCCTCGTCGGTGAGCGCGACGTTGGTGTAGATGGTGTTGCCCCAGAGGGTCTCCATCGCGACCGGGTTGGTCGACTCGCCGGTGCCGGGCGCCACGCCGAAGAAGCCCGCCTCCGGGTTGATCGCGTAGAGGCGCCCGTCGGGGCCGGGGCGCAGCCAGGCGATGTCGTCGCCGATGGTCTCCACCTTCCAGCCGGGGATGGTGGGCTGGAGCATGGCCAGATTCGTCTTGCCGCAGGCGGAGGGGAATGCTGCCGAGAGGTGGTAGGTCTTGTGGTTCGCGGTGTCCGTGAGCTTGAGGAGGAGCATGTGCTCGGCGAGCCAGCCCTCGTTGCGTCCCATGACGCTCGCGATGCGCAGGGCGAAGCATTTCTTGGAGAGCAGCGCGTTCCCGCCGTAGCCGGAGCCGTAGGACCACACTTCGAGGGTCTCCGGGAAGTGCGTGATGTACTTCAGGTCGTTGCACGGCCAGGCGACGTCCTCCTGGCCGGGCTCGAGCGGGGCGCCGACCGAGTGCACGGTGCGCACCCACTCGCTGCCGGGGACGATCCCGTCGAGCGCCGCCTGGCCCATCCGGGTCATGATGCGCATGTTCAGCACGGCGTAGGGGGAGTCGGTGATCTCGATCCCCAGCTGGGTGATGGCCCCGCCGACGGGGCCCATCGAGAAGGGGACGACGTACATCGTGCGTCCGCGCATGCTGCCCGCGAACAGGGGCTCCAGCTCGGCGCGCATGTCGTCGGGCGCACGCCAGTTGTTGGTCGGGCCGGCGTCGGCCTCGTTCTCGCTGCAGATGAAGGTGCGGTCCTCTACGCGGGCCACGTCCCCCGGGTGGGAGCGGGCGAGGAAGCTGCCCGGGCGCCGGTTCTTGTCGAGCGGGATCAGCGATCCCTCCTCGACCATCTCCGCGGTGATGCGATCCCACTCGGTCTGCGAGCCGTCGCACCAGAGCACCTGATCGGGCTGGGTGAGCTCGGCGATCTCAGTGACCCACTTCACCACCTCCGGGTTCGTGGTGGTCGCGCCTTCCGATACCTTGTCGGCGATCGTCGCGTCGGCTTCGAGGGTCGTGGTGCTGCCCATACCGTTGTGTTCTCCGTAGCTTCCGAAAATACCTACCGTCGATGTCCCGCGGTACACCTATTCTGGGTGAACATTCGGTGTCGAACCGGCAACATGACGCTGTAAAGAATCGATGTTCTTGACGTATAGTTAAGTCATGACCCCGGAAGCCACCTCGAGCCTCGAGACGGATGCCTTCGACAGGTTGCTGCTCGGTAAACGGATCCGTCACTTCCGCACGCAGGCGGGTCTGACGCTCGATGCGCTCGGCGAACGCGTCGGCGTCGTGGGCAGCCAGCTCTCCCTCATCGAGAACGGGCACCGCGAGCCGCGCCTGTCGCTCCTGCAGAGCATCGCCCGCGAGGTCGGGGTGGATCCCGCCGAACTCCTCAGCAACGAACCGCCCGACCACCGGAGCGCGCTCGAGCTCGAGCTCGAGCGCGCTCAGCGCACGCCCATCTACCAGAGGCTGAACCTCCCCCACGTGCGCGCGCCGCGGGGGCTCAGCGACGACGTCCTGGAGTCGCTCGTCGGCCTGCATCGCGAGTTGATGAAGCGCAGCCGGGCAGCCGCGGCCACCCCGGAGGAGGCGCGACGCGCGAACACCGCCATCCGCCTGCACATGCGCGAGCAGAACAACTATCTGCCCGACATCGAGCGCATCGCCGAAGATCTGATGCTCAGCGTCGGTCACACCACCACGAGCGCCGTCACCCACCGCGAGGTGGCCGTGCTCGCCGAACGGCTCGGCTTCACCCTGATCTTCGTGAACGACCTGCCCGCGAACACCCGGAGCATCACCGACCTCGAGAACGGCCGCATCTATCTGCCGCCCGCATCGATCCCCGGCGGCCACGGCCTGCGCTCCCTCGCCCTGCAGGCGATGGCGCATCGCGTGCTCGGGCACCAGCCCCCGGGCAGCTACGCCGAGTTCCTCGAGCAGCGCCTGCAGATCAACTACTTCGCCGCGGCCTGCCTGCTTCCCGAGAGCCGAGCGGTCGCCTTTCTGCAGCAGGCCAAGAAGGAACGGAACCTCGCCATCGAGGATCTGCGCGACGCCTTCGGCGTGACCCACGAGGCGGCCGCGCACCGCTTCACCAACCTCGCCACGCGGCACCTCGATCTCCGGGTCCACTACTACCGGAGCGACGACAACGGCGCTCTCGTGCGGGGGTACGAGAACAACGGCCTGCCCTACCCCACCGACGTGTCCGGCTCGCTCGAGGGCCAGCTGATCTGCCGCCGCTGGGCGGGTCGCACGGCCTTCGACCGCAGGAACCGCACCAGCGAGTTCTACCAGTACACCGACACTCCCGCGGGGACCTACTGGTCGAGCGTGCAGATCGGCGACACGGGCCGCGGCACCTTCTCGCTCGCCTGCGGGGTCGCCTTCGACGACACGCGCTGGTTCCGCGGGCGCGACACGTCGTTCCGCGAGATCTCCACCTGCCCGGATCCGTCGTGCTGCCGCACGCCGAGCGACGGGATGCTGGAGCGCTGGGAGGGCAAGGCGTGGCCGAGCGCGCGCATGCACGCGCACGTGCTGTCGCCGCTTCCCGCCGGATCCTTCCCGGGGGTCGACGACATCGAGATGTACGAGTTCCTCAGCACCCACGCGAACGCGGATCCGTCGTCGCGCTAGGACGGGTCCGGGACGACTACGCCTTGGGGCGCGAGGCGAACTCCTCGAAGATGGCGCGGGGCTGCTGCACGGCCTCGATGTTGACGATGTCGCGCGCGAGGAAGAAGTGCCCGACCCAGCCGCCGAACACGCGCCACTTCCGCTCCCAGGTGGGGATCGCGAGGCCGTGGTAGAAACGGTGCGCGAGCCAGGCGACGTAGCCCTTGAGGGCGAAGCCGCCCGATTGGAACACGCCGGTGTTGAGCCCCAGTCCCGCGACGGCGCCCTGGTTCTTGTGGTTGTACTCGCGCACGCCCTCGCCACGCAGGTCGGCCGCGATGTTCTTGGCCAGCAGCCGGCCCTGGCGCACGGCGTGCTGCGCGTTCGGCACGCAGAAACCGCCGGGGCCCGGGGTCGAGGAGATGTCGGGCGTCTGCGAGGTGTCGCCCGCCGTCCAGGCGCCCTCGACGGTCTCGCCGTCCTCGGTGGTCACCCGGAGCGTGGGGCTGCCGATCACGTGGCCTCTGGGCCCGATCGGCAGGTCCGTGTCGCGCAGGAACGGCCGCGGCATGACGCCAGCGGTCCAGACGATGAGGTCGCTCTCGTAGTTCTCGCCCGTGGAGAGCTCGATCTTGCCGTCCACCGCCGAGGAGAGCTGGGTGTCGAGGTGGATGTTCACCCCGCGGCGAGACTGGTCCTTCACGACCCAGTCCGCGGTCTGCTCCGAGACCTCGGGCATGATCCGGCCCATCGCCTCCACCAGGTGGAACACGGTCTCGTCGAAGCCGATCTCGGGGTAGCGGCGCAGCAGCGACGTGGCGAAGGAGCGCAACTCGCTGATCGTCTCGATGCCGGCGAAACCGCCGCCGACGACGGTCACGGTGAGCAGGCGGGCCCGCTCCGGCGACCCGGCGGGCAGGGAGGCGGCGATCTCGAAGTTGCGCACCAGGCGATCGCGCACGGCGACCGCCTCCTCGATGGTCTTCATGCCGATCGCGTTGTCTGCGATGCCCGGGATCGGGAAGGTGCGGGAGACCGAACCCGTGGTGACGACGATGTGGTCGTAGGAGAACTCGAACGGCTCGCCCTCGTTCGGCGTGATGGTGGCCGACTTGCCGGCGTGGGAAATGCCGGTCACCTTGCCCGCGATGTTCTGGGTGCGGCGAAGGTGCCGCCGACGGGCGACGACCGCGTGGCGGGGTTCGATCGAACCCGCGGCGACCTCGGGCAGGAACGGCAGATAGGCCATGTAGGGCAGCGGATCGACGATCGTCACCTCGGCCTCGCCGGCACGGAGCAGCTTCTCGAGCTTCCACGCAGTGTAGAACCCGGCGTAGCCACCGCCTACGATCAGAACCTTCTTCGACACGAAGTCCACTCCTTGCAACGCAATCCGGCGCACCCGCTCATCCGCCGGCGGGCACAGTAAAAGCGAGCGTTGCCGCTCGACTGGTTCAGTCTAGTACAACAATCGGGCTCGACAGCCGCGCGCGCTGCGAGGGCATCCGACGGGATCGCTGCGCCGCGATCAGCGCCATCCCGTGCGCTCGAGGGCGAGGTCGCCGATGGGGTTGACGCCGGGCCCCGCGGCGAGCGCGTGGCCGATCAGCGCGTGCAGGCATTTCACCCGCGTCGGCATCCCCCCGGCGCTCACCCCCGCCAGCTCGGGCACGTCGCCCGCCTGGCTCCGGTCCTCGATGTACTGCTCGTGAGCGAGCCGGTAGCGCGCGCGCACCTCGTCGTCCTCCGCGAGCAGCTCGTTGTACTCCACCATGACCCCGGCCGCTTCGAGGCGCGACGCCGCCGCGACCGCCTCGGGATGGCAGAGATAGTAGAACGTCGGGAACGGGCTGCCGTCCGGCAGGCGCGGCGCCGTGGCGACGACGGCCGGGCTTCCGTCCGCAGCGCGAGCGGCGATGCCGATCACGCCGCGCGCGGTGCGGCCCAGTTGCTCGCTCACCGCGGCGAGGTCGGCTTCGCCGGGCGTCTCGTAGGGCGGTCTGCTCATTCGCTCTCCTCCTCAACAGCGGAATCCTGGTCCGCGGGGTCGCCCTCGGCCGGATCCCCGCCCGGCTCGGCCGGAATCGCTTCGGGGGACGAGCCCAGCAGGCCCTGGAGAATCTCCTCCGGTTCGGCGAGGGTGGTCCCGGCGGTGAGCGTCGAGGCCAGCAGCGTCCGCGCCCAGTTGTGATCGATGGCCGTGAGCTGGTCGCTCGTCTCCTCTTCGCGCTCCGCCGGGACGTTCACGTCCTCGATCACGCTCAGCTGGATCTCTCCCGGCATCACGTAGAACAGGCGGCCGCGAGCCTGGGCGCGCACATACGCCGGATCCTGCCATTTCACGCGCTCGGCGTCGGCCGCTGCGACCGCCTCGCGGTGCAGGCGCACGCTCTCGCGCAGCTCCGCGAGCTCGCGCTGCTGCTGCACGTAGGTGGAGAGCGTCGGGCTGACGATGAGCGCGCCGACCGCCACGAGCGCGACGATCAGCACGGTGAACCCGCTGAATCTGAGGCTCGAGACCCAGGCGCTCTGTTTCCCCTGCTCCTCCGGCATCGGCGCGGTTCAGCTCCCGTCGGACTCGGCGATCACTGCTCGGCGGCGAATCGGGGGAACGCCCCGCGACCCGCGTACCGGGCCGCTTCGCCGAGCTCCTCCTCGATGCGGAGCAGCTGGTTGTACTTGGCGACGCGCTCGCTGCGGGCGGGCGCCCCGGTCTTGATCTGACCGGCTCCGGTCGCGACCGCGAGATCCGCGATCGTGACGTCCTCGGTCTCGCCCGAACGGTGAGAGAGGATCGCGGTGTATCCGGAGCGCTGCGCGAGCTGGACGGCGTCGAGCGTCTCGGTGAGCGTGCCGATCTGGTTGACCTTCACCAGAAGAGAGTTGCCCGCGCCGCGCGCGATCCCGTCGGCGAGGCGTTCGGGATTGGTGACGAAGAGGTCGTCGCCGACCAGCTGCACGCGGTCGCCCAGCGCGGCGGTGAGCGCGACCCATCCGTCCCAGTCGTCCTCCGCGAGCGGATCCTCGATGCTGACGAGCGGATAGCGCTCGACGAGATCGGTGTAGTAGGCGATCAGCTCCGCGGCGCTGCGCGCCTGGCCCTCGAAGTGGTAGGCCCCGTCGCGGCTGAACTCCGTGGAGGCCACGTCGAGCGCCAGGGCGACGTCGCGTCCCGGAACGTAGCCGGCGCGCTCGATCGCCTCGACGATGAGATCCAGGGCCGCCGCGTTGTGCGGCAGATCGGGCGCGAAACCGCCCTCATCTCCGAGCGCGGTCGCGTACCCGCGCTCCTTGAGCAATGCCTTGAGCGCATGGTAGACCTCCGCGCCCCAGCGCAGGCCTTCGCTGAAGGTCTCCGCTCCGAGCGGCACCGCCATGAACTCCTGGATGTCGACCCCGGTGTCGGCGTGCGCGCCGCCGTTGATGATGTTCATGAGCGGCACCGGGAGCGTGCCGGCGGTCGGTCCGCCCAGGTAGCGGTAGAGAGGAAGCCCCGCCGAGTCCGCAGCGGCGTGCGCGACCGCGAGACTGACGCCGAGAATCGCGTTCGCGCCGACCCGCTGCTTGTTCTCGGTGCCGTCTGCGTCGATCAGCGCCTGATCGACGATGCGCTGGTCGCTGGCCTCGATGTCGTCGACCGCCGGGCCGAGCTCCTCGAAGACGGCCTCGACCGCGCCCGTGACCCCTTTCCCGAGATAGCGCGACTCGTCGCCGTCGCGCAGCTCGTAGGCCTCGAACGCTCCGGTCGAGGCGCCCGACGGCACCCCGGCTCGTCCGACCGAGCCATCGGTCAGGCCGACCTCGACCTCGACCGTGGGATTGCCGCGAGAATCGAGGATCTCGCGTGCGATGACCGCGTCGATGAATGCCACCGTGTTTCTCCTTGCGTCGGGGCGGTGCGTGGGTGCGATGCGCCGCCACAAGTGTACCGTCGCAGGCCGACAAACCGCCTCGAAACCCTGCGACGGCGTCGGCCGCAGTCGCTCAGTTCGGAGCGTGCACGCCGAGCGAGTTGCCCTGCGCGTCCGTGCCGTAGTCGTAGAAGAAGCTCATCGAGCGCGGCGCGGAGACCGAGCTGTCGCGGTTGAGCCCTTCGCCGCTGCGGGTGTGCCGGCTCGTCAGGCTCGGCACGGTGCTGGCCACGTAGTCGGTGTTCGAGGTCCGGGAGACGAAGATGCGCAGCGACCCCTCGAAGGGTTCCGTCTGGGCCTGGGTTCCCCAGGGAGTGATGTGCAGCACGTTGCCGGCGCCGGCGCCGTTGTCGACCTTCGCCGTCGTGATCCAGGCATCGCGGATCGCTCCGTTGAACCACGCCTCCGGCGACCGGCGGTCGATCTTCGTGTCGGAGGCGGCGCGCTGACTCGCCCACGGCTCCCACGCGAGATGGTTGCCGCTCTCCCAGGCCAGGTCGTTGAGGTAGGCGACCTCCGTGTCGGGGGTGCCGTCGGCCTTTCTCCCGTTGTTCGAGACGTAGGAGCGCGAGGGGTTCTGCACGCCGAACCACGGCTCGTAGCGCACGATCTCCTTGCCAGCCGTGTCGGTGATGCTCGTGTACGACTGCCACTGCTCGTAGCCGGCCCACCACCAGCCGTTGGTCTTCGAGGCCGGGCTGCCGCGGCGATCGTCGGTGGTGCCCGATCCCGCGTCGCTCGTACGGTAGACGCCGGTGCCGTTGGTGGTGAATCTGGAGATGCAGTCCGCCGTGGGGATCAGCCGCATCCCGCCGGCGCCCACGGGCAGCGTCGACCCCACCGTCGGCACCCTCGTCGCCGCGCTCTGCCCGGAGCTGAAGGGCCGCGTGCACGAGGAGTGCAGCTCGTTGGCATTGCCGTAGTTGGTCATCGTGGTGGAGAAGATCCTCGTGCCGTCGTTGCACTGCACCGCGTAGAACAGCTCGTGGGTGTTGTTCTTGGTGGCGTCCGAGGAGTGGCTCCCCTGGTGCATCTTCATCAGGAAGTCGCACTCGAGCTCCTGCTGGCTGCCGAAGGCGTTGCGGAATCCGATCGCCGCGTTGTTCGGGCCGCGCATCTTCTGGTTGTTCGAGATGACCACCTTGTGCCCCGGATCGTCCTCGTGCCGGTGCACGTTCGTCCCCGTGAGATCCGAGTACTCGCTCAATCGTTCCGATCCGTAGCCGAACGGCAGCCCGAGGGGGCGATCCTCCTCGCCGAGCTCGACGCCGTTCTCCGCCGCCTCCGCCGCGTACTGCGACATGGCCCAGGCGTAGATGTCGGATTTTCTCGGGTCGTCCCCGTGCTCGTGCCCGAAGGTGCACGTCGTGCCGTCCTCGCGCTCGTGCACGGGCGGATGCCAGCCCGGGTAGAGCTTGCCGTCCGGCCCGGTCACCGCGTAGGAGTTGTGCTCCTCCGTCGTGCAGGTGTCGTATTCGGAGGGCGTCCACGAGGATCCCTCGCGGTAGGCGTGAGAATAGGGCGACTCCTCGTCGTCGTGATCGTGGCCGCCCCCGGGGTCGGTCGGATCCGTGGGATCCGTCGGGTCGGTGGGATCCCCCGGCACGCGGAGCGTGCCGGCCCCGGACACGCTGAGGCGCAGCGGAGCGGTCACCGCGGCCGTCGCCCGCGCGCCCAGCCCGCTGCCCGCTGCGGCTCGCAGCCCGGCCAACTGCGCGCTCGTCAGCGCGACCCGGTAGGTCTTGGACCGCTTGGCGGCGATGGAGAACTTGGTCGCTCCGCTCGTCGTGCCGCCGACGGTGACCGAGACGCCGCCCGCGCAGCTCCGCGATGAGACGCACGCCAAAGTCACGCCGACCCTGCCCTGCTGCGCCTGAGCATCCATAGAGATGACCCGCAGCGGTGCCGCGACCTTCACCGTGCGCGACTTCCGCACCGTCACCTTCCGCGGCTTGCTCGCCGACACCACGAACGACACCGCACGCTGACTCCCCCGCGCACCATGAACCGCCTGCAACTGCCGCGCAGACAACTGCACCCGCACCGACGCCGACTTCTTGGCCCTGACCGAGAACCTCGCCTTCGCACTCGACACCCCGGCCACCTTCGCCACCACCGTGCCCGTGCAGCGCTTCTTCTTCAACTTCCCCGTCGCCGGACACGCCACCCGCACCGACACCCGACCCTGCGCATCCGCCTGCGACACCGACACCACCCGCACCACCGCAGACGCCGCCTCAGCCGCAACCGGAGCACCGACGATCCCGACCAGCACCACCCCGAGTGCCAGACCGGACGCGAGCAGGGAACGCGAGAGCCGCCGCGCCGCGCCGCGCGTACGCTCGCCGTCAGGTCCGCCGCGCCACATCGGGCGACCACCGGAGCCCGCGGAACCGGGCACTACCGAGCGAAAACGCATCACCACTCCCAACGCACCACCAGAACGCGCAACCGACCGTCACGCGTGGAGACTCCGACCGATTCAGACATCAGATGAAAGCCAGCCTCAGTTTAGTCATACCTCAAAGAGCGTGGCAAGACGACGCGTGAGCCGCGCCGAGAGGGCCGGGCTCTCTCACACGCGATCGGCGACCAGCGACAGCCTGCCGCCCCTTCGGCAGATCCGGCGAGATCACTTCGCCGTCTGCGTGTATCGCTCGAGCGGCGCCTCAGCGCAGCGGTCGCCAACCCTCCGGCGTCGTGATCAGCAGCCGCTCCCCCACAGCACCGGAATCCGCGACGATGCCCACCAGAGCGTCAGCGACGTCGTCGAACGGGAGCGTCGGAAGGCCGGGGACCGCGGCCACCTCATTCAGCGGTTCGACGGCGGCACCCCGCAGCGCGGCGGCATCCCTGAGATTCACCGGATAGACGATGGTCCAGTCCAGACCGGACGTCTGCAGCAGCCGGTCGGACGCGGCCTTGTCTCCGAAGAACCTCCGCAGCACCGTCCGGTAGATCAATCTGGCGAGAACCGAGGCCTTCTCGGCGGTGTCACCGGCGCCGAACGCCGACACCAGCACGATCCGGTCGACCCCGGCCCGCTTGGCTGCGTCGATGACCTTCGGCAGTGTCCTCTGCATGAAGGTCGCATCCCTGGTGGAACCCGTGATCGTCACCAGCAGCGCGTCCGCGCCACGAGCCGCAGCCGCCAGCGCGTCCGCGTCCTCGGCCGCGCCCCTCACCGCGGTGACGCCGTGACCGGCGCGGACGGCCTCCGGCCTGCGCGCATACGCGACGACCTCGTGGCCGGCCTGCACCGCCCGGGGGATGAAACGGGAGCCGACATTGCCGGTGGCCCCCAGGACGACGATTCTCATGATGCACTCCTTCGATCTGCGCGTTCGGTCGGCCAATCCTCCGGCAGGGGTCGCCCGAGCACGCTCTCCAGCGCGGTCGCGCACAACGTGACCAGACGGTCCTCGGGGACTCCCGGAGCATCGGCCATGTTGCGGGCCGCATACTCCACGAAGGCGAGCCACGCCCCGAGGGCGAGCCGATTCTCCTCCGTACCCTCGGAGCGCGTGGCCGCGAGCAGGCGATCGAGCTGAACGGCATGATTCTCGGCCGCCAGGCCGGCAGCAGCGGATGCGGCAGCCGGTGTCGGCGAGTACAGCTCGCGCACCCCTCCCGAGCTCTGGGCGAAACGGGCGAAGTACGTCTTCAGAGCTCGTTCCAGATTCTGCCTCGGCGAATGGGCCGGATCCGGAGCCGTCTCTCCCAGCAGCCGCCCCGCCTCGCGGGCCAGCACCGCCTCCAGCAGCCGCTCCTTTCCAGGGAAGTAGTAGTACACCAGCGCCCGGGTCACCCCGGCATCGCGGGCGATCGCACTCATCGAGGCTCCGGCCACGCCATCCCGAGAGAAGTGGGCGGCAGCGATCTGGATGATCTGCGCACGACGCCGGTCGGGCGAGAGTCGCGCACTCTCCGGATGATTTGACACATGTCAAATATAGACCATGGACCGCACCGCCCGATAGCGGTCGAACGCGGGCGCACCGCCTCAGTAGGCGAAGTGGAGATGCGCGCGGTGATGCTCGCCGCGTTCGATCGCGTCGACGACGGCGAGCGCGAAGTCGGCGCCCTCGATAGCGGAGTCGCCCTCGGCGTCGAACAGGGCCGTCCCGTCCGTGCTGGTCCGGTAGGCGCCGCGGGGCTCCCCCTGAGGCGTGTAGGCGCCATAGACCCCGGCCGGGCTGACGAACACCCAGTCCACCCGCTCCGGCGTGGCCTCGAGCGCGTCCAGCACGGCGGCGAGCTCCTTCGCCTCAGCCGCGTACTCCTCGGGGAACTCGCCCCCGTCGGCGAAGCGCGGGGCGCCGGGGGCGGGGCGCAGAGACCCGAACCCGCCGATCACGAACAGCCTCGCCCCGGTGTCGGCGGCGGCACGGGCGATGGACCGGTAGCTCTCGACGAGGGTGCCCTCGCTGCCGGCACGGGGTGAGAGCGCTCCGACGACCACATCGGCCCCGGCGATCAGCGGCAGCGAGTCCGCGGCGGCGCCTTGCTCGTATCTGACCCCCTCGACCGGATCGGCCGGGGCGTTGCGGCTCACCGCGACGACCTCGTGGCCGCGACGCACGGCCTCTCTCACGATCGAGGATCCGGCGTACCCGGTTCCTCCGATGACGACGATGGTGCTCATGGGCGGACGACTCCTTCTCGTTTCGAACGCTGGCGTAGATCGCCAGACACAGTTACCATAGGCGACTAAGCACCTGAACGTAAGTAGGCACTTTATGGTAACCACGGTCTTCGGCGCCGAGGCCGGCGAGCGGCGGATCGATCCGTACTCCGCGGGCTGCCCGACCCGCCGCATCCTCGATCGCATCGGCGACCGATGGACCGTCCTCATCGTCGGTGCGCTCGGCGCGGACACGGCCCGGTTCTCGGAGCTCAAGCGCCGCGTCGAGGGGATCTCGCAGAAGATGCTCACCCAGACGCTGCGCGGGATGGAGCGCGACGGCCTGGTCCTGCGCACCGTGCATCCCGAGGTGCCCGTCCGCGTCGAGTACACCCTGACCGATGCGGGCCTGAGCCTCCGCGCGCCGTTGAAGGCGCTGGAGGACTGGTCGATCGAGCACCTCGGCAGCGTGCTCGATCACCAGGCGAGCTACGACGTCCGGGCTGCCCCGGAGGCCCGGTAGAGGGCCCGCGGACTCCGGTGGAGCGCCGGAGCGAAACGATCCGACCGAGTTCCCGGGTCCCGAGGCCGCCGCGCCGCATACCGATAGTCTGGGATCTCATCGCGCTCGGGCAGTACTCTCTGTCGATCTCAACGCATCTCCGTGCGGATTAAGGACATCATGACTCGATTGACCCTCTGGATCGGCGGCATCCTCGCCGCCGCCGGCCTCGCCGCCTACCTGGGAACCGGGGCGGCGAGCTTCACCGCGCTGATCCCCTCCGCGGTCGGGCTGCTGCTGCTGATCGCCGGCCTGATCGCGCGGAACGAGAAGGCCCACCGGCATGCGATCCACGCGGCGCTCGTCGTCGCGCTGCTCGGGCTTCTCGGATCGCTGATGCAGGTCGCGAAGCTCGGCGAGGTGTTCGCCGGAACCGCGGAGCGCCCGGTCGCGGTGCTCGTGAGCACGCTGATGTTCGTGCTGCTGCTCGTCTACCTCGTCCTCGGCGTCCGCTCGTTCATCCGCGCCCGGATCATCCGCCGGCGCCTCGCCGAGAAGCAGAGCTGACCCCGGGAACGCTCCACGATCAGACGCGCCGGACGGGAACCAGGCCGGCCGTCAATGCGACCAGCAGCGCCGCCAACGCGAATCCTGCGGTGAGGTAGGCGGCACCCGCAGCCGTATGCAGGTACTCGGCCCCGGGCCCCGCACTCGCGAGTACCGCTGCGGCCGCCCCGACTCCGAGGGCTGTTCCCGACCGCTGCGCAGTGCCGAGAAGGCCGGAGGCCACGCCGACGTCACGGCGGTCGATGCTCTGGACGGCGAGGTTGGTGTTCGGGCCGACGAACAGGCCCGCCCCGAGACCGGCGCTCGCGAGCGGCGCGGCCAGCACCCAGGCGGTGATCGATCCGGTCGGCAGCGTCAGCAGGATCGTTCCGACCGCACCGAGACCGACGGCGATGGCCGCGAGGCCGATAGCGACGGTGCGCTGCCCGATCCGCTCCCACACCCGGGCGCTGAGCCCGCCCCCGATGACGCTCGCGATGGCGTAGGGCAGGATCAGCACTCCCGACTCCAGCGCGGTCCGCCCCAGCCCGTCCTGCCAGAGCAATGCGAGAACGAGGAAGGACGCGGTGAAGCTCCCGAAACCGAGAAACATCGTCGCCAGTCCGACCGGGAACGCGCGCCGGGCGAACATCCGCGGCGGCACGATGGTCGCCAGACCGCGGCTATCGCGGGAGCGTTCGAGCAGGGCGAACCCGACGAGCAGCAGCACGCCCACGGCGAGCAGGACGCCGCCCGCGAGGTCGAGGCCTCCACCGAGCGTGAAGGGGAGCATGAGCGCGGCGACTCCGGCCGTCAGCAGCACCATACCGATGCTGTCGCCGCCGACCGCCCCCGAAGACCGGTCTCGCGGGACGAGGAACGCGGCCAGCAGCGCCGCTGCGACCCCGAAGGGCACGTTGACGAGGAAGGTGAGGCGCCATCCGAGATCGGTCCCGACCGTCACGAGGAGGCCGCCGACCAGCGGACCTATGGCGGTGGCGACGCCGAACACGGCCCCCATGATCGCGAACGGCTTCGCCCGTTCCGGTCCCTGGAACAGCACCTGGATGAGCGCCGCCACCGGTGTCAGGGCGATACCGCCTCCGATTCCTGCGAATACGCGGGCGATCACGAGTTGGACCTCATCGCCGGCGAATCCGCACCAGGCGATCGCCGCGGTGAACACCAGCACCCCGACGATGAAGACCTGTTTGTGGCTGCGGCGATCGCCGAAGCGGCCCGCGGGCACGAGCACCAGACCGAAGGCCAGGGCGTAGGCGGTCAGCACGAGCGACAGCGCGGTGTCGCTCGCGTGAAGACCCTCGCGGATGGCGGGCAGCGCGACGTTCGCGCTGGTGACGCTGATCAGAATGAGTGCGACGGGGATGAGCAGAACGGTCAGCGCGGTCCAGCGCCGCCCGTCCGTCATCGTCGTCTCGAGCGCCGGCGTGCCGGCGGTTGCCGTCCTGTCCATCGGAGTGGCTCCGTTTCTCCCGGGAGCACCCCTCGGGCACGCCCGGAACGTCATGATGTTCGGGAAGTGCCGTGGACGATGACCGTGACATGTCGCTGCGAGGACCCGATAGACCAAACGGGCGCGTCATGCCTTTTCGACTCGCTCAGTATAGCGCGCCGGATGCTCGCGGAAAGCGAGAGAGGAGAGCACCCCGCGCAGTCACCCCGATCCTGCGCGGGGCGCTCTCCCCGTCATCCTGCGCGACCGGACCGCGTGCAGCGATCCGGGTTGCGCGACTAGCGCACCCGCACCTTGGTCTTCTTCGAGGCGGCCTTCGCCACGTTCTTCGCGTCCTTCGGCAGGAACGTCGCCGTCACCGAGAAGCTCTTCCGATACTTCTTGGTCAGCTTCACCGTCACCGTGCCCTTCTTCGCGGCGCTCAACGACACGGTCTTCTTCGCAGACCCCACCTGCACCCGCACCTTCCCCACCGGATAAGCGCCGTTATCCAACTTCCCGACCCGCACCGTCACCCTCGGCGTCGTCCCCTTCGTGAAACGCTTCCCACTCACCGAGATCGACTTCGACCTCGCCTTCGCCACCGTCAGCTTGACCGTGGATGAGGACGCGAGGTAGTGCGCGTCGCTCGGCACGAAGGCGACGGGGAGGCTCGCCGTGCCGGCGCCCTGCACCCGCGCGGGCAGAGCGATGGAGGCGGTGCCGTTCTTCACCTCTGCGCGGTAGGTCTTGGCGCCCACGCGCACGCTCACCGAGCCCGTGGCGCCCGCGGGCGACACCCGCACCGCCACCTTGCCCGTCTTGCCGTAGACGACCGGGCTGGCCGTGGCGGTCACCGTGGTCGGGCCCACGACCGACACCGACTTCGGCGCCGAGTAGCGCCCGGCACCGACCCAGTTGCCGGCGGCGACACTCACCTCGTAGTCACCGGGTACGAGCGAATCGATCACCGTGCTGGTCGCGCCTCCGGTCACCTCGACGAACACCGGATCCGTGTCACCGGACTGCAGACGCACCCGATAGCTCTCTGCGGCGACGTCGCTCCAGCTCACGACGAGGCTGCTCCCGGTCACCTCGGCCGAGAGCAGCTCCGGCGTCTCGGCGGGCGCGTAGGCCAGTGGCAGGGCGACCTCGACGGGCGTCAGCTGGTCGACGGCCGAGCCGTCGCCGACCTGCCCGTTCGCGTTGGTGCCCCAGCCGTAGGTCTTTCCGTTGTCGCCGAGAGCGAGACCCTGGTTCACGCCGCTGGCGATCGCGGTGAAGATCACGCCCTCGGGCTGGGCCACCTGGAGCGGGGAGGCCGAGATGACTCCGGTGCCCGATTCGCCGTTGCCGAAGGTGCCCAGGCGGTTGGTTCCCCAGACGAAGGTGCGACCGTCGGCGGTGATGCCGACGGAGTAGTCGCGGCCGGCGTTGATCCCGGTGAGGGCGACACCGTCGGGCAGCGGCACCCGCAGCGGCGCCGAGGAGTCGACCTGGGTGCCGTCGCCGAGCTGGCCGTTGTTGTTGCGGCCCCAGGCGTACACCGACCCGTCGTCGAGCAGCGCGAGGGTGTGGTGCGATTCGGAGGCGATCACGTCTCTGATCACCACGTCACCGCCGAAGTCGACCGCGGTAGGTGCGAGCACGGTGGCGTCGCTCACGCCCAGGCCCAGTTGCCCGTAGTTGTTGCCGCCCCACGCGTAGACCTTGCCGTCGTCGCCGAGCGCCACCAGGTGCCGTTCACCCGCTGATACCTTGACGAACTTGACGCCCTCGGGGCGATTCGCACGCACCGGCTCCGCCACCGCCGAGGCGGTCTCGCCGTTGCCGAGCTGGCCGGAGCTGTTGGACCCCCAGCCGTACACGTCGCCGCCCTCGGTCAGCGCCACCGAGAAGAGCCGGCCGGCCTCGACCTGCACGAACCTCTCCGTCTCGGGGGTGTTCGCGGCCACGGGAGAGGAGAAGACGCCCGAGGTCTCGCCGTTGCCCGTCCTGCCACTCGAGGCGGGCCCCCACGAGTAGACCCTGCCGTCGTCGGTGAGGCCGATGGCGTGCTGCGACCCTGCCGAGAGCTCAGTGAACGTCAGATCGCCGGCGTCCACCGCCGTGGGCAGGTGCCGATCCTCGAGCGTGCCGTCGCCGAGCGAGCCCTGGGCGTTCCAGCCCCAGCCGTAGGCCTTTCCATCCTCGCCCACGCCCAGCGAGAAGTTCGCGCCGGCGGCCAGCTGAACGAACTGCACCTCGGCGTAGGCCAGGGGCTCGGTGTCGTCGGCCAGCGCCGTGGCGGACGCACCGCCGAACGGGATGGCGACGGCGAACGCGAGGGCGAGGGCGAGGGGGCGTCGCACCCGGCCTCCTCGCGCGGAGGCCGGAGCCTCAACAGTCGATGTCACGGGATGTTTCCTTTCTTCGTGCGGTCATCGGTCTTTCAGTTCGGCGGATGCACTCCGGCCGATTGCCCGTCGACGACGCCGTAGTCGTAGAAGAAGCTGTAGGCCTTCGCCCCGGTCGCGCCGTCGCGCTCCAAGGCCTCGTACTCGCGCAGGAAGCGGCGCGTCGAAGAAGGCTCGGTGCTCGTCACCCAGCGGCTGTTGTCGGTGGCGCTCACGACGATGCGGATCGACGCGGTGAACGGCTGCGACTGCGCGTTGCGTCCCCACGGATCGATGTAGAGCACCCGCGAACCGCCGCTGTTCTTCACCAGGGTCTTCGCGAGCCAGGCGTCTCGCACCGCACCGTTGAACCACGAGTCCGGGGAGTTCTTGTCGATCGGCTGTTCGGGGCTGGTCGCCAGCTGCGCCGCCCACGGCGCCCAGTCCTGCTGATTGCCCTCCCGCCAGGCGAGGTTGTTCAGGTAGTCCACGACGGTGTCGGGCTCCCCCGAGCCGTCGGCCTTCACCCCATCGTTCGACACGTAGTATCGGGCAGGGTTCTGCACGCCGAACCAGGGCTCGTAGCGGGCGATCTCGGTGCCGTCCGCGGCGGTGATCGAGTTGAACGACTGCCACTGCTCGTAGCCGGCCCACCACCAGCCGCCGGTGGTGCCCGCGATGGGGGATCCCCGGTAGTCGTCCTGCGCACTCGATCCATCGCGAGTGCCGTTCATCACGTACTGATCCAGGCATTCCTGCGTGGGAATGTATCGCTTTCCGCCGATTCCGTCGGGCAGCGCGGACCCGACGGTGGCGATGTCGAGGGGAACGGCCACCGTGCTGTTGAAGGGACGGCTGCAGGACGCGGTGAGCTCGTTCGCGTTGCCGAAGCTGCTCATCGTCGTCGCGAAGATCTCGGTATCGTCGTTGCACTGCACCGCGTAGATCAGCTCGTGCACATTGTTCTTGGTGGCGTCGCTGGAGTGGCTGCCCTGGTGGATCTTGATCAGGAAGTCGCACACCAGGTTCTGGGTGGCACCGGTTCGCGGGTCGCGGAACTGCTGGCCCATCTCCTGATCGTTGGAGACGATCACCTTGTGGCCGGGGTCGTCCTCGTGACGATGCACGGCCTCCAGCGCGTGCGCGTTCGAATACTCGCTCAGACGCTCGCTGCCGTATCCGAAGGGCACGCCGAGGTGCGTGTCGGTGGCGACATCGAGGTAGACGCCCGCGGCCTCGTCCTCGGTGACGATCGCCCGCCCGCCTGCCCTCGCCTCGGCGGCGTACTGCGCCATCGTCCAGGCGTAGAGGTCGGACGCGCGCGGATCGTCGCCGTGCTCGTGACCGAAGGTGCAGGATCCGCCGT
Source organism: Leucobacter weissii (assembly GCF_017565745.1). Classification (GTDB taxonomy): domain Bacteria; phylum Actinomycetota; class Actinomycetes; order Actinomycetales; family Microbacteriaceae; genus Leucobacter; species Leucobacter weissii. Next base: position 228,466 of record NZ_JAGDYM010000010.1, read on the forward strand.
CCTCGCGCTCCAGCACCGGCGGATGCCAGCCCGGATAGATCTTGCCGTCCGGCCCGATCACCGCGAACTCGTTGTGCTCCTCGGCGGTGCAGGTGTCGTAGGAGGAGGGCGTCCACGACGCACCGGCCTTGTAGGCCTGCGAAATATCGGGATCGAGTTCGAGCACGTGGTCGTGCCCGCCGCCTCCGTCACCGCCGTCGCCGTCGTTCTCGGTGGCCAGCGCGCCGGTTCCCGTCACCGAGAGCCTGATCGGCGCCGTGAGCGCCACGGTGAGCTCGGCGCCCAGCTTGCCGCCCTGCGCGGCTTCGAGCGCTCGCAGCTGCGCCGAGGAGAGCTTCACGAAGGTCGTTCTCGTGCGCTTCGCGGCCACGCTCAGCGCGGTCTTCGCACTCGTGACCCCGCCCACGCGCAGGGTGGCCGAGCCCGTGCAGGCCCGCGTCGAGACGCACGCGAAGGTGAATCCGACTCTCCCGTCGGCGGTGGGGGTGGTCGCGAGGTCGATCACCTTGCCGGGGGCGGCGACCTTCACGATGCGCTTCTTGACGACCGCGGCCTTCCGGGGCTTGCTGCTCGTCACCACGAACGAGACCGTCCGCCGGTTGCTCTTCGCCTGGTTGATCGCCCGCAGTTGAGCCGTCGAGAGCCGCACCCGCACCGTCTTCGACCTCTTGGCCTTCACGCTGAATCTCGTCTTCGCGCTCGACAGGCCGCCGACCTTCGCCTGCACCGTGCCCGTGCAGCGCTTCTTCTTGTGCGTGCCGGTCGGTCGGCATCCGACCCTGACGGCCACGCGTCCCTGGGCGTCGGCCTGCGCCACCGACAGCGCCTTCGCCGGCGCCTTCGCGGCCGCGGAGCTCTTCGCCTCGGCCGGCTCGGGCGGAGTGGCGCCTCCGAGCAGGATAATCCCCGCCGCGAGGATCGCGGTCGCGCGGATGATTCGGGTTTTCGACATCATGCTCCGTCTTTCGGAATGCTCGAGCTCTCGATGGAATCGGCGGGGTCGGGCCGCCTCGGGATCGGGGATCTACCGCACCCGCACCTTGGTCTTCTTCGAGGTGGCCTTCGCCACGTTCTTCGCGTCCTTCGGCAGGAACGTCGCCGTCACCGAGAAGCCCTTCCGATACTTCTTGGTCAGCTTCACCGTCACCCGACCCTTCTTCGCCGCACTCAACGACACCGTCTTCTTCACGGAACCCACCTGCACCCGCACCTTCCCCACGGGATAAGCGCCGTTATCCAACTTCCCGACCCGCACCGTCACCCTCGGCGTCGTCCCCTTCGTGAAACGCTTGCCGCTGACCGAGATCGACTTCGCCCTCGCCTTCGACACCGTCAGCGTCGTCGCGGCGCCGAGAGCGCTCGCCGCCCGCGTGCCGCTGCCGTCGTATTTCGCGCGGAGGCGGTGCGTGCCCGCGGCCGGCTTCGCCAGTCGCAGCACGGCGGTGCCCGTGGCGCTCACCGGCACCCGCTGCACGGTGCGGCCGTTGTCGGTGAAGGTCACCGTGCCGCCGTCGGCGCCGACCACGCGCACGGTCGCGGTCACCGCGCCGGTGCCGTACACCGCCCGGGACTTCGAGAGGGTCGGGGCGCCTATCGAGGTGGCGCTCCTCGTGATCTCCAGGCGCTCGGTCGCGGTCGAGAAGGCGCCGTAGACATCGTCGCCCAGGTAATGGGCCACGATCTCGTGGCTGCCCGGATCGAGCGCCGCCAGCTCGGCCGCGGCCGCGCCATCGACCACTGCGGCAGTGCCGAGCACGCGCTCGCCGGTTCTGAACTCGACCTCGCCGGTCAACTCCTGGGCGGTTGCGAACTCCGCGGTGACGGGATCTCCGTACTGGGCGGAGCTCCGATCCAGTGCGAGCGTTCCGGCGCCGTCGTCGCGCAGCCCGACATCGATCGTGTGCTCCGCGCTCGCGGGCTGGAAGAGGTTCGGGTCGTCCGGAGTGAACTCGACCGCGGCGGTCGTCGAGCCGAGGGTCGTCGCGGGCACCTCGATCGAGATCGGATCGCCGCCGGACCTCACCTCGTGCGCTTCGCTCGCGGGCTCGCCGTTCACCGTCACACGGACCGTTCCGGCGAACTCCGGCTGCGCGCTGGGCAGCAGGGATCGCGCGGTCACCGTCAATTCGACCGTGTCGCCGACGGAGGCTGCCTCGTCGCCCGTCACCTCGAGCCCCGTCTGCAGGGCGCCCCGCAGCACCACGCTCACGGCGTTGGTGCCGCTGATGATGACGTCGCCGACACCGTTGCCGTCGAAGTCGCCCGCCTCGCCGATGACACTGTTGTAGGTGTCGGAGAACACCTCGCCCTGCTCGGGCGCGAGGCCGGAGAGCTCGAGCGCAGCGGTGCGCGACGCCTCGCTGTAGACGGCGAACACCTGCTCGGTGCCGACGGCGCCGATGCCGATATCGGGCCGGCCGTCGCCGTTCAGATCGCTGAGTCCCGACACCCACGAGCCGGCGCCGGAGTTGTCGGAGGGTCCGTTGATCCAGTAGCCGCGGCTGACCTTCGTCGAGCCGGCGCAGTCGGCGACGAACGCTCCGTCCGCGCAGCTGTAGACGGACGGGTCGCCCGTGGGATCGGTGATCACGGGCGCGTTGCTCCGTGCTCCGAGCACGACCGCGGCGCCGCCGTTGCGCGGGGCGTCGGGGTAGGAGACGCCGTCGGCGCCGATGACGAGGTCGGCGATGCGGTCGCCGTTGATGTCGCCGAGGGGCGCGGAGGAGACGCCGAGCCGGTCGCGCCCGCGCTGCGGTCCTGCGATGGCGAAGCCTCGCTCACCCAGATCCGTGCTGAGATGCAGCGGCGCGTTGTCGCCGCCGAAGACGATGTAGCCGGCTCCCGCCGCGGGTGAGCCCGACCCCCACGGGGTGCCCACGTAGCTCGAGAGGAGCAGGTCGTCCGCTCCGTCGCCGTTGACGTCACCGGCGATCTCTGCGTTGCTGAGGCGCTCCTGCGCATTCTGGCCGTCGATGCGGGTGATCACGCGGTCGCCGCCGCTCTGCACGTTCACATCGTCGGCGCCGGGGGCGCCGGCGATGATCCAGATGCTGCCGCTGTTGGAGAGGCCGTTGTTGTCGGCGAGCAGATCGCCCACCGCGATGTCGGCGTAGCCGTCGCCGTTCATGTCCCCCGCCGCGCCGACCCAGTAGCCGAAGTTGTCGAGATCCCCGGTCCCGGAGACGGGGTCTGCGATGAGGAAGCCCTGGTCGCCCAGGTTGTCCATCTTCAGGCTGCTCAGCGTCCGTGAGCCGAACACGACGACGACCTGGAAGTGCGAGCGGCTGTTGTTGCCGATGACGAAGTCCTCGATGCCGTCCTTGTTGACGTCGCCCGCGCAGGCGACCGAGGATCCGAGCCAGCGATCGGTGCCGTCGATGCGGATCGTCCCGGCGGCGGCGGGATCGCTCACGTCGCCGCCGGTGATGCCCGGCCCGCCGACGAGCACGTAGGCCGCGCCGCGGTCCCAGCCGTTGCCGAACCACCCGCGCGAGCCGACGATCAGGTCGTCGATGCCGTCGCCGGTCACATCGCAGCTTCCGCTGATGTCGGATCCGAACGAGGCGCCGCTCTCACCGGTCCAGGTGACGGCATGGGTGGCGAGCGATGCGGGTTCGTCGTCGGCCGTCGCGGCCGGAGCCGTGACGAGGCCCGTGACCATCAGTGCCGCGCTCGTGAGGACCGCCGCCGCGCGGCGGATTCGCGTGTGCCTGGTGGACTTCCTCACTTCGTGCGCACCTTGGTCTTCTTCGAGGCGGCCTTCGCCACGTTCTTCGCGTCCTTCGGCAGGAACGTCGCCGTCACCGAGAAGCCCTTCCGATACTTCTTGGTCAGCTTCACCGTCACCCGACCCTTCTTCGCAGCGCTCAGCGACACGGTCTTCTTCGTGGCGCCCACGGTCACCCGCACCTTCCCCACGGGATAGGCACCGTTATCCAACTTCCCGACCCGCACCGTCACCCTCGGCGTCGTGCCCTTCGTGAAACGCTTACCGCTGACCGAGATCGACTTCGCCCTCGCCTTCGACACCGTCAGGCGGGTGTCGGCGGTGCGGGTGACCGCGGCGTGGTCGGCGTTGCCGACGAGGGTCGCCGTCACCGTGTGCGTGCCGACCGGCAGGGCCTTCGGCACGGTCAGCGTCGCGGTGCCGCCCGACACGGTGGCCTCGCCGAGCGGGCGGGAGCCCGCGGTGAAGCGCACGGATCCGGTGTCGACGCCCGAGACGTTCACCGTCACCCGGGCGCGCGAGGCGGCCCCGTAGACCTGTTTCGTGGTCGAGAGCCGCGGCGTCTCGAGCCCGACCTCGCCCCAGGAGGCGATGACCGTCGCCGCATCCGATACGGAGGGCAGGTGCGCGGCGTCGCCCAGATACTCGGCGGTGACGCGGTGCTCGCCCACGGCGAGCGGATCAATCACCAGTTCGGCCGCACCGCTCTTCACACGCGCGGTGCCGGCGATGGTTCCGTCGATGCTGAAGCGCACCCAGCCGCTCGCGGCCTCGCGGTCGATCGTGGCGGTCGCGGTCACCGCTCCGCCCACATCGACCAGGCCCTCGCTGAGCGTCAGCTCCGTGACGGTCTCGGCCTTCTCCGAGGCGATCGTCACCGTGTTCGACGTCGCCGCCACATGCGACACGCTGCCCAGATACTTCGCGTAGAGTTCGAACTCTCCCGTGCCAAGCCCCGACACCGGGAACGTCGCCGTGCCGTTCTCCACGGGGGCAGAACCGAGCAGATCCTCACCCGAGAAGAACTGCACCCGCCCATCGGCGGTCGCAGGGGTCACCGTCGCCGTGAGCTCCGCCGACTCAGCACCAGCCAGCTCGCTCGCGGACGAGGCCAGCTCGACCTCGGTCTGCTGCTTGCTGACGACGATGGTCTGCACCTGCGAGGAGGCGTTATAGGTGCCCGTGTCGCCCGCGAACTTCGCGGTCAGTTTGCGACGCCCCTCGGTCAATCCCTGGACGGTGGTGCTCGCCGTGCCATCGGCGGCGACGGGCACCGTCTCGACGGTCTCACCGTCGAGCTGGAATGCCACATCCAACCCTTCTGGCACGCTGTTCGGCGCCGTCACCGTCGCCACCGCCTCGACGGTGGCAGGTGCCGCGATCTCATTCGCGTTCACCTCGAGCGTCGTCTGCGTTTCTGCTTTGTTCACAATCCACGCCGCACTGGTAGTACGAGTCTCTGGGTTCGACTGCGCATCGCCAGGGTAATACGTGGACCACGTGTAGGACCCGGCCGTCTGCTGCGGAACCTCGAACACCACAGTTGCGGCACCCCCGGGTTCACCAGTCGAACTCTGAATCGTCCTGGTCTGGTAATCCTCGCCGTTGCGTCGGAGGGTGACCTCCTGCCCGTACCAGCCGTCTGGGTACGGCGAGCCTGTGGCCTCCATGGTCAGGCTCAGGTTGAAAGCGCTGCTATCGGCCAGACTGATTGTGGGCGGCATGTGGCTATTCAATGTAAGACCCCGGAGCGTGCGCTTCGTCGTGACGTTCACGGTGATCGTCGCCGCCGATGGAGCGTAGGCGTCATCCCCCGAGTACTCCACCTTCAGAACATGCGTACCGATCTTGAGGCCCGCGATCACCGCTCGGGGGGCCAAGGCGGTCGCCGCCGGGCTGGCAACCGTGCCTGTGGGCTCGACCGTCGATTGCCCGACGACCTCGCCGTCCAGCCTGTAGGTCACCGTTCCTCCAGCCCCCGCGTCGCTCAGTCTCGTCTGCCATCCGATCGGGCAGACACTCCCGGTGCTGGTTTGGCCGCTCTGGCACTGGTTGTGCGCGACGACATTGTTGATGGTCGCCCCGTCCGCGAAGTAGGTGTTGGAGAAGGGGTACAGCACCGTCAACGTGGTCGCTGTCCTCTCCCCGTCTTCCGCGTGGGCCGCCTGCGCCCCGCTCAGCGCGAGGAGCACGGCGAGCACCCCGGCCGCTACCCGCCCCACTCGGCCGCGCCATCCGCGGCGTGCTCCTGCATGCGTCGCACCAATCGTCATAGCGCCCATCACTTCTTCACCTTGATCGTCTTCTTCGCCGAGGTCTTCGACGCAACATTCTTCGTGTCCTTCGGCAAGAACGTCGCCCGCACCGACACACTCTTCGTGTACCTCTTCGCGAGCGTCACCGTCACCTTGCCCTTCTTCGCGGCAGTCAAGGTCACGGTCTTCTTCGAAGACCCGACCTGCACCCGCACCTTGCCCACGGGATACGAGCCGTTGTTCAGCTTCGCAACCTGCACCGTCACCCTTGGCTTCGTGCGCTTCGTGAACTTCTTCCCCGTGACCGCGACCTTCGCGGGCTTCGCCTTCGCCACCGTCACCGTGTTCGCAGCCGCCACGGCAGCCTGGTGCGTGCCCGTCTCCGCGAGCCTGGCGGTGATCTGCCGCTTCCCCGCAGCCAGCGTCTTCGGCAGCACCACCGAGACCTGCCCGGCAGACGCCGTGGCGGACCCGACCCGGGTCGACCCGTTCCAGAACGTCACCGTGCCCGCGTCGGTGCCCGTGACCCGCACACTCGCGGCCACCCCGGCAGCGCCGTACACGCTGCTCGTCTTGCCCAGCCGCACCGCGGACAACGCCGTGCTCGCCTTCGTCACCGTCACCGTGCCGCTTCCGGCAGGCACCGGGTCGCTGCCATCCTCGGGTACGAACACCGCGGATACCGCGTGATCGCCCACGGTCAGGCCCTCAAGCGGATGCTCGGCGATACCGTTCACGACCGCCACCTCGACCGGCTCACCGCCGTCGACGGTGAAGCGCACCGCGCCCGCCCCGCCGGTCGCGACCGTCGCCGTCGCGGACTTGCCGTATTCGACGGTGTCACGGCTGAGCCCGAAGCTCGCCTCCGCGGGATCGGACACCACCGTGTGCGCGGTCTCGCCTTCCGAAGCCGCAAGCAGGGTCACCAGTTCATCGGTGTCATCGGCTTTGTCCACCGTGTAGCCGCCGAAGGAGGCCGCGAAGGTGTATTCACCGTCGGCGGGCAACGGAACCGTGAGCACCGCCACGCCGTCAGCCACAGCGGCCTCCCCGAGTGTCTCACCGTCCCGCGTGAACGTCACCGCGCCCTCGTCCACCGTCTTCTCGGACGACACCGGCCTGACCGTCGCGGTCAGCCGCAGCGAGCCACCACTAGAGGTGCGCCGCACCTCCAGATCCGTCTCGCTCGCGTCGGTCACGAAGACCGGGATCGACGCGGTCTCGGAGGCCTGCACGTGCCCGGCACCCGCGAAGCCGGCGCCGAAGCGGTGGACGCCGTACTCGCGAACCTCGACACCCGCATCGCAGGTGCCGAAGGACTGGTGCACCGTGCCCCGCAGCGGCTCCGCCGTGCGCACGGCCGCGCAGCCGTCGAGCGTCTGCCCGTCAAGAGCGAAAGCCAGGTCTCCCGAATAGCCCTTCAACGTACTCAGCTGCAGGTTCGCCCGCAGGTCGAACGCCTCTCCCGCGGCGAACACGTCGTTCTGCTCGTTCACCACGGCACCCGTGTCGCCGACTCGCACCGAGGTGTCGAGCGCGAGCTGCGTGTCGACGTCGCCGCGCAGCGCGACGAAGACGGTGCCGTAGCTGGCCGCGGCGTAGCGAGTGTAGCCGGGCGCCCCGTAGGCGAAATCCTCCACCCCGTTGGCGTCGATGTCGCCCACCCGGGACACCGAGTACCCCCAGGCGCTCGGCCTGGTCGCCTGCTGCGATTCCCCTCGTATCCCGTCTATCCGGTAGCCTGCGCTCTCGCTCAGCCCGACGAGCGGCTGCGCCGCACCGTCGGCCTTGCCGTACACCACGTAGACGGCGCCCGAGTCCGTCGAAGCGGCGCCGTCGATCACCGGGTCGAAACCGGGGGCGCCCAGCAGCAGATCAGACCTGCCGTCGCCGTTGTAGTCCCCGCCGCCCGCGACCGAGAAGCCGAGCGCGTCGCCCGAGGCCTCCGCCTCGATCACGTAGCCGCGCACGACCGCTCCGGTGGCTACCGTCTTCGCGGCCGTATCGACGACCACCGGCTCGGGCGTGCTGCCCGGAGCTATCGGCGTGCCGAACACCACCACGGCACCGCCCGTGTCGGAGGTCGCGCCGACCGTCGCCGGAGCCGTCGTCGCCCGACCGAAGAGGTAGTCCTGCACCCCGTCGCCGTTCACGTCGTCGATCACCGAGAGCGCCGCGCCGAAGCCGCTGCCACCCGTCGCGGTCGCGAACAGCACCCCGTCGCTCGCATCGAGATTCGCCAGGTCGATCTGGCGCGGCGCCGCACCGCGGGCCTTGCCCCAGATCAGCCACGCCTTCTGCGACACCTGAGAGGCCACCAGCAGATCATCGACGCCATCACCGTTCACGTCCCCCACGCTCTTCGCGGTGCCGAGCTGATCGCCCGCGACCTCGCCGCTGATCACGGCCGCGACCACGTCAGGAGCGTTGTCGGAGACGCTTTCAGCGATCGCGTGCGCCTGTATCGCGGTCGGCACGGTCGGCGAGGGACGGCCGGCGAGGACCCAGAGCCTGCCGCTGCCCGTCCGCCCGTCCGCAGCGGCGGTGTGCTGCGAGACGACCACGTCGCCCAGACCATCGCGATCGAGATCACCGGCCGATCCGAGAGCGCGAACGCCGTAGTTGCTCGACCCGGTGGGGAAGGTATAGTTCGCGAGCCTGCTGGTCTGGTGCCGCCCGGCGGAACTCAGAACATCATTCGAGATATTCACCGACACCACTCGCGCCGTCGTCGCCGGCACTGGTAGCACATCGTCCAGGCCGTCGCCGTTGACGTCCCCTGCACAGCCGCCTGCGACAGAAGCGGCCGTCCACTGGACAGTGGTCGAGGCATTCACCGCGGCCACCCCGTCCGTGTTCCGACGAGCCTCGGTATCCCACCACCCGGCGGTACCGATGCCAAAGGTAGTAGCTCCACTGAGATCCGCCACGCCGTCTTTGTTGACGTCGCAGAACTCCCTCGGCAGCCCGCTCCCCAGACCCGTGCCGTGCATCGTCGTGGTCGTCGGGTACGGGGACACTGCCTCAGTCTCCTCGGCCGCCGCGCCCAGAGCCGTCGCGGGCACCAGCACTCCCGCCACCAGCAGCGCCGAAAGCGCAAACCCGACGCTCCTCCTCGTTCGTCGGGATGACTGCTCGAACATACGCGTTCCTCTCGTTGTCTGCCTGGCGGCGCTGCGCCCTCGCGACGCTCCGGTGCGTTCGCGCGCTGGGCGATGAAACACAACTATCCATGAGCCAAGGCTTACCTTAACTCGATCCGATGATAATCGCAAACCCGCTCCGGCCCAGTCACTCCGACTGGCGTGAGCGAGCGGAGCAGGGCGCCTCCACCGGCCCGACCGGCGAAGGCGCCCCCAGTCGCTCCGTTATGACAGCCGGAACACCGAGGCGTAGTCGGCGCCCACGCCGCTCGTGCCCGCGCCGTTGGCGCCGCCCACGATCGACGGGTAGCCGCCGCCGTCGAAGTCGGTGATCCCGCCGACCGAGCGGCCGAGCTGCGAGTTGCCCGCCAACCCGTCGATGCGGAAGCCGGCAGCGCCCGCGAGCGAGGTGGTGAAACCGCTCGTCTCAAGCGTGATGCCGGCCGTCACGCCGCTGTTGACCACGTACACCGCTCCGGAATTGGTGCCGCCGGTCTTGTCGTAGCTCCAGGCACCGACCACCAGTTCCCGCTCGTCGTCGTCGTTGATGTCGGGGATGCTCGCCGCAGCCCAGCCGAACTTGTCGTTCGAGCCCACACCATTGATCCAGTAGCCGCGATCGACCTTGGTCACCCCGTTCAGTTCGTAGACCGAACTCGGGCTCGTGTACGCTGGCGACGCGTTGGGGTCACTCGGATCGGTGTACACGACGTCATTCTCATCCGAGCCGTAGACCACCGCCACGCCGCCCGTGCGGATCGCGGTGCCGCTCGTCACCCCGTCGCCGCCGACCGCGAAGTCATCGTAGCCGTCGTCATTCAGATCGCCCAGCGCCGCGATGGAGGTGCCCAGGCGGTCTCGGCCGCGATCCGGCCCGTACACCGCGAAACCGTCGGTCGTGGTGACGGGAGACTCGAAGTCGCTGAGATCCACGGTGCCGCCCGCTGCGTCGCCGAACACCGCATAGGCCACTCCCGTGGCGGTTGCGCCGCCGACGGTGGACGTGTAGCTGCCGATACCGACATCGGGGGTGTCGTCGCCGTTCACGTCGCCGATGTTCTCGGCCACGAGAATCTGCGAATTCGCGCTCGCCCCATCGATCGTCGCGTGCACCTGACTCGCACCCGTCGTCGCCACATCGATGACGCCACTCAGCCCGGTTCCGCCCGTGATCACCCAGGCGCGGCCGGCATTGTCTCCGTTCGGCCCGTCCCACAGGTTGTCTACGATGATGACCTCGTCGTAGGTATCGCCGTTCACGTCCCCGGCGGTCGACACCCAGTAGCCGAAGTTCGACGACTTGCCCAGGTTGTCATTGTTGTTCACGGCGACCGAGTTGGTGATCTCGAAGCCCAGCCCGGTCGTCGCGAACTCCTCGACGTCGATCACGCTCGGCAGGGTGCCACTGCCGAATACGACCCACACCCGCTGGGTGCGGTTCGACCCGATGATCACGTCGTCGTAGCCGTCGCCGTTCACGTCGCCCGCGATCGACACGCTGATGCCCGCGAAGGCGTTGCCCTCGTCCGGCCCCTGGATGAGCACCGCGCCGTCCGGCAGGGCGTTGTCGGGAGTCAGCTGCCCGCCCGTGAAGCTCGTACCGCCGAACAGGATGTACGCGCCGCCGGCATTCGTGTAGCCGCCCTTGTCGTACCACCAGTCGCCGACCACCGTGTCGTCCTTGCCGTCGCCGTTCACGTCGCCCGACACCCGGCTCGCCGAATAGCCGAGGTCGCCGCCGACCTGCGTCGTGTAGGTCGGCACGTCGGTGATCGTCGTCGGCGGGGTGATCGCCAGCGCGGGCACCGCGGCCCCCAGGATTAGCGCGCCGGACGCGATCACGCCCAGCCCCGCGCGGGTGATTCCGCGCGTCTTCTCGTGTGTTACCATCTTCCCCAGTCCTTTCGGGACTCGTGCGGAGTGCCCGGCGATGTCATCTTTGCGTGAGGTCATCGCCGGGCTCCCCCTGTTTCAGCCGCGCGACGGTCGCCGCCCGACTCCCCGGCACGGGACGCGCCGCGAGATCGAAGCCATCGGAGGGAATCGCCGCCACGACGAGGTCGCGACGCGCTGCGGGAGTCCTGAACGAGCACGCATACCCACACTCCTGATCCGCAGAGCGGTCCCGTCGACCCGGCCGCGACGCGGCGTGCCCGGGAACCACTTCATCCGATGAAAGCAAGGCTAGGCTACGCCCGGGCCATCGATCCCGCAAGAGGGAATCTCGCTTCGGCGTCATCGCGCTTCACAATCCGGGGGCGCAGCGGCGCACGCTCGAGCTCAGTTCGGGGCGTGCACGCCGAGCGAGTCGCCGTTCTCGTCCACCCCGTAGTCGTAGAACAGCGTCACCCAGCCATGCTTGCGAAGCTCCCCCTTCGACGAGGCGCCCTGCCGATTCCTGTCCACTCTATTCGTGACTCTCTCCGCCCTACTGTCCGGGCTCGTTGAAGCGACATAGCCCGAGTTGTCGGTCTTCGAGACCACGATCCGCAGCGACCCCGCGAAGGGCTCGGCGCCCGCGTTCTTCCCCCACGGGTCGGCGTAGTACACACCGGCGCCCGCGCGGTTCTTGACCAGCGGCGACGCGAGCCACGCATCGCGGACCGCACCGTCGAAGTAGGCGCGCGGATCCCTGCGGTCGTAGGGCTCCGCGGAGCCATCGAGTGCCGCGCTCCACGGGGTCTGCAGCTGATGGTTGCCCGCCGTCCAGGCCAGGTCGTTGAGATAGGCCACCTCGGTGTTCGTGCCCTGCGCGTTGTTGCCCACGTAGTAGCGCGACGGATTCTGGATGCCGAACCACGGCTCGTAGCGGACCAGTTCCTTGCCCGCCGCGTCGGTGATGCGGTTGAACGACTGCCACTGCTCGTAGCCGGCCCACCACCAGCCGCCGCTCGCCTCCGGCGTGCCGCGGATCGACCAGTTGTAGTTCCCAGCCGCATCCCACCGACTGCCGTTGATCGTGTACTGCCTCACGCAGTCCGCGGTCGGAATGATCCTCGCCCCGCCCTCGCCGTCGGGCAGGTTCGAGCCCGCCGTAGCAACGGACTTCGGCGCGCCAGTGCTAAACGAACAGGACGTGTGCAGCTCGTTGGCGTTGCCGTAGTTCGACATCGTCGTCGCGAAGATCTGGGTGCCGTCGTTGCACCACGCCGCGTAGATCAGCTCGTGCGTGTTGTTCTTCGTCGCGTCGTTCGAGTGACTGCCCTGATGCGGTTTGAGCAGCAGGTCGCAGCTCAACCGCTGCGTCACACCCCACTTGTCGGCGAAGGACACAGCCGCAGCCGTCCCATACACGTCGTTGCCGAGCCCCACGTCGTTCGCGACGATCACCTTGTGGCCGGGGTCGTCCTCGTGCCGGTGCACATTCGTGCCCGTCGCGTCCGAGTACTCGCTCAACCGCTCGCTCCCGTAGCCGAACGGCAGCCCCAGCAGCCGACCGGTCGCGACATCCAGATACTCACCCTTCGCGGCATCCACCGTCTCGATCTGACGATCATTCGGCGCGGCCTGCGCCTCCGCCGCGTACTGCGCCATCACCCACGGATAGATGTCCGAGTTCCGCGGATCGTCCCCGTGCTCGTGCCCGAAGGTGCACGTCGACCCGTCCGCCCGCGTATGCACCGGCGGATGCCAGCCCGGGTAGAGCTTCCCGTCCGGCCCGACGACCGCGTACTCGTTGTGCTCGGCGGACGTACAGGTGTCGTACTCCGTCGGCACCCACGACGCGCCATCCCTGTAGGCCGCGGAGAATGCCGCGTCATCATCGCCATCGCCGCCGCCGTGGTCATGATCGCCGCCGTCATCGCCGCCGTCATCACCGCCGCCGCCGTTATCGGTGTCGGGATCCTTGCTCACCTTCCCCGCACCCGACACCGTCAGCTTGAGCGGAGAGGTCACCGCCACCCGCAGCTGCGACGCCACCGCCTCGCCCTGCGCCGACTCCAACTCGACCAGCTGCCGCTGCGAGAGCGCCAGCCGCAGCATCCTCTGCTTCTTCGCAGCGATGCTCACCGCCGTCTTCCCGCCCGCGAAGGTGCCCACCGTCAACTGCGCCTGCGCGGTGCACGCCCGCGACGACACGCACGCCAAAGTCACCCCCACCGTGCCGCCGCCGCCCGGCAGCACCGTCGCCTTCGTATCCAACGACAGCACCCGCAGCGGCGCCACAACCTTGATCGTGCGCGACTTCCGCACCGTCACCTTCCGCGGCTTGCTCGCCGACACCACGAACGACACCGCACGCTGACTCCCCCGCGCACCATGAACCGCCTGCAACTGCCGCGCAGACAACTGCACCCGCACCGACGCCGACTTCTTGGCCCTGACCGAGAACCTCGCCTTCGCACTCGACACCCCGGCCACCTTCGCCACCACCGTGCCCGTGCAGCGCTTCTTCTTCAACTTCCCCGTCGCCGGACACGCCACCCGCACCGACACCCGACCCTGCGCATCCGCCTGCGACACCGACACCACCCGCACCACCGCAGACGCCGCCTCAGCCGCAACCGGAGCACC
>NZ_JAGDYM010000011.1 GCF_017565745.1 Leucobacter weissii
GACAGCGAAGAAGCCAGGGCCGCAACATATGGCACCTGGCTCCATCACTACAATCATCACCGACCCCATACCGGGATCGGTGGGCAGACACCCTCAGATCGCGTTCACAACCTCACTGGGAACTACACCTAGAGCCGAACCCTTGAGATGGATTGGCTTGTTGCGCATCCAGGCTGGGAGAGTTTCATCCTTGGATATGAAGTCAGTGATGCTGGCTTCGATACCGTCCTCGACCAGTGCTCTCGCCAGATCCTTCTTCGGGCCGATGCCGCTATTGGCAAGCACCTCATCCCAGTCAGGTTCGATGCCGGCCATCTCTATCCCCGCGACGATCATGCTGAGCTGTAGGTAGGTGAGTGGGTCGTAGGCTGCAAACCCACCGAGCACGTAAGGGAAGTCGAGGCCTCCGGTGTTCTTCACTTCGTTCATGCTCTCGCACGCTCCTCTGCCTCGATGTGCTTCACAGCCACGGCGATCTTCGCCATCTGGGTGCGGGCTTTCTCATTGTTGGCCTCCCACTCTTCAAGGCTCGGCCCGTAGGTTCCCTTCAGCACCTTCTGGACGGTGGTGGGGCTGATGGGCTGTTCCCGCCTGTGCTTTGCGCTGTAGACGCGCACCGCTTTGGAGATCGCCTGGTAGCCGAGCCCCTGATCGCGGAGCTGATGGATGTAGGCGATGTGAGCGTTGGAGAGGCGTGGCTTCCTGCCGAGCTTGATGCCGTTGGCGGAAAGGTAGTTCAGTGCCTTCTTCGTGCGCCGCTTGATCTCCACCCGCTCGTTGTGATCCACGACCGAGTGGAAGGCGAGGTTAAGGTTTTGCTCGAAGTTGTCCAGGTCGTCGTAGATGCGGCCGTCCTCAAGAACCTTGAGGCTTGCGCCCTTCTCGATGAGCTTCCCGACGGCGTAGAGCACCTCGTAGCTCTTCCTGCCGAGCCGGGACTGCGAAACCACCACAACCTGATCGCCGGGTTCGATCTTGGCACGCATCCGATTCCACTCTTGTTCGAGATCGATGTCTCCGCTGTCGATGTTCTTTTCGCCGGAGATCCGGTCTACGAAGATCTCGTGGCAGCCCTCATCTGTCAGTTCGCTGTGCTGGATCTCGAGGGTGTTGAGCTGTTCCAGAGTGGATGCTCGAACATAGCCGTATTTCTTGCTCATGGTGCCTTCTCCTGGGTTTGGAAATGATGCCGTTTGTTGTCATCGGAGATGAATATCAACAAAGGTCATTCATTAGTCGTGGGTTAGATGTCATGCCACGGATACGGTGACAATACGTGGCTCCTAGGAGGAGTCAACTCCCCAGAATCCGCTATCACCAGAGAAGACAGCCGAGGCTCACTCGCCGAAGATCGGCTCGGCAGCGAAAGCAGCCGCCGAGCACTCTGGGGAGATTCCGGTGCCCGACTGACAGCGCCGAAATCTAGCCGAATCGGTCAACTGAGGTAGAGCCCGAATCCTCGCCTATCCGCAACACGTCTCGCAGTAAGACGACGTTCTTCCCGAATATGGCCCTTCCCGCATCACGTTCCAGGAAGCAGCCTCCCCAGAAAAGGTTGGCAGCAAGCGCCCGAGGCGGGCGCTACAACAGCGATGAGAACAGGGCTGGAGCCTGCGCGCTCAGGAACGAGAAAGCGGGATCGAGTGGCGGGCAGAATCTATAGATCGCGGATGTCCTGAACCCCTTCATCGCTGATCCTGAAGATTGCTACCTCGGGGTTCGTATCGACGAGATACCTACTCAGCAGATCACTCACCCGCTCAATCGTTTGCAGCGCCTCACCGATGGAGTCGTAGAGCTTGCGGTAGAGCGCTGGGCTGTCCCACCCCGGGATACCCTTCCAGCCACCGTGGTCGAAGAGTAGCCGATGCACCAGGTAGTTCCGCGCCTCAACCAACTCGCGATACTCGGCTTGCAGATGCTCAGGAAGCTCGGGCTCGACTGCCTTGGCTTTTGCGCCCAGTGTGCTCCGTTCTCGGGCAGGTTTCCCCAGTAGCACGTGGTGGATAGTATCGGCTGATGCCTCAGCAACCTGGCAGCGGGCGATTGCCCGACCGAGGAGCAGATACAGCAACTGCTGGGCTTCCTCGGGACTGTCAGGAACAGGGACCTCGTGCTCCATGCGGTCCTCCTGACACCGAGTAGTGCTCGACCGCACTCGCATCCATTATCCAAGGAGTCATAGGTGCGCGCACACCTCTTCAGAAAAAGAAGAATCAGGCCGCAGGAGGTTGGCAAGTTGGCATAGTTGTATCTTGACCCCACCTGACAGCCGCATCGTTGCGAACTGTCTTTCATGCGGGGATGAGAACGGGCCGGTCTCCGCCTACCGGACTCCCCAGCGGATTCCACTGGGCCTGCCATTCCTTGCGGTGCTCCAGGGAGAAAATATCTCAACCTGTCGGTTCCTTAGCTCCCGTTCATTCCCTCTCGGGCGGTGCCGTCTACCTGTACCTACGGTTCTCACGACGCAGGCGTCTCTGAAGCCTGAGCAGGGAACACCCCTCGCTACTCAGAGCGTTGCCGCTCCTGCTGGTGTTTCGCTCAGTAGCCCAGTGAGCGGTTCCGTCGGCTTCTCACGGCCTTCTGTACTTCGCTATTTGGCTAACCTCGTTCGCCCTCTCATGGGATCAGCGACTCATATCACAGCGCAAAGCAAGAGGCTCCCGGACGTGGAAATCCGGGAGCCTCTTCTACGCTGTGAGAACCGCAAAGCCGTTATATCGAAAGGACTAGCAGTCGCTCTAGAGGCGTCCAGCCGGTTCTATAGAAATGCTCATGGGATACCACATCCGCCTCTGCGGTCAAGAAGCCACCACGCTGAACCGTCCGCAAGTTGCGTTAGAGACCAGAAGCGCAGGGTTGGTAGTCTGGGGCTGTGATCATGTACCCAGAAGATCCATACGCCGGTGTCGATGAGAGCGACTGGCTCGAAGTGACCCGACAGCTCGTTGATGAGTATCCTTTGGCCCTTCCAGCGCTGAGAGAGGTCGTTCTTGATTCCTGGAGTCGCATACTCACAACGAAGATCGGTGGCGAGCTTCAGATCGGAGATGAGTACAAGCCCTCTCCTCAGATGATGGGGAACTTCCTACACAATATGATTCCGATCGTTCTCGAGCGAAATCATCCCTCAGAGTGGCGCAAGGACGACAGCCGGGACGAGAAGGACTTGATCTATCTCCCGGATAGCCGGTTCGATACCGAGATCAAGACATCCTCCTCCAATAGGATCTTCGCAAACCGGAGCTACGCGCAGCCGTCAGCGCCAGGTTCTAAGGACAAGTCTGGCTACTATCTCGCGATCAACTTTGAAGCGTTTAAGCACACCAGAACTCCCAAAATCACGATGATCAGGTTGGGATGGCTCTCTCATAGGGATTGGATTCCGCAGACTGCGGCCACTGGACAAGCTGCGCACCTTGCACCAATCACTTACCAGACGAAGTTCATCAGCGCGATGTAGCTAGTCCTGGAGGTCAAGCTGAGAGGAGCGCTTCTCTTTCGCCGAAAGGTAGCGGTTGACCGCCAACTCGCAATAATCTTCTCGCAGCTCAGATCCAACTGTTACTCGTCCCAAGCCGCTTGCAACCACTGCTGTCGTTCCGGAGCCTAAGAACGGATCAAATACGAGATCGCCTCTATTGCTTGAAGCAAGCACTACGCGCTCAATCACGGCTTCGGGGAACTGCGCCGGGTGGGGTGTCCGCTCAACCGAGCTACGGTTGCGACCGCTCGTAACCTTCGGAAAGCTCCACACGTCGGTGGGATTCTTTCCGGCGCTATTCACTTTGCGTCGACCGTTCTTAAACTGATTCGGGTACTTGACGTTAGGATCACGCACCTCATCTAGATTAAAGGTGTAGTTCTCCAGGTTGCGTACGAACCACAAGAACTTCTCGTTTCGAGGGGAATAGAACTTTCGCCCTGCGACCCCCGCGCCGTAATGCCAAACAACCTCCTGAACTAGCTGGAAGTCAGTCAGGTTCCACAACAAATAGGCCAGGGGAAGCGCCTTTGCTCCCTCGTGTAAAGGCGTGTAACCGACATTCAGCCAGAAGGTTCCGTTGCTGTTTGTTGTGTCGTAGACAAGAGACATCCACTGCTTTGACCAGGAAATGTACTCATCGAGCGACTTTGTTGCTTCGTACTCCTTACCAATGTTGTAGGGAGGGGACGTGACTGTCAGATCCCACGGGGAAGACTGCAGTCGGCTCATCAGGTCGAGTGAATCCATATTGAACAGCACAAAATCTTCATCGCTGAAATACGGCTCAACGCCGATCGACGCGTGAATCAACTTCACGCGCGCCGATGACGTTATTCTGTGGGCGTCGGTCAAAGTTGACTCTGTGGCCGCATCAGCCTCGGGTGAGCCGAGGAGTTGAGTGGTGCTGGCGCGTTGAAGCATAGGTCAATCGTATCGCGCGCCTCCGACATCGACGGAGTTATCCACAGGCTCAGAGAGGGTCCGTGGTTCGGTTGACCACGTGCAGTCGAACCGGTCGTATCGACCAGCTGCCGCTGGAAGCAAGGCGCGCCAAGCGTGACAGAGGCTCCCGATAGTCTCGAAGCATGGCTTCATTTGCAGAGCGCATGGGACTCCGAGAGACGCGCACACTCATCCAGAGCAACAGTCTGGACGAAGAGACCCGTGTCGACCTCTGGAATGTTCTAGTGATCCTTCGAGAGATTTTCGAACAGCAGCTTGACCGCTACCACGACAGCGGGCCGACCCACCGGGACCTGCTGACTTCGCTTTGGATGAACCATTTCAAGCAGCCCCGAGATGACGAACCTCACCCGAGCACGCTCTGGCTCAAGATCAAGGAGGAAGTGCTCACTGGCGAATGGTTCGACGTGCTGGATCTTTTCGAGCGGGTGGTGAAAGCCCTCGGCCGCACCGATGAACAGCGCGGAGAAACCAACAGCGCACCGTTTGCCGATGCTCTTAACGACCGCTTTGAGCACTACCTCGTTGGCTATCGCTTCATCGGCAAGGAAGTTACTCCTATTGATTCCAATGCCGAGGCTGAATCCGTCTCAGCCGCAATCGAAGATGCTGACGCAATAGCGGGGGCTCGCCACAGCCTCGAACGGGCAGTCGAACTCCTCGCCGATCGGACGAACCCCGACTATCCCAACTCCATCAAAGAGTCGATTTCTGCGGTGGAAGCTGTCACGAAGAAAATCACGGGTGAAACAACGCTCGGAGCTGGTCTCAAGAAGCGCGAAGCCAAACGTCTGCTGATTCATCCTGCGCTCAAGGAAGCGTGGCTCAAGATCTATGGTTGGACTTCAGACGAGAGCGGGGTTCGGCGCGGAGCCATCGAAGCCGCTAGCGTCGATCAGACGATGGCGAAGTACATGCTGGTGAGCTGTTCGGCTTTCGTTTCTTATCTCATCGAGGAGGGCCGCAAGGCTCAGCTCATCTGAGACCTGCCTCCCGAAAAAAGAAAACCACTCCCGCACTGTTCCGCCATCTACTGCGGGGCCTCGCCTCCCGCTGCTCCTTGCTCCTACTCCTCTGATCGGTGGTGAGCCAGCAGATCATTCTGCTGGGTGAGGCTGCCTGCGTGAAGGTGCCAGTCTCTGATGGCAGCTTCCAGCACTCATCGTGCTGTGGCAGATGAACTGACCTCGACAGTTGGGAATGCGTCGAGCGCTCAGTGGAGTGTGCGCACACTCCCGTAGCTCCAACTGGGCGGTGTCGCAGGTGGCTACTCCCCAGAGGTGTTCGCACACCTCTGGCAGCACCAGTGCCGGCAGGCACTGCTGCCGAAAGGCCGTTGGAAGATTGCAGGCAATGCTTCCGGCACCCCTCCTTGCTGGCAGCGCTGCTGACAGCCCGCAGACCGCGAGAGCGGGCTACCGGGAGCGCCAGGCGGGTGTTCGGTCACGCCTACCGCCAATGTCGTGGCAAGGAGCGGCGCTATTTTTCGCAGGAGCGTGTTCTAAGGGAACGGGAACTGTCACTGAACTCGAGATTCGTGCTTTCACACTGTTCTTGCCGCTCGTTTCGATGCCGAGCGGAGTGCTGTAGCTGCCTGCCTCAGCGCCGATCTACGTTCTAACGATCGATGATGCGCGCTGGTCGAGTTGGTGCCTGAAAACTGATCCTCAGCGCGATGAGCGGGATGGCGCTGATTCTTCGACCGCACATCGCTGCCTAGGAGTCGACCTAGCAGTTCTCATAGCAGTGCTACATCGCTCGTCCGGCGCTGTGCGAGTCGAACGGAATGCAATGCCAACGGCAGATTTCGCAGAAGTTGACTTCCTACTAGATCCATTCACAATCGATCCATCCGCCCCGAAATCCTGATGGAAAGAGGAAACACCATGGCAGCGAACACCAGCACTGAGACCCCTGCGGCCAAGGCCGAGAGCTTCGACCGGAAGGATCTGACGAGAACCTTCGCCCGGCTCAAGCACGAGGTCGGCGGCCTCGTGGATGACGCGAACCGGCTGCGCCCCTTCTACGCTCGCTCCAAGGAGGAAGCCATAGCCAAGCGCGACGCTGCGCTGAAGGTACTCTCGGAACTGGCGGACCGGATCGATGCCCTCAAGAAGCAAGACTGATCTGTCACCAGAACGCAAAAAGCCCCGGCCGGTGGCCGGGGCTTTTTCGATGCTCACAGTGCTGAGCGGAGGTAGTCGAAGATCGTTGTGGAGAGTTCAGCATGCAGCGATCCCTCTGCCTCGATTTGCCGGACGAGGGTATCCCACCGATCAGGATCGATGGGATACCCCAGCTCTGCTTCAGCGTGGTGGCGAGCTATCTGCTGTCCTATGGTGAGTTCGCTCATCATGCGGCATCCGCTGGAACCAGGCGCAAGGCCTGAAGCATGATGAAGCTAGGTATCACGCCAAATCCGTTCATCAGGATGACCTTCGACATGTCGGATTGGATCCCCGTCAGAATGTGGAACTCAGCGTAGATCTCTGGCTCTTCCCGGCGCCTGGATTCTTCGCGCTGACCTTTGAGAAAGCTGACGGTCTCATCGAGCAAATCGCTGGCGGACACCGGCCCCTTCGGATGCCTCAGATGTTCGGCGATGTACCACGGGAGATGGTCTGGCTCCCGAAGTTCCGGAGCCTTCGGATCAATCGGTGTCTTCGCCGCCTGGTTGCTCTTCTCGCGGTTGTGTGTTGCTTTGTCCATAGTGGGACTCCCATTCATTGTTGGGGCCGCTGCCAAAGCAGGCAGCGGCCCCAGGGTTGTACGTCGGATCAGGCGGCGGAGTGCTCAGCGAGCATCTTCTTGGCCTTCTTCTTCGGCGTGACGGGCTTCGCCTCGGAGGAATCGCCCGTGTAGGTGAGGAAGATCCAGCCCATGCGGGCATAGCTCGTAGTGCCCGACTTCGTGTTCGGGTTCACTTTGTCTTCTCGGAAGACCCAATCTGTTCTGAAGCCCTCGCCGAGCTTCTGTGCCTGGAGCCGGATGATCGGCTCGTAGACTTCGTCGACATGGTGGCCTCCTCGGAGGAGCACTGGCTTGCCAGGATTTTCTTTGGCGGCAGATACAGCCGCAGCGGTCAGGTACTTGCGCCCCTCGCGGATCTTGCGAGGAGCAGGGGCGGGGAGAGCATCAAAGATCTGAAGCTCAGCATTCATGGTTATCTCGGTTTCTGCCCGTGGATACGGGCGATTGTGTGGATGGCTCGGTTGAGCCCGGTTTTCTTTGGGTCGGACAGAGCCGTCGCTCCGCCGATGCTTGTGGAGGTGCGGGTCGCACCAGGCGCGAAATGGCGCAGTCGAGCGGCCGTTTCAGGCCAGTCTCGGAAAAAATCGCTGTTCGGTTTTCAGTGTTCAGACGCTCGCCCCGGTTCCTCGTTTCCTCCCCGGAGCGGCTATGTCCAAGACTCTACAGCGAGTCTCCGCAACTCGTCAAGCCGAAAGTCAAAGATTCTCGCGATTGGCGGGTGTCGATAGGCTTCGATCCCTTGTGATTACTGGGATATGTGCCGCGGAAAAATATCTGAGACACGGCGGATTTGGCTGGATATGAGCGCCGAAACACCCCTGATGGGGCCGTTCTTTGATGGGAAGTAGGGGTGAGTGGCGGATGCTCGGGCGTGAGAGTATGATCGAGTCATGGCTGACGTGATTATGAAAGTCGATGACCTCGACGGGACTCCCATCCCACCCAACGGTGGTGGCTCAGTGCGCTTCGGCTTCCGCGGGAAGAGCTACGAGATCGACCTCACCAGTGAGCACGAGGAAGAACTGGCTGCGCTGCTCGCTCGCTACATCGAGAAGGCCAAGGAACTGGATGCAGTAGCCGGTGGCGGTGAGCGCACTCCGCAGGCCACCGATGAAACTGATCTCGTGCGGGCAAAGCTGCTCCAGGCGGAGGCTCGGGAGAACCTGGCGGCGGGGAAGAAGCCCTACGACACCATCGCGGCGAGGGCATGGCTGAGTGAACAAGGCATCGAGTTCAACCAGATGGGGCCGCTCAAGAAGGAGTTTCGCCGGATCTACGAAGCCCACTACGGTCTCCCGCCCTATGAGGACGCCGCCCCCCACGCGAGCTAGCTGTGGTTGCCAACGAAGTTGTGAGCGATTCGGAGATGATCGTGCCCCAGGAAGCATGGTTGTACGAGAACAATGGCGATAACTCGGCACGCTTCGTCCTCGGCACCGTGGGTGAGAATCCACTTGTGTGCTTTGGAATCAATCCAAGCACTGCGGTGCCTGGGGCTCTCGACCCGACCGTCAGACGCGTGGCGGGCTTTGCTGCCGGAGGCGGCTACGACAGCTGGGTAATGCTGAACGTCTACCCTCAGATCGCGACCGACCCAAAGGGGATACATCGCACTTTCGATCCCAGCCTCAAGTCTGCCAACGAGCAATCCATCGAGAGATTGATCGCTGGTCGCCCGCTCGGGGTACTTGCCGCCTGGGGAGGCTTGATTGAGTCGCGCGGCTACCTGCCAACTCTCCTGGCGGACATCGTTTCGATCACGGACGCTGCTGGACGCACCTGGATGTCGCTCGGCGAGCTCCTGGGCAGTGGTCACCCTCGTCACCCGTCACGAGCGCGAGGCGACTTGCCCTTGCAGCCGTTTGACGTTAGCTCCTACTTGTCGAGACAAGGCCAATGACCACTTCCGCTGGACTCTGTCTTCATCTAACGACGGGACGGTTCAGCTTTCCCGATGATGAAACCTCTCTGCGTGCGAGTTGCCCGTCATCATGCCTTCTAAGCCCATAGCAGCCTGTCTAGCAGCGCAATAGCAAGAGATCGAACGTCGATGCCATAGCTGTTAGGTCGCGTCTGAGATCGTAGGTTAGGTGACTCGCGTTCGTGTGAGTTGACCTAGTGAGTTGATGTAGCCGAGTAAATCACGAGGCAAGCGCGTAAAATCAACGCAGAATGAGCGTCCATTCAAATCCCACCGTCACCGCCAGAACTCAACCCCCGACTCGCCGAGAAGACCCTGGGCAGTCGGGGGTTCCGGGTTATCGGTGAGAGCGCGGGTTTCCCGGTCCTCGGGTTCGTGGCCGGGGCCGGCGCGCTCCGCATCCTTCGCGCGGCGGGCGTCACCAGTCGTGGCGGAAGCCGAATCGACCATCCACGAACACGTCGATGTAGGTCGCGCCGCCGTCGATGATCTGCTGGGCGATGAACCGCACCGAGACCATGTGCGTCTCGTGCACCCCCACCTCGAGGTCGAACACGTTCGGCATGACGATGCCGAGATTTCCCCCGCTATCGACCGCGAGGACGTCATCGACGTGGATCGTCACCCGGTTGCGGATCCCGGCCACGCGCACGGTGACGTCGTGCCGCTCCTGAGCGCCGACGCTGAAGGTGAAGGCCCTGGACATGAATCCAACCCAATCATGGATCGCGCCGGTCGGATGCGTCGCCCCGCCGGATCCCTTCGGTGGAGCATCGCGCCGCCGTCACCGTGTCGGTTCCCCGGGCCGGGCAGAGGATTCCCCCGCCGCCGGCGCGGTGGGGCGCGTGAACCGCAGGCGGGCGACCGCTCCGAGCACCGCGACCACGACCGCGCCCCAGGCGAGGCCGAAGACCGCGGAGAGGGCGCTGTCGATCAACCAGGAGACGAGGGCCGGACCCCCGATCGCATGCGTGACGGTGTGGGCCAGCTCGTAGGGCCAGGGCACTCCGACCGCGGAGAGGTTGGCCAGCAGGATGTGCCCGCCGACCCACAGCATCGCGACCACCCCGATGACGCTCAGCGCGCGGAACACCCACGGCATCGCCCGGACGAGCCAGGCGCCGAGACGTCGTCGCAGGCGGGCGCCCGGGCGGCGCAGCATCCACAGGCCCACGTCGTCCATCTTCACGAGCAGCGCGACCGATCCGTAGACGGCGAGGGTCATCAGCAGTGCGACGACGATCAGCGTCGCGAGCCGCAGGATCCAGGAGTCCGTGTCGATGTTCGAGAGCGAGATGAGCATGATCTCGACCGAGAGCACGAGATCCGTTCGCACGGCGCTCGCCACGATCTGCTTCTCATCGGTCTCCGTGCGCTCGACCACCTGCTGCACCGCATGCTCGAGGTCCTCCTCGGCGGCGTGCCCCCGACGCGCGCCGATCCAGTGCCACACCTTCTCCGTGCCCTCGTAGGCGAGATAGGTGCCGCCGATCAGCAGCAGCCAGGGGAACACCCAGGGCGCCCAGACGCTCAGCAGCATGATCGCGGCGATGATGAGCGCCTTGTTCGCGAGGGATCCCCTGGTGATCTTCCACACCACCGGGAGCTCCCGCTGCGGGCTGATGCCGCGCACGTACTGCGGCGTGACCGCGGCGTCGTCGATGACCACGCCGGCAGACTTCGCGGAGGCCTTCGCGGCTCCCGCCACGACGTCGTCGATCGAGGCGGCGGCGGCCTTCGCCAGAACGGCGATGTCGTCGAGCAAGGCGAAGAAGCTGGCGCTCATGCCTCCACACTTTACTCCTGCGCTGCCGCTCGAGGCAGCGCCGATTCTGGGAGGCGTGCATTCGGGCTGAGATCGGCGCTTGGGAGGGCGGGATTGCCGGTTCGGATCAGCCTGAAGCGCAATCCCAGCCCGAAGTGCGAGCGTTCAGGGGACACGTGCGAAGCGATCCCTGTCGTGCGAAGCGATGTCGGACGTGGCCGGTAGGGTCTCAGCATGGCGAGAAGCTCGAAGACCCCCGGCGGCTACGCGTGCTCCGAATGCGGCTGGCGGGCGGCGAAGTGGGTGGGGCGCTGCGGCGAGTGCCAGCAGTGGGGCACCGTCGTGGAATCGGCCGGACCGGCAGTCGCGCGCGCGGTGCGCGCCCTGGCGCCGAGCGCCGGGCGAGAGGCCCGGCCCATCACCGAGATCGGCGCCGACGCGGTGACCCATCGTCCGACCGGCATCGGCGAACTGGACCGGGTGCTCGGCGGGGGAGTGGTGCCGGGCGCGGCGATCCTCTTCTCCGGCGAGCCCGGGGTGGGCAAGTCGACGCTCCTGCTCGACGTCGCCCACCGCTTCGCGGCGAGCGCCTCGACGCCCGGCCGGGCGCGGCCGGGCGGAGGCGGGCGTGTGCTGTACGCCAGCGGAGAGGAGTCGACGGGCCAGATCCGCATGCGCGCCGAGCGCACGGGGGCGTTGCACGACGGACTCTTCCTCGTCAGCGAGAACGAGCTCGGCGCGGTGCTCGGCCAGATCGAGGCGGTGGATCCCGACCTGGTGATCGTCGACTCCGTGCAGACGCTCGCGAGTTCCGAGGTCGAGGGGAGCGCGGGCGGGCCCGCGCAGGTGCGCGAAGCCGCGGCCGCGCTGATCCGCGTGGCGAAGGAACGGGATCTCCCGGTGATCCTGGTCGGTCACGTCACCAAGGACGGTTCGGTGGCGGGGCCGCGGCTGCTCGAGCACCTCGTCGACGTCGTCTGCCATTTCGAGGGGGATCGGCAGACGGCACTGCGGTTCCTCCGCACGCTCAAGAACCGTTTCGGCCCCACCGACGAGATCGGATGCTTCGAGATGACCGGGTCCGGCATCTCCGAGGTGCCGGACCCGTCGGGCCTGTTCCTCAGCCGGAGCGCCGAGCCCGTGAGCGGCACGTGCGCCACGGTCGCCCTCGAGGGGCGCCGCGCGCTGCCGGTCGAGGTGCAGGCGCTGGTCTCGGCCAGCGCGGCGCCGAATCCGCGCCGGGTCACGAGCGGGGTGGATGCTGCGCGGGTGGCGATGATCCTCGCGGTGCTCGAACGACGCGCGGGCGCCCGCCTCCACGACAAGGACGTGTACGTCTCCACCGTCGGCGGCGTCCGACTGGTCGAGCCGGCCGCAGACCTCGCGATCGCGCTCGCGGTGCTCTCGGCGGTCCACGATCGCCCGCTTCCCCTCGACCTCGCGGCCATCGGCGAACTCAGCCTGGCCGGGGAGATCCGCCCCGTCGTCGGTGGCGCCCAGCGCGCCGGCGAGGCCGGGCGCCTCGGCTACCGGAGGCTCGTCGACGCGGGCGCGGGCACGCTCGCCCGAGCACGGGAGGCGGCGCTCGAGAGCCGCTGAATCGCTCGCAGCCGGGCGCGACCCGGCCGGGGTAGACTGGTGCATCGTGAGTAATAACACGGTAGACGTAGCACTCATCGGCGGCGGCGTGATGAGCGCGACACTCGGGACCCTGATCTCTCAGCTCGAACCCGAGTGGTCCATCGAGATCGTCGAGTCGCGCGCCGAGGTGGCCACCGAGTCGAGCAATGCGTGGAACAACGCGGGCACCGGCCACGCGGCCCTGTGCGAACTCAACTACATGCCCGAGGCGGCCGACGGCACGCTGGATCCCGGCAAGGCCATCGAGATCAACGAGCAGTTCCAGCTCTCGCGCGAATGGTGGTCCTCGCTCGTGGAGCGGGGCGTCCTGGGCGAGCCGTCGAGCTTCATCAACGCGGTCCCGCACATGACCTTCGTGCGCGGCGAGCAGAACGTGGACTATCTGCGCCGTCGTCACGAGGTGCTGCGCGAACAGCCGCTGTTCTCGGACATGGAGTTCAGCGGCGATCCCGCGCGGATCGCGGAGTGGGCCCCGCTGCTCGTCGAGCGGCGCGCGAGGGACGAGGTCTTCGCCGCGACCCGTTCGGCGAGCGGCACGGACGTCGACTTCGGCTCGGTCACCCGGCAGCTGATCGGTCATCTCACCTCCGGGGGCGCCCGACTCCGCTTCGGTCAGGAGGCGAAGCGCCTGCGGCGCCGGGCCGACGGCACCTGGGACGTCTTCCTGCGCAGCCGCGCCGGGTACGGCGAGAGCATCATCAACGCCCGCTTCGTCTTCGTCGGCGCGGGCGGCGGCGCGCTCTCGCTGCTGCAGTCCTCCGGCATCCCCGAGATCCGAGGATTCGGCGGCTTCCCGATCAGCGGCAAGTTCCTCCGCTGCGACCGGCCGGAAATCGTCCGCGAGCACTGGGCGAAGGTCTACGGCAAGGCGGCGGTCGGAGCGCCGCCCATGTCGGTGCCGCACCTCGACACCCGGATCGTCGACGGCAAGGCGAGCCTGCTCTTCGGGCCCTATGCCGGGTTCAGTCCCAACTTCCTGAAGAAGGGCTCCTGGTGGGATCTGCCCGGGTCCATCCGTCCGCACAATCTCGGCCCGATGGTGAAGGTCGGCCTCACCGAGTTCTCGCTCGAGAAGTACCTGCTCGGCGAGGTCTTCGCGAGCCGCGAGAAGCAGCTCGCGGCGCTGCGCGAGTACCTTCCCTCGGCCCGGGCGCAGGACTGGCGGATGATCACCGCGGGGCAGCGCGTGCAGGTGATGAAGAAGGATCCGAAGCGCGGGGGGATCCTGCAGTTCGGCACCGAGGTCATCACCGGCGCGGAGGGCTCGATCGCCGGCCTGCTCGGCGCCTCGCCCGGCGCGTCGACCGCGGTCCACGCCATGCTCGACGTGCTGCGGCGCTGCTTCCCCGATCGCTTCGACGGCGAGTGGCGCCCCCGGGTGGAGGAGCACATCCCGGCCTACGGCACGGGACTCAACGGGGATCCGGCCGCGGCGGCGGCCTCCCTCGCCCGCACGGCTGAGGTGCTCGGGCTCTCCGCGGAGGCGTTGGCCCGGTAGCCGTCCCCGGCAGTCCTCGGGCGGTCGGGCTCGGACGCCGCCGCGATCGCCTACGCCGGGGAGCGCACGCTCAGCAGTCCCTCCAGGAACTCCGCGGTGTCCTCCCAGTCCGCGACGGCGCGGC
Source organism: Leucobacter weissii (assembly GCF_017565745.1). GTDB lineage: Bacteria > Actinomycetota > Actinomycetes > Actinomycetales > Microbacteriaceae > Leucobacter > Leucobacter weissii. The sequence continues at coordinate 14,154 of NZ_JAGDYM010000011.1, forward strand.
AGCGCACGCCCAGCGCCTTGACCGGATAGTCGTTGCCCTCAGGGTCGAGCCGGTCTCCGACGAAGAGCATGTCGTCGAGGGGGATCCCGGTCTGCTCGGCGAGCTTTCGCATGCCGTACGCCTTGTCGATGCCGCGCCTGGTGATGTCGACCGAGGTCGATCCGCCGCTGCGCACCTCCAGTTCGGGCAGGCGCTCCGCGACCGCGGCCCGCAGCGCGTTCTTCTTCGATCCGTCGGGGTCCCAGGCCTGCTTGGCGGCGACCGGAGCCCGCTGGCCCAGGGCGGAGAAGGTGACCTGCGATCCCCGATCCTCGATGATCTCGCCCCAGGTCTCCGACTCCCACAGGCCCAGGCGCTCGGCCTCCTCCCGGAGCGCGGCGACCGCGGCGTCGCGTTCGACGGGGCCGAGGTGCTCCTGGTAGACGGTGAGCCAGCCGCCGTCGGCGCGGTGCTCGTACCGGGTGCCGCAGGTCGGCAGGAGATGCAGCCGCTCGAGCGTCGTCTCGTCGATCCCGTCGAGGCGGGAGAGCAGCTGCGTCTCGAACTGCTCGAAGTTGCCGCCCGAGATGACGGCGACGGAGGTGCGCTCGAGCAGCCTCGCGAACACGGCCAGCATGCGTTCGTCGATCGGGGATTTGGACGGGGCCAGGGTGTCGTCCAGGTCGAAGGCGATGAGCGTGGGGATCGGCATGATCCGATCCTATGGGGTGTCCCGCCCGCGGACCCCGTGGGCGACGGCAGCCGCCGCGGCCGGATCACGGAAGGGTTACGAACGGGTGAAGTTTCGGTCATCCGCCGTTCGAGCGCCGTTCACTTCTCGGTCACCTGTGATCTTCAAACTGAGTACGCCCTGGGAGTTCTGCGCGATCGCAGCCCCGGGCTCTTCCGCTCTCCACATTTCGTAAGGAGCCACCCTACATGTCCATGCTCACGAAGCAGACGCGGCGGGCGTCCGCCTCCGCTGTCGCACTGACTCTGGCGCTGGGCGCCGCGGTCGTGCCGGCGCACGCCGCTCTCGCGGCCGTCGTCCCGGCGCCGATCGTCCATTCGGCGGACGACGCCAAGCTCTCGCTCGAGGCCATCGGTACGTTCGAGACCGGGGTGTTCGACGCATCCGCCGCCGAGATCGTGCAGGCCCACGGCGACCGGCTGTTCGTCGTGAACGCCCAGGCCGGCGCGGTGGACGTGCTCGACTACAGCGACCCGTCGCAGATCGTGAAGCTCTACACGATCACCTCGACCGGCGTGGCGAACTCGGTCGCCATCCGCGAGGACGGACTCGGCGCGATCGCCTTCCAGGCCGACACGAAGACCGCCGCCGGTCACGTGCTGTTCTTCGATGCGACCGCCGGCACCGCGACCCCCCTGGGAACCGTCACGGTCGGGGCGCTGCCCGACAACGTCGTCTTCTCCGAGGACGGCGCGTTCGCGCTGACCGCGAACGAGGGCGAGCCGGCGGATGACTTCTCCTCCGACCCCGAGGGCTCGGTCAGCGTCATCGGCCTTCCCGGCGAGCTGGCGGCACCCGCGCAGAGCGATGTCCGCACCGCGGACTTCAACGACTTCGAAGCCGGCGGCAGCAAGACCCTCCCGGCCGGGGTGCGCGTGTTCGGCCCGACTCCGCACGGCGCCGACAAGCCGGTCAGCCGCAACCTCGAGCCCGAGTACATCACCGTCGACGGCGACACCGCCTACGTCGCCCTCCAGGAGGCGAACGCCATCGCCAAGGTCGACATCGCGCAGGCGGAGATCACCGAGGTCCTCGATCTCGGGCGCAAGGATCACGGCGCGGCGGGCAACGGCATCGACCCGAGCGATCAGGGAACCACCGTCGACATCCGCACGTTCGAGGGGCTCAAGGGCATCTACATGCCGGACGGCATCGCCTCCTACCAGGCGGGCGGCGAGACCTACCTGGTCACCGCGAACGAGGGCGACGCTCGGGAATGGGGCAGCTACGTCGAGGGCGCGCGAGCCGGATCCCTCACGCTCTGCGCGGACAGCCCGCTCGTCGGCAAGCTCGGCAACACCGATCTCGGCCGTCTCAACGTGTCGAAGGAGGAGGGCCTGAACGCGGCCGGCACCTGCTACGAGGAGCTGCACGCCTTCGGTGCGCGCTCCTTCTCGATCTGGGGCGCGGACGGCACCCAGGTGTTCGACTCGGGCGACCAGCTCGAGCGCATCACGCTCGCCGCCAACCCGGACTACTTCAACTCGAACCACACGGCCGCGAACCGCAAGAACCGCAGCGACGACAAGGGCCCCGAGCCCGAGAACCTCGCCATCGGCCAGATCGGCGCAGGCACCTACGCCTTCGTCGGCCTGGAGCGCGTCGGCGGCGTCGTGGTCTACGACATCACCGATCCCGCGGAGTCGAAGTTCGTCACCTACGTGAACAACCGCGACTTCACGAAGGCCGCCAACAGCGCGGCGGCCGGGGATCTCGGGGCGGAGGGTCTCGCCTTCATTCCCGCGGCCGATTCCGCGACGGGCACGCCGCTGCTCGCCGTCGGCAACGAGGTGTCGGGCACGACCACGCTGTTCGAGATCACCGACCTGTTCCCCGAGCTGCAGATCCTCACGATCAACGACTTCCACGGCCGGCTCGAGGCCGGTCTCAGCAACGGCGAGGTCGGCGCGGCGGGCGTCGCCGGCGCGGTGAACGCGCACCGCGAGCAGAACGTCAACACCCTGTTCGTGTCGGCCGGCGACAACATCGGCGCCTCGACCTTCCCGTCCTTCATCGCGCAGGACAACCCGAGCATCGACGTGCTCCGCGAGGCCGGGCTCGATCTGAGTGCAGTCGGCAACCACGAGTTCGACCAGGGCTTCGCCGATCTGACCGATCGCGTGCTGCCCCGCTTCGGCGGAGACGAGTTCGGCCTGGGCGCCAACGTGTATCTGAAGGGCACCCAGACGCCCGCGCTGAAGGAGTTCGAGGTCAAGACCGTCGACGGCGTGCGCGTGGCGTTCATCGGCACGGTGACCGAGCAGACCGCCGCGATGGTCAGCCCGACGGGAATCGCGGGCATCGAGTTCGGCGATCAGCTCGCCGCGGCGAACCGCGTGGCGGGCAAGATCGTCCGGGACGACCTGGCCGACGCGATCGTGCTGCTGACCCACGAGGGCTCGGCGGTCTCCGACTGCTCGGCGATCGCCGGCGAGCGCAGCCAGTACGGCAAGCTCGTCCGAGAGGCATCGACGTACATCGACGCGATCGTCTCGGCGCACACCCATCAGCGCTACGCCTGCGAGATCGCGGGTCCCAGCGGAGCGGAGCGTCCGGTGATCCAGGCGCACCAGTACGGCACGACGCTCGGCAAGCTCGACCTGGTCTACGACCGGGCCGCGGACAAGCTCGTCTCGGCCGAGGGCGAGACGGTGTCGCTGACCCGGAAGGATGGGACCAACAACGTCCCGGTCTTCCCCTCGGACGAGCGCATCAAGGCCATCGTCGACTCGGCGGTCGAGGAGGCCGCTGAGGCGGGCAAGGTCCAGGTCGGCGAGATCTCGGGCGACATCCTGCGCGGCAAGACGAGCGAGGGATCCGAGGATCGCGGTATCGAGTCCACCCTCGGCAACCTGGTCGCGGACGTCTACCTGTGGGCGACGTCGAACGACGCGTACGCCGGGACGAAGGCGCAGATCGGGCTGATGAACCCCGGCGGTCTCCGGGCCGATCTCGCGTACGGCGCCGACGGCACCGTCAGCTACCGCGCGGCGGCCAATGTGCAGCCGTTCGCCAACACCCTCGTCACGCTCGAGCTCACCGGCGCCCAGCTGCGCCAGGTTCTCGAAGAGCAGTGGCAGCCCGAGGGATCGTCCCGGCCCAAGCTGCACCTCGGGATCTCCGACGGGCTCAGCTACGGCTACGATCCCGAGGCTCCCCGAGGCGAACGGGTGCAGACGATCCGCTTCGAGGGCGAGGATGTGCAGGATGCCGACACCTTCACCGTCGTCACGAACTCGTTCCTCGCGGCCGGCGGCGACAACTTCGTCACCCTCGCCGAGGGCACGGAGCGCACCGACACCGGCCAGATCGATCTCGCGGCAACCGTCGAGTACTTCAAGTCCCACGACACCGTGGACCCGGCTCCGCTGGGCCGTGCGGTCGTGGGCGATCTCGAGCCGGGCGTCGTGGAGCCCGCGGTGAGCGTGAAGGCGAAGAGCTCGTCGCTCAAGTACGGTCAGGCGAACTCCGCGACGGCCACGGTCACCGCGGACGGACGCCCCGCGACCGGCAAGGTGCAGGTGCTGTTCGCGGGCAAGAGCGTGAAGACGCTCGAGCTGTCGAACGGGAAGGCCACGATCGCCCTGCCGAAGACGACCAGGCCCGGCTCGCAGAGGCTCACGGCGAAGTACCTGGGCTCGGAGGGCGTCTCGGCAGGCGAGGCCTCGACCACGGTCCGGATCGCGAAGGCGAAGCCGACCGTGTCGGCTTCGCTCGCCAAGAAGTCGGTGAAGCGGTCCCAGAAGGCGAAGATCCGGGTGACGGTGAAGCTGCCGGGCGCCTCCGGCGTCTACGCGAGCGGCAAGGTGCGCGTGCTGTCGGGCAAGAAGACGGTCAAGACCGTGTCGCTGGCGGCGTCTCGGAAGGGCAAGGTGACCGTCACGCTGCCCAAGCTCAAGAAGGGTTCGCACAAGCTGCGCGTGCAGCTCCCCGCGACCTCGACGCAGCTCACGGCCCAGTCGAAGCAGCTCACCCTCCGGGTGCGCTGAGCGACGCCCGACCGAGCGGGGCGCGGCTGGAGAGCCCGCCCCGCTCGGCTCGCGTCCACGGTTGATGCAGATCTCCCTGGGGAACGGCTGCGACTTCTCCGCGAAACCGCCGATAGCGAGGACGGGTGCAGGGGTCCGACTTCTCCCTCGCCGACCGCATGAGGATGCCGGATACGCGACATCGAACGCTCGGATTGCGGTCATAAACGGCAACCTCTCGTTCACCTCCGTTAACCTTCCGTTCATTTTCAAGAAGAGTTTCGGTCACGTGACGCTCTTATCCTGTGATGCTGTGGGCGCTTGCTCACTCACACATGTACCCAACGAAGAAACGGATACGACCCGCAGTGAAGATCTCAGCTTCGATGAAGGCCGCCGCTATCGGTGGCATCGCCCTGCTCGCGCTCACCTCCTGCGCTTCCAATGAAGGTGGAAGCGGCAGCGGCGAGAACGGGGAAAACGGCTCGTCGCTCACGGGCACGCTGAACGCCACCGGTGCTTCCTCGCAGGACGCCGCGCAGCAGGCCTGGATCGCTTCGTTCCAGGACACCCACAGTGGCGTCACCATCAACTACCAGGCCACCGGCTCCGGTGTGGGCCGCGACAACTTCCAGGGCGGCGGACAGGCCTACATCGGCTCCGACCGCGCCTTCGACGACGAGGAGATCGCCGCGGGCGGTTTCGGTTCGTGCGTGACCGACGACATCGTCGAGATCCCGGTCTACATCTCGCCCGTCGCCATCATCTTCAACATCGAGGGCGTCGAGTCGCTCAACCTGAAGCCGTCGGTCGTCGCCGACATCTTCAACGGCGAGATCACCAAGTGGAACGATGCGGCCATCGCCGAGGACAACGACGGCGTCGAGCTGCCCGACCTGGACATCTCGCCCGTGCACCGCAGCGACACCTCCGGCACCAGCGAGGTCTTCGGCACCTACCTGAACGCGGTGGCTCCCGACGAGTGGCCGCACGAGCCCTCCGACACCTGGCCGGTCGCCGAGGGCGAGTCGGCCCAGGGCACCTCGGGCGTCGTCCAGACGGTCACCAACGGCAACGGCACCATCGGCTACGCCGACGCGTCGCAGGCCGGCACCCTGGGCACCGTCGCGGTGCAGGTCGGCGAGGAATTCGTCTCCTACTCGGCCGAGGCCGCCGCGCAGCTGGTCGAGGCCTCGCCGCTCGCCGAGGGCCGTGGCGCCGGCGATCTCGTCTTCGAGGTCGATCCCGCCGCCGCCCCCGCCGGCTCCTACCCGATCGCCCTGGTGAGCTACCTCATCGCCTGCGAGCAGTACGAGGACGCGAACATCGCGGAGCTCGTCAAGGAGTACTTCACCTTCGTCGCGAGCGCCGAGGGCCAGGAGGTCTCCGCCGGGGCCGCCGGTTCCGCCCCGCTCTCCGAGACGCTCCGCACGCAGATCAACGGTGCGATCGAGCTGATCGGCAGCGGCGCAGCCGAGTAGTCGAACCTCGCTCCGCGCGATGCCCCGGCCGAGAACGATCGGCCGGGGCATCGCGCGGGGCGGGTCCCCTGTCTAATATGAAGAACCACCGTTGCGCGACGAGGAGAGCATGAGTACCGCGACCACATCTCCGCAGGCCGGAGCCCCTGCAGCGAAACGGAGGCTCGGAGACGTCATCTTCTCCGGCACCGCGCTCGGCTCCGGCATCATCATCCTGCTCGTCCTCGCGGCGGTGACCTTCTTCCTCATCGCCCAGAGCATCCCCGCGCTGACCGAGGATCCGGAAACCAACCCGATCCTGGGCGGCGCGAGCTTCCTCTCCTACGTCGGGCCCCTCGTGTTCGGCACGATCTGGTCGTCGCTCATCGCGCTGGCGCTCGCCGCCCCGCTGAGCATCGGCATCGCGCTCTTCATCTCGCACTATGCGCCGAGACGCCTCGCCACGCTGCTCGGCACGATCATCGATCTCCTGGCGGCCGTTCCCTCCGTGGTCTACGGGCTCTGGGGAGCGATCGTCCTCAGCGGCTTCCTCCAGCCCTTCTACGTCTGGCTCAACGCCAACCTCGGCTGGATCCCGCTCTTCTCCGGACAGGTGTCCGCCACGGGGCGCACTATCCTGACCGCGTCGCTGGTGCTCATGGTCATGATCCTCCCGATCATGACGGCGATCTGCCGCGAGGTCTTCCTGCAGACGCCGAAGCTGCACGAGGAAGCGGCGCTCGCCCTCGGCGCGACGCGCTGGGAGATGATCCGCATGTCGGTGTTCCCCTTCTCCCGCGGCGGCATCGTCTCGGCAGCCATGCTGGCGCTCGGACGCGCACTCGGAGAGACCATGGCCGTGACCATGGTCCTCTCCGCCACCGGCGTGGTCACCTTCCAGGTGCTCACGTCCACGAACCCCTCGACCATCCCGGCGAACATCGCCCTCAACTTCGGTGAGGCGCACGGCACCGGCACCAACGCACTCATCGCGACCGGTCTCGTGCTCTTCATCGTCACCTTCGTCGTGAACGCGGTCGCCCGCTGGATCGTCAACCGCCGAGCCGAATTCTCTGGAGCCAACTGATGACCGCCTCCGTAGTCACGCCGAGCGCCGCGAACGCGATCAACTCGCTCAGTTCGGGCCGTCTGCCCCGCTGGGCGCCCTGGACGATCCTCGCGGTGTCGCTGGCGCTGTCCTTCGCCGTCTTCGCGCTGCTCAACATGGGCGGTGAGATCGCCGACTTCAACATCGCTGGCGCCGTCTTCTTCGGGTTCGTCGTGTTCGCCATCGCGCTGGTGGTCATCTCGCGGATCGTCGAGAGCAGCCGTCACGCCACGAACCGCTTCGCGACGGCGCTCGTCTCGCTGGCCTTCGCGATCGCGCTGCTGCCGCTCGTCTCGCTGCTCTACACGGTGACGGTCAACGGCCTGCAACGCTTCGACGCCGAGTTCTTCTCGAGTTCGATGCGCAGCGTCGTGGGGGACGGCGGCGGCGCCGTCCACGCCATCTGGGGAACGCTGCTGATCACGCTGGCCGCGGCGATCATCTCGGTGCCGATCGGTCTGTTCACCTCGATCTACCTGGTCGAGTACGGGCGCGGGCGGCTCGCGCGCGCGATCACCTTCTTCGTCGACGTGATGACCGGCATCCCCTCGATCGTCGCCGGCCTCTTCATCGTCGCGCTGTTCACCATGCTCATCGGCTCCGGCAAGTACATGGGCTTCATGGGCACGCTCGCGCTCTGCGTGCTGATGGTGCCCGTGGTCGTGCGCTCGAGCGAGGAGATGCTGCGGCTGGTCCCCAACGAGCTGCGCGAGGCCTCGTACGCGCTGGGCGTGCCGAAGTGGCTGACGATCGCCAAGGTGGTGCTGCCCACGGCGATCGCGGGCATCATGACCGGCGTGATGCTCTCGATCTCGCGAGTCATCGGCGAGACCGCTCCGCTGCTGCTCACCGCCGGCTTCACGACGTCGCTGAACACGAACCTGTTCGACCAGCCCATGATGACCCTTCCGGTGTTCGTCTACAGCCAGTTCCAGAACCCGGGGACCAACATCGACGCGGCGCTCGGCCGCGCGTGGGCCGGTGCGCTCACCCTGATCCTCATCGTGCTGGCGCTCAACATCGTCGCGCGCCTCATCGCGAAGTACTTCTCACCGAAGACGGGCCGATGAGCGGACGGCCCTCGACCGAGCCCACGGGCGCCACCACACACGTCATCGACCCGCATAGCTGAAGGAAGCACCACAACATGTCGAAGCGAATCGAAGTCAACGACCTCAACGTCTACTACGGGGACTTCCTCGCGGTCGAGGGCGTGTCCATGAACATCGAGCCGCGGAGCGTCACCGCGTTCATCGGCCCGTCCGGTTGCGGCAAGTCCACATTCCTGCGCACGCTCAACCGGATGCATGAGGTGATCCCGAAGGCGTACGTGACGGGAGAGGTGCTGCTCGACGGCGACAACCTGTACGGCCCGGGAGTCGATCCCGTGCTGGTGCGGCGGCAGGTCGGCATGGTGTTCCAGCGGCCGAACCCCTTCCCCACCATGTCGATCCGCGAGAACGTGCTCGCCGGCGTCAGCCTCAACAATCGTCGGCTCTCGAAGAGCGACGCCGACGATCTGGTCGAGCGCTCGCTCAAGGGCTCCAACCTCTGGGAGGAGGTCAAGGACCGTCTCGACAAGCCGGGATCGGGGCTCTCCGGCGGCCAGCAGCAGCGGCTCTGCATCGCCCGCGCCATCGCCGTTCAGCCCGAGGTGCTCCTGATGGACGAGCCCTGCTCGGCGCTCGACCCCATCTCGACGCTCGCGATCGAGGACCTGATCGACGAGCTGAAGACCGAGTACACGATCGTGATCGTGACGCACAACATGCAGCAGGCCTCGCGCGTGTCGGATCGCACCGCCTTCTTCAACATCGCGGGCACGGGCAAGCCGGGCAAGCTGATCGAGTACGACGACACCTCCACGATCTTCTCGACCCCGACGGAGAAGTCGACCGAGGACTACGTCAGCGGCCGCTTCGGCTGATCCGCTCGCGGGGGCCGGTGCGCGCGCCGCGCCGCGCATCGTCCGGAGAATATACGGCTCGGCTATGCTTACACCCATGAGTGCGGTGCGAATCGACGCTGATGCGGTGCGCTGGGCGGTCGCCGGGCGGGAGGCGTCCGCCGACGCCGCTGCGCGTGCGCTCGCCGAGGGTCGACCGCTCCTGCTCCTGATGCACGGCTTCGGATCCTTCGAGGGGGATCTGATCGGACTGGCGCCCCGCCTGCCGCTCGGCTTCGTCTGCGCGTCGCCGCGAGCGCCGCTCGTCGCACCGCCGCCGATCGTCGACGGATACTCCTGGTGGCCGCTTCCGCTCGGTGCGGACGGTCTGCCGCTGCCGCAGCCCGAGCCCGCAGAGTTCGTCGGAAGCGGGCCGCACACGGCCGCACTCGCCGTGCTCGACTGGCTCGACGGACTGGACGAGAGGATCCTCGATCACGGTGCGGATGATCTCGGCTCCGATGGGACCGGCGCCGGAGGGATCGGTGCGGTCGCGCTGCTCGGGTTCTCCCAGGGAGGCTGCCAGGTTACCTCGCTGCTCCGGCTGCGGCCCGACCGTTTCGCCTGCGGCGTCAACTGCTCGGGCTTCGTCGCTCCCGGCCGGTTCGACGGCGACGCCGAACTCGCGAGGATCCGCCCTCCGCTCTTCTGGGGCCGCGACGAGGCCGATCCGATCATCGACAGGGAGCGGATCGAGTCGACCGCGGAGTGGTCGCCGAGGCATACCGAGCTCGAGGCGCGCCTGTATCCCGGTATCGCCCACAGCATCGGCGCCGACGAGCTCGATCACATCGCCGCGTTCCTCCACCGTCACGTCCCGGACGGTGCCGTGCAGAGGCCGGCGGCATGACCGCACCGCCCGGCAAGACCGGGAACAAGACCCAGCTGGTGTACGACTTCGTGATGGAGCGCATCGTCGACGGCACCTTCGGCACCGGAGAGTTCCTGAACATCGGCCTGCTCGCCGAGAAGACCGGCGTGAGCCTGATCCCCACGCGCGAGGCGCTGCGACGACTCGAGAGCGAGGGGCTGGTCGAGTTCCTGTTCCACCGCGGGGTCAGGGTCGCCGAGCTGACGATCGAGGAGTACCGGGAGATCATGCAGACGCAGGCCGTGCTCGAGGGCCTGGCCGTCGGGCTGTCGGTCCCGCTCCTCACCGACGGCGAGCTCTCCCGCGCCCGCGAGGTGAACGCGCGCATGAACGAGGCGCACGACTCCGGGGACTTCCACGCCTACAACGAGGGCAGCCTCGAGTTCCACGGCATCCTCCGCGCGCCGTGCCCGAACCGGCACCTGCGCGACATCCTCGACCGCGGCCAGTCGCGGATCGCCGCGGTGCGGGCATCGGTCGTGGGGTACCGCGGCACGGTGGCGCAGCGGCTCAGCGACGAGCACGAGCACATGCTCGACCGGATCGCCGCCGGTGCCGGCTCGGACGAGGTGGAGGCGCTGATGCGCGCGCACCGGGAGGGGACCATCGCCGCCGACAGCGAGGGGCTCAGGCGCAGCGCCGCGGAAGCGCGCGGAGGCGGCTCCGCGGACGCGCCGAGAGCCGCGGGGCCGGCATGACCCGCGTCGCTCTCGTGCAGATCGCCAGCCCCGATGAGGAGTCCAGGGACGAACGCATCGGCCGGGTGGAGACCCTGCTGCGCGCTCGGGACGGCGAGGGGATCGAGCTCTTCGTGCTCCCCGAGCTCTGGAGCGCGGGCTACCTCGCCTTCGACCGCTACGACGAGCTGGCCGAGCCGGGCGACGGCCCGACGGTGTCCATGTGCATCCGCGTCGCGCGCGACCTGGGCGTCTGGGTGCACGCCGGGAGCTTCGTCGAACGGGGCGAGGACGGGCGGCTCCACAACACGACGGTCCTGGTGGACCCGCTGGGCCGGATCGCCCAGGTCTATCGCAAGATCCACGTGTTCGGCTATCGCTCCCGCGAGGCCGAGCTGCTGACGCCGGGAGACTCGTTGAGCGTCGTCGACACGCCGCTGGGGAGGCTGGCGTCGACCACCTGCTACGACCTGCGCTTCCCCGGTCTCTGGTCGGAGATCGGCGCGCGCGGGGCCGAGACGGCGATCGTTCCCGCCGCCTGGCCGGCCGCCAGGCGGGAGCATTTCACCCTGTTCACCGAGGCGAGAGCCGTCGAGCACCAGTTGTGGATCATCGCGGTGAACGCGTGCGGCGTCCAAGCGGGGGTCGAGCTCGCCGGGTGCAGTCGGGTGGTGGATCCCTGGGGCCGCGTGATCGCGGAATGCTCCCCGGACGTCGAGGAGATCGCGGTGGTGGACGTCGACCCCTCGCTGGTCGCCGAGGTCCGGAGCGAGTTCCCGGTGCTCCGGGACCGGCTCCCGTCGGGCGGCTACGCCGAGCTCCGGTGAGCGCCGACGCGATCGCCGACCGGGGCGTTTTGGCGGCGACCCCCTGACGGGTTAGACTGGCAGACGTGCTTCGGCACGATCGGGATGTGGCGCAGCTTGGTAGCGCACGTCGTTCGGGACGACGGGGTCGCAGGTTCAAATCCTGTCATCCCGACCACACGCAGTGAGACCCGCCCTCGTGGCGGGTCTCACTGGGTTCGAGCGGAAGCGGATCGTCGTCCGATCGCCGATATCCTGGCTGCATGACCGATTCTCAGCCGTCACCGCAGCTCCCGTCCCCGAAGATCCTCCTGCCGCTCGGCATCGTGCTGATCGTCGGCGCCGTGCTGGCCTTCGCGCTCCTCGAGCTGCACCTCGTGACCGGCGCGCTCGCGGGACTCCTGGGCATCGTCGGCGTCGTGATCACGGTGCAGAGCATCACCCGTCTGGTCAGGGGAGAGCGATAGCCCCGCTCGCGCCGAGCGCCGGGCGCTGCTGAGGCCGGTGCGCCCTCGGCGCTCCGGCGGCTAGGCTGTCGGCATGGACGAGAACACGGAACTCAACGTCGGCGACGACGTCGTCGCGGTCGCCGGCGCCCGCGGAACGATCGTCGATGTCAACGAGATGTCGAACGGGGAGGCGTCCTACGGCGTCGTGGATGTGAACGGTGCGATCCGCTACTACACGGCAGCCGGCGTGAAGCGCTTCCAGCAGCCGTAGAACCCCGTCCGAGGCTCGCGGCCGGGCGCGTCTAGTCTTCGCCTCGCGGAACGCCGATGATGAATCCGAGGGTGGCGCCGACCGCGAGCCCGACGCCGATTCCCGTGCCGACCGTGCCCGCGAGAGAGCCGAGCCAGCCGCCCAGGCCGGCGCCCACGAGAATGCCGGCCACCGTCCAGGTCATCGAGGCCCTCAGGAGGGGGTGCTGCTGCTTCTTGCTCATGTCTCCGATCGTAGGCCCTCCGGCCCCCGCTTTCCTCCCCCTGGAGGGGGAGCCCGGAGGAGGAGCCGCGGGGGAGGCCGCCGCCGCGTAGGATGATCGCATGGGATCCTCCTCAGCTCCGCACAGAAGACTGACGCTCGGGATCGCGGGCATCGCGCTGATCGCGGCCCTTGCGGCGTGCGCGCCCGAGCCGGGGGCCGAATCCGAACCGGTGCCGCCGACCGAGTCCCAGCCGACCTCGGAGGCTCCTCCGGAGCCGGAGCCGCAGCCCGGCGCCGGGCCGGAGTGCCCGACCGATCATTGCGTCTCCGTCGTCATGACCGGCGATCTGCTCTTCCACGAGGGGCTGTGGACGCCGTACGCCATCGAGACCGACGAGCAGGGCCGCAATTTCGACTTCGTCCCGCTGCTGAGCGGGCAGCGCAAGTACCTGAAACGCGCCGATCTCGCGATCTGCCAGATGGAGACCCCGCTCGCGCCCTCGGGAGGGCCCTACGCCGGATATCCCGCCTTCAGCACTCCGCCCGAGCTCGCCGCCGCGGTGAAGGAGACCGGATACGACGTCTGCACGACGGCATCCAATCACACGGTGGACCAGGGGACCGAGGGGCTGCTGCGCACGCTCGACGAGCTCGACGCGGTCGGGATCGAGCACACGGGGTCGTACCGCGAGGAGGGCGAGCGCGACGAGCCGCTGATCGTCGAGGCCAACGGTGTGAAGATCGGGATCATCACCTCGACGTTCTCGCTCAACGGTCTGGCCGCGGAGCACGAATGGCAGGTCGACTACAGCGGCCCGGAGCTCGGGCTCGATCCCGAGCGTGCCATTGCGAAGGCCGAGGCGGCGAGGGAGGCCGGGGCCGAACTCGTGATCGGCGTGCAGCACGCCGGCACCGAATACGCGACGAGCCCGGACATCCAGCAGATCTCCAATGCGGAGGCCCTGGTCGATAGCGGCGAGTTCGACTTCATCGCGAATCACCACACGCACTCCGTCCAGCCCCTGGAACTCTACAACGATGTCTGGATCGCCTACGGACTGGGCAACACCATCAGCGAGTCGGCGCCGCCCGAGTACCGGGTCAACAACGAGTTCCTGACGGTGCGGGTGCAGTTCGCGAAGCAGGAGGACGGCAGCTGGGAGACCGCGGACGTCTCCTGGGCGGCGGCCACCAACATGAAGGACGGCGTCTACCGCTGGTGCTCCGTCGCCTCCGACACGCCCCAGGGCGTCTGCCAGAGCGAGGGGTTCGATGCGGACGTCCGCGAGCGCACCCGCGCCACCGTCAACGCGAATGGAGCGGACGGGGACGGTGCCCGGGAGTGGCTCGTCACCGAGGAGTGACGTCACCCCGGTCGCCGAAAAGGCCATTTCTGGCCTTTTCGCGTCCGCTCCGCGGCCCGTCTCGGGCCGCGTTGACTGGATGAGGGACGGTGCCCGGGAGTGGCTCGTCACCGAGGAGTGACGTCACCCCGGTCGCCGAATCGCCGAATCCGTCGCGCGAACGGGACTCCGTTTCACGAACGGGACGGGCCTGCACCGTGGATCTCCGTCCCGCTCGCCAAACGGGGTCCCGCTCGTGGGGGAGGATCCCCGCCCGCCGCGAATCTACCCGCGCAGCTCCTTCAGCGGGTAGGTCTCGACGGAGATGATCCCGCTGCCCGGGCGCTGCTTGGAGAGGTGGAACACCGAGAAGCCCGCGGGGGGCAGGGCGGCGGCCTCGCGCAGATAGTCGCCGGGAAGGCTGCCGGTGGCGAGCGCGATCTCCCGCGCGGCGTCGGGCAGCACCGGGCGGTGGGTGCAGACCACGGAGTTCTTGCCCTTGCGCACGAGCTTGCCGATCGTCCGCCGCAGATCCTCGGTCTCTCCCGCATCCCAGGCGTCCTGGCTGAGCCCCTCGTTCACCCGGACGGTCTTGCGGAGCCGGTGGGAGAGCGGCGCGATCGTGCGCATGCACCGTTCGGCGCTGGAGGAGTGCAGCCGCGACGGGCCGAACGCCTGGAGCGTGGCCACGAGGGTCTCGGCCTGGTCCTCGCCGGTGTCCGAGAGCGGGCGCAGGCGGTCCTCGGGGTACAGCGAGCTGCGAGACTCGGCCTTCGCGTGCCTGAGGAGGATCACCGAGAACGTGTCGATGGCGTCGCGTTTCTCGAGCTTCACGAAGACGTCGAAGAGGTCGCGATCCGCCCGGTAGCTGAGCCGCTCGGGGACCTCGCGGGCGGGCACCCACTCCAGCGCCGCGATCTCCCGGTTCGGGCGGAAGGTGGACGCCCGGGCCGCCTCGTCGGTGATCTCCGCGGCCCAGTACTGCACGGTCTTCCGCTCCCCGCCGTCCGGCAGACGGTAGGTGATGGTGCCGAGGTTCACCCCGAGCGAGACCGCGATGCCGGTCTCCTCGAGGGTCTCCCGAGCGGCGGCCTGGGGCATGCTCTCGCCGGGATCCAGCTTGCCCTTCGGGAACGAGACGTCCTTCTGCTTCGTCCGATGCACGAGCAGCACCATCAGCTGGTCGTCGACCCGCCGCCAGCACACGGTGCCCGCGGCCAGGACGGGTGAGCTCA
The DNA here is from genome assembly GCF_017565745.1 of Leucobacter weissii. GTDB lineage: Bacteria > Actinomycetota > Actinomycetes > Actinomycetales > Microbacteriaceae > Leucobacter > Leucobacter weissii. The sequence goes on from NZ_JAGDYM010000011.1 coordinate 29,221, forward strand.
CCGAGTGCTCCGGCCGTCGCGCGAGCGGGCCTCCGTGCGATCCCGCATCACCAGATCCTGCAGATCCGGCAGCCGGTCGCCCTCGTCGTTCACCGCGCGGCGCTGCCAGGTGCCGTCGGCCTGCAGGTGCCAGGAACTCACCTCGTCGCTGAAGCCGAACTCGAAGAAGCGGTCGATGCGCGCCAGGTGCTCGCGGTCGACGATCTTCGCGAGCACCTCGATCCGCCGGTCGAGGTTCCGGTGCATCAGGTCGGCGCTGCCGATGAAGACCTCGGGATCCCCCTCGTTCTCGAAGGCGTAGATGCGCGAGTGCTCGAGATACCGGCCGAGCACCGAGCGCACCCGGATCGTCTCGGAGAGGCCGGGGACCCCGGCGCGGATGGAGCAGATGCCGCGGATCCAGACGTCGATGGGAACGCCGGCCTGGCTGGCGCGGTAGAGCGCGTCGATGATCTGCTCGTCGACCATGCTGTTGGCCTTGAGGCGGATCCTGCTGGGCCGGCCGGCCCGCGCGTGCTCGGCCTCCCGCTCGATGCGCTCGAGCAGACCGCGGCGCAGGCCTTCGGGGGCCACGAGGAGGCGATCGTAGTTGGTCTCGATGGCGTATCCGGAGAGGACGTTGAAGAGCTTCGTCACGTCTCGGCCCACCTCGGGCGAGGCGGTGAACAGCCCGAAGTCCTCGTAGATGCGGCTGGTCTTGGGATTGTAGTTGCCGGTGCCGATGTGGCAGTAGTGGGCGAGGTGCCCGTGCTCCTCGCGGATCACGTGGACCAGCTTGCAGTGGGTCTTCAGGCCGACGAGACCGTAGACGACGTGGACGCCGGCCTGCTCGAGCTTCCGCGCCCAGGTGATGTTGGCCTCCTCGTCGAAGCGGGCCTTGATCTCCACGAGCGCGAGCACCTGCTTGCCGGCCTCGGCCGCCTTGATCAGCGAGGCGACGATGGGACTGTCCCCCGAGGTGCGATAGAGCGTCTGCTTGATCGCGAGCACGTCCGGATCCGTGGCGGCCTGCTCGACGAACGCCTGCACGCTCGTCGAGAACGACTCGTAGGGGTGGTGGACGAGCACCTCCCGGCGGGCGATGGCGCCGAACATGTCAGGGGTCTCGCTCGGGGAGGACGCGCGGAACTGGCGGTTCGTCACCGGGATGTGCGGCCTGAACTTCAGATCCTGCCGGTTCAGCTTGGACAGCGCGAAGAGGCCGCTGAGATCGAGCGGACCCTGCAGGGTGAACACCTGCTGCCGGTCGATGCCGAACTCGCTGACGAGGAGCTCGAGGGTGGCGTCGTCCATGTCGTCCGAGATCTCGAGTCGGATCGGCGGTCCGAAGCGGCGCCGGAGCAGTTCCTTCTCGAGCGCCTGGATGAGGCTCTCGGTCTCGTCCTCCTCGATCTCGACGTCCTCGTTCCGGGTCACCCGGAAGACGTGGTGATCGATGACCTCCATGCCCGGGAACAGTCCGTCGAGCTGGTTGGCGATGAGCTCCTCGAGCGCGATGAACCGGACGTTGTCGGCCTCTTCGCGTCCGTCCACCCGGACGTACCGCGGGATCATCTGCGGCACCTTGAGGCGGGCGAACTCGACCTTGTCCGAGCGGGGGTTCCGCACGCGGATCGAGAGATTCAGCGCCCGGCCCGAGATGTAGGGGAAGGGATGCGCCGGATCCACCGCGAGGGGCATGAGCACCGGGTAGATGCGCTGCTCGTAGTAAGCGGTGAGGTAGGCCCGATCGGCCTCGTCGAGGGTGTTCCAGGCGACGATGCGCACACCGGCCTCGGCCAGCTCCGGCTGCACCTGCTCGCGCCAGCAGCGGGCGTGCCGCTGCTGCAGTTCGTAGGCGGTGCGGGTGATCTCGGCCAGCACGTCGGTCGGGGCGCGCCCGACGTTGGTCGGCACGGCCAGCCCGGTGACGATGCGGCGCTTGAGCCCGGCGACCCGCACCATGAAGAACTCATCGAGATTCGACGCGAAGATGGCCAGGAAGTTGGTGCGTTCGAGCAGCGGCACCTCCGGATCCTCGGCGAGTTCGAGGACGCGCTGATTGAATGCGAGCCAGCTGAGCTCGCGGTCGATGTAGCGGTCCGCGGGCAGCTCCTCCGCGCCGGGCGCCGGGGCGTCCGCGAGGGGCTCCGCGAGCGCGTTCTCCGCCGGACCCGCATCCTCGCGCTGCGGCTGATTCGTCTCGCTGTGATCAGTGGCCGCGCCGGTGAACTCGCTCATGCCCTCCATTGTGGCAGCAGCGGGCTCGGCGTGCGCCGCTTCGTCGGTCCCGTGCCCATCGTTCACCGAGTGTTCGCTCTCGCGGAGCCATTGCGTGCTGCGCTGATCGACCGTGAAACCTGTCCGTTCGTAGAGGCGACGGGCCGCGGTGTTGTCCTCGTCCACGTAGAGCGTGATGCGCTCGGGGCGGTGCTGCCGCATGCGTCGCAGCGTCTCGCCGAGCAGCGCGGAGCCCAGCCCGTTTCCGGCGTAGGCCGGGTCGACGCCGATCACGTAGAGCTCGGTCTCGGTGCCCGCTTCCGTGCCCTTCTCCGGCTGCTCGCGCACGGTCTTGATCCAGGTGTAACCGGCGAGCGTCCCCCCGCGCGGACCTGCCGAGGCGTCGAAGGCGAGGATCAGATCGGCCGGGTCGAACCACGGCTCTCCGGTGAGCGCTGCGAAGTCGGCGAGCGTGACCGCTCCCTGCTCCGGATGGTCGGCGAAGGCGGCGGCGTTCGCCCGCACCCAAGCGCTCGCGTGCTCGGGCTCGTCGGGATCGAACGGCACAGCCGTGAAGCCCTCCGGGATCTCTCTGGCGTTCGAGATCGCTTCCGCGAGTGCGGCGGGGTCGAGGGCCAGGCGGTAGAGCGTGCGGATCGGGACGAAACCGTTCGCGCGCAGGAGCGTTTCGGCCGCGGGGTTCTCGCCGTGCGACCAGGCGCGGAGCTGTGCCGAGCGCTCCGCGTTCCCGATGCTCCCCGCATCCGTCCGGTCGCGGTCTGCGAGGCGGAGAAGCTCGCGAAGCGCGGATCCTCCGAGGCCCTTGCCGCGCTCGGAGGGCCTGACCACGAGATCGAGTTCGCCCTCTCCGAGGATCGCGACCGCTCGCGGCGCTCCCGACTCGTCTGCGGAGAGGAAGAGCGAGCGCCGGCCCTGATCCACCGCGAGCACCGCCTGATCGGAGATCGGCGGGGCGCCGTCGGCTTGTTCGGCCTCGGCCAGGACCGCGCGCACCTGCGCGAGCACCGTCGAGTCCGCGACCGGTATCCGCTCCATCAGCATCCGTGCGGCCCCCTTATCTCAGTCCGACCCCGGAGGCCGGGACGGGAATGCCGGGTATTCGGGCGTCGGGACCGTCGCGTGCGTGCCGAGTCCGTCTCGGACTCGGTGGCGATGATGAGGGCTGCGGGTGGGGGTCATTCGTCGTCCTGCTCTCTGGCTCTCGCGAAGCCGTAGCCGACGCCTCGGACGGTGCTGATGAGCGTCTCGTGCTCGTTCAGCTTGGCGCGCAGCCGCCGCACGTGCACGTCCACGGTGCGGGTCCCGCCGAAGTAGTCGGTCCCCCAGACCTCGCTCAGCAGCTGCTCCCGGGTGAAGACCCGGCCCGGATGACCCACGAGGAAGTGGAGGAGCTCGAACTCCTTGTAGGTGAGATCGAGGGTGCGGTCGTGCACCCGCGCCGTGAAGTTGCCCTCGTCGATGACGACTCCGGCGGAGCTGATCGCAGAGGGGGCGGCGCTGTCCGAACCCGCGGGCTCGGTGCGCTGATCCCCTCGCGCGAGGCGCAGGCGGAGGTCGATCTCCGACGGGCTCGCGGTCGGCAGCAGGACGTCGGAGATGCCCCACTCGGGGGTGACCGCCGGGAGCGCGGCCTCGGAGATGAGCAGGAGACGCGGGGTCGGGCAGTCCCGCTTGAGATCGAGGCAGGCGCCGCGGGCGCGCCTGGCGTCCCGGACGCCGTCGACCAGCAGGAGGTCGAAACGAGCCGCGGCGCTGCTCGGCACGCGCACGCCGAGCGGCGAGGTGTGCACGCCGTGCGGGAGAAGCTCGAGTCCCGGAAGCGCCTCACCGGGATCGCTGTCCGTGAGACAGAGCAGACGCATATGCTCGTGCTCCCCTCCGCCGCGTCGCCATGCGGCCGCTGAACAGTCTACTGGCAACGGAGCCCGCCTCCGTGCGCACCGGTGTGCGAGGATGGGAGAATGACCGACTCCAGCGCCGCCGGGATCCCCGACAGGCATCCCTGGCATGTCGGTCGTCTGATCTGCGCCTGGGCCGTCGCCGCCGTGTTCGGCGCGCTCGTCACCGTTCTCGTGAGCGGCGAAGCGCGGTTCCAGTGGCTGGCGCTCGCGATCGGCGTCAGCACCCTCGTCACCTTCGCCTTGCAGCTCGGCACCGCCCAACGGGTCGGCTTCATCACGCGCACGTCCTTCAGCGTGGCCGGATCGGTCGTCATCATCGCGATCATCGATGTCATCGGCCTGCTCATCGGGTAGAATCGACTCATGCTCCTCGCACTCGAAATCTTCTTCCTGGGCCTGCTCGGGCTCGCCTCCCTGGCGATCGCCTGGGTGTCGGGCACCGTCGTCTACAAGCTCTTCAAGGGTCAGCGGTAGCCGTCCCGAGCCGAGTCTCGGTGAGCAGGACGATGTGACGGACCCGTTCCTGGCGCTTCCCGGCGCGGTCGAGGCGCCGGGTCTCGGCGTTCCGCAGCACTTCGGCGCGCCGCTGATCGAGCAGAGGAGCCTCGACTCCGGCGATGCCGTGGTCAGTCTGTCCCACCGCGGGATCGTCACCGTCTCGGGCCCGGATCGGCTGAGTTGGCTCGACTCCATGCTGAGCCAGGATCTCGCGCGGCTCGCGCCGGGGGAATCCGCCGAAGCGCTGCTGCTCGATCCGAACGGGCGCATCGAGCAGGTCGTGCGCGTGGTCGACGACGGTGAGGTCTCCTGGCTGCTCGTCGACGAGGGTTCGGCGGCGTCGCTCGTGGAGTTCCTGCAGCGGATGCGCTTCATGCTGCGCGTGGAGGTCGCCGACGCGGGCGACGCCTGGACGACGGCGCTCGTGTTCTCCGGCGGAACCGCGGAGGCCGCGCTGAGAGAGCTCGCGGGCGGGGGCGTCGAGTGGCGGGACCCCTGGGCGGAGGTCGTCCGCGGCGGCACGCAGTACGCTCGCGGCACGCACCCGGGCGCCGGATGGTCGGCGGTTCACGTCGTGCTCCGGCGAGAGGATCTGGCCGCCGCCGCCGGCCTCGTGCGCTCGGGGCGCATCCGCGCGGCGGGACTCTCCGCGCTCGACGCGCTCGAGGTGCGGGCCGGCCGCCCGACGCGGCACGGCGAGGTGGATGATCGGGCGATCCCGCACGAGTTCGACTGGCTGCGCACCGCGGTCCATCTCGACAAGGGCTGCTATCGGGGGCAGGAGACGGTGGCCAAGGTGCACAACCTCGGGCATCCGCCGCGGCGTCTCGCGCTGCTCCACCTCGACGGTTCGGGGGGCGAGCTCCCCGAGCCCGGCGCCCTGGTCCATCTCGCGGGGGAGGATCCGGGTTCCTCGCGGCCGGTGGGCCGCATCACCCGGTCGGCGCTGCATCACGAGTGGGGCGGGATCGCGCTGGCGCTGCTGAAGCGATCGGTGCCCGAGGACGCGGACCTCGCCGTGCGCGCCGGAGACGCTCGGACCGGCGACTTCGTCGCGGCCGCTCAGGAGCCCATCGTGGCGGGCGACGCGGGAGCGGCGCATCGCGGACGGGTCATGGCGTTCCGGTCGGGCGCTGCGCCGGATCGCGAGTGATGGCGCGCGGGGTTCCGCAATAGACTGGGGGCATGACGAGCACGCTGATCCTCCTCCGCCACGGGCAGAGCGAGTGGAACGAGAAGAACCTGTTCACCGGCTGGGTCGACGTGCGGCTCACGGAGCGGGGCCGCGGCGAGGCGGAGCGGGCCGGGCGCCTGCTGCGGGAGGCCGGAGTGCTGCCGGACGTGCTGCACACCTCCGTCCTGAGCCGGGCGATCCAGACCGCGAACCTCGCGCTCGACAGCGCGGATCGGCTGTGGATCCCGGTGCGCCGCAGCTGGCGGCTGAACGAGCGCCACTACGGCGCACTGCAGGGGCTCGACAAGGCCGAGACGCTGCAGCAGTACGGCGAGCAGCAGTTCATGGAATGGCGGCGGTCGTTCGACACGCCGCCGCCCGTGCTCGACGACGCGAGCGAGTGGTCGCAGGCGAACGACCCCCGGTATGCGGGGATCGACGGCGAGCAGCCCCGCACCGAGTGCTTGAAGGACGTGATCGCTCGGCTGCTTCCCTACTGGGAGGGGGCGATCCTCCCCGATCTGAGCGAGGGGAAGACGGTGCTGGTCACGGCGCACGGCAACTCGCTGCGCGCGCTCGTGAAGCATCTCGACGGCATCGGAGACGCCGAGATCGCGGCGCTGAACATCCCCACCGGCATGCCGCTGGTCTACGAGATCGACGATCGCGGCGCGCCGAGCGGACCCGGCCGCTATCTCGATCCCGAGGCGGCGGCCGCCGGAGCCGCCGCCGTCGCCGCGCAGGGTCGCTGAGCCGCCCTCCGAGCGCCCCGGGGGCCTGCCGTGCGTCGCGCCGTCCCGTTCTCGAGGGGCGGGAAGGCGGGGATGACCGGGGGGCTCAGCGCTGCTCGATCAGCGCCGTCGCGATCGCGGCGATCCCCTCGCCGCGGCCGGTGAAGCCGAGACCATCGCTCGTCGTCGCGCCGATGCTCACCGGTGCGCCGAGCAGCTCGCTCATCCGCGCTTCGGCCGCGGCGCGGCGCGGCGCCAGGCGGGGGCGCTCGCCCACCACCTGGACCGAGACGTTCACCGGGCGCCAACCGCGGGAGGAGAGCGCCGCGAGCGCCGCGGTCACGAACCCCGTGCTGGGCGCGTCCGCGGTCTCCGGCAGGTCCACCCCGACCAGCTCGCCGATGCTGCCCAGCCCCGCGGCGGAGAGCAGGGCATCGACGACGGCGTGGCAGACGATGTCGCCGTCGCTGTGCCCGGAGAGGCCCGGCTCGCCCGGCCAGTCGATCCCGGCCAGCACGAGCGTCCGTTCCGCATCGTAGGGGTGCGCGTCGACGCCGGTGCCGACGCGCAGGCCGGTGCTCACCGCGCGATCCTCTCGTCGTGGGACGATTCGCCGAGCAGTCCGCCGAGCAGCAGCAGATCGACCGGGCCGGTCACCTTGTGCGCCCGCGGGTCGCCGGCGACCGTGCGCACGACGCCACCGAAGCGCTGCACCACCTCGGCGTCGTCGGTGGGGGCGCTCTGCGCCGCCGGATCCGCCGCAGCGCGGGCCTGCGCGGTGGCGTGCGCCGCGGCCAGGCGCTCGCGGAGGAAGCCCTGGGGCGTCTGCACCGCGGCGAGCGCCGAGCGGTCCTCGGTGGCCCGGACCAGACCCGTCCCGTCGATCCGCTTCAGCGTGTCGGCGACGGGCATCGCCGGGACGACGCCGTCTCCGGTGCGCCGAACCTCGGCGATCACGCGCTCGAACACCGCCGACGGGGTGAGCGGCCTGGCGGCGTCGTGCACCAGCACCGTTCGGATCGAGTCGTGCAGCGCGTCGAGCCCGCTGCGCACGGACTCGTGACGCTCCCGCCCGCCCGGAGCCACCGCCACCTGCCAGGACGACCCGCCCGGGACCACCGTTTCGACGATCTCGAGGGTCTCCGCAGCGCACCCGTCCGGCACCACCAGCACCAGCTGTCCGGGACCCGGCAGGCCCGTGACCGTGCGGATGCCGTACTCGAGCAGCGTGCGTTCGCCCAGTTCGACGAAGGCCTTCGGGCGTCCGGCGCCGAGTCGCTCTCCGCGGCCGGCCGCCACGATGATCACGCCCAGCTCGGCGACATGGTGAGGAGTGGAGTCGACGCTCATGACCCCAGCGTACCGCCGGGGCGGCGCATCGCTGAGGCCGGCGAGCCGCGCCCTAGGAGGCGAGCACCTCGTCGAGGATCTCGGAGGCCTTGTCCTCGTCCGTCTTCTCCGCGAGCGCGAGCTCCGAGACGAGGATCTGCCTGGCCTTCGCCAGCATGCGCTTCTCGCCCGCGGAGAGGGAGCGGACCTCCTGATCGCGACGCCACAGGTCGCGCACCACCTCGCTCACCTTGATGACGTCGCCCGAGGCGAGCTTCTCGAGGTTGGCCTTGTAGCGGCGGGACCAGTTGGTCGGCTCTTCGGTGAACGGCGCCCGCAGCACCTCGAAGACGCGCTCGAGGCCCTCCTGGTCGATCACGTCGCGCACGCCGACGAGGTCGCAGTTCTCGGCCGGCACCTCGATCATGAGGTCGCCCTGGTTCACTTGGAGCTTCAGGAAGAGCTTCTCCTCGCCACCGAGCTTGCGCTTCTTCACCTCGACGATCTTGGCCGCACCGTGGTGGGGGTAGACGACGGTCTCTCCGACCTCAAACTGCATCGAGTGGCTCCTTGTGTTGCTTTTTCCAGACCACGTACTAGAATACCACACCTGTTCCTGCGCGGTAAGGGCAGCCTTAGCTGCACCGACGGCGCCGCTCCGCATAGTATGGTCCAGAACAGCGCTCTTCGCTGTGCCCGTGATCGCCCGGAGGACACTGCCTTGAAGACTCGGATCGCCTCGTCAATCGCTCTCGCTGCGGGTATCGCGTTCGGCGCGACCGGTTGCGGCCTGATCGCGCCGCAGGCGACGACCTACAGCTACGCGCCGAGCGACGGGGTCGAGGCGAATGTCGGCGATATCGCCGTCCGCAACCTGCTGCTCGTGGCGAGCGAGAGCGGCGAGAGCTTCAACGTGGTCTTCACCGCGGTGAACGCGACGTCGGCGCCGGTGCAGTTGCGCATCAGCTTCGTCGGGGCCGACGAGGCCGCGGTCGAGGCGTCGGCGGACTTCCCGGTGGACCCCGGCACGGTTCGGTTCGGAGATCCCGAGGGCGACGCCCTCCTGACGTCGCTCGTCGCCATACCCGGCATCTCCGCGGGCGACACCGTGACCGCCTACCTGCAGATCGCCGGGACCCCCGACGTGGAGCTCCAGGTCCCGGTTCTCGACGGCACGCTCGCCGAGTACCAGCCCTACGTGCTGCCGGACGCCCCGGAGGAGCCGGAGGTCGTCGTCGACGACGCCGACGAGGAGCCCGCCGAGGAGACCCCGGCCGAGTAGCCCGTCCCTGCGCTACCCGAAGCGATAGCCGACGCCCGCGGCCGTGAAGAGAACGCCGGAGGCGTTCTCAGGTCGCGCCTCGTCCGTCTCGGGCGAGGTCCTGGCGGTTCGCGGTTGCGGTCGTCCCTGCGCTACCCGAAGCGATAGCCGACGCCTCGCACCGTCGTCACCAGCTTGGGCTTCTTGGTGTCCTCCTCGATGCGCGTGCGGATCCGCTTGATGTGCACGTCGAGGGTCTTGGTGTCTCCGAAGTAGTCGCTGCCCCAGACGCGGTCGATCAGCTGCCCGCGGGTGAGCACGCGTCCGGAGTGGCGCATGAGGTATTCGAGGAGCTCGAACTCGCGCAGCGGAATGGTCACGCTCTTCCCGCGCACCGTCAGCGTGTGGCGCTCGGTGTCGAGGACGACGCCCTTGTTCTCGAGGACGCCGTCGTCCTCCCATTCGTCGTCGTGCTCGTTCTGCGACTCGCCGCGGCGGAGCGCGGCGCGCACGCGGGCGAGCAGCTCCCGCGTCGAGTAGGGCTTGGTCACGTAGTCGTCCGCGCCCAGTTCGAGTCCGACCACGATGTCGATCTCGCTGTCCTTCGCGGTGAGCATGATGATCGGCACCTGGGACTGCGCGCGGATGGTCCGGCACACCTCGGTGCCGGGCAGGCTGGGAAGCATGAGGTCGAGCAGCACCAGGTCGGCGCGCGATTCCGGGAACGCGCGGACCGCTTCGTGACCGTCGGCGACGACGGTCACCCGGTATCCCTCTCGTTCGAGCAGGAACGCGAGGGGCTCGGAGATCGACGCCTCATCCTCGACCAGCAGGATGCTTTGACTCATCGTGTGCTTTCACCGGCTTTCATCTGGTTGGTGCGCTGCTGCGCTTCTTCAAGCGCTTCTTCGGTTTGGCGTCTTTGACGCCGCTCCGCTCCTCGTAGAGGGGGAACGTGAGTGTGAAGGTGGATCCTACCCCCGGCTGGGACCATACGTCGATGTCGCCGCCGTGCGCCCACATCGTGTGCCGCGCGATCGAGAGACCGAGCCCCGTGCCGCCGATGTCGCGGCTGCGCGAGGGGTCGACCCGGTAGAACCGCTCGAAGATGCGGGGCAGATGCTCCGGTGCGATGCCCTCTCCCTGGTCCGAGACGGTGATCATGCAGTTGCGCTGGGCCACCTCGATGCCGATGCCGACGCGGCCCCCCTCCGAGGAGTGCCGGATCGCGTTGCTCAGCAGGTTGGCGATGACCGTTCCGATGAGCGCGGGGCGTCCCAGCGTCATCGCCTTGGCATCGTCCTCGTCCCTGGACTCGGTGAGGACGAGCTCGACGCCGTTCTGGGAGGCGAAGTCCCGGTGGGCCTCGACCTCGGTGCGCAGCACGGCTCGCAGGTGGATGGGCTCGCGGCTCTCCGGCTGCAGCGTGGATTGCGCCTCGGACAGCTGGATGATGTCCCGGGACAGTTCGCCCAGCCGCCGGGACTCCTTCTTCAGCTTCTTCGCGAAGCCGCTGACGATCTCCGGTTCGCCCGCGGCCTCGAGCACGGCTTCGCTGAGCAGGCCGATGGCGGCGATCGGGGTCTTCAGCTCATGGCTGACGTTCGCGATGAAATCCCGTCGCATAGCGTTCACCCGTTGTTCTTCTCCGAGGTCGTCGGCGAAGACCGCGAGGAACTTCTTCTGGAGGCGGACGATCCGCACCCGGACGGTCCGCTCGGGGGTCTCCGGGTCGGGCATGCGGGTGTCCGGGAAGCCGGTGGAGAGCACGCGTCTGGCGCGGGTGAGGAACTCTTCGTCGCGCAGTTCCTCGCCCGAGATGCGAGGGTTCTCCCGGGCGGCCGGATTCGCGTAGACCGGTGTGAGCGCGGCGTCCAGGATCACCGCGAAGCCGTCGAGCTCGTTCATCAGCTCGACGGCGACCTCGGGGAGTTCCGGGTGCAGCGCCTCGGTCCTCCTCCTGCCGGCGGCCCGGGCGGCGAAGACCGCCCAAGCGCCGAGAACGCCGGCGATGACTCCCAGGCCCACGGAGCTGAGAACGAGTGCGGTCTGGGTCATGATCTCTATCGTAGGGTGGCCGGTCAGCGCGCACTCAGAGTTCAACTGCTGTTCACCTTTGCGCCTAGTATCGTTTACGGATCTGGGCGACACTGGAGAGGCTGCGGAAAATGCGACCGTTGCCTGTCGTGCTGCTCGCACCGCGAGCGCCACGGCGGTCGAGTTCTCCGACGCCCTGATCTGCACATCCGATAACCAGAAGAAAATTGGAGTTCTCCTTCATGCGCGAAGTGTTTCAGCAGGAGCTGCGCGAGGTCCAGGATCGGTTGGTTCAGATCGCCGAACGCGTAGAGTCCACGATTCAGAAGGCCGTGACGGCATTCGGTTCCAGCGACGTCGCGCTCGCCGAGCAGGTGATCGACGGTTCGGCTGAGGTGGACGAGCTCGCCAGCGGACTTGATGAGCTCACGATCGATATTCTGGCCCGGCAGCAGCCGGTGGCCAGCGATCTGCGCCTGACCGTCAGCGCGCTGCGCATCAGCTCCTCGCTCGAGCGGATGTCGGATCTGGCCGAGCACATCGCCCAGCTCGCCCGCTACCGCTACCCCGAGAGCGCGATCCCGCAGGGCCTCCGCAAGACCTTCTCCAAGATGGGCGATATCGACATCAAGATGGCGTCGAAGCTGGTGGCGCTGCTGCGCGAGCAGGATCCTCAGCTGATCGAGGAGATCCGCGATCTCGACGACGCGCTCGACGAGCTGCACGTCAAGGTCTTCGAGAAGGTGCTGAGCGAGAAGATCAACGCCGACACCACCGGTGTGGTCGACGCGACGCTGGCGAGCCGCTATCACGAGCGGTTCGGCGATCACGCGGTGCACATCACCAAGCAGATCAACTACCTGCTCAGCGGCGACGTCCAGTAGCCTGCGGGGAGGGCGCCGTCGGGGCCGGTAGGCTTGGCCGCGTGAAGCAACGGATCTACGACTCGCGACGCCAGGAGGCGGTCGTGTTCGAGCCCAGGCGGTCCGGCGAGGTCGGCATGTACGTCTGCGGTCCGACCGTCCAGTCCGCGCCCCATATCGGACACCTGCGCAGCGCGCTGGTGTACGACCAGATCCGACGCTGGCTGACCGTCACCGGGCACCGCGTGACGTTGATCCGCAACGTCACGGATATCGACGACAAGATCCTCGACAACGCGCGGATCGCCCAGGAGGCCGGCGGCGACGAGGAATGGTGGGCGCTCGCCTATCGCGTCGAGCGGGACTTCACGGCCGCGTACGAGGCGATCGGGGTCCTCCCGCCGAGCTATGAGCCCCGGGCGACGGCCAACATCGACGGCATGATCTCGTTGATCGAGCGGCTGATCGAGCGCGGGCACGCCTACCTGGCCGCGGACGGATCCGCGAGCGTCTACTTCGACACCGCGAGCTGGCCGGCGTACGGCGCGCTCACCCGGCAGCGCCGGGAGCAGATGGAGGCCGCGGCCGACTCCGACCCGGCGACCGGAGCCGGCAAACGGGATCCTCGCGATTTCGCGCTCTGGAAGGCGCATCGCGCGCAGGAGCCCGATAGCGCGTCCTGGGACGCCCCGTGGGGGAGAGGCCGGCCGGGCTGGCACATCGAGTGCTCGGCGATGGCGACCCGCTACCTGGGCGAGGAGTTCGACATCCACGGCGGGGGCATCGACCTCCGCTTCCCCCATCACGAGAACGAGCTCGCGCAGTCGAGCGCGGCCGGGCAGCCCTTCGCGCGGCTCTGGATCCATAACGGACTGGTGAACACCGGCGGTCAGAAGATGTCGAAGTCGCTCGGCAACTCGCTGTTCGCGGCCGATCTGCTCGCCGAGGCCAGGCCGATCGTCCTGCGCTACTTCCTCGGCTCCGCGCACTATCGCTCCGTGCTCGAGTTCAGCCCCGACTCGCTCGCCGAGGCCGAGACGGCGTTCGCGCGGATCGAGGGGTTCGTCGCGCGCGCGAGCGAGATGATCGGCGCTTCCTCCGACGAGGACGCCGCGCCCGCGCGGCTCGAGGATCTCCCGGAGGCGTTCGTCGAGGCCATGCTCGACGACTTCGCGGTCCCCCAGGCGCTCGCCGTCCTGCATACCACCGTCCGCGAGGGCAACTCCGCGCTCGCGGATGCGGAGGGCGGGGATCCCGGGCGGCTGGCGGATCTCCTGAGCCAGGTGGTCCAGATGCTGCGCGTCCTCGGACTCGACCCGCGCGACCCCGCCTGGGGGCGCGGCGCCGAATCCGGGGCGGAGGCCGCGGCGCTCGATGCGCTGGTGACCGGTCTCCTCCGGGAGCGGCGCGAGGCCCGTGCAGCCAGGGACTTCGCGACGGGCGACGCGATCCGCAACCGTTTGCAGGCCTCCGGCGTCCTCATCGAGGACGGCCCGGACGAGACCCGATGGAGTATCGCATGAGCAGCAAGAAGCCCCGCCCCGGCGCGGTGCGCAAGAAGAGCCGCGGAAAAGCCGTCGGTTCGGGAGGGCAGGGGCGCCAGGCCCTTGAAGGGCGCGGTCCGACGCCGAAGGCCGAGGACCGCCCCTACCACCCCGCGGGCAAGGCGAAGGCGGCGCGGGAGCGGCTCGAGGCGGCGCGCAGTCGGCACGGGCGCACCGAACCCGCCCGGGGCGGAGGCGCCGGCGGGCGGGGGGCCCGCAAGAAGAGCGATGACGCCGAGTTCGTCACCGGCAGGAACGCCGTGCTCGAGGCGCTGCGCACGCGCATCCCCGCGACCGCGCTCTACATCGCCGCCAAGATCGAGATCGACGACCGGATGCGCGAGATCCTCGGGATCGCCACCGGGCGGGGGGTTCCCGTGCTCGAGGTGATGCGTCCGGAGCTCGACCGCATGACGGCGCGCGACACGGTTCATCAGGGTGTGCTGCTCAAGGTCCCGCCCTACGAGTACGCCCACCCGATCGAACTGCTCGACGAGGTCGAGCGGCGGGGCGGCACCCCGCTGTTCATCGCACTCGACGGTGTGACCGATCCGCGGAATCTCGGGGCGATCATCCGCTCGACGGCCGCCTTCGGCGGGCACGGGGTGATCGTCCCCCAGCGCCGTTCCGTCGGCGTCAACTCGGCGGCCTGGAAGACGTCCGCCGGGGCGGCGGCCCGCACCCCGGTCGCCATGGCCTCGAACCTGACCCAGACGATCAAGGCGCTGAAGGAGCGAGGACTCTTCGTCGTCGGACTCGACGGCGACGGAGAGGTCTCGCTGCCCGGCCTGGATCTGGCGGACCGTCCGCTCGTCCTCGTCGTCGGCAGTGAGGGAAAGGGGCTGTCGCGCCTGGTCTCCGAGACCTGCGATGCGATCGCCTCGATCCCGATATCCTCGGCCGCCGAGTCGTTGAACGCCGGCATCGCGGGCGGGATCGCGCTGTACGAGGTGGCGCGCCGTCGTGCGGAGCGCTGACGGGCCGGCGACTCGGACGCCTCCCCGCCTCAGAGCACCGTGATGTCGCTCGCGCGCCAGTGCCGGTGCACCCACTCGAGCCGCAGCGCCACGGCGTGGGCCCGCTTCCCCGTGCGCAGCACGACCGCGGCCTCCACGACCTCCTCCCGCGGGCGGTCGCATCGCACGCTCGAGGCGCGGGGCACCTCGCGGCGTTCGTCCCGATAGACGCGCTGCCGCTCGAGCCGCACCGCGCGCAGGCGGGTCAGCTCGCGGGCCAGCCCGACCGAGATGAGCGAGCCGAGCTGAGCGATGGTGCGGCTGCCCTCCAGCACTTCGAACGCGTGCACGGCGAGAGCCCGGATGAAGCCCGGGCTGGGGTCGGGGATGCTGCCGTCGTTGCAGTCGCTCGGCGCCGGCAGCGGGGGAACCGCTATCAGCGTGGGCGTTCGCGCATCCCGACCGGTGTCACGGGGGCTGAGCCCCGCGGGCTGTCTGGCCGCTGCGATGGACATATCGAACTCCTCTCGGTGATTCCGAGCGTCGCGGCGAGCTGTACCCCTGTTCAGCTTTCCCCCATACGACATCACCGTTGATGCTCGACCGTTGTGTGTGGATTCTCACGATAGGCGGGCGCGATTGATGGCTGTCAAGAACCTTGCGCACCCTGTGCGAGAACGCGCGGGCCCGGAACCCCTTGTGCGGGGCACCGTGCGCGATACCGGGCGGAGCATCGAACGCACCCGGAGCGGGCGTTCAGGAGCACTAGGCTGAAGCGGTGTCTACTTTGCGCAATCTCGCGACCCGGTACTCCAAGCTGAGCGAGGACGAGTTGAGCTGGCTCGAGTTGCTCACACTCGACTGGCCCCTGCTCGCCGATCTCGCGCTCGGCGACGTGGTCCTCTGGGCGCCGACCACCGACGGCACCTACATCGCCGTCGCCCACAGCCGTCCGGCCGGCGCCGTGACCCTGTTCTACCGCGACGTGATCGGCGACTTCCTGCGCCCGGACTGGCGCGACGTGGTCGACGAGGCGATGCTGACGGGAGGCCCGGTCGATTCGAAGGCCCCGGCCTGGTACGAGGAGGCCGCGATGCGGCTCACCGCGTTCGCGGTGAGCCGACGCGAGGACGGCGGAGGAGGGGACACCTCGAGGAACACCGATACCGGGGTGATCTTCGGCGGCAAGCAGACGGCGCCCTTCGCGGTGCTGACCGTGCACACCAGCGCCGCAGACACGCAGGGAGCCTCGCGGATGGGCGCGGCCTTCCGGGAGGTCGCGGCGGACCTCTTCGGCATGATCAAGGAGGGCCAGTTCCCCTCGCCCGGCAGCATGCGCGGGCGCGAACGCGGCGCGCCGCGCGCGGCGGACGGGCTCGTCCGGGTCGACCCCGAGGGCATCGCCACCTTCGCCAGCCCGAACACCCAGACGACGTTCACGATGCTGGGCTACCGGGACGAGCTCGAGGGCGACAGCTTTCCCGATGTGGTCGGCGAGCTCGTGAAGGGGCAGTTCGACACCAACGAGTCCCTGCCGCTCATCGCGCAGGGCAAGGTCGCGCGGCGAGCCGACATCGAGGTGAACCGGCGGACCGTCGCACTGCGCTCCATCCCGGTCATCCGGGAGGGGCTCAGGATCGGCGGGATCGTGCTCACCCGCGATGTCACCGAGCTGCGACAGCAGGCGCAGGAGCTCATCACCAAGGACGCGACGATCCGCGAGATCCACCACCGCGTGAAGAACAACCTGCAGACGGTGGCCTCGCTCCTGCGCGTGCAGGCCCGTCGGGCGCGCAGCGAAGAGGCCAAGCAGGTGCTCGGTCAGGCCATGCGCCGCGTCGCGGCCATCGCGGTGGTGCACGACACGCTCTCGACCGGGCTGTCGCAGATCGTCGACTTCGATCTGGTGTTCGACCGGGTTCTGGGTCTCGCAGCCGAGGTCGCCAGCCTGCACGGCACGACGGTGCACCCCCGCAGGGAGGGGCGCTTCGGAGAGCTGCCGAGCGAGTACGCGACGCCGCTCGCGCTCGCGCTCACCGAGATCGTGACGAACGCGGTGGAGCACGGCCTGGCCGGTCGCGAGGGAGAGGTGTTCATCACCGCAGATCGCAGCGAGGAGCGCCTGGCCGTCGAGGTCATCGACACCGGAACGGGTCTCCCCGGCGGCACGGTGGGCGACGGTCTCGGCACGCAGATCGTGCGCACCCTCGTCGAGGGCGAGCTCGGCGGCTCGATCACCTGGGGCCCCGACGCGCGCGGCGGCACGAGAGTGGCGATCAACGTGCCGCTGCGATGGATCCTCGTCTCGGAGTGAGCGTCCGCGGCGCCGCGGCGCCTCAGCGGCGGTTGCGCACGAGCACCGCGATGCCGACGAGCAGCAGCAGGGCGCCGAGCCCGAGCGCGCACGCGATGACGAACGCGACCGGGTCGACGCTGCCGGGCGCGAGCGTCTGCGCGGCGACATAGGCGCAGAACGCCAGGATGATGGCTCCCCAGACGATGGGCCCGGTTCTGGTACGGCGACCCTCGTGAGGGGCGACCTCCGCGGCCTCCCGGCGCGAGGGTGCGCCGTTCGGCTCCGCGGCCGGGGGAGCGGGCGGCTCGGGGGGCTCGGGCAGTGTCGCGGCATCCGGTCCCGGCGCGGCGGATGCCCCGAGCGGGGTGGTCTCCGGGGCCTGCGCGAGTTCCTCCGCCTCAGCGGTCGGAACGGTATCCGGATCTGTACGGTCGTCGGTGCTCGGACGTTCTTCGTTGCTCATTGCAGTCTCTCCAGCTCTTGCTCCAACTCGTCGAGGCGCTCCTCGTACTCACGGATCCGCTCCTCGCGATCTTCCTGTTCGACGGTGCGCTCCTCCTCGAGTTCCTGGCGCATCCGCTCGATCTCGGCGCTGCGCTCGCTCTCGACGTCCGAGCCGCCGCCGCCGTCCAGACGGACGTTGCCGCCCAGCAGACGGATGCGCACCTGCGTGACCTCCGCGTTCTCCGGGTTCTCCGCGCCGGAGGCGAAGCTGTTCGACAGGAAGATGCCGCGCTGCCTCGGCTCCTCCGGATCGTCCCGCCGATCGGTGATGTTGCCGGCGAGCAGGTTCACCTGCACGCGCACCGGATGGGAGGCGGGCAGTCTCACCGTGACGTTGCCGGCGAGCACCCAGACGTCGACCTCGCGCGCCTCGGCCGTGCCGTCGAGATCGGCGAGGTCGACGGTCGCGTTGCCCGCGATCAACGCCGTGGCGCTGTCCGATCCGTCCGCGGAGGCGGGGATGGAGATATTGCCGAACGGTACGAACCGCGTGTCCTCGGGCAGGAAGACGGTGAACGGCGCGAAGATCAGAGCGATCACCCCGGCGAAGGAGAGGAAGCCCAGCCAGCCGGTCCGGCGTCCGCGAACGCCCGCGACGATCAGCGAGACCGCGAGCACCGCTACGGCGGCCAGCAGGCCGGCGGTCATCACCGTGCCGCCGTCGGTCGGCAGCGAGAACGCCCAGAGCGCGGCGCTCCCCGCGGCGAGCAGCGCGAGCGCGAGCGTGATGACCAGGTGCGCGGAGCCGAGCGCGGTGCGCTCGTGGTGCTCTTCGGCCCGCTGCCCCCACTCCTCGGCCTGCTGCCCCCATTCCTCGGCCCGCTCCTCCCACTGGCGGCCCCATTCAGCCGTGCCCTGCTCGCCGGTGCGCATCCCGGCATCTGCGCCCCATTCCTCGGCCCCGCGTCCTGCCGGTGCCGCCCAGGCCGACTCTCCGGCGCCGGCAGGCGGAGCCCCGTAGCCGTTCGGGCGCGCCGCCGAGCCGTGCGCCCCGTCGGGGGAAGCCGCCGCCCGATCGGCTGCGGAGGAGCGGGTCGCCCCGCCGCGGCTCACCACCCAGACGATGAACCAGATGATGAGGCCCGAGATCGTCACCCACCAGAGCACCGTCAGGACGACGCCGATCCAGCCGGGCAGACCGACGCCTCCGGCCCCCCAGCCGTCCCAGAGACCCCAGTTCCACGGTCCGCCGAGGGTCGCGGCGAGCAGATTGACGATCACCGGGATGACCAGGATCGCCGCGATGACGATCACCGTGATGGTCATCCCGGTGGAGCCTCGCCCCCGGAACAGCTCCTCCGCGTGGATGCGACCGCTCCGATCGGGCAGCAGCACCCAGCCGGCGAGATAGAGCAGCACGCCCACACCCGTGACGAGCGCCAGCACGACGAAGACGCCGCGCACGATGAGCGGGTCTATGCCGGCCTTCGCCGCGATCCCGCCCGCGACGCCCGTGAACCAGCGGTCCTCGCCGCGCACGATGCCCAGGCCGCGCAGCCAGGCGAAGAAGCGGTCGAGGATCGGGGGCGGGCCGGGCGCGGGGCCGGGAGGGGTCCCCGCGCCCGCATCCGAGCCCTGCGAGGAGTCGTCCGGGGGAGTCGTTTCGTTCATGCTTCGAGTCTGACCCGTCCACCGCCGGGAGGCCATCGGGGTTCCCCCTGAACGAACCCTGATCCTCACCCCGACCGTGCGGAATGCCGGTGACGGGTGCTTGGATGGGGGTATGACCGCCCCACCGCAGCGAGAGTCCGAGGCCGTTCGCTTCCGCACGGCCCTGACCCGCAGCCGCGACGACCGGATGCTCGCCGGAGTGTGCGCGGGGCTCGCCGCGCACCTCGGTCTGCCGGTCCTCTGGCTGCGAGCGGGGATGCTCGCACTGACGTTCTTCGGCGGCGCCGGAACCCTGTTCTACCTCTGGTTGTGGATCACGGCGCCCCTGGATTCCGAGGGGCTCCCGCGCGACGTCGAGACGGTGCCGCTGCGTCGCGCCCTCACCAAACCGGCCGCGCCCGCGGAGGCGACGGGCCGCCGGGGCGGAACCCCGGCGGCCGACCTCGCGCCCGGCCCCGCTCGGCCGCGCGGGGAGGCGGCGCCCGGTCGTGCGCGCTGGCCGGTCGCCGAGCTGCTCCTGGGCGGGGCGCTGCTCGTCGCCGGCGCGGGGCTCCTCCTCGCGCAGCTCGGGGTGCGACTCGACCTCGGCGTCCTCATGCCCGGCCTGGTCGTGCTGGTCGGCGTGGGGCTCGCCTGGTGGCAGATCGCCGACCGCGACCGCCCCGAGCGGCACCAGCTGCCGCGCGTGCTCGGCGCGCTGGCCCTGGTCGCCGTCGGCATCCTCATGTTCTTCGTCACAGCGAGGCAGCCGAGCGCCCTGACGGTCATCGCCGCCGCCGTCGCAGTGCTCGCCGGCGTCGCGCTGTCGCTCGCCCCCTGGCTGCTCCGTCTGAATCGCGAGCTCATCGCGGAGCGGGCGGGTCGCGCCAGGGAGGCGGAGCGCGCCGAGATCGCCGCGCACCTGCACGACTCGGTGCTGCAGACCCTCGCGGCGATCCAGCAGCGCTCGGAGCCCGGCAGCGACGTGGCGCGGCTCGCCCGCGGGCAGGAGCGGGAGCTCCGCGAGTGGCTCTTCCGCGCGGCCGACGGCGCCGTCCCGGCCCCCCGGGAGGGCTTCGAGGCCGCGCTCAAGAGCCACGCCGCGGCGCTCGAAGCGGAGCATCCGGTGCGCTTCGAGATCGTCGCGGTCGGAGGGGACCCCGGGCCCGCCCCGGCCGGAGCCCCGATCGGCATTCCCGCCGAAGCCCTCCTCGGGGCGGCCAGGGAGGCGATGCTGAACGCGGCCCGGCACGCCGGCGGCGACGTCACCGTCTACATCGAGTCCGCCACCGACGCCGTGTCGGTCGATGTCACCGATCGCGGGCCGGGCATCAGGATCGACGCGATACCGGACGGTCGGATGGGGGTGCGCGAGTCGATTCTCGGGCGGATGGAACGCGCCGGCGGCTCGGCCCGGTTCGTACCCGGACCGGGGGGCGCCGGCACCTCCGTGCGCCTGTCGGTGCCGCGGAGACCGGTGGCCGACGGCGAGGGGGCGGAGCGGTGAGGGAGCGCATGAGCGGGGTCGAGGAGGGAGACGCCGTGGATGGCGTCGTACGGGTGGTGATCGTCGACGACCATCAGATCTTCCGCACGGGGCTGCGCGCCGCGCTCGGACCGGAGATCGAGGTCGTCGGAGAGGCGGCGACCGTCGACGAGGCGATCGGCGAGATAGTGAGGAGCCGGCCCGAAGTGGTGCTGCTCGACGTTCACCTGCCAGGCGGCTCGGGCGGCGGCGGCGCCGAGGTCCTGCAGCGGCTCGCCGGCGTGCAGCGGGCGGCCGAGACCAGGTTCCTCGCGCTCAGCGTGTCGGACGCCGCGGACGATGTCGTCCGCGTGATCCGCGCGGGTGCCCGCGGATACCTGACCAAGACCGCCTCGGGCGCCGAGGTGAGCACCGCGATCGTGCGCGTGCACGACGGCGACGCGGTGTTCTCCCCGCGCCTCGCCGGATTCGTCCTCGACTCCTTCGGCGCCGGCGCGGGGGAGATCGCCGCCGCGGACGACGAACTCGACCGGCTCTCCGCGCGGGAGCAGGAGGTGATGCGCATGATCGCCCGGGGCTACGCCTACAAGGAGGTCGCCGCCGAGCTCTTCCTCTCGGTGAAAACGGTCGAGACGCACGTGTCGAACGTGCTGCGCAAGCTGCAGCTCTCGAACCGCCACGAGCTCACGGCGTGGGCGCTCAGCCGGCGCCTGCTCTGAGACCCTCCCGGCGCAGGGGCGGGATCGGTGCTACCGCCAGCCCGGCAGCCAGAAGTGCGCCCGCCAGAACCACTCCGGCACCGGCGCGCCCGACCAGAAGGGGAAGAAGAGCAGGCCCATGGCCAGAGCCGCGGAGAGGATCATCGCCGCCGAGATCCGACGCCCCCGGACCGACGCCGGCGAGGGATCCAGCCCCATGCCCGTGCCGGCCAGCAGCCCCGAGGGTCCGAGACCGGGCGCGGGCAGCGCCGCGAGGCTCGTCAGCACGAGCGCGAACGCGAGCGCGGCGAACGGGGTGAGCGCTACGGCGTAGAACTGGAAGACGGCCGAACGTCCGAACGAGAGCAGCCACGGCACCCAGCCCGACAGATACCCGGTCAGCACGAAGGCCGAGACCCAGACCGTCGGGTGGAGCAGCGGTGCGAGCGCTCCGCCGCGCACCGCGCGCCAGAGCGCTCGCACCGCGATCCAGAGCAGGATGCCGAGCGCCAGCACCCCGCCCCAGGTGACGACCGGGTTCGGCAGCGAGGCGATGGAGGAGACGGCGCCCGAGTCGAGGCGTTCGAAGTGCATCCCGGTCGGCCTGAGCCCGAGGGGCCAGGTGAGGGGGTGGGCCTGATAGGGGTGCTCGGCCGTGAGCGTACTGTGCCACTGCAGCGTGCGGACGTGCCACTCCCAGAGCCCGGTCCACCAGGGCGAGTCCCCCTCCTGCCGGGTCGCGATCCAGCCCCACCAGCTCGCGAGGTAGGCGATCATCGCGGTCGGCAGCGTGATCGCGGCCAGGCCGAGCGCTCTGCGCAGCGCGCCCAGGAGCGAGCGCCACGACCGCGAGCCGCGCAGGCTCAGCAGGAGGTCGCGCGCCGCGAGGAGCGTGAGGAACGCCGCGAACGGGTAGAGTCCGGACCATTTGATCGCCGTCGCCGCCCCGAAAGCGAGCCCGGCCGCCAGCAGCCAGGGCCAGCGGTGCGGTGCGCGCCGGGCCGTCCCCGGCACGCCGCCGAGCGCGCCCCGCCAGAGGAGCAGCGCGCCGAGCGCGACGAACAGCGTCAGGAACCCGTCGAGCAGCCCGACTCTGCTGAGCGCGACGTGCACGCCGTCGACCGCGAGCACCAGTCCGGCGACGGCGGAGACCCACAGGCTGCGCGTCATCAGCCAGCCCAGCCGCATCGTCACCGCGACCGTCGCGACGCCGGCGAGCGCCGCCGCGATCCGCCAGCCCCACCCGCCATCCGGTCCGAGCAGCAGGATGCCGAGGCCGATCAGCCATTTGCCGAGCGGCGGGTGGGCGATCGTGCTCGGTGCGTCTCCGAAGGCGCCGGGATCGCCGAACGCCGGATCGTCGTCGGGCCAGACGGTCGGCACCCCGTGGGCGAGCTGGCTGATCGCGTCGCGCACGTAGTAGAGCTCGTCGAAGACGAGCTCGCCCGGCCGGGCGAGATCCCACAGGCGCAGCAGCGCGGCCAGGCCGAGCACCGCCGCCGTCACCGCTGTCGCCCGAGTCGCCACGGCACTAGCCTATTGGCCCGCGAGCACTACGATGGAGGGGTGCCTACTCGCCTCTCGAACTACTTCCTGAAGACGCTGCGCGAAGACCCCGCCGATGCGGAGGTCGCGAGCCACAAGCTTCTCGTCCGCGCCGGATACATCCGGCGCCAGGCCCCGGGGGTGTTCTCCTGGTTGCCGCTCGGGCTCCGGGTGAAGGCGAGGCTCGAGCAGATCATCCGCGACGAGATGACGGCGGCCGGGGCTCACGAGGTCCACTTCCCCGCGCTGCTCCCGCGCGAGCCCTACGAGGCCTCGGGGCGCTGGGAGGAGTACGGCGAGGCGCTCTTCCGGCTGCAGGATCGGCACGGGGCCGACTACCTGCTCGCGCCCACGCACGAGGAAGTCTTCACCCTGATGGTGAAGGACATCGTGAGCTCCTACAAGGATCTGCCGCTCACGATCTATCAGATCCAGGACAAGTACCGCGACGAGGCCCGCCCCCGCGCCGGTCTGCTGCGCGGCCGCGAGTTCACGATGAAGGACGCCTACTCCTTCGACGTCTCGGACGAGGGGCTCGAGGCCAGCTATCAGGCGCAGCGGGACGCGTACGAGCGCATCTTCGGCCGGCTGGGACTCGACTACGAGATCGTCTCGGCCGACGCCGGCGCGATGGGGGGCTCCAAGAGCGAGGAGTTCCTCCTGCCCACGCCGATCGGCGAGGACACCTTCGTGCGGTCGGCCGGCGGCTACTCCGCGAACGTCGAGGCCTACACGACGCCCGCTCCCGAGGCGCTGCCGCTCGAGGGGCTCCCCGCGGCGCTCGTCTTCGACTCTCCCGGGACGCCGACCATCGAGACGCTCGTGGCGCACACGAACGCGGTCCTGCCGAGGACGGACGGGCGTGCGTGGGCCGCCGCCGACACGCTCAAGAACGTCGTCCTGGCGATCACCCCGATCGCCGGGGAGCAGGCCGGGCAGCGCTCCCTCGTGGTCGTCGGGATCCCCGGTGATCGCGATGCCGATCTCAAGCGGGCGGAGGTCGCCTTCGCCGGCGCCGAGGTCGAACCGGCCACGCCCGAGGATTTCGCGAAGCACCCCGGTCTGACGAAGGGCTACATCGGCCCCGGCACCTCGGACGCTCCGGTGCTCGGCGCGGAGAGTTCCACGGGGATCCCCTTCCTCCTCGATCCCCGAGTGGTGCCCGGCACCTCCTGGGTGACCGGGGCCAACGAGCACGAGAAGCACGTCGCCCATCTGGTCGCGGGGCGGGACTTCGTCGCCGATGGTGTCGCGGACATCGCCACGGTGCGGGACGGCGACCCCGCGCCGGACGGCTCGGGTCCGGTCACGATCGAGCGCGGCATGGAGATCGGCCACGTGTTCCAGCTCGGCCGCAAGTACGCGGAGGCGCTGGGACTCAGAGTCCTCGACGAGCAGGGCAAGCTCGTGACCGTGACGATGGGATCGTACGGCATCGGAGTCACCAGGATCCTGGCCGTTCTGGCCGAGCTGCACCACGACGACCGCGGGCTCGTGTGGCCCCGGTCGATCGCGCCCTTCGACGTGCACGTCGTGGCCACCGGCAAGGACCCGTCGATCCACGAGACCGCGGAGGCGCTCGTCGCCGAGCTCGACGCTGCGGGACTCGAGGTGCTCTTCGACGACCGGCCGAAAGTGTCGCCGGGGGTGAAGTTCGGTGACGCCGAGCTGCTCGGCGTCCCCCGCGTGGTCGTGGTCGGGCGCGATGCTGCGGACGGTTTCGCCGAGGTGTGGGATCGCGCCGCGGGGACCAAGGAGAAGGTGGCGCTCGACGCGGTGCTCGGCGAGGTCCGGGGCTGAGAGTCGCGCCCGTCTCGCGCTCGCGCGCATCGCATGGCCGCTATCGGTCGGGTGGGGTATCCTGAGTAGCTGATCCGCCGTGCGGTGACATCTGAATAAAGGAGGCCCATCGTGAAGATCGATCTCGCCATGCTGCGCGGACTGGAGCGTGAGAAGGACATCCCCTTCGAGGAGCTGGCAGCCATCATCGAGCAGGCCATCCACTCGGCGTATCTCAAGCACGAGGTCAACATCGGGAATCAGGAGCCCGCCGAGGACGAGGTCCGCGTCCTTCTCGATCGGAAATCCGGCGAGATCAGCGTCCTCGTGCCGGAGCGCAACGACGCGGGCGAGGTGATCGGAGAGGCTCACGCGGACACCGCCGAGTTCGGCCGCATCGGCGCCTCCGCCGCGAAGCAGGTGATCAACCAGCGGCTGCGAGACCTCAGCGACGACGCGGTGCTCGGCCAGTTCAAGGACAAGGAGGGGCACATCGTCTCCGGCATCGTGCAGCAGGGACCCAATCCCCGCATCGTGCACATCGACCTGGGCGAGCTCGAGGCGATCCTCCCCCCGGAAGAGCAGGCGCCCGGCGAGGAGTACCCGCACGGCGCACGGCTCCGCGTGTACATCACGAGCGTCTCCAAGGGACTCAAGGGCCCCCAGATCGTGGTCTCCCGCACGCATCCCGGGCTCGTCCGGCGTCTCTTCGAGCTGGAGGTGCCCGAGCTGTCGGCTGGAGCGGTCGAGATCGTCTCCCTCGCGCGCGAGGCGGGGCACCGCACCAAGGTCGCCGTGCGGGCCACGCAACCGGGCATCAACGCCAAGGGGACCTGCATCGGGGAGATGGGGCGGCGCGTCCGCGCGGTCATGAGCGAGTTGGGCGAGGAGAAGATCGACATCGTCGACTACTCGCCCGAGCTGCCGAAGTTCGTCGCGAATGCGCTGTCCCCCGCGAAGGTCTCGGACGTGTTCATGCTCAACGAGCAGCTCAAGCAGGTGCGCGCGCTGGTGCCGGACTTCCAGCTCTCCCTCGCGATCGGCAAGGAGGGGCAGAACGCCCGTCTCGCCGCCAAGCTGACGGGCGCGAAGATCGACATCCAGCCGGACTCGATCATGAGTGATTGAGTCGGATGTCGGTCTTCGCGCCTCCCGCGCTTTCGTCGGAGAGCACAGTTCGGGAGGACCTTCGGGGGCGAAAACCTCAGCCCGACGCGCAATCTCAGCCCGACGCGCGTGTCGCTCGGGGCGTCTCCGGTCCGTACGTGCGTGCGGGGTGTGAGATCCTGGTAGGATGGATTCGCTTCGGACATGCGTGGCGTGCCGCCGACGTGCGGCACGCGACGAACTGCTCCGGGTGGTGTTGAGCGGTCATCGGCTGATTCCTGATGACCGGGCTGCGCTTCCCGGGCGCGGCGCCTGGGTCCATCCCACGCCGAAATGTCTGAAACAGGCGGTTTCGCGTGGAGTTTTCGCGCGTGCACTGCGAGCGTCGGGTCGACTCGACGCAGGCCCTTTAGAGAACAGGCTAGAAACGCTCATGGACAACTGATGAACGGCTCGAAATGAGACCCGTCCGATAACCCAAGGTTCTCGCCTGTCTGGCGTGAACCCAGACAGGAGAAAAGTGGCAAACCCACGCGTACACGAGATCGCTTCAGAGCTCGGTGTGGACAGCAAGGTCGTCCTGGCCAAGCTGAAGGAGATGGGCGAGTTCGTCAAGGCGAGCTCGTCGGCGGTCGCGCCCCCGGTGGCGCGCAAGGTCAAGGCCGCGCTGAAGGACGAGGGCGTCGCCGCCGGCGAGACCGCGTCCGGCACGCCGAGCCCCGGGGGCGCGAAGCCCGCCGGTCCCAAGCCGGGCCCCGCGAGGCCCGCGGCCAAGCCCGCGGCGCCCGGCGCAGCGACCACCGGGCCGTCCGAACGCCCCGCTCCCACGCCGGGGCAGCCGGCTGCTCCGGCGAAGTCCGCCGATCCGGCTGCGCCCGCGGCGCCCGGCGCCAAGCCGGCGGAGCCCGAAGCGCCGAAGCCCCCGTCGGGTGCGGCCAAGCCGGGGGCTCCGAAGCCCGCGCCGGCGAAGGCTCCCGCGCCCAAGCCGGGAGGACCGCGTCCGGGCAACAACCCGTTCGCGAGCAGTCAGGGCATGGGCATTCCTCGCCCGCCGCGTCCGGGCAACAACCCGTTCGCACCGAGCCAGGGCATGGGGCGTCGTCCCAATCCCGGCAACATCCCCCGTCCCGCCCCGCGCCCGCAGGGCGCCGGTGCCGGTGCCGGCCGCCCCGGCGGTGGTCGTCCCGGCGGAGGCCGCCCCGGCGGCGCCGGCGGTGGTCGTCCGGGCGCGCCCGGAGCCGGAGGAGCACCCGGCGGCCCGCGTCCGAGCGGTGGGTTCGCCGGTCGGGGTCGCGGCGGCCGCGGTGCCGGCACGGCTGGCGCCTTCGGTCGCGGCGGCGGCAAGAGCAAGGCGCGCAAGTCGAAGCGGGCGAAGCGGCAGGAATTCGAGATGCGGGAGGCGCCGTCGATCGGCGGCGTCAGCATCCCGCGCGGCGACGGCTCCACTCAGATCCGTCTGCGCCGCGGCGCCTCGCTCTCGGACTTCGCCGACAAGATCGACACCAGCGCGTCGAACCTGGTGACCGTGCTGTTCCATCTCGGCGAGATGGCGACGGCGACCGAGTCGCTCGACGAGGCGACCTTCGAGATCCTCGGCGACGAGCTGGGGTACAAGATCCAGATCGTCTCGCCGGAGGACGAGGACCGCGAGCTGCTCGAGGGCTTCGACATCGACATCGAGGGCGAGCTGGAGGACGAGGGCGACGACGTGCTCGAGCCGCGGCCGCCGGTCGTGACCGTGATGGGCCACGTGGATCACGGCAAGACCCGGCTGCTCGACGCGATCCGCAAGGCGAACGTCGGAGGCGGCGAGGCCGGCGGCATCACGCAGCACATCGGCGCGTACCAGGTGCACACCGAGCACGAGGGCATCGACCGTGCGCTGACCTTCATCGACACCCCGGGTCACGAGGCGTTCACCGCCATGCGCGCCCGAGGCGCTCAGGTGACCGACATCGCGATCCTGGTGGTCGCGGCAGACGACGGCATCATGCCCCAGACGATCGAGGCGCTGAACCACGCGCAGTCGGCGAACGTGCCGATCGTGGTCGCGGTGAACAAGATCGACAAGGAGGGCGCGAACCCGCAGAAGGTGCGCCAGCAGCTCACCGAGTTCGGCCTCGTCGCGGAGGAGTACGGCGGCGACGTGCTGTTCGTCGACGTGTCGGCGAAGAACAACGTCGGCATCACCGAGCTGCTCGACGCCGTGCTGCTGACCGCCGACGCGGGCCTCGACCTGCGGGCGAACCCCGAGAAGCACGCTCGCGGCGTGGCGATCGAGGCGAAGCTCGACAAGGGTCGCGGCGCGGTCGCGACGGTGCTGATCCAGTCGGGCACACTCCGCGTGGGCGACGCGATCGTCGCGGGAACCGCTTACGGGCGCGTGCGCGCGATGAGCGATGAGAACGGCGACGCGGTCGACGAGGCGCTGCCCTCGCGCCCCGTGCTGGTGCAGGGTCTGTCGACCGTGCCGCGCGCCGGCGACAACTTCATCGTCACGGCCGAGGATCGCACCGCTCGCCAGATCGCCGAGAAGCGCGAGGCCGCCGAGCGCAACGCGCAGCTGGCGAAGGCGCGCAAGCGGATCAGCCTCGAGGACTTCACCAAGGCGCTGGAGGACGGAAAGGTCGAGTCGCTCAACCTCATCATCAAGGGCGACGTCTCGGGTGCCGTGGAGGCGCTGGAGGAGTCGCTGATGAAGATCGAGGTGGACGACTCGGTGCAGCTGCGCATCCTGCATCGCGGTGTCGGCGCGATCACCGCGAGCGACGTCGATCTCGCCACGATCGACAACGCCATCGTGATCGGCTTCAACGTGCGCCCGGACGTCAAGGCGCGCGAGCGCGCCGCGCGCGAGGGCATCGACATCCGCTTCTACAACGTCATCTACAACGCGCTCGAGGACATCGAGAACTCGCTCACGGGCATGCTCAAGCCCGAGTACGAGGAGGTGCAGTCGGGGGTCGCGGAGATCCGCGAGATCTTCCGCTCCTCGAAGATCGGCAACATCGCCGGTGTGCTCGTGCGCAGCGGGACGATCACGCGGAACGCGAAGGCGCGCGTCATCCGGGAGGGCGTCGTGATCGCCGACAACCTGGCGATCGAGTCGCTGCGGCGGTTCAAGGATGACGTCACCGAGGTCAAGACCGATTTCGAGTGCGGCATCGGTCTCGGCAAGTACAACGACATCCAGATCGGCGACGAGATCGAGACCACGGAGCTGGTCGAGAAGCCGCGCGGATGATCGAGCCGGGCTGCGCGTGGCGGATGTCGCGCGCAGCCCGCGCCCGGTGAGCGCCGGTGACCTCTGATGAGCCCCGGTGAACTCAGCGGATCGGTCGATCGAAGCGGCGGCCCTCCACGCGGGGCGGCAGGATCGTGAACACGAGCACGACGAGCCCGCCGAGGTACGGGACGAGGTTGAGCAGGTAGAGCGGACCGGCGAGGTTCGCGTCGTGCAGGCGTCGCCAGCCGATGGAGATCCAGGGAATGATCGAGCCCAGGAGGAGCACGAGCGTGATGAAGCCGAAGACGACGGAGATGACGTCGCCTCCGGCGGATCTCGAATAGGGCGAAGCCGCCTCGCTCAGACCGCTGGCGATTCCGCCGGTGATGCCGACGATCAGGAACACGACCCAGAAGATCAGGACCATCCACCAGAACTCGCTGCGCGAGGCGCGGCCGCTGAAGTTGACGTAGTTCCGGAAGAACCGGGTGAGGGCCTGGGCGGGGTTCGCGCCGTAGAGCGGTCGGTGCAGCTGACTCGCGTCCGCCGCGCCGTCGAAGGGCTCGCCCGGACCGGGCCGGGTCCCGGGCGGGACCTGATAGGCGTACTGCGGCGGCGGCGCGTACTGGGGCGGCGGCGCGTACCGATACTCCGGCGGAGGCGCATACCTGGGCTGCTGCGGAGCGGCGCTCTCCTCCGGAGCGGCCCCCTCCTGCGGGGCGGCCGGATCATCGGGCTGCGGCGGGTGGGTCACGGGATCCTCCAATCGGCGCCGGAGCACGGGTGCGCTCCCCGGCTGCTTCCATCGTACGGAGGAGTCGGGCGCCGGCGGTAGGGTAGGAGCATGAGCAGTCCACGGGCCGGGAAGGTCGCCGAGCGCATCCAGCAGATCATCGCGCGCAGACTCGAGAAGGGGCTGCGCGATCCGCGGCTGGGCTTCGTGACCATCACCGATGTGCGGGTGACCGGTGACCTGCAGCACGCGAGCGTCTTCTACACGGTGTACGGCGACGAGCAGGAGCAGACCGATTCGGATGCGGCCCTGCGCGCGGCGACCGGCATGCTGCGCAGCGAGGTCGGGAAGCAGCTCGGCACGCGCCTCACTCCGGCGCTGGAGTTCATCCGGGACGAGCTGCCCGAGAACGCGCAGCATCTGAGCGAGCTGCTGGAGGAGGCGAGGCGACGGGACGAGGAGACCCAGGCGCTCGCCGCCGGAGCCGTGCACGCGGGCGACGCCGACCCCTATGTCAAGCCCCGCGAGGACGACGACGACGCGTAGCGGCCGGCCCTCGGACGCCGAGCGGCACCGGGCTCGACACCGCAGATCGATCGGTGCGGCGAGATGAATAGCCGGTGAATCCGTCTCCGGCTCCGGGTGCGGCGCCTGCTCTCACGCCTATGATGATCGTGTCCGCTGCCGGTGACACGTATTCGGAGAAGAGCTATGCCGCCTCGTTCGGGATATCCGTCGACCATCGTCGCCGCAGGCGCGGCTTCGACAATCGGCGCGGCGCTGCGCCGACGAGGGTTCAGGATCGTAGTCGCCGGAGCGGTCGTCGCCGGGCTCGCCCTGACCGGAGTCGTCGCCGGCGCGGGTGCTGCGGTTGCGGCGGCGCCGAGCGGAGCGCCTGCGGTTCAGCGGCAGGCCGAGAAGCGCACGCCGCCGGCCGAGACGTCGAAGAAGCGCGCCGTGAAGATCTCGATCGCCGCCCCGAAGACGGTGAGGTTCCGCAATGCCTTCTCCGTCACGGTCAGGCTCTCGGCGAAGCAGGCCGTGCGTTTCGGCAAGGCACGGGTCTCGGCGGGCGGCTACGCGAAGACGGTGACCGTGGAGCGGAAGCGGAGCTCGTCGAAGCAGGCGCAGAAGCGTCGGAGCGTCTCGTTCACCGTGCGGGTGCCGAAGCGCGCGGCCTCTGAGACGGGGAAGACGAGCGTCCGGGTGACGTATCTCGGGTCGAGCCGCACCGAGAAGGCGACCGCGAAGCAGGGCCTGGAGGTCGTGCGGAACGCCCAGCAGCGCGCCGCCGTGAGGTCGATAGCCGAACTGCGCCGCACGGCCGAGCAGCAGGACGCGTGGGCGAGTCGGTGGTGCCTGAGCACGTTGGGCGCCGTGTGGACGACCGACGTCGTCGAAGGATGGAACGCGCGCATCGGCGGCAAGCTGGTGCTCGCCGGCGAGGGGAAGCCCGCCGGAACCCTGCAGCGGCTCATCGATCGGGCGAACGCCTCGAAGAACCCCTACCTCGAGGACAAGATCGTGTGGAACCGGGTCGACTGGACGCGGGCAGAGCTGGTCTCGCAGATCGAGGAGATCCGGGCGCAGATCCCCGAGGAGTACCGCGACCGGAGCTGGGTGCAGCCGAAGCACGACGGCGGATCGATCACGGTCGTGAGCCCCTGGCCGGCGCTGAAGGCCCTCGCAGATCGGAAGACGAAGCGTTTCGACGGCACGGCGTTCTTCGCCTCCAAGATCCCCGTGGCGGGCATCGCCGACGGCGGCATCGCGAGCCCGTCCTGGTACATCGGCACCGGAGACGGCTGCGAGGTCCTGCCGCTGCCGGTGTGAGCCTCGGACGCGGCGGCCAGTCGGACGCCGCGGGGCCGGCCCGCGCGATCCTCAGCCGGGGATCCGGAACATCTCGATGTAGCGTCGCAGCAGGCTCATGAACGAGGATTCGGCCAGCGCCGCCTGATCCTCGGGGCGCTCGGCGACGATCTCCGCGAGCAGCGGAGCGCCGAGTTCGGCGCAGCGCGCCGACTCGAGCATGAGCCCCTCGGCGTTCCACTCGAACGCGAAGCCGAGCGCGAGGTGCTCGAGCCCCAGCAGGGCTTCGAAGGCGCGTGCCCCGTCCCAGCCGTCGCGGTGGAGCGACTGCAGGAAGCACTCGTACAGCTGCAGGGTGATCGCGTCTCTGACCGGCGTCGTGCTGAGCACCTCGATGGTGTTGGGATGGCGGGCGAAGGCGCGATAGTACGCCGTGCCGAATCGGAGCATCGCCTCGTCCCACGGGAGCTCGAGTATCCCCGGGTCGTGGATCTCGGCGGCGATCGTCGAGCGCACCAGGTCGAGGATCGCGGGCCGGCCCTCCACGTGGTGGTAGAGCGAGGGCGCCCGGACTCCCAGTCGTGTCGCGACGGCCTTCATGGTGCAGGCCTGCCAGCCGGACTCGTCGATGATCGCCAGCGCGGCGTCGGCGATGGCGCCCTCGGTCAAGGGCGGCCTCGTCGGCCGGCCGGGCTTGCGCTGATCTTCGGTCCCGACCTCGGTCCGGCTCATTGGTCTCCACCCCTGCGTGTTGCAACTTGGTAAACATCGTCCCCCGATGACTTGCAGTATAAATCTAACGTCATTAGATTTGGCGAACACGACGCCTGCGACGACGCGGGGCGACGGCTCGAGAAAGAAGAAGGCAGCCAGTGACGACCCAGCCCTATTCCCCGACGACCGACCCGGACGCGGAGCGGCGAGAGGCCTCCCCGTCGCGGGAACTCACCATCGCCCATGCCCGCAAGTCCTTTCTGACGCCCGAGAAGGCGACCGTCAACGCCATCGACGACGTGTCCTTCACGATCCGGCAGGGCGAGTTCTTCGTCATGCTCGGGCCTTCCGGCTGCGGCAAGACCACGCTGCTGCGGAGCATCGCCGGCCTCGAGAGCCTCGACGACGGGCAGATCCTCCTCGGCAGCCGTCGCATCGATCAGCTCGCGCCGCACGAGCGCCCCGTGAACACGGTGTTCCAGTCCTATGCGCTCTTCCCGCACCTCACGGTCGCGGAGAACGTCGCCTTCGGTCTCGAGATGGAACGGATGCCGAGGCGCAAGATCTCCGAGCGCGTCACCGAGATGCTGGAGCTCGTGCAGCTCTCCCCGCTCGCGAGCCGCAAGCCGGCGCAGCTCTCCGGCGGCCAGCAGCAGCGCGTCGCCCTGGCGCGAGCACTCGCCAAGCAGCCCGAGGTCCTGCTGCTCGACGAACCGCTCGCCGCACTCGATCTCAAGCTCCGCCGCGGCATGCAGAACGAGCTGAAGCGGCTGCAGCGCACCACCGGCATCACCTTCGTCTTCGTCACCCATGACCAGGAGGAAGCGCTCAGCATGGGCGACCGGATCGCCGTGTTCAATCAGGGCAGGCCCGAGCAGATCGGCACCCCGGAGGAGATCTACGAACGACCGATCAGCCGTTTCGTCGCCGGGTTCATCGGGGAGAGCAACTTCCTCACGACGGGGGCGACCAGTCGCCGGGGAGCCGGGGGAGAGACCGTTCTCGAGGTACGACTGCCCGGAGGAGAGCCGACGGTGCTGCCGACCGTCGTGCCGACGCCCGACGGCACGGTCACGCTCACGATCCGGCCCGAGCGCATCCGCGTGGACGACGGGCCGGGTCGCCTCGCCACCGGCGCCGTCACCGGTCTGGTCTACATGGGCACCGACCTGCGCTGCACGGTGACGCTGAGCGACGGCACCGAGCTCGGCGTGCGCGTGCCGCCGCCGTTCCACGAAGGATTGCAGCCCGGCGCGGAGGTCGGCCTCCATGCCGAGGCCGCCGCACTGCGTCCCCTGGTGCCCGAGCCCGTCGATCTCAGCGGGGCCGGACGATGACCGCCCCGGTCGACCCGACCGCCACTCGGCCCGTCGGCGCGGTGTCCGCCGCGGCCAAGCGGGAACGCCGGCGCCCCGGGCAGTTCGGCTGGCCGGCGAGCCTGCCGGCACTGCTGATCGGGCTCCTGTTCACCGTCGGGCCGCTGGTCATCATCATCCTGTTCTCCTTCATGTCACGGCCGCCGCAGGGCGGCGGCGTGGTCTACGAGTTCACGCTCGAGCCCTACATCGGCTTCCTGTTCCAGACCGACTTCCTCGGGAACACCACCTTCGACCCCCGCTACCTCAAGGTGTTCGGGGATTCCCTCCTCCAGGCGCTCATCACCACCGTGGTCTGCCTCCTGCTCTCCTTCCCGCTGGCGCTGTGGATGGCCACGCGATCCCCGAAGCTGCAGAGCTTCCTCGTGCTCCTGGTCACGATCCCGTTCTGGACCAATCTGCTCGTGCGCACCTACGCCTGGATGCTGATCCTCAACGACAACGGCATCGTGAACCAGGCCTCGCAGGCGCTCGGCTTCGGCAGGCTGGAGCTGCTCTACACGCCGTTCGCCTCGCAGCTCGGACTCATCTACACCTTTCTGCCCTTCATGGTGCTGCCCATCTACGCCTCCCTCGCGGGATTCGACTTCCGGCTCGCGGAGGCCGCCTACGATCTGGGGGCGCGCAAACGCGCCGTGATCCGCCGGATCATCCTTCCGCTCGCCACGCCGGGCATCATCTCCGGGATACTGCTCGTCTTCATGCCGGCCTTCGGATCCTACGTGCAGCCCGTCCTCCTCGGCGGCGGGAAGGTGCTGCTCATCGGCAACCTGATCGCCTCCCAGTTCGGCGATGCCCGCAACTGGCCGTTCGGCGCCGCGCTCTCGGTCATCATCCTGGTCATGCTGATGATCGCGCTCATCGCGATCGCGTTCTACTCCCGCAGGTCGGGCCGGAAGGTGGAGATCTCGCTATGAACGGGCAGCCCAGCACCCGCGCCCGCCGGACGCCGCGCGCGCTCCGTCTGCGGGACTTCCCCGGGGTCGGGATCATCGCCGTCATCGCGGTGGTGTTCCTCTACATCCCGATCCTCATCACCACGCTCTACGCCTTCAACGACGGCGACTCCGCCCTGGTGTGGAAGGGATTCAGCCTGCGCTGGTTCGGCGAGGTGGCGCAGAACGCGAACCTCATGAACTCGGTGTGGGTCTCGCTGCAGATCGCCGTCGTGGCGACCGCCGTCGCCACCCTGTTCTCGATCCTGTTCGCGCTCTCGGTCGAGCGGCTCCGGGCCAGGGGCAGCGCGATCGCGATGGCGGTGCTCTCCGCGCCGCTCGTGATCCCCGAGATCGTGCTCGCGGTGGCGACCCTGGGGTTCATCAGGATCATCGGACTGGCGCCCGGCATGCTCGCGCTGATGCTCGCGCACACCTCGTTCTGCATCCCCTTCGCGCTCATGCCGATCCGGGCACGGCTCAAGGGACTCGGCACCAGCTACTTCGAGGCCGCGACCGATCTCGGCGCGAGCAGCTGGCAGGTGTTCCGGCGGATCACCCTGCCCCTGCTCGTCCCGGGCATCATCTCGGGCGCGATCCTCGCGTTCGTCATCTCCCTCGACGACTTCATCATCTCGAACTTCCTCTCGGCCTCCGGCGCGACCCCGCTGCCGGTGTTCCTCTTCAGCCTCATCCGACGGGGGGCGAGCCCCGCGGTCAACGTCGTCGCGACGCTGCTGCTCGTCCTCGCCATCGTCGTGACGACCATCACGTTCCTGCAATCACAACGAAGGAGTAAGCAGCATGCGTAACACCAAACGAACCACCGGAGCGATGGCCGCCATCGCCGTAGGCGCGCTCGCGCTGACCGCCTGCGGAGGCGGGGTGTCGGACGCTGAGCCGGCACCGGATGGCGGCGCGTCGACCGACTACGTCGAGGCCACGAGCGGTCAGGTCAACCTCTACACCTGGAGCGACTACTTCCCGGAGGATCTGGTGAAGAAGTTCACCGAGGACACCGGGATCACCCTCAACGTCGACTACTTCGACAGCAACGAGAGCCTCGAGGCGAAGCTCCGCGCCTCGGACGGCGCCGGCTACGACGTCGTCGTGCCCTCGGACTACATGGTGCAGATCCTCAAGAACGACGGTCTGCTGCTCGAGTTCGACGCCACGAGTCTGCCGAACGGCGGAAACATCAAGCCGGAGTTCCTCGACGTCTACTTCGACGAGGGCCGCAAGTACAGCACGCCCTACCTCTACGGCACGACCTCCTTCGCCTACGACACCGCGGTGATCGACGAGGATCTCACCTCGTGGAACGACTACTTCAACCCGCCCGCGTCCGCCGGCGGCGTCGGTACGATGAACGATCAGGTCGAGGTCGTCAACAGTGCGCTGCGGGCGACCGGCGGTGATTTCTGCACGACCGACGGCGCGCAGCTGCAGGCCGCGCAGGATCTGCTGGTCGACTTCAAGCCCAGCGTCGGCACGATCAACAGCGACGGCATCTTCGAGCGGTTGGCGAACGGCGAGCAGGCGATGGCGATGATCTGGAACGGCGCGGCGCATCGCGCGATGCTCGAGCGCGACACGATCACCTTCGTCTATCCAGAGGAGGGCATCGCGCTCTGGCAGGACAACTTCACGATCCCCTCGGGCGCCGAGAACGTGGACCAGGCCAAGACGTTCCTGAACTGGATGCTCGATCCGGAGAACATGGCGGTCGCCGTCAACTACCAGGCCTACGCCTCCGGCGTGGCCGGCACCGACGAGCTGATGAGCGAGGAGCTCGCGTCCAGCGAGGCGATCGTCATCCCCGAGGGCTACGACCTCGCCCTTCCCGTGGCGCCGTGCACGAACGACGAGCTCACGAACTACACGAAGATCTTCGAGACCTTCAAGGGCTGACCCGCCTCACGGCAGACGGGCGCGCCCCTCGAACTCGACGAGGAGCCCGTCCGCGAGCAGCGAGTCGTAGACCCGGCGCGGTTGCGCCGGGTCTACGGCCTTCGCGCGGCTCCCGGCGGGTCCCTGAGCGGCGCGCAGCGCCTCGGACCTGGGTACGGGGGCGGCGGCCGATCTGAGGAGCGCCATGATCCGGCCCCTCGCCTGCCGGTCGCTCCCCTCGAAACGCGCCTGCGTCGGCCGCTTCGCGGGTGCGTTGTCGGGGTAGCCGGCCCCCCGCCACTCGCACCATTCCGAGACGGGGCACTCCTCGCAGCGCGGCGCACGCGCGGTGCAGACGACGGCTCCGAGCTCCATCGCCGCCGCGTTGAACACCCGTGCCTCGACCGGGTCGTCGGGGAGCAGCGCCGCCATGTCGTCGAGGTCGCCCGCCCGTGGCGGCCCCGCGGCGGCGCGGCCGCGCACGAGTCTGGCGATCACCCTCCGCGTGTTGGTGTCGACGACGGGGTGGCGCTCGCCGTAGGCGAAGGCGGCGACGGCTCGCGCGGTGTACGGTCCCACGCCCGTCAACCCGAGCAGCGTCTCGACGTCGCGCGGAACGACGTCGCCGTGCTCGTTCGCGATCTCGGTGGCCGCGCCGTGCAGCCAGAGCGCCCGGCGCGGGTACCCGAGGCGCCCCCAGGCCCGCACGGCCTCTCCGGGCTCTTCGGCCGCGAGTCGCGAGGGCAGCGGCCACCGCCGCATCCACTCCAGGAACCGGGGGAGCACCCGCTCGACCTGCGTCTGCTGCAGCATGAACTCGGAGACCAGCACCGCCCAGGCGCCGACGCCTCCGGGCGCCTCGCTCCGCCAGGGCAGCTCCCGCGCCTCCTGCGCGAACCAGGAGCCCAGCGCCCGTGCGAGCCCGCGCCGATCCCCGTGCCTGTTCATCCCGTCCAGTCTAGGAGCGGGAGCCGCGAATCCCGCTCACGGATCCTGCGCCCCGCGCGGTCGCCCGACGGCGAAGCACCGCCTCGCGGGGCCGACCGCGCCCGGCGCCGCCGCGCCCGGCGTCTCGCGGCGACGTGGTCCCTTCTCGCCTTTTCCCGCGTCGCGAACGGGCGAGAAGGGACCAGACGAGCCGCGTAGGATGGTGGGGATGGGAGAGCGCACGCCGAACGGCATCCTGCTGGTGGACAAGGCCGAGGGATGGACGAGTCACGACGTCGTCGCCAAGGCGCGACGCGCGGTCGGCACCCGCAAGGTGGGGCACGCCGGCACGCTCGACCCGATGGCGACGGGGCTGCTGGTGCTCGGCGTGGGCCCCTCGACCCGTCTGCTCACGCACCTCGTCGGTCTCGACAAGAGCTATACCGCGACGATCCGCCTCGGCGCGGCCACCGTGACCGACGATCGCGAGGGGGAGACCGTCGCGCGGGCCCCTGGGGAGCGGATCGAGCGCCTGCTCGCCGATCCCGCGGCACTGACACGGGCCGCGGACCTGCTGACCGGGCCGATCGAGCAGGTGCCGAGCGCGGTGAGCGCGATCAAGGTCGATGGTCGGCGGGCGTACGATCGGGTGCGCGCCGGCGAGCAGGTGGAATTGAAGAGCCGGCGGGTGACGATCCACCGTTTCGCGCTCGGCGAGCCCCGCGCGGTGCGGAGCGGGTCGGGTGCTCCGGGCGCGACGGCCATCGACGTCGATGCCGAGGTGAGCTGCTCGTCCGGCACCTACGTGCGCGCGCTCGCCCGGGATCTGGGACGGGCGCTCGACGTCGGCGGCCACCTGACGGCTCTGCGCCGCACCGGCGTCGGTCCCTTCGCGGTGGACGGCGCCCTCGGCACGGATGCTCTCGCATCCGGCGGATCTCCTCAGCTGATGCCGCCCGCCGACGCCGCGCGAGCCCTGTTCCCCGTGCTCCGCCTCGGTGCCGCCCAGGCGGAGGATCTCGGGCATGGCAAGCGGCTGGAGGTCGACCCTCTGCTCGTGCCGGATGCCGGGCTCGCCGCCGCGATCGGGCCGGATGGTCGGCTGATCGGCCTCGCGTCGATAGCGGGCGGACGGGTGCGCGTCGTGACGAACTTCCCCGCCGAACCGCCCGCCCACCGGTCCGGGCCCGCCGCGCGGGAGACCGCGCCGTGATTCTCTGGTTCAGCGCGGTGCACATCGCGATCGCCCTCCTCGCCGCAATCGTGTGCGGATGGGCGTTCGCGCGGAGGTCCGGCCCGAACGACTACACGCTCGGCGCGACGCTCCTCGTCGGACTGCTCCTCGTGGCGCAGGTCGTCATATCGATCGCGGCGCCGTTCGCCGGCAACTCGGCGCAGGGCGACCCGCTGGAGTATTGGATGTACCTCATCACGGCCCTCGTGCTGCCCTTCGCCGCGGGCTTCTGGGCGCTGCTCGACCGCAGGCGCAGCGCGAACCTCGTGCTGGTGGTGGTGAACCTCTCGGTGGCGGTCATGGTGTACCGCATGCTCGTGATCTGGGGCGTAAGCTAGAGGCCGTGCCAGCAACCGAGACCTCCCAGGAGCGATCGCGCACCGGAACCCTCGGCCGGGTGCTCATCACGGTGTATCTGATCCTCGCGCTCGCGGCCACGATGCGGGCGATCTACCAGATCGTGGCGAAGTTCGACGAAGCGCCGCTGGCCTACAGCCTGTCCCTCCTCTCGGGCGTCGTCTACATCGTCGCCACCGTCGCCCTCGTGAGACGGCGCGGGGTCTGGCGGACGGTCGCGTGGGTCGCGCTCGTCTTCGAGCTGACGGGGGTGCTCGTCGTCGGGACGCTCAGCTTCGCCGCCCCCGAGCTCTTCGCGCACGACTCGGTGTGGTCGCACTTCGGCTCGGGGTACCTGTTCGTGCCGCTCGTGCTCCCCGTGCTCGGCATGATCTGGCTGCGCGGCCGACCCGGGCCCGCAGACGAGTCCGATCCGATCGCGCCGGAGGAGCGGAGGTGATGCGCACCTACGAGTCGCTGCACACGATCCCCGACGACGCCTTCCCCCGCGGCACCGCGATCGCGATCGGCAAGTTCGACGGCGTGCACCTGGGTCATCGGGCGCTGCTCGCCCGGATGGCCGAGATCGCCGAGGAGCGCTCGCTCGACACCCTCGTCTTCACGTTCACGAACAATCCGCTCAGCTTTCTCCGTCCCGAGATCTGCCCGGAGCCGATCCTCAGCAGTCGTCAAAGGCTCGAGGTGCTCGAGCGCCTCGGTGAGACGGCCTGCGTGATGGTGCCGTTCGACGCCCGTCTCGCCGCGGTCCCGGCCGAGGAGTTCGTCGAGCGGGTGCTCGTGGAGACGCTCCGGGTCGGGCACATCTGCGTGGGAGAGGACTTCCGCTTCGGGAACGGGGGAGCGGGCGATGCGGCGATGCTGGCGCGTCTGGGCGAACGGTTCGGGTTCACCGTCGAGGTGATCGAGGACGTCGAGGATCGCGAACTCGGGCGGATCTCGTCCACTCGCATCCGCGAGGCGATTCTGCAGGGCGACGTGGGTACGGCGCGGCGCATGCTCGGCCGGCCGGCGACCGTGCGCGGCACGGTCGTGCAGGGCGACCGGCGCGGCCGCGAGCTGGGCTTCCCCACGGCGAACCTGGGCGGCGAGCTCGAGGGCCTGGTGCCTCGTGAGGGCGTGTACGCGGGCTGGGCCCTGGTGGGCGGCGAGCGGCATCCCGCCGCCATCTCGGTCGGAGTGAATCTGACGTTCGAACCGGGGGGAGACGCGCGCGTCGAGGCGTTCCTGCTCGATTACTCGGGCGACCTGTACGGCCGGCGGATCGAGGTGCAGTTCGCCGAGCGTCTGCGCGGAATGGAGGCGTTCCCGGACGCTGGAGCGCTGATCGAGCGCATGCACGAGGATGTGAGCCGAACCCGCGGGATCCTCGCCGAGGGGCGCTGAGACTCTTCCGACGGCCCGGACGTCGCTCCGGCGGCATTCGGGCCGTCGGAGCGCAGGAGTTCGCATCGCCGCTTCGATGAGGGCGGCCCTGGCGATCCCGGCGCGGGAAGACTCCGCGCGGGGGAGAGACGCGGCCCCCGCCCGGGGGGGCATACAAAGCAGGCCCCCCCCGGTGCGGGGGAAAGGGGGGTGCGCCGCCCACCCGGGGGGGGTCGCATTCCACTGCTGCCCCGGCCGGTTGCGCGTCTCAGATCACCGCCTCACGGTGATCCTGGTCTTCGCGCTGGCCTTGGAGAGGTAGCCGGATCCGGCATAGCTCGCCGTCACGGTCTGCTTGCCGGTCCGGTTCAGCTTGGTGACCTTCACGGTCGCCTTACCCGACCTGTCGAGCTTCGCCTTCGCGGTGCGCCCGGCGACCCTCACCGTGACCCAGCCGCTCGCCGAGGAGCCGGTGGCCTTCACCCGTACGGTGAGCTTGGCGGTGCCGCCCCTCTTGACCGACTTCTTGGCCGGCCTGACCGACACCGCGGCAGCAGCCTTGTTCACCTGGACCGTCGTGGCCGCGGTGGTCTGAGCGCCCTGCATCGTTCCGCTTCCCCGGTAGTCGAGCAGCAGCGTGTGCTTGCCCGGCTTCAGCAGTCGTGCCGCGATGGTGACGCTCCCCTTGCCGCCGGAGACGACGCCGGACACCCGGTGCTTGCCGACGGTGCCGGTCACCTTTCCGGAGAGGACGGCCGGTGCGAGCTTCACCGGCACCTTGACCGGCTTTCCGTAGGCCACCTGCACCGACGGTGCGACCATGGCGGTGCTGATCGTGGACGAACCGGGGTCGCCCTTCTCACCGGGGTCGCCCTTCTCGCCCTTCTCGCCGGGGTCGCCCTTCTCGCCGGTCTCGCCCTTCTCGCCGGGGTCGCCCTGTTCGCCCTTCTCGCCCTGCGGGATGGCGGTGCTCAGGCCGCTGAGCGCCACCTCGAACTGGCCCTCGGGCACGTTGGCCGACACCACCAGCTCAGCGCTGGACTCGACATCCTCCTTCGATGGGGAGAACCGAACCAGGGCCTCGCAGGCCTCGCCCGGGGCGACCGTGACGTCGGCGCAGGTCTGACCGGCCAGCACGAACTCGCCCGCGGGGCTGGTGCCGGTCGCCTGTATCGACAGGTCGTCGACCTTCAGCGGCCGGTCCCCGCTGTTGGCGATCCGCACCGTCTGTCCGACGCCGGTGGTGCCGGCCGGCTGGCTCGGGAAGACCGGCGCCGGAGCGTCGATCCTCGCGCCCGGTCCGGAATAGGGGGCGACCGTGATGGTCTTCTCGCCGACCACGGGCGCGAGCGAGGCAGGATCGGTGTGCTCCCGCATCGACTCGCTGGTTACCGAGACCTTCACCGTTCCGGCCCGTAGCGCCGTCAGCTCCCGGGTGACCGGATTCAGGATGGCGACCTTCTTGGATCGCTTGGCCGCGGTCACCGCCGCCTCGCCCGAGCCGATCGCAAGCCCCTCGTCCCCGGACCAATGGACCGAGACCGGGTAGGCGAGCGGAACCACCCGTGAGCCGGCGGTGACGCCGGAGGGCTGCACGATGTGTCCGCCCAGTGTCGCGGAACGGCTCACCTCCAGCGTCTCCGGCGCATCGATCACCGTCTCCTGGGAGAAGGCCCGCACATCGGCGGTCAGCCACTGGCCGTCGGCATCGGCGTCCGAGTCGACGCTCCAGTTCAGCCAGCCGGTCAGCCCGCCGCGATCCGGGGTGCCGTAGGGCGACTTGCCCGAGGAGGGCAGGACCACGTAGGAGACGCCTTCCTCTCGCTGAACGTTCGCGATCTGCGCGTGCGAGCCGATCATCGTCACGCCCTTGTCGCTGGCCTTTCGGAAGTCGCTGAGCAGCTTCTTGATCAGCTTCACCTCGACGCGATCCGTCAGCTGACTGGACTTCGTCTCGGCCGGATCGTCCACCGGATGGTGGGCGAAGACCACGACGTTCTTCACGGAGGCGTCGTCCTCGGCCGATTCCAGCGCCTGCTGGAGCATCGGCAGCTGGTCCCAGTCGGAGGTGCGCAGATTGCCCAGGGCGCTGTTGAGGAGGATGAACCGGCTTCCCTTGTGGTCGAAGACCCGGTACGGCTCTCCGAACTCCGCCTCCCAGTTCTCCAGGGTGGACTGCACATTGTTGAGACCGTAGGACTCGTGGTTTCCGGGCACGTAGTAGCAGGGCACGGTATCCGATGCCGGATCGGGAGTGCTCTCCGCAGGCGGCTCCTCGCCGACCGCGATCAGATCGCAGCCGCCGGCCTCGAGCGTCTCCCTCGCCAGCGTGACGTCCTCCGGCAGCGCCCGGTCGATGATGTCGCCGTTCAGCACGACGAAGTCGGGGTTCTGCTCCCGGATCCGGGCCAGTGCGGCGACCGCGACCTTGGTCAGTTCCGGTGACGACGCGGTGAACTGCACATCGGAGAGCGTCGCGAAGCTCCAGTCGTCCTCGCCGTCGGTCTTGCCGTCGGCCGAGAACAGCGGATCCGCGCGCAACGGGTCGATGTCCGGCAACTCGATCTCGGAGGGCACGTCGGCCTCGACATCGCCGAAGACGAAGTGCCCGGCGACCTGCTGATCCAGTGCGGTGTTGATGCCCTGGAACGAGTTGAACCGGATCGGGAAGGTGACTCCG
Source organism: Leucobacter weissii (assembly GCF_017565745.1). GTDB lineage: Bacteria > Actinomycetota > Actinomycetes > Actinomycetales > Microbacteriaceae > Leucobacter > Leucobacter weissii. The sequence continues at coordinate 71,986 of NZ_JAGDYM010000011.1, forward strand.
CTGGCGGGCACGGTGAAGGTCACGTACTGCCAGTCCTCGCTGGCCTCCAGGCCGGTGCCGTACAGGCCGTGCGACTTGCCCGCGGCATCCCAGAAGCCGGCGTAGGTGAGGCCGCTGGGCACGTACACGCTGGACTTCATCTTGACTCGGACCCGCAGCGGCTGGCCGGGGATCTCCACCCAGCGCGAGGCTACGCCCTGCGCCGAGATCCCCTTGTTCCGAGCCGCGGCGAAGTCCATGCGCAACCCTTCCGGGTCGGCGGTGAACACCGGGTTCGCCCCGGCGGTGCTGTTGGAGGTCCAACGGCCCGTGGCGACCTGATCATCGTCGAAGCGGTACGGCGAGACGGTCTGCACGCCGACGGTGATGGGCAGCTTCACGCTGGTCTCTCCGGCGGCGATCCTCAGCACGGTGCCGCCGTTGCCCAGCGGGGTGATCTTCAGCCCGGTGCCGGACGGAGTGATCCGGACCACGGCCCTGTCGTATTCCAGGTCCAGGTCGCTGAGCTCGACCGGCGCGGTGAACCCCTGCTCGTCGTGGCCGGTGACCGCGACCGTGACGGCGTTGGCCGCCACCGGGTCGGTGATGGACACCCGGTCGGTCGAGGTGGTCAGCTGGGCGAGCTCGCCGAGGACGGTGACCTTGCGCTCGCCCAGGGCGCTGTCGGCGGTCGCGCGCACGGTGATCGCGCCGTCGGCAGAGTCCGGTGCGGACAGCAGACCGTTGTCGATCTGACCGGTGCTGGTGCTCCACCGCACGTCGCCGCGGGCGAGTTCGACCGGCGTCTGGTGGTCGTCGACGGCCTTGGCGGTGAGGGTGCGGTGCAGGCCGGGGAACACCCGCGCCTCTTCGGCATCGGGAGTGATGACGAGGTCGTCGATCCGACCGCTGCCGGCCGCGACGAACACTCCGACGCCGTTGGGGTCGAGCCGCTCCTCCCCGTCCGACGGACGGTTGCGAACCGTCACCTTCTCCTCGCCCATCGGCCTGGCCACCATCGTGGTCGAACCGCCGCCGTCGAGGTTCCACGCGGTCTCGGCGCCCTGGCGCACCATGAACGCAGCGAGTTGACGCATGGTCATGCCGACGAACGGCGACTGCCGTCCGTCGTTGGTGACCAGCATCATGGTGCGCCCGCCGTTCTTGAACCCGATGACGGTGCGCGGATGCACGTCGTTGTCGAGCTCGGAGTCGGGACGGGCCTGCCCGTCGCGGACCAGCTCGCGGTTCGAGCCGATGACGAACTTCATGTCCTTCGCCACGGCGTCGTTCAGGTCGTAGGCCAAAGACACCTCGTCACCGGCGGTCAGCTCGCGGATCGTGTCCGCGCCGGACTCCCGTCCGACCAGCACGAAGGCGCCGTTGGGGATGTCGCCGCTGCCGGCGCCGGTGGCGTCGACCGAGACCACCCGGCCGTCCTGCACCAGCACCGAGGCGACGTCGGAGGCGCCGTTCACGGAGATCGACCGCGCCGCCGAACCCCACAGCGGGGTGAAGGCGACGATGGCGTTGGCGGGGCTTCCCGCGAGAGTGTTCGACGCGTTGATCGAGGTCACCGGATGCTGGGCGCCGTCGATGGTCGCGGTCGCGGTGACCGCCATGTCCACCGCGCGGCCGATTCCGTCGTTGCCCACCCCGACATGGTTCCAGGAGCCGTAGTCGGTCGACTTGAGCAGCTCGCCGTCGCGGACCTCGGCGCCCAGCGGCGCACCCGAGTTGCTGATGTCGAAGAAGTCGCCGTTGACGCCGGCGACCGCTCCGGCCTTGTCAGCCTTCTTCGAGATCGCATTCCGTTCGGTGACGGTGTCGCCCGCCAGCAGGTCGGAGGACACCGCCGGGTTCGCCAGGTCGACGGTGAGGATCTGCTGGTCGTACCAGCCGGTCGGATCCAGCGAGACCAGGTGCCGCAGCGCGACCCCGGGGCCGACCTGCTCGGTCTCGTCGGTCAGCGCGAGAGCGGAGTCGGAGAAGCCCGGCGTCTCGACGACGGGTGCGGCCAGCGCCGCGGGCGAGGTGAGGACCCCCGTCAGGAAGACCGCGCCGACGACCGAGGTCGTCAGGGATCGTGATATCCATCGGTGTCGTGTCGATGGCGTGTTCGATGGCATGGGAACCTTTCGCAGTGAGGTGGGGCGCCGTCCACGTATGGACAGCGTTGTCACCGTGACAGCGCGGGGTTAATGATTCGTGAACCGTGCATGAGGCGCCGGTGACTCCGACGTGAACGCGGGGCGTCGGAGGGGTGGGGGCGCATGGGGTAGAATCGGTTCGGGCCGCATCCGAGCACTCGGTCGTCACGAAACCGTGCTTCAGACCGGGGAGCGCATCGCCGGATCGGTCGTGCAGTCGGCACGGCTGCGTACACGCCGATCAGGAGATCCATGGCAACCATTGCTGCGACGCGCGCGAACGGCACGCAGTCTCAGACGCGAAGGCGTCACACCCACAACGAGGGCATCATCCCGCTGCTCGCCCGAGCGGTGCGCGAGGTCGAGGCCTCCGCGCAGCGCGGCAAGGCGAGTCCGGCCAACCGCACCAAGTTCCAGGTCATCGCACTGCTGATGCGGGAGGAACGGGCGCGGGTGAAGACCGAGGAGGGCATCTCGGACGCGGAGCGCGCGGAGACGCTGAAACGACTGGACGGCGTCGCCGCGATCCTGGCGAAGACCGCCGCGCGGGACACCTCGCTCATCACGCTGCTCGAACCCGCCGCTGCGATCACCGAGGCGACGCGCCTGCTCAAGCGCAAGATGCTGACCCAGGCGGGGGTGGAGGTCTCCGACGAGCCCGCGCCGGTCGTGGCGCAGGCGCTCGTCCCCGCCGAGCTCGCCGAGCGGCAGGTCGAGCCTCCCGGCATCGAATCGCGTATGCGGGCCAACCCGTTCCTCGCTCCCGACCTCGCCCGCGCGAAGAAGCCGACGCCCGTCGTCCGCCTCGCGAACTGGGAGCTGCTCGGGCCGCTCCTCAAGTCCTTCGAGCAGGGCGGCGGATCCGCCTGCATGCCCCTTCCCGAGCCGCCGGTGCCGGACCGCCTCGCCCCCCGGGGACTCGAGCTCATGCCCCATCAGGCGCGATTCCTCGCAGCCGTCGGCGAGGGGCACCGGAGCTTCCTGCTGGCGGACGAGCCGGGCCTGGGCAAGACCGCGCAGTCGGTGATCGCGGCATCGGTGGCCGGCGCCTATCCGCTGCTCGTGGTCGTGCCCAACGTCGTGAAGATGAACTGGGCCCGCGAGGTGCAGCGCTGGACGCCGCAGCGCAGGGTCACGGTCATCCACGGCGACGGCGACGGCGTCGACGCCTTCGCCGACGTGTTCGTGGTCAACTACGACATCCTCGACCGGCACCTGAGCTGGATCTCGCGCTTCGGCTTCCGCGGGATGGTCGTGGACGAGGCCCACATGATCAAGAACGTCCAGTCGCAGCGGTCCCGCAATGTGCTCACCATCGCCGATCGGGTCCGCGAGCGCACCCCGGGCCTCCGCCCGCTCATGCTCGCTCTGACGGGCACGCCGCTGATCAACGACATCGATGATTTCCGCGCCATCTGGAGGTTCCTCGGCTGGACGGACGCGGAGAAGCCCGGTCCGGATCTCATGGCGGCGCTCGAGGCGAACGGCCTCACACCCGCGGATTCGGCGTTCTACCCGAAGGCGCGGCAGAGCGTCATCGAGCTGGGCATCGTCCGGCGGCGCAAGGTCGACGTGGCCTCCGACCTCCCGGCCAAGCGCGTGGTCGACCTCCCGGTCGAGCTCGACGACGAGCTCGGACGCGGCATCCGCGAGGCCGAGCGGCAACTGGCCGAGCGCCTGCTGCTGCGCTTCAACGCGATCAAGGGGGGCCGTCTCGGCCGGGAGCTCGGCGACGACGCGATCATCCGCATGGTGTGCGCGCAGGAGCTGGAGGAGTCGAACGCCTCGTCGAGCGGAGCCAACGTGTTCACGATGGTGCGGCAGATCGGCCAGGCGAAGGCCGCGCTCGCCGCGGACTATGCCGCCCAGCTCGCGCGATCCGTAGGCAAGGTGGTGTTCTTCGCCAAGCACATCGACGTCATGGACCATGCGGAGGCGGCGTTCGCGGAGCGGGGCCTCGGCACCGTGTCGATCCGCGGCGATCAGACGGCGACGCTCCGGCAGAGCCAGATCGACGCCTTCAACAACGATCCGGAGGTCTCGGTGGCGGTCTGCTCGCTCACCGCGGCCGGCGTGGGCGTGAACCTGCAGGCCGCCTCGGACGTCGTGCTGGCGGAGCTCAGCTGGACCGACGCGGAGCAGACCCAGGCGATCGACCGGGTCCACCGCATCGGCCAGGAGGAGCCCGTCACCGCCTGGCGCATCGTCGCCGCCCAGACGATCGACGCCAAGATCGCCGAGCTCATCGACGCCAAAGCAGGACTCGCCGCCCGCGCCCTGGACGGGGCCGAGGCGAAGCGCGAGGATGAGGACTCGGTGCAGTTGCTCGCACTGATGGCCGTGCTGAGGGCCGCACTGCAGTAGCGGTCGATCGTCGTCCGGAGCGGAGAGGGAGTTGCACATGCGCGTCGGGGTGCTCTGTTCGGGCGGTGACAGCCCGGGGATGAACGCGGCGATCCGCGGCGCGACTCTGCGCGGCGTCGACGTCCACGGATTCGAGATGGTCGGCTTCGTCGACGGCTGGCGCGGGTTCCGCGACGGGGAGACGGTGCCGCTCGACCGCCCCGCCGTCCGCGGGCTCTCCGGCGTCGGCGGCGTGTTCCTCGGGACGAGCCGGGTGGCGCCGTTCTCGAGCGTCCTCGACGAGGTCGACTTCGACGCCTTCCGCGCCCGGGTCGCCGACTACGGTCTCGACGCCTTCATGCTCATCGGCGGGAACGGCACCCAGACGGTGGCGAGCATCCTCCACGATCACGGCGTGCAGGTCATCGGCCTCCCCAAGACGATCGACAACGACCTCGGAGGCACCGACTACACCTTCGGCTTCGACACGGCGGTCTCGATCGCCTCCGAGGCGATCGATCGGCTGCGCACCACGGGCGATTCGCACCGGCGCTGCATGGTGCTCGAGGTGATGGGGCGGGACGCCGGCTGGATCGCGCTGCACGCGGGCATGGCGGGCGGCGCCCAGGCGATCCTCGTGCCCGAGTTCCCCGAGTCGCTCGAGCAGGTGTGCGAGTGGGTGACCAGTGTGCGCGATCGCGGCCGCTCCGCGATGGTCGTCGTCGCCGAGGGCTTCCGCCTCGCCGGCGCCGACCACGCGGTGACGCGGGACGGCCTCGACGGATTCGGGCGGCCGCGACTCGGCGGCGTGGCCGAGCAGCTCGCGCCGCTCATCGAAGCGGGCACGGGCATCGAGACCCGGGCGACGGTGCTCGGCCACGTGCAGCGCGGCGGCGCCCCGACCGCCTTCGACCGCGTGCTCGCCACGCGCACCGGCATCGCCGCCGCCGACGCGGTGCTGCGCGGCGAGTGGGGCACGCTCGCGGGGCTGCGCGGCGACCGCATCGAGCTGGTGCCGCTGGCGGAGGCCGTCGGACGCCTGAAGACCGTTCCCGAGGATCGCTACGCCGAGGTCCGTCTCAACTTCGGCTGAGCCGGCGGGTCGTCTCGGGAGGCGACGCGCACGGGGTCCGGGATCCCGCTCTCATCCCTCCGGAGCGTCTTCGCGGCGTGGCCGACAAGCATGCCACTCCGCTCACCCGATCATGCGACGAGAGCGGGATCCCGGACCCGGTGCGCTCCCGACGGCGTCAGGCGGAGAGGCGCGTCTTCACGTCGCCGAGCGACGGATTCGTCGCCGCGGAGCCGTCCGGGAAGAGCACCGTCGGCACGGTCTGATTGCCTCCGTTGAGCTGCTCGACCAGCTCGGCCGTGCCCGGCGTCCGCTCGATGTCGATCTCGGTGTAGCCGATCCCCTCGTGGTCGAGCATCTTCTTCAGCCGCTTGCAGTACCCGCACCACTCGGTCGAGAACATGGTGATCGAACCGTCGTCGGGGATGTAGTCGTCTTTCACGGCGCCTCCGGGGGTGGGAATCCTGACCGCCATCCTACCGCGGGACGCATGCCCCGCCGGCTCGGCGGCACGTTCTAAGATGATCTCGTGACCGAGCAGAAGACCGAGCGCCTCAGCGAGCCCGCAGCGGGGCCCGATCCGGTCGACGACGCCGCCGTCGAGCTGCCGCTCGGCGTGCGCGTGGCCGCGGCCTGGTCGTGGCGCCTCATCGTGATCGGGGTGGCCGTCGCGGCTCTGCTCTGGCTGATCGTGGAGGTGCGGATCATCGTGATCCCGATCCTCATCGCGATCCTGCTCACCGCGCTGCTGCAGCCCCTCGTCAATGCGCTGCGACGTCTCGGACTGCCGCGATGGGTGGGGGTGGTCGCCGCGCTGCTCGCCCTGTTCGCCTCGGTGTCCCTGCTGGTCGTGCTCATCGTGACGCAGCTGCGCAGCGGACTCGAGGACGTCACCTCGCGCTCGACGCGGGCGTGGCGGGACTTCCTGGCCTGGATCGAGACGTCGTTCGGCGTCTCCGGCGACCAGGTCGACGGCTTCATCGACCAGATCGTCCGAACGATCGAGGACCACCAGGACGAGATCTGGAGCGGCGCGCTCGCCGCGACCACGACCGCCGGACAGGTGCTGACGGGAGCCCTGCTCACCCTCTTCTCGCTGATCTTCTTCCTGCTCGACGGCAAGCGGATCTGGTTCTGGGTGCTCGGCTTCCTGCCGAGTCGCGCCCACGCCCCGGTCGACACCGCGGGCCGGGCCGGCTGGTCGTCGGTCGGGCAGTACGTCCGCGTGCAGATCTTCGTCGCCTTCGTCGACGCCGTCGGCATCGGCGTCGGGGCCGCCATCCTCGGCGTGCCGCTGCCGGTGCCGATCGCGATCCTCGTCTTCCTCGGCTCGTTCATCCCGTTCCTCGGCGCGATCGCCACGGGCGCGCTCGCGGTGTTCATCGCGCTCGTCTACAACGGGCCCATCAACGCCCTCGTGATGCTGGGCGTCGTCATCCTCGTCCAGCAGCTGGAGAGCCACGTGCTGCAGCCCCTCGTGATGGGCACCGCGGTGCGGGTGCATCCGCTGGGCGTGGTCCTGGCCGTCTCGACCGGCGCTCTGCTCGCCGGGATCCCCGGCGCCCTGTTCGCGGTGCCCCTCGCGGCGGCGCTGAACGCGATGGTGAACGCGCTGAACGAGCGCGGATGGGAGAGGGGCCACGATCCGGTGGCCGCGTTCCTCAAGGGGGACAAACGGCAGCGGGTGGTCAGACGCCGTGCTCGGCACGTGGCACGCTTGGAACGACGAAAGGGAAGCGCATGAGCGAACGCGGCGGAGCGGATCCCGTCTCCGGGGGGTTCCCGATTCCGACGCTGGACGACTTCGAGCGCGCCGCGGCGGTGGTGCACCGGGTGGCGCGGAACACGCCCCTGGAGTCGTCCCGATTCCTCGCGGAGTCGCTCGGCGTGCCGAAGGTCTACCTCAAGTGCGAGAATCTGCAGCGCACGGGCGCCTACAAGCTGCGGGGCGCCTACAACCGCCTGGTCCAGCTCACCCCGGAGGAGCGCGCCCGGGGCGTTGTGGCCGCCTCCGCGGGGAACCACGCTCAGGGGGTCGCCTTCGCCGCGCGGGAGCTCGGCATCTCGGCGACGATCTTCATGCCGCTGGGGGTGGCGCTGCCGAAGCTGCAGGCCACGCGGCGCTACGGGGCCGAGGTCCGCCTGGTGGGCGACACCTTCGACGCGACGCTCGAGGCGTCGCGCGCCTTCGTCGAGGAGTCCGGTGCGATGATGATCCCGCCGTTCGACCATCCGGCGATCATCGAGGGGCAGGGCACGGTCGCGATCGAGATGCTCGACGCCGCATCCGATATCGAGACGGTCGTGGTGGCCATCGGCGGCGGGGGACTGGCGTCGGGCGTCGCCGCGGCGGCGAAGCTGCGCGCCGAGCGCGAGGGCCGGCGGATCCGGGTGATCGGCGTGCAGGCCGAGAACACCTCCGCGTTCCTCCCGTCGCTCGAGGCCGGGCGCCCCGTGACCATCTCGACCAGCCCCACGATCGCCGACGGCATCGCGGTCGCGCGACCGGGCGATCTCACCTTCGAGATGGTCCGGCGCTACGTCGACGAGGTCGTCACGGTCAGCGACGACGACATCGCCCGGGCCATCGTCATGCTGCTCGAGCGCACCAAGCTGGTGGTCGAGCCCGCCGGGGCGGCCGGGGTCGCCGCGCTGATCTCGGGCAAGGCGCGCGTCTCAGGGCCGACGGCCGTGATCCTCTCGGGCGGCAACATCGACCCCCTGCTGCTGCAGCGGGTCATCGGTCACGGTCTCGCGGCGTCTTCGCGCTATCTCAAGCTGCGCATCCTGCTGCCGGACGTGCCGGGTCAGCTGGTGCGCACCGCCGCCATCGTCGCGAGCAAGAACGCCAACGTGATCGAGGTGATCCACACGAGGCACGCGACAGAACTGCCGATCAGCGATGTGGAGCTCGAGCTGCACATCGAGACCCGGGGCGTCGAACACGGTCAGGACGTCGTGCAGGCGCTCCGCGACGCCGGATACGTCGTGAGAGTCGGCGAGCGCTACTGAGACCGCTCCGGCGGCCGGAGTCGCTCCCGCCTCAGCCGGTGTAGGTGTCGACGGCGAGGATCCTGACCTCGATCTCCTTGCCGTTCGGCGCGGCGTAGGATGCGGTGTCGCCGACCTTCAGGCCGAGGATCGCGGCGCCGAGCGGGCTCTCGGCGCTGTAGACGTCGAGACCGCTCCCATCGGCGAGTTCGCGGCTGCCCAGGAGGAAGCGCTCCTCGTCGCCCCAGATCTCGGCGGTGATGACCGTGCCGATCTCCACGACCCCGCTCGCCTCAGGAGCCTCTCCCACCACCGCGTGCTTGAGCAGCTCTTCGAGGTCGCGGATGCGCGCCTCCATCTTGCCCTGCTCCTCTTTCGCGGCGTGGTAGCCGCCGTTCTCCTTGAGGTCGCCCTCTTCGCGAGCGGCCTCGATGCGTGCCGCGATGTCGCGCCGGCCCGGTCCGGCGAGCTGGTCCAGCTCGGACTTGAGTCGGTCGTAGGCCTCCTGGGTGAGCCAGGTCTGATTCTCGGCCATCTCGGCTCCTTTCCTACGGCTCCGCCGTAGTCCGTGCGGGAGATCGGATCCCCGTAGCCGGCGAGGGCGCTTCGCCCTGCGCTCGACACTTCTCGCGGAGCGGATGCCCTCCGCCCGACTAAAGCTCATGCCCCGGCGTCGCCGGGGCATTGGCGACGAGTCTATCAGGGTGCGGCCCGGTCTTCGAGCAGCCAGCAGCTTCGCACCGTGCCGGTGGTCGCCGGATACGTCGTCACCAGGGTGTCGGTGAACATCCGTGTGCGCCGATCCTCGAGCGGGAGTTCGACCACCTTCCAGCCGACCGTCGAATAGGAGGTGCTCAGCGCCTCCAGGGCGCACGCCACCGCCGCACCGGGGGCGGCGGTCACCTCGAAATCGACCGCCACCGTCCGTTCGTCGAGCACCCGGTAGTGGACCTCCCGGAAGTCGAGGCTGCTCTGGTGCTGCCAGCCGCCGAAGAGCAGCACGACGAGGCCGAGCAGGAGCGCGCCGCCCGCCACCGCCCAGCCGAGCCGGCGGTCGACGCCGCGACGTCGCGAGCGTCCGTAGCGCTCGTCGAGGGAGGCCGCACGGTCCGCTCCGGCGGCGGATCGGCTCCGGTCGGCATCCCGTGCGGGGCCTGGAGCGGTCTGCTGAGCAGCGGGGACGTCTGCCGTCGGGGCACTCGTCACTGCATCCTCCGAACTGGCGTGGGTAGACTGGGTCGCTGTCACCAGCGTACCCGGCGACGTCGGTGCGCGATTGTGAAGGGACCCCATGGCACTCAGGCTGATCGCCGTGCACGCCCACCCCGATGACGAGTCGAGCAAGGGCGCGGCGACCTATGCGCACTACCTCGAACTCGGCGCGGAGGTGCTGATCGTCAGCTGCACCGGCGGCGAGCGCGGAGACGTGCTGAACGAGCTGGTGGCCAGGGATCCGAAGAGCCGTCGCGACCTGGCCGGTCTGCGGCGCGACGAGATGTCGGGAGCGCAGCAGGTCATCGGGTTCCAGCATCGCTGGCTCGGCTACCGGGACTCGGGGCTGCCCCCGCAGGGGGACCCGGTCCCGGCGGACAGCTTCGCCGACATCCCCGCCGAGATCTCCGCGGAGCCCCTCGTGCGGATCGTGCGGGAGTTCCGCCCCCACGTCATGATCACCTACAACGAGCAGGGCGGCTATCCGCACCCGGACCACATCCGCTGCCACGAGATCTCCAAGCTGGCCTGGGAGCTCTCCGGAGACGCGGACGCCTACCCCGAGACCGGCGAGCCGTGGGCGATCAAGAAGCTCTACTACGAATCCATCTTCAACACCGATCGGATGCTCAAGGTCTACGAGACGCTCCGGGAGAAGGAGCCGGGGTCCCCGCTCGTCGCCCAGTTCGCGGAGATGGTCGAGCGCTTCACGAGCCGGCCCAGCGACGCCACCGCCCGCGTCGAGGTGGGCCGCTTCTTCGAGCGCCGGGACGCGGCGCTGCGCGCCCATGCGAGCCAGGTCGCCCCGGACAGCTCCTTCTTCTTCTGGCCGAACGATCTGCAGCGCGAGGCCTGGCCCTTCGAGGACTACCGGCTGGCCGCCTCCCGCGTGGCCACGAGCCAGTTCGAGGCGGATCTCTTCCAGGGCGTCGAAGACGACGGCGCGCACCCCGTGCTCGCGCGCCGCAACCAGCAGGAGGTACACGGATGATCACCCTCGGAGTCCCGATCGCGTTCCAGGTGTCCGCTCTGATCCCGCTGGCCGAGGAGTCCGAGCTGCCGGCGGGCTCGATCCCGCCCGTCGCCTTCGCCGTGACCGCGCTGTTCGCGCTCGCCGTCTTCGCCCTCGGGTGGGACCTGGTGCGGCGCGTGCGCCGCAACCAGTACCGGGCCGAGATCCGCGAGGCGCTCGCCGAGGAGGTCGCGCAGCGCGACGCCGCGGCCTCGTCGGACGCGGCCGGCGGCCCGCGGGCGGATGCGCCGGGCCGCGATGCGGGACCGCAGCCGGATCCCGGCGCCCCATCTGGTCCCCGGGCCTGACCGTGCAGCCGGAATCGGGGACGCCGGCCGATCCGGTTCGGGTGCTCGCCGAGGTGTTCGGGTACCCGGGGTTCCGCGGCGATCAGGAGAGCGTCGTCCGGCAGCTCATCGCCGGGGGCGATGCGGTCGTGCTCATGCCGACCGGCGGCGGGAAGTCGATCTGCTACCAGGTGCCGTCGCTCTGCCGCGAGGGCACCGGCGTCGTGTTCTCGCCGCTCGTGGCGCTGATGCACGATCAGGTCGCCGCGCTGCGTCTGGCGGGCGTGAGCGCGGCGGCCCTGAACTCGTCCATGACCGCCGCGGAGCGCGCCGACGTCGAGCGGGCCTTCCTGGCGGGCGAGCTCGATCTGCTCTATCTCGCTCCGGAGCGGCTCGGGCTCCTGGAGGGCCCGGCGCCCGGCGCCGACGATGCTGAGGGCGGATCCCGCACGCTGCAGCTGCTGCGGCGGGGGCGGATCGCGCTCTTCGCCTTCGACGAGGCGCACTGCGTCTCCCAGTGGGGCCACGACTTCCGCCCGGACTACCTGCGCCTGGGGGAGATCGCCAGGCTCTGGCCGGACGTGCCGCGCGTGGCGCTCACGGCCACGGCGACCCCCGCCACGCATCGCGAGCTCACCGAGCGGCTGCACCTCGAGCGGGCCCGCCACTTCGTCTCGAGCTTCGACCGGCCGAACATCCGCTATCGCATCGTCCCCAAGGCCAAGGTCCGCGATCAGCTGCGGGACTTCATCGTCCGAGAGCACGCGGGCGAGTCCGGGATCGTCTACGCGCTGAGCCGGAAGCGGGTGGAGCAGACGGCCGAGCAGCTGCGGGCCGCGGGGGTCGACGCGGTCGCCTATCACGCCGGCCTGCCCGCGGAGCAGCGCCTCGAGGCGCAGAACCGGTTTCTGCGCGAGGAGGGCGTCGTGGTCGTCGCGACGATCGCGTTCGGCATGGGGATCGACAAGCCGGATGTGCGCTTCGTCGCCCACATCGATCTGCCGAAGTCGATCGAGGGCTACTATCAGGAGACCGGTCGCGCCGGTCGCGACGGCGAGCCCGCGGAGGCCTGGCTCGCCTACGGCCTCGCCGACGTGGTGCAGCAGCGGCAGCTGATCGAGGGCAGCCCCGGTGATGAATCGGCCAAGCGCAGTCAGCTCGCGCATCTGCAGCACATGCTGACGCTCTGCGAGACGACTCACTGCCGCAGGCAGTTCCTGCTGCGCTACTTCGGGCAGGAGCTCTCGGCGCCCTGCGGCAACTGCGACGTCTGCCTCGACCCGCCGCGGCTCTGGGACGCGACGGTGCCGGCGCAGAAGATGCTCTCCACGGTCCTGCGGGTCGGCCGCGAGCGCGGCGGGCGCACCTTCGCCGCCGGCCAGCACATCGACATCCTCCGCGGCGTGATGAGCGATCGGGTGCGCGCGCTCCGGCTCGACGAGCTCTCGACCTGGGGCATCGGCGACGACCTCTCGGTGGCGCAGTGGCGCGGCGTGGTGCGCCACCTGCTCGCCACGGGAGCGCTGGAGAGCCGGGGGGAGTGGGGCGTGCTCGCCCCCGGCGAAGCGGCGAAGCCGATCCTCCGCGGAGAGGAGCAGGTGATGATGCGCGAGGAGGTCATCGCGCGGAGATCCGGGGGCGGGGGATCCCCCGCGAAACGCGCCGCGGTCGCGGAGCTCGCGCCCGAGCAGGTCGAGACCTTCGACCGGCTGCGCGCCTGGCGTCTCGCCGAGGCGCGCGAACAGGGCGTGCCGCCCTACGTGGTGTTCGGCGACGCGACGCTGCGGGCGCTCGCGGTGCACCTGCCGCGCAGCCCCGAGGCGCTGCTCGAGATCAGCGGCATCGGCCAGGCCAAGCTCGAGAAGTACGGCGAGGCGGTCATCGCGTTGCTCGGTGAGTGACGGCTCTCGCCTTCCGGCAGGGGGTTGACGTTTCGGACATATATGCCCACCGGAATCTGTGGGTTTCGTACACTCGAGGGTATGACGCAGCGCTCCGAGCATCCCTTCCCCGAGCCCGACGCGCTCTCCCTCCCGCTGCTCGAGGCCGCGCGGGAAGAGGCTGCGCGAGAGGAGGCGCCGCGGGGTCCCGACGAGGTGAAACCGCGTTGGCGCGGCTGGATCCACGCCGCGACCTTCCCGGTCGCCGTCGCCGCCGGGATCGTGCTGATCTCGCTCGCGCACGGCGCGCTCGCGAAGTGGGCCGCCGCCGTCTACATGCTCACGAGCATGCTGCTGTTCGGCGTCTCGGCGCTCTACCACCGCTTCGACTGGCAGCCGCGGACGAAGCAGATCTTCCGGCGTCTCGACCACGCCAACATCTTCCTGCTGATCGCCGGCACGTACACGCCGATCGCCCTGCTCGCGCTGCCGCTCGGCAAGGGCCTGCTGCTGCTCGTGCTGGTGTGGAGCGGAGCCCTGCTCGGGATCGGCTTCCGCGTGTTCTGGATCGGGGCTCCCCGCTGGCTCTACGTGCCGCTCTACGTGCTGCTCGGCTGGGCCGCGGTCATGTTCGTCGTCGACATCTGGAACGCGAACCCCGCGACGATGATCCTCGTCGTCCTCGGCGGTCTGCTCTACACGCTCGGCTCGCTCGTGTACGCGCTGAAGCGACCGAACCCGGTGCCCGGGGTGTTCGGCTTCCACGAGATCTTCCACGCGCTGACCGTCCTGGCGTTTCTCTGCCACTGGGCGGCTGCGCTGCTCATCGCGCTCGACCCCGTCTACCTGCGCTGACGCCGCCGGCCGCGAGTGGGACCCGTTTTCGCGGATGGGACGATGTTGCGCGGCCCAACGCCGTCCCACTCGAGAAACACAGTCCCGCCCGCGAGCGCGGCGCTACACTCGCAGGGTGAACCCTGAGCGAACATCGCCGCGCGTCGGGCTGCTGTACCGGCTCTATCAGCGGCGGCTCCGCCGCGAGATCGATCCGGCCCGCGTGCCGCATCACATCGCGGTCATCGTGGACGGCAACCGCCGCTGGGCCAAGCAGCGGCTGCAGGAGCGCGCCAGCATCGGGCACCGTGCGGGCGCGCGCAAGATCCCCGAGTTCCTCTCCTGGTGCGAGGCCGCCGGCGTCGAGGTCGTGACCCTCTACCTCCTCTCGAACGATAATCTGAGCGGGCGGGACGGCGCGGAGCTGGGCGAACTCTTCGGGATCATCGCGGGGCTCGCGGAGCAGCTCGCCGAGACCGACGGCTGGCGGGTCAAGCACGTGGGCAGCGCGGAGGGTCTGGAGCCCGAGCTCGCCGAGACCCTCGATCGCGTCGAGCGGGCCACGCAGGAGCGCTCCGGCCTCCACGTCAACCTCGCGATCGGCTACGGGGGCCGCAGCGAGATCACCGCGGCGATGTGCAGCATCATCGACGAGCATCAGGCCTCCGGCGGAACGATCGACACCCTCGCGGAGCGGCTGACGCCCGAGACCATCGGGGAGCATCTGTGGACCCGTGGCCAGGCGGATCCCGATCTCATCATCCGCACCTCCGGCGAGCAGCGGCTCAGCGACTTCCTGATCTGGCAGTCGGCCTACTCGGAGTTCTACGTCGTGGAGACCCTGTACCCCGACTTGCGGGAGGTCGATCTGCTGCGGGCATTGCGCGACTACTCGCGCCGCCAGCGCCGACTCGGGCGGTGAGCGCCGGGGCTCGGCTTCCACCGGGACGCCCAGGGCGGAGCATCTCGCTACTGCGCCAAGAAGCTCTCCAGCTCCTCGCGCGCGATATGGTCGGGCTTCTGCACGGGAGGCGACTTCATGAAGTAGGCCGAGGCGGCCTCCACCGGCCCGGCGTGGCCGCGGTCCTTCGCGATCTTGGCGCTGCGGATCGCGTCGATCATCGTGCCGGCGGAGTTGGGGGAGTCCCAGACCTCGAGCTTGTATTCGAGGCTCAGGGGGACGTCGCCGAAGCCGCGGCCCTCGAGACGCACGAAGGCGAACTTGCGATCCTGGAGCCACGGCACGTGATCGCTCGGCCCGATGTGGATGTCGTCGGCGGGCAGGTCGACCTCGATGTTCGAGGTGACGGCCTGAGTCTTGGAGATCTTCTTGGACTTGAGGCGGCTGCGCTCGAGCATGTTCTTGAAGTCCATGTTGCCGCCGACGTTCAACTGGTACGTGTGGTCGAGGGCGACGCCGCGGCTCTCCATCAGGTGCGCGAGCACGCGGTGGGTGATCGTGGCTCCGACCTGGCTCTTGATGTCGTCGCCGACGATCGGGAGGCCCGCCGAGGCGAACTTCGCCGCCCATGCGGGGTCGCTCGCGACGAACACGGGCACGGCGTTCACGAACGCCACGCCGGCGTCGAGCGCCGCCTGCGCGTAGGACTTGACGGCCTCCTCGCTCCCCACCGGCAGGTAGCAGGCGAGCACGTCGGCCCCCGAGTCCCGCAGAGCCTGGGCGACGTCGACCGGCGCGGCCGTCGATTCCTCGACCTCGTCGCGGTAGTACTCGCCGAGACCATCGAGCGTCGGCCCGCGCAGCACCTCGAGCCCGAGACGGGGCACCTCGGAGAACTTGATCGTGTTGTTGTGACCCGCCCAGATGGCCTCGCTCAGATCCTTGCCGACCTTGTCGGCGTCGACCTCGAACGCGGCGACGAACTCGAGATCGGAGACGTGGTAGGCGCCGAGGCGCACATGCATCAGACCGGGGACCTGCTCGTCATCGGCGGCCTCGCGATAGTACTCGACGCCCTGCACGAGCGAGCTCACGCAATTCCCCACGCCCGCGAGGGCGACCTTCACCGACATAGCACCAAGCCTTCACTCTTCACCAACATTGCAGCGCGCCGGGACGTTCCTGCGCGCGGGCGCACCAAAGCAACATCCTATGCCCTTCGCTATGCTGAGCTGTCGTGGAGGGGGAGCGGATGCACGGAGCGCGCGGCGCGGACGAAGCGCGTCGTGCCACGGCCGTCGCCGTCGCCGCGGCGCGCGAGGCCGGTGCGATCGCTCTCGCGGGATTCCGCTCCGGAGAGATGCGCGTCGACCTCAAGGCCGACATCCACGATCTCGTGACCCGCTACGACCGTGCGTGCGAGGAGCGCATCCGGGAGACCATCCTGACGGCCTTCCCCGATTCGACCGTCGTGGGCGAGGAGTCGGGGACGAGCGCCGGGTCCGGGCCGCTCACCTGGTACGTGGACCCGATCGACGGCACCGCGAACTTCGCGCGGGGCATCCCCATGTGGGCGGTGAGCATCGGCGTCGCCCGCGACGGCGAGATGATCTCGGGCGTCGTCTACGATCCCGCGAACGAGCAGCTCTTCTGGGCGGACGATCGCGGAGCCTTCCTGACCGACGGACGAAGCGGCGGCGCGGATCGGGCGCTGCGCAGTCGGGGGCACGCGGACCCCGGGCGGGCGACCGTCGCGCTCAACTTCCCGCTGGCGCGCGATCTGGTGCACTATCCCGAGCTCGCCCTCGAGCAGTTCGCCGAGGTGACGCACGCTTTCGCGCAGGTCCGCGGGCTCGGAAGCACCTGCATCGCGCTGTGCTGGATCGCGGCCGGGTGGATCGACGTCACCATCTCGTTCGAGACGAACCCCTGGGACGTGGCCGCCGGCGCCCTGATCGTCAGGCGGGCCGGCGGCATCTATCACGGCTACGACGACGGGCGGATCGTCCCGGAGCAGCGGGATCATCTGGCCCGCCACTACTACGCCGCGATCGCCGGGGGCGAGTTCGAGCTGCTGCACGAGATCATGCGGACGCAGAGTCCGCGACCCATCTGAGCGGCGCGACCCGGAAGAACCGGACGGACTGGGCGGAATAGGGGAGAATTGCAGCATGACCGTCGAAACCGCTGACCTGCCGGACCCGGAGGACCTGCCGGCCGACCCCGAGGATCTGCCGCCGGCGGACTCCAATCCCGGGTGGCTGAGCGCCGACGAACTCGACTTCGTGCGGGGCCGCCTGCCGATCGTGTACGTCGAGGCGGTGCCGGTCCGCGTCGACGGCCACGGCCGGGTGACCGAGGTCGGTCTGCTGCTGCGCAGCACGCCGGAGGGGGTGATGACGCGAGCGCTCGTGGCCGGCCGGGTCCGCTACGGGGAGTCGCTGCGCGACGCGCTGTTCCGGCACCTCGAGAACGATCTCGGACCGATGGCCTTCCCGCTCATCCCGGCCTCTCCCGTGCCCGCGCAGGTCGCGGAGTACTTCCCGATGCCCGGCCTCTCGCCCTACATCGACGAGCGCCAGCACGCCGTGTCGCTCGTATACGTGGTGCCCGTCACCGGAAGCTGCAACCCCCGTCAGGACGCGCTCGAGGTGAGCTGGATGGCGCCGGAGGCGGCACTGGCGCCGGACGTCCTCGCGGAGCTGGGCGGCGGTCGCGGGCGTCTGCTGCGGCAGGCGCTCTCGAGCGTCGGCTGCTGAGCCGTCGACTCCTCAGTCGGCCGCCTTCGGCTCCAGTCGGCGCAGAGCGGTGCGGGAGGCGGCGCGGATGTGCGCGACGCAGCGCTCTGCGGCGCGTTCGCTGTCGCGATCCTCGATCGCGTCGAGAATCGCGCGCAGCTCGGAGGCGACCTCCTCTCCGCGCCCGGGGAAGGAGAGCGAGGTGGCTCGGAGCACTCGCACGCGAGCCTTCAGCCCGTCGAGCTGCTGGGTCAGCGTCGGACTCTGCGCGCCGTCCTCGAGGACGGCGTAGAAGCGATCCTTCGAAGCGAGCAGGTGGTGGACATCGTCGTGCCGCGCCGTCTCCTCGGCGATCTCCTCGACCGTCGCGCGGAGCTGCCGCACCTGCTCGTCGCTCGCGCGCTCGATGAAGAAGCGGATGAGCAGCGATTCCAGGACCGCCCGGATCTCGTACATCTCGGCCGCCTCCTCGAGCGACGGGGCGGCCACCACCGCTCCCCGCTGGGGCTCCACGGTGACGAGCCCCTCGGTGCTCAACTCGCGCAGCGCCTCTCGCACGGTCGCGCGAGAGACGCCGAGCTTCTCGAGGAGCTCCCGCTCGATGAGGCGCTGCCCGGGCTTCAGCTCGAACTCCAGGATCGCCCTGCGCAGCTCCGCGGTCACCTGTTCCCGCAGGGGAGCGGCGACGCGCCCGACAGGGGTGACCGTCCATCCGCGTTCAACTTGATTGGTTGACACTATGAACAGCCTTTCTCGATTCGATGTGGATCGCGTCTGCGTGCATGCGGCCTGGAGTGTCGATCCTAATGCCTCGAAGCACCGTATTCGGCGTCGGTGACCGGGTCGTCCCATGACGTGACGCCGAGTGACACCGCGGTGTGCGTCATGGTCGCCTCCGGCCCCGCTCCGTGCCAGTGCCGTTCGCCGGCCGGCACCCAGACCGTATCGCCCTGGCGGAGCACCTCGACCGGTCCGCCCTCGCTCTGCACGAGCCCCCGACCCGAGAGGACGAACAGGATCTGCCCCCGCTCGTGGCTGTGCCAGTGGGTTCGCGCTCCGGGATTGAAGGACACGGTGTTGATGACGACTCCGTCGGTCGAGGGCAGCGCCAGATAGGGATGCACCTCGCCGGTGAACTGCGAGCCGACCTTGCCGGAGGCGCCGGCCTGATCGTCGGGACGGATGATGATCATGAGTCCTCCTCGTTCCCCTCGTGCAGTCGCACTCCGCCGGAGACGTCTCCGAGCGCGTCGACCACGGTGTTGCTGATCTCGTCAGCGTAACCCAGCGCCCGGGCGAGCCCGAACGATGCGACCGGGCCGGCGCTGTGGAAGCTCGTGACGCCGAGCCGAGCCAGGAGATCGACGTAGAGCGTGATGTCCTTGAGCATGAGGCTGTTGGTCAGCCCGCCCTTCAGGTAGTCGCCGTGGACGATCTTCGGGAAGCGGTTGAGCGTGGCGAAGTTCACGCCCGAGCTCTCGTTGAACACCGCGAGGACGGTGTCGAGGTCGAGGCCGCTCTTCTTCGCGGCGATCATCACCTCGGCCGTCGCGGAGAGCGCGACGGCGTTGAGGAAGTTGTTGAGCAGCTTCGTCACGTGGCCCGCGCCGGAAGCGCCGACGTGGAACACCTGCGAGGCGATCGGCTTCAGAACGTCGGAGACCGATGCCAGTGCCGTGGCGTCGCCGCCGACCATGAGCGTGAGACGGCCCTGCTCCGCAGCGGCCGCGCCGCCGGAGATGCCGGCGTCGAGGAACGCCGCGCCGCGCGCGTCGAACTCCTCCGCGATGCGGCGGGTGGAATCCGGGGCGGCCGTGGAGAGATCGATGACGATCTGCCCCGCGCGACTGTGGGCGATGAGGCCGTCCGGGCCGTCCACCACGGCCTCGACGACGCGGCTGTCCGGCAGCGACAGCAGGATGACGTCGGCCCCGGCGGCGAGTGCGCTCACCGACTCCGCGGCCGCGGCGCCGGAGGCCGCGATGTTCTCCGGGCGCGTGTCGAAGCCGAGGATCTCGAGACCGGACTCGACGAGGCGTCGCGTGATCCGTCCGCCCATGTTGCCGAGGCCGATGAATCCAATGCGTCTGTCGGGCATGATCTGCTCTCCAATGATGTGTGGCTGGGTGGCGTGTCGGGGCGGCGCGGGCCGCTGCTGGTCGGCCGTCATGGGGCGCCGATCCTCGCCGCGGTGCCCTCGAGGCCGGGGATCGGCGAGAAGCGCTCGAGCGTCTCGGGATCGTGCCCGGAGACCAGGTGCCGGACCCGGCCGGAGGCGACGAGGTCTCGAATGGTCTGGAAGGCGTCGTACATCCCGACCACATCGGTGACGGAGGTGAAGGGCATGTCGGCCTCGAGCTCCTCGTAGTAGTGCACGGCGTCGCTGGTGAGCAGCACGGGGCCCTCCGAGGTCTGCGCGAGGACGACCGCCTGCCCCGGGGTGTGCCCGCCGACCTCGATCACCTCGACGCCGGCCGCCGGCCGGCACTCCCCGGCGAAGAAGTCGACGCGCCCCGCCTCGACGAGGCCGTTCAGATACGCGATCTCCTCGCTCTCGACGGAGTGCTCGAACAGCGGCTTCCCGGCGTTGCGACTGTTCCAGAAGTCGACTTCGGCGCGGGCGATGAGGAACCGCGCATTCGGGAAGGCGCGGAGATTGCCGATGTGGTCGTAGTGGGCGTGCGTGATGATGACGAGGGGCACCGCCGCGCAGTCCACCCCGATCCGGGCCAGCAGCGCGGGAACGTCGGAGAGGACCTCGCGGCCGCGACTCCGGGCACCCTCCCGGGAGTAGCCGGTGTCGACCACGATCGTCCGTCCGGCGCTGCGGAGGACCCACACGAAGTAGTCCATCCGGATCGGGGCGTCCGGCCGACCGTAGTGCGCGTAGTTCAGGAACACCTCGCTGCGGCTCGCCATCCGGCTGCCGTGGCGCGCGATGACCACCTCGTGCGCGGTCGGCGAGCTCTCGGGGGCGGTGCTCATCGTGCACTCCTCAACTTCTGCGCGGATCGAGTCCTGGAACGGATTGTTTCGAAGATGTTACCTGACAGCAATACCGCCTGCTTGCAGGACCATCTGCCTGTCAGACAATATAGTACCAATGTCATGCGGGTCGCGGTGGATCTGCGGCCCGGGTTGCATAAAATGACCAGACGGCATAGATTGTCGGACGATCAGGCAAGATTACAATGACGTTACCGTCGGATTACACAGGTACAGGGGTGGAAGGCATGAAAACTCGCGGAGCTATCATTCGGAGCGCGCCGGGCAGGTACGAGACCGTCGAACTCAATCTCGATGAACCCCGGCAGGGCGAGATCAGGGTGAAGATGGTCGCCACCGGCATGTGCCACTCCGACGACCACTTCGCCACCGGGGACATGGTCCCCGGCGTGTACCCGTGGCTCGGCGGGCACGAGGGCGGGGGGATCGTGGAGGCCGTGGGGCCGAACACGCCCGGCTGGGAGGTGGGCGATCACATCGTCACGTCCTTCCTGCCCGCCTGCGGCCGCTGCCGGTGGTGCGCCGAGGGCATGCAGAACCTCTGCGACCTCGGCGCGACCCTGCTCCAGGGCGCGCGCTTCAACGATCCCGACAGCTATCGGGTGACGCTCGAGGACGGCAGCCCGGTGGGCCAGATGTGCGGTATCGGCACCTTCGCCGAGCGCATCGTCATCAGCGTGGACTCGGCCATCAAGGTGGACAAGGACCTGCCGCTCGACGTCGTCTGCCTGCTCGGCTGCGCGGTCGGCACGGGCTGGGGGTCCTCCGTGAACGCCGCGCAGGTCGAGGCCGGCGACGTGGTGGTCGTCATCGGCATCGGCGGCGTCGGCATCAACGCGGTCCAGGGCGCTCGTCACGCGGGGGCGGATCACGTCATCGCGGTCGACCCGGTGGAGTTCAAACGGGAGAAGGCGCTGGAGCTCGGAGCCACGCGCGCCTACGCCACCGCGGACGAGGCGATCGACTACGCGCGGAGCATCACGAACGGCCAGGGGGCCGACAAGGCCGTGGTGACCGTCGGCATCACGACCGGTGAGCACATCGCCCAGGGCTTCGCCTCGATCCGCAAGGGCGGCACGCTCGTCTGCACCGGCATCGGCAACATGACGGCTGTGGGGATCCCCCTCCCGATCACGGAGCTGGTCACCTATCAGAAGCGCATCCAGGGGACCCATTTCGGCCACTGCAGCCCGAACGCCGACATTCCCAGGCAGATCCAGATGTACCGCGACGGCAAGATCAAGCTCGACGAGATCATCACCAAGCGCTACACGCTCGACCAGATCGCCGAGGCCTACGAGGACATGCACGACGGCAAGATCGTGCGGGGCGTCGTCGTCTTCGACTGATCCATCTCGCGGCCGCGGCCGCATCGGATTTGCGACGACCCGGCCCCTCGGGGAGAGTCCCGGGACCGCTCGCAATACAGGGAGCTCCAGCTCCAACTCAACGAGGAGGAAAACCACTCATGTCATATGTTCGCGGACGCGCCTCTCGCGTCCTCACCACGTTCGGGATCCTGGCGGGCGCCGCGATCCTCGCCACCACCGGCTGCGCCTCGGGCGACAGCGGGGCCCCCGCCGATGACGCCGGCGACTCCGAGGTGAAGTCGGTCAAGATCGCGCTGAGCAACAACTTCAACGGCAACATCTGGCGCAAGCAGATGGAAGCCAGCTTCGAGACCACCGCCGCGGAGAACCCGGACTACTTCTCGGACCCCAAGATCGTCGTCTCCGACGGGTCCGCCCCGCAGCAGGCGCAGCAGATCCAGTCGCTCGTGCTCGAGGGCTACGAGGCCATCATCATCGAACCGGGCTCCCCGACCGGGCTCAACGGCGCCATCGAGGAGGCCTGCGCGGCCGGGGTGACGGTCGTGGTGTTCGACGGTGCGACCACCGCCGAGTGCGCGTACCAGGTCGCCTTCGACTACGTCGAGTACGGCCGCATCCAGGCCGAGTTCGCGGCGGAGCAGCTCGGCGGCGAGGGGAACATCCTCATGGTCCGGGGCCTGCCGGGGAACACCATCGACGAGGACATCTACGCCGGCGTGACCGAGGTGCTCGCCGAGCACCCCGACATGGAGCTCGTGGGCGAGGTCTACGGCGAGTGGACCGAGTCCGTCGCGCAGCAGGAGGTCGCCAAGATCATCCCCTCGCTGCCCGAGATCGACGGCGTGCTCACCAACGGCAACGACGGCGGCGGGACGCTCGACGCCTTCCGCCAGGCGGGCACCGATCCGCTGCCCCTGATCATCCAGGGCAACTCCGGCCAGGGCCTGCAGGGCTGGACCGAGGTCGTCGACGAGAATCCGGACTACCTCTCGATGTCGATCTCCTCGCAGCCGAGCATCTCGTCGACCGCTGCCTGGCTGGCCACGCTGCTGATCAACGATCTCGACGACGCGCGCGAGATTCCCGACATGACGATCTTCTCGCCGCTCCTCATCATCCCCGAGGAGAACCGTGTCGCGTGGACCGAGGCCCTCGAGTACACCGAGATCGCCGAGAACCCGACGACGCTCGAGGCGACGCGCGAGATCATCGCGGCCGCGATCGCCGGCGATCCGATCAAGGTGGACACCCCGCTGCCTCCGCAGTAACCCAGGCGACTCCCAACGGAAGGCTGAACGCCACTATGACTGAGCATCACGGAGACGCGCCGACCCTCGTGGTCGAAGACGTCTCGAAGAGCTTCGGCTCGACACGAGCGGTGCGGAGCGCCTCGTTCCACGTCGCGCGCGGCGAACTCATCGGCATCGCCGGCCACAACGGCGCGGGCAAGAGCACCGTGCTCAAGGTGGTCAACGGCTCCGTTCCCGGCGATGTCGGCAGCGTGACGATCAGCGGTGTGCGGCGCTCGGCCACCGAGGCGGTGGCGCACCCCGAGCATCTCGGGGTGCGCACCGTCTACCAGGAACTCGCGCTCGCGCCGAGTCTCCGCGTCGACGAGACGGCTGCGGTCTTCGACCCCTCCGCGCGCGGCCGGCGGTGGCGGAGCGACGCCTGGAAGAGCCTGAAGGCCGTGCTGGACGAGATGTTCCCCGCGCACGGCATCCGACCCGGTCACGTGATCTCGGATCTCTCCTTCGCCAGACGGCAGATGATCGAGTGCGCGATGACGATGGTCGACGCGGGGCGGCCCGCGAGTCTCGTGATCCTCGACGAGCCGACCTCGTCGCTCGACGGCACGGCGACCGAGAGCTTCTACGCCTATCTCAAGCGCCGCGCCGCGGGGGGCCTCTCCGCGATCGTGACGACGCACCGCCTGAACGAGATGATCGAGAACCTCGACCGCATCTACGTGATGCGCGACGGCCGCGTGCTGGGCGAGCACGTCGCGGCGACTTCGAGCAAGGAGTCGCTCGTCGCGGCCATGGGGCTCGCCGAGCACGAGGAGGCCCATCGGGCGCCGGAGGCGGGGGAGGGGCCCTCGCTCACCCGCGCCGTCGCCGTCGCGAACGCCGAGGCCTCCGACAGCGGATCGGTGGTCGAGCTGGTGCAGCAGGGCGAGGACGGCGCCGAGGAGCGCTTCGAGATCAGACCCGGTGAGATCATCGGCTTCGCGGGCCTCGAGGGGCACGGTCAACTGGAGGCGCTCGAGGCCGTCCACCGCGCGGCCGCGCGCCGGCCGGGCAAGCGGGGCCGCGACCGGCGGACCGAGCACCTCGGAGTCTCCGTCGTCGGCGACGCCGCCTACGTCAGCGGCGACCGGGGCGTGCGCGGCATCTTCCCCATCTGGGACGTCGCCAAGAATCTCAGCTTCTCCAGCCTGAAGCGGCCCGTCACGCGAGGCGGCCTGATCTCCAAGGCCAGGGAGCGCGAGCTCATCGACGAGTGGTACCGCAGGCTGGGCATCAAAGGAGCGCCCTCCGACCTCATCACGAGCCTCTCCGGCGGCACCCAGCAGAAGGCGCTGATGGCGCGCGCCATGGCGGTCCACTCCAGCCTGCTGCTGCTCGAGGATCCGACCCGCGGCGTCGACCAGGCCACCAAGG
This sequence comes from Leucobacter weissii, assembly GCF_017565745.1. Taxonomy (GTDB): domain Bacteria; phylum Actinomycetota; class Actinomycetes; order Actinomycetales; family Microbacteriaceae; genus Leucobacter; species Leucobacter weissii. The sequence goes on from NZ_JAGDYM010000011.1 coordinate 96,385, forward strand.
GCGACTTCTACGGGATCCTCCGCGAGCAGGCGGACAAGGGGCAGACCATCGTCTGGTACTCGACCGAGAACGAGGAGCTCCGCAACTGCGACCGGGTCCTCGTCTTCCAGGTCGGGCGGGTGGTCGGCACGCTCACCGGCGAAGAGGCCACCGAGGACGCCGTCATCGCGCTCTCGTTCGGCCAGCGCACCCGCACGGCCCAGACCCAGGACTCTTCGAAGGAGGAGATATGACCTCGTTCCCCGACGACACCGTCGCGCGCCGGAGCGGCGGGATCGCACTGCTCCAGCAGACGCGTGCGGCCTGGTTCCTCCCGGCCGTCGCCGCGATCATCGTGTTCGCGCTCCTCGTCGCGCTGCGTCCCGCGGTCGCGTCGTTCACGGGTCTCTCGCTCGTGCTGACCCCCCTGCTGCCCCTCGTCTTCGCGGTGCTCGCGCAGATGTTCATCATCGCGGGCGGCGACATCGACCTCGGCATCGGGTCCTACATCGGCCTGGTCAACGTGGTGTTCGCCGTCGTGCTGCCGGCCAATCCCGTGCTCGGCATCGTCCTGCTGCCCGTCCTCGTACTCGCATACGCGGGGATGGGGGCGCTGATCCACCTGCGCCGGCTCCCGTCGATCGTGGTCACGCTGGGCATGTCGTTCGTCTGGCTCGGCATCGGCATCGTCCTGCTGCCCACGCCGGGCGGGCAGGTCCCGGCGTGGATCGTCTCGATGGTCCGCTTCAACCCCGGCGTCATCCCGATGGCCATCGTCGTCATGGCGGTCACGACTGTTGTCGTCGCCTGGTTCCTCGAGCGCAGCAAGTACGGCGCCGTGCTGCGCGGTGCCGGGTCGAACCCGGAGGGCATCCGGCGGGCCGGGTGGTCGGTGCTCCGCGCCAAGCTCGGCCTGTATGCGCTCGCGGGCCTGTTCGGAGTGCTCTCCGGCCTCTTCCTGAGCGGCCAGGCCGGCGGCGGCGACGCGAACATCGCGCAGAGCTACGTGCTGCTCAGCATCGCCGGCGTCATCGTCGGCGGAGGCAGCTTCGCCGGCGGCAAGGTCTCCGTCGTCGGAGCGGTCGCCGGCGCACTGGTCATCGGCCTGATCGGCTCGCTGCTGCAGTTCCTCGGAGTCCCCTCGAGCTTCCAGGCCGCGGCCCAGGGCCTCGTCCTCGTGCTCGTGCTGGTGCTGCGAGCCATGTCTAGTTGGATCCGCAGGGATCGAGGTGCATTGTGAGCGAGAGCATTCGTCGGCCCGGCGCCGGGCAGTGGATCGCGGGAGTCTTCCAGCGACCGTCCACGCCCGCCTTCGTCGGCCTCCTGCTGATCTGGCTGGCGATCGGCGTGATCGCCGGCCGGGGCCTCTGGGACACCCTCAACGCCGGGGTGATCATCGCCACCTTCCTGGTGATCGCCGGAATCGGTCAGCTCTTCGTCATCACCGTCGGCAACGGGGGCATCGACCTCTCCGTGTCGTACATCATGACGCTGAGCGCCTATCTCGGCTGCACGATCATGGCCGGCCGCGACGAGAACATCGTGCCCGGGATCATCGTCGGGGTGCTCGTCGGCGCGGTCGCCGGAACGGTCTCCGCGGTGCTCATCGAGGTCGTGGGGATGCCGCCGCTGGTCGGCACGCTCGCCGTCGGCTTCGCCATCCAGACGATCGCCCAGATCTACTCGGGCGCGGTGGTCGGCGTGGCGAGCCCCGGTCTCGCGCACTTCACCACCGCGCAGATCGGCCCCGTGCCCGTCCTCGGGATCGTCGGCATCGTCATCGTCATCGTCTTCAGCATCATCCTCAAGCGCACCTCCTACGGCCGGAAGGTGGAGGCCGTCGGACAGAAGCCCGTCGCAGCCGGGCTCTCCGGCGCGCGCCCCGCGCTCGTCCGCGGCTCGGCCTTCGTGATCTCCGGCGCGACCGCCGGCCTCGCCGGGGTGCTGCTCGCCGCCTACAGCGGCGGCCCGTCGCTCGGTCTCGGCGCGCCCTACCAGCTCGCGACCATCGCGGTCGTGGTGCTCGGCGGGTCGCTGATCGCCGGGGGCCGCGGCGTGCTGCCCGGCCTCTGGGCGGCCGCGGTGCTGCTGACGCTGCTGACGACGCTCGGCAACATCACGCGGCTCTCGCCCGGATACCAGTACATGATCCAGGGCGCCCTGATCGTGCTCGTCCTCGCGATCGCGCGCGAACCGGGGAGCCGTCGCCGCACGCGCCTGCGCGACGGCGCGGAGCAGGAGAGTGCCCCCGAGGCCGCACTCGTCCCAGAACAGCAGAAGGAGGACTGATTCCCATGGCAGACATCGAATACGCCGAGGCCCAGCCGCTCGTCGAGGCCGCACTGGCCCGAGCGGAGGAGCTGAAGATCCCGGTCAGCGTCGCGGTCGTCGACCGCACGCGCGAGCAGGTGGCCTTCGCGCGCCAGCCCGGTGCGCCGATCTTCACCGCGAAGGTGGCCACCGCCAAGGCCTTCACCGCGGCGTCCCTCTCGGCGCCGACCCATGTGACCCAGCAGTTCACGCACTCCGGCGGGCCCTTCTACGGTCTCGAGGCGCTGGGATCCGGCGTCGTCTCGACCATCCCGGGCGGCATCCCGCTGCTCCGCGACGGCCGCGTCATCGGCGCGGTCGGCGTCTCGGGCGGTTCGGCCGACGAGGATCTGGACATCGCCGAGGCCGCGGCCGCCCGCTTCGAGGAGGCCGCCCGATGAGCGGCGGGCGTTTCGCGGGCAAGCGGGTGCTGCTGACCGGCTGCGTCGCCAACATCGGCCTCGCGACCGCCGAGCTGTTCGCCCGCGAGGGCGCCGCGCTCTTCCTGGTGGACATCGACCCCAGGGTCGCCGGGACCGCCGAGCGGGCGCGGAGCCTGGGCGCCCCGGTCGTCGGCTTCGCCGTCGCGGACGTGGGCGATCCGCAGTCGGTCGAGCGCGCGGTCGCGGACGCCGTCGCGGAGCTGGGCGGGCTCGACGTGATCCTGAACAACGCCGGCATCCAGCGCAGCGGCGTCGTCGAGGAGTTCTCGATCGAAGACTGGAACGCGACCATGCGGATCAACGCCGGCTCCTGCTTCCTCTTCGCGAAGTACGGCGTCCCGCATCTCAAGGCGGCGGGCGGCGGCGCGATCGTGAACACCGCCTCGATCGCCGGCACCCACGGCGGACCCCCGAGCCTGTCGGGCTACTCGGCGTCGAAGGGGGCGATCGTGGCGTTCACCAAGGTGCTCGCGAAGGAGGTCGGCCCGGCCGGCATCCGCGCGAACGCGATCGCGCCGGGGTGGGTCGACACGGCGTTCAACGATCCGGTGATCGAGTTCCTGGGCGGTCAGGCCGCGGTCGCCGCCGACGTCGCCGCCAACGTCCCGCTGCGCCGTCAGGGCTCACCGGACGAGATCGCCTCGGCGATCGCATTCCTCGCGTCGGAGGACTCGTCGTATCTGACGGGCCAGGCGCTCATCGTCAACGGAGGGGCCGGCTGAACATGACGGATCTGCAGAAACTCGACCACTGGATCGACGGCGCGTCGGTCGCGCCGTCCTCGGGCGGCTACCGTCCGGGCACCAATCCCTCCGATGGCACGCCGACCGTCGACATCGCCACGGGCGACGCCGACGACGTGCGGGCCGCCGCCGAGGCCGCCGCCCGCGCCTACCCCGGCTGGCGCCGCTTCGGATCGGCCGAGCGCGGCCGCATCCTGCTGCGCGTCGCCCAGCTGCTGCGCGATCGCGCCGACGAGATCGCCGACATCGAGATCGTCGACACCGGGAAGCCCCGCTTCACGGCGCTCGCCGAGATCGAGAACTCGGCCGCCTACTTCGAGTTCTACGCCACCCTCGTGAACCTCCCGGTGGGCGACGTCATCGACGTGCAGCCGGATCAGCACGTCTTCACGCGGCGCGAGCCCTTCGGCGTGGTCGGCATCATCACGCCCTGGAACCTGCCGCTGAACCAGGGAGCCCGAGCCATCGCGCCCGCCCTCGTGGCGGGCAACACCATCGTGGTGAAGCCGGCCGAGACCTCGTCCCAGTCGACCGTCCTGCTCGCCCGTCTCTGCAGCGAGGCCGGCCTGCCCGACGGCGTGCTCAACATCGTGCTCGGCTCCGGCTCCGTCGTCGGCACCGCGATCGTCGAGCACCCGAGCGTGCGCAAGGTCGCCTTCACCGGATCGGTGGGGGTCGGGCGCCAGATCGGTCGGATCGCGGCGGAGCGGATCATCCCGCTCACGCTCGAGCTGGGCGGCAAGTCGGCGAACATCGTGTTCGCCGACGCCGACCTCGAGTTCGCGGCGAGCGAGGCCGTGCGCGCGTTCACGAACAATGCGGGCCAGGTCTGCTCGGCGGGCACCCGCCTGCTCGTGCAGCGCGAGATCTACGACGAGTTCGTGGCCCGCGTGGCCGCGGCCACCGCGCGGCTGCGGCCGGGCGTCGACGTCGGCCCGATGATCACGCGGAACCAGTACGAGCAGGTGCAGGAGTACTTCTCCGTCGCCGAGGCGGAGGGCGCGGTCGCGCACGTCGGCGGCGCCGTCGCCGACGATCCGAGCCTCGACGGGGGCTTCTTCGTGAAACCGACCGTCTACGCGGGCACGAACGACATGCGCATCGCGCAGGAGGAGATCTTCGGCCCGGTCCTGGTCGCGATCCCGTTCGACGACGAGGCGGAGGCCGTCCGGCTGGCGAACGACTCGGATTTCGGGCTGATCTCCGGCGTCTTCACGCGGGACATCGGGCGCGCGCTGCGCATGGCCGATCGGATCGAGGCCGGTCAGGTCTTCGTGAACAGCTGGTCGACCGGTGCCGTGCAGATGTCGTTCGGCGGCCACAAGGACAGCGGGTACGGTCGCGAGAAAGGCATCGAGGCGATCAACCACTACAGTCATCTCAAGTCGGTGGCGGTGGTCTACTGATGGCGAGGATCCAGTTCATCGGGCTGGGCACCATGGGGTCTCCGATGGTGACGCGGCTGACCGAGGCGGGGCACGCCGTCTGGGTGACCGACGCCAACCCCGACGCGGTCGCCAGGATCGTCGCGGCCACCGGGGCGCGCGCCTGGAGCGAGCCCGCGCCGCCCGACGGGATCGACGTGCTGCTGCTGATGCTGCCGAACAGCGGTGTCGTCGAAGCCGTGCTCGGCTCCGCGGAGGAGCCCGGCGCCCTCGCCTCCGCGATCGACCCGTCGACCGTCGTGCTCGACATGAGCTCCTCGCATCCCGACTCCACGACCGCGCTCGCCGCGATGCTGGCCGGACGCGGCGTGGCGCTGGTCGACGCACCCGTGTCCGGCGGCCCGGTCAGGGCGGCGAGCGGCGAGCTCGCGATCATGGTCGGCGGAGCCGGCGACGACGCGACGTGGGAGCGGGTGCGCTCAGTGCTCGAGGCGCTCGGGACGAGCATCACGCGGACCGGCCCGGCCGGTTCCGCCCACGCGCTGAAGGCGCTCAACAACCTGCTCTCCGTGATCGGCATCGTGGGCGCCGTCGAGGTGCTTCAGGTGGGCCGGAAGTTCGGACTCGAGCCGGGGGTCATGCTCGACGTGATCAACCAGTCCACGGGCCGGAACCACGCGACGCAGGTGAAGCTGGCCCCCCAGGTGCTCGATCGCGGCTGGAACGTCGGCTTCTCGCTCGAGCTGACGGTCAAGGACGTCCTCACCGCGCTCGGCCTCGCCGAGAGCCAGGGCGTGCGCGTACCCGTCTCCGAGGCCGCGGTGCAGGTGGCCCGCGATGCGCTCGCGTCGCTGAGCGGATCTCCGGCCGACCAATCGCAGATCGCCCAATACCTAGAAACACTCAACGGCGTCTCCCTGGCGCGCTGACCGGAAGGAACACACACTCATGAACAAGGATCTCTTCGATCGCGGAATGAAGACCCGCCGAGAGGTGCTCGGAGACGCCTACGTCGACGCATCGCTGGCACAGGCCAGCGAGTTCTCCATGGAGATGCAGGAGCTCGTCACCCAGTACTGCTGGGGCGACGTCTGGAACCGTCCGGGTCTGGAGCGCGCGTCGCGCAGCCTCATCAACCTCTCGATGCTGAGCGCGCTGAACCGTTCGCACGAGTTGGCGACCCATGTCCGCGGCGCCGTGCGCAACGGCGTGACGCGAGACGAGATCAAGGAGGTCTTCCTCCAGACCGCGATCTACTGCGGCGTGCCCGCGGGGATCGAGAGCTTCCGGGTCGCCAACGCCGTGTTCGCGCAGATGGACGCCGAGGCGGCCGAGCAGGAGGGGTGATCCTCCCGGAGTCCGGCCGGCGCCCGAACGGGCCGGCCGGCAGGGACTCCGGCGGATGAACCGGACGAAGAGGTCAGGAGCAGCAGTGGGCAGCAGCGGAACGGTGGCCGGCCCCGCCTCGTGGGCGGACTCGGTGTCGGCGCTCGACGACGGCACGCCGGTGTTCGAGGCCGCGGACCCGAGGTTCCTCGAGTGCATCGACCCGGTCGCCCGGCTCGAGCGCCTGTACGTCGGATGCCGCTGGGCGGAAGGACCCGTCTACTTCGCGGATCAGCGCAGCCTCATCTTCAGCGACATCCCGAACCGGCGGATGCTGCGCTACGACGAGGAGTCCGGCGGGGTATCGCTGTTCCGCGCCGACAGCGGCCACGCCAACGGCAACACGCGGGACGGCCAGGGGCGGCTGATCACCTGCGAGCAGGGCGCGCGGAGAGTCACGCGCACCGAGCCAGACGGATCGGTCACCGTGCTCGTCGACGCCTTCGAGGGGCGGCGCCTGAACTCTCCCAACGATGTCGTGGTCCGATCGGACGGCTCGATCTGGTTCACCGACCCGGACTACGGGATCTCCACGGACTTCGTGGGACGTCGCGCCGAGCGGGAGCAGCCGGCCAGCAACGTGTTCCGGCTCGACCCGGGCGCCGGCGAGATCCGGGCCGTGGCGTCGGACTTCTGGAAGCCCAACGGCCTCGCCTTCTCTCCCGACGAGTCGCAGCTCTACGTCGTGGACTCGGGCTTCCTGCCCGATCCGCGGGGGCCCCGGCACCTCAGGGTCTTCGGGGTGGGCGCTCGAGGGGACCTGTCCGGCGGCGCGGTGCTGGCGGAGGTGGCGCCGGGCATTCCCGACGGTGTCCGCCTGGACACCGAGGGCCGACTCTGGGTGGGCGCGGGGGACGGCGTCCACTGCTACGATCCCGACGGAACGCTGCTGGGGAAGATCCGGGTCGGCGAAGCCGTCGCGAACCTCGCCTTCGGAGGGCCGGAGCGCAATCGCCTCTATCTGACCGCGACGACGTCGCTCTACGGAGTGTTCGTCGAGGCGCGCGGGGCCCAGCGCCCCTGAGGCCCGCCTCGCGAGAGCGGCGGCGGGCGGCGGCGCTCAGCGCTTCTGCCAGGCGATGAGGTGGGCGCGGCTGAAGCCGCGGGCGCAGGTGCCGCACGAGGTCGGCCGGGTGGGCCGCCGAAAGCGCACGTGCTCGTGCCCGGCGGGACAGACGCCGACCCACGGTGCGAGCTCGTGGGCGATCTCGCCGTCGTGGGTGCGCCCGCCCGCATAGCCGATCTCCGCGGCGATCCGCTTCCAGTCGCGCCCGTGCCCGGCGGCGGAGCCCGCGAGCGCGTGCGCGACCTCGTGCAGCAGCACCTGATGGATCTCGTCGTCGTCGAACCGGGCCGCGAGGTGGCGGGAGACGGTGATCCGCCGCTCGGTGTAGTTGCAGAGTCCGGCCCGGCGCCGGGCGCGGTCGAAATCGAATGACCAGGCGCCGGCGCCGAAGCGCGGATCGAGGTGGAGGCGGATGAGCGCCTCCGCCCAGATCCGCACGCGCGACAGCTCAGCCACGACCGGGCCTCTGGCGGCTCGCGTCACGCCGTGACGCCTGATCGCTCGCGTCAGGCACCGTCGAACAACTCTCTCGGAGGCGCCGGACTGGGCGCGGCCTCGGCGTCGCCGACCGGGCGCGCGTCGCGCATCCATTCGGAGAGCTCCCGGCCCGCGAGCATCCTGGCCGGGTGGGGTCCGCCCGCAAGCAGCCTCGGCAGCCAGAGGAGGTCGGGATCCTCAGCCGAGGCGACGAGCACCACGTTGCCGAAGCGGCGCCCCTTGAGCACCTGCGGCTCCGCGATGGCCGCCACCGTCGGGAAGATCGACGCGAGCGTCGCCGCCTGGCCGCGGGTGAAGGCCTGGCCCGCGCCGTCGGTCGCGTTCACGACCACCACGCCGTCGGCGGCGAGTAGCGGCCGGATCGACTCGTAGAACTCGACGCTCGACACGTGGGCGGGGGTGCGGGATCCGGCGAAGACGTCGACGACCACGAGATCCATCGCGCCGCGCATTCCCGCGGGCAGGCGGCCCAGCACCTCGCGGGCGTCGCCGTGGCGGACGCGGATGCTGGCCCGGCGCGGCAGGGGCGCCGCCTCGCGCACGAGTGCGACGAGCGCGGGCTCCAGCTCGATCACCTGCTGCCGGCTGCCCGGCCTCGTGGCCTCGACGTAGCGGGGCAGGGTGAACGCGCCGCCGCCGAGGTGCAGCGCCGAGATCGGGGCTCCGGGCGTCCGGAACAGGTCGATCACATGGCCGATCCGTCGCACGTACTCGAAGAAGAGCTCTCCCGGATCGCGCAGGTTCACATGCGACTGCGGCGTGCCGTCGACCGTGAGCTCGAGCGCGCCCGGCACCCAGCGATCCTCCGAGATCTCCGCGACGAGGCCCGTGCTCAGGACCACGGGTTCCGGCAGCTTCACGCCGACGGCTCGGCGTTCCGGGCCGCGGCGCCGGGACCCCGGCCCGGGACGATGGTCTCGCTCATGGGTCCAGCCTACGCCCGCGACGCCGCCCCGCTCGCTACACTCGGAGCAGGCACCGCGCAGGGAATGGGGCGGTCGTACCTCGAGGGGGAGCACATGTCCGATCCGACGACCGGAGCCGAGAAGGGCGCGTTCTTCACCGCGAAGAACATCCTGGCGATCATCATCGCCGTCGCCGCGCTGGTGTTCGTGTTCTCCAACATGGCCACCGCCGAGCTCAACCTGTTCGGGGCGCGGATCGCGCTGCCCGGCTGGGTCTGGCTGATCCTGCTGCTGGCGATCGGCTTCGTGGTCGGTTCGCTCTTCCCCTGGTTCAAGACGAAGAAGAAGTGACCCCGAGTCGCTCAGGGCGACGCATCGCATCGCGCGGAATCGCCTCGGGCTGATCCTACGCACGAACCCCTTGCGATGCGGTAACAAATGGGTTACAGTTGTTCTTTGCGCCTCGAACACCTGTCTGCCTTCATATTGCGGTCGGCCGTCAACCTCGTCACCGGGTCATCCGTGCCGAGCGATCCATCCGTGTTTGAAGCGTATCTGCAACGACCAGATCACACAGCCCGACGGGGCCCACGGAGGTAACTTCCTTGGCTGCTGCGCGCAACGCATCCACCAATTCACCCAAGAACGGCCGCGATCACCAGCGGCTCTCGTTCGCCAAGATTTCCGACACGCTGTCGGTGCCGAACCTTCTGGCGCTGCAGCTCGAGAGCTTCGACTGGCTCGTCGGCAACGACGCGTGGAAAGAGCGCGTCGTCGAGGCTCAGCAGGAGGGGCGCGACGACATCGCGCTCAAGAGCGGCCTCGAGGAGATCTTCGACGAGATCTCGCCGATCGAGGACAACACCGGCTCCATGCAGCTCTCCTTCGAGAATCCGATTCTCGACGAGCAGAAGTACAGCATCGACGAGTGCAAGGAGCGCGGCAAGACCTACTCCGCCCCGCTCTACGTCGAGGCGGCCTTCTACAACACCGAGACGCAGGTGCTGAAGAGCCAGACCGTCTACATGGGCGACTTCCCGATCATGACGGACAAGGGCACGTTCATCATCAACGGCACGGAGCGCGTGATCGTCTCCCAGCTGGTGCGCAGCCCCGGCGTCTACTTCGAGCGGGCGCAGGAGAAGACGAGCGACAAGGACGTCTTCTCGGCACGCGTCATCCCGAGCCGCGGCGCCTGGCTCGAGTTCGAGATCGACAAGCGCGATCAGGTGAGCGTGCGCATCGACCGCAAGCGCAAGCAGTCGGTCACCATCTTCCTCAAGGCCCTCGGCATGACGACGTCCGAGATCCTCGAGGAGTTCGCCGGCTACGAGTCGATCGCCCTGACCCTGGAGAAGGACGGCATCGAGTCGCAGGAGGAGGCGCTCAAGGACATCTACCGCAAGCAGCGCCCGGGCGAGCAGGTGGCGATCGAGGCCGCCCGCGCGCTCCTCGACAACAGCTACTTCAGCCCCAAGCGCTACGACCTCGCCAAGGTCGGCCGCTACAAGATCAACCGCAAGCTCGGGCTCGACGCGCCCATCACCGACTCGGTGCTGTCGCTCGAGGACATCGTCGCGACGATCAAGTACCTGGTGGGGCTGCACGCCGGCACCGAGACGCTTCCCGGCGTGCGGGACGGCAAGCCCGTCGAGCTGCGCCTCGACACCGACGACATCGACCACTTCGGCAACCGTCGCATCCGCGCGGTGGGCGAGCTGATCCAGAACCAGGTGCGCACCGGCCTCAGCCGTATGGAGCGCGTGGTGCGCGAGCGCATGACCACGCAGGACATTGAGGCGATCACGCCGAACACCCTGATCAACACCCGCCCCGTGCTGGCGGCGATCAAGGAGTTCTTCGGCACCTCGCAGCTGTCGCAGTTCATGGACCAGAACAACCCGCTCGCGGGCCTGACCAACAAGCGACGCCTCTCGGCGCTCGGCCCCGGCGGACTCTCGCGGGATCGCGCCGGCGTCGAGGTGCGCGACGTGCACCCCTCGCACTACGGCCGCATGTGCCCGATCGAGACGCCGGAAGGCCCGAACATCGGCCTGATCGGCGCACTCGCCACCTTCGCCCGGATCAACGCCTTCGGATTCATCGAGACGCCGTACCGTCGCGTGGTCGACGGCAAGGTGACCGAGCAGGTCGATTACCTGACCGCGCACGAGGAGGACGAGTACCTCATCGCGCAGGCCGGGGCGCCGCTGACCCAGGAGGGCGCCTTCGCCGAGAAGCAGGTGCTCGCCCGCCCCCGCGGCTCCGAGGTCGAGCTGGTCGACGCCGGCCGTGTGCAGTACATGGACGTCTCCCCGCGCCAGATGGTGTCGGTGGCGACGTCGCTGATCCCGTTCCTCGAGCACGACGATGCGAACCGCGCGCTCATGGGCGCGAACATGCAGCGCCAGGCCGTGCCGCTGCTGCGCAGCGATTCGCCGCTCGTCGGCACCGGCATGGAGGGCTACGCGGCGGTCGACGCCGGCGACGTGGTGACGGCGGAGAAGCCCGGTGTGGTCGCCGAGGTCTCGGCGGACGTGGTCACCGTGCAGCTCGACGAGGGCGGGACGCAGAGCTACTTCCTGCGCAAGTTCGACCGCTCGAACCAGGGCACCAACTACAACCACCGCGTGATCGTGAAGGCGGGCGAGCGGATCGAGGCCGGCGAGGTCATCGCCGACGGCCCCGCCACCGAGAACGGCGAGCTCGCGCTCGGCAAGAACCTGCTCGTGGCGTTCATGCCGTGGGAGGGGCACAACTTCGAGGACGCGATCATCCTGAGCCAGAACCTGGTGAAGGACGACACGCTCTCGTCGATCCACATCGAGGAGTACGACGTCGATGCGCGCGACACCAAGCTCGGCAAGGAGGAGATCACCCGCGATCTCCCCAACGCCAGCATGGAGGCGCTGAAGGATCTCGACGAGCGCGGCATCATCCGCATCGGCGCCGAGGTCCACCCGGGCGACATCCTGGTCGGCAAGGTGACGCCGAAGGGCGAGACCGAGCTCAGCGCCGAGGAGCGCCTGCTGCGCGCCATCTTCAACGAGAAGAGCCGCGAGGTGCGCGACACCTCGCTGAAAGTGCCGCACGGCGTCTCCGGCACCATCATCGAGGTGAAGGTCTTCGACGCGGAGAACGACAACGACGACGAGCTCGGATCGGGCGTCAACCAGCGCGTCGTGGTCTACATCGCCCAGAAGCGCAAGATCACCGAGGGCGACAAGCTCGCCGGCCGGCACGGCAACAAGGGCGTCATCTCCAAGATCCTGCCGGTCGAGGACATGCCCTTCCTGGCGGACGGCACCCCGGTCGACGTGATCCTCAACCCGCTCGGCATCCCGGGCCGGATGAACTTCGGTCAGGTGCTCGAGACGCACCTGGGCTGGATCGCCAAGCAGGGCTGGAAGGTCGAGGGCTCGCCCGAGTGGGCCGCCAGGCTGCCCGAGCACGCGCTCGAGGCCGCGCCCGACACGAAGGTCGCGACCCCGGTGTTCGACGGCGCCAGCGAGGAGGAGATCGCGGGTCTGCTCGACTCCACGACGCCCACGCGCGACGGGGAGCGGCTGGTGGGATCCAGCGGCAAGACCCGGCTGTTCGACGGGCGCTCGGGCGAGCCGTTCCCGTACCCGGTGTCGGTCGGCTACATGTACATCCTGAAGCTGCACCACCTCGTGGACGACAAGATCCACGCGCGTTCGACGGGCCCTTACTCGATGATCACGCAGCAGCCCCTGGGCGGCAAGGCGCAGTTCGGCGGTCAGCGCTTCGGCGAGATGGAGGTGTGGGCTCTCGAGGCCTACGGCGCCGCCTATGCGCTGCAGGAGCTCCTCACCGTGAAGTCGGACGACATCCTCGGACGCGTCAAGGTGTACGAGGCGATCGTGCGCGGCGAGAACATCCCCGAGCCGGGCGTGCCCGAGTCGTTCCGCGTGCTGATGAAGGAGATGCAGTCGCTCTGCCTGAACGTCGAGGTGCTCGGCGCCGACGGCCAGGCCGTCAACCTGCGCGACAACGATGACGAGGCCCACCGCACCGCTGAGGAGCTCGGCATCAACCCCTCGACCCGCTTCGAGACCTCCTCGGTCGACGAGATCTGAGCCGAGATCTGAATTGATGGCCGCATCGTCCTGGGACGATGCGCGCGTCGGTTCCCGACACTTCAGAATTAGTTTTCAACCCAAGGAGAGAAATTGCTCGAGGGTACGAGTTTCAACGAGCTTCAGATCCGTCTGGCGACCGCTGACGACATTCGCAGCTGGTCGTTCGGCGAGGTCAAGAAGCCCGAGACCATCAACTACCGCACGCTGAAGCCCGAGAAGGACGGGCTCTTCGGCGAGCAGATCTTCGGCCCGAGCCGCGATTGGGAGTGCGCGTGCGGCAAGTACAAGCGCGTGCGCTACAAGGGCATCGTCTGCGAGCGCTGCGGCGTCGAGGTGACGAAGTCGAGCGTGCGCCGAGAGCGCATGGGCCACATCGAGCTGGCCGCGCCGGTCACCCACATCTGGTACTTCAAGGGCGTGCCGAGCCGGCTGGGCTATCTGCTCGACATGGCGCCGAAGGATCTCGAGAAGGTCATCTACTTCGCCGCCTACATGGTCATCGACGTGGACGAGGAGGGCCGCCACGAGGATCGCAGTTCGCTCGAGGGCGAGCTGCAGCTCGAGATCTCCTCGCTCGAGAAGCAGCGCGATCTCGGCATCGCGCAGCGCCAGCAGCAGGGCGAGACCGATCTCGCCGCGCTCGAGGCCGAGGGCGCGAAGGCGGATCAGCGTCGGCGCGCCGAGGCCGCCATGAAGAAGGATCTCGAGCAGATCCGCAAGGGCTTCGACGACGAGATCGCCACGCTGCGGCGGGTCTGGGACGACTTCCTCGCGCTGAAGGTCGGCGACCTCAAGCCCGAGGACGCGACCTTCGCCGAGCTGCAGGACCGCTACGGCGAGTACTTCGACGCGCACATGGGCGCCGAGGCGATCAAGAAGCGTCTGGAGGGCTTCGACCTCGAGGCCGAGAGCGAGTCCCTGCACCAGCAGATCGCCGAGGGCAAGGGCCAGAAGAAGATCCGCGCCATCAAGCGGCTGAAGGTCGTCAACTCCTTCCTCCAGACCGGCGGAAGCCCGGCCTCGATGGTGCTCGACGTGGTGCCGGTGATCCCGCCGGAGCTGCGCCCGATGGTGCAGCTCGACGGCGGCCGCTTCGCGACCTCCGATCTCAACGACCTCTACCGACGGGTCATCAACCGCAACAACCGCCTGCGCCGTCTGCTCGATCTCGGTGCGCCCGAGATCATCGTCAACAACGAGAAGCGCATGCTGCAGGAGGCCGTGGACGCGCTGTTCGACAACGGCCGCCGCGGTCGTCCCGTCACCGGCACCGGCAACCGGGCGCTCAAGTCGCTCAGCGACATGCTCAAGGGCAAGCAGGGCCGCTTCCGCCAGAACCTGCTCGGCAAGCGCGTCGACTACTCGGGCCGCTCGGTCATCGTCGTCGGCCCGCAGCTGAAGCTGCACCAGTGCGGCCTGCCCAAGCAGATGGCGCTCGAGCTGTTCAAGCCCTTCGTCATCAAGCGGCTCATCGACCTCTCGCACGCGCAGAACATCAAGGCCGCCAAGCGCATGGTGGAGCGCTCGCGCAGCGAGGTCTGGGACGTGCTCGAGGAGATCATCCGCGAGCGTCCCGTGCTGCTCAACCGCGCGCCGACGCTGCACCGCCTGGGCATCCAGGCCTTCGAGCCGCAGCTCGTCGAGGGCAAGGCGATCCAGCTGCACCCGCTGGTCTGCACCGCGTTCAACGCCGACTTCGACGGCGATCAGATGGCGGTGCACCTGCCGCTGTCGGTCGAGGCGCAGGCCGAGGCCCGCGTGCTGATGCTCGCCTCGAACAACATCCTGAAGCCGTCGGACGGCCGCCCGGTGACGCTGCCCTCGCAGGACATGATCATCGGCCTGCACCACCTCACGACGGTGAAGGACGGCGTCGCGGGCGAGGGCCGCTCGTTCGGTTCGGTCGCGGAGGCCATCCTCGCGATGGACGAGGGCACCCTCGATCTCGGCGCTCGGGCGAGGATCCGGCTCGAGTCGTACGTCGGACCCGACGGCGCCGCCGCGCAGAAGCCCGTGCTGGTGGAGACGACGCTGGGACGCGCGCTCTTCAACGAGGCTCTTCCCGCCGACTACCCCTACTTCGAGCGGGTCGCGGACAAGGGCACCCTCTCCGGGCTGGTGAACGACCTCGCGGAGCGCTACCCGAAGGTCGAGGTCGCGGCGACGCTCGATCGGATCAAGGACGCCGGCTTCCACTGGGCCACGCGCTCGGGCGTCACCGTCGCCCTCAGCGACATCGTGACCCCGTCGAACAAGGCGGAGATCCTCGCCGAGCACGAGAAGGCGGCCGCCGCCGTGCAGAAGAAGTTCGACCGCGGTCTCATCACCGATGCCGAGCGCCACAGCGAGCTCGTCGAGATCTGGACGGAGGCGACCGACGAGGTGGCCGCCGCCATGCGCGACGCGTTCCCCGCCGACAACACCATCTTCCGGATGGTGTCGTCCGGCGCCCGAGGCAACTGGCTGCAGATCCGCAACATCGCGGGCATGCGCGGCCTGGTGAGCGATCCGAAGGGCGAGATCATCCCCCGCCCGATCATCAACTCCTACCGCGAGGGCCTGTCGGTGGCGGAGTACTTCATCGCGACGCACGGCGCCCGCAAGGGCCTGGCCGACACGGCGCTCCGGACGGCCGACTCGGGTTACCTGACGCGACGCCTGGTCGACGTGTCGCAGGACGTCATCATCCGCGAGGAGGACTGCGGCACCCGGCGCGGACTGGAGCTGCCCATCGCCACCGCCGACGCCGACGGCACCCTGGTCCGCGACGACAACGTCGAGAACTCCGTCTACGCGCGGACGCTCTCGGAGGACGTGGTCGATCCGAAGGGCGCCGTCGTGGCGACGTCCGGCGCGGATGTCGGCGACGTGCTGATCGACGCGCTCGTCGCGGCGGGCGTGACCGACATCAAGGTGCGGTCCGTGCTCACCTGCGAGTCCGCGGTCGGCGTGTGCGCCACCTGCTACGGTCGCTCCCTGGCCACCGGCCAGCGCGTCGACATCGGCGAGGCGGTCGGCATCATCGCCGCCCAGTCGATCGGCGAGCCGGGAACGCAGCTCACGATGCGCACCTTCCACACGGGCGGTTCGGCCTCGGCGGACGACATCACGCAGGGTCTGCCCCGTGTGCAGGAGCTCTTCGAGGCCCGCACGCCGAAGGGCTCCTCGCCCATCGCGGAGGCCGCGGGTCGCGTGACGATCGAGGACACCGAGAAGTCCCGCCGCATCGTGCTCGTGCCCGACGACGGCAGCGAGGAGAAGGTGTACCCGGTGCTCAAGCGCGCGACGCTCCTCGTCGAGGACGGCGACCACGTCGAGCTCGGCGAGCCGTTCCTGCAGGGCACGCTCGACCCGAAGGATCTGCTCCAGGTCGGCTCGACCGAGAACGGCAAGCACATCCCCGGCGAGCGCGCGGTGCAGAAGTACCTCGTGGAGGGCGTGCAGGGCGTGTACCGCTCGCAGGGCGTGCCGATCCACGACAAGCACATCGAGGTGATCGTGCGCCAGATGCTGCGCAAGGTCACGGTGGTCGATCACGGCGAGACCGAGCTGCTGCCCGGTGAGCTCGTGGATCGCTCGCGCTACCAGCGGATCAATCGCGAGGCCCTGCTCGAGGGCAAGCGCGCCGCCACCGCCCGCCCCGAGGTCATGGGCATCACCAAGGCTTCGCTCGCGACCGAGTCGTGGCTGTCCGCGGCCTCCTTCCAGGAGACCACGCGCGTGCTCACCCAGGCGGCGATGGAGGGATCCCGGGATCCGCTCATCGGCCTCAAGGAGAACGTGATCATCGGCAAGCTCATCCCGGCGGGCACGGGGCTGAGCGCCTACCGCGACGTGGATGTGAAGGCCACCGAGGAGGCGAAGGCGGAGCGCTACCCGAACCGCCTGTTCGCCAGCGAGGGCAGCTTCGACGAGAGCGATCTCTCCTTCGTGGACTTCGACAGCTTCACGTCGGACGAGTTCGATCCGAGCAAGTTCAACTGATCCTCGCGCTGCGCTGCAGGCGGGCGCCTCCCCTCAGGGGGAGGCGCCCGCCGCCGGTTCCGGGCCGGGTGGCGCAACACCGGGCGCGGTGCGCGCGGAGGCGGAGCTGCGGCGCTACCCTTGGCCGCATGGAGTGCGTCGACCGCGCACCGGACCGGACGAGAGGGTGGGACGATGAGCGACGAGCGCGACACGCAAGCGGCGGGAGCCCCCGTCGAAGAGGCGGAGGCGACGACCACCGAGGTGCGCGCGGCCGTCGATCGCGCGGTTGCCGCGGAGTCGAACGAGACCGGGAGCGAGGTCGCGGATCCCGGGCCGATCGGAACCGACGCCGTCCCGGCCGAGCCGCCGGCCACGGAGCCGTTCACCCCGGTGGAGCGCACCGAGGCGGAGCGGCCGTTGATCGCGCTGTCGGAGGAGCTTCCCAGCGCGGGGCCGGCGCCCGAGCCCGTCGTGGAGACCGAGGCGCCCCGGGTCCCCGAGGGGAAGGTGCTCGTGAGCGCCGACCACCCGATCGCGGCGCTCTACATGCAGACGCCGATGCCGCCCGAGCTGCGCGGCAATCGCGGGGCCGGCGTCCTCATCTCGCTGCTCGCCACGCTCGCGTTCGCCCTCGTCCATGCCGGGGTGATCGCGCTCTGGCTGGCGCCGTCGACGCCGCCCTCCGCGTTCCTCGAGGAACTGCTGCGGGCCGGTCTCTGGCCCGTGGTGGCGGCATCCGTGGCGTTCTTCATCGGACTCGCGCTGCTGGTGCTCATCGTCGGCCGCGCGGGCTGGTGGGCCTATGTGCTCGGCGGGTTCCTCGTCGGTGCGCTGGTCTGGATCGGCGCGCTGGCGGGGGCGGCACTGACCGCGTACCAGGCGAACGGAGCCGTCGGCCTCGTCGAGTTGATCGGGGGCGATCCCGCCGCGGGAATCGACGCGATCGACGTGATCCGCCACTTCGGGTTGGAGCTGCCGGTGATCGGGGCCGCGATCGCGGCCCGGGAGGTGACCGTCTGGTTCGGCGCATGGATCGGCTCCCGCGGGCGCAAGCTGAAGCGTCTCAACGCGGAGGCGATCGCCGAGTACGAGGCGGCGCTGGCCGAGGTGCAGGCGAAGTAGCGGTGACCGAGAACCGCCGCCGCGGCGTCACCCGGGGATACGTCGGGGGACTGATCGCGGCGACTGCGGTTCTCGCGGTCGCCCTGCTCGTCGCGGCGTGGGGGCTGTTCGCCTACCTCACGGGACGGGATCCGATCTCGACCCCCGGCGTGTGGATGCTGTCCGGCGAGATCATCGTGCTGGCGGCGCTGCTGCTCCTGGGCTGGGGGCTGTGGGCCCAGGCGCTGACGCTGCTGCGCGGGCAGCGGGGACTGCCCTGGGGGCACACGGTGGCGCTGGCCGGAGGCGGCTACGTCGTGTGGTGCCTCGGGGGAGTGCTGGCCGGGCTCGCCATCGACGAGACCTGGCTCAGCCCCTTCGCCGTCGCACTGGCCGTGATCTGGGCGCTGTGCTCGGTGCTCTTCTGGGCGGTGCTCGCGCGGCGCGTCTACACCGATCTTCCGACGCCCCAGTGGCCGTGGGAACGGCGCGGCGAGGCGGGCCCGGACTGGAAGACGCCCGAGGATCCGGGCGGCGAGCGGTGAGCGCGGGCGACGCGGTGGCCGGGCGCGTGAACGCGGCCGTCGACGCGTGGCTCAGGTGGCTGCCGACCTGGCAGCCCGGCACGCACCGCGGCCGCGCCCGGATGTGCCGGCGGTGCACCGGGTCGCCCGTGCTGGCGGCCGCGGGGATCGAGGCGGACGTCCCCCACCAGGTGGCGCACGCGCTGACGAGCCGGATGCAGCGGATCATCGACCGCGCGGTGGAGGACTACATCGAGCGGGAGCTGCCCGTGCTGCACGCGGAGCTCACCGGCGAGCAGCTCTGGAACCACGGGGGCTTCGAGCCGGGGGCCGGACTGGATCCCGAGTACGACGGACTCGATCTCGACCCCGAGGCGGAGGACGGGCAGCCGTTCCTGTTCACCATGGTGGAGCTGGCGGAGCAATCGCGGCCGGAGCCCCCGCTGCCGAGACCTCCGCTGCGTCCCGAGGAGAAGCGGCAGCTGCTGAGCGAGATCGAGCTGTCGGACCATTTCGCGGACGATGCGGGTCGCCGCATCTGCTTCGCGCTCGCGGAGCATCGGCCCAGGATCCGCGCCGCGGTGCAGCGCTTCGTGGAGCCGCAGATCCAGGCGTTGCTCGACGAGCTCACCCGCGGTCTCGAGCCGCCCCGATAGCCGGGCCGTCTTCCAGCGCGGGCGACCCGGCGGGTTCGCGTCGCACCGATCTGCAGGACCGCACCCGCGCTCGGGGATCCGGGGCGCGATCCCGGCAGCCGGTCGCGCGGTTCCCCGCACATTGCGGAATATGACCGTGAGCGCGTATAGTTGGTTGCTGGTGTGTTCCACCGTTGTTCGTCGTGCAAACGGCACTCGGCGAGGGAGCCTCCGCAAGGGTCACTCGGCACGGCTTCTGCGTTGCGTTCGCGCGGCGCGGACACGGGTCCGACACCCCCACGGCATACCTGCACCCGTCGCGGTTCCGATCGGCCCAGCCGGCTCGGTACGGCGGCAGCAGGTCAGCGGTCGCGCGAGCGGCCACGATGCTTGTTCACGAAAGCATTCCTGTCACCGTGCAGGAGTTCAACCAGGAGAATCAGTGCCTACTATTCAGCAACTGGTTCGCAAGGGGCGCACGCCGAAGGTCTCCAAGACCAAGGCTCCCGCCCTGAAGGCGAACCCCCAGCAGCGCGGCGTCTGCACGCGCGTGTACACGACCACGCCGAAGAAGCCGAACTCGGCCATGCGCAAGGTCGCCCGTGTGAAGCTCTCGAACGGAACCGAGGTCACCGCCTACATCCCGGGCGAGGGCCACAACCTGCAGGAGCACTCGATGGTGCTCGTGCGCGGCGGCCGTGTGAAGGATCTCCCCGGCGTGCGCTACAAGATCGTGCGCGGCGCGCTCGACACGCAGGCGGTCAAGGATCGCCAGCAGGCCCGCAGCCGCTACGGCGCGAAGAGGGAGAAGAAGTAATGCCTCGCAAGGGACCCGCCCCGAAGCGCCCCGTCGTCGCCGATCCGGTGTACGGCTCGCCCGTGGTCAGCCAGCTGGTCAACAAGATCCTGCTCGACGGCAAGAAGGGCCTCGCCGAGCGCATCGTCTACGGCGCGCTCGAGAACGTGGCCGCGAAGTCCGGAGAGGACGCCGTCGTCGTGCTCAAGAAGGCGCTCGACAACGTGCGTCCCACGCTCGAGGTGCGTTCGCGCCGCGTCGGCGGCAGCACCTACCAGGTGCCCGTCGAGGTGAAGCCCCACCGCGCCAACACGCTCGCGCTGCGCTGGCTGACGAGCTACGCGAAGGCCCGCCGCGAGAACACCATGACCGACCGTCTCACCAACGAGATCCTGGACGCCTCGAACGGCCTCGGCGCCGCGGTGAAGCGCCGCGAGGACACGCACAAGATGGCCGAGTCGAACCGCGCATTCGCCCACTACCGGTGGTAGCGGCTGCCTGAGCGGGGGCGGATCGCCTGGTGTGATCCGCCCCCGCTCTCGCGGGAGCGGCCCGCGGCGCGCACACTTCCCCAACCTTCCATCCCACCCCCACCCGGAGGAGACCCCCGTGGCACAAGACGTGCTCACCGACCTGAGCAAGGTCCGCAACATCGGCATCATGGCTCACATCGATGCCGGCAAGACCACCACGACCGAGCGCATCCTGTTCTACACGGGTGTGAACCACAAGCTGGGCGAGACCCACGACGGCGCGTCGACCACCGACTGGATGGAGCAGGAGAAGGAGCGCGGCATCACCATCACCAGCGCCGCGGTGACCTGCTTCTGGAACAAGAACCAGATCAACATCATCGACACTCCGGGTCACGTCGACTTCACCGTCGAGGTGGAGCGCTCCCTGCGCGTGCTCGACGGCGCCGTCGCGGTGTTCGACGGCAAGGAGGGCGTGGAGCCCCAGTCCGAGACCGTGTGGCGTCAGGCCGACAAGTACGGCGTGCCCCGCATCTGCTTCGTCAACAAGATGGACAAGATGGGCGCCGACTTCTACTTCACGGTCGACACCATCGTAAACCGCCTCGGCGCGAAGCCGCTCGTGATGCAGCTGCCGATCGGCTCCGAGAGCGACTTCATCGGCGTGGTCGACCTGCTCTCGATGCAGGCCTTCGTCTGGGAGGGCGACGCCAAGGGCGATGTGACCCTCGGCGCGAACTACGAGATCCAGGAGATCCCGGCCGATCTGCAGGCCAAGGCCGAGGAGTACCGGGCGCAGCTGGTCGAGGCCGTCGCCGAGACCGACGACGCCCTGCTCGAGAAGTTCTTCGGCGGCGAGGAGATCTCGATCGACGAGCTCAAGGCCGGCATCCGCAAGCTCGTGGTGGGCAACGAGATCTACCCGGTGTTCTGCGGTTCGGCGTTCAAGAACCGCGGCATCCAGCCGATGCTCGACGCGGTCGTCGACTTCCTGCCGAACCCGCTCGACGTCGGCGCCATCGAGGCGCACGATCCGCGGGACGAGTCGGTCGTCATCGAGCGCAAGCCCTCGGCCGACGACCCCTTCGCCGCGCTCGCCTTCAAGGTCGCGGTGCACCCGTTCTTCGGCCGCCTCACCTATGTGCGCGTCTACTCGGGCCGTGCCGACTCCGGCGCCCAGGTCGTCAACTCGACCAAGGGGAGGAAGGAGCGCATCGGCAAGATCTTCCAGATGCACGCGAACAAGGAGAACCCGGTCGACGAGTTGACCGCGGGCAACATCTACGCGGTCATCGGCCTGAAGGACACGACGACCGGCGATACCCTCTCCGACCCCAACAATCAGGTCGTGCTCGAGTCGATGACCTTCCCGGAGCCCGTGATCGAGGTGGCGATCGAGCCCAAGACGAAGGGCGATCAGGAGAAGCTCTCCACCGCGATCCAGAAGCTCGCGGAGGAGGATCCCACCTTCCGCGTGAGCCTGAACGCGGAGACCGGGCAGACCGTGATCGCGGGCATGGGCGAGCTGCACCTCGACATCCTCGTCGATCGCATGAAGCGCGAGTTCAAGGTCGAGGCGAACGTGGGCAAGCCCCAGGTCGCCTACCGCGAGACCATCCGCCGCCTGGTCGAGAAGCACGACTACACCCACAAGAAGCAGACCGGTGGATCCGGTCAGTTCGCCAAGGTGCAGATCGCGCTCGGCCCCCTCGACTCCGACAGCGAGGAGCTCTACGAGTTCGAGGACAAGGTCACCGGCGGCCGCGTGCCCCGCGAGTACATCCCCTCGGTCGACGCGGGCATCCAGGACGCCATGCAGTACGGCATCCTGGCCGGCTTCCCCATGGTCGGCGTGAAGGCGACGCTGCTCGACGGCCAGTACCACGACGTCGACTCCTCCGAGATGGCGTTCAAGATCGCCGGCTCGATGGCCTTCAAGGAGGCCGCGCGCAAGGCGAACCCCGTGCTGCTCGAGCCGATGATGGCCGTCGAGGTGCGCACGCCCGAGGAGTACATGGGCGACGTGATCGGCGACCTCAACAGCCGTCGCGGCCAGATTCAGAGCATGGAGGATGCGAGCGGCGTCAAGGTCGTCCGCGCGCTCGTCCCGCTCTCCGAGATGTTCGGGTACATCGGCGATCTCCGGTCGAAGACCAGCGGTCGCGCGGTGTTCTCGATGACCTTCGACTCCTACGCTGAGGTGCCGAAGGCCGTGGCCGATGAGATCGTTCAGAAGGCTCAGGGCGCCTAAGAAACGTCCGCTGGCCGGCGATCCTGAGCCTGTCGAGGGATCGTCTGCCGGCTCGGGTCGCACCCCGCGACGCGAGCAAGTAACATAGAGACACCAACCCCGTGCCCGTGCCCTCCGAGACCCTCGGAGGGAAGCGGCACTCGATGTCCTGAGGAGGACCACAGTGGCGAAGGCCAAGTTCGAGCGGACCAAGCCGCACGTAAACATCGGAACGATCGGCCACGTCGATCACGGTAAGACCACGCTTACCGCGGCGATCTCGAAGGTGCTGGCCGACAAGTACCCGTCGGACGTCAACGTCCAGCGCGACTTCGACACGATCGACTCGGCTCCCGAGGAGCGTCAGCGCGGCATCACGATCAACATCTCGCACGTCGAGTACGAGACCGAGAAGCGCCACTACGCGCACGTCGATGCCCCGGGTCACGCGGACTACATCAAGAACATGATCACCGGTGCCGCCCAGATGGACGGCGCGATCCTGGTGGTCGCCGCGACCGATGGTCTGATGGCCCAGTCGAAGGAGCACATCCTGCTCGCCAAGCAGGTCGGCGTGCCGTACCTCCTCGTCGCGCTCAACAAGACCGACCAGGTCGACGACGAGGAGATCCTCGAGCTCGTCGAGCTGGAGGTCCGCGAGGAGCTCTCGAAGCAGGGCTACCCCGGAGACGACGTGCCGGTGGTCCGCGTCTCGGGCTACGGCGCGCTGCAGGGCGAGGAGAAGTGGGTCGACTCGGTCCTCGAGCTCATCCAGGCCGTGGACGACAGCATCCCCGACCCGGTGCGCGACAAGGACAAGCCGTTCCTCATGCCCGTCGAGGACGTCTTCACGATCACCGGTCGCGGCACCGTCGTGACCGGTCGCGCCGAGCGCGGCACCCTCGCCATCAACAGCGAGGTCGAGATCGTGGGCCTGCGCCCGACGCAGAAGACCACGGTCACCGGCATCGAGATGTTCCACAAGCAGCTCGACGAGGCCTGGGCCGGCGAGAACTGCGGTCTGCTGCTCCGCGGCACGAAGCGCGAGGACGTCGAGCGCGGACAGGTCGTCGTGCAGCCCGGCTCGATCACCCCGCACACCAAGTTCGAGGGCACCGCCTACATCCTGAAGAAGGAAGAGGGCGGCCGCCACAACCCGTTCGAGACGAACTACCGTCCGCAGTTCTACTTCCGTACCACTGACGTGACCGGTGTGATCACGCTCCCCGAGGACAAGCCGATGGTCATGCCCGGCGACACCACCGACATGACGGTCGAGCTGATCCAGCCGATCGCCATGGAGGAGGGCCTCGGCTTCGCGATCCGTGAGGGCGGCCGCACCGTCGGCGCCGGCACGGTGACCAAGATCGTCGAGTAGGTCTCAGCGACAGACGAGAGAACCCCCGGGAGCGCGCTCCCGGGGGTTCTCTCGTCTGTCCTGTCGTCCTGCGCTCGCTTCGCGCGGGGTGACGGCGTGCGGGTCGTGCCCGACTACTGATTCCCGACCTGCTTGTCGAGGTTGTCGCGGACGTCGCCGACCTGATCGGCGAACTTGTCGCCGGTGACCTTGTTGGCGAGGTTCGCGGCGCCGTCCAGGATCTTGTCGCTGATGTCCTCGGCCTGCTCGCTCTTCAGCGCGGCCTGGATCTTGTCGGCGTTGTCCTTCGCGAAGTCGCCGGCCTGCTTGGCCAGATCGTCGATTCCCATGTCGTCTCCTTGTGTCTCTGATGCGCCGCGATCGGCGCCCCCGGCAGTGCGCCGGGCGGCGCACGCTCCCATTATGACCCACCCGTTCGTCACCGCACCGCCCGGTTGAGCGGTCAATCCCAACTCGCGCCGGTATTCTCGAAGTACCGGACGATGTGCCCCGGAATCAGAAGAAGGAGCCACGCAGTGCAGACCGCTGGCGCGAGACTCGCGCACTTCGCCCGCACCTACGGGCTGCTCTTCCTCTGCGACGCGCTGGCCTGGGCGGTCGGCATCCTCGCCGCCCTCGTGCTGCGCTTCGACTTCAACGTGATGCTCATCCACTGGGGATGGTCGCTCGCGCTCATCGGCGCGACGATGGTGCTGCAGCTCGTCGCGGGATGGTGCTTCTGGCTCTACCGCAATCGCTACGAGGTGGGCGGCTTCGACGAGGTGCGCGCGATCGTGTTCGACGTGACGGCGGTGATGGCGGTGGCGTGGGGCCTCGCCTATCTGGTGGCGTACGGCAACGGCATCCCGCGCAGCACCATGATCATCGCCGCGCCGATCACCTTCACCCTCATGGCGGCCGTCCGCTACATCATGCGCCAGCGCTCGGAGCGACGGCTGAAGCCCGGGGGAGCGGCGGAGCGCGCGCTGCTCTACGGCGCGGGCTATCTGGGGAATCAGACGGCGAAACGACTGCTGACCGATACGGCCTCCGACCTCCTCCCCGTCGGCTTCATCGACGACGACCCCCGGAAGAAGAACCTCGAAGTGCGAGGCGTCCGGGTGCTGGGCGGCCTCGACGATCTCTCGGACGTCGTGAAGCAGACCGGCGCCACCACCCTCATGGTGTGCATCGGGGACGCCGACGCCTCGCTGATGCAGCGGGTCGACGCGATGGCGGACGAGCTCGGGATCTCGGTCATGGTGCTGCCCCCGCTCGATCAGATCCTGCACAACTCCTCGACGATCGCGGAGGTGCGCGAGCTCTCGATAGAGGACATCATCGGCCGCCACCCGGTGCGGCTCGAGACGGAGTCGATCGCCAAGTACCTGCAGGACCGCGTGGTCCTCGTCACGGGCGCCGGGGGGTCGATCGGAGAGGAGCTGAGCCGTCAGCTGGCCAGGTTCGCGCCGAAGGAGCTGATCCTGCTCGACCGCGACGAGACGGCGCTGCAGAGCGCGCAGCTGGCGATCAGCGGGCACGGACTGCTCGACACGCGGGACGTGGTGCTCGCCGACATCCGCGACGAGCAGGTCGTGCAGCAGATCTTCAGCGAGCGGAGGCCGGAGGTGGTGTTCCACGCCGCGGCGCTCAAGCACCTGCCGATGCTCGAGCAGTACCCCGACGAGGCCTGGAAGACGAACGTCCTCGGCACGCTGAACGTGCTGCGCGCCGCGCGCTCCGTCGGCGTCACGACCTTCGTCAACATCTCGACGGACAAGGCGGCGAACCCGACCAGCGTGCTCGGGCATTCGAAGCGGGTCGCGGAGAAGCTGACCGCGTGGATGGCCGAGCAGACTGGGCAGCACTACCTCTCCGTGCGGTTCGGGAACGTGATCGGGAGCCGGGGGTCCATGCTCCCGACGTTCCGCGCGCTGATCGAGGCCGGTGGCCCGGTCACCGTCACGCACCCCGAGGCGACGCGCTTCTTCATGACGATCCCGGAGGCCTGCCAGCTGGTGATCCAGGCCGGAGGCATCGGGCGTCCCGGCGAGGTGCTGATCCTCGACATGGGCGAGCCCGTGCAGATCCTGGACGTGGCGAAGCGCATGATCGCGCGGTCGGGCAAACCCATCGAGATCGTGTTCACGGGACTCCGGCACGGCGAGAAGCTGCACGAGGAGCTCGTCGGCGAGGGGGAGGGCGATGAGCGGCCGTTCCACCCGAAGATCTCGCACGCGCACGTCGACACGCTCAGCCCGGACGTGCTCGACCACGCGGGGTGGATCGCCCGGATGAGCCTCACCGAAGAAGCCGAGGAGCGGGTGCTGTGAACGCGCCGGTGCTCACCGCGTGCTCGGCCGAGCACGTCGGGCCCTGCAACGACAGCATCGGCGTTGAGCTGCTGCCGAGCCCGGAGACGCTGGCCCTCTGGGCTGCTCTCCTGCTGACGCTGGCGCTGAGCCTGCTGCTGCCGCTCGCGGTCAGACCGCTGCTGATCCGGCTCGGGATCGTGGACGTGCCCAACGAGCGCTCCTCGCACGAGCGGCCCGTGCTGCGCGGGCTCGGCCTGGCGGTGCTCCTCGCGATGACGCTCGGCGGAGGGACGGCGTGCGCGCTCCTGTCGGCCGGGTCGGCGGACGGCGGCGGCCCGTGGGCCTCGGCTCGGGGCGCCGCCACTCTCGCGCTCGTCGTCGGCGGATTCCTCGCGAGCGGGCTGCTGGGGCTCGCCGAGGATCTGCGCGGCCTCAGCGTGCCCGTGCGCAGCGCGATCCTGCTCGCGATCGCCGCGGCGTCGGCGGGCGGGCTGCTCTGGACCGTCCATGCCCAGGGGCAGGCGACCGTGATCTGGGTGCCGGGGATCCACGCGGGGCACTGGCCGGTCTGGATGCTGGTGCTGCTCGGCGTCTACGGGGTGCTCTTCATCTCGGGCTACATCAACGTGGCCAACTTCATGGACGGGCTGAACGGGATCAGCGGTTTCCACGGGGTCATCGCGGGGCTCACGTTCGCCGTCTCGGGCTGGTTCATGGGATACGCCTGGCTGTCGGCGGCCGGGCTCGCGATCGCCGCCGGGTTCGCGGGGTTCCTGCCCTGGAACCTCTCGAGGCCCGGTGCGTTCCTCGGCGATGTCGGGAGCTATCTGCTCGGCGGCTCGGTCGCCGTCACGAGCTTCGCCGCGTTCGTGAACGGCGTGCCCGTGCTCGCGACCATCGGCCCGATGGTCGTCTACTTCGGCGACGTCGCGGTGACCCTGGCGAAGCGGCTTCGGGCCGGGCGCAAGTGGGACGAGCCCCATAAGGAGCACGTCTACCAGCGCCTGCAGCAGCTGGGGCTCGGCCACGTCCAGGCCTCGGGCGTCGTGGCGCTCTTCACGCTCGCCGCGTCGGTTCTCGGCCTGCTCTCGTTCGCCGTGCCGTCGGTCTGGTGGCTGCTGCTGCTCGCGGCCGGGCTCGGCGTGCTGGTCCTCTATCTCTCGCTGCCCCGGATCCTGAGCCGACGGCGGCATTCGGTCTAGCGACTCGGCGCGATGCCTCGGGGTCGCGGATTCTGTACTCGCCATCCGGAAGCGCTGAGTCGTGCAGGGGTGAAGAGTCTCGTACCCCGATCTGCTCAGCACTTGCGGCCCCGCTGTCCGAGTCCGTCTCGGGCTCGGACAGCGGGGCGTTCGAAGAACGACACGCCCGGCTTGCACAAACACCGGAACATGTGTCAGACTATTCAGGTTCAGAACTTTCCGCGTGTGCGGAAATCACTGCCAGGCTGTGCATAGTCACTCGGAACCGACCCCGGAGCTCTCCGGAGGGCGATCCGGATCTCGATTAGGCCGCGGGCAGCGAACGCCCTCCCGCTCGACTTCACCGGCCCCGGCCGGTCGATGATCCGACAGGCTCCGGCCGGTCGGATGCTGCTGCGCGGGTTTTGACAGGTGAACAGAGACCCAGTGCGACGTGCGTCCGCGTGCGCGTGCCAGGGCGCTGATACGCAAGACGTCCAATGCCGGATTCCGGTCCTCGACTCGCTCGGGGGACGGGACGAGGTACGACGCAACCAGAAAGAGAGAGTCCTATGGCGGCGCAGAAGATCCGCATTCGACTGAAGTCGTACGATCACGAGGTCATCGACAACTCCGCACGCAAGATCGTTGACACGGTGACCCGCGCGGGCGCCTCCGTGATCGGCCCCGTGCCGCTCCCGACGGAGAAGAACGTGATCCCCGTGATCCGCTCTCCGCACAAGTACAAGGACAGCCGCGAGCACTTCGAGAAGCGCACGCACAAGCGTCTGATCGACATCGTCGATCCCACGCCCAAGGCCGTCGATTCGCTCATGCGCCTCGACCTGCCGGCAGACGTCAACATCGAGATCAAGCTGTAGGGGGTCTCCGATGTCGAAGAACGAACGCAACGTCAAGGGTCTCTTGGGCACCAAGCTCGGCATGACCCAGGTCTGGGACGAGAACGGCAAGGTCGTCCCCGTCACCGTGATCGAGGTGGCCCCCAACGTCGTCACCCAGATCCGCACCGCCGAGACGGACGGCTACAGCGCCGTCCAGATCGCGGCCGGCTCGATCGACCCCCGCAAGGTGAACCAGCCCACCGCCGGTCACTTCGCGAAGGCGGGCGTCACCCCGCGCCGCCACCTCACCGAGGTCCGCACCGCCGACGCCCAGGGCTATGAGCTGGGCCAGGAGCTCACCGTCGACAGCACCTTCGAGGCCGGTCAGAAGGTCGACGTCGTGGGCACCTCGAAGGGCAAGGGCTTCGCCGGCACGATGAAGCGCCACAACTTCAAGGGCGTCTCCGCCTCGCACGGCGCGCACCGCAACCACCGCAAGCCCGGCTCGGTCGGCGGCGCCGCCACGCCCGGTCGCGTGTTCAAGGGCCAGCGCATGGCCGGCCGCATGGGCAACGACCGCGTGACCGTGCAGAACCTGGTCATCCAGGCCATCGACGCCGAGAAGGGTCTGCTGCTCGTCAAGGGCGCCGTCCCCGGCGGCCGCGGCCGTCTCGTATTCGTCCGCAACGCTGTGAAGGGGGCGTAGCCCATGGCAACCGCAACCAAGCCCGAGGTCGGGGCGCTCGACGTCACCGACGCCAAGGGGAAGAAGGTCGGCAGCGTCGAGCTGCCCGCCGAGCTCTTCGCCGCCGAGACCAATGTGCCGCTCATCCACCAGGTGGTCACGGCGCAGCTCGCCGCCGCCCGCCAGGGCACGCACAAGACCAAGACCCGCGGCGAGGTCAGCGGCTCCGGCGTGAAGCCCTTCAAGCAGAAGGGCACGGGCCGAGCCCGTCAGGGATCGATCCGTCAGCCCGAGCACCGCGGCGGCGGGATCGTCCACGGCCCGGTGCCGCGCGACTACTCGCAGCGCACGCCGAAGAAGATGATCGCCGCGGCTCTGCGCGGACTCCTCTCGGACCGTGTGCGCGGCGACCGCGTGCACGTGATCGACTCCTTCGGCATCGACGACAAGCCCAGCACGAAGGCCGCCCGCGAGATCCTGAGGAGCCTCGCCCCGGGCAACCGCGTGCTCGTCGTGCTCGACCGCGAGGACGAGGTCAGCCTCCTCAGCCTGCGCAACCTGCAGAAGGTGCACGTGCTGTTCCAGGACCAGCTGAACGCCTACGACGTGGTCGTCAGCGACGACCTCGTGTTCACCAAGGACGCCTTCGACGCCTTCGTCGCCGATCGCGCAGCCGCCGACGCCGCGAAGGAGGGCGCCAAGTGAGCCTGAACAAGGACGCGCACGACGTCATCATCCGCCCCATCGTCTCCGAGAAGAGCTACACCCGTATCGATACGAACGGGCAGTACACCTTCGAGGTGCAGCCCACGGCCAACAAGACCGAGATCAAGCTCGCCATCGAGCAGATCTTCGGCGTGAAGGTCGCCAAGGTCAACACGCTCAACCTCAAGGGCAAGACGCGCCGCACCCGTGCCGGGATCGGCAAGCGCAAGGACACCAAGCGCGCCATCGTCACCCTGCGCGAGGGCACCATCGACATCTTCACGGCTGCGCTGTAGCTCGAAGCGAAGAGGAACCATCATGGCTATTCGTAAGTACAAGCCGACGACCCCGGGTCGTCGCGGTTCGAGCGTCGCGGACTTCGCGGAGATCACGCGCTCGACCCCCGAGAAGTCGCTGCTGCGGCCCCTGCCCAAGACCGGCGGTCGCAACAACCAGGGCCGGATCACCACGCGCCACATCGGCGGCGGGCACAAGCGCCAGTACCGCGTGATCGACTTCCGTCGTCACGACAAGGACGGCGTGAACGCACGGGTCGCCCACATCGAGTACGATCCCAACCGCACCGCGAGGATCGCCCTCCTCCACTACGTGGACGGCACCAAGCGGTACATCATCGCCCCGAACAAGCTCAAGCAGGGCGACATCGTGGAGTCCGGCGCCGGCGCCGACATCAAGCCCGGCAACAACCTGCCGTTGCGCAACATCCCCACCGGTACCGTGATCCACGCCATCGAGCTGAAGCCCGGCGGCGGCGCGAAGCTCGCGCGTTCCGCCGGCGCCTCGGTGCGGCTCGTCGCGAAGGACGGCCCCTACGCCCAGCTGCGCCTGCCCTCGGGCGAGATCCGCAACGTCGACCTGCGCTGCCGCGCGACGGTCGGCGAGGTGGGCAACGCCGAGCAGTCGAACATCAACTGGGGCAAGGCCGGCCGCATGCGCTGGAAGGGCGTCCGCCCGACCGTCCGCGGCGTGGTGATGAACCCGGTCGACCACCCGCACGGCGGTGGCGAGGGCCGCACCTCTGGCGGCCGTCACCCGGTCAGCCCGTGGGGCCAGAAGGAAGGCCGCACGCGGAAGCCGAACAAGGAAAGCGACAAGCTCATCGTCCGTCGTCGACAGACCGGCAAGAAGCGATAGCAGGCGGGTAAGGAGAAGAAGATGCCACGGAGTCTCAAGAAGGGCCCCTTCGTCGACAACCACCTGCTGAGCAAGGTGGTCGCGCAGAACGAGGCCGGAACCAAGAACGTGATCAAGACCTGGTCGCGCCGTTCGATGATCATCCCCGCGATGCTGGGGCACACGATCGCGGTGCACGACGGTCGCAAGCACATCCCGGTGTTCGTCACCGAGACGATGGTCGGTCACAAGCTGGGCGAGTTCGCCCCCACCCGCACCTTCCGCGGGCATGTGAAGGACGACAAGAAGGGCCGCCGCCGCTGACGCGGAGGCGTGAAGGAGGAAGAGAAATGGTGGAGTCGATCGCACGCGTGCGTCACATCCGCGTCACCCCCCAGAAGGCCCGTCGTATCGTCGACCTGATCCGGGGCAAGAACGCCCAGGAGGCGCTGGCCATCCTGAAGTTCGCCCCGCAGTCCGCGTCGGAGCCGGTCTACAAGCTGGTCGCGTCCGCCATCGCGAACGCCCGGGTCAAGGCCGACAACGAGAACCTGCGCCTCAACGAGGACGAGCTCGTGATCGCTCGCGCGTTCGTCGACGAGGGCGCCACGCTCAAGCGGTTCCGCCCCCGGGCGCAGGGCCGGGCGTTCCGCATCAACAAGCGCACGAGCCACATCACGATCGTCCTGCAGACCGCGGACGAGCTCGCGGCTGCGAAGAAGGGAGCCTAGGTATGGGCCAGAAGATTCATCCCTACGGTTTCCGCCTCGGGATCACCACGGACCACGTCTCGCGCTGGTTCTCCGATTCGACGAAGCCCGGTCAGCGCTACGCCGACTACCTCGCCGAGGACATCCGGATCCGCGAGCACCTCACCGAGTCCCTCGACCGCGCCGGAGTGAGCCGCATCGAGATCGAGCGCACCCGTGATCGCGTGCGGGTGGACATCCACTCGGCGCGACCCGGCATCGTGATCGGTCGCCGCGGAGCCGAGGCCGAGCGCATCCGCGCCGATCTCGAGAAGCTCACCGGCAAGCAGATCCAGCTCAACATCCTCGAGGTGAAGAACCCCGAGGCCGACGCGCAGCTCGTGGCTCAGGGCATCGCCGAGCAGCTCGCCGCGCGCGTGGCCTTCCGCCGCGCGATGCGCAAGGGCCTGCAGGGCGCCCAGCGCGCCGGCGCCAAGGGCGTCCGGATCCAGGTGTCCGGCCGCCTCGGCGGCGCCGAGATGAGCCGCTCGGAGTTCTACCGCGAGGGTCGTGTGCCGCTGCACACGCTGCGCGCGAACATCGACTACGGCTTCTACGAGGCCAAGACCACCTTCGGCCGGATCGGCGTGAAGGTCTGGATCTACAAGGGCGATCTCACCAACAAGGAACTCGCACGCGAGCAGGCGGCCCAGAAGCCGTCGCGCGATCGCGGCGACCGCCGCCGGGGCCCCCGTGGCGCCCAGGCCGAGGCTGCGCCCGCCGCAGCAGGAGCGGAGAAGTAAGTCATGCTGATTCCCCGTCGAGTCAAGCACCGCAAGCAGCACCACCCCGGCCGCAGCGGCCAGGCGAAGGGCGGCACCAAGGTCACCTTCGGTGACTTCGGCATCCAGGCCCTCACCCCCGCCTACGTGACGAACCGTCAGATCGAGTCCGCTCGTATCGCGATGACCCGTCACATCAAGCGCGGAGGAAAGGTGTGGATCAACATCTACCCCGACCGTCCCCTCACGAAGAAGCCCGCCGAGACCCGCATGGGCTCGGGCAAGGGGTCCCCCGAGTGGTGGGTGGCGAACGTCAAGCCGGGTCGCGTGATGTTCGAGGTCGCCGGCGTGGACGAGGAGCTCGCGCGCGAGGCCCTCACCCGCGCCATCCACAAACTGCCGCTGAAGGCCCGTATTGTCAAGCGTGAGGAGGGCGACGCGTAATGGTGATCGGAAGCAAGGATCTGGCCATCACTGAACTCGATGCGTTCGAGAACGAGCGACTGGCCGAGGAGCTCAAGAAGGCCAAGGCCGAGTTGTTCAACCTGCGGTTCCAGGCGGCCACCGGCCAGCTGGAGAGCCACGGGCGCGTGCGCCAGGTGAAGCGCGACATCGCGCGGATCTACACGGTGCTGCGCGAGCGCGAGCTCGGCATCCGGGCGACCCCGGCCGCCGCGCCGGCCGCCCCCGCCAAGAAGAGCAAGAAGAAGACCGAGTCGGCTGACGCCGCAGGCGAGACGAAGGAGGACTGACCATGGCTGAGACCCAGGTCGAGACCGAGCAGCGCGGTTACCGCAAGGCGCGCCGCGGCTACGTCGTCAGCGACAAGATGGACAAGACCATCGTCGTCGAGGTCGAGGACCGCGTGAAGCACCCCCTCTACGGCAAGGTGCTCCGCCGCTCGTCGAAGGTGAAGGCCCACGACGAGCAGAACACGGCCGGCACCGGCGATCTCGTCCTCATCCACGAGACCCGTCCCCTCAGCGCCACCAAGCGCTGGCGCCTGGTCGAGATCCTCGAGAAGGCGAAGTAGGCCTCAGCCTACGGAAGAAGGAGTAGCAAGTGATTCAGCAGGAATCGCGACTCAAGGTGGCCGACAACAGCGGCGCCAAGGAGTTGCTCACGATTCGCGTGCTCGGGGGCTCGAGGCGTCGCTACGCGGGGCTCGGCGACACCATCGTCGCGACCGTCAAGGACGCGATCCCGGGCGGCAACGTCAAGAAGGGCGACATCGTCAAGGCGGTCGTCGTCCGCACCCGCAAGGCGAGCCGTCGCGCAGACGGTTCCTACATCAGTTTCGATGAGAACGCCGCCGTCATCCTGAAGGCGGACGGGGAGCCCCGCGGCACCCGTATCTTCGGCCCGGTCGGCCGCGAGCTCCGCGACAAGCGGTTCATGAAGATCGTCTCGCTCGCACCGGAGGTGATCTAGTCCCATGGGCGCCAAGATCAAGAAGGGTGACCTCGTCGAGGTCATCTCCGGCCCCTCGCAGGAGCGGGGCGGCTACAAGGGCAAGCAGGGCCACGTCATCGACGTGCTCGCCGAGAGCGACCGCGTCGTGGTCGAGGGCGTGAACTACGTCACGAAGCACGTCCGACAGGGCCAGTCCTCGCGGGGCACCAAGGAGGGCGGGATCGAGACGCACGAGGCGCCGATCCACGTCTCCAACGTGGCCGTGGTCGACCCCGAGACCGGCAAGCCGACGAGAGTCGGGTTCCGCGTCGAAGAGGTCGAGCGGGACGGCAAGAAGAAGACCGTTCGCGTGCGCTACGCGAAGAAGTCCGGGAAGGATCTCTGATGGCTGAAGCAGCAGTCAAGGAAGAGGCGGCGACGCAGAAGCAGCTGCCGCGTCTCAAGCAGAAGTACCGCGAGGAGATCCTGCCGGCGCTCCGCGAGGAGTTCGGCTTCCAGAACGTCCACCAGGTTCCCGGCCTCGTCAAGGTGGTCGTGAACACGGGCGTCGGCGACGCCGCCCGTGACAGCAAGGTGATCGAGGGCGCGATCAACGACCTCACCCTCATCACCGGCCAGAAGCCGATGGTGACGAAGGCCCGCAAGTCCATCGCGCAGTTCAAACTGCGCGAGGGGCAGGCGATCGGGGCGCACGTCACGCTGCGCGGCGACCGCGCCTGGGAGTTCCTGGACCGCCTGATCTCGCTCGCGCTGCCCCGCATCCGCGACTTCCGCGGCCTCTCCCCGAAGCAGTTCGACGGCAACGGCAACTACACCTTCGGCCTCACGGAGCAGAGCGTGTTCCACGAGATCGATCAGGATAAGATCGACCGGGTGCGCGGCTTCGACATCACCGTCGTCACCACCGCGAAGACCGACGACGAGGGCCGCGCGCTGCTCCGGCAGCTCGGCTTCCCGTTCAAGGCAGAGTAATCACCAACCCCAGCGGGCCGCACGGCCCGCGCATCACCCAGGTCGCCGGTCGTGCACCGGCCAGGCGATACCAGGCGAGAAAGTAGAGTCACTATGACGATGACCGATCCGGTCGCAGACCTGTTGACCAGGTTGCGGAACGCGAACTCCGCGCATCACGACGACGTTTCGATCCCCGGCTCCAAGCTGAAGGAACGGATCGCCGAGATCCTCAAGCGCGAGGGCTACATCACCGATTGGAAGGTCGAGGACGCCCGCGTGGGCACCACCCTGACCCTGTCGCTGAAGTACGGCCCGAACCGCGAGCGCTCCATCGAAGGCATCAAGCGGGTCTCGAAGCCCGGCCTTCGCGTGTACGCGCGCTCCACCGAGATCCCGAGCGTGCTCGGCGGGCTCGGAATCGCCATCCTGTCCACCTCCTCGGGTCTTCTCACCGACCGCGAGGCCGAGCAGAAGGGCGTGGGCGGCGAAGTGCTCGCCTACGTGTGGTAGCCAGTCATGTCACGTATCGGTAAACTCCCCATCACCGTTCCCGGTGGTGTCGACGTCAAGATCGACGGCCAGCAGGTCTCGGTCAAGGGCCCGAAGGGCGAGCTGACGCTCGTCGTCGCCGAGCCCATCCGCGTCGCTCTCGAGGAGGGACAGGTGCAGGTCACCCGTCCCGACGACGAGCGCGACTCCCGGGCGCTGCACGGCCTCACGCGCACGCTCATCAACAACAACATCATCGGCGTGACCCAGGGGTACTCCAAGGACCTCGAGGTCGTCGGCACCGGATACCGCGTGCAGCAGAAGGGCAACGGCCTCGAGCTCGCGCTCGGCTTCTCGCATCCGGTGCAGTTCCAGGCGCCGGAAGGCATCACGCTCGCGGTCGAGGGCGCCAACAAGATCACCGTCAGCGGCATCTCCAAGCAGGCCGTCGGCGAGGCGGCCGCCAACATCCGCAAGCTGAAGAAGCCCGAACCCTACAAGGGCAAGGGCATCCGTTACGCGGGCGAGGTCGTTCGTCGCAAGGCTGGAAAGGCTGGTAAGTAACCATGGCCGCACAAGTTTCCCGTGCAAAGGGGCGCTCGGCTGCGCGCATCCGTCGCCACGCCCGCCTGCGCAAGAAGATCGTCGGCACCGAGGTGCGTCCGCGCCTCGTCGTGACCCGCTCCGCCCGTCACGTGTTCGTCCAGGTCATCGACGATGCGAAGGGCTACACCCTGGCATCGGCCTCGACCATGGAGCCCGACCTGCGCGTGTTCGACGGCGACAAGACCGCGAAGGCCCGCCGAGTCGGCGAGCTGGTCGCGGCGCGCGCCAAGGACGCGGGCATCGAGGCCGTGGTCTTCGACCGCGGCGGCAGCAAGTACGCCGGCCGTGTCGCCGCCATCGCGGATGGCGCCCGCGAAGGGGGGCTGACCCTGTGAGCACCGAGAATTCTGTGAATGACGAGACGAAGGGGCAGGACGTGACTGCTGCTCAGGCCGAGACCCAGGCCGCCGAGGCGCCCGCCCAGGGGGCCGGCCAGGCCTCCGATCACCGCGGCGAGCCGCGCGAGGCCCGGCGGGGGAGCCGCGACCGCGGAACCCGTGGTGAGCGCGGCGGACGCGATCGCAACGAGAGCCAGTTCCTCGAGCGCGTGGTGACCATCAACCGCGTGTCGAAGGTCGTCAAGGGCGGCCGCCGCTTCAGCTTCACCGCGCTGGTCGTGGTGGGCGACGGCAACGGCACCGTCGGAGTCGGCTACGGTAAGGCCAAGGAGGTGCCCCTCGCGATCTCGAAGGGCGTCGAGGAGGCGAAGAAGAACTTCTTCCGCGTGCCTCGCGTGGGCAGCACCATCCCGCACCCGGTGCAGGGCGAGGCCGCAGCCGGTGTGGTCCTGCTGCGCCCCGCCGCAGCGGGAACCGGCGTGATCGCAGGAGGCCCGGTTCGCGCCGTGCTCGAGTGCGCCGGCATCCACGACGTGCTGAGCAAGTCGCTCGGATCGTCGAACACCCTGAACATCGTGCACGCGACCGTCGAGGCGCTGCAGCAGCTCGAGGAGCCCCGCTCCGTCGCTGCTCGGCGCGGACTCGACTTCGACCGCGTCGCTCCGGCCCGCATCGTGCGCGCCGAGGCGAAGGCCGCGGCCGACGCGGCGGCCAAGGCAAAGGCGGGAGCGTAATGGCCAAGAAGAAGAGCCTGCAGATTACGCAGACGAAGTCGGTTATCAGCGAGAAGCAGAACCAGCGCGACACCCTGCGCAGCCTGGGCCTCCGCAAGATCGGTCAGACGGTCGTGCGGGAGGACAGCCCGGCGAATCGCGGGTACGTGCGCGCGGTGGCTCACCTGGTGAGGGTTGAGGAGATCGAGGCATGAGCGAGAAGAAGCAGGAAGAGCGCGAGCAGGTGCTGAAGGCCCACCATCTGCGCCCCGCCCCGGGAGCGAAGAAGGCCAAGACCCGGGTGGGCCGCGGCGAGGCCTCCAAGGGCAAGACCGCGGGTCGCGGTACCAAGGGCACCAAGGCCAGGTACCAGGTGCGGGCCGGCTTCGAGGGCGGGCAGATGCCGTTGCACATGCGCACCCCGAAGCTGCGCGGGTTCAAGAACCCGTTCCGCACCGAGTACCAGGTGGTCAACGTGGCCAAGCTGGCCGAGCTGTACCCCTCCGGCGGGGAGGTCACGGTCGACGATCTGGTCGCCAAGGGCGCCGTCCGGGCCAACCGGCCCGTCAAGGTGCTCGGCGACGGCGATCTGAGCGTCAAGCTCGTCGTGAACGTCGACAAGGTCTCGGGCTCGGCCGAGCAGAAGATCGTCGCCGCGGGCGGCGAGATCAAGTAATCGCACCGGTCGAGGCGCATCCGTGACGGCGGGTTCGAGGGGGCCGGGAGGATTCGCAGCGGATCTTCCCGGCCTCGTTCATCTCAGCGTCGTCGTGGGAGTGTAGGCTGGTGCATTGGCCGCGCAAGCGGCCCCATAGACGGTTATCAGGAGGCACGATTTGTTCAGCGCCATCGGACGGATCTTCAAGACCCCCGATCTCCGGCGGAAGATTCTCTTCACGCTCGCGATCGTGGCACTGTTCCGGATCGGGTCGTTCGTGCCCGCGCCGTTCGTGAACTTCGACAACGTGCAGTCGTGTCTGGTCGCGCAGGAGGACGCCTCCGGCCTCTACCAGATGATCAACATGTTCAGCGGCGGAGCGCTCCTGCAGCTGTCGATCTTCGCCCTGGGCATCATGCCCTACATCACCGCGTCGATCATCACGCAGCTCCTGCGCGTCGTGATCCCGCACTTCGAGGCCCTCCACAAGGAGGGGCAGACCGGTCAGGCGAAGATCACCCAGTACACCCGCTATCTCACGATCGCGCTGGCGGTGCTGCAGTCGACCACGCTCATCACCGTGGCGCGTTCGGGCATGCTGTTCGGCACGACCGCGAACGAGGCCTGCCAGAATCTCGTGTCCCAGGAGTGGTGGGCGATCGTCATCATGATCCTCACCCTGACCGCGGGCACCGGTCTCATCATGTGGTTCGGCGAGCTCATCACCGAGCGCGGCATCGGCAACGGCATGTCGCTGCTGATCTTCGTCTCGATCGCCGCGCAGTTCCCCGCCGCGCTGTGGACCATCCAGGTGCAGAACGGCTGGGAGGTCTTCCTGCTCGTCATCGGCGTGGGTCTGCTCATCGTCGCCGCGGTGGTCTTCGTCGAGCAGTCGCAGCGTCGAGTGCCGGTGCAGTACGCCAAGCGAGTCGTCGGGCGCCGCACCTACGGCGGCAGCAGCACCTACATCCCGATCAAGGTCAACATGGCCGGCGTGATCCCGGTGATCTTCGCCTCGGCGATCCTCTACCTGCCGATGCTGCTCGTGCAGTTCAACCAGCCGCAGATCGGCGAGGAGCCGCAGGAGTGGCTGGTCTGGATCCAGAACAACCTCATGCAGGGCGACCAGCCGCTGTACATGCTGGTGTTCTTCCTGCTGACGGTCGGCTTCACCTTCTTCTACGTGCAGATCACCTTCAACCCCGAAGAGGTCGCCGACAACATGAAGAAGTACGGCGGCTTCATCCCGGGCATCCGCGCGGGTCGCCCGACCGCCGAGTACCTCAACTACGTGCTGAACCGGGTCACGAGCGCCGGATCGCTCTACCTGGGCCTGATCGCGCTCATCCCCTTCATCGCGCTCGCGTTCTTCAACGCCAACCAGAACTTCCCGTTCGGCGGGGCTTCGATCCTCATCATCGTGGGCGTCGGCCTGGAGACGGTGAAGCAGATCGACGCGCAGCTCCAGCAGCGCCACTATGAAGGGCTCCTCAAGTGACCGAATCCCGTCAGACCCGGCTCCTCATCGTCGGCCCTCCCGGGGCGGGCAAGGGCACCCAGGCCGCGCGTATCGTCGAGCGCTACGAGGTGCCCTGGATCTCCACCGGCGACATCTTCCGCGCGAACATCAAGGCCGGCACGCAGCTCGGCCAGCGGGTGTCGCAGCTGATCGAGGCCGGGAAGCTCGTCCCGGACGAGCTGACCAACGAGATCGTGGCCGATCGTCTCCGCCGCGACGACGTGGAGCACGGATTCCTGCTCGACGGCTACCCCCGCACCGTCGACCAGGCGCACGCCCTCGACGGGGTGCTGCAGGCCGACGCCCGCGCACTCGACGCCGTGGTGCTGCTCGAGGTGGACACCGATTCCGTCGTGTCGCGCCTGCTGAAGCGCGCCGAGACCGAGGGACGGGTCGACGACACGGAAGCGGTCATCCGGCACCGCCAAGAGGTGTACGCCGAGCAGACCGCGCCGCTGGTCGAGCTGTTCGAAACCCGCGGCATCCTCATCCGGGTCGACGGGCTCGGCTCGGTCGACGACGTCACGGAGCGGATCTTCTCCGCCCTCGAAGAGAAGCTCGCCGCATAGCCCGGCCGCCCGCGAGAACCGAGTTCGTGTGAGTCGTAGGCTGCTGCGCCGGTCCATCTACAAGTCCCCGGCACAATTGCGCCTGATGCGCGATCCCGGACTCGCTGCGGTGGACGCCCTCTCCGCGATGGCCGCCGCCGTCGGGCCCGGGATCACCACGCTCGAACTGGATGCGATCGCCGAACAGGCGATCCGCGAGGCCGGCGGTGAGCCGAACTTCATGCTCGAGCCCGGCTACCGTCACACCATCTGCGCGAACGTCAACGAGCGGGTGGTGCACGCGATCCCAGACGGGCATCCCCTCGAACCCGGGGACATCGTCTCGCTCGACGTGGGCGCCGTGATCGGCGGCTGGCACAGCGACACCGCCATCACGGTGACGCTGCCCGATCCCGCGCGTCCGGAGCGCACCGAGGCGATCGAGCGGCTCAGCCACGTCACCGAGCAGGCGATGTGGCGGGGGATCGCCAGGCTCGCGACCGCGTCCCACCTGAACGAGGTGGGCGAGGCGGTGGCGGGCTATGTCCGCGCGGAGAGCGACTACGGGATCCTCGAGGACTACATCGGGCACGGCATCGGCCGGCGGATGCACGAGAGCCCGCCGGTCTTCAACGTGCCGGTGGCGCAGCGCGGTCCGGAGGTGCGGCCCGGCCTCGTTGTCGCGATCGAACCGATCATCTCCGCCGGCGGCATCGACACGGTCGTCGAGTCGGACGACTGGACCGTGCGGATGGCGGACGACTCGCTGAGCGCCCAGTGGGAGCACTCCGTGGCGGTGCACGCCGACGGCATCTGGGTGCTCACCGCTCCCGACGGGGGAGCGGCGGGCCTCGCGCCCCTCGGCGTGACTCCGGTGCCCATTCCCTGACTTTCGCGGCTCGGGGGTCGGGGTCGGGGTCTCCGGTTTCATCCCTTCGGCGCGTCTTCGCGGTGTGGCCAGGCAGCGTGCCACACCGCTCAGCCGCTCATGTGACAGAACCGGAGACCCCGTCCCCGCCCCCGCCTCCGGGCGCCAGTTGTGCGTTGGCGGCCGGTTTTCCCCGGGGAATTCCCATTGGCCGCGCGGCGCCGGAGTGGGAGAATGAAGACATGAACGACTACAGCGACCCGGTGACCGTGCTCGATGATGCCGCCTGCTGGAAGCTGCTCGGCTCGCTCACCGTCGGACGCGTGGTCACCCGCGTCGGAGAGGTCGTCGACATCTTCCCGGTGAACTACGTCACCGACGAGAAGTCGATCGTGCTGCGGACCGCGGAGGGGAGCAAGTACGCCGAGATGATCATCGGCGAGGAGGTGCTCTTCGAGGTGGACGCCTACACCGATACCGAGGCGTGGAGCGTGGTCGTGCGCGGGAGGGCCCGCCGGATCGAGACGGAGGCCGAGATCGCCGCGGCCGAGGCGCTTCCGCTCAGGCCGCTCGTGCCCACGCTGAAACGCAATTTCGTGCGCATCGAGGCCGTCTCGGTCTCGGGGCGTCAGTTCGAACTCGGCGAGGAGCCGCCGAGGGACGGAGTCCAGCCCTACTGAGCGGCGCCTCCCGCCGAGCGGCGGGATCGGAGCAGCGGCCGCCCATCCGATGCGGCGTGCTCCAGGCGAGTTCATGGCGTCCGCCTCGGCGGCGCAGGAACCGCGCCCGCCCCCGGCCAGCGCGCTCCCCGCGAGCGAACAGTGCGTGTCGGAGCGGCGAGCTGTGCACGCGGTCATGGCGTGGAGCGCCGGAATGCGATAGTCTGAACGTGCTGTGCCGCAATCGCCGTGCCCAGCCACCATCTGCTCCACCGGCCGACGATGCCCTGCTCCACCTGAAAGAACCGGTTTCTCATCTCTTTCTTCGCATCAGCTTCCGGGTCGCTCCATTCGGCCCCCGGTGCTCCAGCCGTTCCGGCGCGCGTCATCCAGCGCACGGAGACGATCCTCTGCGCGGGTCCGCCCTCGGCCACGGCCGAGCGGCCCGCTCGCAGCAACGCTCCGCGGCGACGCCGTCGTCGCGGTTTCACGGATCACAGCCGTGGTCCCAGACACAGAAGGAATGACGTCATGGCCACTGGCATCGTCAAATGGTTCAATTCGGATAAGGGTTACGGGTTCATCGCCCCCGACGACGGCTCGGCGGACGTGTTCGCGCACTACCGCGCGATCGTCGGCACCGGACGCCGCGATCTCGAGGAGAACCAGCGCGTGGAGTTCGACACCGAGCAGGGCGACAAGGGCCTGCAGGCGACCAACATCCGCTCGATCTGAGGATCTGAGCGGGACCGACCCGGGACGGCGACTTCGGTCGCGGTCCCGGGTCTTCCCGTCTCCGCCCTGATAGGGTTTTCTTGTTCCAGGACCCGTCGGCGCGGGTCGCTGGTGCGGCCGCAGAACGAGCGAGTGGAGGCGCCTCCGTGATCGACCGCTACGATGCCTATCTCTTCGACCTCGACGGCGTGCTGACCCCCACGGTGGAGTTGCACCGACGGGCCTGGCAGGAGACCTTCGACCGGTTCTTCGCTCGCGTCGGGCAGGAGCCCTACCGCGAGAGCGACTACTTCGACTGGCTCGACGGCAGACCGCGCTTCGCCGGCGTGGCGGCTCTGCTCGCCTCGCGGGGCCTGGAGCTGCCGGAGGGACCGGAGAGCGAGTCGGACTCCGACTCGCTCGACGATCCCCGCACGATCCGAGCGCTCGGGGATCGCAAGAACCGGGCCTTCACCGAGGTGCTCGAACGCGACGGCATCGACCCCTACCCCGGCTCGATCGAGTTGCTCGATCGCCTCGAGCGGATCGGCCGACCGCTCGCGGTCGTGTCGAGCTCCAAGAACGCCGAGGCGGTCCTCCGCGCCGCCGGACTCCGCGACCGCTTCGTAGCGGTCGTCGACGGCGTGGTCGCCGAGGAGGAGGGGCTGCCGGGCAAGCCCGCTCCCGACACCTATCTGCGGGCCGCCGAACTGCTGGGGGCGGCCCCGGGGGCCTCCGTCGTATTCGAGGACGCCGTATCCGGTGTGGCCGCGGGCCGCGCGGGCGGCTTCGGGCTGGTGGTCGGCGTCGACCGCGGTGCGGGCGCGGAGGCGCTCGCGGAGGCGGGCGCCCAGGTCGTCGTGGCTGATCTCCGGGAGCTGGCGCGATGAGCGCGGATGAGTTCGAGGGCCTCGCCCACGAGTCGGCGCGCGACTTCGCTCATGAGTCGGCGCGCGACTTCGGCGACGACCCCTGGCGCATCGTGGTGGACGGCATCGACCCGGCCCGCGCCGGCCAGGACGAGACCGTCTTCGCGCTCGGCAACGGCTATCTGGGGATGCGCGGCAACCACGAGGAGGGGCTGCCGCTCGGCAGCCACGGCACCTTCGTGAACGGCCTGCACGAGACCTGGCGGATCCGCCATGCGGAGCACGCGTACGGCTTCGCCGAGCACGGCCAGACCATCGTGAACGCGCCGGACGCCAAGAGCATCCGGATCTACGTCGACGACGAGCGCCTGAACCTCTCGTCCTCCGACATCCTCGAGGTGCGCCGCACGCTCGATCTGCGGGCGGGGACGCTCTCGCGCACGCTCCTGTGGCTCACGCCCACGGGCAAGCGCGTGCGGGTCGAGACCCGGCGCATGGTGTCGTTCGCCTCCCGGCACATGGCGACGATCGAGATGCGGATCACGCTGCTCGACGCCGACGCCGATCTCACCGTCGGCAGCCTCATCATGAACCGTCAGGATCTCGGCCGGGTGGAGAACGGGAACTCCCTCCCCGCGGAGCGCGTGGTGGACCCCCGCAAGAGCGAGGAACTGGGCGGGCGCACCCTGGAGGCGGGCCCCGTGCTGCACGAGGGCGGCCGCAGCGTCCTGAGCTTCCGGGTGAAGAACTCCGGGATGACGCTGGGCGTGGGCGTCGACCACGAGTTCGACGGCGGCGGCACCTCGTGGCGCAGCCGCGTCGAGACCTCTGCGGACCGCGTGCGCCATCTCTTCCAGGGCGTCGCCACGCGGGGCCGCACGGTGCGACTGGTGAAGACCGTCGCATACCACGCCTCCGACACGGCCACGCTCTCCGAGGTGCTGGACCGCTGCGTGCACACGCTCGAGAAGGTCGGCGCGGAGCCCGAAGGCGAGCGCTGGGAGGCGCAGCGCCGCTTTCTCGACGGCTTCTGGGAGCGCAGCGACGTCGAGGTCGACGCGGAGCCCGGGGTGCAGCAGGCGATCCGCTGGAATCTCTTCCAGCTCGCCCAGGCCGCGGCCCGCGCCGACGGGCACGGC
The DNA here is from genome assembly GCF_017565745.1 of Leucobacter weissii. Classification (GTDB taxonomy): domain Bacteria; phylum Actinomycetota; class Actinomycetes; order Actinomycetales; family Microbacteriaceae; genus Leucobacter; species Leucobacter weissii. The sequence continues at coordinate 140,105 of NZ_JAGDYM010000011.1, forward strand.
ATCGCCGCGAAGGGCCTCACGGGCTCGGGGTACAGCGGGCACTACTTCTGGGACTCGGAGATCTACATGCTCCCGTTCCTCACCTACACGACCCCGCTCTGGGCGAGGAACGCGCTGCGCTCGCGGCAGCACATGCTGCCGAAGGCGCGGTCGCGGGCGGTGATGCTGAACGAGGACGGCGCGCTCTTCCCCTGGCGCACGATCAACGGCGAGGAGGCGAGCGCCTACTACGCGGCGGGCACCGCGGCCTACCACATCAACGCCGACATCACCTTCGCGATCGCCCGCTACGTCTGGGCCTCGGGCGATCGCGAGTACCTGCTGACGGGCGCCTGCGACGTCGTGGTCGAGACCGCGCGGCTCTGGAGCAGCCTGGGCTTCTGGGGCTCGGGCCTCGACGGCGAGCAGCGGTTCCACATCCACGGCGTGACCGGGCCGGACGAGTACACGACCGTCGTGAACGACAACCTCTTCACCAACGTGATGGCGAGGTTCAACCTGAGCTACGCGGCGGAGATGGTGCGCTCCATCGAGACGGCGGAGCCCGAGGCGTATGCGGCGCTGCGCGAACGGCTGGCACTCGAACCGGCCGAGATCGAGGCCTGGGAGCGCGCTGCGGCGGGTATGCACGTGCCCTACTCGGAGCGGATGGGGATCCACCCGCAGGATGCGCACTTCCTGGAGCGCGAGCTCTGGGATCTCGCCGCGACGCCGCCCGAGCAGAAGCCGCTGCTGATGCACTTCCACCCGCTCGTGATCTACCGCTTCCAGGTGCTCAAGCAGGCGGACGTGGTGCTCGCCCTGCTGCTCGCGAGCGACGAGTTCAGCCGCGATGAGAAGCGCCGCGATTTCGAGTACTACGATGCGCTGACGACCGGGGACTCGACGCTCTCCGCCGTCGTGCAGTCGATCATCGCGGCCGAGGTGGGGTATCGCGAGCTCTCCTACCGCTACTTCGACCACGCCCTGCACGTGGATCTCGCGGATCTGCACCGGAACTCCGCGGACGGCGTGCACGTCGCGTCGGCGGGAGGCGTCTGGATGACCCTCGTGCAGGGCTTCGCGGGCATGCGGGACTCCGGACGCCGGCTCAGCTTCGATCCCCGGCTTCCGGCGCACTGGGGAAGCCTCGCGTTCCCGCTCGAGTGGCGGGGGAGCAGGATCGGCGTGCGGCTCGAACGGGAGTCCATCCGCTTCGAACTGCTCGAGGGCGACGAGCCGGTGACGGTACGCGTGCGCGGCACGGAGATCGAGATCGGGCCGGGGCGGCCGAGCACGGTGCCGCTCGCGGACCAGGGGCCGGAGCTCGGGGAGTTCCGCGGGCTCTCGGCGGGGATCCTGCCGAGGGACGGCGAGGCGAGCGGAGGGCTCGAGCCGGTCACCGAAGTGCCCGTGCTCACCGGCCCCGTGCCGGTCAGCACGGGGCCCGTCCCCACGCTGCCGCCGACGGACCGGGGGTGATGGTCGGACTCGGGCGCGCTTCGGGCCGAGTCCGCGGCTCGGGAGGATCCTCTGCCCGAGAGCATCAGCCCGAGCTGTGAACTCAGCCCGAAGCGCGGCCGGCGAGCCAGGCGGCGCCCACGATGCCGGCGTTGTTCCGGAAATGAGCCGGGACCACGGGCGCCGAGACGCCGGGGAACGGAAGATACCGGTCCGCGTCCTTGCTGATGCTGCCGCCGAGCACGAAACGATCCGGGTTGAGCAGCAGCTCGAGGTGCGCGACATAGCGCGCCGCGCGAGCGGCCCACTCCGGGAGAGCGATGTCCTCCCGTTCGATCGCCTTGGCCGAGGCGTACCGTTCGATATCGGGGTGGCCGTCGAGTTCGAGGTGCCCGAGTTCGAAGTTCGGCACGAGCGCACCGTCCATGACGAACGCGGTGCCGATCCCGGTGCCGAAGGTGAGGACCATCGTGGTGCCGGGAAGGTCCTTCGCCGCGCCGAGGGCCGTCTCGGCGAGACCCGCGGCGTCGGCGTCGTTCACCACCGCGCAGGGCGCGCCCGTCGTCTCGGAGAGGAGCGCGCGGGCGTCGGCGCCGATCCAGCTCGCGTCGACGTTCGCGGCCGTGCGCATGACGCCGTCGCGCAGGACCCCCGGCAGCGCCACGCCGACCGGGACCGGCCCGGACGGCATGACGGGACCGCCCAGCTCCTCCCGGATCGCCGCCACCATCGCGCCGACCTCACGGGCGATGTCGCCGGGCCGGCCCCCCGTGGGCGTGAGGACCTTGTGCCGCCGGGTGATCGCCGCGCCGCTCGCCGGATCGATGGCGGAGCCCTTGATCCCGGTCCCGCCGACGTCGATGCCGATCGCCGCTCGTGTCATGCCGCCCAGCCTATCCGGCCCCGCCCGGGCCGCTCCAGCGGGCGGGGGATCTCCCCGCGGCCGAGCTCAGACCGACTCCGGTTGCCGCGTCATGACCTCCAGCTGGAAATCGCGGGCCCGCGCCATGTGGGTCATCATGCGCTCCCTTGCGAGGACCGGGTCCCGTTCGAGGACCGCCTGCAGGATGGATTCGTGCTCCGCCTGCGAGTCGTCGTCGCCGGCGATGGTGACGTCCCAGGGGCGGCTGTGCAGCCGGATCAGGGTCTCCGCACGTTCGATGAAGCCGATGATGGCGTCGTTGTGGGAGGCGCGGTGCAGCGCGCGATGCCAGTCGAGGTGGATCTCCGCCTTGCGGGCGTGATCCGTCTGAGCCGCCGCGCTCTCCAGCAGCCGGGACATCTGCGTGCGCTCGAGCTCGGTCGCGCGCTCGGCGGCGCCCTCCGCCGCCGCCGCCTCGAGCGCTCGCCGCACGTCGAAGTAGTCCAGGATCTCCTGCAGGGTGCGCTCCCTGACGCGGTAGCCCCGTCGCTCCCGGCGGAGCAGGCCGTCCTTCTCCAGCATCGTCAACGCCTCCCGGATGGGCGTCCGGGAAGTGCCGAGCTCGGTCGTGAGGGCGCTCTCGTACAGGCGCTGCTCGGCGTCGATCGCCCCGCTGAGGATGCCCTCGCGCAGCGTGCGGTAGTGGGACAGCGCGGCCGTCTCGGTGCTACCGTCTCTCATCGAACCCTCCCACTCTCGCCGTCTCCTCGACCCCGTGCCGGAGCACGGGTCTCCGCCGTGCTGCGCGGTCGGGGACGAGGAGCCGCACATCGCTGTGCCGAGGCGCCGTCGGCGACCGCGGCGTCGCGCGCATGAACGTCATCGGTATCCTATCCGCGTCGTGCTCCGAGGGGCTTCACAGAGCGTCACGAACCTCATCGGGCGGCCGCTCTCGCCGCGAGGAGCAGCTCACGGGTGTAGGGATGCCGCGGGGCGGTGAGCAGCTCGTGCGCGGGCCCCTCCTCGACGACGACCCCGGAGCGGAGCACGACGATGCGCGACGCGAGCTGCGCCGCGACGGCCAGATCGTGCAGCACCACGATGGAGGTGAGCCCCTGCTCGGTCCTGGTCTCGTCGAGCAGTTCGATCAGATCCCGCTGCACGATCACGTCGAGCGACGAGACGGGCTCGTCGAAGAACACGACCTCGGGCCGCAGCACGAGCGCCCGGGCGATGTTGACCCGCTGGCGCTGGCCCCCCGACAGCTCGTGCGGCAGACGGTCGTGCAGCTCGTCCGCGATGCCGAGACGGGCCAGGAGGTCGGCGACGCGTCGGGCGCGCTCCGAGGGGAGCCCTTCGCCGTGGACGTCGAGCCCCTCCCGCACGGCCTGCCGCACCGTGAACCGCGGGTCGAGCGTCGAGCTCGAATCCTGGAACACCATCTGCAGGCGGGCGCGGAGCCGGCGGAGCCTCGACGGGCGCGCCGCCGCGACCGGTTCGCCGAACCAGTGGATCTCCCCCTCGTCGGCGCGCTGCAGCCGGGCGAGCGCGCGCAGGAGCGTCGACTTCCCGCTGCCGGACTCGCCGACGACGGCGAGGGATTCGCCGCGCTCGAGGCGCAGATCCACGCCGTCGAGGACGAGCTGCGGACCGTAGCGCACGCGCAGCCCCCGTGCCGATACCACCGTGCCGTCGCTCACCGCGCCCCCTCGCCTTCGGAATCGGAAGGGCTCCCCGGCAGGACGGGGATGGCCTCGATCAGTCGCTCGGTCACCGGCGAGCTCGGCGCGTCGAGCACGGCGCGCGTGGCCCCGGAATCGACGATCCGCCCGCGATCCAGAACGATGACCTCGTCGCAGAAGTTCCGCACGAGGGCGAGGTTGTGGGTGATCAGCATCAGCGCGGAGCCGCTGACCGCGGTCTCGTGCTCGAGGACGCGGAGCACGGCCTCCTGGTTCGTGACGTCGAGCGCGGTGGTCGGCTCGTCGGCGAGCAGCACCCTGGGCCGCGAGGCGACCGCGACCGCGATCATCGCGCGCTGCAGCATGCCGCCGGACAGCTCGTGCGGGTACTTTCCGAGCGCGGTCCCGGGATCCTGGAATCCGACCGTGCCGAGCAGTCGCGCGCACTCCTCCCGCAACTGCCGTCCCGATTCCCGGCGGTGCACCCGGAGGAGGCTCACGAGCTGCCTGCCGAGCCGCCGCCGCGGGTCGAGCGCCGCCTGCGGATTCTGGTAGACGAGCGAGAGCTCGGCGCCCCGGCGCCGGGCGAGCTGGGAACGGGAGAGATCGGACAGGACCGTGCCCTCCAGCTCCACGGTGCCCGAGACCTCGGCGCCATCCGGCAGCAGGCCCAGCAGTGCCAGGGCGAGCGTGGACTTGCCGGTCCCGGAGCCGCCCACCACGGCGAGCCGCGCGCCGCGGGCGAGCGAGAACGAGAGATCGTGCAGCACCGGCGCCTCGGCCCCGGGGTAGCGCACCGTCAGGCCCGTGACGGTCAGGGTCGCCCCCGTCGCGTCCCGCTGCGCGGCACCTGCGGAATCCATCGCGCTCCTCATCACATCCCCATTCGCACGACCGCCTGGGCGGAACGCGGGTCGAGGCGGGACACGATCAGGTCGGCGATCAGGTTGATGGCGATGTAGCCCGCGGCGGTGAGCAGGATGAAGGACTGCACGACGGAGTAGTCCTGCGTCTGGATGCCGGTGACGATCAGCGAGCCGATGCCGGGCCACTGGAAGACCGACTCGACGAGCACGGCGCCGGCGACCAGCTGCCCCAGGGTGATGCCCGCCGCCGCGATCGTGGATCCCATCGCGTTCGGCAGTCCCGAGCGCCAGAAGGCGCTCCAGCGGGTACGGCCGAACGCCTGATGCACCAGCAGGTAGGGCTGATGGGCCACCTCCAGCAGGTTCGAGCGCAGGAGCCGGGTGAGATAGCAGTAGGAGAACAGGCCGAGCGCGATCGCGGGCAGGATCAGGTGGTGCAGGGCGTCGAGGAAGAGCGGCGCATCGCCGCTCAGGATCGCGTCGACGGTGGTGAAGCCCGTCACCTCGGGCGGCGGCGCCGCGCCCTGGCTGAGGCGTCCCTCGGGCAGCGGGAACCAGCCGAGCCGTTCGCTGAACACGACCAGCAGCAGGGTCGCCAGCCAGAACTCCGGCATGCCGAGCCCGACCGCGGTCCCGCCCTGCACCGTGCGGTCGAGCCACTTCCGGCGGCGATAGCTCACCAGCAGGGCGGTCAGGGCCGCGCCCACGAGCGCGCCGGTGAAGGCGAAGAGGCCGAGTTCGAGCGAGGCGGGGAGGCGCGACAGCAGCAGCTCCCGCACCGGCACCCCCGCGGCGTAGGAGTGCCCCCAGTCGCCGGTGACGAAGTCGCCGATGTACTGCAGGTACTGCTGCCAGGGCGGAAGATGGAGCCCCAGCTCCCGCTCCAGATCGGCGATCGCCTCGTCCGAGGCGAAGCGGCCCAGGATCAGCCGCGCGGGATTGGAGGGAAGCGCCCGGAGGAACACGAACGAGATGAGGGAGGCGCCGAGCAGGGCGACGAGCGCGGCTCCGATCCGGCCCGCCACTCGGAGAACGGCGGCGGTCACGCGCGCCCTCCCACCGAGGAGAGGGCGCGGATGCGCTCGGAGAGCAGGTGGGCCGACGCCGCGAACACCACGAGAGCCAGGCCGGGGAACAGGACGACCCACCATTGCCCGGTCAGCGAGACGCCGATGCCGGCGGTGATCATCGCGCCCCATTCCGGGGTCGGCAGCGAGGCGCCGAGGCCGAGGAAGCTCAGGCCCGCGAGCATGACCGCGCCGGCCCCCAGGACGGAGGCGGACTGCACGAGCAGCGTCGGCACCGTGTGCGGCAGCACGTGGCGCAGCACCACGTGACGCCTGGTGGAGCCCAGCGCGAGCGCCGACTCCACGAACGGCTGCGCGGTGATGCGGACCACATCGCTGCGGATCAGGCGGCCGTAGTAGGGCACGCAGGAGAGCGCGATGCCGACGATCGCGCTGCCGATCCCCGCGCCGAGGCCGATCGAGACGCAGATCGCGAGCACGATGGTCGGAAACGCGAGCAGCGAGTCGAGCGCGCGGAGGATCAGCGTGTCGGTCGCGCCCCGGGCCAGCCCGGCGATCAGGCCGAGCGCGCTTCCGACGGCACCGGCGATCACGGTGATCGAGAGCGATGCCCCGAGGGAGATCGCGCTGCCGTAGAGCACTCGGGCGAGCAGATCCCTGCCCTCCGCATCCGTGCCCATCGGGTGCGACGGCGACGGCGGGAGGTAGGAGTCGGCGATCGAGGTGGCGAAGGCCCGGTCGCTCCACAGCGTGACGCCGAGGACCGCCGCGACGGCGAACAGGCCGAGGACCGAGAGGCAGACGATCGCGGACGGATCCCGCAGCAGCGCGCGGGCCGGGCCCGAGCGCCGTCGACCGCCCCGCGACCCGTCTCCTCCGGTCGCGGGATCGGCCGAGGCGCTAACCGCGGACAACGGCGGTCTCTCCGGCGCGGACGGGCACCGTGATGCGGTTCTGCGGCGGCGCGAGCGGGCAGTCGAACGCGTCCGAGAAGGCACAGGGCGGCAGGAACGCGCGGTTGAAGTCGATCACCGCCCGACCCTCGGCGTCGAGCTCCACCGGTGCGAACCGGCCCCGCGCATAGGTCTCGGCACCGTTCGTGGCGTCGGCGAACACCGTCTCGAAGCCGCGGGCGCCCTCGGTCACGACGATGCGGTACTCCTCGCCGCCGATGGAGATCAGGGCCCGCCCGACGGTCTCCCGCCGCTCCACGCGCCCGCCGTGACCGAGATACTCGTAGTCGAGGCCCGCGCGCTCGGGGGAGAACGCCCCGGACAGCCGCCACTCGGGGTCGTAGGAGAATGCGTCGACCCGGGCGACGTCTCCCGCCGCGGCGTCCCAGACCCGCAGCGCGCTGCCGATGCCCGGCCATCGCACGGGAGTCACGGCCCGCCCGTCGAAGCGCGCCGTGAAGGTCCCGGGCAGGACCAGCCCGGCGTCCTCGGGCTCGTCGGCTGGAGGCGCCTCCGCGCTCGGGTCGAAGCGCGCGGCGGCCAGGCCGGGGCGGTGACGGATGCGCCCCGCGGCGTCGATTCGCCATTCCCCCGGCGCGTCGGGGAGGGGGACCCAGCCCTCGCCCAGCCAGGTGGTCGAGACCAGCGTCGCATCGCCGAGCAGCGCGTTGAGATCGGCGAGCCGATCCGCGCGCCAGCGCTCCCACGCGTCGGAAGCGGTCATCAGAAGCCCTCCGTCAGATCGTTGTCGGTGAAGGCGCCGCGGAACTGCGCCCCGAAATGCCGGGGGTTCAGCCGGTGCGACCCTGCGCCGAAGATCTTCTCACGGAACGTGCCCGGCGCGTAGTCGCGCTGGGCGAGGCCGCGATCCTGCAGCACGGGGATCAGATGATCGACGAAATCGCGGTAGCCGCCGTGGAACTGGTAGTCCTCGACGTTGATGCCGTCGATGCCGGCGTCCTGCCAGCGCTCGAGCTCATCCGCCAGCCGCTCCGGCGTGCCCACGAGCGGGTGCGCCTCGCCGAGGAAGGCGAGATCGCGGATCGTCGCCGGAGCCTGCCCCTCGACGCCGCGGAAGACCGGCGCCTCGGCGAAGTGCGCGGTGCTCGGATAGGCCGTGAGGGGCGCGTCGGGATCCAGGCCCCCGAGATCCACGCCGAACACGCCGCTCGCGAAGGCGAGCCTGGCGTCGGTCGACTCCCGGTCGAGCAGCTCCCGATGCTTCCGCTCAGCCTCCGCCTCGGTCGACCCGATCACGAACTTCAGCCCGTTGAAGATCTTCACATCCCCGGGATCCCGGCCCGCGGAGACCGCGTGCGAGCGGACCGACTCGACGATCCGAGCCGCAGCGTCGGGCCCGGAGCTGACGATCGTGGCGGCCTCCGCGCGCCTCCCGGCGACCCGCTGGGCGGCCGTGGAGACGCCGGCCAGGAACAGGAACGGCGAGACCTGCGGCGAAGGCTCGGAGAGATGGGGGCCCTCCACCGAGAACTGCTCGCCGACGTGATTGATCCGGTGGATCCTCGTCGGGTCGGCGTAGACCCCGTCGCGCTTCACGACCGCGCCGTCGTCCCACGATCCCTCCCAGAGCTTGTAGAGCACCTCGAGGAACTCCTCGGAGCGCCGATAGCGCTCGTCGTGCTCCACCACCCCGTCGTGCCCGAGGTTGCGGAACGCGTTCGGCAGGGAGGAGGTGACGAGGTTCCAGCCCGCCCGCCCGCCGCTCAGGTGGTCGAGGGTGCTGGAGAGTCGCGCCAGCTCGAACGGGTGGTTCTGGAAGATCGAGCTGGTGAAGATGAGGCCGAGGTGCTCGGTGACGCCCGAGAGCGCCGCGGCGATCAGGATGGCGTCGTTGTCCGGGAAGCAGATCCCCTCGCGCACGTTGGTGGCCATCGACCCCTGGTAGCCGTGGTGGATGCCGAGGTGGTCGGCGATGAACAGTCCGTCGAACCGGCCGCGCTCGAGCGTCTGCGCGATGTCCTGCCAGGTGTCGAAGCGGTTGAAGTCCATCGGGTGCTCGGATTCGCGCGACCAGAGTCCCATGCGATGGTGCGACGGGACGATCTGCACGAAGGCGTTGAAATGCAGGCGGGGGCGGGTCATCGTGGGCGCTCTCCTCGTTCGGGTCTCGGTCTTGCTGGGCCAGCGGGGTCTTACAGGGTCAGCGAGCCGCCGGGGCCCGCGATGGTCACGGAGAGCGGCGAGCCGGCGCCGCCCGCCGGGGGGAGGGCGACGCCCGCCGAGCGAGCCGCGAGCCGCTCCGTCTCGGCGACGTCGGCGTGGAGGGCGATCAGTCGCACCGGCGGCGCGTCGGCGGACGGATGCGGTGCGCCGCCCCAGTCGATGAGGAACGGGAAGGCGCCGCCGAACTGCGGTTCGGGAGCCCGGGTGAGGCGCCAGCGCAACTCCGTCCCGTCGTCCCGGCGGCGGCCGAGCGACTGGACCCGGCCGACCTCGATGCCCGTCGCACGGATGCGTGCCGCCTCCGCCTCGATGTCGTCCGAGCGCCTGGCCCACGTGAGCACGCGGCCCGGAACCGGTTCCCGTCGGAGGTCGATGCCGAAGAAGGTCCGCTCGGGAGGGAGGTCGCGCGTCTCTTCGGGGTCCGGACCGAGCACCTCGAGGTAGGCCCCGCCGCCGGCACCGGTGAGCGCGAGGATCAGATTGGCGGATCCGTTGCCCGGATGCCGCCCGCCGAACGCCGGGCGCACGCCGACGGCGGCCGCGATGCGATCCGCGGCCGCCCGCAGGGAGCCGGTGACGACGACCACGTGGTCGAGGTCGCCGTCACCGAGGGCGCTCACTTGCCCCACAGGTGGAACAGGGTGTTGCTCTGGCCGGAGGCGAAGCTGCTCAGATCCGCTCCGACCACGACGACGTCGTCCTGCGCGTAGAGGGGGATGCGCGGCACGTCCGCGATCCAGAGCTCCGCGATCTCGTTCCAGAGCTCCTGCCGCGCGGCCTCGTCCGCGGTGTCCGCGGCTTCGGCGAGCAGGTCGTTCGCCGCCTCGTTGCTCGTGTAGTCGTAGCTGAGCAGCCACTCGGGGTCGACGACCGCCGGGCCGTCGGTGCCGATCAGCGCGTAGTCGACCACGTCGGAGCTGATCGCCTCCTGGTAGGCGGAGGCCGTGAGGATCTGCACGTCGAGTTCGATCCCCAGATCCTTCCAGGCGCTCTGCAGGATGGTCGCGACGTTCTCCTGATCGGTCTGGCCCGACCGGATGTAGACGGGCAGCTCGACCGGGGTGTCGATGCCCGCCTCGTCGAGCAGCTCCCGGGCGCGGGCCAGGTCCTCCTCGCGCGGGGCGCCGATCGTCTCGTCGTAGGCGCTGAACTCCGGGGGGTAGGGCCCGAAGTAGGTCGCCCCGTACCCGAAGGCCACCTTGTCGAGGATCTCCTGGTAGGGCACGGCGTAGGAGAGCGCCTCGCGCACGCGCACGTCGTCGAAGGGGGCGTGCGCGAGCGGGAAGTCGAACTTGGTCCACTGCGGCGCGGGGGTCGACACGATGCGGACGTTCTCGTCGCCCTCCAGCGAGCTCACGGCCTGCTTGCTCAACCCCAGGGTGACGTCGGCCGTCGAGTTGCGGGCCCGGAGCAGCAGGGAGGCGTCGTCGGAGATGAAGTTGATCTCGACCCGGTCGCTGATCGGCGCGGAGCCGGAGTACGCGGGGTTCGCCGTGTAGACCGCTCGTTCGCCCGCGCTGTAGCTCTCGAGCGTGTAGGGGCCGCTGCCCGCGGAGTGGGTCGCGAGCCAGGTGCTCTGATCCTCGGCGGTGTCCCCGCCCTCGGCCTCGAGCACGGTCCGGTCGATGATCCCGGTGTTGACGTTCGTGAGCGCGGGCAGGAAGTTGTTGGCGCGCTCGGTCAGCGTGACCACCACCGTGCGATCGTCGGGAGCGGTGATCTCGTCGATGGGGCTCTCGGACTTGCCTGAGGAGAGGAAGTAGGCACCGCACCCGCCGAGGTCGAAGGCGCGGTTCCACGAGTAGAGCACCGCCTCGGCGTCGACCGGCGCGCCGCTCGGGAATTCGACGCCCTCCTGCAGGGTGAAGGTGTAGGTCAGCCCGTCGTCGCTCACCTCCCACTCCTCGGCGAGCGCCGGCACGATCTCGTTCTGATCCTGCACCGCGGCCGAGGGATCGGAGTCGTCCACCTCGTAGGTGACGAGCGTCTGGTAGAGGTCGGAGAGCAGGCTGATGTCGACGAGGTTGCAGGCGATGGCGGGGTCGAAGGTCGAGGGCGCGGTCGCGGTGTCGACGACGAGGGCGCCGGTGTCGGCGTTCTCGTCGCTCTGGCTGGGCGAGGCGCAGGCGGTGAGGAGCAGCGCCGCGCCGGTGAGCGCGGCGGTGATGGCGGAGAGGCGCGAGGCGGGGGTGACGGTTTTCATGTACACGACCGTATACATTATTTGAGGCGAGCGCGAAGTCGTTTGCGTAGTGTTACAGTCGCGGGTCCACCGGTGCGCAGGGGAGGTGGATTCGTCGAGCGCCTCGGCCCGGGCGGACACGGCAGGAGTGGTCAAAAAAATGAGATAATTTTCTCTTTTTAGGTGACGAAGCGGTGTGGATGCTGTTTTAATGAGGGAGCATCGTTCGTTCACACCTTGGGGGAATCATGGCGTCGAGAGATCTCGCGGCCGTTTCGAATGGCGCGCGCCGGTTCTGGTCGCGCCCCGTACTTCGTTCGGCGCGGACCGCCGGGCGGGCGCTCGCGGGAGTGCTGGTGGCGGCGCTGCTCGTCACCGGGCTGCCCGCGGCTCCGGCGCTCGCGGACGACGAGGAGCAGGGGACCGGTGGCGAGGTCTTCGAGGACGACAACACGACCACCGAGACCACCGAGATCGACTTCCCGGTCGTCATCGACGGGAACCTCCTCTCCTCGGGCGAGAACCCTTTCCGAAATGCCGTCCTCTCCACCATCGTGCTCAAGGGGGGAGTGATCAATGAGAGCCAGAGCCTCAACCACACGGTAGACGTGGCAGCCTGTGGACAGGGGCTCCGGATCGCCGGGACGGGGAGTTCCGGTCTGAGCGTCGGAGGGAGCGCCTGCACCGGTCAGACGATCCAGGAGCCGCTGACGATCTGGAACCCGAACCCGGTCGCCGGGGTGAGCGACGTGTTCGCCGATCCCGAGGCCGAGGCGGCGCTCGGCTGGCTCGTGCCGCGCGCTGAAGAGGCGCTGCGGATCACCTACGACCTGCCGGCCGACGATCGGATCCGGAAGTACGCGAAGCCGCAGATCGTCTCGCACGTCGTCTCGGAACTGCAGAACATCATGACCCGCTACGTCTACGGCGTCCCGCTCACCGGCCAGGAGGAGAAGGCGCTGACGTACATCGTCCATCAGCTCTCCGACTCGTCGGGCAGGGCCGCGGCGCGGGCCCTGCAGGAGTACAAGGCCTTCACCGCGAGCCCGTGCACCTACAACCCTCCCTCGGCACCGGCATCGGTGCCGGCCTCCGACGCGGTGCGTCTCTCGTCGTCGGTGACGAGATGGTGCATGACCCGACTCGCCCAACTGTTCTGGGGGCCGCCGGTGCCGAGCATCGAGAGCTTCCTCGCCTGGGGCGCGTATCGTGCGCAGGAGGAATCCGGTCTCGATGAACTCACGAAGAATGCGGCTTTCGCGGAGAAAGCACGCATGGAGTGGATAGCCACGGCCTCCGGGGTCTCCTTCGGCGCGGCAGCGGTGAGCGCGGCGGTGTCCGGCGCGATCGTCGGCTCCAGCGCGGCGATCTCGACGACGCTGGTGGGGGCGATCGCGCCGCACGCACTCACCGCGAGCGCGGTCACGGGCGCCTCCGGGGCGAGCTTCGCCAGCATCTCCCTGGCCACCGGCCCCGTCGCCATCGCGGTGCTGGCGATCGGAATGATCGTCCTGGCGTCGAAGCAGTTCGCCCTTGAGCAGGCGGTCGGGCCGACCCTCAGCGAGATGGCCGCCTCGGACGGAGACACCGGCCTCGATCTCGATCTCGAACGCATCGCCAGGGCGAGCGTCGACTTCGAGGAGAACCTCGCCGAGTTCGAGCACTTCCAGCAGAATCCTCCCGTGCACACGCAGGCGGAGGCGCGCGACCGCATCAGCGGGCTGCTCTACACGAAGGCGTTCGTCGACACGAGCGGAACGGTGCGCGCGGATCCCGCGCTGTGGGACGTCTCCGGCAGCACGGGCGTGTTCACGGACTACCGCTGGACCGTCAACGGCCAGGAGGCGGACGTGGTGCAGCTGCGCCTGCCGCACGGACGCGGCACGCAGGAACTGAAGTTCCGCGACGGCTGGCTGCTCTCCCGCACGAACGGCGGTGCCTGGACTCCGATGACCTCCTTCGAATACGTCGACACCCGCTTCACCAGCGCAACGCAGGCGGCGCGCATCGCCTCGCGGCTCTGGTGGACGGACGAAGCGACGCCGGAGGTGCGGCGCGGCGGTTTCGTGACGGCCGGCAGCGCAGCCGACGGGACGTTCGAGACCGGGGCGAGAGTCGGTGCCCTCAACGTCAGGCTCGCCGACGGCAGCAGCGCCCTGCTGCGGGTGCTGCCGCCCGAGTCGACGGAGGCGAAGATCACGCCCTCTGTCGGCGGGGTCTTCCTGCCCGACCGCTCGGTGTTCTTCGGGGCGAATCCGATCGATGGGCAGGGTCGCTACCGTCCCGATCTCTTCGAGGACGACGACACGTTCCGCTACGAGTGGAAGGTGTACGCGCCGGGCGTGAGCGCGCCCATCGAGTTCACCGGCTTCCGCAAGGGCTTCGTGCCGGACCGGCCCGGCGCATACCGGGCCGAGGTGAAGATGACCCGGGTCGACGGGGCCGGGGATCCGGTCTACGGCGAGGTCATCTTCAACGTGGCCACCCCCGACATCGACGCGCCGACGGTCGTGCTGCACGACAACGGCAACGACGAGATCGAACTGGAGCTGCAGCTCGGCGCATCGGTGCCCGAGGACGAGTTCGACGTCGAGGTCGTCTGGCCGAAGCGCGAGAGCGAGGAGACGGCGCCGAGCGCCGCGCTGCGGCTGCCCTGCGGCGGCGGCCTCGACTGCGCCACGGTCAACACCTCCGACCACTCCTCCATACGGTCGCAGCTGACGCACGCGCTGCACCCCGACACCGACCTCTCCCAACCGGTGACGGTGACGGTGACGAACAGCTGGGGCGTGTCGCTCACCCGTTCGCTCCGGGTCGAGAGCCCGAAGCGCTTCGCGATCGAGCCGCTCGAGGCGGGAGCCGCGGCCTCCGCCAAGCTGACCTGGACCGACAATCAGACGGCGCACCTCCAGATCCCCATCGAGACCGAAGGCACCACGGCGATCGCGCGCCTCGCCGCGGGCGACGCACCGCTCGCGACCTCCGGATCGCCCGGTGACGGGCTGGGCTTCGTGTGGGGCAACGGTCAGAGCAATCAGACGCTGCAACTGCTCGGCGGCAAGGGGCAGCTGTCGGTCGTGTCGCGCGACGGGCAGTGGGAGATCGGCTATTGGGGCAGGCTGACGGCGAACGAGATCGGGGTCACCGAACGAATCGTCACGGTGCAGTCGAACGCCTCGGGCGAGGTGGTGCGCAACGCCTTCCGCCTCGTCGTCGAGGTGGTGCCGGCGATCGACGAGAAGCGCATCCCCCTGCTCTACGACGCCGCGGCCGACAACGAGGCGTATCCCGACACGAACCTCTTCCACGCGAACCCCTACGTGCCCGAGCTGCTGGTCGACGTGCTCGGCGGGGTGGCCGATGAGGAGGAGGAGCCCTACGACGGGCAGATCTGCTTCTGGATCCAGAACAACACGACCGGGCAGCAGGATCAGCTCTGCGACTCCTACGCCGCGCTGGTGACAGCCTCCGCCGGAGGGGACGAGGCGCTGCCGTCGATGCCGCTGCACCGTCTCCTCCCGGACGGGGTGCGGGGCACCAGCTTCCGTGTGGAGGCCTGGCTGCCCGGGGAGGGGACCGCGCGCAGCAAGTACCTCTTCACCGTGACCGGCGGCACCGTGCCGCCGCAGATCTCGGACCCGGTGCTCCACGAGTCGAGCGGCCTGATCAGCCTGTCGGTCGACACGCCGTCGGGCAGGCCCATCGTCGGGGCCGACTGCTACGTCAAGACGGGCTCTGGGCCCGTGCGGCATGTGGCCTGCGGCGACGCCGAGGGCGCGGATCCCGGCAGCGGGACGCTGGTGCTCGGCGATCTCGGCCCGGGGGAGCACACGATCACGGTCGTCGTGCGCGACGAGGCCGGCAACTTCGACACGTACGAGTTCACGTCGACCGTGCTGGGCGAGTTCAGTGCGCTGGGCAAAGCGACGATCGCCGGGACCGCGCGTGCGGGGGAGGCACTGACGGCGAGGGTGTCGGGCCAGCAGCCGGCGGCCACGCGCGTGAGCTATCAGTGGAAGCGCGAGGGGCGGGCGATCGCGGGCGCGACCTCGTCGCGTTACGTGCTGCAACGGGCCGATGTGGGCAAGCGCGTGACGGTCGAGGTGAAGCTGCAGCGCGCCGGCCTGCACGATGCGGCGGTGATGTCGTCGGCCGTGCGGGTGCGGAAGGCGAGCGCGAGGGCGACGTTCACGACGCGCACGCGCACGATCGGCAAGACGAAGCGCACGCAGGCGCTGGTTCGGGTGACGAGCAAGATCTCTCCGGCCGCCAAGGTGCGGATCACGGTCGGCAAGCGTTCGGTGACGAAGACGGTGAACGCCGCGGGACGGGTCACCGTGACGCTGCCGAAGAAGATGCGCTCCAAGAAGCCGGTCACGGTGAAAGTGCGCTACCTCGGGAACGCCTACGTCGATCCGGTGAACGCCAAGAGCCGCAAGGTGAGGATCCGCTAGCCGCACCGCGAACCACAGGCGAGGCGCCCCGTGTGTGCCGTTCGTCGCGCGGATCATGCCGTCCGTCGCGTCGCAACGGCCGCCGGGGTGCGCTTCGTTCGGGAAGGAGGCATATTCGCAGGGGTCATGCAACGACGCACACAAGGAGGATCCGATGTCGTCTGCTCCTACAGACTCCTCGCGGGATGAGCCCGAGGGCACCGTACTCGTCCAGGACCCCGATCTCCCGCCGGTCGCGCTCTCCGACAAGGAACGCCGTCGCGACGCCAAGTGGAGCATCCCCAAGATCATCCTCTGGGTGGTGATCGCCCTCCTCGGCGGCGTCGCCTGGACGATGCTCGCGATCGTCCGGGGCGAGACCGTCAACGCCATCTGGTTCGTCTTCGCCGCGGTCGCGACCTATCTGATCGGCTACCGCTTCTACTCGAAGGTGATCGAGCGCTACATCACCCGGCCGAACGACCTCCGGGCCACCCCGGCCGAGCGCAAGCAGGACGGCAAGGACCACGTGCCCACCGACCGCCGCGTGCTCTACGGGCACCACTTCGCCGCCATCGCCGGCGCCGGCCCGCTCGTCGGCCCCGTGCTCGCGGCGCAGATGGGCTTCCTCCCCGGCACCATCTGGATCATCGTGGGCGTCGTCCTCGCGGGCGCGGTGCAGGACTACCTGGTGCTGTTCTTCTCGATGCGTCGCGGCGGCCGCTCGATCGGCCAGATGGCGCGCGACGAGCTCGGCCGCATCGGCGGCACGGCGGCCATCATCGCCTCGCTGCTCATCATGATCATCATCGTCGCGATCCTCGCTCTCGTCGTGGTCAACGCGCTGGGCGAGAGCCCCTGGGGCGTCTTCAGCGTCGCGATGACGATCCCGATCGCGCTGTTCATGGGCGTGTACCTCCGCTACCTGCGTCCCGGCCGGATCACCGAGGTGTCGATCATCGGCTTCGTGCTGCTGCTGGCGGCGATCATCGCGGGCGGCTGGATCGCCGACACCCCGTGGGGCGCCGAGGTCTTCCACCTCGACCGCACGACCATCGCCTGGGGCATCATCATCTACGGCGTCGTCGCCGCGGTGCTGCCCGTCTGGCTGCTGCTCGCCCCGCGCGACTACCTCTCGACGTTCATGAAGATCGGCGTGATCGTGATGCTCGCCGGCGCCATCGTGCTGGTGCGCCCGGAGATCCACGTGCCGGCGTTCACGGACTTCGCGTCGACCGGTCTCGGCCCGGTCTGGGCCGGCCCGCTGTTCCCGTTCCTCTTCGTGACGATCGCCTGCGGCGCGCTATCGGGCTTCCACGCGCTCATCTCGTCGGGCACCACGCCGAAGCTCGTCGAGAAGGAGCGCCAGACCCGCTTCATCGGCTACGGCGGCATGCTCATGGAGTCGTTCGTCGCGATCATGGCGCTCGTCGCCGCGATCTCCATCGACCAGGGCATCTACTACGCCATGAACTCGCCCGCCGCCGCGACGGGCGGCACCATCGAGGGCGCGGTCGCCTTCGTCAACTCCCTCGGCCTGAGCGGGGTCAACGTCACGCCCGAACTGCTCGCGCACACCGCGGCCTCCGTGGGGGAGGAGAGCATCGTCTCGCGCACGGGCGGCGCGCCGACCCTGGCGCTCGGCATCGCGCACATCATGAGCTCGATCGACGGCGGGGCGCTGATGGCGTTCTGGTACCACTTCGCGATCATGTTCGAGGCGCTCTTCATCCTCACCGCGGTCGACGCCGGCACCCGGGTCGCGCGCTTCATGCTGCAGGACGCGATCGGCACCTTCGTGCCCAAGTTCCGCGACGTCACCTGGCGCCCCGGCGTCTGGCTGTGCACCGCGATCATGGTCGCGGGCTGGGGCTACATCCTGATCCTCGGCGTGACCGATCCGCTCGGCGGCATCAACACCTTCTTCCCGCTGTTCGGCATCGCGAACCAGCTGCTCGCGGCCATCGCGCTCGCGGTCGTGCTGGCGATCGTCGCCAAGCGCGGGCGCAGCTACATCAAGTGGCTGTGGATCGTCGGCCTGCCGCTGGCCTTCACCGCCGTCGTGACGATCACCGCGTCCGCCTACAAGATCTTCTCTCCGGTCCCCGCGATCGGCTACTGGGCGAACCACTTCCGCTACCGGGATGCGCTCGCTGCCGGCGATACCACGCTCGGCGAACCGGAGGTGCTCGAGGCGGTCATCCGGAACACCGGCGTGCAGGGCACCCTGTCGATCGTGTTCGTGCTGCTGGCCATCATCGTGATCGCGGTCTCCCTCATCGTCACGGTGAAGGCGATCCGGGCCGGCGGCGGCGAGGACACCGAGGATCCTGCGGTGGTGTCCCGTCGCTTCGCCCCGGGCGGGTTCCTCGCCACGAGGCGCGAGAAGGAGATCGAGAAGGAGTGGGCCGAGCGCGTCGGTGCCCCGTGAGGCCGGGAGCGCTCCTCCGAGACGGGATACTGAGAAGATGACGGACCAGTCGGATGCCGCGCCCGCGCCGCGCGGGACGACGCGGGCGCTGGGCGGGATGATCCTGCGCGCCGGGCGCGGCGTCCGCTGGTACCTGACCACGCTGATGGGCGACCACGCCTACCGGACCTACGCCGATCACCATCGGGCCGCTCACCCCGGCGAACCCGTGATGAGCGAGCGGGAGTTCTGGCGGCAGCGGTACGCGGATCAGGATCGCAACCCGGGCTCGCGCTGCTGCTGAGCCCGGGCACTTCCCGTCTTCCCTCCCTCTCCTGCGCGCCCGCCCCTCCTGCGTCCTTGCGCCCTTCCCCCTCCTTTCCTTTCCTTCCCCCTTCCCCTCCTCCCGGTATTCCCTCTCCCTTCCGCCGTCCGGGTGTAGACCCGAATCGCCCTTTGCGGGGCGTGAAGGGGCATGAAGGGACCACTCGTGCGCGGGGGCGGGCGCAGCGCGATGCGGAGGAGCCCGCGCTCGGCCAGAATGGTGGACATGCCGGACACCGCCCTCATCTCAGCCGGCGCCGGCTTCGCCGCCGGCGTGGCGATCACGCTCGCGCTGGTCATCGCGCGCCGGATCGCCCGGGCGTCGCGGGAACTCGGAAGCGACGCGGATCGCGCCGCCTATACGACGCTGCACATCGCGGGCCTGGCCGCACAGGCCCTCCGCGGCGGACGCCGCTCCACCGGGAGCGTGCGGGCGGCGCGTCATCTGCGCACGCTGCTCGGAGCCGAGGCGGTCGCGATCGTCGTGGGGGAGGAGGCGCACGTCTCGAGCGCGTCGGCCGAGCGGGAGACCGAGGCCGGAGCGGCGCTGGAGGCCGAGGCGCTGCGCTTCGCGCGGCGCGTCGAGCAGAGCGGCCGGCGGCAGGTGTCCGCGCGCACGGGAGTCGAGGGGCTCGAGGCGGTCGGGGCTCCGATCGCGATCGAGGGCGAGCCCTGGGGCACGCTGATCGCCTTCGACCGGAGCGTCCGGGCGCCGCTGGTGCGTGCGGCCACGGAGGCGGCCGAGTGGTGCGCGGGACAGCTCGCGATCAGCGCGCTGGAGGCATCCCGCTCGGCGCTCGCCGAGGCGGAGCTGCGCGCGCTGCGCGCCCAGATCAGTCCGCACTTCATCTACAACGCGCTGACGGCGATCGCCTCGTTCATCAGCACGGATCCGCCGCGGGCGCGCGAACTCGTGCTCGAGTTCGCCGACTTCACCCGCTACTCGTTCCGCAGGCAGGGGGAGTTCACCACCCTCGCCGACGAGCTCGGCAGCATCCGCTCCTACCTCGAACTCGAACAGGCCCGCTTCGGCGATCGTCTCCGCGTCCGGCTGCAGATCGCGCCGGAGACGCTGACCGCGGTCATCCCGTTCCTGAGCGTGCAACCGCTCGTCGAGAACGCGGTGCGGCACGGGCTCGAGAAGGGGGAGCGCGGGGGGACGGTGCGCATCTCCTCGGCGGATGACGGTACCCACACCGAGATCACGGTCGAGGACGATGGCGCGGGCGCGGATCCGGAGTCCCTCGCCCGTCTCCTCGGCGACACCGCCCCGATGCAGCACGTCGGGCTGCGCAACGTGGACACGAGGCTCCGCCAGCTGTACGGTGACGGCAGCGGCCTCGTCGTCGAGACCAACGTCGGCGCGGGCACGCTGGTGCGCATGCGCATCCCGCGCTCGCAGCCGCTGCACGAGGTCGAGCGCGTGGAGACGCGCGAGGACGCCGATCGGACGAACGGCGGGGGAGGCGCGAGATGAGCATCGAACTCCTGGTTGCCGACGACGAGCCTCCGGCGCTGACCGAGCTGACCGCGATGCTCGCGGCCGATGCCCGTGTCGGCGAGATACACGCCGCCCGCAACGGAGCCGAGGCGATCGAGGTCCTCTCCACGCGGCCGCTCGGCGGCGCATTCCTCGACATCCACATGCCCGGTGCGGACGGCTTCGCCGTCGCCCGGGCGATCGAGGCGCTTCAGGTGCGGCCGGCGATCGTGTTCGTGACCGCTGACGAGGCCGGGGCGCTCGACGCGTTCGAGGTGCGCGCCGTCGACTACGTGCTCAAGCCGATCCGGGCCGACCGCGTCCGCCGCGCGCTGGACCGCGTGATCGAGGCGAGCGCGCTCGCCGCCGAGGAGGCATCCGACGGTGCGGCCGACGAGACGGTGCCGGTGACCGTCGGGTCGACGGTCCGCCTCGTGCGGCGCAGCGAGGTGCAGTGGATCCAGGCGCAGGGGGATTACTCGCGGCTGTGGACGAGCAGCGGCAGCCACCTTCTCCGCGCGCCCCTCTCCGAGCTCGAGAAGCGCTGGGGCGAGGCGGGCTTCGTTCGCGTGCACCGCTCCTACCTGGTGCGGCTCGACGCGGTGACCGAGTGCCGGCTCGGCGGGGCCGCGCCCGTCATCGAGGTCGGGGCGGCGCGCATCCCCGTCAGCAGGCGGATGGTGCCGAGCGTACGTGAGGCGCTGCGATGGCTGCGTTAGCCGACGAGACGGCCGATCCGCCGCCACGGGTGCGCGTGCGGACCGGCGGCGAGCGGCGGAGCGCGCCACCCGCCGCCGGGGCGGGAGCGGAGCCCGCCGCCACGATGCGCGAGGACGGCGCCGTCTATCTCCGCGGTCTCGCCCGCTCGCAGTTCCGTCTGGCGCTCGGCACCCTCCTCGCCTTCCTGGTGGTGATCCTGGCCTTCACGGCGGTGCTCTCGCTGCTGCCGGAGTGGGGCGACCCGGTGATCCTCGGCGTGCCGCTGAGCTGGTTGCTGCAGGCCTACGGGTACTACCCGATCATCGCGGTCTTCGCGATCGCCTACGTGCGCGGCGCGCACGCCAATGAGCGGCGGTACCGCGAACTCGTCTCGGGCCCGTCGAGCGGGACGGAGCGGCGATGAACCCCGTGTTCGATCTGATCGCGGTCGGACTGCTCGTGGTCGCCACCGCGGTCATGGGGTTCGCCGGGGTCCGCGTGAGCCGGACCACGGGGGACTTCTTCGTGGCGTCCCGCAGCGTGCGCCCGGTGTGGAACGCCTCCGCGATCAGCGGCGAGTACCTCTCGGCCGGAACCTTCCTGGGGCTCGCGGGCCTCGTCCTCCTCTCCGGCAGCGAGGGCTTCTGGTTCCCCATCGGCTACGCCGCGGGCTACCTGCTCGTGCTGCTCTTCGTCGCCGCCCCGCTCCGGCGCAGCGGGGCCTACACGATCCCGGACTTCGTACAGGCGCGGCTGCGATCCCTGGCGGCGAGGCGGATCACCTCGATCGTGGTCCTGGTGATCGGATGGCTCTACATCGTGCCGCAGATGCACGGCGCCGCCCTGAGTCTCGGCGTGGTCGCCGGGATGCCCCGCTGGGCGGGCGCGGTGGTGATCGCGGTCCTGGTCGCCGCGATCGTCGCCGCCGGGGGCATGCGCGCGATCACCGCGGTGCAGGCGATGCAGTACTGGATCAAGCTGACGGCGCTCGCGCTCCCGGCGATCGTCATGCTGATCGTGCTGTTCGGCGCGGACACGCGGATCGACCCCGCGGAGGCATTCCCCGTCGAGGCGGGCCCGGCCGGCACCGATGCCTATGCGACGCTCTCGCTGCTGTTCGCCCTGCTGCTCGGCACGATCGGACTGCCGCACGTGCTGGTGCGCTTCTACACGAGCCCGAACGGCGCGTCGGCGCGGCACACCACCGTGCTCGTGATCGTGATGATCGGGCTGTTCTACGCCGCCTCCAGCACGATGGGCCTCATCGCCCGGGTCGTCGCTCCGGAGATGGCCGAGGCGGGCCTCGCCGACACCGTCGTGCTGGCGCTGCCGACGAAAGTGCTGCCCGGCCTCGCCGGTCAGCTGCTCACGGCGCTCATCGTCGCCGGCGCCTTCGCCGCGTTCCTCGGAACCGCCTCCGGGCTCGTGGTCTCACTCGCCGGCGTCGTCAGTCAGGAGCTGTTCGGCGGCACGGTGCGAGGGTTCCGGATCTCGGCGGTGCTCTGCACCCTGGTGCCCCTGGTGTGGTCGCTCATCACCATCGGGGAGGGGCTGGTCTCCAGCGTGGGGACCGTGTTCGTGTTCGCCGCGTCGAGCCTGACTCCCGTGATCCTGCTGGGGGTGTGGTGGTCGCGATTGACCGCGCGCGGGGCGATCGCGGGCATGCTGGTGGGCGCCGCCTCCTGCGGCGGTGCGCTCATCGCCTTCCGCATCGTCGGGCCCGATCACGGCCTGTGGTCGTCGCTGCTGGCGCAGCCCGGCGCCTGGACGATCCCGCTGTCGGCCCTGGCGGTCGTGGTCGTCTCGCTGCTCGATCGCCGGCGGCGCCCGCCGAGCGAGGGGTTCCTGTCGCGGTTGCAGCGCCCCGACCCGGCGCCTCGCGGGATGGGCGGACGCGACTGAGCGGGCCCGGCGGTCCCGCCCCGACCTGAGCCGGTGCGGCGCTCGGGTATCCTGACCCCATGTCGCGCACCCTCTTCGTCATGCGTCACGCCAAGTCCTCCTGGGAGACCGGGGAGACGGATCATCGCCGACCGCTCAACCTCAGGGGCGAACGGGACGGAGTCGTCGCCGGCGCGTATCTGGCCGAGCGCTGCCGGCGGATCGATCGGGTGCTCTGCTCGTCGGCGCGGCGCACCGGGCAGACGTGGGAGCGCGCGGTCGTCGGAGGCGCCGCCGCTCGAGAGGTCAGCCATCACGACGAGATCTACGAGGCGTCCCCGTCCGACCTGCTCCCACTGCTCCGGGGGCTCCCCGCCGGCACCGCCACCGCGCTGGTGCTCGGCCACCTTCCCGGCGTCGCGCAGCTCGTCGACCTCCTCGCGGTGCGGGAGGAGACTCCGGCGCGGGAGCGATTCGAGGAGAAGTTCCCCACCAGCGGGATAGCGACGATCGAGTTCGCGGGCGACTGGACCGACCTCGCCCCGCAGTCGGGTCGGCTCGTCGAGTTCGCGGTCCCTCGCGCCGACCGGAACCGCGGCTGAGGGGGCGCCGGGTCTAGCCGAGCGGCAGGGTCGCGCTCACGCGGAACCCGCCGGAGGCGGTGGCGCCCGACTCGACGGAGCCGCCGAGCGCGGTCGCGCGCTCCCGCACGCCGGCGAGGCCGAGCCCCGCACCCGGGACCACCGGCTGCCCGTCGGGAGGATCCGCCGGGCCGTTCTCGACATCGAGGACGATCCGCTCACCGTCCTCCGTCACGACGACGCCGATCGCGGATCCGGGCGCGTGCCGCATCGCGTTGCTGAGGGCCTCCTGAACGATCCGGTAGGCGGTGAGTCCCGTCGCCGCCGGGATCGCCGACGCCTCCGCTCCCTCCGCATCGCGCCGTCGCGTCACGTCGAGGGAGATCCGGGCGCCCGAGCGCCGGGTCGCCTCGACGAGCGCGGGCAGATCGTCGAGCGTCGGGCGCGGCGCGAGCGGCGCCTCGCGGTCGTCGCCGGAGGAGCGCAGCAGGGCGAGCAGGCTCCGCATCTCGCCGAGGGCCTGCCGCGAGGAATCCGCGATCGACGCGAACTCCGTCTCGGCGGCCGGATCCAGGCCGTCGAGGCGGTAGCGCGCGGTCGTCGCCTGCACGCTGATCACCGACATGCTGTGCGCGACGACGTCGTGGAGCTCCTGGGCGATCCGGTTGCGCTCTTCGAGCTCGTGCCGCCGGGCGCTCAGCTCGGCGCTCGTGCGGCGCTCCTCGCGCAGCGCGCCCCGGCTCGCATGCAGCTGGCGCGTCACCACGGCGACGACCAGCACCCCGCCGGTCACGGCGGAGGAGGTGCTGATGCTGCCCCACCCGCCGCCGTCGAGGCCGAACGGCAGGGCGGTGGCGGCGACCGCCGCCTGCGGCAGCAGCCAGCTCGCGAGCGCCCAGCCCCAACGGCGGCGCAGCCCGAGCAGCAGGATCAGCATCGCCTGCGCGATCAGCGTCATGACCGGCCAGGGCCAGGGCCATTCGGAGCCACCGGCGGTCGCCAGCGCCGTGGCGGTCGCGGCCGTCGTCAGCACCGCGATCCCGGCTGCGGGCCAGCGGACGGCGAGCAGGAGCGCGGCTGCGGGGGCGAGGGCGAGGATCATGGCGATGACGACGGGCACCCCGTACAGGGCGGCCAGCAGCGGCCAGGCGACCGCGACCGAGACGACAGCCCCCGCGGTCGTCGCGATCCAGGCCCAGCCGTCCCCGGTGACCGCGGGATCGGAGACCACCGCCTGCGGGGCGACGGGCTCGTTCGCGGCGGAGCGCACGGGATCGCGGCCCGGAGGCGAACCCGCCGGGCCGGTCCCGTCGGGGACCTCGGCGCCGCGCTCCGTTCCGGCCGGAGCGGAGAGCCCGGACCCGCCGAGCGCGGTCGCGGTCGTCGCCGCGTCGAGCCGCGCGAGGCCGCGCAGCACCGCGGGCAGGGTCACCAGGAAGAGGCACCCCGCCACGAAGTTGAACCCTGCTTCCAGCAGGTGCGAATGGGCGAGCGCGTCGGGTGCCGCGCCCGCAGTGAGCCCCTCGAGGATCAGGCCGGCGAGGGTGAGATCGTCCTGCGGCAGGAAGACGCCCCAGATCACGTGCGTGATGCCGCCCACCGCGACCCCCGTCCAGGTGACCGCCGTGACGAAGGTGAAGGTGCGCAGCGGGAACGCGACCAGCGTCTCGAAGGCGAGATCGAGCCAGCGCCGCGGGTCGATCATGGTGCGCAGGTGCCCCGCGAGGCCGGGGCGTGTCGCAGCGTACGCCGGAGTGGGCACGTCGACGCCGTAGGATCGCACGCGGGTGCGCGAGAGCTCGGCGAACACCGAGGCGAGGCGCAGCGCGACGGGCAGCAGCAGGGCGCCGACCCAGACGACGAGCGTGCCGAGCGACAGCGCGGTGAGCGGCACGAGCAGCACGAAGGCCAGCAGCGAGACGAAGAACCCGGGGAGCACGAACGCGTAGTCCCGGCCGATGCGCGAGATCGACCAGAGCGGGGCGTTCCGTCCGGGGGTCGAGGGGGTGGTCACCATGTCAGCTTCTCCTATTCCGCCGGACGACGCCATCCGGCGCCGTCGCGGCCGCGTGCGGGCGGCGGTGCGGCCGGCCGCTGTCCGGCGCCGGCCGCGCCACGGATCACGCTAGGCCCGGGTCCACCCCTCACGCGTCACTCCACGGGGTGATCGCGCGTGATACGGGAGAGGGATCCCGGATCGTTCTTCGCTCGCTATCATCGGCTCTATGGCGTCATCCGAGACCGACGGGCCACCAGCGACCGGGCCTGTGATCAGGGTCGCGATCATCGACGATCAGGCGATGGTGCGCCAGGGCTTCGGCGCGCTCCTGGACGCTCAGGGCGATCTCTCGGTCGTGGGCAGCGCGGCGGACGGCGACGAGGCCGTCGCGCTCGTGCGCCGGACGCGGCCCGACGTCGTGCTCATGGACATCCGCATGCCCCGGATGAACGGACTCGACGCGACGCGGGCGATCCTCGGCATGCCGGGGCTCGAACACCCCAGGGTCATCATGCTCACGACGTTCGACGCGGATGAGTACGTGTTCTCCGCACTGCAGGCCGGAGCGAGCGGGTTCCTGCTCAAAGACGCGACCGCCGAGGATCTCGTGGCGGCGGTCCGCATCGTCGCCGGGGGCGACGCGCTGCTGGCCCCGTCGATCACGAGCCGGCTCATCGCGGACTACGTCGCCCGCCCGCCCGCGCACGCCCGATCCGCGACGCTGGCGCCGCTCACGGAGCGCGAGCTCGACGTCATGCGGCTGGTGGCCGGCGGGAGTTCGAACGCCGAGATCGCGCAGCAGCTCTTTCTCTCCGAGCAGACGGTGAAGACGCATGTCTCGCGCATCCTCGGCAAGCTCGGTCTGCGCGACCGGACTCAGATGGTGATCGCGGCCTACGAGTCCGGGCTCGTCGGCATCGGGCGCTGAACGGCGGACGGGGTCAGCCCGGCGGACCGAACGCGGTGGCCGAGGCGATCAGATTGCTCCGCGGCGGGCGGGCGCCGTCTCTGACGGCCGCGATCCAGGCGTCCGCCTCGGTGACCGCGGCGAAGTTCGACTGCAGCAGCACCATCAGCGTCCGGTGCAGATGCTCGGCCGAGACGCTTCCCGCCTCGTTGGAGAGGTGGACGGCGCCGCTCGCGTCCGACACGACCTCGATGTCGAGCCCCAGCGGGGCCGCGGCGGCGGCCGTCGCGAGGAGGCAGTTGTTGGTCATGTAGCCCACCAGCGTGAGGGTGTCGATGCCGAGCGCGCGGCTCCAATCGAGGAGTTCGGTGCCGTCGAAGGCGCTCGCGAAGCGCTTCGACACCCGCTTCCACTCCGGCCGGAGTCGTCGCGCGAGCTCCGGGTGCAGTTCGTGGCCGGGGGATCCCAGGGCGAACGCCGGTGCGCCGACCGGGTTCTCGTGCTGGATCACCGCGACCGGCATCCCGGCGGCGTCCGCAGCCCCGAGGAGATCGATGATCCGGGCGAGGCTCTGCTCGCGGGGCGGGTACTGGATCCCGAGCCGCCCCGAGAAATACTCCTGCTGGACATCCACGACGACGAGGGCGCGGCGCGCGGGGCGGGGCGCGCTGCTCATGGGGAGACCGTCCCGCGCTCGCGCGCCGGGGAGGCCTCGAGATGCTCCGAGGCCCAGGCTCCGAGCTGCTCGAGCACCGGCAGCAGCTGCGCGCCGCCCGGCGTGAGCGCGTAGGAGACGGCCACCGGCGGCCCCGGATCCACGCTGCGGGAGACGAGCACGGCCTCGGCGAGCTCGGTGAGGCGATCCGAGAGGACCGCATCGCTGATGCCGGAGACGGAGCGACGCAGCGCCGCGAAGGAGAGGGGGCCGCCTCCGAGGGCGTCGATGATCATGCCGTTCCAGCGCTTGCCGAGGATCGTGAAGGCGAGACCGACGGCGGCATCGCACTCGTGCCTCTCGCGGTCATCGGCTTCCATGTCTCGATCCTATCGTGCTACACTCTCGATAGTCGCTAATAATTTACTAGTGACTTATACTTTCAGATCGGAGTTCTCGTGACACTGTTCCGCCTCGACGCCAGCATCCTCCCCGCGACGTCGGCCAGCCGCGCGCTCGCCGACCTCGTCGAAGCGCAGTGGACGGCCGCCCACCCGGATTCGACGGTGACGCGTCGCGACCTCGCCGCGGACCCGATCCCGGCCACCGCCTGGCAGAACGCGGTGATCGGCGGACTCGCCGAGGAGGCGGATCGCAGCGATGCGCAGCGCGAGGCGCTCGCACTCGCCACGGCGCTCGCCGACGAGCTCGTCGATGCCGATGCGCTGCTGTTCGCCGTGCCGCTCTACAACTTCGGGGTCTCGCAGCACTTCAAGACCTGGTTCGATCTCGCCTACACGGACGCGCGCATCAACCCCGAGGGGACCGCGCTGCAGGGCAAGCCGGCCACGCTCGTCACGGTGCTCGGCGGCAACTACGATCCGGGCACGCCCAAGGAGGGCTGGGACCATTCGACCGGTTGGCTGCGCCGGGTGCTCGAGGACGTCTGGGGTCTCGACCTCCGCGTGGTGCAGCGCCCGTTCACGCTGGTCGGCGTCAATCCAGCGCTCGACCCGTTCACCGAGCTGGCCGCCGGACTCAAGGCGAACGCCGAGGCGGACGCTCAGCGCTCCGGGCGCGAGCTGGCCGAGCTGCGCGGGGGCACGGCCGCAGCCTGAGCGGCGACCTCTTCCCACGGCGGACCCCCGGGCAGCCGGTCGCTCAGGAATCCCAGATCGGCCCGAACGCCGGCACCCCTCGCCGCTCGAACTCGCCGACGACCCGGCTGGTGACCGGGCGGTTCGATACGCAGATCACCGCGTCCGCGCCGGACTCCACATACGCGTCGTGGGAGAGCGCGAAGACGTCGGGCTTGCCCTGCTCGGACGTGTTCCAGATCACCGCCGCGGGCTGCGCCGCCATCACCTCGTCGACCAGATCGTCGCCGTAGGTCGTCCGCGGATCCTTCGTGACCCACACCAGTCGGGCGCCCTGCGTATCGGTCAGCAGATGCCCGAGGGCGGGACCGATTCCGCTTCCCGTGGTCACGTAGAGCACCCGGTTGAAGAGGCGCTTGGCATTCGCGACGCCCGCGGTCGGAAGGCCGCGCACCCAGATGCGCGAGGGCGGGTCGTCGATGAAGCGGGAGGTCCAGTCGCCCGCGCGCGAGACGACCATCCGATAGCCCGATTCTCCGGCCGGTGCGGGCACGCAGGCGAAGGGATGCCAGCCGAACAAGGGATTCCTGCTGATCGCGCGGGTGGTTCCGACCGGGGGCACCACGCCGTAGTCCAGGCGCACCACCGCCGCATGACTCGAGGGGCGTTCCACCGTGATCGGTACCCGGCGCAGGAGCAGCCACGGCCAGATCGCGAACACGGTCGAGACCGCGAGCATCCAGAACACCGGAGAGGCGAGCAGCGCCTCCCAGAAGGTGCGCGCGGGCGTCTGCAGGTGCGCCAGGACGAGCGCGTTGCCCCAGGCCAGCAGGAGCACGGTCCAGGTTCCGAAGCGGTGCGAGGCCTCGAACAGGTTGTGATGGCGGGTCCGGAGGCCCGGCGCCGCGAGCACGCAGATCGCGAGGAGCATGAGCACGACGAGGATCGCGATCGCCACGGAGACGTCGTCGTAGCCGGCCTCCCCATCTGCCCAGGCCGGTGCGAGCAGCACGACGTAGACGAGGTACCAGGCGGTGCCCGCGATCGCTCCGCCGACATGCAGCCCGCCGACGTGGTAGTACTGCGCGAGCCTCCAGCGCAGTCGCAGCGGCCAGGAGGTGGGAGCCCGCGTCGCCAGCCAGGAGAGGAAGTTCACCATCCAGTGCTGCCGGGGCAGGATCGCGAAGAGGAGGTTGAACTGGGAGATCGCGGCGATCACCTGCAGATTGCGTGCGTGCGGCTGCCACCATCCTGCGAAGGCGCCCCACGCGAAGACCGCCGCGTTCACCAGGAGCACACCCGCCAGCAGCACGGCGTAGAGCATGACGCGCGCCCGCCCGCGCTTCGCGTCCTCCGCCGTCTCTGTCGTCGATGACCTCGCCGTCTGCCCCCCAGTCGGATTCATGCCTTCATTTTCGCGGGCGGGGACGGAGTGCACAATTCGACGCGCGCAGCCGAGTGCGCGGGGCTTCGTCCCGGGGCATCTCCTACGGGGCCTGGGGGCCGGAACCACCGCGGCTTCTGCCGCGTCGGTGGCGCCTCCGCCGCGGCTTCGTCGGCGTCTCCTGCTCGTCGGGCTGGGGCTGCGGCAGGGCGATCGGCACGGTGAGCATCCCCGTGTGCAGCGCCTGGTCGATCGCCTCCTCGACCTGGCGCTGCTTGCGGAGCCTGATCCTGCTCAGCGCGCGCTGCTCCGGCAGGCTCCAGCCGAATCGCACCGCCAGCAGACGCAGCAGCGTCGTCACGGCGACGCAGACGCCGCCGGCGACCATCACCGGAACGTCGAACGCCAGGAGCACCGCGAGCACCGTCACGCCGAGCAGCGCCGCCACCGCGTACAGCGACCCCACGTGCATCAGCGCGATGGGGATGTTGAGGATCACGTCGCGCAGCACGCCGCCGCCCACGGCCGAGACCACGCCGATGAACAGCGCCGGTGCGATCGGCAGCCCGAACGCGAGCGCCTTGGTCGTGCCGATCGCGCCGAACAGGCCCAGGCTGAGCGCATCGAACAGCGTGATGACGGGGTCCGCCTTGCGCAGGAGACGCTGCAGGAGCATGCCGATGAATGCCGCCCCGGTGGCGACGATCAGATAGAGGTCGCTCGAGAACGCCGCGGGGGAGACGCCGAGCAGGATGTCGCGGAGGAAGCCGCCGCCGATGCCCGAGGCGATGCCGATGATGGCGACGCCGAGCAGGTCGATCCGCTTGAACCCGGCCGCGAAGAGGGCGCCCTGCAGGCTGCCGACTCCCACCGCCACGAGGTCGACGGCGATCGGCATCTCGAAGGTCTCTACGGGCACCCCTCTATTCTGCCCCGTGCGGCAGGCGGAGGGCGCCGAGACCCGATCAATCCGCGGCGGGCTCGTTCGCCTCCGGGGAGCGATCCGCCGTCGCCGGTCCGTCGGCGGTCGCTCCTCCCTCATCCACCCAGTCGGAGCCGAGGCGGTCGTCGTGGGCGGGATCGCTCGTCACGTCCTCGTCGGCATCCGCGGCGCGGTCGTCCGCGGAGGGACGCCTTGCCGCCGGCTGTGGGGCGGTCATTCCGCGCGCTTCCGGCCACCGACCAGCACGCCGTAGACCAGCAGCACGAGGACGGATCCGCCGATCGCCAGCAGCCAGGACTCAAGCGACCAGAAACGGTCGAGATCCGCGTTGAAGAGCAGCGAACCGAGCCAGCCGCCCACGATCGCGCCCACCACGCCGAGGATCAGCGTGGCGATCCAACCCCCTCCCTGCCGTCCGGGCAGAATCGCCTTGGCGATGGCACCGGCGATGAGGCCGAGTAACAGAAATGCGAGAAAACCCATGGTCTTGCTCCTTCATCGATCGGACGACTCCCGGGAGGCCCCGGGCGCTCATCTCAACGCTAGGCGTCGCACCGCGGAGCTTCCAGGGGCTTGCGTACGGCGCCGCGCATGCGTTAGGGGGAGGGGCGGCGCGACCCGCCCGCCGTGTCCCGCCCGGCGTCGAAGAAGGTGCGATAGCGGTCCTCGGCCTCCGCGATCAGTTCGTCGGAGAGCCCGGCCACGGGCAGGACGTTCGCGAGCAGCGGCTCGCCATCCGGGCCTCGGCCGACGAACTGGCCGGTCAGCACCCAGGCGATGCGGTCGGGCTCGCGATCGGCGAGCTGCCGGTATCCGCGGAGCTGCCGCGCCAGCCAATCCGCGACGGGGCGGTGCCACCAGTCCTCCGGGTCCAGCGGATCCGCCGAGAGGCCGGGCAGCTCGAGCCCGCTTTCGAGATCGACGTTCGGGCCGCTCGCATCGACGAAAGGCCCTGGGGAGTGGCGCACGTGCAGCCCGGGAAAGCGTCGCACGGCGGTCTCCAGTTCGTACATGGTGCGCAGGATCCCGAGCTCGAATTCGTCCTGCTCTTCATCGCGTCCACGGTGCATTCCGCTTCCTCTCCCATCACTGATTCGACCTGCCGGTGGTCGAGCCGCAGTCCACTGCTCCGTGAGGCTATCCTCTCCGGGATCGTATGACCGCGCCGCGATGCACGGGAGCCCCTTGCAGAACACGTCGCTCTGTGCGATCGGCACGACGGGCGCGGTCCGCGGAGGAGCGTACCCGCCGGCCCCGCGGATGTCGAGGGCCTCGCCGCTGTTCAGACGGCGGCCTACGCTGCCGCTGAGCGCGCTGCCGTCGAAACCGAGAGGAGACGGGGAGGTCGCGCCGTCCCGCTGTCGAAACCGAGGAGTGTGAACATCGTGCCGAATCCCCGGCTGAAGGATCCCGAACTGTACGACCGTCTCCGCGAGGAGGGCGCCTCGCAGGAGAAGGCCGCCCGGATCTCGAACGCCGCCGCGAAGGACGGGCGCGCCGCGCTCGGCCGCCGCGGCGGCCGAGCCGACGACTACGAGGACCGTACCGTGGCGGAATTGCGCGGCCGCGCCAAAGAACTCGGATTGACCGGATACTCGAAGCTGCGCAAGGCCGAGCTCATCGACAGGATCCGGAACCACTGAGGCGGCCGCGCCCCGGCCGCGCGTCCGTTAACACGATCCGGAGCCTCGGGCCACCCCCTTTTCCCGAGCGGAGCCGCCTGGGAGCGTGGGAGTGGACCGGACGAGAACCGAACAGGCGGAAAGGACTCGAGACGATGCATCTCTCAGATTCGAAGGTGGCGTTCCTCGTGAGCGACGGGTACGAGGACAGCGAGTTGACGAGCCCGTGGGAGGCGGTGACGGAGGCCGGCGCTCGGGCGAGCCTGATCGCCCCGAACGGCTCCGAGGTGACTGGGAAGAACGGCCATCGGCAGGCGGTGGACGCGCACCCGGGGGAGACCTCCGCAGCGGATTTCGACGCGCTGGTGCTGCCGGGGGGAGTGGTGAACGCCGACCGGATCCGGATGGACGAGGCGTCGCAGCGCTTCGCGCGCGAGTTCTTCGCGCAGCACAAGCCCGTGGGCGTGATCTGCCACGGGGCGTGGATCCTCATCGAGGCGGATGTCGTGAGGGGCCGCATCCTCACCAGTTTCCCGAGCCTGCGCACCGATCTGCGCAACGCGGGCGCGGAATGGGTGGACGAGGAGGTGGTCGTCGACCAGGGGCTCGTCTCCAGCCGCACTCCCGACGATCTGCCGGCGTTCAACCGGAAGCTGGTCGAGGAGATCGGGGAGGGGCGGCACGCCGGTCAGACGGTGTGATCCGCCGGGCGCGGGTCGGGGTCTCTGATGCGGGGCGGCGAGCGGACCGCGGGCGAGTCCCGCAGCGCCGCCGCGCTGGACGGCCGGTCGGAGACGCCGACCGAGCGCGCCGACCGCAACTGGAGCGAGATCCTCCAGGAGGTCCGCATCACCCAGACCAGCACCCAGATCCTCGGCGGTTTCCTCCTCGCGGTCGCCTTCCAGCCCCGGTTCACGGAGTTGGACGACTATCAGCGGCCGCTCTACCTGGTGCTGGTCGGGTTCGCCGGGCTCGCCACCGCGCTCGGGCTCGCCCTCGTCGCGCTGCACCGCAGCCACTTCGGCAAGCGACAGAAGGCCCGGGTGGTCCGTGTCGGCAACTCGCTGCTGATCGTGAACCTCGCCGTGGTGGCGGTGCTCGCGTCGGGCGTGACCGGTCTCGTCTTCGACTTCGCCTACAACCGGACGGCCGGACTGATCGCTCTGGCCGCCGGCCTGATCGTCACCGCCGGGCTCTGGACGCTCGTCGTCCTCGCCGGCGGGGCGCTCAGCCCTCGCCCTCGGGCTCCTCGACGATCCTGAGCCCCGAGCCGGAGTTGGCGAGCGCGAGCAGGCGCTCGATCCAGGCGTGGTTGATCTCGGGGGTGGCCTCGTCGTCGAACTCGAAACGGAGGGAGACCGCGGGATGCAGCCAGATGCTGTGCTGACGCCCGTCGCCGGACCAGGTGAACACGAGGCTCTCCTGCAGGTTGAGCTTGCCGAGTATCACGGTCCTGAGGTGGGTCAGCAGGCGGTCGTCGAACGTGAACCGCGCCCCTTCGCCGTAGTAGAGGGAACCCATGGGCCTACTCCTGATCCTTGCGCCTCGCGAGGTGCTTCTGCGCCTCCTGCTCGGAGACGACGATGAGCCCCCGGGGGGTGTTGGCGAGTTCCGCGAGGACCGCCAGCCACGACTTGTCCAGCTTGGGCGTCCGGCTGCCCGCGAACCTGAAGGTGAGGGGGATGGACGGGGCGAGCCAGATCGAGACGCGGCCGCCGCCGCGCTCGGCGGGATTCACCCAGCTCATGAGGAAGCTCTCCTGCCGTCTGAGCTTGATCGTGATGGCGATCTTCAGGTGCGCGAGCGTCCGATCCTCGAACTCGTACTCCTGAGATCCTCCGTAGTTGAGAAATCCCATGGGTGTCATACTCCCACTCTTCCGGGCAAAGCGACAGCGCTTCGGGGGGAGCGCCGCCGATCCGGGCGTCCGGCGGCGTCCGGGCCGGGCCGTCGAGGCCTGCGGGGGCCTTGTCCGGACGCGGGTTCGGGTGTAATCTCGGAAGACCGATATCAATATATTGGTATTGCTCAGTATCGAGGAGGATCATGGCCATCATCAGTCGCATCGCGGACGTCGAGGACGCGCAGAAGACCATCGAGCCGCTGCAGCTGCCGTTGGCGGATCCGCTCGGGGCGGATATCGAGACGAAGACCTTCAACCTCTTCTCCACCGAGGACGACGGCCTCCACGCGGGGACGTGGGAGACCGAGGAAGGCGTCTCGCGCTGGGACTTCGCCGAGAGCGGCGAGGTGATCTACGTGCTCGGCGGGAGGATGACCGTGCAGCGGGACGGCGAGGCGCCCCAGGAGGTCGGCGCCGGCGATCTGGCGATCTTCCCGAAGGGGTGGACGGGCACCTGGACGGTGACCGAGCGCCTGTCGAAGGTGTACGTCATCTACAGCTGATGGTCCGAGCGGCCGGGCCGCAGCGGCGGCGGATCCTGACCGCGGCGCTCGAGTGCATCTCTGCACGCGGATACGACGGCACGCGTCTCCGCGACGTGGCGGAGGAGGCCGGCGTCTCGGTGGGAATGATCCAGCACTACTTCGGCAGCAGGGAGCGCCTGCTCGGCGAGGCGCTGGCGCACGCCAACGACCAGCTCGTCGAGCGCTTCTCATCGCTCGGCATCGCCGGGATCCCGCCGTGGGAGCGGGTGCTCGGGATGGTCCGCATCGTCTGCGAGATGCCCGATCTGCACAGTCGGGGCCTGCTCTGGATCGAGATGGCGAGCCTGCAGCGGCGGCACCCGCAGCTCGCCGTCCGCCTGCAGGGCGTGTACGCTCTCTGGCTCGGAGAGCTGCGCGACGCGGTCGCCGACGGAGTCGAGGACGGCTCCTTCGACGTCGGGGCGGATGCGTCGCTCGACGACCTGGTCGCGATCCTCGTCGCCTTCTTCGACGGATACGAGTACGAGATCGCCTCCTCGCTCCTCCCCGCCGACGTCGCGGAACTGGAACGCCGGGCGGTGATCCTCGCCCGGCGCCTCTTCCGTCCGCGCGCGGGCTGATCCCGCCTCGCCGCGGAACCGCTCGACGGCGAGGCGCCGATGCAGGACGGCGGGAGGCGGCCCGCGCGGCGTCCTGCGCGCCATTACCGCATCCGTCGGCGCACGGGCAAGCCCCCGCGCCCGGCGGACGGCACCACGGCGACGCGCCCTAAACTGTTGCGAAAGCCGGGGTGAGCGCGGCTCGTTCGGTCGAACCCGCCGCCACCCCAACGGAGGTCGCATGTCAACGCATCCCATCACCCGCCGCGCGATCCTCGGCGGCGCCGGCGCACTCGCACTCGGCGGGATGGTCGCCTGCAGCCGCGGCCCCTCGGATCCGAGCGGTCCGTCAGAGGTCACCTACCAGCTCTCGTGGACGCATTCGGTGCAGTTCGGCGGCACCTATCTCGCGCAGGACCGCGGCCTCTTCGAGGAGCAGGGGCTGCGGGTCTCCTTCGCCCCGGGCGGACCGAACGTGGCCGGAGACGCCAGCACGGTGAGCGGCGCGGCGCTGCTGAACGTCTCGGCCGCCGACGGCGTCGCCCGGTCGAACGCGGAGGGCGCCGACCTCGTCATCGTCGGCGCGCAGTACCAGAAGAGCGCCGCCACGATCCTCTCGCTCGCCGGGGCTCCGATCGAGCGGCCGGAGGATCTGGTCGGCAAGAAGATCGGCGTCGCCACCGCGAACAACCCGGCGCTCTCGGCGTTCCTCTCGATCAACGGGCTGGCCGAGGACCGGGTGGAGTTCGTGCCGAGCCAGTACGACCCCGCGGTGCTGACCGCGGGCCAGGTGGACGGTCTCTACTGCTTCTACAACGACCTGCCGGTCGCCCTCGCCGTGCAGGGCGTCGAGGCCCACTCCATGCTGCTGGCCGACTTCGGCTACAACCCGATGAGCCAGACCTACACCGTGCTGCGCTCGAGCCTGGAGGACGAGGAGACGCGCGACCGGATCGTGCGGCTCATCCGCGCCGATGCGCAGGGGTGGCAGCTCTACCAGGACGACCCCGAGGCCGCCGCGGAGCTCACGCTGGAGCTCTACCCCGACGCCGGGCTCGATCTCGCGACGCAGCGCGAGCAGGCCGAGGTGCAGCTCGACATCATGTACTCCGACGCGACCGACGAGTTCGGCTTCGGATGGTTCACCGACGAGCAGATCGCGGAGAACCTGCGGCTCTTCGAGCTGCTGGGCATCGACGGCGGCACCGAGGCCCTGTGGGACCGCACGCTCCTCGAGGAGATCTATCGGGACGGACCGGCCG
Organism: Leucobacter weissii; assembly: GCF_017565745.1. Lineage (GTDB taxonomy): Bacteria > Actinomycetota > Actinomycetes > Actinomycetales > Microbacteriaceae > Leucobacter > Leucobacter weissii. Next base: position 175,966 of record NZ_JAGDYM010000011.1, read on the forward strand.
CGTGAACGATCCCGGCGCCGCGGGCGTCGGCGCACCTGCGGCCGTCGGCGCTCCCGAGGTCGTCTGCCGCGGTGTCGCGAAGACCTTCGCCGCGGATTCGCGGGATCCGCTGCGCGTGCTCGAGCCGCTCGACCTGACGCTCGCGCCCGGCTCGGTGACCGCGCTCGTCGGGCCGTCCGGGTGCGGCAAGTCGACGCTGCTGCGGATCGTCGCCGGCCTGGAGGAGGCGGATCGTGGCGGCTCGGTGCGCATCGGGGGAGATGCGCCGCAGGAGGTGCGCCGGCGCGGCGAGCTCTCGATCGCGTTCCAGGACGCCTCGCTGCTGCCCTGGCGCACGACGGCCGGCAACGTCGCGCTCGCGCAGAGGCTCGCGCGGCAGCCCGTCGATCACGCGCGGATCTCGGAGCTGCTGCGCACCGTCGGGCTCGCGGGCTTCGAGCGGGCGCGGCCGGCGCAGCTCTCCGGCGGTATGCGGCAGCGCGCGGCGATCGCCAGATGCCTCGTCACCGAGCCGCGGCTGCTGCTGCTCGACGAGCCGTTCGGCGCCGTCGACGAGCTGACCAGACGGCGGCTCAACATCGAACTGCCGCCGCTGTGGTCGAGCGCCTCGACCACCACGCTGCTCGTGACCCACTCGATCTCAGAGGCGGTGCTGCTCGCCGATCGCGTGCTCGTGATGTCGCCCAGGCCCGGCGGGATCATCGCCGATCTCGACGTCGGTCTGGAACGGCCGCGACGCATCGAGCACCTCCGCCGCCCGGAGTTCGGCGAGCTCGTGGAACGCATCGGCCGGCTGCTCGGCATCGACTGATGAGCGCGCGCGTCGGAGCCGCCCCGCTGCGGGCGGTGCTCGCCGGGGCGGCGGTGCTCGGCCTCTGGGAGCTGCTGGGCCGCACCGTCCTCGCCGACCGCTATCTGATCGGCGTGCCCTCGGGCATCGCGGCCAAGCTCGTGGAGAACGCCGGCACGTACGGGCGCGGGCTGCTCTACACGACGGGCGAGGCGTTCGCCGGGTACGCGCTCGGCAACCTGGCGGCGATCGTGCTCGCGCTGCTCGTGGTGCTGCTGCCCGGACTCGAACGGTTCGTCCTGCGCATCGCCCTGGTCGTGTACTGCCTGCCGCTGGTCGCTCTGGGGCCGCTGCTCCGGCTCGTGTACGGCTTCGGCGACGGCCCGCAGATCACGCTCGCCGCGCTCGCGGTCTTCACCCTCACGCTGGTGCCGCTGCTCGTCGGCCTGCGCGCCGTGCCGCGCAACTGGCTCGAGCTGACGGCCTCGTACGGACGCGGGCGGTGGACGACGCTGGTGGCGGTGCGCGGGCGGGCGGCGCTGCCGTATCTGATGGCGGGGCTGCAGGCATCGGTGCCGGCGGCCTTCCTCGGGGCGCTGGTCGGGGAGTTCACCGGCGCGGAGCGCGGCCTCGGGGTGCTGTCGATCCTCGCGATGCGGAGCCTCGACACCGATGGCCTCTGGGCGCTCATGGTGCTGAGCACCGCGGTGTCGTTGATCGGCTACGGTCTCGTCTCGCTCGCGGCGCGGCGCCTCACGCCGGATCAGCCGACGGTGCTGCTGACCCCGCCCTCGCCGATCGAGCGGCGATCCCTGTCCCAGCGCTGGGCGCGGGCGCTCGGCGGCGCGGCGGCGACGGTCGCGCTGGTGCTCGTCATCTGGGTGGGGCTCTTCGCGGCGCTCGGACTCGACCCGTTCTTCGCCAAGATGCCATGGGACGTGTGGGACTGGCTGGTGTCGGGGCCCGCGGCCTCCGAGCACCGTGCCGAGCTGCTCGCGGCGCTCGGGCAGACGGCGGCGGTCGCGATCCCCGGCTACTTCGCCGGGCTGCTGGCCGGTGTGCTGCTGGCCGCGGCGTTCTCCCTCTCGCGTCGGGTTCGCCTCGCGCTCACGCCGGTGGCGGTCGCGCTGCGCTGCGTGCCCATCATCGCCATCGCCCCGCTGCTGGTCGCCGCGCTGGGGCGCGGCGCGCTCGGCACGGCCGTGGTCGTGGCGATCATGACGTTCTTCCCGACCCTCGTCTCGTGCCTGGCCGGCCTGCGCCAGCTGCCCGGTCAGGTCGCCGACCTCTTCGCGAGCTACGCGACCCCGCCGGGCCGGGTGCTGCTGCTCGGGCGCCTGCCGGCGATGGCGCCCGCGTTCTTCGCCGCAGCGCGCATCGCCGCCCCCACGGCCGTGCTGGGCGCGACCGTCGCCGAGTGGCTGGCCACGGGCACCGGGCTCGGCAATCTGATGGCCGTCGACGCGGCCACGAGCCGCTACACCTCGCTGTGGTCGACGGTCGTGGTGGTCACCCTGGTCTCCCTGCTGGCGTACCTGATCGTGGAGCGGATCGAGGCGCGCGTGCTCGCCGTGGTCGCCCCCGAGCAGCGTCGCTGGTGAACCGTCGCCCTCAGCCCGCGAGCGCCGCCGCGACCGACCGGGCGGCCCGCTGCCAGGAGGGCAGCGCCCGCCGCTGCTCCGCGGCAGCCGCGCGCCAGCGCTCCCGCAGCCGCGCGTCGCTCAGCCAGTCGCGCAGCGCGCCCGCGAGGGCGGCGGCATCGCCGGGAGGGAAGCGTCCGCCGGCGCCCTGCTGCGCCTCGACCGCCCCCGTCCCGGCCGGCACGACGCTCGGAATACCGCGCGCGAGCGCCTCGGTGACGACCATGCCGTAGGCCTCCGAGCGGGCGGTGTGCACGAGCAGATCGGTCTCCGCCCAGATCGATGCGAGTGCGTCGCCCTCGCGCGCGCCGAGCACCGCGACGCGGTCGGCGAGGCCGAGCTCGGCGATCCGCCCGCGCACCTCGCGGCCGAACGCCGGGTCGATCGTGTCCGGGCCCACCAGGCGCGCGCTCCAGCCGAGATCCCGCAGCCCGGCGAGCGCGTCGACGAGCGCGAGCGGATCCTTCGTGCGCGTCACCCGCGCCAGCCAGAGCAGCCGAGGGGATCCTCCGCCGCCGCGCCGCGCACCCGGGGCGAGCCCGGCCGGCTCGACGCCGGGAAGCGCGACGGCCACGTCGGTGCGTCCGTACCGTCGAGCCACCTCGCCGGCCGTCCAGGCGCTCGTCGCGACGATCGCGCTCGCCGCGGCCACCGCCTCCGCCTCCGCAGCGGCGAGGCGCGCGCGTTCCTCGGCCGGGATCGCCCGCTCATCGGCTGCGAAGAAGTGCATGAGCATCGACACGCGTCGCCCGTCCGACGTCGCCTCGCGAATGATCTCGGGCGCCGCGGAGCCGACGATGTTGTCGATCAGCCAGTGCTCGCCCGGGGTGCCCGGGTCGGCCAGCAGCAGCTCGCGGAGCCGAGCGCGATCCGCGGCCCCCGGCGCGGGCCAGGAGCCGGGGACGGGATGCTCCCGCACATCGAAGCCCTCGGCGCGGAGCGCTGCGGTCAGCTCGTCGTCGTACCGGTTGCCGCCGCTCGGCACGTCGCTGCGCCAGCGCGCGAAAGCGATCCGGGTGGGCATCCCACCACCCTAGACGATCGACTCCCAGGGGCTCGCGAGGGCGCAGAGCCTCCGGCGCGGGTCGGCACCGGTCAGCGAGGGTCCGTCATCGGAGGTTCGTCACTCCGCCTGACGCGCAGCCGCGGGCGTGTCAAGGGCCTATCAGCCGGGGGGCGAGTCGAATAGCCTGAGATCTCGCGCAAGCGGCGCCGGACGTCTCGGGACCGAGGCCCGCTCCGGTCCGCTCACCCCGAGGAGGCACACCAGATGACTGATTCGATCGATCTCACCGCGGCGAAAGTGGTCGAGCTGATGCGGGAGGAGCGCTTCGTCATGCTCTCGACGGTGACCGAGGAGGGCAAGATCGTCTCGCATCCGATGACGCCGCAGCAGGTGACCGATGACGGCGCGGTGTGGTTCTTCATCGCGTCGAGCAGCGAGGCGGCGGATTCGGTCCGGCGGCATCCCGAGGCGAACCTCTCGTTCGCGAACACCGACAGCTGGCTGTCGGTCTCGGGATCCGCGTCGCTCGTCGACGATCCCGCGAAGGTCGCCGAGCTCTGGGATGCGCGGGTCGAGGCCTACTTCCCCGAGGGGAAGCAGGACCCGGACCTCGCGCTGCTGCGCGTGGACGGCGACTCGGCTCAGTTCTGGGGCGTCGACGGGGGAAAGATCGTGGGCGCCGTCCGGGTGCTCGCATCGAAGCTGCTCGGAACCGAGGGGCCGGGAGGGACGGACACGGTTGAGTTCCGATGATCCGGCCGCTCTGAGCTTCCCCACCGGCGGGGAGGATCGGCTGCGGGCGGTTCCGGATCGATCGGGCGAGCGCCCGCGCGTGCTGGTGCTCGGGGCGACCGGGTATGTCGGCGGCCGGCTCGTGCCGCGGCTGCTCGCGGCAGGGTACCGCATCCGGGTGCTCTCCCGGTCCGTCGACCGCGTGCGCGCGATGCCCTGGCGCGAACGGGCCGAGATCGTCGAGGGGGACGCCTCGGATCCGAGGGCCGTCTCCGCGGCCATGCGTGACGTGGACATCGTCTACTACCTCATGCACTCGATGAACGGCAGCACCCGGTTCTCGAGCGTCGACCGGCGGATCGCGCGGAACGTCGCTCGCGCGGCCGAGCAGTCGGGCGTCCGCCGCATGATCTATCTGGGCGGGCTCGCCCCCGACGGCCGCGGGGTCGCCCTGTCGCCGCATCTCGCCTCGCGCCGCGAGGTCGGGAGGATCCTCCTGCGATCGGAGGTGGCGACGGTCGTGCTGCAGGCGGGCGTGATCATCGGATCCGGTTCCGCCTCGTTCGAGATGATCCGCCACCTGACCGAGGTGCTGCCGGTGATGCCGGCGCCGAGATGGGTGCGCAACCTCATCCAGCCGATCGCCATCCGGGACGTGCTGTACTACCTCCTCGCGTCGGCCCGGGTCGACGGAGCGGTGAACCGCGCCTACGACATCGGCGGTCCCGATGTGCTCCGGTACGGGCAGATGATGAACGGCTACGCCGTCGAGGCCGGCCTGCCCCAGCGCCGCATCCTCGCACTGCCGGTGCTGACGCCGCGTCTCGCCTCGCACTGGGTCGGCCTCGTCACGCCCGTGCCGCGGAAGCTCGCGAGGCCGCTCGTCGAGTCGCTGCAGCACGACTGCGTGATGAAGGATCGCGACATCGACGGGATCGTCCCGCCCCCGGAGGGCGGGCTCACCCGGTACCGCCGCGCGGTGCGCCTGGCGCTCGGCCGCATGGAGACGGACGTGATCGAGACCAGCTGGGTCGACGCCGCGCTTCCGGGAGCGCCGAGCGACCCGCTGCCCAGCGACCCCGACTGGGCGGGCCGAACCGTGTTCACCGACGAGCGCACCAGGCCGACCACTGCGTCCGCGGAGCGGCTGTGGGCGGTGATCGAGGGCATCGGCGGCGCCAACGGCTGGTACTCGCCCGCCCTGCTGTGGAGCGTGCGCGGCTGGATGGACCGGCTGGTCGGAGGGGTCGGGCTGCGCCGCGGCCGCCGCAGCAGGGCCCGGCTCGCCGTGGGCGACGCGGTCGACTTCTGGCGCGTCGAGGCGATGGAGCCGGGCCGGATGCTGCGTCTCCGGGCCGAGATGAAGCTGCCCGGCACCGCGTGGCTCGAGATCGGATGCGTCGTCGACGACGACGGGGGCGTGGTCTACACGCAGCAGGCGATCTTCTTCCCCTCGGGTCTGACCGGCCGGCTCTACTGGCTCGGCGTCGTGCCGTTCCACGGGGTCGTCTTCTCCGACATGGCGCGGAGGATCGTGGCGCTCGCGGAAGAGGAACCGACCTCCGCGGTCGGCTCGGCCGGGGGGTCGCGGTGAAGGAGTTCGACTATTCGCTCGACTTCGCGCGGATCGATTTTCGCGAGCGCCCCGATCTCTATCGCATCGGCCGCGGGGAGCAGGGCGTCCTGAAGGTGGAGCCCTACAAGTCGGAGATCCTGCCGCACTGGAGATTCGCGACGCCGGAGCAGGCGCGCCGGTCGAGCGAGGAGATCTGGCAGCTGTTCTCGGAATATCTCGACGCGGAGGACTTCGTCGGCGCCGATATGTCGCGGAAGTTCCTCCAGATGGGGTTCACCCGTGCCCGCAGATACGCGAATCATCGGGGCGGGAAGAAGTACATCGGCCCGGTGCCCGACGATCGGAAGGGACGCAGCGGAGCGCACGGCCGGGCCGAGGCGCCCCGCGGGCCGGAGGATCCGGTGAAGGCCGAGGCGGCCCGGATATTCAAGGCGGCATGGGACCGCGCGGCCCGGGATCCCCGGTACCTCGCGCTGCGCGCGCGGCATCGTGAGCGTCATGAGGGGTGAGGCCGTGATGCGCGTTCGCCCGCAGCGACCGGCCGAGCGCGCGCGGGCCGCGACCCGTGCCACGAGCGGCGGGCCCGATGGGAGGTGAGACGAGGCCGCGCTCCCGGAAGCGCCGCGCCGAACGGAGATCGCTGACGATCACGCGGCGCCGGGAGGACGACGCGTTCGTCTACCTGCGACGCGGACGCCGCATCCGATCCCGGCGCGAGATCGAACGGATCGAGGCCCTGGTCATCCCGCCCGCGTGGGAGGAGGTGCGCATCGCGCACTCGCCTCGGGCGAAAGTGCTCGCGATCGGGGTCGATCAGGCGGGAAGACGGCAGTCGATCTACCACCCGTCCTTCCGTCGTCGCCGCGAGCGGGAGAAATACGCTCGCCTCACCGAGTTCGCCGATGCCCTGCCGAAGCTGCGTGCGCGCGTCGACCGGGATCTGCGGCGGCGCGGGCTGCCCAAGGACCGGGTCGTGGCGTGCGTGATCCGGCTGATCGACCTGCACTACTTCCGCGTCGGGAACCACCGGTACGCGGAGCTGCATCAGAGCTACGGCGTCACGACGCTCACCGAGGAGCACGTCGAGGCGAGCGCCGGCGGCCTGCGGTTCGACTTCACGGGCAAGAGCGGGAAGCGCCAGCGCGTCCGGGCGCGCGACGCGCGCGCGGCCCGGGTGGTCTCGCAACTGCTCGAGATCCCGGGCCCGGAGGTGTTCCGCTTCTTCGACGAGGACGGCGTCCTGCGCCGCGTGCGCAGCCGCGACGTCAACGCCTACGTGCGACGGCACACCGGCGGGGGAGCGTTCACCGCGAAGGACTTCCGCACCTGGGGCGGCACGCTGATCGCGTGCGCCGAGCTGTTCGCCTCAGACGCCGAGTCGTGGGCGAGTCCCGAGTCGCGCGCCGCCGCCACGCGGGCGATCGTCCAGCGGGTCGCGGAGCGACTCGGCAACACGCCGGCCGTCGCGAAGGGCTCGTACATCGCGCCACGGCTGCTCGAGCTCTGCGAGGATCCGGAGGCGATCGAGGCGGCGAGACGCGAGCGCAGCCGTCTTCGCGAGCGCACCCACTTCTCGGTCGACGAGCAGTCGCTGGTCCGGATCCTCCGGAGCTAGGGCATGTCTCGCAGATCCTGCGTCTGCTGCGCGAGCCCTGGCGGCACGTCTTGCTGCGTTGTCGTCAGTCGACGGCGCGGCAGAGCGTTGCTCTGCCCTGGGCGCCTGCACCGAGGGCCGCATACGGCCCTCGGCACGTGGGCGCGCAACGCGATGCGTTGCTTCGAGCGCCCGGTGCGAGCCTTCCGGCATCGCCTCTCTCCTCCGCCTCGCGATACGCACCGCCGGGGCTCTGCTCGCGACGACGAAGATCTACGAGACATGCCCTAGCTCCGGGGGATCCGGCGTTCACAGGCCGAGGACGGCGCGGGCGATCAGGAAGTAGATGATCAGCCCGGTGGCGTCCACGAAGGTGGTGATGAACGGGTTGGAGAAGACGGCGGGGTCGACGCGGATCGCGCGCGCGACGAGCGGCATGATCCCGCCGATGGTGGCCGCCGCGGTGCACACGGCGAGCAGGGTCAGGCCGATCACCAGGCCGACCTGCGGCGCGTAGACCAGCGCGGTGATCGCGAAGCCGATCGCGCCCAGCAGCAGGCCGAGCATCGCACCGACGCGCATCTCGCGGGTGAGGACCTTGAGCACGTCCGGGGGCCGCACGTCGCCCAGCGCGAGGGCGCGGGTGACGGTCGTGGCGGCCTGGTTGCCGGTGTTGCCGCCGGTGCCGATCAGCAGGGGCACGAACAGGGCCAGCACGGTCAGCTGCTCCAGGGTGGCCTCGAACACCGAGAGCACCTGCACGGTCAGCGTCGCACCGATCGCGAGGACCAGCAGCCACACCACCCGCGAGCGCACGATGCTGAGCACCGGCGTGGAGAGGTACGGTCGGCGCAGCGGCTCCACGCCGCCCTGGCGGGCCGCATCCTCGCTCTCCTCGTGCTCCAGGATCCGCACCGCGTCGTCGATCGTGAGGATGCCCACCAGCCGCGACTCGCTGTCCACCACCGGCAGGGCGAGCACGCCGAGGTCCGCGCAGCGACGGGCGGCGAGCTCGGCGTCCTCGGTCGCGCCGGCGGTGTGCGCGTCGCGCATCACCGATGCGACCGCCGCGGTGTCGTCGGCGCCGAGCAGGTCGCGCAGGCTGACGACCCCGACGATGCGCCGTTCGTGGTCGAGGACGGGCAGGGTGTAGACGGTCTCGGCGTCGTGAACGCGCGGCCGCAGGCGGGCCAGCGTCTCGCCCACCGTCCGCTCCGGATGGGTGGTGAGCACTTCGGGGCTCATCCGCCGCCCGATCGAGCCGTTCGGATACCCCAGCACTTCGGCCGTGAGCTGACGCTCGTGCTCGGGCAGCCCCCGGAGCAGACGCTGGGCGACCAGCGCGGGCAGCTCGTCCAGCAGCCACACCCGGTCGTCCGGATCCAGCTCGGCGAACAGCGCCGCGACCTCGCCGTCCTGCAGCCCCGCCACCAGCTCGCCCTGCAGCGTCGGCGGGAACGCCTCGAACACCTCGAGCGCCTGCTGCTTCGGAAGCAGCCGGTACACTACCGCGCGCTGCCGGGCGTTGAGTCGCTCGAGCGCCGCGACGAGCTGTCGCGTGGTCAGCTCCCCGATCGCCGCCGCGAGTCCGCTCAGATCCCGGCTGTTCACGGATTCGGTGATCGTGTCGATCACAGCGGTCGGGGGACGGGTCTGGTCATCGGTCATGATGCTGCTCTCTCTGGGTCGGCATGCGTCGCTCCCGTGCGGACGGGGTGCCGGCGGCACGCGCGCCCGCACGGGAGCGGGCGGCGCGCCTCGATGCGCGCCAGCCGCGCGTGCGGAAGGAAGGAAACGGTGTGGGGAACCTCGCCGGGTGTCCGCGCGGGTCCGCTTCCTCCGGCTCAGCGGGAGAGCAGGGCAGAACGCGGAACGGGCGCGGTGCCCGGACTATGATCGTCGCTCGACAACAGGCACTCACCTCGCTTCGGCGTCTGGCGCCGGCGCGCCACCCCAGCAGATCGACTGGCGTGAGCACGGCGGCGCGGAATCGCTCCCAGTATATATACGAAGGATCGCGAGCGGGCGGCCTTCGGCACGCGTAGAGTCGTGTGCGGGAGGGTGGTATGGACTATGCGGCTCTGCTGCGCGGCGTGAACGTCGGCGGCATCACGATCCGGTCGGCGGATCTCCGGGAGACCGTCGCCGCGCTGGGCCTCGGCGACGTCCGCAGCTATCTCGCGAGCGGCAACGTGCGGTTCACCGCGGACACCGGAGATCGCGCGGAGCTGAAGGCCGCGATCGAGCGGGCGCTCGCCGAGCGGTTCGGCTACGACGCCTGGATCGTGCTGGTCACGCTGGACGAGTTGCGCCGAGCACGAGACGAACTGCCCTTCGACGCCGCCGACACCGGTCATCACTCCTACGTGATCTTCTGCGCGGACGGCGAGACGCGGGACGCGCTGATCCAGAAGTGCCGCGACCTCCCGCGCGGGGACGATCGCGTGCAGCCCGGTCCGGGGACGGTGGTGTACTGGAACGTCCCCGTCGGCGACTCGACCGATTCGCCGTTCGGCAAGGAGCTCGGACGCGCGGTCTGGAAGCGCACGACCACCAATCGCAACATCCGCACGGTCATGAGGATCGCCGCCTAGTGTCCCGCGTCTTAAATTCGCTCCATAACTCGCGCACCGGGCCGACACCTCGCAGCGGCGCACTCGCTCGACTTGCCACCGGCGAGCCTTCGCTCACTTGCCTTGCGATGCGCCGACTCCGCACACGATCTATAGAACGAATTTGCGCCGCGGGACACTAGCGCGGCGCTCGCCGCCGGAAGGATCTTCGCCCGCCCCGAGGCTCGACCGGGTGTGCCGGTTCCCATGCCGCGCGCACCCCCTCAGCGCTGCCAGGGGGTGAGCTTCTCGGGGTTCCTGATCGTCCAGAGGCGCGAGATCCTGCGCTCGTGCAGCGCGAGCGAGATCACCGCGAGGATCTCGTCGCCGGTGCCGGTGCCGGTGCTTATGCCTGCGACGAGCCCGGGTTCGCCGTTGACGAGCTCCTCGCGCAGGAGCAGACCGGGTTGCCGCTCGAACACCCCGAGCAGGAAGCGCGCGATCGGCCCGGCGCCGCTGAGCGGTTCGAGCGCCGCGGAGACCAGTCCGCCGCCGTCGACGATCGCCATCGACACCGAGTCGTCCATGCTGATCCGGTCGGCGGGGTCGTCGGCGGATCCGCCGCCGCCCTGGCTGTTCCAGAGCCCGGATCCCGGCACGGGCTCGGGCAGCCACTCCCCGATGTAGCGCTCGCGGCGGGCCCTGGCGGTGGTGAGCATGTCGAGGCCGATCCGGCTCGCCGTCGTGATCAGCCACGCTAGCGGCGAGGAGACCCCTCGGCGCTCCTCCTCGTCGAGGCGGTACCAGCGGATGTAGGTCTCCTGCACGCAGTCCTCCGCGTCGGCGACCGAGCCGAGCAGCCGGTAGCTCAGGCCGAGCAGGATGCGCCGTTCGCGCACAGCCTCCGCCGGCGGCGGATCCGGCATGCCCGGGTGCTCTGCAGTGCTCATCCGACCTCTCGCTCCTCTCGTCAGCGTAGTCCAGGCTGCCGCGCGCACGGGCGCGGATCCGGTGCGCGCTGCCCTCTGAGAAGAAGACGATGCAGCCGACCGATCCGTGATCCCCGCGCATCCGCTCCGATCCGCGGCTCACGCTTTCCGGGGCTGTCTCGTCTGTTCACCGAGGCGGTACCGCACCGCCTGGTTCGGCGGATCCTCGTTCCGCCGAACGCCTGCCGAAGCAAAGGAACACCGTCATGGCCGCTCCCGTCACGTTCATCAACATCATCGACGTCGCTCCCGAGACGCAGCAGGAGGTGATCGACCTGCTCAACGAGGGCAGCGAACGGGTGATGGTCGGGCGCCCGGGGTTCGTCTCGGCGACGATCCTGGCGAGCCTCGACCGGACCCGCGTGGTCAACGTCGCGCGCTGGGAGAGCGCCGACGACGTGACGGCGACGCAGGCGGACCCGGCGGCGGCCGAGTTCGCCCGGCGCACCGCGGAGATCGCCTCGCCGCACCCGGGCCTCTACGCGGTCGCCGGCCGGCACCTCGCCGCCGACTCCGGGGCGGGGTCCGATCGTTAGAGCGATGCGGCGCGGGCCGCGGCGTCGAGGACCTGCGCGATCGTGGGGACGCCCGTCGCGCGCAGCGCCTCCGCACCAGCGGGGGAGCGGACGATGACCGTCGGGGTGGCGACGATATTCTCGCCCTCCGCCCGTTCCGGCTCGAACGCGACGTCGTGCTCCGAGATCCTGCTGCCGGGAAGGCGGCGCGCGGCCTGCTCCAGCACGGCGCGGGTCTGGCGGCACGCGCCGCAGAAGGAGGAGGAGAACAGCTCGAACTCGATACCGGCCTCGACGTCGCGGATCGCCCCGCTCGCACCGGTGCCGGATTCGCGGCCCGCGCGGCGTCCGGTCGGGATGATCGCACCGATCCCCATGCGTCGATCCTCCATCTCGGGCGTGTCTCCCATGCGCGGTCGAGGCCTCGCTGTTCTCCGGGGCTCACGGTGGTGCAACGCGCTTCGCTGCGCATCTGTTCCGCTGGCCGTCTCCGGCTGGACACCGGACGAGTAAGGCTAATAGTATTAGCTTTATGATCCGCATCCTCTGGTCCGTGCTCGCCGTGGCGCTGCTCGCCTTCGCGATCTTCGAGGGGGTGAAGTACGGCTGGGTCGCCGCCACTGTTCTGATCCTCTTCGGCCTGCTGCCGGATATCGCGCTCATCGGGGCCTTCGGCGGGCGCCCCGGGCTCCTGCGACCCGAACGCGTGGGCTTCTACAACTTTCTGCACCGGCCGTGGCTGCCGATCGCGCTGATCGCGGCGTCGCTGATCCTGCCGCTTCCCGCGCTCGGCTGGGGTCTGCGCGGCGGGCTCGAACTCTTCCTCGCCGGGCTCGCCTGGCTCGCGCACATCGCCGTGGACCGGGCCTTCGGGTTCGGGCTGCGCGACCCCGAAGGCAGTATCCGCCCGGTCGGGGGCGCCCGATCCTCGTCAGCTGCCGAGGTCTGAGCGTGCACCGAGCCGAACCCCTGGCGTTCGCCGAGGCGCCACCCGTGTGGCGGAGGCGCCTCAGCGGAGGCCGAGGAAAGGCGGGGAGGTCCCGCGCCTCACCGACGCGTGCGGCGCACCCGCGGCGCGAGCAGCAGCGTCAGCCCGGCGAGGACCGCCAGCGCGGACACGGCCAGCGCGCCCATCCAGGGGGACGCACCGGCTCGCGCGAGAGGATCCGCTGTGCCCGGATCCTCGGTGTCGGGAGTCGCGTCCGGCTCCGCCAGTGGCTCGCCGACGCGGATCGCGGCCTCGGCCACGACGGCGCCGTTGGAGTCGACCGCGACGATCCGGTGCGCGCCGGGGGTCGTGGTACTGGGGATCTGCGCCTCGGTCGAGAAGTCGCCCACGGCCGACGCGGTGGCCGTCGCGAGCAGCACCGGTCGGGAATGCAGCTCGAGGTCGAACTCGCCGTCTGCGGGGAATTCGGCCCCCTCGATCCGGATCGTGCCGCCGGGGCGGAACCCGTCGTCGGAGCTGACGGTCAGGATCGGCGACTCGGCGGCGGCGATGGTGAGCGGCTCCGAGGCGGCCACCGCGTCGAGATAGTCGGACTTCGTCCCGGTGACCACGACCCGGACAGCCGCGCCGACATGGTCGTCACCGAGTTTCAGGTCAGCGTCGGTGGCCCCGTCGATGGGCGCGCCGTCGGCGGTCCACTGGTAGGCGAACTCATCCGGCTCGGGATCGAAGCTTCCGGAGGCGTCCGCCGTGAGCGTCTCACCCGCCCGGGGTGTTCCCGTGACGACGACCTCGCTCGCCTGGAACTCGCCCTGAACCGTGCCGAGCACGTCGGACCGTACCGTGCCGCCGTCGTATCCGGCGCGTGTCCCGGTGACCTCCAGGAACACCTCGTGGCCGATGGCATCGGCTGGCAGCCGCCACGAGGGCTGATCCGCACCGCTCACCGGCGCGCCGTCGAGGAACCACTGGTGCGCGACCGCCGCCTCGGGCGCGAAGCCGCCGGACAGGGTCGAGGTCAGCGTCGTTCCGGCGATCGCGTCGCCCTCCACGGTGACCTGGGGAAGAGAGGAGAAGGCGGCCGCGCCGATCTCCTCGGTGGGCTCCGATGAGAGCGGTGTGAGGGGGTAGAGGGGCAGCGTCGGGGTGACCTGCACGATCAGGCGCTCGCCGAGCAGGGCGGCATCGGGGGTGAAGGTGTCTTCGGTGGCCCCGGCGATGGCCGTCGTCGTCCAGCCGCCCGAGCCGTCGGCTTCCGCGGTGAGCCACTGGAACTCCAGGACCGAGTTCGGGGGATCGAAGGCGCCAGTGATGTTGGCCGTGAGTATGCTGTCGACCCGGGCATTGCCCTCGATGACCACCGGCCCGTAGGAGTACTCGCCTTGGATCGGTCCGAGTGCGTTGGATCGCACGGGGGAGTCGGTGTATCCGGCGCGAGTTCCGGTGACCTCCAAGAATACCTCCGCGCCGACGGCGCTGGTCGGCAGTTCCCAGGTGGCCTGATCCGCGTCGTCGACGGGCGCGCCGTCGAGGAACCACTGGTATGCGATCGCCGCTTCGGGCGCGAAGCTGCCGGAGAGGCTCGCGGTGAGCGTCGCTCCGGCGATCGCGTCGCCCTCCACCGTGACCTCGGGCAGCGAGGCGAAGTCGGCTGCGCCGATCGGCTCCGTCGGGTCCGAGGAGATGGGCGTGAGCGGGTAGAAGGGCAGCGTCGGCGTGACCTCCACGATCAGGCGCTCGCCGAGCAGGGCGGCGCCCGGGGTGAAGGTGTCTTCGGTGGCCCCGTCGATGGGCGTTGTGGTCCAGCCGCCCGAGCCGTCGGCCTCCGCGGTGGACCACTGGAACTCCAGGACCGAGTTCGGCGGATCGAAGGCGCCCGTGATGTCGGCCGTGAGCGTGCGGTCCACGCGGGGATCGCCCTCGATGATCACCGGCCCGTAGGAGTACGCCCCCTGGACCGGTCCGGTCGTCGCGCCGATGCTCGGCGGAACGGAGGCGTAGCCGACCAGATCGCCCGCGCCGACCGTGACGCCGATGGTCGTTCCGATGTGCTCGAGGCCCGGCGTGAACGTGGTTCCCGTCGCCCCGGCCACCGCGTCGCCGTCCACGGTCCACTGGAAGGTCTCGTCGCCCAGGCCGCCCGAGAGCTCCGCGGTCAGGGTCGTTCCGACCGTCGCCTCGCCCGCGATCGTCACACCGGTCCACTCGGCCTCCAGCGCGGCCGCGCCGTTCTCGGAGATGCTGCTCAGGGGCGTCCCGTCTTCGACGGGCCCCTCGACGCCATCGGTGGTCCACCCCAGGAAGAGCGTGTGCGCGTCCGGGGCGTCCGGCACCGGCCAGAGCCGTTCGACCGACGCCAGCGTCGGGGCGTAGACGCGCTGATCGGCCACCGGTGACGCGCCGGTGCCGGCGAACGTCAGCCGGTAGTTGTTGACGGTGACTGCGGCGGTCACCTCGTCGCGCGGGACGAGGATGCCGTGGTTGACCAGGGTGCCGCCTCCGGTGAGAGCGCCGTCGATGCGGATGACGCCCGCGTTCGTCGAAGTGACGTCGGATCCCAGCGCCCAGCCGCTCTGCGCGACGGTGAGCGCCGACCCGGTTCCGACGGTGACCGCGCTGCTCGGGCCGAAGGCCGAGCCGACGGGCGAACCCGAGCTGGCGGTCAGCTGGCCGCCGCCCGTGACGGAGACCGAGCCGTTTGCGGCCGGACCCGGCTGCCCGTTCACCTGGGTGGCATTGGCGACGCCTCGTGCGCCGCCCACGAGCGTGACTGTTCCGCCGCCGACGGTCAACGTGCCGGCGACGGCCGCAGCCCCGCTGCCGGCAGTCGCACCGCTTGTGCCGTATGCCGGCCCGCCGTAGCCACCGGTGTTGACGAGGACGCTGCCCACGCCGACGGTGGCCGAGCCGCCGATGCCCGGGCCGCCGTTCCCGCTCGTGGAAAAGAGATGGCTCGTGTGACCGCCCCCGCCCCCGGTCGCCGTGAGCCGGGCGCCCCCGCTCAAGAAGACATCGCCCTCGATGCCGGCGCCTCCGTGGCCACCGGTCGCGTTAGGGGTATCGTAGCCGCGGCCACCGCTCCCCGTCGCCGTCACCGTGGCGGCGTCGACCGTCAGGGCGCCGGAGCCCGACACGGCGGCCGTTTCGAGTGTGGAGTTCTCCATGTTGAGGGAGCCGGCTCCGGTCACCGTCAGGTTCGCGCCCGAGGCGATCCGGATCGCGCCGTCGGCGGAGGCGCCGGTCAGGGTCACCGCGTTGCCGCCGAGATCGATCGTCAGGGCGCGGCCCTCCTCCAGCGTGAGCGCCGAGGGGAGTGGCGCCTCGTCGGGGAACCCGGGAGCGAGCACGATGGTGTCGCCCTGCGCGGCGGAGCCGAACGCATCCTCCAGCTCGTCCACCGTCGTCACGGGGATCTCGGCGGCGGAGGCCGCGCTCGCCGGGGCGAGGACGAAGGTCGCGCCGATGAGACCGGTCGCGAAGACGGCGGTGATAGTCCGCCCGGCGCGAGTGCGCCCGGACACGACTGCAGTAGTGTTCATTTTTTTGCCCCCCAGCAGGCTCCGCTGCATTGTGGAGCCTCGGCAATCCTATGGGAGATCGCGTCGGCTGTGGGGATCAGGTGTGTTTGCCGTGCCCGCGGCGCGCTCAATTGGCGACGTAGACGTGGCGGCGAGCCAGATCGTCTCGCTCCGCGATATCGAGCAGCGCAGTGGCCAGGTCGGGCGCGGCGATGCTCCATCCTCGGCGCAGCGCGTGCTCGGGGGAGAGTCGGTAGCGGCCGCTGCCCGCGGCGTTCCTGATCCGAGGCGCGCGGATCGCGGTCCACGCGCTCCGGCTCTCCCAGAGCACGACGTCCATGCGCCGCATGTCGTCGTAGGTCGCGCCGAGGAAGCGCTGCAGCAGCGGCAGGGCGACGTGCAGCTTGAACCGGCTCTGATGCGCCCAGTGCTCGGCGACCTCGGAGGAGATCACCACGATCCGATCCGTGCCGTGCGCGGCCATGCCCGAGATCAGGTTGCGCGTGCCCGCCGAATACAGGGTGGTCGGGGTCTTCGCCGCGCCGATCCCGACCGCGCTGATCACCGCGTCGACCCCGTCGAGCAGCGGGGCGATCGCCCCGCGATCCTCGATGTCGGCCGCGGCCTTCGCGAGCCGCGGGTGATCGATCGCGAGCTTCGCCGGCGTGCGGGCGACCGCGACCACCTCGTGCCCGCGCGCGAGCGCCTGCGCTACCGCGTGTCCGCCGACCATGCCGGTCGCGCCGGCTATCAGAACCCTCACCTTCCCTGCTCCCCGCTGTTCTCGGTACACTGGTCAGTCAATCCCTGATCGGAATAATCCCGATTCGGGAACAGTCTACCCGGGAGTACGGATGAGCGATACCCCTGCCGCGCAGGCGCGTGCGGCGCTGCAGCGCCAGCTGGTCCTGGCCATCCTCGGCAACGAGCGGGTCGCGAGGCGGCACGGCCTCCTCGTCACCGACCTGCAGACCCTGCATCTGCTCGTGCTCCGGGACGACGTGCGCACACCGCGGCAGATCTCGGACACGACCGGCATGCCGACCAGTACGGTGACCAAGCTCATCGACCGCCTGGAGGCGGCAGGGTATGTGCGACGCGCCTCCGACCCCTCGGATCGGAGGCGGACGGTGCTGGAGCTCGTGCCGGAGGCCATCGCCCCGCTGACCGCTCTCTACGGCGGGGCGGACGAGGCGCTGGACGGGCTCAGCGCCGCGTTCAGCCCGGAGGAGCTCGAGGTCGTCGTCCGGTATCTGGATGCGGTGAGCGACTTCTATTCGCTTCCGGGCACCGGTTGGTCGGCGACCGCCTGAGGGGACGGGCGCGGCCGGGCTCGCCGCCGCCGATGCCCCTCCGAGACCTGGGATATTGTTTTGGAATGAACTTCCATAATATGCCTGGGTGGAGGATGCTCCGGCGCCCCGGGCGCCCCGGGCGCGCCGGGCGCCCCGGTGCGAGCTGGCGGCGAGCATGAGCGGGATCGATCTGCTGCTCGCCTCGCTGCCCGTGCTCATCGTCATCGGTCTCCTGCTGGCGCGTGCGCAGGCGCTCATCGCGGTGTCGGCGGGGATCGTCGTCGCCCTCGTGCTGTCGGCCAGGTTCCCGCTCTCCGGGCCGCGATTCTCGGAGCTGGCCGCCTCGCTCGGCTGGGTGACCCTCGCAGTCGCGGTGATCATGCTCGGCGGGATCGTCCTCTCGAACCTCCTCGACCGGGCGGGGGCGCAGGGCGTGATCAGCGACTGGCTCAATCTCGCCTCGGGGGACGAGCGGCGCGCGGTGCTGCTGATCGGCCTCGGGGTGACGCCATTCATGGAGTCGATGATCGGCTGGGGCGCCGGCGTGATCGTCGGGGCGCCGCTGCTCATGCGCACCGGGCTGGGAGCCACCCGGTCGTGCGCCGTCGCCCTCCTCGGACTGTTCCTGTGCCCGTGGGGCACGCTCGGATCGGGGTTCCTCGTGATCGCCGAGCTCGGCGGCCTCCCGCCCGACGTCCTCGGCCGCTGGACCGCCCTCTTCTCGCTGCCCGTGATCCTCGTGATGGGCCTCGCCGTCTACCTGGTGGGGATCGGCCGCCGCGGCGACCCGCGCATCCTCCGGGAGTGCCTGCTCGTGCTCCTCTCGCTGGCGGCCGCGCTGTTCGCGGCGAACGCCTGGATCGCCCCGCCGCTGGCCGGCGTGCTCGCCTCGGCGGTGGGCATCGCGATCCTGCTCGTCCTCGCACGGCGCACGGGCGCCCGGCTGCCGGCGTTCGACGCGCGCGTGCGGCGGGCCCTCGCGCCGTACGCCGTGCTGATGGTGCTGATCCTCCTGGGCGTGGCCGCGAGCCGGATCCCGGGCCTCGAGCCGGCCGCTCCGCTCCTCGGAAACCCGGCCCCCTGGATCGTGGCGGCCCTCGCGCTGACGCCGCGACTGCTCGGCCTGGGCCGGGCGGCGGTGGGTGCGGCGTGCGCGCGGGGGGCGGCGCAGTGGTGGCCGGTCTTCCTGGTGACCGCGCTGTTCCTCGTCTTCGGGGTCCTGCTCGCCGCCAACGGGATGAGCGCGGCCCTGGCCGCCGCCGCGGTCGCGCTCGGGGACTGGTTCTCGCCGCTGATCCCGGTACTCGGAGCCGTCTTCGGATACATCACCACCTCGAACACGGCCACGGCCGCCGTCACGACGCCGGGGGTGCTCGAGATCGCCCGCGCGCTGGGCATCGACACGGGTCTCGCGGTCGGTGCGCTCACCGCGGCGGCCGGATCCGCGATCATGGCCTCTCCGGCCCGAATCGCCCTCGCCGTGGGCCTGAGCACGCCTCACTCCGCCGACGACGCCGCGCCGGTCGACGTGCGCCGGGTCGTGCGGACGGTCGTGGGCGCGAACCTCGCGGTCGTCGCGCTCCTCGTGCCGATGACGACCCTGCTCGGCGGTCTCGCATGAAGGCCGCCCCGGGGGCGCGCCGGCCCGCCGGCCGGGAGGTTCAGAAAAGCGTCGCGATCGCCCCGGTGACGACCGGGTCCGGCGAGGCGGCGCCCTCCACCGTCGCGATGACGGGCCACTTGTCGAAGACGGTGCAGGGGTGCGACAGCCCGAGGGGCACCACCTGCCCCACGTTCAGTCGGGCGACGCCCGAGCCGGTGAGGAACGCGTGCTGGTCGTTGAGCGAGACCACCTCGAAGGTCGCCGCGTCGCCGCCGAGGTCGGCCGCGTCCAGCACGATCGGCAGATCGACGTCGAAGGCGAGGTCGCGCTTGCCCGCGTCGAGCAGCGCCAGCCCGGCCTCGGGGATGCTGAGCACCCGCGCCCACACCCGCATCGACGGCTCGAGCGCGCTGCTGCCCTCCCGCAGCGGGGAGACCCTGGTGTAGAGGCCGTCGTCGTGCACCTGGAAGGCCCCCGAGCGCAGCACCAGGCGGAGCTCCGGCAGCGCCCCGCCCAGCCGTTCGAGCACGAGGTCGGGGTAGGCGCTGCCGCCGGCCGAGACGATCGGAGGGGCGGACCGTCCGATCAGCCCCTCGCGATGCAGCAGACGGGCCGCCTCGCCGACGCGATCCAGATAGTCCCGCACCGCCGTCAGCGATCGCGCCGACCGGTCGGCGCCGAACGGGCCCTCCCAACCCGTCACCCCGGCGAGGCGCAGCGTCGCCGCCGCGGTGATCGCCTCGGCGGTCGCGCGCACCTCGGCGAGGGATCGGGCCCCCGTCCGTCCGCCCCCGGCGCCCACGTCGACCAGCACGTCGACCGGCGTCTCCGCATCGATCGCCCGGCGCTCCGACTCGAGCGCCCGAACCGCCGGCACCGAGTCGGCCCACACGGTCATCCGTCGCTCGGGATGACGGTCGAGGAAGGCGGTGAGGCTGCGGATGGCCACCGGGTCCACGAGGTTGTTCGCCAGCATCACGCTCGGCACGCCGTGCTCGAGGCCGGCCCGCGCCTGCCAGCCGGTGGCGAAGGTGATGCCGTGCGCGCCCGCCTCGAGCGCCTGCCGCCACAGGGCGGGCGACATGGTGGTCTTGCCGTGCGGGAACAGCTCGGCGCCGTGCGCGCCCACCCAGTCCAGCATGGTGCGCTCGTTGCGGCGCACCGCCTGGAGGTCGAGCGTCATGAGCGGGGTCTGGAAGTCGGAGCGCTGCAGGCCGGCCGAGCCGACCTCGGAGAGCCGGCGCCCCCACAGCGCTTCGGGGAACCCCTTGGTCTCGGGGGTGATGACGGGGTCTGGTAACTCGAGGGCCACGGCTGCTCCTGGTTCCGGGTCGATCGGCGTCCGGAACCGGCTACTCGCCGCCGAGCACCAGGAGCGCGTCGATCTCCACGAGCATGTCGGGGTGGGGCAGCGTGACGAAGACCGTGGTGCGCGTGGGGTAGACGCCCGAGGGGCAGTGCTCCCGCACGTAGTCGCCGTAGGCCTCGTTCATTCCGGCGAAGTGGTCGCGCTCGGTCAGGAAGACGCGCAGCGAGGCGATGTCGTCGAAGCCGCCCCCGCTCGCCTCGGCGATCGCGCGGATGTTGTCCAGCGTCCGGCGGGTCTGGGCGGCGAGGTCGCCCTGATGGAGATAGGCGCCCGTGGCCGGATCCTGCGGGCCCTGGCCGGAGATGCTGATCAGATCGCCGATCCTCACCGCCTGCGAGAAGGGCGCGATCGGCGTCGGCGCGCCGTCGGTGCGGATCTCGGTCTTGCGGGTGCTGGTCTCGGTCATCTGTCTGCCTCCGGTGTTCTGTGGATGGGTGGGACCGCCGCGGCGCGGCGGGGTTCAGCGGCTCTCGGTCTCCGCGGTGGCCGAGGACGGGCGGTAGCCGAGCCGTCGAGAGATCTCCGCGGCCGCCGCCGCGACGGTGCCTCCGAGCTCCTCGACCCGATCCCGGTCGAAGCGCAGGGTCGGGGTCGAGACGCTGATGCCGGCGACGGGGAGGCCCGTGAGGTCGTAGACCGCGGCGCCCACGCAGCAGATCCCCGGCTCGTTCACCTCGAGATCCGTCGCATAGCCGCGCGAGCGGATCTGCTCGAAGGTGTCGCTCAGGCGCTCCCGCGGGGGGACCTCGCCGTAGAGCACGCGAGAGAGCTCGATGGTCCGATCGACCGTCGTCTCGTCCGAGGCGGTGAGGATGCTCGTGCCGATCGCCGTGGTCAGCGCCGGGTTGGTGCCGCCGACCCGGGAGACCATGCGCACGGCGTTCAGGCTGTCGAGCTTCTCGACGTAGACGATCTGGGCGCCGGAGAGCACTCCGAGGTGCACGGTCTCGCCGATGCGGTCCCGCAGCTCCTTCATCACGGGCAGCGCCTCGGTGCGCAGGTCGAGCCCCTCGGCGAGCGCTCCGGCGAGCACGGCCACCGAGACCCCGAGGGCGTAGCGCCCGTCGACGGTCTCCCGCACGAGGTCGTAGGGCCGCAGAGCGGCCAGCGCCCGGTGGACGGTCGGCACCGGATCCTCGAGACGGCGTCCGAGCTCCGCGAGCGTCACCCCCATGGGGTGCTCGGCGAGCTCCATGAGCAGCCGCGCCGTCCGGTCCACCGCCTTCGCGCCCGAGGGCCCCCGGGAGGCGGCCGTCGGCCCGTCGGCGGGCGTCTCGGCGGCCGCGCCCGGAGCTTCGGATGAAGTATTCCTGTTGTCCATGCGCCGACTATATGTCCTGGGTCCGCGACATGACCAGTCGCGCCGACTTCTCCGCGAGAGCGAGGCTCGTCTGCAGTCCGTAGCCGCCCTGCCCGGCGAGCCAGAAGAACCCCTCCGCCTCCGCGTCCCACCCGGATTCGGGGATCGAGCCGCCGCTCATCGAGCGCAGACCGGCCCAGGCCCGGGCGAGCGGGGGGACGGGCACCGTGAGTCGTTCGCGGGCCCGGCGAAGGGTCTCGGCGACGACGCCGGGGTGCGGCTGCGCGTCGCCGGCCTCGACCTCCTGCTGATCCGAGGGGCTCAGGAGCAGGCCCGCGCCCTCCGGCCGCGCGTAGAAGTCGCCCTCGACGTCGGAGATCATCGCGCCGTCGGCGATCCCGCCGTCGCGCAGCGGCTCGGTCACGACGACCGTGCGCAGGTAGGAGCGGATGCCCCGCGGCGGGATCCCCGCGAGCTCCGCGATCCGGTCGGCCCACGCGCCCGCCGCGTCGACGACGACGGGCGCCGAGTGCCGGCCGCTCGGCGTCTCCACCGTCCAGGCCGCCCCGGTGCGCCGGATCCGTCCAGCCGGCGCACCCGTGAGGATCCGCGCGCCGTTCGACCGCGACGAGCGGGCGAGCTGCTCGATCAGCCCCGCGACGTCGACCTCGTAGGCCTCGCGGTCGACGGCGCCGAGGCGGTAGACCCCGGGGTCCGCGAGCGGCAGCCGGCGCGACACGGCGTCGCCTTCGAGCGCCTCGAGCTCGGGGTGCTCCGCGAGCATCGCCTCGAACGCTCCCCGGCCCGACTCCCGGGCGACCCAGCCCAGCCGCCGCGGCGTGAGCACGGTGAGCCGCCCCTCGGCCTCGATCTCGCGGACCAGCTCGATCGTGCGGCGGGTGAGTGCCCTGATGTGGGCCGGGCCGTAGCTCGGCTGCATCTGACGGGCGTTGCGCCCGGAGGCGTGGAGCGCCAGGCGGGGCTCCCGCTCCAGCACCGTCACGCGCAGCCGCCGGCTCAGCCGGGCCGCGACGGAGAGGCCCGCGATCCCGCCGCCGATGACGACGACGTCCGTGCGCTGCGGGGTCACGACGTGCGGCCGATCTCGTCGATGCGGTACGCGACGCCCGCGTCGACCCCCGTGGGCCGCCCCGACCGCCACGCCGGCCGGCCGGCCAGGAAGACCTGCTCGAGACCGGCGGTCAGCCCTCTCGGATCGCCGAAGTCTGCGGTGTCGCGGTAGACGGCGGGATCGATGATCTGCAGGTCCGCCGCGCAGCCGGGGGCGATCCGGCGCTCGGCGAGACCGAAGCGACGGGCCGAGGCGGAGGACATCCGGTGCACGGCCTCCTCCCGGCTGAGGGGTGCGCCCGGTCCGGCGTAGCGGGAGAGCACGCGGGGGAAGGTGCCGAACAGCCTCGGGTGCACGTAGCCGCGCTCGCGGGGGAGCCCGTCCGATCCGACGAGCGTGTGCGGCCACGACAGGGCGGTCTCCATGCCGGCGATGTCGGTCTGGAAGAGCACGACCGTGAGCCCGGCCTCCTCCGCGAGCATGAGGTCGGCGAGGCACTCCGCGGCGTCCTGCCCGCGGAGCTCGGCGATCTGCGCGAGCGAGCGGCCCTCGTGCTCGGCGTGCTCCGCGAGCGCGAAGCCGGCCAGCAGCAGGTTCGCGGGCCCGAGGGAGGCGAAGTAGTTCTCGAGCGGTCCCTCCCAGGGAGCGCGCACCTCGTCGAGGATCCGCCGCCGCGCCGCGGGATCCTCGAGCGCCTCGAGCAGCGACGCCGCGCCGCGGTCGGCCGCCCAGGAGGGGAAGAGCGTGATGGCCGTCGTGCTGCCCGCGGAGTACGGGTAGACGTCGGCGGTGACGTCGAGTCCGGCGGCGCGCGCCTCGTCCAGCAGCGCGATGATCCTCGGCATCGTGCCGAAGTTGTCGGGGCCGGTCACCTTCAGATGGCTCACGTGCAGCGCGCAGTCGGTCCCTCTGCCGAGGTCGAGGAACTCCCGGAGCGATCGCTCGAGGTGATCGGCCTCGTTCCGGATGTGCGCGACGAGCAGCTTGCCCCGCTTGGCGACGGTGCCGGCGATGCGGCGCAGCTCCTCGGGCCCTGCGGCGTTGCCCGGCGAGTACATCAGCCCGAGCGAGAGGCCCGCGGCGCCGGCGGCGAGCGCGTCGTCCAGGCCGCCGCAGATCGCGTCGACCTCCTCGTCCCGCGCGGCGCGGCGCTGCGGCCCGAGCACGGCGGCCCGCAGCGGCCCGTGCGGGACGAGCGCGATGGCGTGCGTGCGGAGCGGCGCTCGGTCCAGCGCCGAGAGGAACCGGGGGAACGTGTCGAAGCGCTGCGCGGGGAAGTCGCCGAGCACGGCCCGCGAATACTCCTCGATCATGGCGCGGTCCCCGGTCGGCGCGCAGCCGTGCCCGCAGTTGCCGATCACGGTGGTGGTGACCCCCTGCGAGAGCTTGGGGTCCATCGCGCCGGGCCGCAGCAGGGCCGCGTCGTCGTGGGCGTGCACGTCCACGAAGCCGGGCAGGATCTCGAGACCCGCCGCATCGACGACCGTCTCGCCGGGCGCCGGGTCGAGCCGGTCCGCGACGCCGGCGATGAGTCCGCCCCGCAGGCGCACGTCGCGCCGCACGGCCGGGCGGCCGGAGCCGTCGAGCACCGTGCCGCCGGTGATGAGGAACCCGTCGTTCATGTCGTCTCCTCCGCCACCGCCGCGACGGCGCGTTCGAGCGACTCCGCCCGCAGCGGCGGGCGCCCGCTCTCCAGCGGCCGCTTGAGCCCCGTCCCGGTGAGCATGCAGACGACGCGCTCGCCCGGCTGCAGGTCGCCGCGGATCCGCAGCTCCTCGAGCGCGGCGACGCCGATCGCGCCCGCGGGTTCGACGTGCACGCCCGAAGCCTCCGCGAGCCTCCGACGCTCCCGCTCCACCCGGTCGTCCGACACGGCGACCGCCGTCCCGCCGGAGCGGCGCACGGTCTCGAGCGTCAGCGTGCCGTCGTGGGCGTAGCCCCGGAGCGGGTCGTCGAGGCCCGAGACGTCGGTCTCCACCTGCTCCCACTCCCTGACCCGCTCGGCGCCCTCGGCCCAGGCCCTGGCGATCGGCGCGCAGCCCTCCGGCTGCGCCGCCACGACCCGCGGGACCCGATCGACGAGCCCCCAGGCGCGCAGATCCTCGAAGCCGCTGACCAGGCCGTGCACGAGCGGGCCCGCGCTGGTCGGCACGACGACCGCGTCGGGAGCCCCGTCGAGCTGGCGGTACAGGTCGTAGGCCGCGCTCCGCAGCGCCGTGACCGCCCAGGGGTTGACGTAGGTCGTCGTCACGTTCGCGTACCCGTCGCGGCGGGCCAGCTCCCGGGCCACGGCGAAGGAGACGCTGTAGTCGCCGTCGACCAGCAGCTGCGTCGCGCCGTACGCCCCGCTCGCGAGCAGCTTGCCCCGAGGGGTGCGGGACGGCATCACCAGGATCACCGGCAGGCCGGCCCGGGCCCCGTAGGCCGCGGCCGACGCCGCCGCGTTCCCGCTCGAGGCGCAGACGATGCCCGTCGCGCCGGAGCCGCGGCCCCGGGCGACGGCGGCGGCGACCGCGCGATCCTTGAACGATCCGGTGGGGCAGAGGTGGTCGAGCTTGAGGTGCACCGCCCCCAGCCCGTGCCGTCGGGCGAGCGGCCCGTCGGGGATCACCGGCGTCATCGTCTCGCCGAGGCTCATCCACGCGTCGGCCGGATCGAGGCCGAGCGGCCCGGCGTACTGCCAGACGCCCGGCGCGCCTTCGGCCACGTCGAACCCGCCCGAGACGCGGTGCGCCGTGACGGGCGCGCCGCAGTCCAGGCACGGCGCCGCGTGCTGCACGGCGTGCTCGCGCCCGCAGACGGCGCAGCGCAGCCGCCACTCGGTTCCCCCGACCCCGGTCATCGTCCGCTCAGCCCAGCAGCTCGGCGAGCTTCACCGGCTGACCGGTCTCGATGGAGCGGAGCGTCGCCTCGATCATCGCCGTGTTGACCATGCCCTCCCGGAAGGTGCACTCGGGGGTCCGGCCGTCGAGCACGCAGTCGACGAAGTACTTCATCGGAGCGTACATGTAGTGGTTCAGCTGGCCCCAGCGATCCCGCTTCCCGAGCGGCACCCAGGGGTAGAAATACTTCTCGGAGGTCGCGAACGAGATGCCGCTGAAATCCTGGTCGTACTCGATCTTGCCGGTCTCGCCGTAGAGCACCATGTGGCAGTCGGTGACGCTCGGGTTGGAGTTCGGGACCACCCACGAGGTCTCGAAGGTGATGTTGGCGCCCGAGGGGAACGAGACCATCGCCTGCATGGCGTCGTAGGTGTCGACGCCCTTCGCCTGCAGGATGCCCCGGTGCCCGGTGGCGTAGACGGTCTCGGGCTCCTCGCCCACGATCCACGTCATGAGGTCGAAGATGTGGGGGTACAGGAACCAGTGGGGGCCCGAGCGCCCGGCCCAGGAGAGCCAGTTCTCGGCGACCTCGATCGCGTCGGAGAGCCGGATGTAGCCCATGTGGGGCCGGCCGATGCCGCCCTCCGACACCGTGTCCTTGACCATCGACCACTGCGGGTCCCAGCGCAGGTGGTAGTCCACCATCGAGATGCCGCTCGAGGCCTCGGCGAGCTCGACGAGCTGCCGCGCCTCGTCCAGCGACGTGGTGAGCGGCTTCTCGACCAGCACGTTCTTGTCGGCCTTGAGCAGGGTGGAGACGGGTGCGAAGTGCGTGTGGTCCGGGGTGGCGACGCTGAAGGTGCTGACGTCGCTCGAGGCGAGCTCGTCGACGCTCGTGGTCCAGTCGCAGCCCAGCCGCTCGGCGACCTCGCGGGCGCGCTCCTCGTTCATGTCGCAGACGACCGCGACCTCGCTGCGGTGGTAGTCGTTGTAGACCAGCGGGTGGTTCTGCCCCCAGATACCGAGGCCGACGACGCCGACCTTGAGCTTCTCAGTCATGATTCTCTGTTTCCTTTCGCCTGTGGTGGTCGACGGGCCGGGGATCCGGCGCGCGTCAGAAGGTGGTCACGTCGAACGTGATGGTCTTGATCTCGGTCATCTCGAGCAGCGTGTGCATGCCGCCGAGGCGCCCGAGACCGGAGAGCGTTCCGCTGCCGCCCCCGAACGGCATGTGGATCTCCCAGTACGTCGACGAGTCGTTGATGTTCACGATCCCGGTGCGCAGCCGCTCGGCGACGGCGAACGCGCGGGAGGCGCTCCGGCTCCACACGGCGCTGCTCAGGCCGAACTGGGGGCCCTGCGCGATCCGCACCGCCTCCTCGGCCGAGTCCACGGGGACGAGCGGCACGAGCGGGCCGAAGGTCTCGAAGCGGACCACGTCGGCCTCCGCCGGCACATCGGTGAGCACCGTGGGGGCGTAGAAGAGGGAGGAGTCGTCGGCGCGGCGCCCGCCGGCGGCGACCCCCGCCCCCCGCTCCTCGGCGTCGAGGATGTGGGCGTCCATCTTCTGCGCAGTGGCCTCGTTGTTGAGGGGGCCCATGGTGGTCGCCGGGTCCAGCGGGTCGCCCTGCACGACCTTCCTGGTCTCCTCGAGCACCAGGCGGGCGAGCTCGTCGTGCACCCCGCGCTCCACGAGCACGACCTCCGTGGCGGCGCACACCTGGCCGCCGTTGAAGTAGGCGCCCGCGGCGATCGCCTTCGCCGCTCCGGCGAGATCGGCGTCGTCGAGCACGATCGTCGGCCCGTTGCCGCCGAGCTCGAGCAGCAGCGGCTTGCCGGCCGCGCGCCTGGCGATGGAGAGGCCGGTCGCGGTGGAGCCGGTGAAGCCGACCGCATCGACGTCGGGGTGGCCGACCAGCGCGTCGCCGACCACGGCGCCGGGCCCGGTCACGAGGTTCAGCGCGCCCGCCGGGATCCCGCTGCCGATGAGCACTTCGGCGAATCTCACCGCGATGCGGGAGGTGGAGGGCGCGGGGACCCAGACCACCGCGTTGCCGGTGGCGAGTGCGGGCGCGAGGTACTCGGTGGGGATGTTGACCGGGAAGTTCCACGGCGTGATCACGGCGTAGACGCCGCGGGCGCGGCGCACGCAGAGGACCTTCTTGTTCGGATCCTCGGCGTGCGGGACGGTGCCGTCGAGGTGCCTGACGTGGCCGGCCGCGTCGCGGAAGCCCTTCGCCGCGGTGAGCACCTCGCCGCGAGCCTCGGCGACCAGGGGCTTGCCCTGATCCTCCGCGAGGATCCTCGCCAGCTCGTCCGCGTGCGCGACGACGGCGTCGGCCGCGGCCTCGCACCAGGCCGCCCGCTGCTCGACGCTCGCGGCAGCGAGCCCGGGCGCCGCGAGGCGCGCGGCCCGCACCGCGAGGTCGACGTCCTCGACGGTGCCGAGGGCGAGGTCGGCGATCCGCGCCCCCGTCGCCGGGTCGTGCGCCGGGAAGGTCCCGCCGCCCGTCGCGGCCACCCATTCGCCGCCGATGTGGAGTCTGTGCTGTTCCATGATTGGGGTTCTCCTAACTGAGCTATTTGACCGCGCCGAAGGTGAGGCCGCTCACGATGTGCTTGCGGAAGAGGAAGAAGAGCAGCATGGGCACGATCATGCTGAGCACCGCGGTGGCGCCGATGTAGGTCCAGTTCACGCCGCTCGTGGCGTAGAAGCTGAGCGCCCGGACGGTGAGCGGGATGCTGTCGCCGCTCGTCAGGGGCATGACGAACAGCAGGTTGTTCCAGCCGAAGCAGAAGACGAAGATGGCCGCGACCAGGAGGCCCGGCCGGAGCACGGGCAGGAAGACCTGTACGAGGATCCGCCAGCGGGAGCATCCGTCGAGCAGCGCGGCCTCCTCGATCTCGACCGGCAGCTCCTCGAAGAAGCTGCGCAGCAGCAGCACGGCGAGGGGGATGGAGAAGGTCTGGAAAGCGATCACCGCCGCCCAGTTCGTCCCGACCACGCCGATCGTGCTCAGCATGATGAAGAGGGGGATCACGAAGACCACGGGGGGAGCGAGCATGAGGCTGAGGTACCACATGCCCAGCAGGTTGCGGCCGCGGTAGCGCCAGCGCGTCAGGCCGTAGCACGCGGTGATCGCGAGCGGCATCGCCACGAGCGTCGCGATGCCGCTCTGGATGACGCTCGCCACGAGCGACTTCAGCCCGCCGCCCGAGGTGAACAGATACGCGAACGACGAGAAGTCGGGCGTGAAGATCAGCTGCAGCGGCTCGGCCACCGTGATGCTCGACGGCCGGATCGCCATCAGCAGCATCCACAGCACCGGCACCAGGAACAGGATCGAGAGCACGATGAGGAGGACGTACAGCAGGGCCCTCAGGAAGACTCTGGGCATTACGGCGTCCTTCCCTTGCGGTTCGACACGATGAAGTACACGTTGATGAACACGCCGACGATGATCGAGGCGATCATCGTGAGCGCCGAGGCGAAGCCGATGTTGTAGTTGTTGAGGCCCGCCATGAAGATCTCGAAGCCGATGGTGGTGGTGCTCCCGCCGGGCCCGCCCCGGGTCTGGACGTAGATGATGTCGAACACGTTGAACGACTGGATGAACCGCAGCAGGGCGACCGTGGCGAGGGCGGTGCCGATCATCGGCAGGGTGATGGAGCGGAGGATCCGGAACCCTCCGGCGCCGTCCATCCGCGCGGCCTCGACGACGTCCTCGGGGACGCCCTGGAGCGCCGCCAGCGTGATGAGCGCCACGAACGGGGTCCACTGCCAGATGTCGGTGACCATCAGCGCGGGGAAAGCCGTCGCCGGATCGCCGAGGATCCCGGCCTCCGGCACACGGATCCCGATCCGCTCGAGGAGCTCGGGGATCAGTCCCGTGCCCGAGGTGTACATGCTGCGGAACGCGAGACCGGCGATGGCCGGTGCGATGGCGACGGGCATGATCAGGATCGCGCGGGCGATGCCGATGCCCCGGAGGCGCTCGCGCAGCAGCAGTGCGATGAGCACGCCGAGGACCATCTCGACGATCGTGACGGTCACGCAGAACACCAGGGTGTTCAGGATCGCGCGGTGGAAGTCGTCGTCTCCGAGCGCTCGGGCGTAGTTGGCGAACCCGACGAACCCGCCGGGTTCGGCGGAGGTGCCGAGGTTGTAGAAGCGGAAGCTGTTGAACACCGCGAAGACGAGCGGGTAGAGGCTGACGACCAGCAGCACGAGGATGCTGGGGATCAGCCAGGGGCCCGGGCCGCTGAAGAAGGATCGGCGCGTCCGGTTCCCGTTGGGCGCGACCACCGGGTGCGCCGAGGTGTGCAGCTTGACTGCCATCGGGGATTTCCTTCCTGACGGGTGTTCCGGACGCCCTCCCGGGCATCCGGAACACCCGTGTGTTGACGATCAGCCGGCGGCGAGCTGCTTCAGCAGCTCCTCGGTCCCCGCCAGCGTGTCGTTGTAGCTCTCGCCCGACCAGGGGATGAAGCCCTCGTCCTCCAGGATGGTCGTGAGGTCGTCGTTGATCTTCTGCGAGGTCTCGGCCCCGCCGGTGCCGTCGACGAGCATCTTGTTCAGCGTGTTGCCGATGCTCTGCTCCAGCGTCGAGTAGTTCTGGATCGGCGGGCGCACGGTCTTGCCGTTGCCGTCGTTCATCATCTCGAACTGCACGGGCAGGTACGGGTAGACCTCGAGGAGCTCCTCGTCCTCGTAGAGCGAGACGCGGCTGAAGTCCGAGAACTGCCGCATGTCGAGCAGGGCCATCTTCTTCTGGGTCTCCGCGCTGCTCGCCCACTTGACGAACTCCCACGCGGCCGCCTTCTTGCCGGAGTTCGCCCCGACGCCGAACGCGAAGCCGCCGATGTTGATCACCTGCTCCTGGCCCGGTTCCTGGGGCATGGCCGCGAGCGCGTAGTCGTCGACCGCCTCCGACTCGGTGGTGCCCATGTACTCCGTGCGCTGCACGAGGTAGGCGTACGGGGTCCAGTGGTACATCATGCCGACGTCCCCGGAGCCGAAGCGCGTGCCGGCGTCGAACCAGAGGTAGTTGATGGCCTCGGCCGGCGAGTTCGCGTAGAGCTCGCTGTAGTAGTCCATCGCGGCGGCGCTCTCGGGCGAGTTCCAGGTGGGGGTGAAGTCCCAGGTGTCGGCGTCGGGGAACGCGGTGAACCAGCGGGCCCCCTTGCTCGCGGCGAGCTGCGTGTACATGTGGTTGATCGGCTGCGGACCGGATCCCAGCACCACGGTGCCGTACATCTCGGTGCCGTCGACCTCCTGGCCCTGGATCTCCTCGACGATCTCCAGGTACTTCTCCCAGGTCCAGTCGGCCGACGCCTCCTGCGGGGGCGCCTCGATGCCGAGCTCCTCGAACACGCTCGGGCGGTAGAAGACGGCCGCGCCGTAGGTCGCGACGGGCAGCGTGTAGAGCTCGCCCTTCCACTCGCTGAGGCTGTGCAGCGACGAGGGGATGTAGTCCTCGATCGCCACCTCGTCCTTGTCGCGGATGATCCGCTCGTTCAGCGGTTCCAGCCACTTCGACTCGGCGAAGCGGGAGAGCCACATCGAGTCGGGGGCGATGACGTCGATGTCGCCCTGGTTGGCCGTGAACGAGTTCGTGGCGCGGGAGTTCAGGGTGTCGTAGTCCACGCCCTCGAAGTTGACCGTGATGCCGGTCTCGGCCTCGAAGTCGGGGATCACCTCCTCGAGCGCGTAGAAGAACGGATCCTGCAGGGCCAGAACGTTGATCTCGGTTCCCGAGAGGTCGGCGTCGGGATCCTCCTCCGACGCGGGCGCGGAACAGGCGGTCAGCGCGATGGCTGCCGTTGCGATCAGCGCGATACCCCCCGTCATGCGTATAGGCTTCGCTCGCATTTTTCCTCCTCAGTCTCACTCGACGCTGTTGTCGAGTCGGCGGGCACTTCATTATATTCTGGAAGTATGTTCCAAAATCAAGCTGTTTTTCGTTACAGTGTCATTACGGGCCGGTTATCCGACTCGCCGCCACCGTTCGGCCGCCGCTGCCGCGCAGCACCGACCGTCTGATGGCGCTCCGCGCCGATGCGCGGCGCGGAGCGCGAGGGGGCCGCCCGCCCGCCGCCGACCACCGACCCTCGAATCCCGCGCAGTACCCGCCGAAGGAGCGACCCGTGACAGAGTTCCCCGACGAGCATCGCTCCCAGCCCCCGGAGCTCGACGTGCTGTGCATCGGCGAGACCATGGTCATGGTCACGCCGGAGGCGCCGGGCGCGCTGACCGCTCCGGGCACCTCGCTGCGGCTCAGCATCGGGGGAGCGGAGTCGAACGTCGCCATGAGCCTCGCGCAGTTCGGCGTCGCCACCGGCTGGTGGAGCCGACTCAGCCGCGACCCGCTCGGGCGTTTCGTGCGCGATCTGATCGCCGATCACGGGGTCGATGTGAGCGGCGTGCGGTTCGACGAGGCGCGGCACACCGGCCTGTACCTGAAGGACCAATCGTCGGGCGAGACGCGCGTCACCTACTACCGGGAGGGGTCCGCCGCCTCCGCCATGTCACCGGCCGACCGGGGCTCGCTGCCCCGGTGGCGGAGGATCCTGCACCTCTCCGGCATCACCCCCGCCCTCTCGGGAACCGCCGGCGCGCTCGTGGACGAGCTCCTCCGGGCGCCGCGCGCCGAGGGGCAGCGGATCTCCTTCGACATCAACCACCGCCCGGCGCTCTGGGACGCGCGAGAGGCGGGGCCCCGCCTGCGCGAGCTCGCGGCGCAGGCGGACATCGTCTTCGTCGGTCTCGACGAGGCCAACCGCATCTGGCAGACGCCCGGCCCCGACGAGGTGCGCGCCCTCCTGCCCCGCGTCGCCCAGCTCGTGGTGAAGGACGGGCCCCGCGCGGCGACGGCCTACGTCGCGGGCGAATCCTTCCGCGTATCGACCCCGCCGGCCGACGTCACCGAGGTCGTCGGCGCCGGCGACGCCTTCGCGGCGGGCTTCCTCGCGGCGGAGCTGCGCGGGCGCTCGCCGCAGGAGGCCCTGATGATCGGCCATCTCGCGGCGCGGGAGGCCATCAAGATCACCGCCGACGTACCCGTGCTGCCGTCGTTCGACGCGCTCGTCCGGGACGCGGCGCGCATCTGGGGGCCCGGCCCCGCGACCGAGTCCCCGTCACCCGCCTCACTGCGAAGGAACTGATCCGATGCCCCATCCGAGCTTCTCCGAACTCGCCGCGACGTCGCCGGTCATGGCGATCCTGCGCAACTTCCCGCCCGCCGACGCCGTGGTCCGCGCCGAGCGCGCCTGGGATCTCGGCATCGACCTGGTCGAGGTGCCGATCCACCGCCCCGAGTTCGTCCCGGCGCTGGAGGCCGTGGCGGCCGCCGGCCGCGAGCGCGGCAAGGTCGTGGGGGCGGGCACCATCGTCGAACCCGCTCAGCTCGACGTCATCTCCGGCATCGGCGTCGACTTCGCCGTGGCGCCCGGGCTCGACCTCCGTCTCGCGGCGAGCTCGGCGGAGCGGGGGATCCCGTTCCTCCCCGGCGCGGCGACGCCGTCGGAGGTGCAGCGGGCGCTGGCCGCCGGCCTGACCTGGATCAAGGGGTTCCCCGCGACATCGCTCGGGACCGCCTGGTTCACCGCCGTGCGCGGCCCGTTCCCCGACGCCCGCCTGGTGGCCACCGGCGGGCTCGACGCGGGCAACGCCGCCGCCTATCTCGACGCGGGCGCCCGCATCGTCGCGGTCGGATCCGCGCTCGAGGATCCGGGGCAGCTGGACCTGCTGAGCGAGATCATCCGGGAGAGGAGGGCCGACTGAGCGGACCGACCGGAGGAGGGGCGCGGCCGCCGCAGCGGCCGACTCGTCGCCCGCCCGAACCGCCGATCCGCTGATTCCCACCAGACCGATTCCGACCCGAACGAATTCACCCATCCCACCCGACCACACGGGCCCGCACACGGGCCGCAGCGGCCGCGCCGCCGCTGTCTTTCACCACGGATCGTCCGGCACGTGCCTGCCGGTGGAGGAGAACATGTCATCTGTAACGTTCGACCGCATCTCGCGCGTCTACCCCGGGGCGACCAGCCCGTCCGTCGACCAGCTGAGCCTCGACATCGGCGACGGCGAGTTCCTCGTCCTCGTCGGCCCCTCGGGGTGCGGCAAGTCGACCACCCTGCGCATGCTCGCCGGCCTCGAGGAGGTCGACCACGGGCGCATCCTCATCGGCGAGCAGGAGGTCACCCGCGTGCCCCCGAAGGATCGCGACATCGCGATGGTCTTCCAGAACTATGCGCTCTACCCCCACATGAGCGTGGCCGAGAACATGGGGTTCGCGCTCAAGATCGCCGGGGTGGGCAAGGAGGAGCGCTCGGCCCGGGTGCTCGAGGCCGCCCGGCTGCTCGACCTCGAGGAGTACCTCGACCGCAAGCCGAAGGCGCTCTCGGGCGGCCAGCGCCAGCGCGTCGCCATGGGGCGCGCGATCGTGCGGCAGCCGCAGGTGTTCCTCATGGACGAGCCGCTCTCGAACCTCGACGCGAAGCTGCGGGTGCAGACGCGCACCCAGATCGCGTCGCTGCAGCGCCGTCTCGGGGTCACCACGGTGTACGTGACCCACGATCAGACCGAGGCCCTGACCATGGGGGATCGCATCGCGGTGCTCAAGGACGGCCTCCTCCAGCAGGTCGGCACGCCCCGCGAGCTGTACGAGACCCCGAGGAACGTCTTCGTCGCCGGCTTCATCGGGTCGCCCGCGATGAACCTGTTCCCGTCCACCGCCTCGCCCGACGGGCTGGCCTTCGGGACGCTCGCGCTGCCGCGCTCGGCCCCCGTCCGCGACGTGATCGTCGGCGTGCGGCCCGAGGATCTCCGCGTCTCGTCCCAGAGCGCGGCCGGCGTCGAGGTGCAGATCGATCTCGTCGAGGAGCTCGGGGCCGACGGCTACCTCTACGGTCACACGACCGAGGGGGAGCGGGTCGACCTCGTCGCGCGGGTCGACGGGCGCAACCACCCGTCGATCGGCGAGACCGTCGTGCTCGTGCCGGAGCCCAGGCACCTGCACCTCTTCGACGCGGCCTCGGGGGAGCGCATCGACTGATACCGCCCGCACCGGTCATCCCCGCGGAGCCCCGACCGCGGGGATCGCCGACGCGATGTGCGCGAGCTGGTGGACGGTGAACGCCTCCCACCGCTCGAGCGACCATCCGCGGGTCTCGGTGAAGTGCACGTACGCGTCCGCGCTCACGATGTAGCCGAAGACGTCGGCCGCCTCGCTGAGGTGCTCGGGCGCCACCAGCCCGCGCTCCACCAGCCAGCCGGCGGCGATGCCCGTGTCGCGGCGCCCCCGCGCCTCGATGTCGGCGTAGGCCGCGCGCACCAGCGGATCGGCGTCCGCGGCTGCGGCCATCGCCCGCACGAGGCCCGCCGCGCGGCGATGCGCCTCGCCGAGCAGTCGCACGTACTGCGCGATCGCCAGCTCCGTGTCGGGCTGCGACATGGCCTCGACCATGTGGGGGCGATCGGCCAGCGAGTGCGACCCCTCGTCGGAGGCGAACGCCACCTCGAACGCGGCCATGAGGAGGGTGTGCTTCTGGCCCTGGTTGTGGACCGTCGGCACCGAGACGCCCGCCTCCTCGGCGATCGCCCGGATGGACGTGGCGACGTAGCCGTCCCGCACGAAGAGCTTCGCCGCCGCCGCGATGACCGCTGACCGAGTGGCCGCCGACTCGGCCTCGCGGCGGGGAGATCGGTACGCGCGCGCCATGTCACCGACGTTACCACTGCGATGAGCGCCGGGTGCGCCGGGGCCGGGCCCCCGGCGCACCCGGCCCGCGCTCAGCGGCGCCGCCTCCCGCCGGTGCTCGTCCGCCTGGCCGCCCACCACGATCCCGCGCCGCCGAGGAGCAGCAGGGCGGCCGCGGCCGCGAGCCCGATCCCGGCGCCGCCGCCGGTCGAGGGCAGGGGGTGCGGAGCGGGCTGCGCCCCCGCGTCGCCCGGGGCGGGCGTCGCACCGGTCTCTTCCGGCGCCGGCGTCGCGTCGGAGTCGTCCGAGCCGGGCCCGCGCGGATCCGGATCGCCGCCGCCGGGCTCCGGTCCCGGGCCGGGCTCCGGGCCCGGCGTCACGGGGCGGGCCGCGACGGAGAACGGGATCGAGACGGACGGGACGGGCCCGCCCGCATCCGCGAGGGCGGCGACCAGTTCGTGGTCGCCGTACGCGGCATCGGCTGGAATGCTCATCGGCATCTCTACCGACCCGTCGGCGCCCACGACCGCCCGGCCCAGTTCGACCGGGTCGGAGCGCATCTCGACGACGACGGCCGCGCCGGCCGGCAGGTGATCGCCGCGCAGAGCGACACGGTCGCCCCGGCGCAGCGTCCGGCCCTCGAGCGGGCCGCCGTCCGGCCCGGTGATCCGCGGCTCGAACACGAAGGGCGTCGTGGCGACCGGGGCGCTCCAGGCGCCGGTGCCGACCGTGTTCACCGCGGCGACCTGGAACTCGTATGCCGTGCCGTTGTCGAGGCCGCCGACGGAGGCGGTCAGCCCCCGGTCGAGCTCCTGCGCCTCGCCCCACGCCGGGGCGCCGACGATCCGGAACCGGATGCTGTAGCCGGTGATCGGGCTGCCGCCGGTGCTCGAGGGTTCGGCCCAGCTCAGCGAGACTTCGCGGTCGCCCGGCAGCGCCCGCAGGTCTTCCGGTGCATCGGGCGAGGTGCGCGGGGTGAGGGCCGCGGTCGAGGCCGCTGCGCCGTCCCCTGCGGCGTTGCGCGCTGCGATCTCGATCCGATACGAGGCGCCGTTCACGAGGTCGGTGAACGTGTACGAGCGTGCGTTCGCCGGCACGATGTGAGTGACGGGGGAGTCGGAGCCGGAGAGCCGGGTGAGGATCAGGCGGTAGCTCTCGATCTCGGCGCCGCCGTCCGATTCGGGGGCGCGCCAGCCCACGGTGATCCGGCGATCGCCCGGTGAGGCGTCGACGAGTCGCGGCGAGCCGGGGAGGGTGCGCGGGGTGGCGCCGAGCGTGTTGCTGGCCGCACCCGTGCCGATCGCGTTGATCGCGCGCACCCTGAACTCGTACTCGGTGCCGTTGTCGAGCCCGGTCACCTCGGCCGTGCTGCTGCCGAGCCCGAGGTCGAGGTCGACGCCGGCTGCGGCGGTGGTCCAGTCGCCGCCCGCCGTGCGCTGCTCCACCCGGTAGCCGGTGATCTCGCTGCCGTTGTCCGAGCGGGGAGGCGTCCAGCGCAGGTGCACCGAGCGGTCGTCGGGGGCGACCGAGTCGAGCATCGGGGCGATGGGGGCTCCGGCGGGCACGGTGAAGACGCTCTGGCTCCACGGTCCGGTCCCTGCGCGGTTCACGGCGCTCACCTGGAACTCGTAGGTGATGCCGTTCGTCAGATCGGAGAACTCGAACTCGGAGAGGTCGGGGGAGAGGACGCGAGTGAGGCGCCAGTCGCCGTCCGGGTCGCCGCCGTCGAGCGGGCGATGCCGGATCCGGTGCTCGGTGATGGGGCTGCCGCCGTCGCTCGGTGCCTGCCAGGAGACGGTCGCCCGGGCGTCCCCCGACTGGGCGGTGACTCCCGTCGGCGCGCCCGGTGCCTCCGCCGGGGTGGCCGAGGCCTCGGCCCAGGGGCCCAGGCCCTGGGGTCCGTTGCGCGCGGCGATGCGGAAGTCGTACGCCGTGCCGTTGTCGAGCCCGACGGCGATGAGTTTGCGCGCCGTGGCGGGGTACTCGCCGATGCGGCCCCACGGGCCGCCGTCCGAGCGCCGTTCAAGGACGTACTCCGTGATCGGCGCGCCGCCGTTGGAGGTCGGGGCGTTCCAGACGAGTTCCACCGATTGATTGCCGGGATATGCCGAGAAGCCCCGGACAGCCGAAGGTGCGGTGGTGTAGAGCAGAGTTCCGTAGCTCGGCTCGCTGTCGCCTGCGCTGTTGTTCGCTGTCAGACTCGCGGGATAGTTGGATCCTCGAGTGAGGCGCGTGCCGTCGAAGGTACAGCTGAGTTCGGCGGTGGTGCACCCCACCCCGGGGAGGACCATCAACCGATACTCGGCGATGGCCACGCCGCCGTTCGATGACGGGGGATCCCAGGATGCGGTGACCTTGCCGTCCGGAAGCGAAACCAGCCGCAGGCCGAGTGGCCGGCTCGGTGGGACGGGCGCGACGGTGAGGGTGACCGTGCGCGTGACCGCGGGTCCGATTCCGTTCGATACCGTCAGCGTGATCGGGTACGACCCGACCTCGGTCGGGGTGCCCTCGAAGGTGATGTAGCCCGGGCCGCTCGTGCTGATCATGCCGGGCGGCGGTGATCCGTCGAGTGTCACCGTGGGGCGGTGCGACCCGGTCGAGATGAATGCCGCGAAGCCGAACTGGTTGAAGAAGAACCGCGAGTCCCCGCCGAGCAGGCCGGGAGCCTGCATCGCGTCATCGACGTAGGTCTCAAAGCCGAGCGACCACTCTTCCTCGTAGGCGGGCAGACTCCCTCGATCGTAGCCAGTGGTCAGCCGCACCCAGGCGGTCGCGTCGGATCTGAGAAGGATCCCGTACTGCGTCTCCGCGGTGACGGGCGCGGGCTGCTCGAGCGTGACCGTGCGCAGGTCGTCCGGCGAACTGTTCGCGCCCACGGCCGGGAAGGTCGCGAAGCCGAGCGTCTGTCCGCCGACGAAGGAGCCGTCGACGAGCGTCACGATCTCTGCCCGCACCTCAGGCTGAGGGTTGTACCTGTCGAACGCGATCGCGATTCGGTCGATCGCGCCGGTTCTGCCCGCGGTGAAGGTCTGTCGGAGTGGCCCGGAGGTGACGGGGATGTAGCTGCCGGGAGTGGTGAACCTCGTGGAGCTCTGGTCGAGCGACGAGGCGGCCTGCGCCGGCGGTGCGACGGGGCCGGCGATCAGCCCGGTCGCGCCGATGAGCGCGGCGGCGAGGGCCGCCAGGAGTTTGACGGTGGGGCGTCGTCGTCGTGGCGTTCTCTGCGGTGTTTGCTGCTGTGTTTCTCGTGGCATCCGGTGCTGCATCGCGGGGTGCTTCCTTCGTGTCGAACGCGGTTGCGCCGTCGACTCGAGGAGCGGTTCCCGCGGTGATGTCCGCCGTGCCCGCC
This sequence comes from Leucobacter weissii, assembly GCF_017565745.1. Classification (GTDB taxonomy): domain Bacteria; phylum Actinomycetota; class Actinomycetes; order Actinomycetales; family Microbacteriaceae; genus Leucobacter; species Leucobacter weissii. Next base: position 214,341 of record NZ_JAGDYM010000011.1, read on the forward strand.
TGGCTGCCTCACGCAACTCGGAAGACCCACTCGCATCTTTGAATTTACTTCTTCTATACCGAATATAGTGCGACTATATCAAATTTGGGAAGCGGGTGCGGTGCCGGACTGCGAGTGGTTCGAAGCGGCGGTGTCGGACTCGCTTCGCGGGCGGCGGCGATGCGTGATCCGGATCCGTCGAGCGGGGGTCTGGAGTCGGTCTTCAGGAATCGAGTGCCCGTGGTGCCCGCCCCAAAGACGTGGTGGCGCGGCGAGAAGCACCATCTCGCGAGAGCTGTGAGAGGCCAGGCAGGATTTGAACCTGCGACCCCTTGGAGAATCCCTGATCAAAGCCGGTTTTTCTCGAAGTCGTGGAGCGTCTCGGGTTCCCTGTTTCTAACTGGGAATCGGGTGATTCGCCTGTTTGGAGTGTAGCCGGTCCGTGGCGCTGCGTCACGGGTGATTGAGGTGGGTAATAGTTCCCATATACGCAATCGGACTCATCCTCTAATCGCGCATACATGATGCTAACCTGCGACTGTGTTGGCTACCTTAGATTCGTCTCCTCGCGCAGTAAGTGAGATTGTCACAGCAGTAGTCAATCCCCCTTGGTGGGGGGTCTCAGTGATCGCTGGAGCATTCCTTCTTCTGGGAGGCTTCCTGACTTTCATATTCACTCGACTTAACGACAATCGAAAAGCACAAAGGGAGCGAGACGCCGTCTGGACGCGCGAAGTGATCGACAGAGGCGCGAAACTCCTAGAGTGTGGCGATAAGGTTCGCGACTTAGGCCTGATCTCCCTGAATAGAGACATAAGTGAGTGCCTGGTCTTAATTTCAGAAGAAGGCGGGTCGTTACTTGAGGAACTCCGGCTCTCGGCTCGCAGATTTTCCTTGGTCATGCCCGACAGCTTTGGACCTGATTTCAAGGACTATATGGCGTGGTCAACGGCGCTTCTTATCCCGCCATTTCAGCAGAAGGGGCAACTACTGGCACTCCAGCATCAAGCCCAAGCATCGCAGCGTATCATCAACCGAATTCGCGAAGTCAATGGTTTACCTAACCAGGCGATGACCAGCAACGGCTACCAGGACCTACCAGAGCGGGTCGAGGATGTCGTTGCCTCCGCCCTAGACGAGATAGCCACAGCAAACCGCGAGGAAAGGCAGCAGACTGACAGTTAGCGAGAATCAGGTTTCTTTGACACACCCAAAGCTAGTAGAGCCGACGGACAGTGGTGCCGCTCGATGATCCTGAGCACCTGGGCATTCAAATACTAAATGCGTCTAATTCGAGAATGAACTCATGGACGGTCGCCCAGCCCGAGGAGGTTTCACGGCTGTATTTCTGGGCATACGGAAATACGATACTCGTGGCTGTTCCCCGAGCCTCGCACAAGTAATACCAGGCAAAGCCGAGGACCTGAGTTTTCGGCCCAACAGGGCAAAGGTATATGTTATTTGCTTTTCCGCGTTGACGAAGCATTGCAACCTGTTCGCTCAGGACTTGAGCGGTCATGAATGGGTTACTAGCTGGCGCAAAGAGCAGGGTACGAGTGCGATAGTCATTGATGGATTCTCTCGCTTGAGAGACTCTATAAAGACTCTCTTGATACATGTGCGGTTGAAGCCCTGGGAGCCCAACCAACAAGTAGTGCTCAGCGTTCTTCTTGCTTTCTGCCGCAGCCTTCACCAGCTCATGATCATAACCGGCTCCGATAACGAGGCAATCGCGACCGTCAAACGCCGTTCGATGAAGTCCTCCATATCCAGGAACAATCGCGACCCTTTCGATGGGCCCTTTACTGAAGGTAGTCTCATGCCCCGAAATATAGGAAACCGGGTCTGAATAGAGAAGAGTTACATACTGAAATCCTGCACGCTTCAACATAAGCGGCAGCAATAGCAAATAGGGCCGCATCATCCCAGTGATATCGATCGCAACGCGACTCGAGCGATCAGCCGGAAATTGGTCTATGCACCTTTCCCACGCGTCTACGATCGCTTCGTGCGGATTAGGCGACCACCAGGCAGATGAGGGACGTTCATCCGCGGGATAACCATATTCTGGATGAACGAGCCATAGTTTCTGCGAGGCTGGCAGTCGCTCAAAGAGTCCTATCACCCTCTCGGAATCGTTGTAGGCAGACAGCAGGAAATCAAATGAACGATCCCCTAACTCCTCCGGACTGAACCTTGTTCGAGAGAATATGCTGTAGTCATACATAACTTGACCTAGAACAGCTGATCCATTGCTGGACTTTTGAATGGTGCAGTAAGAGGCGATACGCGCCTTTTGGCTACGGTCTGAAACGCGGCCTCGTCTGACCCAGGTGAGAACAGTGCGCTCACTTCGTCTCCGGTCAACGACAGATCTCCCCTTCGACCGAACCCCAGGCCGAAGAAAGGCGACAGCATCGGATGGAGCTTAAACTTCCTATGCACGGAGCCGCGGTTACGAGATTGCCGGCCCATAGGGACCTCAATCAACATGCGATGCTTAACGCAGCTCTCGATTACCTTTATTGTTTGTTGATCCAGCCCCTCGAGGTTCGACGAGAATGTAGTCAGGTTTACCTCAGAAGGCTTATCTGAATAGCGAATATCCCGAAGCAGAGAACCCAAGCGTCGAATAGCGCGGTCGCAGTGCGTTCCTATTTCCCCCAACGGCTTTACATCATTGAGGTACCAAGAAGACGCCTCGCGCACTCCTGCCGACTGTGTGGAGATCGGTACAACGACACCTTCTCCAAAAGGCTGCTCATCTCGCCACGTCGCCCGGGAAGTTATATATTTGAGAATCACCAGGAGGTTCCGAGGCAGGTAGCCTGTCATACCTACTAGTGTGTCTATGCCGAAGTAGGGTTGGTCCACAGATTGATCGGCATAGACCTGGGCCGCCATGTCATGCTTCCATAGGTTAAGAAAGTTCTTCTGCTCCACCTGGGCTGAGTCTGTCGCTAAGGGGCGGACAAATTCACTTGCCTGCTGGAAGTGTCCCGGCCGAAACAGACCCTCTTTACTCCACAATTGGAAGGCTTTGAGGATCGCCAGCTTTTCCAGAAGTGGGTGTTCATCGCACCTCACTTCCGCTACTACTTGGTCAGCGATTTCAGGACTTCGCGTTGTCTCAAGAACTACTTTGCGAACGCGCGTCAGATGTTTCCTGTCACGAGATCCAATGGCATCTAGTAGAGCGTCATCTAACAATGAAGTCGTTTTCCTGGCCTCAAGCTTGCGAACCCAATCCCTCGAAGCCTGAGGTTCCAAATCTGCCGCACGAAGCCTCTTCTCGATCATGTCAACACAGAATCGCTTGTAGGCCTCTTCGCTCTGGCTATACGCGTTCTCTGGCACAACCTTTCGAAACTCGCTGCCCTCTTTGTTTTCCTCCCCAGCGCTTAACGTCTTCTGAGTACGGATGCCCCATTCACGAGATCCGATTAAGAAGCATGTCGGCAGCTTCTTCTCCCTAACGAGCGTGTTCACAAATAGCTGTTGGCTCTCAGTGAGGTTCTCAAGTTCGTCGAGCATATAGGTGAGTTTCATGCCGTCCAGCCCCTGAAGCTGCTGGACAGCCGAACCCATACCGAATACGAGCGATCCAGGCGAGAACCGGATCAAAACCTCTAAAGATTTTTTCAGCGGAGCATTATTTATTGCAGCATCGATGTTCTGTTGGACTGCGGCAAGTGCTTCCCTGAAATTCGCTAATGGTGAGTTCGCCTTCAATTTAGGAAAATCCAGGATGAGCTGCGAACCGGTCTCCACCAGATGTTCGAGTTCGTCCGCGTTCCAGGGATTTTCTGTGGCCTGAATGTCAGAAATAATATCCAGAAGCAGCAGCACAAGGCGGATCTCTAGTGACTGCGCAAATACCGCTCGCCAAGCGTCATCCGAGATATGTGCGCCCTCGAAGCGGCTACCGTCAAGACCGCTGGCAGGCACGTAGATACCGAGGTAACCGTCCCCTTTCAGCGCCTTCAGAAGGCTACCGGAAGCACGATCCTTCTGAAGAGGATAGGAGTAGAAACGCATTAGATGCGTTCTACCTCCCCCTTTACCTCCCACAAGATACTGAGTTATCGGACTACGCGGATCAACCAGCGGATAGTCTTCGGTAGAGAAACTTACAAAGCGAGTAGCAATCTCATGATCGGTGAAGTCTACAGCTTTTGTTACCTCAAAGGGGTTCTGTGGCATCATTACACCTTGCTATAACGCGGAAAGACAGCTTCCCATTCAATTGAATACTCGTTTAGCCAGAAAATCGGTAGTGAATTGTCGGGAACATTATGTTGAAATCCCATAAGCAGCTGCCCATCCTTATAGCCGAGCGGATGGTTCGGAACTAGTAGTTTCCCATACGCTTCAGCGAAGCGCTTGGCCTCATCAAGAGTGATTTCAACAGGAGGAGAAATATACACTCTCGAGCGCTTGTCGAAGGCTTTCTCCGCGTCATCGAGTTCATTCACTGTTTCTACGTGATCAAATGGGAGCTTCCTTACAGTTTCAAGGGCTTGGGAGCGCGCAAAGAGTGTGAAGTAGGAGATCTCTAAGTCCAGAGAACTCTCTTGTGCTGTCTGCCGGACATACTGGAGCAGTTTTTTGCTGTACTCCGTTGCCTGCTGACCTGATCCCATCAAGTCATCGATAAACACAAGCCGTTTCAATCCTTGTATTGCTATGGCGTTGTTGGAAACACCCGGCGCCTTAGCCATAATCTCATGTTGATGAATAAACAGGGACTTTGGCAGCTTATTGACTTGCCGGAAATAGTAGAGAAGGTGGGCGCCACTCTCTGATGGATTACCCATCCCCAGGAACCTCGTCGTGGCTAGCTCTCTGCGGAATTCCGCGTCTAAGGAGAGAAAATCTCGAGTATGCCCCAGAGCCTTTCTACTCGCCTGGATAATCGGATAACGGAAGAGATCCCGAAATAGCGATTTCAGCATTTCTCTGACTTCGTTGATTCCAAAGAAATCGAAGTTAGCCAAGAGGTGAAGAGCATGAAGCCGCTCTCGTTCGACGCCTAGCACGCGCCCGTCAAAGTTGCCCAACCAACGCTCTACATCTGAGCCTTGAACTACGCCTGACCAGACTTCCTCTGAGAGTGTGCGTATGCGACTCTGTATTGCCTCCTCTATCGAGTCTTCAACAGCGAAAACTTGATCACTTCTATCACTACTCATCAGCCTCGAAAACCTCAACGTATTCAGCGTGAGATGGTTTCGCTGCAGATCTGCGCTTCGTTAGCAAAGATCGGCCTCGAATCTCATCACGCAGACTTATAGCGCGCCTATAACCCCGATATTCAAGCATGTCACCTAATAGGTCATAGGTTTCAACTTCCAGGTTTCCGACCGTATTCGTTCCAGAAATCAGGACCACTCTTGCCGCTTTTGCTTGAGCGTTCGCGAAAACCCTATCCATGTCCGAGAAATAGTGGGCATAAATCGCTCCTCGCGTTTTTGAAACCGCTTCGGCCGCCTCTATGACTTCCCCAATGTGAGGTAGAAGCGCTTCGTTCTTATACGAAGTACGCTCAGCAAGGGAGAGATGCTCACGACCGATACTGCTGCGTTCAAGCCCGATGGTTCCCGCGTCAGTACCATGATGCAGCCACCCCAGTTCAAGACTCGTGCTGCGTATGTACTTTTGCGCCGCACCATAAGGCGGGCTGGTAAAAACTAAAGCTCTGTCGCCCAGTGATGCCTGGCCCCAAGTACCAGGATCACGAGCATCTCCTTCGATTACAGATGCTGCGGTACACGATGCCTGAATTCTCTCAAGTCGATTAGCGACTTGTTCGGCCGTTTGGGCCCATGTTTGCCACACATCCTTGGAAGAGAAAACTGTAGGAGACTTCGGCCTGACTGGTACCGGGATCCGTCGATCAGTATTAGCTACTTTCTTGGCAGTCAGGACAAAAACTAGGGACAACGCATCAGCTTCAACGCCGTTCCGGCCCTGAAGTACATGTGAGAGACGCGCAAGGGCAGAGTATGCTTCTGACGAATACCAATGCCGAACATATTCCTTCGCGTCTCGTCGGCGACGCCCTTGTTTCGCGTCTTGCAGAACCTGACGAATGCTGCGTCGAAACTGGCCCGTGTCTAGCGGGGTTGTCTTCACTCTCGATACGAGAGCACCTATTGGATTCTGTTCGATACCGCTAGATCGCAATCCCAGCTTTTGCGCTTCAACGAGCACGGTGCCCGATCCGCAGAACGGATCAAGCACATAATCTACTCCTTTAGTGATTTGCTCGCAGGCGAGAAGCATCCGAGGTATCTGCCTCAACAGGCGCGCTGGGTAGGGGAAGATTCCATGCGTCAGCTCGTCAGCAGGTAAGGAACCAACCAGGTCGCGAAAGCTAACATCAATCGGACGGCCCTGATACTGCTCTTCTAGTTGACTGAATATGCCGCTAAACGAAGAGGTAGGGGGGTGAGCCTCTGACAGGCCCCCATCTCGCATCTGACCTCTCATGAGCACGCCTTCGATACTATCGTTGTCACGTCTGAAGCCTGCGGCGTTAAGCATTGCAGTCAGGACTCCCGTGAAACGCGCTAAGTATGGAGGGGGCGAATGGCCCCCTCGCCAGCTCCGAAGCATCGGCGAAGTCAGTTCTAGAATGAAGGCTCGTGTCTGGATTCTCCACACATTGCCGACTGTGGCGGGAGGCAACGACCGAGGAGACGACCCGGTTCACTACAACGAACGCGAGAACCTGGCAAGGAGCAATCGCCCCTATGCATGGGTCTGTGATATCAAATCAGAGCTTACTCGCGACCTTCAAACCTCCGTTGAAAGAAGTGTGGCGGCTCGTTGAGCTGTGCTGAGTGAGTCACAGCGGGGCTGGTTCAAAGTGCTTCGTGCGGGGGCGTGGGGCGCATTTCTGAGGGTCGAACGCTGGTTCTTGGAGCTGGTTGCTCGATCTGCGGCGATGCGGGCATAGCGCGCAAAGATTCGGCTCGAGACCTGCATCCAGTGTTTCAGTCCATCCCCGGCACTGCCTGTCCCTGGCAGTGGTAGGCAAACCGGGGTTCTGGCTACCACTGGACCGCCCGGGGATGGTAGTTGCATGGCCGGTTCGCATCGTGTGACCGGACGCACTTCACCCGATCTCAGGGAGGGAACCTGCCCGATGGCAACCGCAACTCACTCCGCCGCTCGCATGGAGAGCCCACCGGATACGCCCCGTCAGCGGGCGAGACTCGCGCTATTGGCGCTGAGCATTGGCGGGTTCGGGATCGGGCTGACCGAGTTCGTTATCGCGGGTCTGTTGACCGAGGTTGCCAGTGATCTCGGCGTCACAATCAGTCAGGCTGGGCACCTCGTCGGAGCGTATGCGTTAGCGGTCGTACCAGGAGCGCTCATCATCACCCCGTTTCTGATGAGACGGCCACCGAATTACGCGCTCGTGCTGCTGCTGGGCTTCTTCGTCGCCGGGAACCTGCTCTCGGCGTGGGCGCCAAACTACGAGGTGATGTTTGCCGGTCGCTTCGTTGCCGCCCTTGCGCATGGCGGCTACTTCGGAATCGGCGCTGTGCTCGCGGGATCGCTCGTACCGAAGGACAAGCAGGCTTCTGCCGTGGCCGCGCTGTTCGCTGGCCTCACAATCGCGAATGTGCTGGGCGTGCCTGTCGGAGCATTGGTGGGGCAACAGTTCGGGTGGCGGATGGTGTTCTGGATCATCAGCGCCCTTGGCGTGCTCGCTCTCGCCGGCCTTGTCGCGCTGGTACCACGCACGAAGCCGGAACAAGATCAGTTGCCGGTCGCACAGCAGTTCCGGGCGCTCGCCCGCCCGCAGGTGCTCGCCTCGCTGCTGACGACGGCGCTGGTGTTCGGCGGCATGTTCGGCGTCTTCACATACATCGAGCCGCTGCTACGCGAGGTCACGGGCTACTCGGCGTCTGCGATCCCGTGGCTACTGGTGATCTTCGGGGCTGGGCTGTTCGCTGGCAACATCGTCGGCGGGAAGGCGGCAGATAAGAACGCCGATAATGCGGTATTGATCCTCTCGATTCTGTTGCCGGTCGTGATTCTTACCCTGGGCGCGGTGGCTGGAGTGCCGGTGCTGGTTGCGATCCTGTTGTTCTTGCTCGGGCTGGTGGGCTTCGCCACCGTGCCCGGCCTTCAGGCGCGCGTGATGCGGCACGCTCAGGGCGCGGCGACGCTCGCGTCAGCCACGAATATCGCCGCGTTCAACCTCGGCAACACCATCGGCGTCAGCCTCGCAGGAGCCGCCATCGCCGCCGGGTACGGACTCGTCAGCCCCGCCCTCGTCGGCGCCGGACTCACCGTAATCGGCCTGGCACTCATCGTCGCCGCACGCATCTCCGCCAGGCGCAAGAACACGCTCACTCAGCCGACCAACTAAGGAAGAGGCTCTCATCATGGATCTCAATCTCGACAACAAGTTCATCATCGTCACCGGAGGCACCAGCGGCATCGGCCTCGCGACCGTCCACGAACTCGCCAGCGAGGGCGCACACGTCATCGCCGTAGCCCGCAACGCGCCTACTGACGGGGCGCTGCCGCAATCGGCGGGATTCATCGCGGCCGATCTTGCTGACCCCGAGGCCGCAAGATGGCTGGTCGCTGAGGTGCTGGATCGCTTTGGACGTATCGACGGTCTGGTGAACAACGCGGCACTGTTCGATACCCGCGACTCGTTCGTTGAACTCGATGATGAACTGTGGCGGGCGACGTTCGAGGTGAATGTGTTCGCTCCAGCCCGGCTCGTGCGCGCGGTGATCCCCGCCATGTCGGAGGGAGGCGGCAGCATCGTGCATCTCGGCAGTGAGGCTGCTCGGATGCCGGACCCGACGATGGCCCCGTATGCGGCGTCGAAGGCAGCGATCCTGTCGCTGTCGAAGTCGCTCGCGGCGGAGTTCTCACCGATCGGGATCCGTTCGAACGTGGTCTCACCCGGCCCCACCCGCACGGCACTGTTCGACGCGCCGGGCGGCTTCGCCGAGCAGCTCGCGGCGCGCTTCGGTACTGATCCTGATACGGCCGTGGATCGCTTCATCCGCGAGGAGCGCCGACTGCCTACCGGCAAGATCGGGCACCCCGGCGACGTCGCGGACGCGATCACCTATCTGCTGTCTCCCCGGGCGGGGCAGGTGACCGGGGCGGAATGGGCGGTCGACGGCGGCGCGCTCCGTCAGCTCTGATCGAGGCATGGCATGACCACGATCACCGCATCCGAAATGGTACTCACGGAAACCACCGCCAGCGACGGGATGCGGGTGCCGATCCTCATACATCGACCGGCGGACCCGCAAGGGTGGCTCGTATGGGCGCACGGCGGCTCCTGGCAGTACGGTTCCGTCTCGCAGTGGGCGCCGATCACCGCGAGTATCGCTGACCGCACTGGTTGGGCGGTCGCCTCAGTCGAATACCGGCTCGCCCCGGCACACACGTTCCCGGCAGCGGTACTCGACGTACTCGGCGCACTCAAGTGGGCCGAGGACCGTGCGGATGGTCTGCCGGTGGTCGTGGGAGGCGATAGCGCGGGCGGCACGATCGCGAGCCTTGCCGCGCTTGCTCGACGGGATGCCGATGATCTGGTGCCTGCGCAGGTGCTCGCGTATCCGCCGTTCGATCCCGACTGCGCCAACCCCTCGTACTCGGCCAGGGGCGCGTTCCCAAGAGCTCCTGATCTGCGAGCCTCCTGGCAGCAGTGGCTCGTACCCCGGAGCGTTACCGAGTCCGAGTTGCCGGTGACGCCGTTACGGGCGGCGACCCTGGCCGGGCTTGCGCCAGTGACGCTTCTTGTCGGTGACCGCGATCCTGTGCGCGATGACGTGACCGCGTATGCCGACCGGCTCCGAGCAGACGGCGTGCACACGCGCGTCGAAACCGTCGCGGGAGTCGGGCACGCCGATCTGTTGCAGCCCCGCAGCGCGATCTTGGAAACGTTGATGGCGGTCTTCACCGAGCCCGCGCTTGTCGCCTTCCACCAGCACCAGCGAGAGGACACCCCATGACCATGATGCCCCGGCGTCGCGGAGGCAAAGTCATTGGTGGGCTCGGTGCCGCGCTCCTTGTCGCGGGTGGCGCGCTGGGGGCTGCGACCTTCTTCGCTCCCGACCAGGTCGAGTATCACTATGGCAATGCTCGAACGGTGGTGATCCAGACCACCGCCGGTATCCGAGAACAGGCGACCGGCGACTTGCCGACAGTGCGATTCGGTGTCAGCGGGCACATTCCAGAGCTTGATAGCTGCGACGGCACGTTCACGCACATGGCTTCCTACGAGCACCCTGAGGTACCGCCGATCTGGGCGGCGCACAACGGCTGTCAAGGCGATGCGATCTTGCCGTGGGAGATCGGCCAGCAGGTCCAGATCGAGGGAGACGACACCGTCTATGAGGTGGTCGATATCCGCCATACCCCGCGCGTGTGGGCCACCACCGCTGACCTTGCTGGTCTCGGCGGAGATTTCGCGTTGCAGACCTGCTTCTACGGCCAAGACCAGATGAAGTTCGTCGGCCTTGAGCCTGCTCTTGAACCCGCTTGACCCTACCCGGAAACCGAAAATCACGAGGAAGGAAAACACTATGACTCTCACCCCTGCTGCTCCGGCTCCGCTCGAGGCGCTGACTCGGCACTTCATCGACCTGCGCGACGGCAACCATTTCGGCCATGTGACCCGCTCCGGCAAGGAGTCTGCATTCGGCGAGGCCGTCCGGCTCCTCGATGCCCCGGCCCGGAAGGTTCTGGCGGAGTTCAACGAGCACCAGCTCTCGGGTACCGGGAAGGTCGACGCGACCGGCCTGCACCGTGACACCACCGGAGGCCTGCTCGCGTCCTGGCTGCTGACGTGGCATGAGCAGCGTGCGGCGAAGCTCGCCCCGATCAGCATCATCGCGACCTACGGTGCCGGGTTCCATCACCCGCATCTGCGCGGCGCGACGATCGGTGAATGGCCGCTCAACGTCGCAACTCCCGAGCACGCTGAGGAACTCGTGCCAGTGCTGCGCACGATCGCCGGGGCCGATATCCACAACCTCGTGTTCCAGGTGGGTGGCGACTGGCGCATCATCCCCGCCCTCCACCCGGCAGTGCAGAACGGTACGGTCCAAAGGCAGTCAGCATGAGGCTGTCAATTCTCGATCAAGTGCCCCTCACCGAGCACACTCGGATGCCGGCGGAGGCCGTGCAAAGCGGCCTCCGCCTGGCAGAGGAGGCCGAAGCGCTCGGGTTCCATCGGATCTGGTACGCCGAGCACCACCGCTCACGATCGTTCGCAAGCACCGCGCCTGAGATGATGACCGCGCTCGCGCTGGAACGTACCGACCACATCCGAGTCGGTACGGGTGGCATCCTGCTCCCGCTCTACCGAGCAAACAAGGCAGCCGAAGTGATGGGCCTGCTCGGGCACGTACACGGTGACCGCGTCGATACCGGGGTGGGTCGCGCTGCACTCGATGATCCCACATACGGGGAGAAGATCGCGACCCTGGTAGACGAGCTCGGCCAGCTCCACGAACCTGTCGACGCAGAGCCAGCGGGTCGGGTCTGGGTGCTCGGTGCCGGGGGCTCCACCGCCCCGCTCGCAGGCAGCCTGGGTGCCGGCTACGCGCACGGGCATTTCTTCGTACCCCGAGGCGGCGAGGCCGCCACTGCCGCCTACCGAGAAGCTGCAACAGTGCATGAGCACGGCGCACCTACGGTGTTGGCGGTGCGCGCGGTCACAGCCGAAGATCCCGAGCGGGCGCAGGCATTGGCTGATGCGATGCTGCTGTGGCGTGCACGCAAAGACCTCGGTCATGACGGACCGATCCCGTCTGCGGAGACCACCGCCGCGCATGAGTGGAATGAGCAGGAACGCACCCGCGCCAAGGCCCGTTCGAAAGCGATCATCGCAGGCACTCCCGACCAGGTTGCGAGCGAGCTGGAAGCGTTGGCCGATGCGCACGGAGCTGACGAAGTCATGGTGAACACCCTCACCAGCGACCCCGACGATCGATTGGCCTCCTACCGGCTTCTGGCCGAACACCTCGCGCGCTGATATCGAGACACAGAAGTGGGGGGGGGGGGGGGGGGGGGGGGGGGGGCGGGGGGAATGACGGGGGGGGAGGGAGGGGGGGGGGGG
>NZ_JAGDYM010000012.1 GCF_017565745.1 Leucobacter weissii
ACACCTCGCGCCTTCATAGCCACACACACTCGGCCCGCACCTACAAGCTCGGCGCGCCACTTCTTCTCAACCTGTCAGCGGTTACGAGGCTGACGTGAGCAGTCGCAGCGCGGCAAACGATGGGCTGCCGGGCTCGGCGGTATGGGTGAGGATGCGCTGCCCGTTGCCCTCGGGCAGGTGCAGCACCTCGTAATTCAGCTCCATCTCCCCGACCTCGGGGTGGCGGAACCGCTTGCTGCCGCTCGTGCACAGCCGCACGTCGTGACCGGCCCAGAGCTTCGCGAACTCGGGACTGTTCATGCTCAACTCGCCCACGAGTGCAGCGAGACGGCGATCATCAGCGAACTGCGCGGCAATGTAGCGCAGTGAGGCTACCGCAAGAGCTGTCTCGTCTTGCCAGTCGACGTAGAGATCCCGGACGTGCTCGTCGAGGAACAGCAATTTCAACTGGTTCGGACGATCCTCGGCATCGTTCGGGGCGTCGCAATCGAGGTGGCCGGCCAGGAGCAGGTGTCCGGCCCGGTTCCACGCGAGAATGTCATTGAACCGGCCCAGCAGCACGGCAGGCACATCACCCATCGAATGCAGCAATCGCTCGGCCCCGGGCTTCGCCACCTCAGGAGCGGTATTGATCACGGGCCGCTTCTCCGGGGCGGGATGCGCCAGTGCATACAGATGCGCCCGCTCGTCCGAGTCGAGCTGGAGAGCGCGGGCGAGGGCGTCGATGATCGCATCCGAGGCGTTCTGCGACTGCCCCTGCTCCAACCGCGTCAAGTACGTCACCGACACTCCAGCCAGTTGCGCGAGTTCTTCTCGGCGCAGGCCGGGCACGCGGCGGCGTCCGTAGCTGTTGATCCCTGCTTCCTCGGGAGTGATGCGGTCGCGGCGCGAACGCAGGAACTCACCCAGCTCGGTGACCGGGCTGTCAGTGTCGAGAGAGTGCGGTACTGCCATGCCACCCATTGTCTCGCACCCACGCGAGATGAGCCTGACCCTGTCAGTGGTAGGCAGCGCCAGGCTCGTCAAACCGGGGATCTGGCTACCTTTCTCGCGCGCTACGAATCTGGATGCCATGAGCACAACAGATACAGCACCACCAGATACCGCCTCAACGCCGACCGTGGCGGAGAAGTTCACCACAGCGCAGAAGATCGCAATGGCCGTCCTCCTGACGGCGAACTTCACCCTCGCGGTTGACTTCTCCATCCTCAACGTCGCCCTACCGCACATCGGCACCGAACTCGGGTTCCCGACCTCCGCGCTCCAGTGGATCGTGACCTCATTCGCACTCTGCGCCGCCGGGTTCACCCTGTTCTTCGGCCGAGTCGCCGACCTGTTCGGCCGCAAGCGCCTGTTCATGATCGGCATCGTCCTGCTCGGCATCTCCTCGCTCGCCGGCGGTCTTGCCACCGAGCCGGTGCTGCTGATCGTCGCCCGCGTCGGCCAGGGCATCGCCACCGCGATGGTCACCCCCGCAGCCCTCTCGCTCATGACCACGATGTTCCCCGAAGGCCCCGCACGCTCCCGCGCGCTCGGGTTGAACGGTGCGCTTATGGCCGCAGGGTTCACGGCCGGCGCCGTGCTCGGTGGCCTGCTCACTGGCGCGGTCTCGTGGCGGTGGGCGTTCTTCATCAACGTCGTTGTCGCAGTCGCCGTGATCGTGATCGCCCCGTTCGTGCTCCGCGAACCTGCTGCGGGCAAGCGACCGAAGCTCGATATCCCGGGCGCGTTCACCATCACCATCGCACTCGTCGCACTCGTATTCGGCATCGACACCGCCGGACACAACGGCTGGACGCACCCCGGCACCTGGGGTCCGATCCTCGCAGCCCTGATCCTGTTCGCCGTGTTCCTCAAGATCGAGAGCCGCGTCAAGGAACCGCTCGTGGCCCCGAGTCTGCTGAAGCGGTCGAATATCGGTTGGGGCAACACCGCAGGCCTGCTCGCCTTCGGCACGTTCACCTCGCTCGTGTTCCTCCTCACGCTGTACCTGCAGGAAGTCCTCGGATACACCGCTATCACTGCCGGACTGATCCTCGGCGTGCTCGGCATCGGCACGGTTATCGGCGGGCTCATCGCGCCGAAGATCATCGGCAAGACCAACGTCAAGACCGCGATCATCACCGGCCTCGTCGTGCAGGCCGTCGCCACCGCGCCGCTCGCGTTCGCGGGAGATAGTCGCGACTGGCTCGTACCACTGCTGATCCTCACCTTCGTCGGCGGTATCGCAAACCTTGTCGCCATCGTCGGCTACGTTGTCGCCTCCACCTCTGGCGTACCCGCCGACAAGCAGGGTCTCGCTACCGGCCTCGTCACGATGAGCCAGCAAGTCGGCATCGCCCTCGGCACCCCGGTCATGTCCGCCATCGCCACCGGCCTCGTCGCAGCCACCCTGCTCCCAGGCCTGCAACTCGCGATCGGTGTGAACGCCGCCATCGCACTCGGTGCGGCTGTCCTGCTAGCGCTCTTCCTTCGCCTTCCAAAGTCCACCCCGGTGGCCGAGTCCCCTGACCCAATCGGAACATCCGTCTAGAGATAGCCCCTAGCCAGATGAGCGCCCTACGACATTCAGGCCTTCGGTCTCGAGTCGCAGGGCGCTCATACTTGGCGCATTTGAACGACAAAGCGCATGGTGCCTCGTACCCATACCGTTCGGCTGACACAAGGCTCCTGACGAATGTCTAAGCGGATCTCGCCCCCGCTGAGTGCCCGCACTCGGACAATGCACCGGCCCATCGGCCCTGCCGCCTATGACTATGTGCGACTCGTCATCGTGCGCGACGGCACAGCGGTCGCCCTTAGCGGGTTCGGCCAGAAGCCGATCAGTACCGGCCATGTGGTGATGCTGGGGCCGAATGTCCTGTTCGGGCTGGAACCGGAGGGGCAGGTGACGTGCACGACGATCTACATCGACACCGATCTCGCGCTCGATCATTTCTTCTGGCAGTACTCCGCAATTCTGCACGACCGGCTCGACGCACAGGATCGCGCTGAGGAGGTCTACACCGAACCGGCGCAGCTCTTGCATATCGGCCGCGACAAGGCGGGAATGCTGATGCCTTGGCTCGATGAGATGGTCAGCCTCAGTGAGGACGGCATGTACCATCAGCGCTTTCACCGGCTGGAGGCGCTCTGGCTGCTCATCGTTGACGTGATCGCACCGCACGTTCGAGTCTCACCGCTCAAGCTCACAGCGGAGCAGCGGGCGCGAGCGCGCCCGTTCTCGGGAACCGTCCTGATGCCGGAAGTGGTGCAGCGGGAGGCGATGATAGTCCGCGATGCTCTCCACAGTCGGATCGCGCACCCGTGGACATTGGCCGAGCTCGCAAAGCTGGTCGAGCTCTCCCCGAAGCACGTCGCGCCCGTCTTCGCTCGTGCGTTCGGGAAGACCCCGACCGTCTATCTCGTGAGGCTTCGCGTGCAGGAGATGGCGCGCTTGCTCAGAGAGACGAATTTGACGGTAACCCACATCGGCAAGCGGGTGGGGTGGCGCAGTCGGTCCCGCGCGGTTGATGCCTTCACGCAGCAGATGGGAGTGACACCGAGCGGCTACCGCCAGATGAAGCCCCGGGTCTCCGCCCGAGGCACAGAATGACGGTGGTGCCAATTTGGCACCACCGTCATTGTCAGCCCGAAGTGTAGAGGGTCGGGTAATTTTCTACTGCCGCGTTTCTATATCAACGGTGGCGGCAATTTGCCGGAACCGTGTGATCTGGGGTTTTGCTTCAAGATCCTGCTTCTATGAAGTTAGATCACTTCAGTTCGTTTGAATTATGGATTGTAGCTACATTCGCAGAGAACCACCCGAGGTGTGACGTCGCTCGTTTTACAGGTGCGCGCGTCTCCTCCGATGTCTTGGGGTGCTGCGGGCTCAGAGGCATCAGCGCTCCTTCGAGAAGACTCGATCGAGCAGCGCGGCAGTGGAAGGGTCGACCATCTCGTTCCGACGGATGTAGTGCTGGATCGTGATTGCCGGGTCGGTGTGGCCGAGCAGTTCGGCTGCGAGGTCGATGCTGGCCTCTTGACTGATCGCGGTCGCGACGGTTCGGCGGAACATGTGCGGGGTGACTCCGCTGATGCCCGCGAGGTCGAGCACGTGCCGGAGTTGTCGGCGAACGTTGTTCGTCGTCAAGGGCGTTCCCTCGCGACTGCAGAACAACAGCGCGTCTGGTGTGGCGTCTGCAAGGTGCACAAGTCGCCGTCGCACTGCCTCGGCGGTGAACGTGGGGATCGCAACCGTGCGCCGCGATTTCGCCGTCTTCGGGTGATCCTGCCGCGTGGTCGGCTCACCCCGGTGACTGACGATCGTGCCCGTGATTCGGATCGAGGGAGTTGCACTGGTTACGTCGATGTCGCAACGTCGGATAGCGAGCACCTCGCCGATGCGCGCGGAGGTGCCGAGCATCACCTCGACGATTGCGCCGAGCTGTCCGTCCGGCTTCGGCCCCGAGATCGAGCGTCCCGCTTCCCAATAAGCGATTGCCGCACGCACCCCGTTTACCTCCGCGGGTGTGAGCGCGCTCGGTATCGTCGGCGGCCGTCGTAACCGTGAAACATGGTCCATGGGGTTGCGCGGCAGCACCTCGTGGCGCACCGCCAATCCGAGTGCGAGCCGCAGTACGACGCGGGCTTGTTTGGCGCGGTTGTAGCTCTGCTTCGCGAGTTGTTTGAGGAAGTGGTCGCAGCGGGCGACGCCGATCTCGCGCAGGGTGAGGCTCTCGAACACCGGCAGCACGAGCGTCTGCATGTTCCGCTCGTACAACTGCAGGGTGCGCTTCGAGACGCGCCCCTCGAGTTCAAGGTCTTCGAGCCAGTACGTCACGAGGTCCGGGAACGGGCTGTCGGGGGTGAGATCCGATGCCGCGGGCTGGAACAGGCTGCGCTCGGCAAACTTCGCCTTCAATGCCCGCTCGGCCGACTTCCGCGTATCGCCCGTCGCCTGAACAAGCCGGGACCTGCCATCCCAGTCTCGGTAGCGAGCGCGGGCGATGGTTCGCCCATTCGGACTCTTGAGGTATCCGATCTCGCCGAAGGTGCCGATGGTCAGTCGCTGCCGGCTCATCGTGTTACCTCCGGCCCGAGGAGGCGGGCGGTTCGGTGTCGCGTTGCTGCTCGACCCAGATCCGCACGTCGGAGACAGCGAACTTCAGGTGCTTGCCGAAGCGATACGCGCGCGGTCCGAGGCCGCGGGTGCGCCAGTCGTAGACCGTGGAGACGGGCACACCCAAGTAGCCAGCGAGCTCGCCAACGTCGAGCAGGGGTTCGAGACCCCAGGGGTTGTCTGCAGTGCCGCGTTCGGTATCCATACCAAACAGGTGCGGAGCCGACGCCACCTAAACCGGCAGCAACCGAGAAAGACCTCAGCGCGGGCCTCTGAATCGGCTCGCTCCAGCCGCTCAGACGGAGGAAAACGGGGTCAAAGTGATGGGTTTTTGATGACCAGATCAAATCTCACAACCTAAAAAGTCGCGGAAACCCTTGAGTTTCCGCGACTTTCTGGTCGGGCTGACAGGATTTGAACCTGCGACCCCTTGACCCCCAGTCAAGTGCGCTACCAAGCTGCGCCACAGCCCGTTGTCGGCGGCAGCACCGCCGAGGCAACCCCTCCATCTTAGTCACAAGATCGTCGGTCGGCTGACCGGGCGAACTTGGGGCAAGGGAACGCGCACGCGCCCCCGCCGCCGACTCGGGGACTTCAGGCTCTCGCACCGCGGAGGATTGTGTAACAATGTTCCCATGTGGGCGATCCTCGCCGTGATCTTCGCGGCACTCTGCTTCTCGACGACCGGCACGGCGCAGGCCCTCGCCGGGGTCGACGCGAGCCCCACGGCCGTCGGCGCCGCGCGGATCCTCCTCGGCGGCGGCATCCTCGGCATCGTGGCGCTGATCCACGGCCGCAGAGCCGCTCCTACGGATGCCGGCGCTGCGAGGGCCAGAATCGAAGGGTCTGTCGTTCCGCCCCAGGCACTCGCACCGCGCTCCTGGCTCGCGGCCCTCCTGGGCGCGGCCGGGGTGGTCGCGTACCAGCCCCTCTTCTTCCTGGGCACCCAGCAGAACGGCGTCGCCATCGGCACCGTGGTGGCGCTCGGCTCCGCGCCGATCCTCACCGGCCTGCTCGAACTGGTCGTGCGCCGCCGCCGGCCCGCGGCGCGCTGGCTCGCCGCCACCGCGATCGCCCTCCTCGGCGTCGTCCTCGTCTCCGGCATGCTCGGCGGCGTGCTCGGCGGAGACGCCACGATCCACGCCGCCGGCCTCCTCGCCTCGATCGGCGCGGGCGGCTCCTACGCCGTCTACACGATCGCCGGGAAGTCCCTCATCGACCAGGGCTGGTCCTCGTCCCGCGCCATGGGCATCGTCTTCGGCCTCGCCGCGCTCATCAGCGCACCCGTGCTCGCCGTCGCCGGCGCGGGCTGGATCCTCACGCCCCGCGGCGCGCTGCTCGTGCTCTGGCTCGGCCTCGTCACCACCGCCTTCGCCTATCTGCTCTTCGGGTGGGGGCTCGCGCGCCTCCGAGCCACCACCGTCTCCACCCTCACCCTCGCGGAGCCCCTCGGCGCCACTCTGCTCGGCCTCCTCGTGCTGCACGAGCAGCTGACCGCCCTCGCCGCGCTCGGCCTCGTGGTCATCGCCGCGGGCCTCCTCATGCTCGCCCTGCCGAGCCGGCGGGCCGAGCGGCGGCCAGCCCCGAACAGCCTCGAATCCGACGAACGCTCACGAGACGGAGCGCCCCGTGCCGCGGCGTCGTGAGCGGCGCCCCGGGCCCACGGCGGTCGAGACGCTCGTCGAGCGGCTCCACTCCGAGATCCTGAGCGGCGCGATCGGCCTGGGCGCTCCGCTCCGCGAGGAGGAGATCGCGGAGCGCTTCGACCTCTCCCGCCACACCGTCCGCGGCGCCTTCGCCCGCCTCGCCGAGCAGCGCCTGGTCACCCTCGAGCCCTACCGCGGGGCGCGGGTGGCCCAGTTCGACGACGCCGCGCTCATCGCGATGCAGCAGCTGCGCGGCGCGCTGGAGACCGAGGCCGTGCGTCTGCTGCGGGATCGCCACGGATCCCGATGGCCCGAACGGATCACCGAGCGGATCTCCGCCGCGCTCGACCGGCTCGGGGCTGCGGAGGACGCGGGGGAGTGGGGCCGTACGCTCCGCGCGCACGGCGCCGTGCACCAGGCGATCGTCGACGCCGCCGAGAGCCCCCGCATCGCCGAGGAGTACGCCCGGCTCGACGGCGAGACCATGCTGATGCTCTCCGAGATCCGCATCGAGTATCCGCGCGGTTCCCTCGTCGCCGAGCACCGCGCCTACGCGCAGGCGCTCATCGACGAGGGGGAGGGGCTGGTCCGTACCCACCTCGCGCACTCCACCGAGCTGATCCGCGCCGCGCGCGCCGAGGACGCCCGGCCGCGCCCTCAGCCCGGCCCGGATCCCTCGCCCTGAAGCAGCGCGCGCAGCCGGGCGTTCTCCTCCCGGAGTCGCTGGTTGCGCGCCTCCAGCACCAGGATCTCCCGAACCCCGGCGAGGTTCACGCCCGCCTCGATCAGCTCGGAGATCCTCCGCAGCCGTCGCAGGTCGTGCCCGCTGTACCGTCGCGTGCCGCCCGGGGTGCGCGCCGGCGCCAGCAGCCCCCGCGTCTCGTAGAGGCGCAGCGTCTGCACGCCCAGCCCGGAGAGCTCCGCCGCCACCGAGATCGTGTAGACGGCGCGGGTCGCCTGCGGTTTCTTCGAGCGGGGAACCCCGCCGGAGCGCGCCCCTCCGGGCGACGGGATCGACTCGGGAACGCCGTTTGCCACGAGCGAACACCTCCTGCTTGCCTCGGATCGAGGGGCGATGATATAAAAAATCTATAGCGATCACTATAGATCTGCATCCCTGGAGACACCAGGGGGGCGGATCGCGAAACCCCACCACCGAACCGACGAGAGGAGAACCTCATGCCCCTGATCATGCGCACCGACCCGTTCCGCGAGTTCGACCGTCTCTCCCAGCAGCTCTTCGGCAGCAACGGCACCTCGACGAGGCCGACCGTCATGCCGATGGACGCCTGGCGCGACGGCGACGTCTTCCACGTGGAATTCGACCTGCCCGGAGTCGACCCGGCCTCGATCGACGTCGACGTCGAACGCAACGTGGTCACGGTCAAGGCCGCCCGGCCCCCGCGCCAGGGCGAGGCCGAGGCCGAGCAGCTGGCCTCCGAGCGCCCGCACGGGATCTTCAGCCGCCAGCTCGTGCTCGGCGACAACCTCGACACCGGGCGCATCACCGCCGACTACCGCGGCGGCGTGCTCGCGCTCGAGATCCCGGTCGCCGAGGAGGCGAAGCCGCGCAAGGTCGCGGTCACCACGACCGCCGAGCCCGGCCGGGCCATCGACGCCTGAGGCCGGATCCCGGGCGCGACGGCTTCCCGGCGGACGGCGTCCACCGCCGGGAAGCCGTCGCGCGCATCCGTCGGGTCCGGAGACACCGGCCCCGGTCCGCGCGGACCCGGATCCGCGCGGGCACCGGATACGCGCAGGTCCCGCGGGTACACTCGGCCACGGAGAGGGGGAGACCATGTCACTCGAACCGTACCGAGACGACTCCCCTCGGAACGAGCCGGGAAGCGGAGGCGGCGCCGCGTCCGGCGGCCCGAGGATCTTCCGCTTCTCGAGCTCCGGCCGCGCACGCGCGCCCTGGTGGGCGCTCCTCCTCGTCGGCCTGCTCGTCACGCTCGCCGGCGTCGGGCTGATGGCCTGGCCCTGGGCGCCCGTCAAGATGCTCTCCGTGATCCTCGGCGTGGCCATCCTCGCCAACGGGCTCACCATGCTCTCGCTCCGCAGGACGGCGGCCTCCACCGTCGGCGGAGTGCTGCTGCTCATCGCCGGGCTGCTGACCATCGTGTTCTTCGACGCGGCCAGTCAGGTGCTCGTGGGACTGCTCGGCTTCGCCCTCATCGCGGTGGGAGTGGTCTGGCTGGTGATCGCCCTGCGCCTCGCCTCCGCATTCGGCAGCGGCTCCGCCGCGCTCGCGCTGCCCGCCGTGCTCACGATCCTGGCGGGAGCGGCCACCCTGATCTGGCCCACCGCGGTGCTCACCCTCATCGCGGTGCTCGTGGGCTTCGTCATGCTCGTCGTCGGCATCGTGCTGCTGCTCTGGGGCTTCCGCCTGCGCAAGGCGCCGGTCACGCTGATCCGGGACGAGCGCGGCGACGTCTGAGGCCCTCCGGCCATTCCCCGCCCGGCACCGGAGGGGAGCTCTCAGACCCCGGGCGCCCAGATCCGCTCGACCGGAATGCGGCGGCCGAGGATCCGCTCGGCCGCGCGGTGCCCCGAGAGCAGCGCCGCGGTGACGGTCGCGGGGTCGTCGGTCCAGGTGGCCTCGCCCGCGAGGTGCAGCGCCCCGCCTCCGACGGGTTCGGCGAGCAGGTCGTGATCCGCGGTGGTCGCCCCCGGGCGCATGTAGGCGTACGAGCCGCGCGCGAAGGGATCGTCCTGCCATCGGCTCACCCGCACCTCGCTCGGCGCCGCGACCGCGTCGCCGTAGAGCTCGCGCAGCGCGTCCAGCACCGACTCGGCGATGCGCTCGTCGCCCCAGTCGCGGATCTCGCGCGCGCAGGGGCCGGCCGCGAAGGTCAGGAGCGTGGGTTCGCCGTGCAGCACGCTCAGGTCGTACCAGGAGTGCCACCACCGCCCGGCCTCGCCTTGGCGCCGGATCGCGTAGACGCCCGCGTCCCAGAAGCGACGCGGGAAACGCAGGAACACCTTCTCGAAGGCGTTCATCTCGAGCCGGTCGAGCGCGCCGGCGACGGGCTCGGGCAGCGGCGGCTCGATCGCGAGGGCGCCCGACTTGAGCACGCCCACCGGCACGGTCACCACGGCGCGGGCCGCAGCGAAGGATCCGCGATCGCTCCCGACCGTCACGCCCTCCGCCGACCAGGCCACCCGGCCGACGACGTGCTCCAGTCGCAGGTCGACGCCGTCGGCGAGGGGCTCGGCGAGGCGGCCGTAGCCGTCCGGGAAGACGACCTCGTCGCCGATCGTCTCGTCGTCATCCAGACCGTGGGCGTCGAGCTCGTCGATCCACACCCCGTACTGCTCCTCGGTGCGGTGCCGCAGGAACTCGCGCACCCGCTCGGCGCGCTCCGGCCCCCAGCCTCCGCCGGTCAGCCCGGTCAGCACCGCCTCGACCGCCTCTCCGTAGGAGCGGCCTGGCGCCGTGTCGGCGATGGCGCGGGCGAGCCGCTCGTCGACCTCGTGGACATCGCGCGCGAACGCCGCGGCCTCGGCATCGCTCAGGCGCTCGCCGCCCGGACCGAAGTAGGCGATCGGCCGGCCGTCCGGCTGGTAGCTGCCGACCGTGAACTCGACCGCCCGCATGCCGAACGCCCGGGTCGCCGCCCAGAGCGGCGCGTCGTCGATGCCGTGGATCCAGGAGGCGCCGAGGTCGGTCACGCGGTCGCCCTCGCGGATCGTGTGGGTCCGCCCGCCGATCCGGTCGCGCGCCTCGAGCACCGCGACCCGCTGCCCGGCCGCGGTCAGCAGGCGAGCCGCCGTGAGACCCGAGACGCCCGCGCCGACGACGATCGCATCGAACCGCTCAGATGACGCTTCGCTCATGGGCACCAGTCTAGGTGTAGTTCCCCGGGACGTTGTGAACGTCTGAGCTGAGATGAAGACCTCCGGCAGGATGTGGGTTACCACACTCACCATCCACCGGAGGTCTTCATGCCCCACGCTAACGCACCCCTTACCCCAGTAGGGAGACGCCGTCTCGCATCATTGATTGTTGATCAGGGTTGGCCCATCCGTCGTGCCGCGGAACGTTTCCAGGTGTCACCCGCGACGGCGTCGAAATGGGTGTCCCGCGTCAAGTAGTTGGCAGGATTTCTTCTCGTTCGAAGTTGGGGATGGTGGGGTCGGCCAGGCCCAGGTGCACCTCCATTGGCCGGTTCCAGGAGATCGCCTCGTGCGGGCGGATCTCGTTG
>NZ_JAGDYM010000013.1 GCF_017565745.1 Leucobacter weissii
TCACCGGCAAGGACGCTCAGCACGATCCTTGTCTTCTTCTCCACCGGAATCTGGGGTGGTCTTCCCATGTCGGACTCTCCGTTCAGGACTCAACTAACAGCCCTGCCACATAGTCTGACGCGCGACAGCCAGGGCGACGCGCCACCGCGACGAACAACTGATGCTGGGTTGTGTGATGGGGGCGCCCCCTCACGCCAGACCGCACCCCCACATATCTGGGGACGGTTCGACACCTGAGAAAGGCACGATGATGAGTTCCACGAACACCCCGCAACAGCCCGCCACGTGGTGGCAACGGGTCACCGCCGCCGTCCGTTCGTTCTTCCAGCGGCTCACCTCGGGCGGGTCTGATCGGGCATGACCGGAGCTGGTGACGGGTCGTTGCTGTCGACGATCGCAGACTGGGCGGTCTCGCTCATGGAGTCCATCGGCGCCCCCGGCGCGGGGATCGCGATCGCGTTGGAGAACCTATTCCCCCCGATCCCCAGCGAGGTCCTGCTGCCGATGGCGGGACTTGCCGCCAGCCGCGGCTCGTTCACCCTCGTCGAAGCCATCGCCTGGACCACCGCCGGGTCGGTGGTCGGCGCGTTCCTGCTGTACGGGCTGGGCGCGTGGTTGGGAGCGGACCGGTTGCGGCGCACCGCCGACCGGCTGCCCCTGGTGCGCGGCAGCGACGTCGACCGGTCCATCGCCTGGTTCGACCGGTACGGTCCGCTCGCGGTGTTCCTGGGCCGCATGCTGCCCATCTTCCGCAGCTTGATCTCCATCCCCGCCGGTGTCGCCCGCATGCCGCTGTGGCGTTTCGGACTGCTCACCACCGCCGGCAGCCTGATCTGGAACACCGTGTTCGTCCTGGCCGGCTACCTGCTGGGTGAGTCGTGGCCGGTCGTGGAGCAGTACGCCGGCCCCCTGCAGTTCATCGTGCTCACCGGCATCGGCCTCGCCGCGGCCTGGTTCATCACCGTCCGCGTCCGCCAACGCATCCTCGCCCGCCCCCGCACCTGACCAGGACCCCTCATGCTCAACGACTTCCTCCTATGGTTGCTGGACACCATCCAGGCCCTCGACCCCGTTCTGCGCACCACGATCGCCGGCGTCGCGATGATGCTGGAAACCAGCGCCCTGGTCGGGCTCGTCGTCCCCGGCGACGCCGTGGTGTTGCTCGCCGCGACCGGCGTGACCACCTTCTGGGGCGGGGTCGTCCTCTTCGTCGTCGTCGTCGTCGGCGCGCTCATCGGCGAGAGCATCGGATACGCCCTCGGACGCTGGTTCGGCCCCGCCCTGCAGCGCAGCCGCGTCGGCCAACTCCTCGGCGACCAGCAGTGGGAGCGGGCGCAACGCTACATCCAGCGCCGCGGAGGCCTCGCGATCTTCCTCTCCCGGTTCGTCCCCGTGCTGCACTCCACCGTCCCCATGGTCGCCGGGATGACCCGGTTCCGGTACCGCACCTTCCTAGCATGGACCATCCCCGCCTGTGTGATCTGGGCAGCCGCCTACGTCACCGTCGGGTCCCTCGCCGCGAACGCAATGCGCGAGTACGCCGGCAGCCTTCACATTGCCGGGTACATCTTCGTCGCCGTCATTCTCCTGTTCGTCTGCGGCGTGTGGGCCGTCAAACGGTTCATCCTCCGCTCCGAGAAACGCCACCTCGAGCCCCCGGCGACCGCCACCCCCACTCCGACGCAGGGCGCGGACGACTCCTCACCACACGCGGCCTCGATCGATCGCGCCTGAACCCGCGACAGTGACTGAGCCCATCGACGGCCCCACCCGCACAGGTCAAGCCCTCGCCCCGGCGTCAAGACACTCACTTCCCTCCACAGGAAAGAAGGACCGATGCCCTACCAGGTTCCCAGTCGATTCAACAGAATCGCGATCGTCACCGGGGCCGACACCGAGCCGGGTCGCGCGGTCGCTCGCGCGCTGGCCGCCGCCGGGGCAACGGTCACGCTGGCAGTTCCCGATCCCGCCCGCGGAGATCAGATCCGCCGCCAGATCATGGCCGCACACCCCGGCGCGGAGTTGTGCGTGCGGCGCCTGGACATGTCCGACCTGTCCAGCGTCCGCGGGTTCGCCGCCGCTCACATCGCGGACGGGCTCCCCGTCCACATGCTGATCAACCTCGCCGAGGCCCCCTGCCCTCTCACTCGCGTCGAGACCGCGGATGGCTTCGAGCTGCAGATGGCTACCAACTTCCTGTCCGCGCACGCACTGATCGCGAGCCTGCTGCCCGCGCTGTTGTCAGCGCCCTCGTCCCGCATCGTGACGGGAGCAAGCCGGGCAGCCCGACGCGGAAGAATCGTTCTCGATGATGTGAACTCCGAACGCTCGTACCACGCCGCCGACGCCTATGCGGCGTCCAAGCTTGCGGGGCTGCTGCTCACTCAACGGCTCGCGCGAATATCAACAACGTACGGTTGGCCTCTGCTCGCAACGAGCGCGCGCCCCGGCAGCGACCACGCGCACTCCCGCCCGGCCACGTGGGACCGCCCGGCTGGTAGCTGGCTCACCTCGGTTCGCGCGAACCTCCTACCAGAGGGGCAGCTGGTCGGCGACGTGGACCCTGTGCTGCACGCCGCCGCCGCACCCGACGTCACACAAGGGGGCCACTACGGAACGACCTGGCCGCTCCCCGGCCCGCCCCGCCCCGAACCACTACCCGACCAGGCGCGGGACGAAGAGCTGGCCGAGCAGCTCTGCGCGCAGGCCGAGCAACTCACCGGGGTATCCCTGACGCCCTTGACATGACCGGGCCTGGTGGCGCGACGCAGCCGGTCTGACAAGCTCGGGCCGCGCCTGGTGGTCGTCCACCGCCAGCTGCGCTCACCCCTAGACCTTCAACTGGACTTGAACGTTTAGGCTGACAGTGTGCGCATATCTGAGGTCGCGGCACGGTCAGGTGTTCCCGCGACCACGCTGCGCTACTACGACTCCATCGGGCTCATCGATGCCCGCCGTGAACCCAATGGGTATCGCGCCTACGACGACGGCGTGCTGGAGCGGCTTACGTTCATCGAGGCGGCAAAGAAACTGGAGCTGTCCCTGCCCGAGATCGCCGAGCTGCTGGTCGTGGTCGACGGTGATAGCTGCACGCAGGTTCGTGACGCGCTGCACCCGAAGCTGACCGACCGGCTGCGTGAGGTCGATGCGCATCTGGCTGCGCTGCGCCTGCTGCGAGAGCGTCTGGTGGTCGCCAGCGAGAGGGTCGCCGCGTGCCCGGACAGTGGTGAGTCCTGCCGCAGCGAGTGCATGCTGCTGGGCGCAATCCGCCGTGCCTGCCAGTCTGATCAGGAACCCGCTGAGGGGTCGCAG
The DNA here is from genome assembly GCF_017565745.1 of Leucobacter weissii. GTDB lineage: Bacteria > Actinomycetota > Actinomycetes > Actinomycetales > Microbacteriaceae > Leucobacter > Leucobacter weissii. Next base: position 3,313 of record NZ_JAGDYM010000013.1, read on the forward strand.
TGGAGCTGATCCGGCGCATCGTTCAGGGGTGGGACGCTCACCAGATCCCGTTTTATCTGGTCGCGATCGCTGCCGGCGCTGGGGTGGGCTTGGCGTTCCCGGGCGTCGCTCCGGTGCTGGAGCATTCCATCGAGCCGGTGCTGATGCTGCTGCTGTTCGCGACCTTCCTGGGTGTGCCATTGACCGAGGTCGGACGAGCGTTCCGCGACATCCGCTTTCTCGGCACGGTCCTGGTGGCCAACTTCGTCCTCGTGCCCCTGGCTGCGTGGGGGCTGTCCCGGTTCGTGGCCGACGACCAGGGGCTGCTGCTGGGTGTGCTGCTGGTGCTCCTGACCCCGTGTATCGACTACGTGATCGTGTTCACGGGCCTCGCCGGCGGAGCCCGCGCCAGCCTCCTCGCGGCCGCCCCGCTGCTGATGCTCGCGCAGATCCTGCTGCTCCCGGCGTACCTGTTCTTGTTCGCCGGCCCGGACGTGCTCGCCGTGATCGACATCGCCCCGTTCGCGGAGGCGTTCCTGCTGCTGATCGTCATCCCCCTCGCCACGGCCGCGCTCGTGCAGATCCTCGCCCGCCGACACCGCACCGGACGCGTCATCGAGACCGTCATGGCCGGCGTCATGGTGCCGCTGATGATGGCGACCCTGGCCGTGGTCATCGGCTCCCAGATCGCCGCGGTCGGCTCCCAGATCACCGCGCTTCTGCGGGTGCTGCCGCTCTACGCCGTCTTCGTCATGATCGCCGTCACCATCGGCAAGCTCGCGGGGAGAGTGGCGCGGCTGGACGTCCGGTCGACGCGGGCCGTGATGTTCTCCGCCGCCACCCGCAACTCCCTCGTCGTCCTCCCACTCGCCCTGGCCCTCCCGCCCTCGCTGGCGATCGCACCGCTGGCTGTTGTTACCCAGACCCTCGTCGAACTGGTCGCGATGGTCATCCTTGTCCGCGCAGTCCCGGCCATCAGCCCGACCACCTGAGACGCGTCTGCCCCGCCGCGCGCGGGTGCGCCCGTGGTGGAAGGCGGCACTCACCGGGGTAGCGCGGAGCGTTGATCGCACGAGCGGCGATCACATTCTCGCGCTCGGCCACGCCGCCGTGAGCCGTCCTATCGAGGTGCTGGGGCGTCGTGTCGGGCGAGGAGCCCGGCCAGGGTGACGGTGAGGGAGCTGCCGACGATGTCGGTGAATCCCATGTGCAGCGCGGCGATGGCGGGGTCGGCGTCGTACGCGGCCTGCAGTGCGGGCGTGGGCGTGGAGTGCGGCCACGCGGCACTGGTGATCAGAATCGTGGTCACAGCGACGTGCAGCGCATCGGCGCCGTCGAGCTCGGGCAGCACCCGGAGCACGATCCCGGTGAGGTCCTCGGCCATGCCATGGGTGGCGTGCTTGTGGCGCAGGATCACCTCGGTCGACACGTTCCGCTCGAGCACCGCCGCCTGCGCGGCGATGAGGTCGCACAGCACCGGTCGGCCCTGCAGCGTGGAGGCGATCGCAGAGGCGAGTTGTTCGGACCGCTCTGTCGCTGATCCTTCTGTGGTGTGCAGGGTGCTGTCCAGTTCCGCGACCCAGGCGCGGGTCTCGGTGTCCAGCAGCTCCAGCAGGATCGCTTCGCGGGACTCGAAGTAGCGCAGCACGTTGGACTTCGCCAATCCGACGCGGCGGCTGATCTCGTTCAGGCTCACCGCCGACACCGGCATCTCAGCCAGCATGTCCGCGGTGATCTCCAGGATGCGCTGGCGACGGTGCTCGCGCTGCTCCTCGCTACGTGCTCTCTGAAAATCCATACCCCCACTCTACAGACCGGCAGGCTCTTGTGTACAGACCGATGGTGTGTTAGCGTCGAGATCACGAACAGACCAGCAGTCTTTTGAGGAGTGGATCATGACCTACGAGGTTCCCAACCAGAGCGGCAAGCTCGCCGTCGTCACCGGAGCGAACAGCGGTACGGGCAAGGAGGCCGCCCGCGGGCTGGCCGGCGCCGGTGCCCGCGTGATCATGGCGGTGCGCACGCTCGCCAAGGGGGAGGAAGCCAAGCGCGACATCCTCGCCACCCACCCGGACGCGAAGGTGGAGGTGCGCCGGCTGGATCTGGCTGACCTGTCCAGCGTGCAGGAGTTCGCTGACCAGTTGATCGCGGAGGGGACGCCGGTGGATCTGCTGCTGAACAACGCGGGGGTGATGATGCTCCCCAAGCGGTACGAGACCAAGGACGGTCTGGAGATGCAGCTGGGGACGAACTTCTTCGGCCACTTCGCGCTCACCGTGCGGCTGCTGCCGCTGCTGCTGAAGGCTGCCGCCCCGCGGGTGGTGACGATGTCCAGCAGCAATCAGGCCCCGATCGACTTCGAAGACCTGAACTGGGAGAAGTCCTACGACGCGAACGGCGCGTACGGCCGCTCGAAGCTCGCGGACATGCTCCTGAGCCAGCAGCTGGCCCGGATCGCGAAGGACAAGGGCTGGAACCTGCTGTCGGTGGGTGCACACCCGGGGAACTCCTCCACCAACATCTTCGACAACGGCGCCCAGTACGGTGACCGCCCGATCCTCGCGATCCGCATCGCCTGGCGGATCACGCCCAGTCACTCGCCCGCCGCCGGAGCCGCACCGATGCTGTACGCGGCGACCCGGTCGGACGTGACCCAGGGCGGCTACTACGGACCCCGGTTCGGTCTGATCGGAAGCCCCGCCCCGGCCCGGATCTCCAAGCGTGGGCAGGACACGCAGACCGCCGCCCGGCTGTGGGCCGAGGCGGAGCGGCTGACGGGTGTGACCCTGACCTCCGTCGGCCTCTGACACCCACCCCGCTTCCGCTTTCCCCTTCCCTTCTTCCCGTACTTCTTCGTCGCCGCCGCCTGGTGGTGACTGTCCCCGCGCTCGTCGACACCCACCGCCCGCGCAACTCTCATGAAAGGCAGTAACCGAACTATGTCAACTCTCACCGGCAAGGTCGCCATCATCACCGGCGGCAGCAAGGGCACCGGCCTGGGCATCGCCAAGGCCTACGTCAAGGAAGGCATCGCCGTCGTCCTCACCGGCCGCAACGCCGATTCCCTCGCTACGGCGAAGGCGGAGCTGGAGCAGCTCGTGCCCGACGCGCAGGTCCTCGCCCTCGCGGCCGACAACAAGGACCCGCAGGTGGCGGAGAACGTCGTCGCGCAGACCATCGAGCGGTTCGGGCGCCTGGACGTGCTGATCAACAACGCGCAGGAGTTCCGCACCGGTAAAACGGTCGAGGACACCACCTGGGATGACATGCAGGCCACCTTCGAGTCCGGATTCTTCGCGACCTGGCGGTACATGGTCGCAGCCCTCCCGCACCTCAAGGCCACCCAGGGCACCGTGATCAACATGGGCTCCGGCGCCGGCGTGCAGTCCGTTCCCCGCCACGCCGCGTACGGGCCGAACAAGGAAGCCATCCGCGGACTGTCGCGGATCGCGGCGAAAGAGTGGGGCGCCGACGGGGTCACCGTCAACGTCATCAACCCCTACGTCGCCTCGGCCGAGTCCGAGCGGTACGAGAAGGCGCACCCGGAGATCATCGCCGAGATCATGAAGACCATCGCGCTGGGCCGCATCGGCGACGCCGAACTCAACGTCGGCAGCCTCGCCGTCTACCTCATCAGCGAAGGCGGCAAGTACATGACCGGCGCGTCCTTCGACGTCGACGGCGGCGCCTTCATCCGCCCCTGACACGTTTACCACGTTCAGGAAGACAGGACCATGTCTATTCGCACCGCTCCCGCCACGCTGACGGGAACCCCCCACGCGCTGCGGCGCTGGCGTATCGGCGGAACCATCCTCATCATCGGGCCGCTGCTGTATTGGGTCATTGAAGCCATCGGAGCAATGGCTTGGGACAACCCGCGCTACAGCTATGTTTTCAACTACATCAGCGACCTCGGCGTCCCCAATCCCGGCACTTTCGAAGGCCGGCCGCTGGACTCAGAACTGCACCTGCTGGTCAACATCGCCGGATTCGCCCTGCAAGGGGTGCTGCTTCTCGCCGCCACGATCATGCTGTGGCGAACGGTGTCTGCTCCAGTGATGCGTTGGTTCTACCTCATCATCTCCGCCTTCTACGCGGCGGGTCTGATTCTGGTGGCTAGCTTCCACGGCTCAGACGCGGCAGTCGCCGACGGCACGGCCGTGTGGCACGGCGTGGGGGCACTTCCCACGTTTGTCGGTGCGAACATCATCCTGATACTCATCGGAATCCACCTGTTCCGCCGCCGCCAGCAGGGTTTCACTAGCGTCGGCAGCCGAGTGGTGGGAGCTCTCTTCGCCACACTCGGAGTCGTCGGTATCTCCGCGCTGATCACTCTGCTGAGCATCTCTGGAAGTTCCGTCGACGGGCTCGTTGAGCGCATCGTGATCTATCCGTTCCTCGCCGCGCAGGTCATCGCCGGCGTCGGACTGTTGCGCGCCACCCGTCACACCTCCAATAGCGGGGTTTGAACGGCACTATCGCCGAATTGGGTGCTTCACCGCACGCACAGAGTGTCGGGCACCCGGAGCAGGTCCTACTTCAAGACGAAAAGGGAAACATCATGGAACAGCGAACTCTCGGCGGTACCGGCATCAAGGTCAGCGTCCTCGGTTTCGGGGCGATGAACCTCGGCGCGTGGGGCAACGTCGACCAGAATGGCGCGAACCGCCTCGTCGGCGATGCCCTCGAGGCCGGTATCACTCTCTTCGACACAGCGGACATCTACAGCTTCGGTGAGTCCGAGACCCTGCTCGGAAAGGCTCTTGGCGACCGCCGCGACGACATCGTGCTGGCCACGAAGTTCCGAAACGGTGCCCCCGACCAGCCCCTCGCAGGTGGCGCGTCGCGCCGCTACATCCGCACCGCCGTCGAGGCAAGCCTACGCCGCCTCGGCACTGACCGCATCGACCTCTATCAAGTGCACCGCCCCGACTGGGACACCGACCTAGACGAGACCCTCTCCGCCCTCACGGACCTGCAGCGGGAGGGAAAGATCGTCAACTTCGGTTCCTCCACCTTCCCCGCGCACACCATTGTGGATGCCCAGTGGATCGCTAAGGAACGTGGCCTGTCGAGGTTCACTACCGAGCAAGTGTCGTACTCGATCTTCCAGCGGGCAATCGAGGCCGACGTGCTTCCGCTCGCGCAGAAGCACAACCTCGGCATCCTCATCTGGTCGCCACTGGCGAACGGGTGGCTGGCAGGCAAGATCAAGCGCGACCAGCCGGTCAACACCCAGCGCGCCAACCTCGCCGGAGGAGAATTCGACCTGTCCACCCCCGAGGCCCAGCGCAAGCTCGACATCGTCGACGGTCTGCAGGAGATCGCCCGTGACCTGGATCTCACCCTCCCAGAGCTCGCGCTGGCGTTCGTGAAATCGCATCCGGCCGTCAGCACCGTCCTCATCGGCCCTCGCACCCCGGAGCACCTGGCCCAGAACGTCAAGGCCGCCGACATCACCCTCGATGCCGCGATCCTGGACCGCATCGACGCTCTCACCACTCCCGGCGCCGACGTAGCCTCCCAGGACCGGTACGAGATGCCCGTCCCCGCAATCGCCGACGCAACCCTGCGTAGACGCTGACACTCTCGTTCCCCAACTCGTGCGCGTGCGCAACGTCAAGACGCAAACACTCTGTGCGGCGTTCGACGCCGCACAGAGTGAGACCCCCGCCCGGGGCGCCGCGACCAGCGTGCTCCGGGCCGCCTCCCTGGTCATCGCCGACACCACCCGCCGCTGACCCCCTGGGGGGGGGTCCGCATTATCCGCCGTGCCAGCCCCTCCCGGAACCCAGAACTCGCGCGCGCGAGTTCGTTCACCACTCTCGACACGAAGGACACCCCCTGATGGACAAGAAGATCATCCTCGTCACCGGCGCCACCAGCGGCCTAGGACGCGAAGAAGCCAAGGCGTTCCTCACGCAAGGCCACACCGTCATCCTCCACGGCCGCAACCGCGACAAGGCCCTCACGGTGCAGAAGGAGCTGATCGCCGAGACCGGCAACCCGGACGTGGACGTCATGATCGCCGACCTGGAGTCCCTCGCGTCGGTGAAGGCCCTCGCCGAGCAGGTCGCGGGCAAGTACGACCGGCTGGACGTGCTGGTCAACAACGCCGGCAACCAGTACGGCGGCACCTGGCAGCCCACCGCAGAAGGCCACGAGAAGACCATGACGGTGAACCTGTTCGCCCCGGTCCTGCTGTCTCTGCTGCTCGTCGACAGTCTCGCCAGGAGCCCGCACGGACGCATCGTCACCGTCTCCTCCGCCTCCCACGCCCAGGGCGGACGCCCCTACCTGGACGACATCGAACTGAAGGACCACTACTCCTACACCCGCGCGTACGGGCTGTCGAAGCTGTACGTCATCTGGGCCATGCGCGCCCTCCGCAAAGACCTCCTCGCCCGCGGCATCATCACCATCGACGTGAACACCACCCACCCCGGCACCGCGAAGACCAGCCTCGGCGAAGCGGACCAGCGTCCGTTCCTGATGAAGGTCCTGTTCGCCGTGTTCGTGCCGCTGTTCGGCACCACCGCGGAGAAGGGCGCCCAGCCCACCATCTACGCCGCGACCTCACCCGAAGCCGAGGGGCTCTCGGACCGCTACTACGGCCCGAAGGGGCAAGAGAAGGTCAGCGAACGACACCACACCCCAGCGAGCGAGAAGGCTGTCTGGGACTACTGCCTGACAGTGCTCACCCCCTACCTGCCCTGACCGCCCGGTTGAGCGACCGTTCCCCTCACGAATTACGCCCTCATGAACTCCACCACAACGCCCCACGCCACACGAAGCACCCGACTGACCGTCGGCGCGATCCTTCTGTTTCTGAACGGGCTGACCTACGTCATCCTCGAGGCCATCACCGCGTCCGCCTGGCGTGACCCGGATTACAGTTACAGCTACAACTACATCAGCGACCTTGGCGTCCCCGATGTCGCCGAGTTCCAAGGCCGGATGATCGACTCGCCTCTTCACCTGGTGATGAACACCGCGTTCGTTCTTCACGGTGTGGTGTTCATCGTCGCAGCGGCGCTGATCTGGCGGGCAATCTCCCGGCCCGGGCTGCGGTGGGCCTTCCTTGTCCTCGCCGTCGTCCACGGCGCCGGAATCAGCCTCGTCGGGCTGTTCCACGGTTCGCAGGCCGCCGTGGAGGACGGCACCGCGGTCCTGCATGGGCTGGGAGCGCTGCTCGCCATCGTCGGAGGCAACGCTGCAGCCATCATCGCGGGTATCGACCTGCTGCGGCAGCGAGTCAGGCCGCTGGGCGGCGCCTTCCTCGCGTTGGGCGCCATCGGCATCGGAGCGTTCGCCTACCTCCTGTCCACCAGCGGTACCCCCGTCGACGGAATTCCGGAACGAATCGCGGTATACACCGTCATGGCCGCGGAGATCATCGCTGGAACAGCCCTCGTCGTGCGCGGCCGACGCTCGCACCGCGCAACAACCACGACCGCGCTTCCGGCAGGTGACCGCGGATGAACTCGCCCGTGGGAACGGCCATCCGCTTCCGTAACGTCCATACGTTCATCGACGTCACCATCGACGAAGACAACCCCACGGTGCGGTCCCTGATCGACCAACTACCGCTGACCAACCTGAACTTCGCCGACAACGCAGGACTGGAAAAGCTCGTTCGGCTTCCACACAAGCTCACCATCGCAGGCTCACCGGCCTCCGGGATTCACCCGGGAGACCTCATCTGTTTCACCCCGTGGAACAGCATCGCATTCTGGTACGACCCCGCCGGCTACAAACCGAACAAGAAACTCGTCCACCTCGGCCGATATCGGGCCACGATGACGCAACTAGAACAGATCACCGCCGCCCCCGTCACCGCCGAAGTCCTCACCGCCTGACCATCCTCAGCGTCCCCCGACCCGACTCGCCGCGACGATCACTCGGGACCACACCGACAGCACGCACCGTGATCTGGCCAGAAACTCCCGATCTGCGCACATCGAGCACCCATGCCGGCCCAACGTAACGCCCCGGCCACCCCACGGCTGCCGCCGGACGAGCACGCTGAACCCGCGGGCGCGGCGGTTCGGTCAACCCGGCACAGCATCACCGTCGCTGACTACCCTGGGAGCGGAGGTGGAGTGCCGAATGAATCAACACGTCGAGGCCCACACGACAGGCGCACACCGCGTCGGGCGTGACGCGGACCGAACCCGTGCGGCTCTGATCGCCGCGGCATCCGAACGATTCGCGCGAGTCGGTTACGCGGCCACGACGGTGCGGGAGATTTGCGCGGACGCCGGGGCGAACGTGTCGCTGATCAATCGGTACTTCGGTTCGAAAGCCGGCCTGTTCGAACGGTGTCTGACCGACGCGATCGACCAGCTCACCGACAACGACGACGCGCCCCTGGTCCTGCACGAGCTGCCTGCCGCCCTCACCCGCCAGATCACCGCCACCACACCGCCCGGGGCCACCGCGCAGGTGCTGCTGTTGCTGCTGCGCTCCAGCGACAACGTCCAGGCCGAACGCGCCCGCACCCGGGCCCTGCACACGATCGGCGACCGGCTCGCCGGTGCTTCGACCGCACCCGACGCCCGCCTGCGCGGACAGCTACTACTGGCCGCGACCATCGGCATCACCGCGCTGCGCACCACAGACCTCCGCCCCCTCGCCGACGCCACACCCGACGCTCTCGCCGCCCCCATGCGCGACCTCATCACCGCACTCCTTGGCCCCGCCAAGAACAACCGTTGAGACCCCACACAGGTCAGGTCTATCCTCTGATGTAAACAATCGTTTACAGGGAGGGTTCTCATGAGCGCTTCAGCATCTCCGGCGCACCAGCCGGCCGGCCTCGCCTCGGCGGGCACCGGGAGGGGGCGGGCGTGGCCGATCGTGGCGTGCTTGTCGTTGGGGGGTCTGGCGTTCTCGCTGCTGCAGTCGATGGTCGCCCCGGCGCTTCCGGGGATTGCGTCGGATCTGGGCACCGACACCGCTTCGGTGAGCTGGGTGCTCACCGGGTATCTGTTGTCGGCGTCGGTGTGTACCCCGATCCTGGGCCGGCTCGGGGACATGGTTGGAAAGCGCAGGGTGCTGTTGGGGTCGCTGATCCTTCTTGCCGTGGGATGCGTGGCCGCCGCGCTGGCACCGAACCTGACTGTCCTGATCGCCGCCCGCGTGTTGCAGGGTGCGGCCGGGGCGATCATGCCGTTGTCGATCGGGATGGTCCGTGACCTGCTCCCGGCCCGGCAAGTGCCCGTGACGGTCGGGTTGCTGTCGGCGCTGCTGGGCATCGGGGGTGGGTTCGGGATCGTGCTCGCCGGCCCGATCGTGACCGCCTTGTCCTGGCACTGGCTGTTCTGGCTGCCGCTGGTAGCGATCGCGGTCGCAATCGCCGGTGTGGTGTGGTTCGTCCCCGAAAGCCCGGTCCGCAGCCCTGGCCGCCTGGACTGGAAGGGCGCGCTGATCCTGTCCGCCGCGCTGGTCGCGGTGCTGCTCGCGGTCAGCAAGGGTTCGGAGTGGGGGTGGACGAGCCCGGCGACCATCGCCCTGACCGTCGCCGGGCTGGGCGGGCTCGTGGTGTTCGTGCTCACCGAGACCCGCACCAGGGAACCGCTTGTCGACATGTCTCTGCTGCGTCGCCGTGGTGTGTGGGTGACCGACCTGGTCGGGCTGTTGTACGGGTTCCTCATGTACAGCACGTTCCTGCTCATCCCGCTGCTGGTGCAACTTCCCGCCGCCACCGGGTACGGGTTCGGGCTCACCGTCACCCAAGCCGGGCTGGTGTTCGTGCCCACCACACTGATGATGCTGATCTTCGGGCCGCTGTCCGGTCTCATCGGACGACGCACCAGCACCCGCACCCCGCTGATCCTCGGTGCGATCGCCGTCACCGCCGGCTACCTCGTCCCGGCTCTCGGCCACGACCAGCTCTGGCAGATCCTCACCGCCTGCGTCCTCACCGGTGCCGGGGTGGGGCTGGCGTTCGCGGGCATGTCCAACGTGATCATCGCCCACGTGCCACCCACCGCCACCGGGCAGGCCACCAGCGTCAACACGATCGTGCGCACCATCGGCGGCAGCATCGGTACCGCCACCGTCGCCGCCATCCTCGCCACCCACACCACCGGCGCCATCCCCGCCGCCGCCGGGTTCACCATCGTCTTCTGGACCGGCACCCTCGTCGGCATCCTCGCGATCGTGCTGAGCCTGTTCATCCCGAAACCCCGCCACGATGACCACGACGGCGACCGGTAACCCCGCGCACCGTCGCCGGGGCGTTCGGCGCCGGTTGGCGCCCGCAGGAGGTACGCGGGACCGTACGCCGGTACCCCGCAGGTGGGTACAGCGGGGGGATGCCCCGCCCGCGGGTCGATTCCTACCCTGGAAGCATCCGTAGGAAAGGACCCGTCATGCTCACCAGCATCACCGCCGACACCCCTCGACATACCGGTCCGCGAACCCCCGTGCCGTCGCGGGGGGACCGGGCGCCGACGGTGTCGATCATCATCCCCGCCCACAACGAGGAAGACACCATCGGCAGGTGCATCGAGGCCGCGCTGGCTCAGACCCTGCCGGCGTGGGAGATCATCGTCGTCGACAACTGCTCCACCGACGGCACCGCCAGCATCGTCACCCAGCTCGCCCGGCAGCATCCCGACGCCGGCATCCGGCTGCTGACACAGTCCGACGAACTCGGCCTGGTCCCCACCCGCAACCTCGGGTTCGCCCACGCGACCGGGGAGGTACTCGGACGCATCGACGCCGACTCCCTCCTCGAACCGGACTGGGTGGCGCACGTCGCGCACACCATGACCGATCCCAGGATCGCGGCCGTCACGGGACCGGTGACCTACTACGACCTGGCCCTGCGGGGCCTTGACCGCACCTCCGACGACCTCATCCGCCGGACGCTGCGACGACTGGGCAAGAGCTACCCGTTCCTGTACGGCAGCAACATGGCCATCCGCGCCCGGGCCTGGCACCGGATCGAACCGGACGCCTGCCGCGACCTGCAGGACCTGTACCACGAAGACATCGACCTGGCCGTCCACCTGTATGAGGCAGGGCTTGCGGCGACCTACCTCAGCGGCATGCGCGCCTCGGTCTCCGCACGGAGGCTGTCGTCCTCGCCCGGGTCGTTCCGCGACTACACCAGACGCTTCGAACGCACCTACACCAGCCACGGCATCGACGACTGGCACCTGCGGGTCCCGCAGGTCCTCCTGCAGCACGCGTACTGGTGGGCGCGGGTCCTGCACGCCGCCACCCCGACCCCACGACAGGTGGCCTCATGACCACCGTGACGGTCGTGATCCCGGTCCTCAACGACGCCCGCATGCTCGAACGCTGCCTGGAATCCCTCGCCCACCAGACCCGCCGACCCGACGAGGTGATCATCGTCGACAACGGCTCCACCGACGACAGCGCCCTCGTCGCGCACCGATACGCCGCGACCCTCATCGACGAACCTCGCCCAGGCATCACTGCCGCCGCTGCCCGCGGCTTCGACACCGCCACCGGGGAGATCATCGCCCGGTGCGACGCCGACTCGATCCTCCCGCCCACCTGGATCGAACGCATCGAACGCACCCTCGATGAGAACCCCGAGGCGGTCGCCGTCACCGGCCCAGGCACCTTCTACAACATGAACCGCACCATCGAGCTCCTCGCCCGCGGCTTCTACATCTACGGATACTTCCTCTCGATGCGCCTCCTGCTCGGACATCACGTTCTCTACGGGTCCAACTGTGCCGTCCGATCCGAGGCGTGGCGGGCCGTCAGCGCGTCGGTGCCGCGCGATGACAGCGAGATCCACGACGACATGGATCTGAGCTACCGGCTGCCCGCCCACTCCCGGGTCAGGCTCGACAACGCACTCGTCGTCGGGATCTCTGCCCGCCCGTTCGACAGCATCAGCGTGTACGTCCGCCGGTTGCGGCGTGCCGTGCACACCTTCTCGCTGCACCTGCCCGACCAGCTCCCGCACCGGCGCTACGCCGCCCGCCGCCGCACCATGGCCGCGATGCCGCAGCCGCGACAGGACGCGCGGGCCGCGCAGTCATGACGAGAGCACCCGGCGTGAGCAGGACCCTTTCGGCACTGCTGTTCCTCGTGCTGAGCATCGCCCTGCTACCGCTCGCAGTGGTCTACATCGCGGCCGTGACCGTCCTCGAGCTCGCCCACCGCGTCAGGATCCGGCACCGCACACCCCGAGGACACACCGCATGACCCGCACCCACACCCCCCACCTCCACCACCCGCCGGCACACCGCCCCGCCGCCCACGATGATCGGCATGTCAGCGAACCGGGACGCCGCCCGCCCATCCAAGCCTGGGCTCGATGATGATGCTCTCGCTCGCCTCCGGCCCCTGGAACCGTCTGAGACGGGTGACGCGGCGGCCCACCCCTGCGCGTGCGATGCCGACGCTGGGGTGGATCGCGATCGTGGTGACCACGATCGGGTTGTTCAGCTTCTCCGTCCCGGCCCTGGTCGGGTTCTACGACATGCCGCTGGTGATCGCGTTCGCCCTGGTGAGCGTGCAGTGCATGACGTTGCCGATGGCCGTGCGCTACCCGCGTGCCGCGATCGCCGTGCACATGGTCAGCGTGGTGTTGATCGGCGAAGCGGCCCGCGTGGGGCTGGAGGACTTCTGGCCGGTACCGGTGCCCACACTGGCCTCACTCATGGCACTGCTGGTCATCCTCGGTCTGCGCGAGAGCTGGCTGATCTCCGTATCCGCGTGGTGGCTGAACCTGCTCGGCATGATGGTCGTAGTCGCCTTGAACACCAACGAGCTGATGTCCCGACCCGACTGGGGCATGGACGTGCTGATCAGCATGGCAGTCACCCTCACCCCGCTGGCGGTCTCCATCGCGATCGGGCAACGGGAGAACGTCCGTGAGATCGCCGCGACCGCGAAGCGGGACGTTCAACTCGAACAGGCGCGGCGTGCCACCGTCGAGGAACGCGCGCGGATCGCACGCGAACTGCACGACGTCGTCGCCCACAGCATGTCCATCGTGCACATCCAAGCCGAATCCGCCCGCTACAGGGTCGACGACCTCGACGGTGCACGCACCGAGTTCGACGACATCGCCCGCTCCGCCCGCGCCGCCCTCGGCGAGATGCGGCAGCTCCTTGACGCACTGCACCCCGACGAGGACGAGACCTACTACGCACCGCAACCCACGATCGCGGAGATCCCCGCGCTGATCCGCAGCACCGAGAAGGTCGGCGTGCACGTCGACTTCGCCAGCAACCTCACCCCCGGCAGTCTCAGCCCCGTCGTGGAGCTCACCGTCTACCGCATCGTGCAAGAAGCCCTCAGCAACGTGATGCGGCACGCCCCGGGCGCCGCCGTCCGGGTCACTCTGCGTCACCGACGCGAGTCCCTCGACGTCCGGGTGAGCAACGGCCCACCGCCACATCCGGCCCCCGCCGCCCGGGACGAGGCGGGCGGGAACGGGCTGCGAGGTATGCGGGAACGCGTCGCCCTGCTGCACGGCACCATCGACCACGCCCCCTCACCCGACGGAGGCTTCGTCGTCGCCGCCACCCTCCCCACCACCCTCCGGAAGGACACACCATGAGCATCGACATCCTCGTCGTCGACGACCAGCCGATGTACCGGGTCGGTGTCTCCGCCATCGTCAACGCCCACCCCGGGATGAGCGTGATCGGTGAGGCCAGCAACGGCCGCGAAGCGATCGAACAAGCCCGCACCCTGTGGCCCGACGTGATCCTGATGGACATCCGCATGCCCGAGATGAACGGCATCGACGCCACCCGCGCCATCACCACCGCCCCCTTCGCCCACGAACCCCCGCCTGCGGTGATCATGCTGACCACCTTCGACCTCGACGACTACGTCTACGAGGCCCTCCGCGCCGGGGCCAGCGGGTTCCTCCTCAAAGACTCCGGTGGAGAGAACCTGATCTCCGCGATCCACACCGTCCACGACGGCGACGCACTCCTCGCGCCCCGCATTACCCGACGCCTCATCGAACACTTCGTCGAGAGCTCGCCCGGACCGTTGCAGCCACAGACCGTGTTCGACGATCTCACCGACCGTGAACGCGAGGTCTTCGAACAGATGGCCCGCGGCCGTTCCAACCTCGAAATCAGCCGGGCCCTCCACGTCGCCGAGCAGACCGCCAAGACCCACGTCAGCCGCGTCATGACCAAACTCGGACTCCGAGACCGCGTCCACGCCGTCGTCCTGGCCTACGAAACCGGCCTCGTGCGCGCCGGAGACCTCCACGCCACCGAGCAGTCCGCCACCTCCCGCCACCTGCGACATCCCGGTGGCCAGCGATGACCCCACTCACCACACCCGACACCGAACCCCTGTCTGACACCACCCCCCGCCGCCGCTCGGTGAGCCTGCGACGCCCCTTTGCCACCGGGCTGCTGCTCGCCGGTGGGGCGCTGGCAGCGTTCACCGCGTGGTCCTCCATCCCGCTGCTTCTGCCACTACTAGCATCGATCGCGTTGGCCGCGATCTTCGCCATCGGACTCGCCCCCGCAGTCCGCGCCCTGCAACGCCGCCGCGTCCCTCGCGGTCTCGCCATCGGGGCCGTCACGGGCAGCACCCTCCTCGTCATCGTTGGCAGCGTGCTGCTGCTGGTCCCGACCCTGACCCAACAGGCGACCCAGCTGCTCGCTCGCACCGACGAGTTCCTGACTTCAGGCTCGCTGGACTCCCTTGCTGTCGGGCTCCAGCGCTTCGTCCCCGACACCGTGCTCGACGTCAACGTCATGCTCGACGAGGCCGTCCACGCACTATTGGAGACCGTCACGGCCGCCACCGTCTACAGCGACGCGCTCAGCCTCGTCACCTCACTCGGCACTGGCCTGCTCATGACGGCGCTCGTCATCATCCTCACCGTCTACTTCCTCGCATCCGGGACCTGGTTCCGGCGGCAGTTCCTCGCGCTACTGCCCGCCGCCCACCGTCGCGCCGGCATCCGCGTGACCGACCGCATCACCCGCTCCGTCGGACAGTACCTGCGCGCACTGATCCTCTTGGCACTCCTCAACGGTGCCCTGACCCTCATCATCCTGCTCATCACCGGCGCGACACTGCCCGTACTCCTGGCCGCTGTCGCACTCGTGTGCACCCTCATCCCACTGATCGGCATCCAACTCGGCGCCGTCATCGTCGTCGCCGTCCAAGCACTCACCGCCCCCACCGACACCACCACCTGGGTCACCCTGACCGTGTGGTACTTCATCTACGCACTCGTCGAGGCCTACGTCATCGCCCCCCGAGTCATCGGGCACCGCGTCAACATGCCTCAGATCGTCGTACTACTTCTCACGCTCATCGGCGGGGCGCTCTACGGAATCCTCGGCGCACTGCTCTCTATTCCCATCGCCATAGCCATTGCCGCAAGTGCGCAAGAACTAGCGAAGACGCGTCGTCAGTCCGCTGCACGAGCGTAAACGCTGCGTCGGCGCTCCGTTGGCGCCCCTGAATCAGCGCGGCGGTCGGCCGCGGATGTGAGCTCGACGCAACGCATCGAGCGCATGAATAGCCTGGGCTGGTACGACACCGTTGCCGAGGGCAGCTGTTCGGGCAACGTGAGCCCGAGGTCGGAATCGGTGACCCAGCCTTCGGGTAGGCCCATGAGCCATTCCACGAAACGAGGCGCGGGGCGATACTGGCCGTCGTCGCTGATGAGGGTCGGTGAGGGGGCTACTCGTCCGGTGAGGTGTTCCCATCGTCGGATTGCCAGAGCGTAGCGTCCCCAGCGTCGAAGAGCTGTCCGATGAGCGGCCACAGCAACTCCGGATCTTGAGTTTGCCGGGAGCCGGCCGGCCCGTTGAGAGCCAGGTCGATGACCTGATGCGACAGGGCGATCGTCCCACGCCGGGCCTTGACGCGATCCAGGCTCTCCCCGCCGCGGGCGGCATCCGAGGCCAGTGGCGTCCGGAACAGTGCGACGGGCGAGGATGAAGATGCGAAAGCGGGTGTGGGGCGCTCCGATGTCGGAAGCGGGTAGGCCGAGCCAGCGCGTATCATA
The DNA here is from genome assembly GCF_017565745.1 of Leucobacter weissii. Taxonomy (GTDB): domain Bacteria; phylum Actinomycetota; class Actinomycetes; order Actinomycetales; family Microbacteriaceae; genus Leucobacter; species Leucobacter weissii. Next base: position 19,286 of record NZ_JAGDYM010000013.1, read on the forward strand.
CCTGAGGTCGGCCAGATCGCCGAGTACGGCGCCAAGAGCCCGTAGAGGTCGAGTTGACTGGTCTCCCAGATGCCACGGGTCGGATTCCACACCGCGAACGGCAGCATCCTCGGTTGCGGGTTCGGGGGTTGCGGTGGAGGGGTTGCGTCCATCGGGGTTGTCTCCTTCCGGGTTGGGGCGGGTCGCTGTAGCGGAGAGCAGGCCGCGTACGTTCTCGGCGACGACCCACTCGGGTTGCAACACGGCGATCGCCTCGGCCGTGCGCGCCCACAGGCCCGAGCGGGTGCCGGGATGCAGGCCGGCCATGCGCCCGACCGTGGACACGTCCTGGCAGGGGAATCCGCCGCAGAGCACATCGACGGGCTCGACCTGGCTCCAGTCGATCGTGGTGATGTCACCCAGGTTCGGTACACCCGGCCAGTGGTGCGAGAACACGCGCGCCACCGCTGGGCTGAACTCGGAGAACCACGCGGTCTCCCCGTCGAAGACCTCCTCGACGGCGAGGTCGAGCCCGCCGTAGCCGGAGAACAGCGACCCGATCCGTAGACGATGAGCTTGGGTCTCGTGGTTCGATGGGCGCATGAGGACTCTGGCAGATCGGTGATCCCCGGCCGTCGTTCACTCGTGAGCTCCTGACCGGGCTGGTCACCTGCCAGGTGCTCGCACAGCGTCCCGCACCCTGCCGATCACGGCTCACCCCCGGCACCCGCCCGAGCTGTCGTCTCCGGCCACTCTCAGAGCTACCACGCCTCTTGCAGATCGAGGTTGAGCCCGCCTTCGGCGGGCTTTCGCCCACCTCGTGAGCGAGCGGAGGGAGACGGCGCGATGACGGTCTCGATGCGCGTGATGAGCGCGGGCGACGGTTACAAGTACCTGCTGCGTACGGTCGTCGCCGGGGACGGCGACAGGTCGCTCTCGACCCCGCTGACCCGCTACTACTCGGAGGCGGGCACGCCGCCGGGCCAGTGGCTCGGCGCTGGCATCGCGGCGCTCGGCGGGATGATCGCGGAGGGCGATCAGGTCACCGAAGCACAGCTCGAACTCCTCCTCGGCCTCGGCAGGCACCCCGTCACGGGCGCACCGCTCGGGAAGGCGTATCCGGCTTACAAGACCGTCGCCGAACGGATCGCGGAGCGCGTGGCCGCCCTCGATCCCGAGCTCGGGCCGGCCAGCCGTGCGGAGGCGACCGCCGCAATCAAGGCCGAGGAGACTGCGCGCGGGGTGCGCCGGGCGGTTGCGGGCTACGACTTCACCTTCTCCATCCCGAAGTCCGCCTCGGTGCTCTGGGCGGTTGCGGACGCGGGGACGCAGGCGCTTATCGCGGACGCGCATCATGCGGCGGTTGCGGAGGTGGTTGCGTTCATGGAACGGGAGGTTGCAGCGACCCGCACCGGCGCAACCGGGCGCGACGGGGCGGTTGCACAAGTCGATGTTCGCGGCCTGGTCGCCACCGCGTTCGATCACTACGACAGCCGGGCGGGCGACCCGCACCTGCATACCCATGTCGTCATCTCCAACAAGGTGCAGACCGTCCTCGACGGCAAGTGGCGCTCCCTCGACGGCCGACCCATGCACGCCGCGACGGTCGCGCTCTCGGAACTGCACGAGGCCGTCTTCGCAGACCACCTGACCCGGATGCTCGGAGTCGAGTGGGAGGCCCGGGAGCAGGGGCGGGACCGGAACCCGGCGTGGGCGGTCGCGTCGGTGCCGGAGGAGCTGGTCAAGGAGTTCTCCACCCGTGCCCGGCACATCGACGCCGAGACGGATCGCCTCATCGACCGCTACGTCTCCGAACACGGCAGGCGCCCGTCGCCAGCGACGATCATGAAGCTCCGCGCCCAGGCCACTCTCTCCACCCGCCCGGAGAAGGAAGTCCATTCGCTCGCGGACCTCACCGCATCCTGGCGGCAAAGGGCCGGCCAGATCCTCGGCTCAGACCCGACCTCGTGGGCGCGGGCCGTGACGGTGAACGAGGCACCTCTGCTGCTGCGCGCCGACGACATCCCGCTGGATGTGATCACCAACTTGGGCGGGAGGGTTGTCGAGGCGGTCGGCGAGAAGCGCTCCACCTGGCGGCGGTGGAACCTGATGGCCGAGGCCGCGAGGCAGACCACCGGCTACAGGTTCTCCTCCACGGAAGATCGGGAGGCCGTCGTCGGCCTCGTGGTCGACGCCGCCGAGGCCGCCTCGCTGCGACTGACGCCGCCCGAGCTCGCATCGAGCCCGGCGGCGTTCCAGCGGCCGGACGGCACCTCGGTGTTCCGGCCGAAGCACTCGGCGGTGTTCTCCTCGGAGATGCTGCTGGCGGCCGAAGACCGCCTCCTCGACCGCGCCCGCACCACGACCGGGCCGACCGTGCCCCTGGTCACCGTGGAGCGGATCGCCCGCCGACCCGACCGGCACGGCCGCAACCTCGGCCCAGACCAAGCGGACGCGCTGGCGAAGATCGCCCTCTCCGGCCGACTCATCGACGTCCTCGTGGGTCCCGCCGGGGCCGGGAAGACGACCGCGATGAACGCCCTACGGCGGGCATGGGAGCACGAGCACGGACACGGCAGCGTGGTCGGACTCGCGCCGTCCGCGGTCGCCGCGCAGGTCCTTGCCGATGACCTCGGGATCGCCACGGAGAACACGGCGAAGTGGTGGCAGAACCACATCATGTACGGCAAGACATTCCGCAAGGGCCAGCTCGTCATCATCGACGAGGCATCCCTGGCCGGCACCGTCTCCCTCGACCGCATCACCGCCCTCGCCGTCGAAGCCGGGGCGAAGACGCTGCTCGTCGGGGACTACGCCCAGCTCCAGTCGCCGACCGCCTCCGGCGCCTACGCGATGCTCGTCCACGACCGCGACGACGCCCCCGAGCTGGTCGACATCCACCGATTCAGAAGCCCGTGGGAGAAGACCGCCTCCCTCGGCCTGCGACACGGGGACACGACGGTCATCGACGCCTACGCGACGCACGAGCGCATCACCGAGGGCGACACGGAGGCGATGATCGAGGCCGCCTACGCCGCCTGGCGCACCGACATGCTCGGCGGGAAGTCGAGCGTTCTGGTCGCGGACTCGAATGAGTCCGTGCTGGCGCTGAACGAGCGTGCCCGTGCCGAGTTGATCCTGGACGGCACCGTGAATGCCCGCCGCGAGGTCGAGCTGCACAACGGCCAGCGCGCCGCGGCCGGCGATACCGTCATCACCCGCCACAACGACCGCCGCCTCCGAGCCGGCCGCGGCTGGGTCCGCAACGGCAACAGGTGGACGGTCACCGAGGTCCGCGACGACGGCTCCCTCACCCTCCGCGGAGTCGGCCAGCGATGGGGCGGCTCGGTCGTGATCCCCGCCGACTACGCGGCAGAGCATGTCGAGCTCGGCTACGCGATCACCTCCTACCGGACACAGGGCGTCACGGTCGACACCGCCCACGTCCTCGCTGACGCGACGACCACCAGGGAGAACTTCTACGTCGCCATGACCCGCGGCGCCGAGAGCAACCGCGCCTATCTCGCCGTCGACCGGCCCGACGCCGCGCACAACGGCCCCCGGAGCCAGGCGACCGGCCGCAGCGTCATGGCCGCGATCCTCCAGCACGCCGGCGCCGAGCTCTCCGCCCACGAGACCATCACGGCAGAGCAAGACGCCTGGGGCTCGATCGCCCAGCTCGCGGCCGAGTACGAGACCCTGGCCGCCGCCGCACAACACGACCGTTGGACCGCACTCATCCGCTCCTCCGGGCTCAGCGAAGACGACGCAGACGACGCGATCGCCTCGCCCGCATTCGGAGCGTTGACCGCCGAGCTGCGGCGGGCCGAGGCGAACCAGCACGACGTCGAGACCCTGCTACCGCGCCTCGTGCGAGCACGCGGGTTCGGGGACGCCGACGACATCGCCGCGGTCCTGCATTACCGCGTCGCTAAGGCGACGACGCGGCCATCAGGGTCTGGTCGCACGCGGAAGGCGCCACGCTTGATCGCCGGCCTCATCCCCGAAGCCACTGGCACCGTGCCGTCCGAGATGCGGCAGGCGCTGACCGAGCGACGCGACCTCATCGAGGCCCGCGCCAATGCTCTCCTCGACACCGCGCTCACCGAGAAGCACGAGTGGATCATGAAGCTCGGCGTCCAGCCGAAGCAGGCACGAGCGGCCCAGGCATGGCGGAACGCCGCTCGCACCGTCGCTGCCTACCGCGACCGCTACGGCGTCACCGGGCCTGCACCCCTCGGAGCACCCGCCGAGGCCGAGACGCAGAAGCTCGACGTCGCCCGCGCCGGTGCTGCGCTCGACCGGGCGCAGAACCTCGCCCGGGGCGAACAGCCGGAACACGAGCGCCCCCGCAAGGCACGGGCGCAGTGGGTCGGGCCGTCACGATGAGCCAGGATGACGTCCCGGCTTTGGACGCCGTGTCGTCGTCGCTCCGGTCCCAGAGGTCGGGCATCATGGGTATCACCATGACTGTTCGAGTTGAATCGGCGACACGTATCTCCTGACACCGTTCGCCAGGACGGAGGTAGATGTGGCCGCTGATGAGGTCTCAGTCAACTTGGGTGATGCAACGCCTCGGCGATTGCTGGTGGATTGGGCGAACGGGCAGGACGCGTGGGTGCGTCAACTCACCGCCGAAACGATCCTCTCCCGGCAAGCCCCGAGTGACGCCCTGTTGGACGCTGCGTACGCCACCTTCCTCGCCGAGAAGGGCCTCGGTGACGGTGACGCCCCCGATATCCCAAAGCTCGAGCTGTCGGCAGCAGATGCAGCGGAAGAGGACACACTCGAACTGGTCAGTCTTGCGAACATCGAGGGTGTCAACGCACTCGCCGCGGACCAGGAACTCGGCTTCGATTCGGAGCTGACGGTTCTGTTCGGACAGAACGGATCGGGAAAGACCGGGTATGCGCGAATCCTGAAGCGGATATCAGCAGTGCGTACGGCCGAAGACATCCTGCCGAACGCGCACGCGGTGCACCTCGACACCCCACCCTCGCCGGCCGCAGACATCACCTATCGCCTGTCAGGAGCCGAGTCGTCGGTACGGTGGAGCGACGAAGCCGGCTTGGCGCCGTTCACTCGGATCAGTGTCTTCGACGCCAGTGCGGTGTCCTTGCACGTCGACAGCGACCTGGGCTATGTCTACACGCCCGCCGAACTCGCGTTGTTTGCTCACGTCGCGACTGGGATGCAAGGTGTCCAGCAGCGTATTGCAGCAGAAGTGAGCGCCTTGGCGCCAGGAAGCAACCCGTTGCTCGCACGGTTCACACGCGGCACGAAGGTGTACCCAGTGATCGAGACTCTCGGCGCCACCACCGACCTCGCGGAACTCGACGCTCTCGCAACGCTACCCGAAGGCGCGGAGACCGATCGCGAGCGGCTGGAAGGCGAAGTCGCTGCACTACGTTCCAACTCTATCGACGCGATCCTCTCTAGTTCACAGGACACGGAACGGCAACTCACGCGTCTACGCAGCATCCTTACCTCCGCGCAGAACTTCGACGCGGCCGCTTACGAGACCGCACGATCCAAACTCGACCAGGCCGAGCAGCGACGAGCGGAAGCGCGCGAGCAACTCTTCAGCCAGGATGAACTACCCGGCCCGGCAGATGAAGCCTGGCAAGAGTTCGTGGTCGCCGGTGACTCGTATCGACAGCACCTTGGCCGCGAGCACTACCCGACGAACGGGGACTCCTGCTTGTACTGCATGCAGGAACTCAGCCCGACAGCTCTGAACCTGCTCACTCGCTACCGCACGTTCCTTGACGAGACACTTATCCGCCAGGTAACGGACGCGAAAGCGGGTCTGGCGAGCGCGAAGTTCAGTATGAACGAAGCAGAGCTGGCTCGTGCGATCGAGTTCGCCTCGGAACAGCAGGATCGCGAGAGCCCTCCTGCATGGGCCAGCCAAGCGTGTGACGTGCTCGCCACGACACGGGTCATTGCGCAGGACACGGCGGATGGGAAGCCCGCCGCACAGAACACCCTCCGCGAGGACGCACGAGCCGTTGCTTCTGCCGTGTCAGTAGAGCTGGAAAGCGTGAGCGCTGCCGTGCGGCAGATGGCAGACGATAAGGCCAATGCTGCTACCGCGCTCGCCGAGAAGCAGAAAGCGGTCTCGGAGCTGGTCGCGCGCATCGAGCTGAACCGAAACCTCGCCGCGGCCCGCGAGTATGTACGACGCGCGCGACGAGCTCAGCAACTCGAGAAGCTCTCTCGTGTCATATCGAACGGCGCATCGAAGCAACTCACGGTGCAGTCGAAACTCGCGAGCGAGGATCTCGTGAATAAGAACTTCGAGACCCTCTTCGCCGAAGAGTGCGCCCGCTTGCGCGCGCCACAGGTTGCGCTCCGGTTCCAAGGCCGGAGCGGACAAGCTCAACGCAAGAAGGCAGTCGCGTCTTACAAGCCGTCCGCTGTGCTCTCCGAAGGCGAGCAGAAGGTCTTGGCGCTGGCGGACTTCCTCGCCGAGAGTCGAATGCGCGGAACGAAAGCGCCGCTGATCTTCGACGACCCGGTGACGAGCCTTGACTACCGTCGGCTCGACGAGGTCGCGGCTCGTATCCAGAACCTTGCCGAGACACACCAAGTCGTTGTCTTGACTCACAACATCATGTTCGCGTCCGCGCTCATTGCCACGAGACAGAACAAGAAGCTGCGAACACGCATCTACGAGGTCCGGGATGGTGGAGAAACTAAGGGAATCCTCGCGCCAGATGTCGAGCCGAGGTTGGACACGCCCGCTGACCTCGCGAAACGAATCAACGCGAAACTTCAGGAGATGCCCGGTGCCGAACCCGTGGTTCAGGACGCGCTCATCAAGGAGACGTATGACCTGATCCGAGCCTGGTGTGAAGCGTTCGTAGAGCAGGAGCTGCTGCAGAACGTCACCCAGCGCTATCGCAAGAACATCATGATGACGCGCCTGTCCAAGATCGACAGTTCCCGGCTCGATGATGCCATCGCAGTCATCGAGCCTCTCTTCGACCGTGCTTGCGAGCGGATGACCGGGCACTCTCACGCGGCCGAGTACATGAGCACCAAACCGACCGTCGGAGATGTCCAGGAAGACTGGGAGAAGGCCAAGGCAGCGCGGGCCGCCTACATCGCAGCCTGAACGATGAGGGCATCCCCACGGACGAACGTCGGCCGAGCGCGGAATCCCTCACGACTTCTCGTGAATGGAAGGTCGGCCAAAGCCCGCAACGGCGGGGTCATAGGCTGCGGGACGGTCTCCGCATCGGATGGCTGACGCCAGGTTCGCGTGAGAACGCGTGCGAGCCTTCATCCGCGGAATGGCGGAGTGCCGTGACATCTGCAGCGCCGGTGACTAGGGCGGCGATTCCCTCGTGCAGGAGCCGGTGCGTGCCAGCACTGGCCGCGCTAGTCACGGGGCCGGGCACCGCCCCGACTGGCCGACCGAGTTCAGTGGCACGGGCGGCGACGTTGAGAGAGCCGGAGCGGTAGCCGGCCTCCACGATGACGGTCGCGCCGGAGAGGGCACCGAGGATGCGATTGCGGGCGAGGAACCGCCACTTGGTCGGCGCGGAACCGGGCGCCATCTCGCTGGCCAGCAATCCAACGTCTCCGACTCGTTCCAGCAGCTCGCGGTTCCCGGACGGGTAGAGGCGATCCAGACCGCCCACCATCACGGCGAGGGTCTGCCCACCAGCGGCGAGCGCGGCTCGGTGCGCGGCGGCGTCGATGCCGTAGGAACCGCCGGCCACGATGATCCGCTCCGCGTCAGCTAGACCGGAGGTCAACTCCGTCGTGACGTACTCGCCATAGCTGGTTGCGGCGCGTGCCCCGGTGATCGTCACGCGATCGCCCACCGGCGCGGTGAGAAACGAGGCGGCACCGCGCACCCACAGCGCAGTCGGGGCACGCTCGCCCAGATCGTTCAGGGCGGTCGGCCAGTCACTGTCGCCGGGGATGACGACGCGCAGTCCGAGCCGGTCGGTGTCCACGAGTGCCTGCTTGACCATGCGGGCGTCCAGGCGTGGGGCGACCTTATTGCGCCACAGCCCGGCTTCGACCGCATCGACCTTCTTCGGGAACGCGCCAGTACCGGCCGCCAGCCGCACAGTCTCGACGGCACCGACGGCGGCGATGAGTCGGCCGGTCGCCGCGTCGTCGGGCTCCAAAGTCGCAGCCAGGGCGACTCGTGCAGAGTGTTCGTCCGTGGCGAGAGAAGTGATCGTAACCATGCCCAGCTCCCATCCATGTGTGCCAGACAGGTGCACGAGCACCCTCCCGAACGAGCGGGCGCACCTCTTACGAACGTCGGCCGGGAGTCGTACTCTGGAAGGGAGGCAGATTCCTCCTTGATATGGCGTCCCTCGCGGACAGGTCCTCGGACCACTCTCTACGCACTGTCTCGTCACCTGACCGTGCCACGAGAGGAAACGCCATGATCCGGCTGCTCTGGGCGCTCAGCGCCCACACCCGCTACTACCTGCGGCGCTACATGCCCACCAACATCGCGCTCGACGCGATCCGCACCCGCCGCGGCCTGAAATGGGGAATCCCCGCGATGCTCCTCGCCGTCCCGTACTTCCTCGCAGCGAACTACTGCATCACGCTGATCGAAGACGGCGGCCCCGGCTGGCTGAACCTCCTCGTCCTCCTGTTCTGCTGGAACGCGCTCAAGTTCCTCATCATGGGCCCGGTCAGCGTCGTCCTTCTCATCCGCGCCCGCGTTCAGGAGGCCGTCGAGCGTCGCCGCACCCGCCGCATGAACGAGGCTCAGTCCGTCGAGTACCCGATGGCGAGCGTGGCCTGATGGGCGCCTTGATCTACACCCGCAGCGCCCGACCGAACAGGGCAACCCACGCTCACCAGCGGGCCGCCTGCCAACGCTTGGCCGCCGAGCTCGGCTACGAGGTCAGCGGAGAGTTCCACGACAACGGCCAGACACGACCCGCACTCGACCAGGCACTCGCCACCATCCGCGACAGGCAGGCAGCGGCACTCGTCGTCAATGACCTCTACCGACTCAGCCGATTGTCCACCGAGTTCGCCCGCATCATCGAGGCGCTGGACGAGGCCGGCGTGCCCCTCTACGTCGTCGGGCAGGGCCGCGTGAGCCTTCCCGCGACTCCCGAGCTCGGCATCATGCTGGCGATCGCCGAGTACGAGGCCGAGCACTCCGAGGAGGACTTCACGTTGTAAACGACACCCGGCGTCCCCGAGGGCGGATGGTCGCACCTGTGGCGGCCACCGCCCTCTTTGCTGCCCTCGGACACGTGAGCCCGCCTGATCCCGTGATCCTCACGAGCCAACTTGCTCCGGTTACGGATGGCGAGGCATGCGGCCTCGCGGGCGAATGTGACCGCCTTCGGCCAGCACCGCGGCACGCACGGCGTCGATCCCGGCACCGATCTGCTCCGCGACCTGAGCCAGCGTCAAGCCATTGGCGTAGAGCGACGCCGCGCGGCCCCGAGTCTCGGCAGACAGACCCGGATCACGCCCAGGCAGACCGGCACGCCGAACGACCTCGAAGACGGTCGCGCGGTGCACGCGGAACTTCGCCGCGATCGCCTGAACCGGCGCACCTGCTTCGTAGTCAGCCAGCAGCTCGGCGCGCCGCACCGGGCTCAGCCGTGTTTGAGACTGAACCCGATTTTTCGCCACCGGCCCTCGCGTATCGTGTCTCTCGGACGTCCGCACATGCGGGCGACGCCCCTCAGACCCCCTGAAAACACGGCGAATCAGTGTTTTCAGCGACGGGCGGATGTTTGAGAACCGTCCGGGAAGGCCCACTCGCTACCCGCGGCCTCGCCCCCTCCACATCTCCGCGGGTCCCTGCCGTGCTCGCCGTCCGCTGGGGTGATCGGATGACGGACAGCACTCTCCGCGACGAGAATGGCGCCCCGTCCCCCTCTCAGAGGGTGCCTCTCGTGCCGGAAGGGGATTCTCGCGGTGGGGCGGCGCGCCCGGTGAGCGCCGCCGGTCATTCGGGCCCGAGTCTGGACGCGAGGAGGCGGCGCTCGGCCTCGTTGTCGGCGAGCTCCCGCGCGCTCCGGACTGCGGTTCGCGCCTCGGCGGACCGCCCGGCTCTTCGGAGCAGCTCGGCGCGGACCGCGTGCCAGAGCCGATAGCCGTCGAGTCGCGGCGCCAGCGCCTCGACCTCGGTCAGCGCCGCTCCGACCCCGCCCGTCTCGGCGACGGCGACGGCTCGATTGAGGCGGACGATCGGCGAGGAGTCGACCGCGAGCAGCAGGTCGTAGAGCACGACGATCTGCGCCCAGTCGGTGTCGTCCTGACGCGCCGCGTCGGCATGACAGGCCGCGATGGCCGCGTGCAGCTGCCACCTCCCCGGGCGGCGGACCTCCGCCGCCCGCTCCAGGGCTTCGCGACCGGCGCGGACGAGCGCATCGTCCCAGCGCGCCCGGTCCTGCAGCGGCAGCGGCACCAGCTCTCCGGCCACCGACCGCGCCGGCTCCCGGGCGCGGTGGAGGAGCAGCAGCGCCCGCAACCCGTGCACCTCGGGCTCGTCGGGAAGGGAGACGGAGAGGGCGCGCGCGAGCCAGAGCGCGTCATCGGCGAGATCCCTGTGCGCTTCCGCAGACGATTCGGCACGCAGATGCGCCGAGTCGTACATCACCGCGATCGTGGCGAGCACCGGATCGAGTCGGGCCGTGCGCGCCGGTCCCGCGGGGATCCGTATGGGCACGCCGGCGGCGCCGATCTTGCGCTTCGCCCGGGAGATGCGCTGCCCGACCGTCGCGCTCGGCTCGAGGGTCGCTCGCGCGATCTGCGCCGTGGAGACGCCGAGCACGGCCCGGAGGGTGAGGGCGAGCTGAGCCTCCGGAGAGAGGCTGGGATGGCAGCAGCCGAAGAGGAGCGGGATGCGCTCATCCGGCTCCGCGGAGCGGGGGAGCGTCGGTACCGCCGGCGCCGCGCGCCTCAGCACCTCGCGGTAGCGGCGGGAGCGCCGAACCAGGTCCAGCGCGTTTCGCCGTGCCGCGGTCATGAGCCAGGCGCCGGGCCGGGGAGGGACGCCCCGGCGACGCCACTCCACCAACGCCTCCTCGACGGCGCCGGCGGTCGCCTCCTCCGCCACGTCGAGGCTGCCGAAGGAGCGGTTCAGGGCCGCGACGATCCGCGCGGTCTCCTCGCGGACGGCAGCGGCGAGGGCGGCGTCCGACGCCGGCGCATGCGGCGCCGCCCTCCACGCGGTCATTGCGCGAACAGCTCCTCGTCGTCGAACATGGGCCTGATCTCGACCGAATTGCCGGGAAGATCCAGCAGGGGCCAGCTCCTGGCCAGGGCGATGGCCGCGTCCAGGTCGGGAACGTCGATGAGCGTGAACCCGCCGATCACCTCCTTGGCCTCGGTGAACGGCCCGTCGACGACGACCGGGCCCGGGTCGTCCGCCCGCACCGTGGTCGCGGTCTCGACCGGGTGGAGGGCCGCGCCGCCCTCGAGGACGGCGGCTGCGTTGGCCTCGTGCCATTCCAGGATGCGCTGCAGATCGGCCTGCGCCCGGGTCTCGGGCACGGCGGAGTCGAGCTCCGGGTCGGACGCGAACATCAGGACGTACTTCATGGGCGTTCCCTTTCTCTCGTGAATCGGCGAACGGCATTCTCACCGTCGCACGCACACAGCGAACGGGCAAGCCGCTTTTCGACATCGCCGCGCCGATTCCGTCCGTGCGGCGGTGGGCGCGGCGCTCAGCCCGGCCGGTCGAGATCCCAGGATTCGAGTCGCCGCAGCAGGCTGGTCTTCTTCTCCGCGTGGGCCTGCATGCGTCCCAGGACATCGTCGAGGGCGCGCACCGCGGTCACGATGAAGGGCCCCTTGTTGAGCATGACCGCCTCGGCTCGCTGCGATTCGGCCGCATCGGTGATCTCGGCGCGCGTCGGCAGCCCGGTCTTCGCCAGTTGCTCGAGCACCTGCGTCGCCCAGATGACCGGCACGCCGGCCGCCTCGCACAGCCACAGGATCTCCTGCTGCACCTCGGCCATCCGCTCGAATCCGATCTCGACCGCCAGATCCCCGCGCGCGATCATCACGCCGATCCTGGGCCAGCTCATCGCCGCCAGCAGGATCTGCGGCAGATTGCGGAACCCGCGCACCGTCTCGATCTTGAGCACCAGCCCGAAGTCGCGGTCCGCTGCGGGCGAAGCGCCCAGCAGCTCGATGATCTCCTCGACGTCCGAGGCCGAGTTGACGAACGAGACGTTCACCAGGTCGGCGTGCTCGGCGACGAATGCGAGGTCGGCGCGGTCCTGGGCGGTGAGCGCGGAGATCGGGAGCACGGTATCGGGCAGGTTGATGCCCTTCTCCGCGCGCAGCTTGCTGCCGCCCGGAGCCGTCCGCTCGATCCGCACCTCGATGCGTTCCGGGTCCGCGCCTGCGACCCTTCCCTCGATCGCGCCGTCGTCGAGCAGCACGCGCTGACCCGGCAGGACCGCGTCGAAGACCTCGGGCAGCGTGCAGCCGATCCTGGCCGGGCCATCCGGATCGACCGAGAGGGCCTCCGCGGTTCGGAGCAGCTCCAGCGTGTCGCCCCGGTGCAGCCGCAGTGCGCGTTCGAGCGGCGGGAGGACGCCGATCCGTAGGAGCGGTTCCCCCTCCCCGGCGGCGCGGAGCTCGGTCCCCGCGACCAGGTAGGTGGTCTTCACCGAGCTCACCAGCAGGCCGTTCGGACCGCGATACAGGATGCGCAGGCGCCGCCGCGACCCGCGAGCATCCGTGAGGCGCAGCGAATCGACCCCGTCGCCGGGCAGTCTCTCGCCCGGATCGACCGGTAAGACGGTCGCGGCCGCGGCCTGAGCCGAGAGACCGAGCTCGCGCAGCGCCGAGAGATCCGCCTCGTCCGGGCCCCGCGGCGTCACCTCGGCCTCTGCCGCCTCCGAGCCGGATGGGCTCAGCCAGGCGACGGCCGCGGCGACCACCCGCCCGTACTCGTCTCGTCGAGGCTTGAGGCGCAGGACGCCGGGCGCACTCGCGAGCGGGCCGGTGCGCAGCTTCGGTCCGCCCAGGTCCATGCTCACCCTGAGCGGACGGCCCGCCCGCCCGGCCTCGGCGCGGGCGCGATCGATGATCGCCTGCCAGGTCTCGGGAGCGTCGTGCGCGCAGTTCACCCGGATGAGATCCATGCCCGCCCCGACGAGATCCGGCAGGAGAGCGGGATCATCGGCCGCGTGCGACGGCATCGTCACCATGATGCGGGTGTATCGCGCGTCGCGACGGGCGCCGAGGCATCGATCCGCGGCCTCGGCGAGTCTCGCCGCGCCGTCCGGTACGCCGTCGGCGTCGCGATCCAGGGGAGAGCCGTGAGCCGGTTCGTCGCGGGGCCTCCCCGTCAGTGCGCGTGCGGCGGTCCGGGCGGCGCTGACGCTGGCAAGCACGTGGGCCTCGCTGCGTCCGAGGCTCGAGAGGCCGTAGAGCGAGAGCGCCGACTGGACGGGGCGGAGATCGCGGGCACGCAGCGTCACGTAGTGCACCAGGTTGCGCGCGTTCTCCGTCCAGACGGAGTCGACCGAGCCGATCGCGTCGGCGTGGCGGAGCTCCGCCTCGTGCAGCGCCGCGTGCAGCGCGTCGAGGTGCCGCTGCAGCCAGGGCAGCCGATCGCCGGGGTTCGCGGGCAACGTTGCGGGGGCACTGGGTTCGCTCATCGCTGACTCCCGAGTCGTCGAGCGCCTACTCGTCAGTGCACACCCGTCAGGGCATGCGCGTCAAGCCTAGCGCCTCGGTTCCGTCTCCGACCAGCTTCGCGGCGGATCAGAACCAGACGAGGTACTCGAGGATCACCGGGTCCGATGCATCCCCGTCCGCGGAGCCGATGCCGATGCGCTCGGAGGCGATCAGCCCCATCTCCGCCGAGAGCACGAGCACCTCGCGGATCCCCGACTCGCGGGAGTCGGCGCTGAAGCTCACTCCGTCTCTGCCGAGCCGGTCTGCGACGCTCCCGTCGACGCGTATCCCGGGCAGCGTTGCGAGGAATTCGATGAGTCCGGCCTGCGCCGCCCGGTCGAGATCGTGCTCGCTGCGAAGCCTGGTCGTGGCCTGGAAGTAGTCGGCGGCGCTCGGACTCGAGGCGAGGTCACCCTCCTCCCGGAGAAGGGCGCCCCAGTCCTCGACGGACTCGGGCACCGAGAAACCGCTCTGCGACTGATCCGATGTGGGCTCCGCACGACCGATCGGAGTCTCGCCCGCGGCGGACATCAGGTCCCACAGATCCTCGCCCGCAGCGTCGGTCTCGAGAACGCGTCGTTCGACGGTGACGGATCCGTCGGGCTGGATCAGGCGTTCCACGAGCACGGGCGGCGTCAGGGCGGCCGTCTCATCGTCCGCGGCCGACAGCTCCGAGGCGGTCGACGTTTCCGGGGTCGTCGACCACCTGAGGAGACGCACGGTCGCCTCCCCCCGGTCCAGGGAGTAGGAGGAGTCCGTCCTCCCGATCTGCTCCCGGACGTCGTCCGAACCGCGCTGCGATCCGCTCTCGAGGGACTGGCTCAACGACATCAGCAACTTCTCCGGTTCCTCATCGACGGATTGGGCGGCATCCCGATCGGCGCCCGCGGAGTGGAGTTCCCCGGACGTCGCGCCGCCGATCAGCGGGGAGACGGCGAGCACCGCCACCAGAAGGGACGCCGCGAGCGCCAGCAGGACCGGTGCCCGGCGCCGCAGGAATCCGAATCCGAGGCCCGCTCTCGTCGGCGTGCGGAGACGTGGATCCGAGGGCTCGGCATCCTCCGGGGTTCGCAGGGCGGCCATGCGCGCACGCGCCTCGGCGCCGGGGGGTGCGTCGAGCGGCGTGAGGGCCGGATCGAGCTGTGCCATGATCTCCGCGAGGGAGTCCTGCCTGCGGGTCATACGCGCGCCCCTCGAGCCTCGGTGCTCGGCGTCGCGTCGTCGAGGAGGCTCCGCAGTCGACGGCGTGCGCGGCTGAGGATCGCCCAGGCCGCCGCGACGGTGCAGGAGAGCGTTGCCGCGATCTCCGCGGCGCTGAGTCCTTCCCAGTAGCTCAGCATGATCACCTTCCGTTCTCGTTCCGATAGCTTCAGCAGCGCTTCGTGGAGCGCGAGGCGTTCCAGATGCCCGGGGTCGTCGGCTCGGTCTTCGAGTCGCCGCTCCAACGCGACGCGGACCGCGGTTCGCCGCTCCTCGCTGCGGTAGCGGTCCGCGATCTTGTTGGCGGCGATCCGATACAGCAGCGGAAGCTCGACGGGTTTCCGTCGCCGGTACAGGTCCCACGCCGCCGTGAAGGTCTCGGCCGCGATGTCCTCGGCGATCACCGCCGAGGGCACGCGCCGCTCGGCGTACCGCCGCACCAGCGAGTAGTACGCCTCGAACAGGTGCTCGAAGGTGTCGAGCCCGGACTCGCTCATAGCCTCAGTCTGCCAAACCGGATCGCCGTCCCCCTCGCTCCCGCTGCCGGTGCGCGCCGATGAAGTCGCTTCACCCTGTCTATCGCCCGGGCATCGGGATCCTGACAGAGAGTTTTCCGTGGCCCCGGCGCGGGCGACCTCGTCGAGTCCGTCCGCGAGCGGATCGTCGTGCATGCCCCGGCCGAGCAGCCCGGGCGGAGCCGCCTCGCCTAGGATGGTCGCATGGCGACGGTCGTGTGGTTCAGGGACGACCTGCGGATCTCGGATCACCCGGCGCTGCTCGAAGCGTCGCTGGATCCGGACGGCCTCGTCTGCGTCTACATCCTCGACGAGGAGTCTCCGGGCATTCGTCCGCTCGGCGGCGCGGCGAAGTGGTGGCTGCACCATTCGTTGTCGGCGCTGGATGAGGACCTGCGCGGACTCGGGGCGCCCCTGGTGCTCCGACGCGGCCCGGCGGAGGAGGTCCTGCCCGAGCTGGTCGCGGAGGCGAGCGCCGATCGCGTGCTCTGGAATCGGCGATACGGCGCGGCCGAGCGCGCCCTCGACACGCGCCTCAAGAGTGCGCTGCGCGAGCGCGGCGTCGCCGCGCACTCCTTCGCGGCGAGCCTGCTGCACGAGCCCTGGACGGTGCAGACCGGCGCCGGCGAGCACTTCAAGGTGTACTCTCCGTTCTGGCGGGCCTGCCTGGCCGGACCGCCGCCCCGCGCTCCGCTCGCCGCGCCCGGCGCGCTGCGGTCCTCCGGTTCGCTCGGCGGAGCGGAACTCGCGGAGTGGGGCCTGACACCGGAGGCGCACGACTGGGCGACCGGCCTGGCGGAGCGCTGGAGGCCGGGGGAGAGCTCCGCCGAGCGCGCGCTCGAGCGCTTCTTGACCGGTTCTGCCGATCGCTATGCTGCGGAGCGCGACCTGCCGGGATCCGACGCCGTCTCGGGGCTCTCCCCGCACCTGCGCTGGGGCGAGATCAGCCCGCACACGGTCTGGCATCGCGCGATCGCGAGCGGGCGGGACGTGGGGATGTTCCTCTCGGAGCTGGGCTGGCGGGAGTTCGCCTGGCACACGCTCTTCCATCGTCCGGAGCTCGCGGATCGCAACCTCGACGCCCGCTTCGACGCGTTCCCCTGGCGGAGTCTCGATGCGGAGGAGTGGACGGCGTGGCGCTTCGGGCGGACCGGCATCCCGCTGGTCGACGCCGGTATGCGAGAGCTCTGGCGGACCGGCACGATGCACAACCGCGTGCGGATGGTGGTCGCCTCCTTCCTCACCAAGAACCTCCTCGCGGACTGGCGCGCCGGGGAGCGCTGGTTCTGGGACACGCTGGTCGACGCCGACGCGGCGAGCAATCCGTTCAACTGGCAGTGGGTCGCCGGCTGCGGCGCCGACGCGGCGCCCTACTTCCGGATCTTCAATCCGCTCACCCAGCAGCAGAAGTTCGACGCGGACGGCGCGTACGTGGATCTCTGGGCGCCGGACAGCCTCGCGCTGGCGCCGCTCGTGGATCTGAAGGAGAGTCGGCGCCGGGCGCTCGACGCCTTCGACGAGATGAAACGGTCGGGCTGAGCGCGGCGGACAGAGATGTCGCACGAACGGCTGCGACGCGCGGCCCGGCACGACCATTCGGGCGGCATGATCGCGGGGGAGCGCGCCCAGAGTCCGCTCGACCGAGGGCGGTATCTTTGAGACGAGGAACGGAGGCGCCATGAGCCGCCACATCGTCATCGCCGGCTCGTCCGGTCTGATCGGAGGCGCGGTCGTCGCTGCCCTCCGCGAGGCGGGCGACCGCGTCACCCGCCTGGTCCGCCGGAGCCCGAGCGGCGTCGACGAGGCGCAGTGGAGTCCTGCGGATGGGCGGCTCGATCCCGCACTGCTCGACGGCGCGGACGCGGTGATCTCGCTGGGCGGCGCCAGCGTGGGGCGACTGCCCTGGACGTCGCGCTACCGCGATGAGATCCTGCGCTCCCGACTCGACGCTACCCGCACCATCGTCCG
This sequence comes from Leucobacter weissii, assembly GCF_017565745.1. Taxonomy (GTDB): domain Bacteria; phylum Actinomycetota; class Actinomycetes; order Actinomycetales; family Microbacteriaceae; genus Leucobacter; species Leucobacter weissii. The sequence goes on from NZ_JAGDYM010000013.1 coordinate 36,595, forward strand.
AGCGTTGGACGCGCTCGGCGGCGATCCGCCGCCCCTCCTGTCGGCCTCGGGCGCCGGCTTCTACGGCTCGGCGCCCGGCGCGGTGCTCACCGAGCGCTCTCCCGCGGGCACGACCTTCCTCGCCCGCGTGTGCGTGCAGTGGGAGCACGAGGCCCGCAAGATCGAGCATCGCACCCGGGTCGCGCTGCTGCGCACCGCGCCGGTGATCCACCGCGACGGCGTGCTGAAGCCGATGATCACCCTGACGAGATCCGGGCTGGGCGGACCGCTCGGCGGCGGACGCCAGATCTGGCCCTGGATCTCGCTCGAGGACGAGGTGCGGGGGATCCTCCACGTGCTGGAACGGGGTCTCGCCGGACCGATCAACTTCACCGGCCCGGAGCCGGCCTCCCAGAACCGGATCGGCCGGGCGCTCGCCGAGGAGCTGCACCGGCCCTACTGGCTTCCGGCTCCCGCCTGGGGGCTGCGGCTCGTGCTGAGCCCCGCGGCGACCGAATCGCTGCTGACCTCGGACGCCGATGTGCGGCCGGACGCGCTCACCGGTTCCGGGTTCGTCTTCTCCCACCCGACGCCGGAGCGGGCGATCGCCGCGGCACTGGGCTGAGCCGGGGCTCCGCTCGGAGCGCCGTTATCGCGCGACGGCCGCAGAGGCCGCTCCTCGGCGGGCCTTCGCGCGACACGTCTTCAACGGGCGTCGGGACCCGCGAGGCGGGACGGCCACCAGATCCGCCGGCCGATATCGGTGCCGAGCGCGGGCACCAGCAGGGCGCGCACCAGGAAGGTGTCGAGCAGCACCCCGAACGCGACGATGAAGGCGATCTGCACGAGGAACAGGATCGGGATCACCGCGAGCGCGGCGAAGGTCGCGGCGAGCACGAGCCCCGCCGAGGTGATCACCCCGCCCGTGACGGCGAGGCCGCGGAGGATCCCGGGGCGAGTGCCGTGATCGAGCGACTCCTCCCTCACGCGCGTCATGAGGAAGATGTTGTAGTCGATGCCGAGCGCGACCAGGAACACGAAGCTGTAGAGCGGTACCGCCGGGTCGGCTCCGGGGAAGCGGAAGACCTCGTTGAAGACGAGCGCGGCGACCCCGAGCGCGGTGCCGAAGGAGAGCACGGTCGTCGCCACCAGCAGCACCGGTGCGAGGATCGACCGCAGCAGCAGCATCAGGATCAGCAGGATCACGACGAGGACGAGCGGGATGATCAGGGCGCGGTCGTGGATCGACGCGTCGTTCGTGTCGATCGCGGTCGCCGTGACCCCGCCCACGAGCGCGTCCGGCGCCGATGCCGCGAGATCGGCTCGCAGCTCTCGGACGGTCCCGGTCGCCTCGGGGGAGTCCGCCGCGGCGGAGAGGGTGGCCTGCAGCAGCACGACGCCGTCGACGACGGTGGGCTCCGGAACCGGCGTGCCCGGAGGTCCGAGCGGGATCACTCCTTCCGCGGTGACCGAGGCCGTTCCCGCCGGGGTGTCGTCGGTGCTCACGCTCACGCCGTCGATGCCGTCGAGGCCGAGCATCGCGTCGGCGACGGTCTGCAGACCCTCTTCGGGCGCTGCGACGTAGACGGGGCTCCCGGATCCGCCGGGGAAGTGCTCGCCGAGCGCCACCTGGCCGTCCCGGGCCTGCGACTCGCCGAGCACGAGCTCCGACTGCGCCACACCGTCGGCGTTCAGCTGGGTCACCCCGAAGGCGCCGATCAGCAGGACGATCGATGTGGTCAGCCACACGGCGCGCGGACGGCGGGCGATCAGGCGCCCGGCCCGTACCCACAGCCCCCGGCTCGGTACCCCGCCCTCCGCCGCGACGACCTCCGGCTCGAAGCGGGGCCGTCGCGGCCAGTAGGCCGTTCGGCCGAACGCGAGCAGGATCGCGGGCAGGAGGGTGAGCGCGGCCAGCATGGCGAACACGATGCCGATCGCGGCGACCGGACCGAGGGTGCTGTTCGACTTCAGATCGCTCAGCAGCAGGCAGAGCAGCCCCGCGATCACGGTTCCGCCGGAGGCGAGGATGGGCTCGAACGAGCCGCGCACCGCACCGATCACGGCGTCCCAGCGACGCTCGCTGATGCGCAGCTGCTCTCGGTAGCGGGCGACGACGAGCAGCGAGTAGTCGGTGGCCGCACCGATCACCAGGATGAAGAGGATGCCCTGGGTCTGACCGCTGAGCAGCAGCACGCCCGCCTTCGCGAGCCACCACACCGCGAGCAGCGCGACGGTCAGTGCGAAGAGGCTCGTCGACAGGACCGCGACGGGCAGCAGCAGCGAGCGGTAGACGACGATGAGGATGATGAACACGGCGGCGAGGGCGACGGCGAGCAGCAGCCCGTCGATCCCCGAGAACGCTTCGACCAGGTCGGCGGTGAATCCCGCCGGGCCCGTGACGAAGACCGCGATGTTCTCGGGCACTGCGGAGCGCAGCGCTTCGTGCACCGCAGCGACGAGCTCGCCCACCTCGCCGTCCGCGTCGATCGGCACGAATGCCTGCGCGGCGAGTCCGTCATCCGAGGGGATCAGCGGCGAGAGGTCCGAGCCGACGCCGTCGAGGTCCGAGAGCGCCGCCACAGCGGTCTGAGACGCATCGAGTTCCGCATCGGTGAGGGGAGTCGAGGCGGTGAGCACCACGACCGCCGGGATGGCGTCGGAGTCGGAGAACTCCGGGAGCAGTTGCTGCACCTGCGTGGCGTCGGCCGATTCGGGCAGGTAGCTGGTCTGGTCGTTCGAGGAGACCTCGCCGACCTTTCCGAAGTAGGGCCCGCCGATCGCCGCGCCCGTGAACCAGAGCAGGATGACGATGGCCGGGAGCAGGACGCGCAGCGGGCGCGCGGCGGTGCGGTGCGGTGCGTTCATGACGTGAGCCTCCAGACGAGGATGAGGATCAGGGTGACCAGGAAGCCCGAGACGTAGTTCAGGAGCATGAACCGGCGCCAGGCCCTATTGCTCCGCGCTGAGCCGTCGTCGTCGATCCGCCACCACGGTGCCGCGTTGAGCAGGTAGGGCACGGCGACGAGGGCGGCGAGCGGCCCGGGCCACGGCGTCGCGAGCATGACGGCTCCCGACGCCAGCCACAGCGCGAGCGAGAGGCGCACCGTCCGCCGGGCCCCCAGCGCCGTCGCCACCGAGGAGATGCCCGCCGCCCGGTCGGGACCGATGTCCTGCACCGCGCCGAAGGCATGCGCCGCTGCGCCCCAGAGGAGGAACGCGAGCAGGCTGAGAACGAGGGCGGGGGACGCTTCGGCGCCCGCGAGCGCGAGGCCGACGACGGCCGGGCTGACGAAATGAACGCTGGAGGTGAGGGAATCGAGGACCGGGATCTCCTTGAACCTCAGAGGCTGAGCCGAGTAGGCGATCACGGCGAAGGTGCTGACCGCGATCGCCGCCCAGGCCGCGGGCCCTCCCGCCGCGCAGAGCACGAGGAGGACGGGCAGATTGCCCGCCGCGATCAGGAGGAGGAGCGGGCGGTGGAGGCGGGGCTCGAGCAGCGCGCCCTCGACCCCGCCCTTGCGGGGATTGTTCCGGTCGGATTCGTAGTCGTACACGTCGTTGATCCCGTACATGGCGAGATTGTAGGGAATCAGATAGTAGAGCACGCCGACGCACCACAGCCAGTCGATCTCGCGCGTCGTCAGCAGCATGGCGGCGCCGAACGGGAAGGCGGTGTTCACCCAGCTCACCGGCCGGGACACGACCAGGGCGCGCCGGAGCAGAGCGCGGAGGACCGTGCTGCGATCCCCCTCCCGCAACCAGGACCACAGCGCGGGCAGAGCGATGATCGCGGCGAGCGGGTAGGCGAAGTCCTCGACCGGTGCGAGACCCACCCGCGCGCCCAGGATGCGATCCGGGGCGTAGTGGAACAGCCCGGCGCCGATCATCAGGCTGTCGAACACCGCGGTGAGGACGAGCAGCGCGGCCGCTGCGAGGGCGGCCGCGCGCCAGTGGAGCAGCCGATCCGCGCGCCGATGACTCCGCCCCGCCGAGCCGCGCCGGCGGGTGAACCCGATCCCCGCCGCGACCGCGACGCCGAGGAAGGGAAGGCCGAGCAGCAGATAGCTCATGCCTCCTCCCGCCGCTTCCTCGCGCGCAGCACGCGCTCGGCGCCGGTGAAGAGCACCATCGTGCAGATCACCAGGAAGACCAGGAAGACCGGCTCCTCGAGCGGGAGCTCGGGAGCGATCATGATGCCGGTCATGATCGAGCCGTCGCCGACGAGGAACACCCCGAGGGCGATACCGGCGGCGTCCCAGAGCAGGAAGAACACCGTGCCGGCGAGCGTCACGGCCGCGGCCGCGATGGGATCCCGCCAGAAGAACAGGCGGAAGCGCGCGTCGAGCAGCAGCATGCAGGCGATGCCCAAGAGCAGGCAGAGCAGATAGACGAGAGGCATCTCAGAGCTTCCCGGCTCGAAGCGGCGTCGGCAGGGGGCCGGCACTGCGGTCGCCTCGGACGCGCTTGAGCACCAGCTCGGCGCTGATGAGGCACATCGGCACCCCGACGCCCGGCGCGGTGGTTCCGCCCGCGTAGAAGAGCCCGGAGACCCGCTTCGATTCGTTCTGCGCCCGGAAGAGCGCGCTCTGGCTCAGGACGTGGGCCGGGCCGAGCATGCCGCCGCTCCACGCGCGGTAGTCCTCGGCGAAGTCCCGCGGCCCGATCGTGCGCCTGAACACGATGCGCTCCCTCAGATCCGGGATTCCGGCCCACTCGGCGATCCGATCGATCGCGGCGTCGGCGGCCGCTTCGACGGCGGGGTCTCCGCCGCCGCCGAGATCCGGGTCGGCGGGCACCGGGACGAGTACGAAGAGGTTCTCGTGATCCGGCGGCGCGACCCCCGGCTCGGTGGCGCTGGGCCGGCACATGTAGAGGGAGGCGGGATCCGGAACTCGCGGCCGCGCTCCGAAGATGGCGTCGAAGTTCTGCTTCCAATCGGCGGCGAACAGCAACGAGTGGTGGGGCAGGCTCGGAAGCGAGCCGGAGACCCCGAGGAGCAGGAGCACGCCGCCCGGTCCGCTCACCCGCCTGCTCCACCAGCGCTCGGGATAGCTCTGATCGGCCTCGGAGAGCAGCGCCGTCTCCGTGTGGTGGAGATCTGCTGCCGAGACGACGATATCCGCCGACTCGGATCGTTCCGCGCCGTCGCGGCCGCGCCAGATCGCACCGGTGGCACGTGATCGCCGGCGTCCGGAGCCTCCCGGAGCCGTGCTGATCCGAACGGCCTCGGCCTCGGTGATGATCTCCGCGCCGGCCTCGCGCGCGAGCGCCTCCAGCCGTTCGACCAGGGCCCAGAATCCGCCCATCGGGTACTGCACCCCTTCATCCAGATCGAGTGCGCTCATCAGATGGTACATCGCCGGGGCGTCGGACGGGCGGGTTCCGAGGAACACCGCCGGGTATCCCAGTATCTGGCGGAGCACGGGATCTCGGAAGCGACGGGCGACGAAGCGCTCGAGCGACGTGCCGAGCAGGGTCAGCAGCCGGGGCGTCGCACGCAGCACCTCCCGGTCGAGCAGCGAGGACGGTCGCGTGAACGGGTTGTAGAGGAAGAAGCGCTCGGCCAGCGCCGCCGCCTCGCCGGCCGAATCGAGGTACGAGCCGAGCCGGGATCCCGCGCCGGGTTCGCGCGACTCGAAGACCTCCCGCACGCTCGCGGAACCGTGCGGGATGTCGAGGGGAGGCCGTGGCGCCTCGCCGGCAGCGGGCTCGGCGAACACCCGATAGCCGGGATCCAGGACGGTCAGATCGAGTTGTTCCGCGGTGCTCGTTCCGAGTAGCTCGAAGAAGTGGTCGAAGACCCGGGGCATGAGGTACCAGGACGGTCCGGTGTCGAAACGGAATCCCTGTTCCTCCAGAACGCCGGCCCGGCCGCCGAGCCGCGCATTGCGCTCGAGGACCCGCACGGAGTGGCCGTCCGCGGCGAGGAGGGCGGCCGATGCGAGCCCGGCGATGCCGCCTCCGATCACGATCGCGTCGCTCATCGGCCCGACCCCCTCAGGGACGCCAGGACGGATCGCGCGACGATGAGGGACTTGGTCGAATCGGGCACCCGTATCCGTTCCCGGTAGAGCCGGGTCGCGGGGGTCGCCGAGATGCGATCCGCGAGCGCGGTGAAGAGGTCGAGCGCCGCTCGCACGGCGACGCGGGCGTCGGCCGGCAGCAGCGGGATGCTCGCCGCCGCGTCGGCGAGCTGCGCGCGCACCGTGGCTATCCACCGGTCCCGGTCCTCGTCGCTCAGTTGCCCGCCCGCGCTGAGGTAGCTCCTCCCCAGGCGTGTCGTGTCGTCGGCAAGATCTCTCAGGAAGTTGACGTTCTGGAACGCGGCGCCCAGCTGTCGCGCGCCGTGCTCGAGCCGCTCGCGCCGTTCCGGCAGCAGCGCCTCCTCCCTGGTGAACACGCGCAGGCACATGAGTCCGACCACCTCGGCGGAGCCGTGCACGTAATCCCGATGCGCGGCGGCGTCGAACGCCGTCGGCCCCGCGGTGCCGACGGAGCCGTCGCCTTGGGGGAGGTCGGCGCGCATGGAGGCGAAGAAGGGGTCGATCAGAGCGTGCTCGATGCCCGAGACGCGCGCGGTTCTCGCGAAGGCGTGCACGATCAGATCGCTGCTGTAGCCGCAGGCGACGGCGTGCGCGGTCTCTTCGGCGAGCCGATCCAGCGCGCGGGACTGCTGCTCACGGGTCAGTCCCGCCTGCGCGGCCACCCCGTCCACGAGCTCATCGGCCACTCGGACGAGTGCGTAGATGTTCCGCACGTGCGAGCGGTGCCGGCGCCCGAGAAGCCTCGTCGCAGAGGCGAACGAGGTCGAGTACGCCCCGATCACCCGGGTGGCGGCGCGCTCGGCCGCCGCCGTGTAGCCTCCCAGCGGATCCCGTGATGCATCGCGTCCGGTCATGCGCGGCGATGCTCCAGGCTCGACACCAGACTGCGGAGCACGTCGCCCACGCGCTCCGGGAGCGCGGATTCCGGGCGGGAGATCAGTTGGAGGCAGGCGTCGATCTCATCCGCGATGAGGAAGCGCACGAAGCGCTCCGCGCCGCACTCGGAGAGCGCGGCGCGGGCCGTGAGTCCGTCTCCCTCGCTGAGGTCGCTCGCTCCGAACACGGGCTCGATGCGCGCCCATGAGCTCGTCATCCGGGCGTAGGCGATGATCGCGGTCTCCTTCCCCTCCCTGAGGTCTGAGAACGGATCCTTGCCGTGATCCTCATGCTGCCCGAACACCGAGAGCAGATCGTCCTGCAGCTGGAAGGCCAGCCCCAGGTGGCGTCCGGCCTCCGCGAGCTGTTCCTGCGCCTCCCGGCTCTGACCGGAGAGGAGCGCTGCCGCTCTGAGCGGCAGCTCGAAGGAGTAGGTGGCGGTCTTCAGCTGCGACATGGTGAGGATCCTCCGCAGATCGATCCGGATCGCTCCGTCGCTCATGCCGACGTCGAGGTGCTCGCCCGCGACGGAGTCCACGATGCTGTGGTCGAGCAGGTCGAGGAGGCTCAACCTCGCGTCATGGCTCAGACGCTCCCTCGCGATCGTCTGGTGGACGGCCGAGAGGACCAGATCCCCCATGAGGAGCCCCCCGGTCCGCGCCCAGTGCAGCCGGACGTCCTGCTCCGCCTCCACCGAGGTGCGCCTGGAGCGGGGCGAGGCGGCGGACTCCTCGAGGATCGAACCGATGAGATTCGGCCGATGCCGCCGCATCAGATCGCCGTCGATGACGTCGTCGTGGAGCAGGAAGGCGAAGTGGAGCAGTTCGATCGCGGACGCGAGGCGAACGAGGCCCTCGCGGTCGCATTCGGGCGACGACGATGCGCGGTCCTCGAGGAACGCCTCGAACACGGTCACGAGCAGGCACGGACGGAGCATCTTGCCCCCGAGCACGGATTCCGCCGCCAGCTCCCAGAGCCTCGCGAACTCGGGACCGTAGACCTGAGCCGCGGAGGTGCGGGCCGCGAAGAAGGACGACAGCTCGTCCTCGATTTCCCGGCGCAGCGCCGCCGTGCCGTCGCGGAGCACCGTGTGGCCGGTCACGCCGCGTCCTCGAGAGCGAAGGCGTCGCGTTCCAGCAAGCGGGGGAGCTGCAGGACCAGCCAGGGGCTGAAGGCGAACGGGGTCCGTCGCACCGCCGCAGCGAGATCCTCGGGAGCGACCCAGTTCCACTCCGCGACCTCCGCCGCGGACGGGGCGAGATCTCCGGAGAGATCGGCGACGAAGACGGGGCAGATCTCGTTCTCGACGATACCGCTCGCATCGAGCGCGCGATAGCTGAAGTCGGGCAGAACGGGACGGATGCGGACGAGTTCGGCGCCGAGCTCCTGCTCCCCGCGGCGGACGACCGCGTTCTCGAGGGGCTCGCCGGGGGCCGGGTGGCCGCAGAGACTGTTCGTCCATACTCCGGGCCAGCTCTGCTTGGTGAGCGAGCGTCGCGTGACGAGCAGCTCGCCACGACGATTCAGGACGTGGCAGGAGAACGCGAGGTGCAGCGGCGTGCTGCTCGTGTGGACGGTGGCCTTGTCCGCGCTGCCTATGGGCGATCCGGTCTCGTCCAGGAGGACGACGAGTTCAGCGGTTGACAACTTCTGCTCCTCGCAATCGGGACTGTGGGTGCGCGTATCCGCGTCGACTACAGAAGAACCGTAATAGTAACCTTCGGGATAAATAAAACTTTATCATAATTATCCCAAGTGTTACTATCTCCTCATGCAAGAAGCAAAATCCGGAGACGTGAGTGATCCGGTGTCCGAGAGTCTCTACGATGTCGACTCGAGCGATCCCAGAGGCGAACTCGTCGATCGGTCGGGGATGGATCCCGAAGACGTGGCGCAGATCGCCCGTCTCATGAAGGCGCACGTCGAGCTGAGGGACGCCGAGCGGAGAATGTCGGACTCCGCCCAGAAGTACATGAGCCTCGGCAAGCAGGAGATGCGCGCCCTGCACTACCTCATCGTCGCGGGGAACAGGGACGCGATAGCGACCCCGGGTTCTCTCGCAGCGCATCTCGGCATCTCATCGGCGTCGACCACGAAACTGCTCAACCGCCTCGAGCGCGGGAGGCACATCGCGCGGCAGGTGCATCCGACCGATCGCCGGGCCTTCGCCATCACCATCACGCCCGATACGAAACGGGCGGCCGTGGAGACGGTCGGTCGGCATCAGTCGAAGCGGTTCGCGGCTGCGGCGCGACTGAGCCGCGAGGAGCGGGAGATCGTGATCCGCTACCTCACGGACATGGCTCGGGAACTCTCCCTCGACGGCGACATCGGGGACGACCGCAGCGACGGCGGGGCGCCGTAGGCGCACCGTCGCCGCGCAGCGACGTGATCCGAGCGTCTCGCCTCGGGGCTCCCGTCAGCGGATGCGTCGACTGGCGAAAGATCGCTGCGGGGCGACGTAGGCCTCCTGCGACTCGATCAGGCGGAGCTCGCGGCTGCCGGAGTCGAGGGTGTTCTGCAGCAGCTCGAACACGCTGGCCGCGGTTCTCTCCAGGGCATCGGCCGGATCGCCCGATCCTCTGAAGTGCGAGGAGAAGAGCGCGGCGGTCACATCGCCCGAGCCGTTCGCCTTGAAGGGGAGATGGGGGGTCTGCACGATCCAGGCGCCGTCTCCGTGCACCACCAGCATCTCGATCGTGTCCTCGGGACGGTCCGGTCGGAGGACGCTGGTGACGAGCACCGTCGACGGGCCTGAGTCGCGCACGAGATCCACGGAGGCGAGGGTGTCGTCGATCGAGAGCGGATCGGTGCCCGTGATGAAACCGAGTTCGAACTGATTCGGCGTGATCAGATCGGCGGCGGGCACCACGCGATCCCGGATGAGCTGCTGCACCTCGGGGGCGACGAAGCAACCGGAGGCCGCGCTGCCGAGCACCGGATCGCAGGCGTAGAGCGCGCCCGGGTTGCGCTGCTTGACGAGGGCGACCGAATCGAGGATCGCGTCCCCGATGTCGTCTCCGCCCTGGTAGCCGGAGAGCACCAGGTCGACATCGTCGAGCCCCCCGCGGTCATCGATGCCCTGCACGATGCCGCGCACGTCGTCACCGCTGAGGAGCGGACCGCGCCATGAGCCGTACCCCGTGTGATTCGAGAACACGACCGTGTAGACGGGCATGACCTCGTGACCGATCCGCTGCAGGGGGAACACCGCCGCGGAGTTGCCGACGTGGCCGTAGGAGACCGAGGACTGGATGGACAGGATACGCATATCTCGATCATGCCACCTGCCTGTGGAGATGGACCAAATCTCGGAGGCGCAGAGGGATTTTCGGTCTACCCTTGGCCGCATGAACGCACAGGAACGCAGAGAACCCGACCCGGCGGCCCCGCGGAAGCGGACGCTGCGGAACGCCACGCTCCTGATCTCCGGCGGCAGCCGGGGGATCGGGCTCGCCATCGCCCTCCGCGCCGCCGCGGACGGCGCCGACATCGTGCTGCTCGCGAAGACCGATGCGCCGCACCCGAGGCTCGAGGGAACGGTCCACACCGCCGCCGAGCAGATCCGCGACGCGGGAGGCCGGGCGCTTCCCGTGGTCGGCGACGTCCGCGACGATGCGGACATCGCCCGGGCCGTGCATCTCGCCGTTCGCGAGTTCGGCGGCATCGACGCGGTCGTCAACAACGCCAGTGCGATCGACCTCTCGACCACCAGGGAGCTCTCGGAGAAGAAGTACGACCTCATGCAGGACGTGAACGTCCGCGGCACCTTCATGCTCGCGCGCGCCGCGCTCCCGGCGCTGCTCGAGGCCGAGAACCCTCACGTGCTCTCGCTGTCGCCGCCGCTCAACCTGAGCCCCAAGTGGCTGGGGGCGCACACCGGCTATACCCTGGCGAAGTACGGGATGACGCTGGCCACCCTCGGGATCGCCGCAGAGTTCGCCCCGCAGGGCGTGGCCGCGAACACGCTGTGGCCGCGGACCACGATCGCCACAGCGGCCGTGAAGAATCTGCTCGGCGGGGAGCGGGTGATGGCGGCATCCCGGACACCGGAGATCTACGCCGACGCCGCCTACGAGGTGCTGACCGCTCCGGCGCGCGAACTCACGGGGCGCACGCTCATCGTCGAGGAGGTGCTGGCGGAGGCGGGGATCACCGATCTCGCGGGATACGCCGCGATCCCCGGCACCCCAGACGAATCGCTCTTCCCCGACATCTTCCTCGATTGAGCCCGTCCGGCGCGCCGGACCGCAGCCGGAGTGGGAGAATCATGGGATGACCTCCGAGGGATCCGCAGGAGCAGGTCGCTACGCCCCCAGCCCGTCCGGCGAGCTGCACCTGGGCAATCTGCGGACGGCGATGCTCGCCTGGCTCTTCGCGAGGAGCACCGGTCGGGCCTTTCTCATGCGGGTGGAGGATCTCGATCGGGCGCGAGACGCCGGAGCCGCCGAGGCGCAGCTCGCGGAGCTGCGCGCTCTCGGTCTCGAGTGGGATGGGCGGGCCGTCAGGCAGAGCGAACGGATCGAGCTGTACCGATCCGCCCTCGCGCGGCTCGACGCCGCAGGTCTCGTCTACGAGTGCACCTGCGCGCGGCGCGAGATCCTCGATGCCGTGCGCGCACCGCACGCTCCTCCAGGATCGTACCCCGGGACCTGTCGCGATCGCACCCCGCGGGAGCGGGCTGCGGCGCGCGATGCGATCAGCCCCCGGCTTCCCGCGCTTCGCCTGCGAACCCCGAGCGGTGCGGAGGAGCTCGGGTTCGAGGACCTCCTGATGGGGCGGGTGAGCGGCTGGGCCGACGATCTGGTGCTCCGCCGCGGAGACGGCGTGTTCGCCTACAACCTCGCGGTCGTGGTCGACGATGCGGAGATGGGCGTCGATCAGATCGTGCGGGGCGATGATCTGGCGCCGTCCACCGCCAGACAGATCGTGCTGCAGCGCCTGCTGGGGCTGCCGAGCCCGCCCCGAGTCTCCTATGCGCACGTCCCGCTCGTGCTCGGACCGAACGGCGCGAGGCTGGCGAAGCGCGACGGCGCGGTGACGCTGTCCGACCTCGCCGAGCGCGGTGTCGCGCCGGATGAGGTGCGCTCCCGACTCGCCGTCTCGCTCGGGATGGCGGAGCCGGGCGAGACGATCACGATGCCGCAGCTGCTCGGACGCTTCGATCCGGCTCGCATCCCGCTCGAACCGTGGACCTGGTGCGATGCGCCGGACGACGGGTCAGCGCTTCAGCGCCCGGACCACCCGTGAGATCGCTCGTCCGGCGACCCAGACGAACGGGATGCCGACGGCCAGGAGCGCGATGGTGTTCGGCTCGAAGCGCGTGGTTCCGTTGCGGGTGACATAGGCGCCGATCGGCGTGGCGAAACCGCCGCCGCCGCCGCCGGACCCCTCGCCGGTGCTCTCGGTGCCCCCCTCGCCCGCGCCGAACCCGTAGGAGGCGCAGGCCACGGGGATGATGGTGGTTCCGTCGAGCTCGACGGGGGCACCGTACGCGGCGTTGACCCCCACGGAGGTGACGGTGTCTGCGAGCTGTTTCGTGATCGTGGCCATGCGATCAGCCTACGCTGCCGGGCGCTTCCGCGCGAGGGTCCGCGGCGTCGTTCGCCGCCGGAGGGCGGACGAGCTCCGGCTCCGGGCGTCTCGCCGCGACCCGGTCGCCGGACGAGACGTGCCTGATGCGGCGGATCACCCACGGGACCAGGTGATCCTTGGCCCAGACCACGTCCTCCTGGCGCGCTCGGCGCCAGTTCCGTGCGGGGAGCGGCGGCGGGTCGAGCGGTGCGAGATCGTGCGGGACGTTCAGCGCGTCGAGCGCCGCGCGTGCGATGGTGTGATGGCCGAGCGAATTCAGGTGCAGGCGATCCTCGGCCCAGTAGCGGGGATCCTGCAGCTCTTCGAGCGCCCACTGATCCACGACCACGCAGTCGTGGCGCTGCGCGATCTTGCGGAGGTTCTCGTTGTAGATCGCGACCTTGCCCCGGATGCTCCGGAAGACGGGCTGGAACGCCACGTCGACCCCCGTGAAGACGAGCACCGTCGCACCCGTCGCCCGGAACTGGCGGAGCACGTACTCGAGCTGCACGGCGATATCGTCGGGGTCGCCGCCCGGCCGGATCACGTCGTTGCCGCCGGCACAGACGCTCACGAGATCCGGGCGCAGGTCGAGCGCGGGGGTCAGCTGCTCCTCCGTGATCTGGCGGAGCAGTTTTCCCCGCACGGCGAGATTCGCATAGGCGAGGTCGTCGCCGTGGTGCGCCAGCACCTCGGCGAAGCGGTCCGCCCACCCGCGCAGGCCGCCCGGGCTGTCCGGCTCCGGATCGCCGACCCCCTCGGTGAAGGAGTCGCCGATCGCCACGAACCGGGACCACGGCAATTCGAGCGTCGAGGTGACCGTCGTCTGCGCCTCACTCACTGGTCTAGCCTCCCGAAATCTCCACCGGCTGCGGCCTCGCGCACTGTCGCCCACTATTCTAGGACGTCGTGACCGATCCGCACCCGAGCCTGCATCTGCCGGGCACGAGCGCGGCCGAGCATCTGCCCCCGGCCTACCCGGATCGGGCCGCCCGCGGCACCGCCGGCACGCTGCGCGCCTGGCAGGAGGAGGCGATCGCGCGTTATCTCGCGGATCAGCCGAGGGACTTCCTCGCCTCTGCCACGCCCGGCGCGGGCAAGACGACCTTCGCACTGCGGCTCGCGGCCATCCTGCGGGCCAATCGGACGGTCGAGCAGATCGTCGTGGTGGCGCCGACCGAGCATCTGAAGACCCAGTGGGCCGACGCGGCCGCACGTGCAGGTATCCGGCTCAACCCGCGCTACTCGAACAGCGATCGGCTCGCCTACGGCAGCCACTTCCACGGCGTCGTGGTGACCTACGCCCAGGTCGCGATGAAACCCGTCCAGCACCGCCTCCTGGCCGAGTTCGCCAACACCCTCGTGATCCTCGACGAGGTGCATCACGGAGGCGATGCGCTCAGCTGGGGCGACGCCATCCGGGAGGCCTACGGCACCGCGACGCGCCGGCTGGCGCTCACCGGGACGCCGTTCCGCTCGGACGATGCGGAGATCCCGTTCGTGCAGTACGCACCCCAACCCGACGGTTCGCGGGTCTCGCTCACCGACTACGACTACGGCTACGGCCGCGCGCTCACCGACGGCGTGGTGCGTCCGGTCGTCTTCATGGTCTACGCGGGGGAGACGCAGTGGCAGACCTCCGCGGGAGAGGTGATGCAGGCCCGTCTCGGCGAGGGGAACACGAAGGACATCACCGCGCAGGCCTGGCGCACCGCGCTCGATCCGGCGGGGCAGTGGATCGCTCAGGTGCTGCGCGCGGCGGATCGGCGGCTCTCGGAGGTGCGACACCACATCCCCGACGCGGGCGGCCTGGTGATCGCTACCGACCACGATGCTGCCCGTGCATATGCGAAACTGCTGCGGGAGATCACGGGGGAGCAGGTCGCGCTGATCCTCTCCGACGACGCCGGGGCGAGCGCGCGGATCGAGCAGTTCGCGGGCGACGAGAGCAGATGGATGGTCGCCGTGCGCATGGTGTCGGAGGGGGTCGACGTGCCCCGGCTCGCCGTGGGCGTCTACGCCACGAGCTCGTCGACGCCGCTGTTCTTCGCCCAGGCGATCGGCCGCTTCGTGCGCTCGCGGCGGCGCGGAGAGGTCGCCTCGGTGTTCCTGCCGAACGTGCCCAACCTCATGCAGCTCGCCGCCGAGCTCGAGAAGGAGCGCGGCCACGTGATCGACGCCCCGGGTGGGGCGGAGACGTGGGACGCCGAGGCGGCGGAGCTCGCCGCGGCGGAGCGCGAGGACCGTGCCTCCGAAGAGCTCACGAAGGAGTTCGCCTACCAGGCGATCTCATCGGATGCGCATTTCGACCGCGCGGTGTTCGACGGTGCCGAGTTCGGCGGCTACGCCGAGGTCGAGAGCGAGGAGGAGCTCGAGTTCCTCGGTCTGCCCGGAGTGCTCGAGCCGCACGAGGTGCGACGGGTGCTGCTGCAGCGCCAGGCGCGGCAGGCGAAGCGCAGCGCGGTGAAGCAGGGGATCGCGGAGCACCCGCCGGAGCGCTCGGAGCCGCCCGAGGCGCTGCATCGCACCCTGGGGGAGCAGCGACGCCTGCTGAACAGCCTCGTCGGCATGTACGCGCGGGTCTCGGGAGAGCCGCACAGCGCGATCCACACCGAGCTCCGACGCGTGTGCGGGGGCCCCGCGGTGGCTCAGGCGAGCGTCACGCAGCTGCAGCATCGGATCGATCTGCTCCGGCGCAGGCTGAGCGCCTGAAGGCCGTGCCGTTCCGCGCCGGACGGATTCGTCTGCGCCGGTGATCCGTGCTAAGTTATTTCTGTTCACCGGAACGTGCCGGTGATTCGTTCGCGCGGGTGGCGGAATTGGCAGACGCGCTAGCTTGAGGTGCTAGTGCCCGTATTAGGGCGTGGGGGTTCAAGTCCCCCCTCGCGCACGAATGGAAAATGGCCTCTGACCTGGGGTTTAGATCACCAGGTTGGGGGTCATTTTCGTGCCATGTGCTGAGATATGTGCTAAGCGTTCCCGAGATGGGCCGCGAAGCGGTCTGCTGCGGCTTTCTGCATCGTCGGGGTGACATGGCTGTAGATGTTCATCGTGGTGGTGATGGTGGAGTGCCCGAGGCGCTCTTGCACCACCTTGGGATGCTCGCCCAACTCCAACAGGAGTGTGGCGTGCGTGTGGCGCAGCCCCTTGATCGTGACCCTGGGGAGCGTCTTGTGTACCGTGGCGGTCCACTTCATGCGGCGATCCCACCGGCTCGTCATGGCGTCGGGCGAGCGGAGCTTGCCCTCGTCGTCACCGAAGACGTAGGCGTCGGCTTTGGCGAGGTCGAACGACACTTCGGCACGTGCGACCTTGTAGGAGGCGAGCACTTTGAGGGTCGCGGCGTCCACGTCGATCACGCGGGCGTTGCCCGTCTTCGTGGTCTTGGTGGTCGTCCAGTCCTCCGTGTTCACCGCCCGCCGGATGCTCACCCGCCCGGTTCTGGCGTTCACGTCGTTCCACTTCAACGCCAGCGCCTCGCTGCGCCGCATCCCCGTGTAGGCGATGAGTCGCCACAGCGGGAACAGCTCGTCTTTCAACTCGTCACGGTTCCAAGCGAGGAACGTGGCGAGCTGGTCGCCCGTCCACGTCACGATTTCCGGTTTCTGTGCGCGTACCTGCGAGGACTTGGGCGCGTTCACCGTGCGCTTCTTCTTCGCCGGGTTCACACTCAGCAGTCCGTCGTCTATCGCTGCGTCGAGCATCGCTCCGAGGACAACATGCACCTTGTGGATGCTGTTGGCCGACAACGGTTGCCCCTTGCCGTATTCGTCCTTGCGACCTGATTGTTCCAACTGGCGGTAGTGCGCGCCGATGCGGGTGGCGGTGAGCTTGTCGATCCTGATCTTCCCGAGGTCGGGCGTGATGTGGTTGCGGATGATCTTCCGGTACCCCTTGATCGTGGAATCAGCCAACCGCAGCGACGACGCCCAATCCTCGGCATACACCGCGATGGTCGGGGTTTTGCCTTGGAACTTCTCGTTCCGTGCCCGCTTCTTGAGCGCTTCGGTGAGCGCGGCCTGTGCTTCTTCGAGGTCGGTGAACCCGCCACGGGTCAACCGCTTCTCGCCCAGCTCGGGCTTCTCGGGGTCGATGAGCACATAGATCTGGAACTTCCACCGCTTCCCCTTACGGGTCTGATAGTCGCCCAGCGAACCCGCGTGCCGCGACCTCGAACGCCGCTGCTGTCTCTGTGTCACCCCCTCAGCGGGGTCTGCCACCACACTCGGCGGCGGGTCGTTGACTTGTGCCATAGCCCGGCTCCTTTTTCTCCTTGGGTTCACCCGCACCCCTGCGACACGGGTAGCTCTGCGACCCGGCTTACTCGAATGTGAGGGAAGCGTTCGGGTCGATCTGCAACAGCCTGCCGGTGGCCTCGGCTTCGCGTGCGGTCTGCCGGTCGTAGCGCTGCTGGTACACCTCGCGCGGGGTGACACCAACCTGGCCACGGTCGTACTTGGCGAGCATTTCCTCAGCCCAGTGCCCGGAACTGATCGCCAGGAACCGCTGCTCTTTCCAGTAGCGCACGAGGTCGTCGGTGGTGAGCTTCACGCTGCCTGCGACCCAGGCCTGTATCTCTTCGGGAATGAACAACTCCGGCACCCCCGTGAGCGTCACGGCCTCTGCGGGCGGGGTGAGCAACGCGGCGGGGGTGGTGCGGAAGATATAGGCGAGGGCGGTGAGGTCATCCACGTCCACGCGCCGGTCGCCGTTCTCGATCTTGCTGATCCCCGACGGGGCGAGCTTCCGGCCCGCCTCGGTCATGAGGCGGGCGGCGGTGCGCACGTCCATGCCGATGGCCTGGCGCGCGGTGCGGATGTTCTGGGCGACGTGCTCGTGGGTGATGCCAGCGGGATTCCCCCGCACTCTCTCTGTTTCCATACTAGGAACGTATATGCCGACTCTTGACTCGTCAAGTTCCATGATGTACTTTATTGGGATCATATGAATCTTGTTTAGGAACGGCTGGTGTGTGATGAGATCGGTGACGGTGACCCTGGATGATCTGCGGGCCTCGCGCAGCGCGGTCGTAACACGCGCGGAGGCAGCAGCGGCACTCGGCGTTGATCCGCGCACGATCACCGCGAGCATCGAGAACGGGGCTATCCCCTCCGTGAGACTCGGCCGTCGGGTCGTGATCCCGCGCGAGAAGTTCCTGCGCCTCTTCGACGCCGACGACACCCCCACGACGTAAAACTCTGCGGCGGTGCCGAATCGGCACACCCGCGCTATCTGAGTATTCACCCCGCCCACTCGACAAGGTAACTTGCGGCAAGTAAACTTGTGACATGGAATCAGACCCGCTCATCCTTGACAGTGCCCACCGGCACGGCGTCACGGATGCGGCGATGCTCCATGCGCTCCGTTACCCAGTCCGGCACTTCGTGCAAGACGACGCGATGACCATGTTCATCGGCCCCGACGAGACCGGAACCCTGGTCGAAGTCGGAGTCATCGAATGGCACGGCATCATCGCTATCGCTCACGCGATGCGTCCGGCCCGATCCAAGTATTTGAGGTGAACATCATGGCTCCACGCTCTATCGAAGACATCAAGGCACGCGCCGACGAGTTCGCGGACGCGTTCGAGAACTACGACCCCAAGCCCGGCGACGCCGACGCTCCGCTGCCCCCAGTCATGGCGGTCAAGCTCGCCGCCTGGCGGCGCGACTCCGCAGAACGAGAACTCGCCGAAGCGGTACGCACCGCACGCGAACAGCGGCTCTCCTGGCGCGAGGTCGGTGAAGCGATCGGCACCAGCGGCGAAGCCGCCCGCCAACGCTACGCCAGCGCCTAAGCTCTGCTCGTGGGGCGATGGGAGCCGGGTGGCGGCATTGTCGAGTTACCCGATGGTCGCCGCGTTCGAGGTCGCGGGCTTCGCGCGGCGCGCCATGACACCCTCGATCCTGAGTTCGGGGTCTATCTGACGGGTCGCGCTCCCCGTGTCGGAGATTGGCCGCACCAATGGGTGCGATGGCGTGACTTCCGACGACCGGACGGGACCCCGGAGACAGTCGCGGCGCTTCGTGAAGCGTATGAGCGAGCCGCCACGGAGCGAGTCGAGATTGCCTGCGGTGGGGGTATCGGGCGCACGGGAACCGCATTAGCCGTGCTTGCGGTGATGAGCGGTGTTCCCGCGAGCGATGCCGTTGCCTGGGTGCGAGCGCACTACCACCCGCACGCGGTAGAGACTCGCGGGCAACGACGCTGGGTGAGCGAAGTCGCAGCCGCCCTCATCGACTGACGCGAACGGCGTCGGCTCACAGGCCGCGCGCCGGGCCGCTCTGCGGGGGCGTGTGGCGGTACCCGTAGTCGTAGCGGCTGGCGCGCTCCTGCGCCGCCCGTCGGGCTTCTTCGCGGGCGGCTTCGGCGGCTCGGGTCTGCCCGATCCGCGCGACCGCCTCGGCGGGCGTGAGCGAGCGCAGTAGCTCGGCCTCTGCGCGTGCGTACTTCGCCGTCTGAGCGGCGCTGGTGGCGCGCTGTGCGGGGTTGGTGCTCAGGTAGGCGTCGCGGTTGCGGAGGACGCGCTCTGCGCCGAAGACGCGACCGAACGCCGCCAAGCGTGCGGTCTGTGCCCGCTCGGGCCTGCTCAGGACTTCATCACGCGCCGCCCCGTGTGCTTGCTCTGCTTGGATCAGGCGCGGGTCGGTGTTGATCTTCGGGCGGGTGACTCGCTCTACCCAGGCATCGGGGCGTTCGTTCCACCTCGGCGGCTCGCCCCACTCGTTCGCCAACTGCTGGCGCACGTCATAGGTTCGCGCCTTGGCGCTATCCTGCTCGTCGCGGGCGCGCCGCCTACCGAACCACGACGCGGCCCGCATTTGCTCGCCTGCCATCTGCTCGGCGGCTTCGGCCTGCTGCCATTCGGCAAGTGCCGTCCTCGCCGCCGAGACGATGGGCGCAGTGACCTCGACGCGCACCTGCTCGGCGCGCGACCTCGCCTGCCGCTCAGTCTTGCTTGCCGCTTCGCGTATCGCTGTCTCGCGCTGGTTCAGGTCAGCAAGAGCAGCGCCGATCTGCTGCCAGCGTTCGGCCTGCGCCTCAGCAGTCACCGCCCGTTGCATGAGCGCGGCTATCTCGTCGCTCACGAACTGCGCCGGGCCGTGCTCGATGAGCCCGGCGACTTCCTCGGCCGCGCGACGGGTCGCGTCGGCAAGGCCACGGTCGGCCCGGTCGCGTTCCATCGCCGCCACGAACTGCACTCGCGCTTGATCCAAGTCCTCGGCCACGACATGCAACAGATTCGACTCGCGGCCTCTCGTCATGCCGACATAGACGCTCGCGGCGCTGGTCGAGCCCGTGAGGATCGTGTGCGAGGCGGGCACGGTCGCGCCCTGCACCCCGTAAGAAGTCGCCGCGTACGACAGATGGGCGTGCTCGGCCACATACTCGGCAGGCAGGCGCACGGTGCGCGGTCGCTTCCGCCCGCTCCCTGCTTCCCTTGCGGTGACGGTGCCGTCGTCTGCGACATGCTGCACGATCCACTGCTGCCGGTTCGCCACCCCCAAGCGGGTGTTGTTCTTGCGGGTTTGGATCAGGTCGCCCGCGCCGATGGGGAGGCCATCGTTCCCGTAAGCAGTGCTGCGGTCGTCGACCTCGCCGCGTGCCACGCGCTTGTCGCGAATACTCGAGTTCACGGCGCGCGCCTCGTCGTTCGAGGTCCCCGTCACAGCTTCGTCGTTCTGCCGCTCCTGGGCGATGTGCTCTCTCAACTCATCGCCGCCCGTATGGAGGCGCACAAGCCCAAGTTCTGCGAGCTGGTCGAAGACCGCGCCGGGATTCCTGCCGTCGCGCATCTGCAACGTGACCTCGGCATAGGCGGGATCGGCGAAACGGTGAACTTCGGCCATGTCGAACGTGCGCCCTCTGAGCTGCGCGGCCATGTCGAGCACCCCGCCGCGCCCGACGGCTGCGAGCTGCGCACGATCCCCAACCAGCGCGACCGTCGCACCTGCCTCGGCGCAGACGGTCAGCAGGGCGATTGCGGTGTCTTGGTCGAGCATCCCCGCCTCGTCAACGATGACCCGCTCGCCGTGTGCGAGCCGCGCGCTTTCGGATGGGCCGCGATAGGCGTTGCCGGTCTCGGGGTCAGTGTCGCCCGGCGCGAGGCGCGACCATACGCCGTCACGATTCCACCGCCACCCGTGCGCATGCACGAGCGCCGCAACGCTCGCAGTCGGCACCCCGAGTTCGTCGCGCGCCACCAGTGCGGCACGCTTCGTCGGCGCAACCACCCGCGACGGCCTACCCTGCTCGGCCGCGACTTCGATTACAACGCCGAGCATCGTTGTCTTCCCTGCGCCCGCTGCTCCCTCAACGATCACCAACGGGTCGGCGGATGCGACGGCAGCGGCGGCGCGCTCCTGCCCCGCATCAAGACCCCGCGCCTCGGCCGCTGCGCGCACGTCAGCGGGTTTCGGCTCGCGGTCTGGCACTCGTGCGGCGATCAGGTCGCGCAGTTCCGTCTCGGCCTGCACCACGCGCAGGCTCGTGAGGTGCGCCACATGCTCCGGCGTCGGCGCACCTGGCGCGAGTACCGAGAAGCAGTCTTCGAGCGCGAGGCGTGTTGCAGCGGTGATGAGGTCGCGCAACTCTTGGCTGGTTGCGCGCACCCCGGCCTCGGTGATGATCTGGGTTGCATGCTCCTGCACCGTATGGCGATTCCACGCCGATGCGCCAGCCGCGCAACGATCCAAGGCGCGCGAGGCGATCCGCTGCACCGATAGCTCGTCCGGCGACGCCGGCACAGGGCGTGCAGGCCGGCGCAGCGTTGCGGGGTCGTAGCCGGCTTCTCGGAGTTCGGTCAGCCAGGCTTCCTCTTCCCTGAGCGTGGTCGGCTTCTTCGCGGGCCGTTCGTGCGCCCATGCCTGCGCCGTGAGCCGCGAGAATACGACCGGCCCCATCGTCTCACCAGGGTGCGCCGCGTTCCATTCGGCTTCGAGCCGGTTCAGGTTCCGATGCACCTGCTCACCCCGCTTGCTCATCAAGGCGTTGAACGGCTCCAACTCGACTACCTCGCCGGTAACGGGGTCGAGCGTGAGGCCGTGACGATCCAGCACCTCAGCAAGCTCCGGGTGCGCGGCGATGACCGCCGTGCCGAGAGCACGGATCGCGCCTTGCTGCTTGATGAGCGCCCCGGTATCGAGTGCGCGCCACTTCCCGACAGCCCACACCCTGGTGCCGATCTGCATGTGAATGTGCCGGTGCGGGTCACCAGCGCGCGACGTGCGGTGCGTAATCCCGACGACCTGCATGTACTCGACCGGCACGACCTCTTGCTTGCCGCGCCCGCCGACGCGAGTCACGGAGTGCTGGCCGAGCCACCGCTGAATCTCCGCCAGCGCGTCCTGCTGCGCACGATCCAACGCCTCAGACACGTCAGGGTGGAGGGCTGCTGCGATAGAGAGTGACTTCGGGCCGTTGATCGTCATTTCACCAAACCGCGCCGAACCCTGACGATCAGGGCCAGCCGCGCGGGGTCGCCCCATCCGCTCGCCCGTGTCGGGGTTGATCCAATCCACCCACCCGTTGTACTCCTCGCTACTCAGGTCACGGGCACTGACCGTCTCGCCTGTGGCGTCGAGCACCGCGTACTGGATGCCGCTGGTGCCGTCGCTGCGGTAGTAGTCGTCAGCACGCAGGCGGTCGGCCTCGACATAGCGCAGCGCATCAGCCCCGGTTCCCCGGAAGAAGACCACACCGCCATGCATCGCGCTCACCCTCCTTATGTTCCTAAACTAGCAACATATGTATCTACTACGGTAGTGTACGTTCATTCAGAAGTCAGCAGAGCGATCTTAGAATCGCACTGTGCGACACGGAAGGTTCGCGTAAGTCGGTGACGGCTTCTGAGCCGCGAGTGAACACTGCGTGAATGCAGCGCGGCGAGTAGCGCCAGTCCCGGATGGTGCCCCATTCTGAGTAAGAAATGTTATCCGCAGAAGGTGGCCGTCGAACCGACTTTGGCGCGCCATTGCTGGTCCTTCTGGTGTTCTTGAGGTTAGGGTGCACGTCGTTCGGTGGCCCGGTCGCTCATCTTGGATATTTTCGAGCAGAGTTCGTCGAGCGACGCAGATGGCTGGGTGATCGCGCGTATGCGGATCTTGTCGCATTGTGCCAGTTTCTTCCCGGCCCGGCATCAAGCCAGGTCGGCATGGCGATCGGTTTGCAGAGAGCTGGAATACTCGGTCTTGTCGCGGCATGGCTCGGGTTCACACTGCCATCTGCGGTATTGCTGTTCGGGTTCGCGCTCGGCGTATCGACCCTTGGCGACGTATCGCAGGCTGGATGGGTGCTGGGCCTGAAGGCTGCGGCGGTCGCGGTCGTGGGTCATGCTGTGCTCGGGATGGCAAAGTCACTCACGCCTGATGCGCGACGAGCGACGATTGCTGTCGGGGTGCTCACTGTCGTGCTGCTCGTACCCGGCCCGCTGACGATGTTCGGCGCGATGGCCTTGGCCGGGATCGCGGGGTTCTTCGTCTGTCGATCCCCGAGCACGACCGAGAACGATGAACCGCGTTTCCGGGTGCGCCTGCGGCCCGCAGTCGGATGGTTGAGCCTGGCTGTGTTCGTCATGCTGCTCGCAGGGTTGCCGATTTTTGCTGTGTTCACCGGCAACGCCACGGTAGGCCTGATTGACACCTTCTATCGTGCGGGGTCGTTCGTGTTCGGCGGCGGGCATGTCGTGCTCCCGCTTTTGCAGGCTGAGACAGTGCAGACTGGACTGGTGGAGCCGGGTGCGTTCCTCGCGGGGTATGGTGCCGCGCAGGCGGTGCCAGGGCCGCTGTTCACCTTCGCCGCGTTTCTCGGAGCGGTCACCACGGGCGGCCCGAGTGGGCTGCTCGGCGCATCCATTGCGCTGCTCGCGATCTTTCTGCCGTCTGCGCTGCTCGTGATGGGGGTGCTGCCCTTCTGGGAGCGGTTGCGTCGTGCGCCGAGAGTGCAGCGTGTGCTGACGGGCGTGAACTCCGGAGTCGTCGGGCTGCTCGCCGCCGCGCTGTACGACCCCGTATTCACCGCGGGTGTCACGAACGCCGCATCACTCGTCGTCGCGGCACTCGCGTTTGTCGCACTCACGTCCTGGAAAACACCGGCATGGGCGGTAGTGCTCGGGGCCGCAGGAGCCGGGGCATTGCTGCTCTGAACGCGCTACGCGGATACTCAGGCGAGGCTGGCCTGCAATGCGAGAAGCGTGCCTGCCTGGGAGGATTGAAGCATGAGCCGTTTTTCATCTCTGGTCAGGGCATATCCACTCGTGATCGCAACACTGTTGGTGGCTATGATCGGGTTGGTTCTTTTAGCGACTCCGGCCATTGAGTCGGCCAGCTGGATTGTGGGTGCGTATGCGCTCGTGATTGCCGGGTGGGAGGCGGTCGGGATGATCCGGCAGCTCATCCGAGGGCACGCCGGGCTCGACATTCTTGCGGTGACGGCAATCACCGCTGCAGTGCTCGTTGGGGAGCCGTGGGCGGCGCTCGTGGTGGTGCTGATGCTCACCGGCGGGGCGGCCCTCGAAGATTACGCTGAGAACCGTTCGAAGCGGGAACTGACCGCGCTGCTGCGTAAGGCACCCCAGCAGGCCACGCGAATCCTCGCCCCAAGCGCACCCGGCGCGGACATGCACGGGCATACTGCCGAGGTCACGACCGAGGACATACCGGTCGAAGAAGTCGAGGTGGGTGATCTGTTGTTGGTGCGGCCGGGTGCACTCGTGCCTGTGGACTCGATCCTCGTCTCCGAGCACGCCGTGTTCGATGAGTCGTCATTGACCGGTGAAAGTCTGCCCGTTGAGCGTGACGCGGGAGAGAAAGTGTCGAGCGGTGCGGTGAATGGACAAGCCGCAGTCACCATGCGGGCTGCGGCTCCGGCCGCCGAGAGCGAGTATCAGCAGATTGTTCGGCTCGTCGAACAAGCCGCGGGGAGCAAAGCCAAAGTCGTGCGGCTCGCAGATCGGTACGCGGTGCCGTTCACAGTGCTCGCGCTCGTGATCGCCGGGATCGCGTGGGCGGTCAGTGGAGAGGCTGTCCGGTTTGCCGAGGTGCTGGTGGTGGCGACCCCATGCCCGCTGCTGATCGCCGCGCCGGTCGCGTTTCTCGGTGGCATGAGCCGTGCCGCGAGGTTCGGGCTGATCGTCAAGGGCGGCGGCACCCTCGAACAGCTTTCACGAGCCCGCTCGGCGGCATTCGATAAGACCGGCACCATCACTACCGGCAAGCCAGTGCTCGAACGCCTTCTGCCCGCCGACCGCGCCAGCGAAGACGAGCTGCTGCGTTTCGCAGCCTCAGCGGAGGTGTACTCCTCTCACGTGCTTGCGGACTCCGTCGTGCAGGCCGCGAAACAGCACGGCTTGTCGCTCGTCGAAGCCGAACATGCCGAGGAGATCGCGACAAACGGAGTCGCGGCTGTGTTCCGCACTCCTGACGCACCTGAGGCAGTGACGGTTCGTGTCGGCAAGCCCTCCTGGGTGCGCCACTCCGCGCCGGACCTCGTGCTGGCAGACCTTGCTCCAGGGGAACTCGCAATCTACGTCTCAGTCGATGGCCGTTTCGCCGGAGCCATCGTCATGCGCGACCAAGTGCGCGAAGAAGCAGCCCAGGCTCTCCGTCAGCTGAGCGCACTCGGTATCGAGCGTACGCTCATGGTCACCGGAGACGTTGCAGCCACCGCCGAACCCATCGCGCGGCGCCTTGGAATCAGCGAGGTGCACGCGGAGTGCCGCCCCGGCGACAAAGTTCGCATTGTCAGTAGCGTGCAGCCCCGCCCGCTCATCATGGTCGGTGACGGCCTCAACGATGCCCCGGTGCTCGCTGCTGCGGATATTGGCTTCGCAATGGGGGCGCGCGGTGCAACCGCAGCATCGGAGTCTGCGGACATCGTGAACCGCTACGACACGCTCTCGGCCCTGCCGCGCGCGGTGAGCATCGGCAAGGACACCGTGCGGATCGCACTGCAAAGCATCTGGCTCGGCATCATCATCAGCGTCGGCCTCATGCTCATCGCCGCCTTCGGGTTCCTCCCAGCACTCCTCGGCGCGTGGCTGCAAGAAGTCGTTGACCTGGTGGCCATCCTCGGCGCACTCCGTGCAGTCGGCCCACGATCTGAGCGAATCACACGATCATCACCAGTCGCATCGACGGAACAACTTCACTTCAGCACGACCCAAGACAGGAAATGAACAATATGGCATCCGACTCAAGCACCACGCCGCATCCCGGCGAAGCCCACCTGCAGAACGTGGGCCAACGTTTGAACTGGCTACGTGCAGGGGTGCTCGGCGCAAACGACGGCATCGTCTCTACCGCGGGTGTCGTCGTCGGTGTCGCTGCCGCTACACCAAACAACGTACTGGCAATCGCGACGGCCGGTATCGCCGCCGTAGTTGCCGGGGCGTTCTCAATGGCTGGCGGAGAGTATGTTTCGGTGAGCACCCAACGCGACACAGAGAAAGCGCTCATCGCAAAAGAACGGTGGGAGCTCGAAACCATGCCCGAGGAGGAGCTTGAAGAACTCACCGAGCTCTATCGACAGCGGGGCCTCTCAGATGACCTCGCACATCAGGTCGCGGTGCAGCTTACCGAGACGGACGCTCTCGCCGCTCACGCAGAGGTCGAACTCGGAATCGACCATGAAGAGTTCACAAGCCCGTGGGCAGCCGCCGTGTCATCGTTCATTGCGTTCGCCGTTGGAGCGCTGATCCCACTCATCATGATCTTGCTCCCCGTCGGCGGACACCGAGTTTGGATCGCAGCCATCGCAGTTGTGATCGGCCTCTTCCTCACCGGTTGGATCAGCGCTGCGCTCGGTGGCGCGCCGCGCGGTCGCGCAATTCTCCGGAACGTGGTCATGGGCTCAGCGACCATGATCGCCACATACGCCATTGGGGCACTCTTTGGCGTGGCCATCGGATAGGCCGCTTCTCGTGATCCGGCCCGCTTTCATGTGCTAACTCATGTGCTACCGACGCTGCTAGGTTGTGAATCGCGGTGCAGTTATCCACAGGTGGGCCTCGCAGAAACCGCGGAATCATGCGGCAGAACGCCGATTCACGATTTCGTGTGCGAGGGGGAACGGATCAGTTCAAGTCCCCCCTCGCGCACGCGAATGAAATGGCCCCTGACCTGGGATTTTATATCTCAGGTCAGGGGCCGTTCCGCGTTGGAGCCTGAAGAAGCGGCGACCGACTCCTACGCCGTGCTGTATCTCGGAGCCGATGACGATCTGGGGCAAGCGGGCGCGGACGACGAATACCGGATGACCGCCGACACCGATGCGAGGGCCCGTGCGATTCATGAGGGCGACCTCGCCTGCTTCGATGACGGGGCGCCCTCCCCTGCGGAGTAGCGCCCGGCCGCCCCGGGAGCGGCCGGGTTGTCGAATCGCGCACGGATCCGGTAACACTCGGTAGCGGACTGTACGGGGTGGCGGCTTCAGCGTAGCGTGAAGGTGCGGCCGCCGACCGGCTTGCCGCAACGATCGCGCCACGGCGCGGGAGGGAACGTCATGGCGCACGTGTATCTGGGCAACAGCGGACTCAAGGTCTCCGAGATCATCCTGGGCAATTGGCTCACGCACGGATCCTCCGTCGACGACGACACCGCCCATGCGACGGTCCGCGCTGCGCTCGACGTCGGCATCAGCACCTTCGACACCGCCGATGTCTACGCCAACACGCGTGCGGAATCCGTGCTGGGCGAGGCGCTGCGCGGGCAACGACGCGAATCGCTCGAGATCTTCAGCAAGGTCTACTGGCCGACCGGCCCGAAGGGGCCGAACGACGAGGGGCTCTCCAGGAAGCACATCCTCGAGTCGATCGACGGGACGCTGAGCCGGCTCGGCACCGATTACGTGGACCTCTACCAGGCGCATCGCTTCGACACCGAGACGCCGCTCGAGGAGACGATCACCGCGTTCGCGGACGTGGTGCGCTCGGGAAAGGCCCTCTACATCGGGGTCTCGGAGTGGAATGCGGACCAGATCCGCAGGGGAGTGGAACTCGCCCGCGAGGCGAAGATCCAGCTCATCTCGAATCAGCCCCAGTACTCCCTGCTGTGGCGTGTCATCGAGGGCGAGGTGATCCCCGCGTCCGAAGAGCTGGGGCTCTCGCAGATCGTGTGGTCGCCCCTGGCCCAGGGGGTGCTCACCGGCAAGTACCGTCCCGGCGAGCCGCTGCCCGAAGGCTCTCGAGCGGCGCTCGCTGAGCAGAGCGGGGAGCAGCGGAGCCGATTCCTCGAGACGGACGTTCTCGAAGCGGTCGCACGGGTGCTCCCGCTCGCGCAGGAGGCCGGGGTCACGCCGGCCCAGCTCGCGCTCGCCTGGGTGCTGCGCCATCCGAATGTCGCGTCGGCGATCATCGGGGCGTCGCGCCCCGAGCAGGTCGCGAGCAACACGGCCGTGCTTGAGCAGCGGATCGACGACGCGTTGCTGGATCGTGCCGAGGAGATCCTCGCCCCGGTCGCGGTGACGGACCCGGCGGAGACGGTGCGGAACGCGCCGCAGCAGCGCCCCGCGAACCCCTGAACCCTGGGGCGACCCGCATCGCCGGGGATCGCCCGCGCAGGATGAGAAGAGACCTCTGCCACGGCTCGCACTGGGATGCTTGCCGGGTCCGATGCTCTTCGAGAGAGGTAACGCGCAATGTCATTCTGGGAATCGTTCTGGGCCGTCATCGGCTGGTTCTTCTGGGCCACCATCTTCATCGCCTACCTGATGGCGCTCTTCACGGTGCTCGCCGACATCGTGCGCGACGAGAAGCTGAAAGGCTGGGCGAAGGCGATCTGGATCGTCTTCCTGATCTTCGTGCCCTTCCTGACCGCGCTCGTCTACCTCGTCGCTCGGGGCGACGGCATGAGCGAGCGGAACTCGCAGGCCGTCAGAGAGGGCAAGCGCGAGGCCGAGGACTACATCCGCTCGGTCGCGCAGACCGATCCCGCGACGCAGATCGAGAAGGCGGCCCGGCTGCTCGAGAGCGGTGCGATCTCTCAGACCGAGTACGACCAGCTCAAGTCCCGCGCTCTGGCCGTCTGAGACGCGAAGAAGACGGAAGAAGCGGAAATGAGCACCGAAATCCCTGAGCCGAGCGAGGTCTCGTTCGGGCCCGTCGAGTTGAACGTGATCCTGTTCGAGGGCAGCGGCCCCTCGCCGGCGGTGCTGCACGCCCTCGCCGCGCAGATCCGGGGCGGCACGGTCCGGCTGCTCGACTTCGTGGTCGTGGTGAAGTCGGCGAGCGGTGCGATAGAGATCCGCGAGATCGATCCGGTCGAGTTCGGCCTCGCCGAGCTCCACCTCCATGCGCCGGGATTGTCCGCCGAGGAGGACATCGAGGCCCTCGCCGAGCGGGTGCCGAGCGGCGGCGCAGCGGCGATCGTCGCCTTCGAGCTCGTGTGGGCCAGAGAGCTTGCGGAGCGACTCGCCGCTGACGGCAGCGTAGTGGTCGCCACCGAGCGCATCCCGGCGCCCGCGGTCAATGCCGCGGTCGAGCTGGCGTTGGAGAGCTGAGCAGATCGCTCGCCCGAGAGGAGTAGGGAACATGCGAAGAGTTGGACGGCCCGGACTGATCGGTCTCGCGGCTCGCACCGCGGTGGTGACGGGCACGGCGAACGCCATGCAGAATCGCGCGCTGCGCAGGCGACAGGACGCCCAGGCGCAGATGGCGCCGGAGGCCCCGTCGCCCCAGCCGGCGCCGGCGCCTCAGCCGAGCGGGAGCGCGCCGGATCTGACCGCGGAGCTCTCGAAGCTCGCGGAACTCCATTCGTCCGGTCTGCTGACGGCCGAGGAGTTCGCCGCGGCGAAGGCGCGCCTGCTGGGCTGAGCGGCGGGCGGTCCGGGAGCGCCCGGCTCAGGCGAACAGCCGAACCGCGTCCCGTCGGGTGGCGACGCCGAGCTTGCGGTAGATCGCGCGCTGGTGGGTCTTCACGGTGTTGATGGACACCCCGAGCGCCTCCGCGATCTCCTGCGTGGTCTTCGTGGTGCGCAGTTGGGCGAAGACCGTGCGCTCCCGCTCCGAGAGCGCGTCGAGAGGGCCCGAGGCGTGTCGCGGTGAGAGGCAGAGCGTGATGAACTCCTCGTACCGAGTGCCCCAGGCCAGGTGCTCGGTCAGGAGCTTCCGCATCTCGAGCCCGCCGCCGGAGAAGGGGCGCCTCAGGTCTTCGTCGGTCGCGAGTTCGACGGCCTGCTCGGCGAGGTCGTGAGCGCGCTGCTGCTGACCGTCCTGCGCGTGCGCCAGCGCCTCGGTGGCGAGCGAGGAGACCTGCACGTAGGAGATCGCGCGGTACCGTTCCAGCCTGCTCAGCAGTCTCGCGGCGAGGCGCGTCCTCCCGGCCCGCGTCGCGATGCCCGCCAGGATGACCGACACGAGCGGGAGGTCGTCCGCATCCTGATAGTGCGCGACGATCTTGAGTGCGCGATCGCGATGTCCGGCGGCTTCGTGCAGCGACGCGAGCGAGGCGTGTCGGAACGCGGGCCAGGAGACGCCCTGGCGCTCCTCGCGGGGCATCGCCTGCAGTTCCCTCGCTGCGCGGTGGCACGTCTGCGCATCGCGTGAGGCTCCCGCGGTGAACGCGAGCATCATCCGGGCGATGCCCGCGAAAGAGGCGTCGGAACTCCCTCCTCGGATCGCCCGGGTCAGTTCTGCTGCGGCCAGCTCCAGATCGTCGCGCCAGTAGGCGATGAAGCCGGCCGCCGTCGCTGCGGCGCCTCCCGCATAGGCGACCCAGGCCTCGTCGTCGGAGGCCTCCGAGCGGCGGTCCAGCACGTCGCGCGAGCGTCGCAGCTGCCCCGACCAGGCGAGGGCGAACGACAGATTGCTCTGCGCGCGTCCCGCGAGGATGACATCGCCGCCGGCCTCGGCCTCGACGGCGGCCGACGAGAGGAGCTGCACCGCGAGCCTGGGGGAGCGGCGATGCCGCAACTCGGCGAACCCGAGGAGGTAGAGGATCGCGGCGCGAGTGTGCTGCGACATCTCGTCGCCGGATTCGAGCCGGGCCCTCAGCCGCGCCGTGGCGGCCGTCAGTTCGGCGCGATCGTCCAGCAGGAAGAGCGCGGCCTGCGCCCGAACCTCCTCGTAGGCCTCGTCGCGTCCCAGCGCTTCTGCCCGCGCCTCGGCCCGCCCCAGCAGCATGAGCGCGAGTTCCCGTGCGCCGACCACATCGTGGGCGCACGCGCGCACGAGCAGGATGCGCGGGTCGTCGTCGTGAGGCGCGGGGAGTTCCGCGCACCAGCGGTCCAGCGCTGCGGAGTCCGGCCCGACCACCATGCCGACCCAGCGCGAGAGCACCGTGCGCATGGCGGCCTCCAACTCGCCGGCTCTGAGCCAGTAGCTCGCGGCGGAGAGCGGGAGGCCATCCGCTTCCGCGAACGCGGCGGCGGCGGCGAAGGCCCGTTCTCGGCGGCCCGGATCGGTCAGATCGAGAATGCTCCGGCAGTGCCGCGCGAACACCCCGTGCCAGCGGTACACCGCGCCCTTCGGCGAGTCGTAGCGGTCGATGAAGAGTCCGAGGCGCACGCAGCGCTCGAGCAGCTCCGCGGCGTCGTCCCGGCCGGAGACGGCCGCGGCCATCCCGACCGTCATCTCCTCGCAGACGGAGGTCAGCAGCGCGACGTCGGCCAGTTCCCTCGGCACCGCCGAGAGCAGATAGTCGCGAACGTAATCCCGCATCAGCATCTCGTCGGGACTGCGCTTGGCGTCCGGGCTGATGCCCGCCAGCTGCATGAAGCGGATCGCGATCGGCCAGCCCTTCGTCTCGGCGAGGATGGCCTCCGGCGCCGGTCGGGGCGAGGCGCCGGCCGTAAGCCGCGCGATCTCCTCGAGGTCGAAGGCGAGGTCGTTCGCCCGGATCACCTGGTGCGGGCGCGAGAGAATCAGCCGGCTCAGGGAGATCTCGACGTAATTGGTGCCGACGAGGATCAGCCTCAGAGGATCGCAGCCGACGTCGATCAGCGCGCCGAGCAGCCCCTCGTTCAATCGGTCCTGGGCGCGGTGCGCATCGTCGACCACGAGATGCACCGGAGACTCCGCTTCGAGCAGGGCCTCGGCGACGAGGTCGAAGGCGGTCTCGGGCTCGAGCTCGCCCGGTTCGAGCTCGAGCAGGCCCCGGAGATCCTCCCCGCCATCCGAGCGGGCGAGCTCCTGCAAGGCTTGGAGCACCCCGATCCCGATCCTGGCGGGATCCGTGTCGAAAGGACCCAGGGTCAGCCAGGCCGCTCTGCCGAGGCGCTCGCCCGCCCACTCCGCGACGGCCGAGGTCTTCCCGTAGCCGCTCGGCGCGGCGACGAGCAGCACCGGATCGGCGGAGAGCCGTTCGTCGATCAGCTCGAGCAGCCGAGGGCGTTCCAGGTGAGCCTGCTGGCGCCTCGGAGGACGGAATCTGCTCGGTCCGTCTGACGCGCGCTCGACGGTTCGGACGGCCATACCAGTAATCTAGGGTGCTCGACCGGTCTCTGGGAACCCCATCACCCGCGGAGTGTGACTCCTCGTGACGGGAGCGGGGGGCCGTGGCGGATACTGGTCGTACGGCCGTGTCACGGCCGCAGACCTAGGAGGGTAGGGATCATGCCACAGACCGAGCCGAGCGATTTCGTACGCGCAGCGCACGAGGAGGCCTATGCCGGGCTTCCGTTCGAGGACACTCGCGATTTCGACGATGCCGCGCGCGGACTGATCGCCCGCCTCGAACCGGGAGTCGTGCTGAACGACGCCGGAGCGGTGGTGTGGGACAACGACTCCTACGACTTCCTCGCGCAGCAGGAGCAGGCGCCCGCCACGGTGCACCCGAGTCTCTGGCGGCAGTCGCGGCTGAACGCCATCCAGGGCCTGTTCGAGGTGGTGCCGGGCATCTATCAGGTGCGCGGCCTCGATCTCTCGAACCTCACCATCGTCGAGGGCGACACCGGCGTGATCATCGTCGATGCGCTCACCTCCCGCGAGCCGGCCGCGGCGGCGCTGCGGCTGTATCGAGAGCACCGCGGCGACCGGCCGGTGAAGGCCGTCGTCTACACCCACTGCCACGTCGACCACTTCGGCGGGGTGCTCGGGGTGATCGACCAGGAGAGCGTCGACCGCGGGGAGGTGCGCGTGATCGCCCCCGAGGGCTTCACCGAGCACGCGATCGCGGAGAACGTCTACGCCGGGGCGGCGATGGCGCGGCGGGCCGGATACATGTACGGGGCGGCGCTGGACCGCGGCCCTGCGGGGCAGGTCGGCGCCGGTCTCGGCCAGGCGCCCTCGACCGGCACGGTCGGGCTCGTCGTGCCGACCGATTTCATCACCGCGACCGGTCAGACGATCACGGTCGACGGCGTCGAGATCGAGTTCCAACTGGCCCCAGGCACGGAGGCCCCGGCGGAGATGCACCTCTACTTCCCGCGCTATCGCGCCTTCTGCATCGCCGAGAACGCGACCCACACCCTGCACAACCTGCTCACCCTCCGCGGCGCGGTCGTGCGGGATCCGCACGGCTGGGCGGGCTACCTCACCGAGGCGGTCGACCTCTTCGCGGAGCGCAGCGACGTGATCTTCTCGCCGCACCACTGGCCCACGTGGGGGAGCGACCGGATCCGCGAGTTCCTCTCCCTCCAGCGGGATCTGTACGCCTACCTCCACGACCAGGCGCTGCGTCTCATCAACCGGGGCTTCCAGGGAGCCGAGATCGCCGAGAGCCTCGAACTGCCGCCGGCGCTCGAGCGGGCCTGGCACGCCCGCGGCTACTACGGCTCGGTGAGTCACAATCTCAAAGCCATCTACCAGCGCTACATGGGCTGGTTCGACGGCAATCCGGCGCGACTGTGGCCGCACGAGCCCGGCGCTCAGGCACGGCGCTACGTCGAGGCCATCGGAGGGCTGGATCGGGTGCTCCAGATCGCGCGCGACGCCTACGACGCGGGCGACTACCGCTGGGCCGCCACCCTGCTCGATCACGCGGTGTTCACCGATGCCGACCATGCCGGAGTCCGCGAGCTCTACGCCGCCACGCTGGATCAGCTCGCCTACACGGTGGAGAACGCCACCTGGCGCAACTTCTTCCTCTCCGGCGCGACCGAACTGCGGGGTCGGAACTTCGGCACTCCGACCGAGACCACGCCGGTCGAGGTGCTCCGACAGCTCTCCCCGTCGCAGGTGTTCGACTCGATCGCGATCCGGGTCGACGGGCCGCGCGCGTGGGACGAGTCGCTGTCGCTCGACATCGTGTTCTCCGACCTCGACGAGACCTATCGACTGGTCCTCCGCAACGGGGTGCTGATCCACCGGCTCAGGATCGACGGAGACGGAGGCGCCGACGCCACCGTCACCGCGGCGACCAAACTGCGGCTGCTCGCGCTGCTCGCAGGGGACGAGACCTCGGACGGCATCGAGATCGCTGGAGATGCCGGGGTGCTCGGCAGGCTCACGGCCGTGCTGGATGCGCCGGATCCCTCCTTCAACATCGTCCTGCCGTGAGCTGAGAACGGCGGACGTGCCGGTCAGCGCAGCTCGATCGGCACGTCCGCTCCACCCTCCTCGGTCAATCGCGACCCCATCCGCACCAGTTGCGGCTCGCGCGCGAAGCCACCGGCGAACAGGGCCTGGCCCTGGGAGAAACCCGGAGAACGCCGGATGAGCTCGCCGGGGGCGTAGCCGAAGATCTGCGAGAGCTCCTCGAGGTCGCGGGGCGAGCTCATCTTCATGAGCGCGAGGTTGTCGCACTGCGAGATCGCGTTGGGGTGCAGCTTCGAGGGGCGCTGCGTCGAGAGCAGCAACCAGATGCCGTACTTGCGGCCCTCCGCGGCGATCTGCACGATCCGGTCGGTCAGCAGCCGGGCCAGTGGAGTCGTGGCCTCGGGGGAGCAGAGATTGTGGGCCTCGTCGATCACCACGAGCCGACCGATCCGCTCGTGCCGCCCGGCCCAGAGGCGATCGAGCACCGCGAGCGCCGCGGCCTGCATCTGGGCGGTCGAGTCGAAGCCGCCGATGTCGACGACGGTCGCGTCCGCCCGTTCGCTCAGCACGTCGGTCACGTCCGGTCCGCCCCAGGCCCAGAGGTCCCACTCGGCGACGCCGAGATTCTCGATGCGGGTGGCGACCCGCTGGAACGCGGGTTCGGGGCGCTCGCGCAGCCAGGCGACGAGCGGCTGGTCGAGACCGGCGAGCAGGTCGGCCTCGACGCGCAGAACCGCGTTGAAGTCCTCCGCGTCGAGCACCGGATCCATCTGCAGGATCGCGGCCCGGGAACGCACGTCGAGGTCGACGAAGCGCACCCGCAGCGGATCGCCGTGGCCGGAGCCGGAGCGCAGCACCCGCACATCGCGCTCCGCGAGGCGCGCAGCCGATTCGGGCGCCGCGTCCTCCCGCACCCCTCCGAGATGGACGAAATCGGAGTTCGGGTCGAGGATCACGAGCGGCAACCGCGTGTGCAGGAGCACCTGCTCGAGCAGCACGCCGAGCGCGTAGGTCTTCCCCGAACCGCTCTGCCCGCACCAGAAGGTGTGACGGTTGAGGCGACTGGCCTGCAGCACGGCGGGCGCATCCGAGTCGAGGAGGGTTCCGATGGGCAGCTGTTCCGACATGCAGACCAAGCTATCCGATCGCCCGAGGGGGCGGTGGGGACCGCTCGCCCCCTCGGGGTGAGCGGTCGTCGACTCGGCGGCGATCCGGGCCTAGGGTGGCCTCAGATCGGATCCGAACCGTGTCCGAGAGGAGGGCGCCGATGACCGGGGTACTGGCTGGTTTCGAGCTCCGGAACCTGGGGAGCGAGCTGCTCGCGGGCATCACGCTCGTGACGATCGCTATCCCGCTGAACATCGGCTACGCCCAGATCGCCGGACTGCCGCCCACGGCCGGGCTGTACGCGCTCATCGTGCCCACCGTCGTCTACGCGCTGACGGTGTCGTCCCGTCAGGTCGTCGTGTCTCCGGATGCGGCTGCCGCGGCCCTCGTCGCCTCCTCGCTCGGCGGGCTGGCCGCAGCCGGCTCCGATGCGTACCTCACGATGGCGCTCGCGCAGGCGATCATCTGCGGTGCGGTCCTTCTGCTCATGGCGGTGTGCAGACTCGGCTTCCTCGCGAATTTCCTCTCCGAACCGATCCTGGTCGGCTTCGTCGGCGGACTCGCGCTCGACATCCTCGTCTCTCAGGCCGCGAAGATGCTCGGCATCCATCTGGAATCCGGTGAGGAGTTCGTCGGCAAGCTCATCGGACTGATCGGCGGGCTCGTCGAGGCGAACCCCTGGTCCGCCCTGATCTCCGCGCTGTCGCTCGGCGTCATCGTCCTCGGGCGGCGTCTCTCCCCGCTCGTGCCCTGGGCCCTGATCGTGCTGGTCGGCGCCACCGCCGCGGTCGCGGTCGCCGGTGCTGAGGAGGCCGGCGTCGCCGTGCTGGGGGAGGTGCCCGCCGGCCTGCCCGTGCTCACCCTGCCGACGCTCGGTCTGCACGAGTGGCTGCTACTGATCCCCTCCGCACTCGCGCTGACCGCGGTGATCTCGGTCGAGGGGCTGCTCGTATCCCGGTCCTACGCCGAGAGACGCGGCTATCCGGTGGACGCCGACCGGGATCTCGCCGCCTACGGTCTCGCGAACGTCGCCGCGGGTCTGAGCGGAAGCTTCTCCGTCGGCTCCTCGACCTCGCGCACGGCGGCGATGGACCAGGCCGGATCCCGCACGCAGCTGCCCTCGCTGCTGCTCGCCGCGGTCACCCTGATCCTGCTCCTCTTCGGCACCGGACTTCTGGAGAGCATTCCCTCGCCCGCCATCGGCGCGATCGTCGCGGTGGCCGTCGCGCCGCTCCTGGGGCTGCGCAAGCTCCGTCGGCTGTGGCGGCTCGACCGCTTCGAGTTCGCGGTGGCCGCCGTCTGCTTCCTCGTCACCGTGCTCGTGGGGTCGA
This sequence comes from Leucobacter weissii, assembly GCF_017565745.1. GTDB lineage: Bacteria > Actinomycetota > Actinomycetes > Actinomycetales > Microbacteriaceae > Leucobacter > Leucobacter weissii. The sequence continues at coordinate 72,918 of NZ_JAGDYM010000013.1, forward strand.
TTCCGGGGATCATCGTGGCCTTCGTGCTCGCACTGATCAACCTCGCGCGTCGCGCTGCCCACCCCGCGATCGACGTGCTCGCCGTGCCCGGGGAGGCCGGAGCCGCCCCGGTCTCCCCGGATGCGGACTCGGAGCGGCTGATCGCCGGCTCGGGCACGGTCTCCGCGCCCGGTGTGCTGGTGATCCGACTGGCGGCGCCGCTCTTCTTCGCCAATGCGGAGGAGTTCATGCGGACGATCCGCCGCTCCGTCGACGCCGCAGCGGAGTCCGGGGAGCCCGTGCGCCATCTGGTGCTCGACCTCGAGGCGGTGACCGATGTCGACGTCACCGCCGCCGACGGATTCGCGCGGCTGCGGGAATGGCTCGACGCACGCCAGATCGAGATCGGTTTCAGCCGGGTCAGAACCGGTGCGCTTCCTCGCCTCCGGCGGTTCGGCGTGATCGCCGAACCGGATCGGGTCTACGCGAGCAACAGGGAGGCGCTGCGCCATACGCGCGAGCGCTGACGGGGGTCCTGGGCATCATGTCCCGCCCGCGCCCTCCGGCGGCGAGTGGCCCTGAGCATCCGAGGAGGCCGCTCACCGCTCCCGCGACGGCCGACGCAGCAGCTCGACCGCGAGCAGCACGAGCAGGACGACGAGCAGCGTGGTCACGACGCCGGCCGCCGTGGGCGGGCGGTTCAGGAAGAGGACGACCACCCCGACCCCGATCGTCGCGAGCACGATCGCGGACCGCCAGCGCTCGACCGCGCGTCCGAAGGAGTCCGTGCTCAGACCGCGTCGATCCGCCGCCCCGCGCGCCGCGGAGAAACCGGTCTCCGCCGCGCCGCGGATCGCCCGCGCCGGGCGGGATCCGCCGGCCATCCAGCCGCCGAGGGCGAGGAAGATGCTGAGCACGACCATCGCCAGGATCGTCGACGACATGAGGAGCGTGAGCTGGTCGAAGACGAGATGCGCCGTCGCCGCGGGCATGATCGAGGGGCTGACCGCCCCCGCGAAGAACTGCTTGCCGATGCCCAGGCCGGCCGCGAGCAGCAGGAACGAGACGGTGAGGCCGGCTCCCGCCCAGGCGAGCGCGCGCGGACGATCCCGCGCGAGGGCGACTCCCACGCCGAGCAGCGCGAGGACGATCCAGGGCAGCCAGTAGCCCGCCGCGACCGCGATCTGGTAGACCGTGCGCACGAGCACGAGCGAGTCCGCGGTGAGAATCGGGATCGCGCGATCGATCTCGGGGATGCTCTCGGCGAAGCCGAGGCCGCGCCCGGCGAGTACGTCCTTCACCTCGCGGATGACGCTGCTGAGCTGGAGCGAGAGCGTGCCGTCCTCCGAGAGCTGCAGCGCCGCGTTCGGATCCCCCTGGATCACGGCGACCGCACGCCCGTGGGTCTCGCGCAGAGCGCCCTCCCAGAGCTGCGCGAACTGCGGCGACGAGACGAGTTGCTCGACACCCGTCCTGATGAGCGATCGCATGCCCTCGGCCGCGGGGCCCTGCAGCAGCGGGACCGCGGCCTTCGCTCGCGGCGGGAGGTCGAGCTCCTCGATGCCGGCGAAGAGATCGGACACGAGGCCGTCGACGTCGACGTTCTCCTCGATGCCCTGCACCACCTGATCGGTCACGAGCGACTGGACGGCGGGCTGCTCGGCGAGCGGCGCGAAGGTCTGCACGAAGCGGTCCGTGTCGACGAGTTGCAGCCGCGCCCAGGTGCCGAGCGCGGCCACCGGGGCGAGCAGCACGCTCACGACCACGAGGACGACGGCGACCGCGGTGCGCGCCCGGCCGCCTGCCGGTGCGCGCCCGGTCTCCGGCCGCCGGGCCGCGGCCGCGAGTTCCCGGTTCCTGTCCTCGAGCTCGCGGCTCCGCTGCTCGAGTTCGAGGATGCGAGCTCGAAGCGCATGGACGTCGTCCGATGCCCCCATGATTCCTCCGTCCCCGGGCGGCCCCTCCGTCCCGGGGCCGCGTCACCGGCCACTTCAGCCTATCCGCGCACCTCGCGGGGCTGCTCTCACCCGTTGCGGGTGGTGCGCCGAGAGGATCCGACGCGCGGAGAGCTCCGGGAGCGCAGAAGCTCGCCGACCTTCACGGTGACCACGCCGGCGATGATGAGGGCCGCTCCGAGCCACTGGATCGCCGTCGGCACGACCGAGAGGAGCACGATCGTCCAGACGATCCCGAACATCGCCTCCGAATAGCCGGTGAAGCTGGCGACGGTCGCGCCGAGGCGCCGGGAGGCGGCCACGCCCAGCACGTAGGCGCAGACGGTCGACACCAGCACCATGCCCGCGACGGCCGCCGCCGCGGGCACCTCCGCGTCGGCGATCGTGACGGGCGAGGACGAGATCCGGAACGGGAGCAGGCCGACGGCGCTCACGATCCCGAGCCCGACTGCGGCCAGCGCGAGACCGAGACCGACGAAGGGCAGCGGGGCGATGCCGTGCTCCTGCGAGGCGCCCGTCGCGAAGTAGGCGGCGTTGCCGACCGCTGCGACCAGCGCGAAGAGGATGCCCAGCGGATTCAGGGCGCCGCCCGCGAGCACGCCGGAGATCGCGACGAGGCCCAGAACCGCGAGTGCGGCCCCGAGCAGGGTGACGCCGGACGGCGCGAGCCTCGTCCGCGCCCAGGTCCAGAGCATCAGCAGCACCGGCCCCATGAACTCGATCAGCAGGGCGAGGCTGGGAGGGATGAACTGGACGGCGACGAAGAACGAGAGCTGGCACGCCACGATCGCGAGCAGACCGAACAGGAGGATCGTGCGCCATGCCCGGAGCACCCGGGACCACTGACCTCGGAGCATCACGAGCGTGGGGATCAGCAGGGCGAGCGCCGCGAAGAGGATACGGGCCGTCGTGGCCGCGCCGGGCGACCACCCCGAGGAGATGAGCGCGCTCGCGAAGATCCCCGACAGCGCGAAGCACGCCGCGGAACCGATGGCCAGCACGAAACCGGCGAAAGAGAACCCGCGCGCCGCACGCACCGCCGTCACCTCCGAGATATCGTCGCCGACACCGTCCGGGCGGTGGCGCGCTGTCCACCCCCGATCCTATCCGGATCGTGGGTGGGGGAAACAAATCGTCACTCCCGGCCTGCTCTCGGTACGCTGGTAGTCATGAGCGATGCACCGCACGGCGCCGCAGCCGAGGCCGCGCTTTCCGAGACGGCTCGGATCGCCCGTGATCTGATCCGCTTCGACACCTCGAACCGCGGGGGCGGCGATGCCAACCCCGAGGCCGAGGCCGCCGCCTACGTCTCCGACTACCTGCGCGCGCTCGGCCTCGAGCCGATCACGATCGAGTCCGAGCCGGGGCGCGCGAGCGTGATCGCTCGGGTCGAGGGAGGCGAGCCCGAGCTTCCGGCCCTGGTGCTGCACGGGCACCTCGACGTCGTCCCGGCCGACCCGGCGAACTGGTCCGTGGATCCCTTCGCCGGCGTGGTCAAGGACGGCATGCTGTGGGGGCGCGGAGCCGTCGACATGAAGGACATGGACGCCATGATGCTGACCGCCGTCGCGGAGCTGCTGCGCGCCGGCGAGCGCCCCAGGCGGACGCTCATCCTCGCGTTCTTCGCCGATGAGGAGAACGGCGGGGTCTACGGCTCCCACCATCTCGTGCGGCATCACCCCGAGCTGTTCGCGGGCGCGGGCACGGCGATCAGCGAGGTGGGCGGGTACTCGGTGGAGCTGGGCGGCACCCGTGCCTACCTGCTGCAGACCGGCGAGAAGGCCATGGACTGGATCCGGCTGCGCGCGCGCGGCACTGCGGCGCACGGCTCCCGCGTGTGGCACGACAACGCGGTCACCCGGCTGGCGGAGGCCGTGGCCGCGCTGGGACGGCACGACTGGCCGCTCGCGCTCTGCGACACCACGAGAGAGCTGATCGACTCGATCGCCGGGATCCTGGGGGAGGATCCGCAGGAGGTCGGCGCGGAGCAACTGGTGCTGCGCGCGGGCAAGGGTGCCGGCTTCATCCAGGCGAGCCTGCGGAACACCTCGAACCCCACCGTGCTCGCCGCGGGCTACAAGCACAACGTCATCCCGGACACCGCCGAGGCGCTCGTGGACGTGCGATCGCTCCCCGCCGATCAGCCGGGCATCCTCGCCGAGGTGCAGCGGATCGTGGGCGAGGACATCGAGATCGACGTCCTGCACAGCGACATCGGCTTGGAGGTGCCGTTCGCGGGGGAGGCCGTCGACGCCATGATCGCGAGCCTGCGCGTCCATGATCCCGAGGCGCGGGTGCTGCCCTACCTGCTGTCGGGCGGGACCGACAACAAGGCGCTCTCGCGCCTGGGCATCACCGGCTACGGCTTCGTGCCGCTGCGCCTGCCGGCAGACCTCGATTTTCCGGGGATGTTCCACGGGGTCGATGAGCGCGTGCCGCTCGAGGCCCTCGATTTCGGGCATCGCGTGCTGGTGGACCTGCTGCGCAGCTATTGACGAGTAGGGTGGACGCTGGCCCGCGTCGGGCCTGATTCGGTGCGCGGTCGAGCGCGGAAAGGTGAGGCATGGGCTTCTTCGAGGCGATCCTGCTCGGCATCATTCAGGGACTCACCGAGTTCCTCCCCATCTCCTCCAGCGCCCACCTGCGCATCGCGAGCGAGCTGCTCGGCATCGGCGATGCCGGGGCCTCGTTCACCGCCATCACCCAGCTGGGCACGGAGGCGGCGGTCGTCGTGTTCTTCTGGAAGGACATCGTCCGGATCATCGGGAGATGGTTCCGTTCGCTCGCCGGATCGGTGCCCCGGCGCGACCCCGATGCCCTCATGGGGTGGTGGATCATCCTCGGCACGGTGCCGATCGTGCTGCTCGGGCTGCTCTTCGAGGACGCCATCGACAGCACCCTGCGCTCGCTCTGGTTCGTCGCCTTCGCCCTGATCGTCTTCGGCATCTTGCTCGGAGCCGCGGACCGCTACGCCAAGCAGGAGCGAGAGCTGTCGCAGCTGAACTGGAAGCACGGCCTGCTCTTCGGACTGGCGCAATCCCTCGCCCTCATCCCCGGCGTATCGCGCTCGGGGGGCACCATCACCGCCGGCCGCCTCATGGGCTACACGCGCGAGGCCGCGGCTCGCTACTCCTTCCTGCTCGCCATTCCCGCGGTGTTCGGATCGGGCGGCTACAAGCTGATCAAGTCGATCGGGGATCCGGTCGCGGCGCCACCGGGGCCGACCGCCGCGGCCACCGTCGTGGCGTTCGTCGTCGCTCTCGTGGTCATCGGCGTGTTCATGCGGTACATCTCCCGGGGCAGCTTCATGCCCTTCGTCGTGTACCGGGTACTGCTCGGTCTCGTGATCATCGTGCTGCTCGCGACGGGAACGATAGACGCCGAGAGCGGCGCGACAGCGGCGACCGCCGCGAGCGGAGGAGTGACACCGTGAGAACCTGGACACCGCCCGTCCTGCCGGCCCTGACCGGAGCCGGGGACGCCCCGAGGCTCTTCAACACCGCGACGGAGAGGATCGAGCATCCTCCGATCGCCGAGGGGCGCGCCACGCTGTACGTGTGCGGGATCACTCCCTACGACGCGACCCATCTCGGCCACGCCGCGACCTATCTGGCGTTCGACGTTCTGCTCCGGGCCTGGCGCGACGCCGGGATCGAGACGCGCTACGCGCAGAACATCACCGACATCGACGACCCGCTGCTCGAACGCGCCGGGCAGACCGGCGTGGACTGGAGAGCACTCGCGGATGAGCAGATCGGCCTCTACCGCAGCGATATGCACCGGCTCGGCATGATTCCGCCGGACAGCTTCGTCGCGGTGACGGAGCGCATCGGGGAGATCTCCGAAGCGGTACGACGGCTCCTCGATCTCGGGCTCGCCTATTCCGTGCCCGCGGCGGAGTCGAAGGGCGACGACCTCTACTTCGACACCCTCGAAGCCGAACGTCTCACCCAGTGGCGCCTAGGCGACGTCGCCCCCTACGACCGTGCGCTGATGGAGCTGCTCAGCGCCGAACGCGGCGGCGATCCCGAACGCCCGGGCAAGCGCTCCCCGCTCGATCCGCTGCTCTGGCGCGCCGCTCGCGCGGGCGAACCGGAGTGGGACTCCGCGGTCGGCCCCGGGAGGCCCGGCTGGCACATCGAGTGCTCGGTCATCGCCGCCGCCGAGCTCGGCAGCGCGTTCACGGTGCAGGGCGGGGGATCGGATCTCATCTTCCCTCACCACGAGTTCACGGCCGCCCACGCCACGGCCCTCTCCGGGATGCCGCTCGCGCACGCCTACTGCCATGTCGGACTCGTCGGCTACCAGGGGCACAAGATGTCGAAATCGCGGGGCAATCTGGTGCTCGTCTCCGAGCTGCTGGATCGCGGGGCCGACCCGTCCGCGCTGCGTCTCGCGCTGCTCGCGCACCACTACCGCTCGGAGTGGGAGTGGCTCGACTCGGACCTCGATACGGCCCGTCGCAGACTCGACGCCTGGCGGGCCGGACTGACCCGGGTCTCGGCGGATCCGGCGGACTCCGTCGCGGTGCTGCAGCAGTTGCGGCAGTCGCTCGCGAACGATCTCGACACCCCCGTCATGCTCGCCGCGCTCGACTCGGCCCTGGACCGCGGGGTGGACGATCCCGAGACGGTCGCCGCCGCCGTCCAAGCGCTGCTCGGCGTGAGCCTGACCGGCGACTGATCGGCTCCGGGGCCTCCTACGGCTTCTCGTCCGGGTCGATGTTCAGGAACTTCTCGAACTCGTGCGCGATGGCCTCGCCCGTCGCCTCGGGGGCCGAGGCGGTGTCGCGGGCCTCCTCGAGATGACGGATGTACTGCGCCATGTCCTCGTCGGAGGCCGCGATCCGGTCGATGTTCGACTCCCACTCGTTCGCCTCGCTGAGCAGGTCGCCCCGCGGGATCACCACGTCGAGCAGTTCCTCGAGCTTGTCGAGGATCGCGAGCGTCGCCTTGGGCGAAGGGGCGCTGTGCACGTAGTGGGGCACCTGCGCCCACAGCGCGAGCACGGGGATCTGCGCCTCCACGAGCGCCAGCTCGACCACCGTGTTGATGCCGACCGGGCCCTCGTAGTCGCTCCGCGTCGCGCCGGTCCGGGAACGCAGCTCCGGATCCTCGCTCGTGAGCGTCGTGATGATGGGACGGGAATGCGGCGCGTCGGAGAACAGCGACCCGATCAGGATCACCGTGTCGACCTCCCAGGAGTCGATCAGCTCCACGATCTCCTCGGTGAACGCCGCCCAGTCCCGCGCGGGCTCGACCCCGGCGAGCAGGAAGATCTCCGATACCTCGCTGCCGTCGAGGTAGTGCACGTTCTCGGGCTCGTCGCCGGTGCTCTCCCCGCCGTCGGCGCCCGGCCGCCGTACCGTGCCGTAGAGTCTGGTCTCGGGCCAGTCGATCACTCGCCGTCCCGAACGGTCGAAGGCGACCTTGGGCCGGTGGACCTGGAAGTCCACGAAGCCGTCGGCGCCGACGGCGTGCAGCGGCTCCGCGTCGATCAGCTCGCCGAGATGCTGCAGCGCCGTCGTGCTCGCGGCGCCGGCGTCGCTCCAGCCCTCGAAGGCGGCGAGCAGCACGCGCGGGTGGGCGATGGATTCGTCTTCTGCGTTCATGCGCCTTCCCGCCCGGTGCGCACTTCTCGGTCCAGCTCCGTGCTCATCCACCCAGGATAGCCCGGTCGGCGAGGAGGAAGCCGCGCGAGGCCGACGAGGGGTGGGGCGACGCCGGCGACGCGACCTCTAAACTCTGAGGGTGACCACACCACCGCTCGCCGCCGTCCTGTGGGACATGGACGGCACACTGATCGATTCCGAACCGCTCTGGCTCGAGGCCGAGCTCGAGATGCTGCGGCGCTACGGCGTCGAGATGACGCCGGACACGCACCGGAGGCTGATCGGCTCCGGCCTCTGGGAGGCCGCGGAGCATTTCCGGGAGCTGGGCGTCCCGCTGAGCGCGGACGACATCGTCGCCGAATGGGTGCGCGGGGTGAGCGAGGGCGCCGCGCAGCAGGGCCTGAGCTGGCGCCCGGGCGCCCGCGAGCTGCTCGCGTCCCTCGCCGCGCACGGGATCACGAGCGTGCTCGTGACGATGTCCGTCCGTTCCTTCGCTGAGCAGGTGACGTCCGAACTGCCCGCGAACAGCTTCGCGGCGATCGTCGCCGGAGACGAGGTGCGGCATCCGAAGCCCCACCCCGAGCCCTATCTGCTCGGCGCGCGCGCCGCGGGGGCGCCGATCGAGCGGTGCCTGGCGATCGAGGATTCGCCCACGGGCCTGCGCGCGGCGGTCGCCTCGGGCGCCGTCGCGATCGGCGTGCCCAATCTGATCGGGCTCGAGGGCGAACGCGCGCACGGCATCTGGGATTCGCTGCTCGGCGTCGACGCGGCGGGCCTGCGGGATCGGTTCTCCGCGCTCCGCTCGATACACTTCTCCTCGTGAACGACGAGACATCTGCGGCCCCCGGCCCGGCGAGGAGCGGCCCGTTCGTCATCGGCGACCGGGTCCAGCTGACCGGGCCGAAAGGCCGCCTGCACACCATCACCCTGGTCGCAGGAGGCGAGTTCCACAGCCACCGAGGGCTGCTGCGGCACGATGAACTGGTCGGCCTGCCGGACGGCTCGGTCGTCGCGAACAGCAGCGGCGAGCCCTACCTCGCCCTGCGCCCTCTGCTGAGCGACTTCGTCATGTCGATGCCGCGCGGAGCCGCCATCGTCTACCCCAAGGACGCCGCGCAGATCCTCTCGCTCGCCGACGTGTTCCCCGGAGCCCGCGTGGTCGAGGCCGGAGTGGGCTCAGGTGCCCTCTCGCTGCACCTGCTGCGGGCGGTCGGGCCGGAGGGGGAACTGCTGTCGTTCGAACGGCGAGAGGAGTTCGCACAGATCGCCCGGGCCAATGTCGCGGCCTTCCACGGGGCGGCGCCTCCGAACTGGTCCGTGACGGTCGGCGATCTGCAGGAGCAGCTGCCGGCACGCTGCGCGGCCGGATCCGTCGACCGCGTCGTGCTCGACATGCTCGCTCCCTGGGAGTGCGTGGCAGCGGCCGCAGCGGCGCTCAGGCCCGGAGGCGTCGTCCTCTGCTACGTCGCGACGGTGACCCAGCTGTCCCGTGTGGCCGAGGAGCTGCGACGCAGCGCCCAGTTCACGCATCCGCAGGCGAACGAGACGATGGTGCGCGGCTGGCACGTCGAGGGATTGGCGGTGCGACCGGACCACCGGATGGTCGCCCACACCGGGTTCCTGATCTCGGCTCGGAGGCTCGCGCCCGGCACCGTGCTGCCCGAGCGGAAGCGCCGGGCGTCGAAGAGCGACTACAGCGAAGCGGACGTGGCCGCCTGGACGCCCGACCTGGTGGGGGAGGCGGGCGCCGACTGGACGCCCGAGACCATCGGCCAGTGGTCGAAGAGCGAGAAGGCCCTGCGGAAGAAGGTGCGCGAGGCCCAGCGGTTCGCTGAGGATCGCGGAGCTCCGGATCAGATAAGCTGAACGGGTTGCCGAGTCTCCCGAGAGGTCTTCATGCGTCGTCGAATCATCCCCGCCGCCGTGTCCGCGGCGCTGCTCGTGACCGGGCTGACCGCGTGCACCTCCGCGGAGTCCCCGGCTACCGTCTGCGAGAACCCGCTCCAGCCCGGCGTGCTGAGCAATGCGGTGACCGGTGAGCCGTCCGCGATCGGGGAGGGCGCCAACGACATCCTCAACGCCCAGCGCAGCCTGATCGTCGAGGCGCAGGAGCGATCCGATACGGCCGCTCCCGGCGGCATCGTCGTGGCCGACGTCACGCTCTTCGACGCGGTCACCGGCCAGGTTCTCGACGAGCGCGAGGGCGCCCCGCATCTCGCGCTTCCGGAAGACCTGATCGGCGAAGCCTCGGCGGCGCTGAGCAGCTCGGACAGCAACTCGATCGGCGCGGATTTCCTGATCGCCGCCGCGCTGCTGTGCACCGCTCCGGGCGACAGCGTGGCCGTGGCCATGACCCCGCAGCAGGCGCAGGCGTCCCAGCTCGGATCCGATGCCATCGCGGCCGTGATCGCGGTGCGGAGCGTGTTCCGCACGCAGGCGGAGGGCTCCGAACGCGCGCTGCCGAACGGCTTCCCGGCGATCGCTGTGAACGACGCCGGACGCCCGGGTGTCGTCCTCCCGCCGGCCTCCGGCCCGAGCGAGGCGCGCGTGGCACCGCGGGTGCTCGGGACCGGCGAGGAGATCACCGCCGAGAGCATGGCCATCGGCCAGGCCCTGACGGTGGACTGGAGCGGCGAGGTCGTGCAGAACACCTGGGAGAGCGGACTCGTCGCGTTCGGAACCGAGGCCGAGGCGAACCCCACGTTCCCGTTCCGTGAGCAACTGACGGGGTACCCGGTGGGATCCCAGGTCGTGATTCTCGACCCGGGCGAAGGCGAGCCCGTCGTCCATGTCGTGGATATCCTCGCGGCGAGCTGAGCCCGGGAGTCCGCGGTGGTGCCGGAGGACCCGCGGCGGCAGGGGAGCGGGACGCGGAGGATCCCCGGGGAGCAGCGGGTCTTCAGCCTGATCCTCGCGCTCGTCGCCAGCCCGGACGGACTGAACAAGAGCCAGCTGCTCGGCACCGTCTACGGGTACTCGGACCGCTACTCCCGCGGCCGGGCCGATACGGCGCTCGAGCGGCAGTTCGAGCGGGACAAGGACCAGGTCAGGGAGCTCGGCATCCGCATCGAGACGGTCGACGATCCGGGCGATCCGGGGAACAACCGCCTGACCAGATACCGGATCTCCAAGGGGCTGCTGCAGGTGCCGCCGGAGATCTCCTTCAGCGCCCGCGAGCTGGCTCTGCTGCGTCTGGCGGCGCTGTCGTGGCGCGAGGGCAGTCTCACCTCGGAGTCCCGGAGGTCGGCGATGAAGCTCGAGGCGCTCGGCGCCGGCCTCGACCCTCAGCATCTCGGCATCGCCCCCCGCCTGGGTCTCTCCGAGGCGGTCGCGCCCGCGCTGCGCCGCGCGATCGAGCAGGAGTCCGTGGTGGTGTTCGAGTACCGCACCCCCCGTCACGAGACGGCGACCGAGCGGCGCGTCGCTCCGCTGCGTCTGCACCGCGCAGCCGGGCGCTGGCATCTGATCGCCTACGATCTGGAGCGCGAGGACGACCGGGTCTTCCTCCTCTCCAGGATCGGCGGCGATGTCCGGGTCCTCTCCCGAGGCTACGATCCGGTCCTGAAGGATCGTGCCGACCGGACCGTCGACGAACTGCTGCGCCTGCAGCGGGACCGTCGCGTCACCGTCCTCGTCCGGCCGGGAACGTCCGCCGCGGCCCGCTTCCGCGGCCGAGCCGAGGCGACCGGGGGATCGGCCGGCCCGGCGGAGCACTCCTCGCTCCCGGGGGCGGAGGGCCAGGAGCGGATCGAGTTCGGCACGCTCGACTACCCGTTGCTGGCCGAGGAGATCGCCGGCTTCGGAGATCAGCTCGCGGTCGAAGAGCCGGCCGAGCTGCGCGGGCTGGTGACGGGCCTGCTGCTGCGGGTGCGGGACGATCACGCCCAGGCCGCCGCAACGGGCGCGCCCGCGGTCGGACGCGATGCGGCGCAGAGCTCCGCGGGACGCGGACGATCCGCTCGCCGGGCACCCGCACTGCGCACGCAGGAGCGCGTGGTCCTGCTGCTCTCCCTGGTGCCCTACCTGGTGGAGCACGGCGAGGTGAAGGTCTCCAGGCTCGCCGAGGTCTTCGAGGTCGATTCCGCGCTGCTGCGGGAGTTGATCGCCTTTCTCGGGACCGCCGGCATCCCCGGGGAGACCAGCACATACCAGGACGAGGATCTCTTCGACATCGACTGGGACGCCTTCGAGCGGGAGGACCTGGTGCGCCTCACCAGGATCATCGCCGTGGACGACGCCCCGCGCTTCTCAGCCGCTGAGCAGGCCGCACTGCTCGCGGGCCTGCACGCGCTGACCCCGCTGCTCCCGGAGAGCGAACTGGAGCACGCGGCGAGTGCCGCGGCGAAGCTGGCGGCCGCCGCGGACCCGGACGGCTCAGCTCCGACGCTCTCGGTGACCGCCGATGCGGCCGATCCGGTCGTCGCCGGTCTCGCCGCGTCCGTGGAGGAGCGGCGGCGGATCGGTTTCGTCTACCGCGATCTGCACGGCACGGCCACGCGGCGGGTCGTCGAGCCGATCGCGCTCTTCCAGGGCGACGCGGGCTGGTACCTCCGCGCCTACTGTCTCGATCGCGCCGCCGACCGCACTTTCCTGGTGGACGCCATGAGCGACATCCGCGTGCTCGCCGAGCGCGCGGAGCACCGGCCCGCCGAGGTGCCCGCTCTCTCCGACATCGTCCCGTCGGAACTGCCGATCCTCGCGCATGCGCGCGTGCGCGTCGGCGGCACCGGCTCCGACCCGATGCGCAGCATCTCGGCCTTCTCACCGCGCGCGGTCGGCCCCGTCGAGCACGGCGAGCTCCCGGTCGAGATCGGTCTCGCGCATCTGCACGCCGCCGTCAGGCTGGTGCAGTCGGCTCCTGGAGCGGTCGTGGTCACCGCCCCGGCGGAGGCGGTGAGCCGCGTCAGGGAATGGGCCGAGCGAGTGCTCACCCGCTACGGAATAGAATGACGGGGTGGCAGCGGAGAAGCGGGGGCGGGTGAAGAACCCCGAGGGCAAGATGAGCCTCGGCGCTCACCTCGTCGAGTTGCGCAATCGCCTGATCATCTCGGGAATCGCGATCGCGATCGGCCTGGTCGCCGGCTGGTTCCTCTCCGAATGGGTCTGGAACATGCTGCGGCAGCCGATCCTCGATCTCGAGATCGACGGCCGCACGGCCCTGATCCAGTACACCGACGTGAGCAGCGGCTTCGATACGAGGGTTCAGATCTCCCTCTTCATCGCGGTGCTCCTCGCCAGCCCGGTCTGGCTCTATCAGATCTGGGCGTTCATCGTGCCCGGGCTCAAGCGAAAGGAGAAGTGGTACGCCGTCGGCTTCCTCGGCACCGCCGTGCCGCTGTTCCTCGCCGGCGTGTACGCGGGCTGGAGCGTGCTGCCGAACATCGTCCGGCTGATGTCGACGTTCCAGCCCGAGGAGGACGCCTTCCAGATCGAGGCGCGGACCTATCTCGACTTCACCGTCAAGCTGCTGCTCGCGATCGGGGTCGGCTTCGTCATGCCCGTGTTCCTCGTGCTGCTCAACTTCATCGGAGTGCTCCGCGGCCGGTCCATCCTGGCGAGCTGGCGCGTCGCCATCCTCTGCATCGTCCTCTTCGCGGCGATCACCACGCCCGCGGCCGATCTGATGAGCATGTTCCTGCTCGCCGCACCGATCGTCGTGCTCTACTTCCTGGCGGCGGGCATCACCATCCTGCACGACCGCCGCGTGGACAAGCGCGAGGCCGCGGCACTCGCCGAGTACCTCGGCGACGATCAGCCCTCGGCGGCGAGCGGCGAGGTCCCGTGAGCGAGGAGTTCCCGGCGCTCGACGAGTTCGCCTCCCGGCTCGGCTTCCCGCTCGACCCCTTCCAGCGCACGGCCTGCGAGCGCCTCGAACAGGGTCGGAGCGTGCTCGTCGCGGCGCCGACGGGTTCCGGCAAGACGACGGTTGCGGAGTTCGCGGTGCACCTCGCGCGCCGAGCGGCCGACCGCCGGATCTTCTACACGGCCCCGATCAAGGCGCTGTCGAATCAGAAGTTCCGGGAGCTGTGCGCGGAGTACGGCGAGGAGCAGGTGGGGCTGCTGACCGGAGACGTCAACCTGCGCGGCGACGCGCCGATCGTGGTCATGACCACGGAGGTGCTGCGCAACATGATCTACGCGGAGAGCGACGGCCTGGACGGCCTCGCCTTCGTCGTGCTCGACGAAGTGCACTACCTCGGCGACCGCTGGCGCGGCGCGGTCTGGGAGGAGATCATCCTGCACCTCCCAGCCGAGGTCCGTCTGGTGTCCCTCTCGGCGACGGTGTCGAACGCCGAGGAGTTCGGCGACTGGATGCACGCCGTCCGCGGCGACACGGATGTGATCCTCAGCGAGCACCGGCCGGTCCCGCTCTATCAGCACGTGCTCACGGAGAGAGAGCTGCTGCCCCTCTACGTCGACGGTGCGGGCGAGCTCGCCGATCGGGGCCGGCTCAACCCGCAGCTCATCCGCATGGATGACGGAGGCACCGGGCATCGCGGCTCGGAGAGCCGATCGGCCGCGGACCACACGCGCGGCCACCAGGAACGGTACGGACGCAGGGAGCGCTCGCGGGGGCGCGCCCCGCGCCGCCGCGGGCGGAGGATCTCCCGCTCGGATATCGCCCGCTCCCTCGACGAGACCGAGCTGCTGCCCGGCATCGTGTTCATCTTCAGCCGGAACGGCTGCGATCAGGCGGTGCTGCAGTGCCTCCACGCGGGCATACGCCTGACCTCGGGCGAGGAGCGCCGTGAGATACGCGCGGCGGTGCGCGCCACGCTCGACGCGCTGGAGGAGGACGAGCTCCGCGTGCTGGGGGTGAACGAGTGGGTCGCCGGGCTCGAGCGGGGGATCGCCGCCCACCACGCCGGGCTGCTGCCCCAGTTCAAATCGGTCGTGGAGCAGCTGTTCCAGCGACGTCTGGTGAAGCTCGTGTTCGCGACGGAGACGCTGGCGCTCGGCATCAACATGCCCGCCCGATCGGTGACCATCGAACGGCTCGACAAGTTCAACGGCGAGCAGCGGGTACCGCTGACGTCGGGGGAGTACACGCAGCTCACCGGTCGGGCGGGGCGCCGCGGCATCGACCACGAGGGCCATGCCGTCGTGGTCTGGAACGGGGGGATGGATCTCGAGGCGCTCGCTCATCTCGCCTCCGCGCGGTCCTTCCCCGTGCGCTCGAGCTTCCGGCCGACGCCGAACATGGCGGTCAATCTGCTACAGCGCATGCCGCTCGACCGCGCCCGCGACACCCTGGAGCTCTCCTTCGCCCAATATCAGGCGGACCGTGCCGTCGTCGACCAGGCTCGAGACCTCCGCGCCGAGCAGCGCTCCCTCGAGGGCTACGAGGCGGCGGCGCGTCGGGGCAGCGGCGCGGACAGGAAGCGCTGGGAGGATCGGGCTCGGAAGCTGCGCAGGCAGCTCGACCGCGGCCGTCGACGGGTGGAGGCCCGGACCGGCACCATCGCGCGGACGTTCGAGCGAGTGGTCGACCTGCTCTCCGAGCTCGACTACCTGATTCCCGCCCGCGGACCCGAGATCGAGGTGACCGCCTACGGCCGCCTGCTGCGGCGCATCTACGGGGAGCGGGACCTGCTCGTCGCCGAGTGCCTGAAGAGGAACGCGTGGCGCGGCATCGATGCGGCCGGACTCGCCGCCCTGTGCTGCGCGCTGAGCTACGAACCGCGCCGCGATGACGAGGCGGAGGGTCGCTGGCCCGGCGGCGCCTTCCCGCAGGCCTTCGAACGGACGCTCGAGCTCTGGGACGAGCTGGGGGAGCTGAGCGAGCGGCACCGGCTCGCGTCTGCCGAGAGACCCCACGCCGGCCTCGCGAGCGCGATGCACGGCTGGGCGCAGGGGTGGACCCTCGAGCGGACGCTCGAGCGGTCGGGCGTCGGCGCCGGCGACTTCGTGCGTTGGGCGAAGCAGACCATCGACCTGCTGGACCAGATCGCGCAGGCCTGCGAGCAGGCCGAGGTCGACGTCGATCGGCTGGGCCGTCTCGGGCTCCGGGCGCGGGAGGCGAGGCGGGCGGTGCGTCGCGGCATCGTCGAGACGGCGAGCAGTTCGTGAGCGACCGGCCCGTGGCGCCCGAATCGCCGGGCTCCCGGCCGCGGCGCCTGCCGTGGTGGCTGGCGTTCCCGCTGGCGCTGCTGGGCGGGTCGGCGCTCGACGCGGCCACTCCCGCGGTGGCCTGGTGGCCGGCGGCTCTGATCGGCGCGGTCCTCGTGATGGTCGCGGTCTGGCACCAGCGCATCGGCGCCGCAGCGGCCGCGGGCGCGCTCGCTGGGGCGGGGTTCTGGCTGCCGCACATCTCGTGGCTGACGCTCTATCTCGGGCCGATTCCCTGGCTCGCGCTCAGCGGCGTGATGATCGCGTGGTTCGCGCTCTTCGGCGCGCTGGCCGCCGTCGCCACTCGCGGTCTGGCGTCGGGTGCTGAGTTGTGCAGGGTGCGGGGCGCGGGGACCCGGCGCAACTCAGCACCTCAGGCGGTTTCCCCCGAGCGAATACTCGGCGTGCTGCTGCCGCTCGCCCAGGCGGTGACGGTCGCCGGGCTCTGGGTGCTCCGCGAGCAGGTCCAAGGGGCCTGGCCCTACGGCGGATTCGCCTGGGGAAGGCTCGCGCACACCCAGGCCGAGGGCCCGCTGGCCGAACTGTCCTCCTGGCTGGGCTTCTCCGGGCTGAGCGGCGTGATCGCGCTCGCGTGCGCGTTGCCGGTCGCGGTCGGCTTCTCGCGTGCGGCACGAGACGGATCCCGCGGCGCGGCGCGGCGCGCGGCCCTCGCAGTCGGGGTCGTCGCGGTGTCGTTCGCCCTGCTGTCGCTCGTGCCCGCCGCCGAGCTCGAGCGCACTGGAGCGCTGCGGGTCGCCGCCGTCCAGGGGAACTCGGAGTCGGGGATCTTCGACGATCGGGAGAACGGCGACGTGATCGGCGATCACCTCCTCGCGACCGAACGGCTGCTCGATGGCCTCGAGGCGAGCGGCGATCGCGTGGACGTGATCGTCTGGCCCGAGAACAGCGCTGAGTTCGATCTGCCCGGTCAGCCGTATCGGCTTCAGGCCGTCGAGCGCCTCTCCGCCCGAGCCGGCGCACCGATCGTCGTCGGAACGATTCTGCGGAACGAGGACGGCAGCTACACGAACAGCACGCTCGTCGTCAGCGCCGAGGTCACCGGCCTCGACGGCACCGGCGCCGACGGCCTGACCGATGCGCGTTACGACAAGCGGAGGCCCGTGCCGTTCGCCGAGTACATGCCGAACCGGCCGTTCTTCCGCGCCCTCGTGCCCGATCTGGTCGACCTCGTTCAACTCGAGTACACCGCGGGCGCGCGTTCCGCGGTGATCGACATCGCTCCCGGCGCGTCCGGCGCCGCGCCCTCGACCGTGCGCGCCGGCATCGCCATCTGCTTCGACATCATCTTCGACGACCACGCGGTCGCGATGATCGGCGATGGCGCTGAGGTGATCTTCGCGCAGACCAACAACGCCGACTTCGGCCGCACCGACGAGAGCGCGCAGCAGCTGCAGATCGCCCGCCTGCGCGCGGTGGAGACCGGGCGCGCGCTCGTCAACATCAGCACGGTCGGCACGAGCGCGGTCGTGCTGCCGGACGGCAGCGAGGCGGACCGGCTGCCGACGCACACGGCCGGGGCGATGATCGCGGAGGTACCGCTCGTGCGCGGCGAGACGCCCGCGCTGCGGCTCGGCTCCGGTATCGCTCTGGCCTGGGGTCTCGCGGCCGTCGTCGGCGTCGGCCTCGGCGCGGCGGGTGCTCTCCTCGCGCGGGGACGCCGCGGACCGGATCCGGCCGGAGCCCGCTGATCCCGGGACGACGGCCGCCGAGGGAGGCCGTCAGCCCCGATCGCCGCCGCGGCGGGCTCGGAGCAGTTCCAGCCGGTCCTGCAGCAGCTGCTCGAGCTCCTCGCGGCTGCGCCGCTCGAGCAGCATGTCCCAGTGGGTGCGTTGCTGCTGCCCCTTCTCCTCGAACTCCGCTCTGGCGGCGCGGCCGGCCTCGTCGTCGAGGAAGCCCAGTTCTCCGCTGCGGGGATCGAACCATTCCGCCGGGGCCTCGGCCTCCCGATCGAACATCACCGAGAAGCGGGTGCCCTTCTCCGTGAGGTACTCCACCGCGCGCCGAGGCGCGAACTCGATGCCGGTCTCGCCCTGCAGGCTGGTGGAACCAATTCGCGCGCCGCGAAGTGTGCGCTCGGCCATCGGTCCTCCTTGTCCGCGAAGCCGCACGGGCGGGCCTCGCGATTCTCTCGCGGCTTTCGCCGTTCCGTGCAGCCTAGCGCGCCCGGCCCATCGGCGACAGGTCCGTTCCCGTATCGTCACCCGACGGACTACGCTGGGAAGGATATCTTCCGAGCGATCCACTTAGGAGCCACAGTGACTCAGCCACTCGAATCAGGCCGACTCGAGGGCAAGCGCGCCCTCGTCACCGGATCGTCGCGGGGGATCGGCGCGGATACGGTGCGCTATCTCGCGCGGGCCGGCGCCGACGTCGTGGTGAACTTCCGCAACAAGGCTCCGCGCGCGGAGAAGCTGGCAGCCGAGCTGCGCGAGTCGGGCGCTCGCGCGCTCGTGCAGGGCGCCGACCTGACCGATCCCGCCTCGCTCTCGGAGATGTTCGACGCGATCGCGCAGGAGTTCGGCGGGCTCGACCTCCTCGTCCTCAACGCCTCGGGCGGTATGGAGAGCGGGATGGGGGAGGACTACGCCCTCCGCCTGAACCGCGACGCGCAGCTGGCGGTGCTCGACGCCGCGCTGCCGCTGCTGGGAGAGGGATCCCGGGTGGTGTTCGTGACCAGCCACCAGGCCCACTTCATCCGCACGACCCCGACCATGCCCGAGTACGAGCCGGTGGCGCTGTCCAAGCGCGCCGGGGAGGACGCGCTGCGCGCGCGCATCCCAGAGCTCGCCGATCGGGGGATCGAGTTCGTGGTGGTGTCGGGAGACATGATCGAGGGGACGGTGACGGCGACGATGCTGGAACGCGCCCGGCCCGGCGCCATCGAGGCGCGCCGAGAGTCGGCCGGGCGCCTCTACAACGTCTCGGAGTTCGCCTCCGAGGTCGCGCGGGCGGCGGTGGAGCCGGTCCCGGCCGACCACACTCGCCTCATCGGCGATACCTCCGGCTTCGTGGGCTGACGCTCGCGGCCTCGCCCCTGACATCCGCCCGCAACGATCCCTCCGCGGATGCGGGCCGGGCCGGGCCTCGGTCCGCGCCGGGCCGGAGCCTCCCGCGCAGCGGGTCTGGACGCGAGAGAGGCGGGCACGGCTGCGGCGACGGCCGGGCTGCAGCGCGCACCCGTCGACGGGGCAGTGTTACGGGAGTGTTTCGTGCGCTCCGCCTCTTCGGCGCAACAGGCCATCGGTCGCAGATTCTGCGGTAACGATGGCACTTGCGACAAGTGCTCGAAGAAAACTTGTGTTTTCATTCGTTCTGCCGAAGAAAGCGGTGCTACGCTCGAATCTCCCTGTCAGGGCGTTTTGACGTGCCTCCGGCCCGGCATCGCCTCGGACACGGTCCGATATCCGTCGAGAGGACGCATGTGACGCGAACGAACCCGAGCCCCCGGCCCGAACGCGCTGACGATGCCTTCGGGCTCTACGATCCTGGTGCGGAGCACAGCGCATGCGGGGTCGGGTTCATCACGCGCAAGGACGGGCGCCCGAGCCATGACGTGATCGTCAAGGGCGACGAGGCGCTGTGCTCGATTCCGCACCGCGGCGGCATGTCGTCGGAGGGCGTCGGCGACGGAGCCGGGGTCAGCCTGGACCTCTCCGTCGAGTTCTTCAGCGCGATCACCGGGCAGACCCTGCAGTCCGGGCTGTTCGGCGTCGGGAACTTCTTCCTGCCGACCGATCCGGCTTTCGAGCCGGAGGCCCGCGCGCTCATCGACCGGGCGATCGGGGAGCGCTTCGAGATCCTCCTCGTCCGCGAGGTGCCCGTCGACCATTCCGCCGCGAGGCCGGCCGCCGAGCGCTACCAGCTGCCGATCCTCCAGTGGGTGTTCCGATCGCCAGACGGCGAGGACCGCGCGGCCACCGACCGCGCCGCGAACGAGGCGCTGCTGGAGATCGAGCGCCGGGCCTTCAACGAGCCCGAGCTCGCGGGCCTCTATCCGCTCTCGCTGAGCGCGCGCACGCAGGTGCTCAAGGGCCGGCTCAATTCCGGCGAGGTGATCCCGTACTTCGTGGATCTCCGCGACGAGCGGCACTCCGTGCGCAGCCTCTACTTCCACACCCGGTTCTCGACCAACACCGAGCCCCATCCGACGATGGCGCAGCCGTTCCGGATGCTGGCGCACAACGGCGAGCTCAACACCGACCGCAAGAACCGGCTGAGCGACGACGCCCTCGCCCGCTCGAGGCATCGCAGCATCGTGCGGCCCGCGGGCCAGTCCGACAGCAGCCGGCTCGATCAGACGCTGCAGAGCCGCGTCTTCGACGACGGCCTGGACATCGTGGAGGCCGTCGTCTCGCTCATGCCGCCGGCGTGGGAGAACGACCGCTCGCTCTCGCAGCCGGTGCGCGACATGTTCGAGTTCTTCTCGCTCTACGAGGAGAAGAACGACGGCCCGGCCGCCGTGATCTTCTCCGACGGGGACGTCATCGGCGCGCGCCTCGACCGGCTCGGCCTGCGCCCCCTGCGGACCGTCGAGACGGAGGAGTACCTGGTGGTCTCCTCCGAGGCCGGCCAGATCGCCTTCGGCCCCGAGGAGATCGTGCACCGCGGCCGCATCGAGGCCGGGGGCATGCTCTACTTCGACCATCGCGAGGGTCGGAGCTACCGCACCGAGGACGCGCTGGAGAAGCTCGCCGCCCAGCGCGACTACGGCGCGCTGCTGCGCGCGGCCATGGTGCGGATCGAGGAGCTCGACTCCGCCGTCTCGACGCGGGGTCCGAACACCCTCGGCTACGAGGGCGACCTGTCGCTCGGCGGCAGATACGTCTCGTACTCCCTGAACCAGGAGACCTTCCGGTTCATGATGGATCCGATGCTCGCGAACGGCGCGGAGCGGATCTCCGCGATGGGCTACGGCAACGCGATCAACGCGCTCTCCGACCACGAGGGCGGCATCTCGAAGTACTTCTCGCAGCGCTTCGCGCAGGTGACCAACCCGCCGCTCGACAGCATCCGCGAGGCCGACGGCATGAGCATGCGGGTGGCGCTCGGCGCCAAGCCGGACGGGGGCGGAGCGGCCGACACGCAGATCGTGCTGGGCTCGCCCATTCTCGGCCATCTCGAGATGATCCGGCTGCGCGAGCAGCGGCTCGTGCCGCTCGAACGCTTCGACGCGCTCTACACGCCCGATTTCGCGGATCCGGAGAGGAACGCCGCCGGGCTGCTGAGCGCGGTGCAGGAGCTCTGCGACGGCGTCGAGGCCTTCGCGCGCGACGGCGGCGGCATCGCGATCCTCACCGACCGGCAGATCTCCAGGGATCTCGCGCCCATCCCGCTCGTCATCGGCATCGCCGCGGTCAATCAGCGCCTGATCGAGACGGGGCTGCGGCTCCGGATCTCGGTGGTCATGGAGAGCGGCCAGATCTCGTCCTCGCACCACGTCGCTGTCGCGCTCGGCTTCGGCGCCTCGGCCGTGTACAGCATCAGCGCCCGTCTGCGCGCCGAGGAGCGCTATCCCAGCCCGGTCGGGCCGGCCGAGGACCTCACCGAGACGGACTCCGCGGTCGAGCGCTTCCGCAAGGCCGCCGAGAAGTCGCTCGCGAAGACGATGGGCCGGGTCGGCCTGTGCACCGTCGAGAGCTACATCGGGGGCGAGTTCTTCGAGCCGAACTACCTCGACACCAGGGATCCGGTGCTGGCGAAATGGTTCCCCCACCTGGACTCACCGGTCGGCGGCGTCGGTTTCGTGCGGATCGCCCAGGCCGCCACCGAGTGGCACCAGCGCGCCCGCTCCGTCGAGGACGACTCGCAGATCCCGCTGCTCGGACTGTTCAAGGAGCGCTCCGAGGGCGCCGGGCACTCCTACGGCACCGCCTCGGTGCGCGGATTCACCGCGCTCACCGAGGAACCGCCCGCTTTCGCGCCCAAGCCGCACGATCGCCACACCGCGCTCAGGCTGCTTACCGTGCATCAGCTGGAAGACGCCTTCGGCCTCGACGATCACGCCTACCGGGGCACGGGCTACGAGGAGCTGAGCGACAAGGCGATCGACCAGTTCCGGATCACCCAGGGCTACCGCGACTTCGTGGCGGCCACGAACCTCGAGCGCACGCGGCGCCCCTCCGCGCTGCGCGACGTGCTGGCCCTGCCGGTCGACGTCACCGCGGCGCACACGCCGGAGGCCTTCGCCCGCGAGCTCGGCCGCTGCTCCGAGCTCGGCAACTCGAGCATCCTGGTCCGCGGCCTCGCCGTGGCGAAGACGGCGGACGCCGGCTACCGGCTCACCCTGACGAACGTGGTCGACAGCCTCGATCAGCGCGTCGACGCGCTCCGGCAGTTCCTCGTCGAGGCTTACGGTCGGGAGCTGGTCGTCGAAGAGGTCGGCAGCGTCTCGCTCTCGGTGCGAGCCGAGGGCCGTGCGGCCGCCCTGCTCGAACTGCTCGGCGAGGCGCCGAACAGCATCGCGCTGTCGCAGGTCCAGCCGGCGCACGAGATCACGCGGACGCTCACCTCGGGAGCGATGAGCCACGGCGCGCTGGTCGCGAACGCGCACGAGGCGGTCGCCCACGGAGTGAACATGGTGGGCGGATTCTCGAACTGCGGCGAGGGCGGAGAGCACTACAGCCGCTACGGGACGATCCGAGGCTCGCGCATCAAGCAGTTCGCCTCGGCGCGCTTCGGCATCTGGGCCGGGTACCTCGCGGATCCGATGCTCGAGGAGATCGAGATCAAGATGGGGCAGGGCGCGAAGCCGGGCGAGGGCGGGCAGCTGCCCGCGGCCAAGGTGACCGTCGACATCGCGGCCGCCCGCGGCGGCACGCCGGGCATCGAGCTGGTCTCGCCGCCGCCGCACCACGACACCTACTCCATCGAGGATCTGGCGCAGCTGATCCACGACTGCAAGGCGGCGCGGGTCCGGGTGATCGTCAAGCTCGTCTCGACGGAGGGGATCGGCACGATCGCCGTCGGCGTGGCGAAGGCCGGCGCCGACGTGATCAACGTCGCCGGGAACACCGGCGGCACCGGCGCGGCGGCCGTGACCAGCCTCAAGTACGCCGGCCGCTCCGCGGAGATCGGCGTCGCCGAGGTGCACCAGGCGCTCGTCGCGAACGGGCTGCGCGACAAGGTGGTCCTCCGCTGCTCGGGGGCCCACCAGACCGGCAGCGATGTGGTCACCTCGGCCCTGCTCGGCGCCGACAGCTTCGAGTTCGGCACCACCGCGCTGATGATGCTCAAGTGCGTCATGGCCAAGAACTGCAACATCAAGTGCCCGGCGGGCCTGACGACCAACTCGGAGGCCTTCGACGGGGATCCCAGGGCCCTCGCGCAGTACCTCTTGAACATCGCCCACGAGATCCGCGAGATCCTCGCGCGACTGGGGCTGCGCTCGCTGCGCGAGGCGCGCGGGCGTTCGGATCTGCTGCAGCTGCTCGACCACCCCTCCGCCGTGGGGCGCCTCGACCTGCGCGCGATGCTCCGCGTGCTGCCCGAGCGCGTCGTGAACGATCCCGTCTACCTGGAGAAGGACTTCCGCACGGACGACGCCCTCATCGAGCGCGTGCGCGCAGCGCTCGTGGAGGGGAGGGAGGCGTCGCTCGCGGTCGACGGGGTCGAGCTCGGAAACAGCGACAAGTCGGTGGGCGCCCAGCTGTCGATCGACATCGAGCGGATGCTGAACTACGAGTTGATCGAGGACGCGGTCGCCGAGCTCCCCGCCGTGGTCGTCGACGATCGCGGGCGCAGACGGTTCGGCGACGGCGCGATCACCGTCAGCACCACCGGTTCCGCCGGGCAGTCCTTCGGCGCGTTCTGCAATGACGGCCTGATCCTGCAGCACACCGGCACCGCCAACGACGGCGTCGGGAAGGGGCAGTCCGGGGGCCGGATCGCGATCTGCTCGCCGGGGGGCGGCGCTCCGGGCCACGGCGGCAACGTGCTGATCGGCAACTTCGCCCTCTTCGGAGCCACCGGCGGACGCACCTTCGTCGCCGGAGATGCGGGCGACCGATTCGCGGTGCGCAACTCGGGCGCGACCGCGGTCGTGGAGGGCGTCGGCGACTTCGCCTGCGAGTACATGACCAACGGCGCGGTGCTCAACCTGGGCGGTTTCGGCACCGGCCTCGGCAACGGCATGAGCGGCGGGTTCGTCTACCAGTACGACCCGGAGGGCGCGCTCGAGGGCAGTTACAGCGCCGACTCGCTGCTCGTCCTGCCGCTCACCGACCCCGAGCACGGCGCCTACCACGAGCAGGCCATCCGGCTGATGCTCGAGTGGCACCTCGAGGCGACGGGGTCACCGCTCGCAGAACGTCTGCTCCGGGACTGGGAGCAGGAGCGCGCGCACTTCGTCTTCGGCATGCCGCGCGCGCTGCTGCTCTATCAGGACGCCGACGAGATCCTCGCCCAGAAGACCCGCAAGGAGCTGCTGGACGAACTCGCCGAGTCGCTCGCGAAGGACAAGCTGCGCAGCTTCAAGCAGGACTACCGCGACCACCGGATGGTGCTCGGCGGGCGCGCACCGAGCTTCGGGGAGGGCAGCGTGGCCGACAAGTTCTCTCTCCTCTCGTCGTTCGCCGTGCTCGCCTTCGCCCAGCAGATCGCGCTGGAGCGGGTGCCCGGAGCCACCGAGCACTCCGATCCTCGCGTCCTCGACGCGGTGCGGAAGCTCATCCTCACCGAGGACTTCGCCGTGATGCAGAAGGTGCTCGGATATCTGCGGCGCACGCTGGACGACTTCGGCGATGCGGAGCTGGCGACGCTCATCGCCGTGAAGCGGCTCGACGACTACAAGCGCTCGCTCGCCATGCGGAACGTCCGGGGCATGGACGCGCCCGGCACCTACGGCTGGATCCTCCATCAGGACGCCAAGAACGCCGATCGCACCCGGTCGGCGAGATTCGACGAGCTGCTGGCCACCGCCGCCCTCGACGACATCTCCGCGAGGGTGCTGCAGACCACCGAGCAGGGGGCGCGATGAACGGGCTGTACATTCCGGCGGACGCGCCCTTCACCCAGGAGCAGGAGGCCTGGCTCACCGGGTTCTTTCTCGGCATCGCGGCGAACAAGAGCGTCGATCAGTCGAGCAGCGCCCCGGCGCTGACCGTGCACGTGCTCTACGGCTCCCAGACGGGCAACGCGGAGGGCATCGCGAACGATCTCGCCGCCACGGCACGCACCCGCGGCATCCTGATGCCGGTGCGCGCGCTCGACGACGTGCCCACCGAGGAGCTCGCCGAACTCTCGACCGTCATCGTGATCACCTCCACCTACGGCGAGGGGGAGATGCCCGACAACGCCGAGCTCTTCTGGAGCTCGCTCGAGTCGGCCGGTCACCCCCGCCTGGAGCAGCTGCGCTTCGCCGTGCTCTCGCTCGGCGACAGCGGCTACGACGATTTCTGCCAGGCCGGCCGGCTGATCGATCTCCGTCTCGAACAGCTGGGGGCCGCGCGCCTGCACCCGAGGGTGGACTGCGACGTCGACTTCGAGGAGCCTGCGGAGGGCTGGATCTCCGAGCTCGTGGCCCGGCTCGCGGCCGAGGCGCCCGAGGCTGACGCGCTGCCGGCCCCGACCGGCGCCGTGCCCGTCCAGAAACCGGCCACCTGGACGAGGAAGCGTCCCTACGAGTCCCGGCTGGTCGAGAATCGGGTGCTCTCCGGGACGGGCAGCACCAAGGAGATCCGTCACTTCGAGTTCGCGCTCGGGGACAGCGGGATCGAGTACGCGGCGGGCGACGCCTTCGGCGTGGTGCCGGTCAACGACCCGGTGCTCGTCGACCGCCTCATCGCCGAGCTGGGCCTCCGCCCGGATCACGAGATCGAGGGGCTGCCGCTCGTGCACCATCTCGGGCGGAAGGCCGAGATCGTCACTCCCTCGCGGGAGCTGCTCGCGCTGGTCGCCGAGCTCTTCCCCGACAGCGAGCCCGGCCGCCTCCTCGCGCGCGGCCAGCGCGAAGGCCTGGACGAGTGGCTGTGGGGCAAGGACACGCTCGACATCGTCCTGAGCACGGGCATGAAGCTGGGCGCCGAGGAGTTCGTCGCGCTGCTGCGTCCGCTGCAGCCGCGCGCATACTCCATCTCGTCGAGCCCGCTGCACAGCCCCGATCGGATCCACCTCACCGTCGCCTCCGTGCGCTACGGGGCGGACCGGCCGCACGGGGGCGTCTGCTCGACCTTCCTGGCGGATCGTCTGGGCGCGGACGAGCCCGTCGGCGTGTTCCTGCAGCCCAACGCCGCCTTCCGACTGCCCGAGGACGGCGACGTGCCGGTCATCATGGTCGGACCCGGCACGGGGGTCGCCCCCTTCCGCGGCTTCGTCCAGGAGCGCGCCGCCATGGGCGCGACGGGGAGGAACTGGCTGTTCTTCGGAGACCAGCACCGCTCGAGCGACTTCATCTACGAGGACGAGCTCGGCGCCTGGGCCGAATCCGGGGTGCTGACCAGGCTCGACCTCGCGTTCTCCCGCGACCAGCGCGAGAAGGTCTACGTGCAGACCCGGATGCAGGAGAGCGGGGCCGAGCTGTACGCCTGGCTCGAGGAGGGCGCGCACCTCTACGTGTGCGGCGACGCCTCGCGGATGGCGAAGGACGTGGACGCGGCGCTGCATCGGATCGTCGCCGAGCAGCGCGGGCGCGGCGACGACGATGCGGCCGAGTACGTGTCGTCGCTCAAGCGGGGGAAGCGCTACCTCCGCGACGTCTACTGAGCCGGCGCCGGACATACCCTACCCTGTTCTGGTGGACGATGAACTGATCGATCGGCTGCGGGACGACCTCGAGTCGGCGGACTTCCGCGTTCCCGCGGTGCGGGGCCTCCTCGGCGCGGAGGCCGACGAGGCACGGCTGCGCGGGGTGTTCGCGCCGGCTCGGAGGGCGGTCGAGCGGGCGACGCGCGGGCGGTCGCCGCTCGCCGCGCTGGTCCGGCTCTTCCTGCTCGGGGATCAGCTGAGCCCCCGGGAGGTCGGCGCGGCGCTGCCCCGTCTCGGTCCGCGCGGCGCCGAGACGCTCGGTCTCGTCGGCGGCAGCCCGGGCGGCGCGCTCGAGGCGGCGCTGTCGCTGAACCCGGTGGAGATCTCCGATGCGCGGGAGGCCCGGGAACGGCACTGGTGGATCCTGAGCGATCTCGACGATCAGCTCCGGCGCGGTCCGGCCCGACCGGACCACGTCATGGGGGTCGGCGGCGCCACCCGTTCCCTCATCGCGCAGCTGCCGCCCGACCACGCGGGTGCGGCACTCGATCTCGGAACGGGCTGCGGCATCGTCGCCCTGCACCTGTCGCTCCGGGGCCCCGTCGTCGCGACGGACCTCTCCGAGCGGGCGCTCGTCTTCGCGCGGGCGAACGCCCGTCTCAACCGCGCCGGCACCGGCGCCGGGATCGATTTCCGGAGCGGCGATCTCTTCGGGCCGGTGGCAGGCGAGCGCTTCGCACTGATCGCCTCGAATCCGCCGTTCGTGATCACCCCTCGGACCGGATCCGATGGTCGCCGATACGAGTACCGAGACGGCGGCATGGTGGGCGACCGGCTCGTCCAGGAGGTCGTCCGCCGGGGATACGAGCATCTCGCCGAGGGCGGCACGCTGCTCTGCCTGGCGAACTGGGAGTCCCACTGGGGCGACGACGGGCTCGGACGCGTGGAGGGCTGGGTGGAGGCGCTCGGCGATCGCACCGCGGCGTGGGTCATCGAGCGGGAGCGCCTCTCGCCCGAGCGCTACGCGGAGACCTGGGCGCGCGACGGAGGCGCCCGCCCGGGCGCCGAGGATTTCGAGCGGCTGATGCGCAGCTGGCTCGACGACTTCGCGTCGCGGCGGGTCGTCGCCGTGGGGCTCGGCTCGATCAGGATCCGCCGCCTCGCGCGCACGGACTCCACGGGCTCAGAGCGGTATCCGGAACGTGCCGGGGGAGCACCGGTGCGTCTCGAACGCGCCGGGGGAGCGCTGTCGGGCCGAGCCGGCGGGCCGCTCTCGGCGATCTTCGACGCGGCGATCGAGGTGTCCGCGATGAGCGACGCGGAGATGCTCGAGCGCCGCTGGCTGCTGAGCGACGGCGTCGGCGAACTGCGGGAGCACGTCCCCGGGCAGGAGCAGCCGAGCAGGATCACGTTCTCCGCGGAGGTCGGCCTCGCACGCCGGCTCGAGGCCGACACGCTCCTGGCCGCCGCCCTCGGCGCCTGCGACGGCGAGCTGAGCATGAGGGAGATCTCCGGGGCGCTCGCAGAGATACTCGGGATCGACGAGGACGACCTGCGGCGGGCGCTCCTGGCCGACTTCCGCGATGCGGTCTGGCTGGGCCTGCTGACGCCAGCGCCACCCTCCGGCACGCACGACACTAGACTGGAGCCCTGATGCTGCGCACGATCGATCTTCGGGGCCTGACCCCCTCCCGCACCGAGCTGTCGCGCCTCGTGCCCCGGGCCGCCGTGGACATCGCCGCGGCGCTCGACCGGGTGAGGCCGCTGGTCGACGACGTCCGCCTGCGCGGCGAGGCGGCGCTCAGGGAGCAGGCCGCTCGATTCGACGGCGTCGAAGGACACGGACTCCGCGTGTCCGCTGATCGGATCCGCGCCAGTCTCGGCACCTGCCCCCCGGAGGTGCGGGCCGCCCTCGAGACGCTCATCTCGCGCCTGCGCACGGCCTCGGCGGCGCAGGTTCCGGAGCAGCGCGTCACGCGCTTCGCGGGCGGTGCTGCGATCACGCAGCGCTGGCAGCCGGTCGCCAGGGTCGGCCTCTACGCGCCCGGAGGCAAGGCCGCGTATCCATCGTCGGTGGTGATGAACGCGGTCGCCGCGCAGGCCGCCGGAGTGCCCGGGCTCGCCCTCGCCTCGCCCGCGCAGCGCGAGAACGGCGGCGCGCCCCACGAGGCGGTGCTGTGGGCCGCCGCCCTGTGCGGAGTCGACGAGGTCTACGCGGTGGGGGGCGCCGGAGCCGTCGCCGCATTCGCGCACGGGGTCCCCGGGATCGGCCTGGAGCCGGTGGACGTCGTCACCGGTCCCGGCAACGTCTTCGTCGCGGCGGCGAAGCGCGCGGTCGCCGGGATCGTCGGCATCGACGCCGAAGCCGGCACCACCGAGATCCTCGTCATCGCAGATGAGACCGCGGAGCCCGCGTTCGTCGCGGCAGATCTCATCAGCCAGGCCGAGCACGACGAGTCGGCCGCCTCCGTGCTGGTCACCGATTCCTCACGCTTCGCCGAGCGCGTGCGCGAGGAGATCGCCGCGCGCGCCGCGATCACCCGTCATTCCGAGCGGGTGCACGAGGCGCTCGGCGGCCCGCAGTCCGCCGTGATCCTCGTCGACGACCTCGCCGCGGCGGCCCGGGTGAGCAACGCCTACGCTCCCGAGCATCTCGAGATCCAGACCCGCGAGGACGCCGCGGTGCTCGAGCTGATCGACAGCGCCGGCGCCATCTTCGTCGGCGGCTTCACGCCGGTGAGCCTCGGAGACTATCTGGCGGGTTCCAACCACGTCCTGCCGACCGGAGGGACGGCGCGCTTCTCATCGGGGCTCGGCGCGCACACCTTCCTCCGTCCGCAGCAGATCGTCTCCTACGAGCGCGACTCGCTCTCCGAACTCGCCGCGCCGCTCCGCAGCCTCGCCGAGGCCGAGGGGCTGCCCGCCCACGGCGAGGCCGTGACGATCCGCTTCGAACGCGCGGGGGAGGGGGACTAGCCGTGCACTGCCCGTTCTGCAGGCATCCCGACAGCCGCGTCATCGACTCGCGCACGAGCGATGACGGGCTCTCGATCCGCCGCCGCCGCCAGTGCCCCGAGTGCGGGCGCCGCTTCTCGACCACCGAGACGGCGAGCCTGACCGTGGTGAAGCGCTCGGGCGTGGTGGAGCCGTTCAGCCGCGAGAAGGTCGTCAGCGGGGTGCGCAAGGCCTGTCAGGGGCGTCCCGTCACGGAGGCCGATCTGGCACTCCTGGCCCAGCACGTCGAGGATGCGGTGCGCGCGACCGGACAGGCCCAGCTGGAGGCCAACGACATCGGCCTCGCGGTGCTGCCGCATCTGCGCGAGCTCGATGAGATCGCCTACCTGCGTTTCGCCAGCGTCTACCAGGCCTTCGAGTCGCTCGACGACTTCGATGGGGCGATCGCGGAACTGCGCGCGGACGCGGGCAAGGCGGGAGACGAGCGGATCGCCTCCGCCGAGGGGACGGGAGACTGACCGTGCGCTGGTATCCGCTGCTCTTCGACACCCTGCTCCGGCATCTCGATCCGGAGCAGGCCCACCACCTGGCGTTCGGCATCATCGGCGGGGCGCCGCTGGCCGGCGCACCGCTGCGCGACTTCTGCGCGCCGTCGACGCGCCTCCGCGTTCGGGCGCTCGGGCTCGACTTCCCCAGTCCCTTCGGGCTGGCGGCCGGCTTCGACAAGAACGCCACCGGGATCCTCGGCCTCGGCGCGCTCGGCTTCGGCCATGTCGAGGTCGGCACGCTGACGAGACATCCGCAGCCGGGCAATCCGCGGCCGCGCCTCGTCCGCCTGATCGAGGACCGCGCGCTGATCAACCGGATGGGCTTCAACAACGGCGGTTCTGCCGCCGCGGTGCCGCGGATCGAGCGCGCCAGACTGGCCCGGCACCGGCCGGTGATCGGGGTGAACGTCGGGAAGAGCCGCGTGACCGAGGTCGCCGACGCGACGGCGGACTACGTGTGGAGCGTGCAGCGGCTGCGGGCCGTCGCGGACTACCTCGCGATCAACGTCAGCTCTCCCAACACTCCCGGCCTCCGCGGTCTGCAGGAGCTCTCCTCGCTCCGTCCGCTGCTCACGGCGGTCAAGGACGCCGCGTCGGGAACCCCGCTGCTGGTCAAGATCGCTCCGGACATGGATGACGAGCAGCTGGACGGCATCGTGGAACTCGTCGGAGAACTCGGCTTGGACGGCCTCATCGCGACCAACACCACTATCGGCCGAGAGGGCCTGCGGACGGGTGCCGCGAGGATCGAGGCGGCGGGAGCCGGCGGACTCTCGGGAGCACCGCTCTCCCGACGTTCGCTCGAGGTGCTGCGCAGGATCCGCTCGAGCGCGCCGGAGGAGCTGTGCGTGATCTCCGTCGGAGGGGTGGAGACGGCCGCCGACGTGCTCGAACGCCTCGAGGCCGGGGCCACGCTGGTGCAGGGCTACAGCGCATTCATCTACGAGGGCCCGCTCTGGGCTCGCGAGATCAACCGCGGGTTGCTGGCCGCGGGCTATTCAGGGAACTGCAGGCGCTTCACCTGAGGCTTCGGCACGCGCAGCATGCGGAACTGGAAGGCGCGCATCGCCGCGTACCAGCGCGACCCGGACTGCACCTTGTCGGCGCCGAACTTGTCGGAGAGCTTCTTCCTGAGGCGCAGACCGAGGAAGATGGC
This sequence comes from Leucobacter weissii, assembly GCF_017565745.1. Taxonomy (GTDB): domain Bacteria; phylum Actinomycetota; class Actinomycetes; order Actinomycetales; family Microbacteriaceae; genus Leucobacter; species Leucobacter weissii. The sequence goes on from NZ_JAGDYM010000013.1 coordinate 103,932, forward strand.
GTCGATGATCGAGATCCCGAGATACAGCCAGATGGCGAGCATGCTGGCGATCTGCCACTGGGCGGGGAGGAAAGTCATGAGGAGCACGACGAGCATCACCGGGATGAGGAACTCGCCGACGCTGAACCTGGCGTCCACGTAATCGCGGATGTAGCGGCGCTGGGGGCCCTTGTCGCGGGCGGTCAGGTAGCGCTCATCGCCCTGCATCATGCCGACGCGGGCCCGCTCCCTGGTCTCGGCCATCTTGACCCGCTGCGCCTTCTTCGCCGATCTGTCGAGGTTGCCCCCCACGAGGGGCTGCGCCTTCGCCGCCTGCGCCTCCTTGCGGGAGGGCGTCGGGCGGCCCTTCCCCACGGGTCCGTTGCTCGGCTCGTCCTGCTCGGCCGGTTCGGCGGCGCGATCCTTCGCCACACTGTTCCTCTCGTCGTTCGCCCGCGGCTTCGCGGGCCGGTGAAGTCGGTTTCCAGTAGCCTACCGGCCCGGCCCGCCCTCTTCAGACTCTCGGCGTAGAATCATGGGAGGAGTCGACAGCGAGGAGTTGCCATGAGCACCACCATGACCGAAACACCCGCGCACCAGGTGGGATTGACCGATGGAGCTCGGGACAAGGTCCACCAGCTTCTCACGCAGGAGGGCCGCGACGACCTCCGGCTGAGGATCGCCGTGCAGCCCGGAGGCTGCTCGGGGCTCATCTATCAGCTGTTCTTCGACGAGCGGCTGCTCGAGAACGACGCGGTCGTGGAGTTCGGGGGAGTGGAGGTGATCGTGGACCAGATGAGCATCCCCTACCTCAACGGGGCGACCATCGACTTCTCGGACACCATCGAGAAGCAGGGCTTCACGATCGACAATCCCAACGCCCAGGGCAGCTGCGCCTGCGGCGACAGTTTCAGCTGACCCGGCGCGTTTCCGCAGGATTCTGCGCGACTTCGGGCGTGTGTTCAGTAAACCTCCAGCTTCGCGCTAAGCTAACTGTGTGACGTCATCCGGGCCCGCCGAGCGGGTCGGGAAGCAAGATCTCGAAAGGTGTGCGGTGCGTTCCACTCGTCGAATGAAATGGGTCGCGGTCTCGGCCGCGTTGACGGCAACGCTGATCCTGGCGGGTTGCTCGGCAGAGCAGCAGCGGGGCTTCCTGCCCGAGGGATCGACCGACGCGACCAACCACACGCCCGGCATCACCAGCCTCTGGGTGAACTCCTGGATCGTCCTGCTGGCCGTGGGCCTGCTCGTCTGGGGCCTCATCATCTGGGCGGCCATCGCCTACCGCCGGCGCAAGGGCCAGACCGGCCTCCCGGTGCAGCTGCGCTACAACATGCCGATCGAGACCTTCTTCACCGTCGTGCCGGTCATCCTGGTCATCGGCTTCTTCGCCTTCACCGCGCAGGAGCAGTCGAAGATCGAGGCCCGCTACGACGAGCCGGACAACGTGGTCGAGGTCTGGGGCAAGCGCTGGGCCTGGGACTTCAACTACGTCAGCGATGACCGCTACTTCCAGAGCGTGCAGGTGCAGATCGACGGCGAGGGCAACCCCATCGAGAGCACCATGCCGGTCCTCTACCTCCCCGTCGGCAAGACCACCGAGGTCCGCCTCGAGAGCCGCGATGTGATCCACTCGTTCTGGATCGTCGAGTTCCTCCAGAAGAAGGACATGATCCCGGGGCAGACCAACTACATGTCGTTCACGCCCGAGCGCACCGGATCCTTCATGGGGAAGTGCGCCGAGCTCTGCGGCGAGTACCACTCGGGCATGCTCTTCGAGGTCGAAGTGCTCGAGCAGGCGGAGTACGACGCGAAGATGGCGGAGCTCGAGCAGGGCCAGGTCGGGCCGGAGTACAACCCGCTCCAGGATCAGTATTTCGGCGACGAAGCCAAGGCCGAGAACGAGTAACCGAGGAAAGAAGCGAAAATGAAGAAGGGCAATGTGATCGTCTCGTGGATCACCTCCACGGACCACAAGGTCATCGGGTACATGTACCTGATCAGCTCGTTCGTCTGGTTCCTCATCGGCGGTCTGATGGCGCTCATCATCCGGGCGCAGCTGTTCGCCCCCGGGCTCGAGGTGGTCGCCACCCGCGAGCAGTACAACCAGCTGTTCACCATGCACGGCACCATCATGCTGCTGATGTTCGCCACGCCGCTCTTCGCCGGCTTCGCGAATGTGCTCATGCCGCTGCAGATCGGCGCCCCCGACGTCGCGTTCCCGCGTCTGAACGCCTTCGCCTTCTGGCTCTACACCTTCGGATCGCTCATCGCGGTCGGCGGCTTCCTCACGCCGCAGGGAGCGGCCTCCTTCGGATGGTTCGCCTACGCGCCCTTGAGCGACATCCAGTTCTCGCCGGGCGTCGGCGGCAACCTGTGGATCCTCGGCCTCGGCATCGGCGGCTTCGGCACGATCATGGGCGGCGTGAACTTCATCACCACCATCATCACGATGCGCGCGCCCGGCATGACCATGTGGCGCATGTCGGTGTTCACCTGGAACACGCTCGTCACGTCCGTCCTCGTCATCCTCGTGTTCCCGGTGCTCGCCGCGGCCTTCTTCGCCTTGGCCGCCGACCGCATCTTCGGTGCCCACATCTTCAACGGCGAGGGCGGAGCCATACTCTGGCAGCACCTCTTCTGGTTCTTCGGGCACCCGGAGGTGTACATCATCGCGCTGCCGTTCTTCGGCATCGTCTCCGAAGTGTTCCCGGTGTTCAGCAGGAAGCCCATCTTCGGATACAAGACGCTGATCTACGCGACGATCGCGATCGCCGCCCTCTCGATGACGGTGTGGGCGCACCACATGTACGTGACCGGGTCGGTGCTGCTGCCGTTCTTCGCCCTGATGACCATGCTGATCGCGGTGCCCACCGGCGTGAAGATCTTCAACTGGCTGGGAACCATGTGGCGGGGATCGATCACCTTCGAGACCCCGATGCTCTGGGCGCTCGGCTTCCTCGTGTCCTTCGTGTTCGGCGGCCTGACGGGTGTCATCCTCGCGTCTCCGGCGCTCGACTTCCACCTGAGCGACACCTACTTCGTGGTCGCGCACTTCCACTACGTGATCTTCGGCACCGTGGTGTTCGCGATGTTCTCGGGCTTCTACTTCTGGTGGCCCAAGTGGACGGGCAGGATGCTCGACGAGCGCCTCGGGAAGATCCACTTCTGGGTGCTGTTCATCGGCTTCCACATGACCTTCCTCGTGCAGCACTGGATGGGCGTGATGGCCATGCCGCGCCGCTACTACACCTACCTCCCGAGCGACGGCGTGACCTGGATGAACCAGCTCTCGACTGTCGGCGCCATGATCCTCGGCGTCTCGATGATCCCCTTCCTGCTCAACGTGTATCTGACGGCGCGTCGCGCTCCGAAGGTGACCGTGAACGATCCCTGGGGATTCGGCCGCTCGCTCGAGTGGGCCACCTCCTGCCCGCCGCCCCGGCACAACTTCACCTCCATCCCGCGCATCCGCTCGGAGTCCCCCGCCTTCGACCTCAACCACCCCGAGGTCAGCGGTGTCGAGCAGCCCGTTCCCGCACCGAGCCCCGAGGCCGAGCTCGGCCAGCGGGCGTAGCGAGCGAAAGGTACTGAAAACATGAAGTCCAGCATCGTCATCTTCGGCTTGCTCACCGCCTACTTCCTGCTGATCGGAACGATCTACACCCTCTGGAACCTCGGCCTGCACGGCCGGATCGAGTGGGCCGGGTCGACCGCGATCCTGCTCTCCGCGGGACTCACCGGCTTCATCGCCTCCTACCTCGTGCTCGTGCATCGCAAGCAGGGCGGAGAGCTGGTCGAGGACACGCTGGACAGCGACATCGACGACGGGGATCCCGAGATCGGCGAGTTCAGCCCCTGGAGCTGGTGGCCCCTCGTGCTGGCCTTCGGCGCCTCGCTGGTCGTTCTCGGCCTCTGCATCGGCAACGGGTTCTGGCTCACCTTCCTGGCGTTGCCGCTCGTCCCCGTCGCGGTCGTCGGGTGGATCTACGAGTACTACCGCGGCCACTTCGCCCGCTGAGCAGGATCCCAGCACTCGTGAGCGTGACGATTCGCCGAGGCCAGCCCGAGGATGCGGGAGCCCTGTTCAGCCTCGCGCGCCAGTATCAGACCGGGCGCGAGGTGATCGGGCGCGACGAGTTCTCGATCGCCCTCGACAATGTGCTGCGGCACCGCGACCAGGAGACCAACGTGCTCTTCGTCGCCGAGGTCGACGGGCGCGTGCTCGGCTACTCCCTGCTCACGGTGTCCCGCCTGCTCCACGCACCCGGCCTGACCGCGCACCTCCAGGAGATCGTGGTCGACGAGACGGCTCGCGGCGACGGCATCGGCGATCGCCTGATGCAGGCCAACGAGCACTACTGCATGGGGCGCGGCGTACGACAGCTCTCGGCTTCGACGGCGCGCATCGGTTCCTTCTACAACCACCGTGGCTTCGAGGCGGTCGGCGAGCACTACCGGAAGCTTCTCGACCTCCGCTGACGGGCATGCACCATGTCAGCCGAAGGAACCGCTCCGGCCTCGCCACCCCGCCGATCCCGGCGACGTCCCGGCGAGAACCGGGAGCGCCTCATCGAAGCCGGGATCGCCGAGTTCGCGCGACTCGGCTATCGCGGCGCCTCCACCGTCGTCATCGCCGAGCGCGCTGAGGTCCCCCAACCGCACGTCTACGCGAGCTTCCGCACCAAACGCGAGCTCTTCCTCGCATGTGTGGACCGCATCGCCCGCGAGTCGCTCGACGCGGCCGCATCGGATGAGACGCGTGCGCTCGTCTCGGCTTTTCTCCTGCAGTCCGTCGCCTCACGGCACGATGCGGAGGTGGGGGAGGAGGTCTTCGACCGGCTGCTGAGCCCCCTTCTGGATGGGCTGGGTCCGGCAGAGCTCTCGGACCGGATCGGACGGGCCGCGATCGCGCGCATGGGCTTTCGCCCATCGGGCTGAGTCCCGCGGCCCGGCAGGACGCATATTCTCGGAACGGTCTCGGCACGATCATCCGTCTAGCCCGAACGGTGTCTTTCCGCCGAAACGACTGCGCTCCCGCCCCGGAAGACCCGGGCGGGAGCGCAGTCGAAGGGAATCGTCGGGGTCAGTGCCCCTCGTGGGCGGAGCGTTCGATCTCTCCCTGCGTCGGCGGCACGATGCGGTCCTGGAAGAACCACCGGCTGATGCCGGCCCGCACTCGCTTGCCGAACGAGATCCTGCCCTCGTCGTTCGGCCGGAGCATGAGCGGCTCGTAGTCGTGGTAGCTGACCAGCTCCCAGCGCTCGTAGTCGGTCACCGGCTTGTGCACCTCGACGAACTCGCCGCCGGGGAGCCGGACGATGCGCCCGGACTCGTAGCCGTGCAGGGCGATCGAGCGGTCCTTCTTCTGAAGCCCCAGGCAGATCCGCTTGGTCACGATGAAGGCGATGATCGGACCGAGGATCAGCAGCGCCTGGAGCGCGTGGATGACGCCCTCCATGGCGAGCTGGAAGTGCGTGGCCATCAGGTCGGAGGAGGCTCCAGCCCACATGACCGCGTAGAAGGTGACGCCGGCGGCGCCGATCGCGGTGCGGGTCGGGGCGTTGCGCGGACGGTCGAGGATGTGGTGCTCGCGCTTGTCTCCGGTCACCCAGGCCTCGATGAAGGGGTAGACCGCCACCGTGACGATGAAGCCTCCCATGATGATGATGGGGACGAGCATGTTCCAGGACCACGTGTAGCCGAACCACTCGGTCTCCCATCCCGGCGGGATGAGTCGGAGCATGCCGTCAGCGAATCCGATGTACCAGTCGGGCTGGGTGCCGGCGGAGACGGGGGAGGGGTCGTAGGGACCGTAGTTCCAGATCGGGTTGATGCCCACGAATGAGGCGATCAGGACGATCACGCCGAAGACGATGAAGAAGAAGCCGCCCGCCTTCGCCGCGTAGACCGGCAGCACCGGATAGCCGACCACGTTCTGCTGGGTCTTGCCCGGCCCGGGGTACTGCGTGTGCTTGTGGATCACCACGAAGGCGAGGTGCAGGGCGACGAAGAGGATGACGAGCGCCGGCAGCACCATGATGTGCAGCATGTAGAGCCGGCCGACGATGTCGACACCGGGGAACTCTCCTCCGAAGAAGAAGAAGGAGAGATAGGTGCCGATCACGGGGAAGGCCTTGATCAGTCCGTCGATGATGCGGAGGCCGTTGCCGGAGAGCACGTCGTCGGGGAGGGAGTAGCCGGTGAAGCCCTCCGCCATCGCGAGGATGAAGAGCACGAAGCCGATGACCCAGTTCAGCTCGCGGGGCTTGCGGAAGGCCCCCGTGAAGAAGACGCGCAGCATGTGCAGGCCGATGGCCGCGACGAACAGCAGCGCGGCCCAGTGGTGCACGTGGCGCATCAGGAGTCCGCCGCGCACGGAGAAGGAGATGTCGAGCGTCGACGCCATCGCGCCGGACATCTCGATGCCCTTCATCGGCACGTAGGGTCCCGTATAGGTCGTCTCGATCATCGTGGCCTGGAAGAACAGCGTGAGGAAGGTGCCGGACAGCAGGATCACGATGAAGCTGTAGAGCGCGACCTCGCCGAGGAGGAACGACCAGTGGTCGGGGAAGACCTTGCGTCCGAATTCCTTGACTGCGACGCCGATCTTGGTGCGTTCGTCGAGGTAGTTCGCGGCGGCCGAGGTGAATCGGCTCGAGCCGCTCTTGGACTCGGAGTTCGTGGTGGTGGTGCTCACTTGAGGCGCTCCCAGAAGCTCGGGCCGACAGGTTCGGTGAAGTCGCTTTGAGCGATCAGGTATCCCTCGTCGTCCACGGTGATGGGGAGCTGGGGGAGCGGGCGCTTGGCCGGCCCGAAGATGACCTTCGCCTGATCGGTGACGTCGAACTGCGACTGATGGCAGGGGCAGAGCAGGTGGTGGGTGTGCTGCTCGTAGAGGGCGACGGGGCACCCGACGTGGGTGCAGACCTTGGAGTAGGCCACGATGCCGTCGTAGGACCAGTCCTTGCGGCCCTCGGGCTCCTTGAGCTCGCTGGGATCGAGGCGCATGAGCAGGACGATGGCCTTGGCCTTCTCGTCGAGCACGTGAGTCGCCTGATCGAGATTCTCGGGCACGACGTGGAAGACCGAGCCGATGGTCACGTCGGCCGCGCGGATGGCGCCGCCGACGCCGTGACCGCCCGTGTCGCGGGCGAGCCTGATGCCGGTGTCCCACATCGTGTGCTTCAGGAGGGTGACGGGGTCCTGATCCTGGGGAGCCAGGCCGCGGAGGAGGGTGATCCCGGGAAGGGGGAAGGCGATGAGCGCGCCGATCAGGCTGTTGCGGACCAGCGTGCGGCGGGTGAAGCCGGACTCCTTGTCCGCCACTTCGAACACCTCGACCGCGGCCTCCCGCGTCGGCGTATCGCTGGGAACCGGGTGCCGCTCGTCGATCGACTCGTGATCCGCCATGAGGGCCTTGCCCCAGTGGACCGCGCCGATGCCGATCGCCAGCAGCGCGAGGGTCATCCCCACGCCGACGAACATGGTGTGGAGACGGATGGCCATGAGGTCGCCGGTCTCGATCGGGAAGAACATGTAGGCGAGGACCGCGCCGAGGCTGCCCACGATCGAGAGGTAGAAGAGCGTGTACACGACGCGCTCGGCGCTCTTGCTCTTCTTCTCATCGAGATCGGTGACGCGCTCGCGGTGCGGCGGAAGACCCGGGTTCTGCACGGCGTCGGACGAGATCACCGCTGTTCCGGCGGGTGCCTCGTCGCCGGCGTGGCCCTGGGTCGCGAGAGCGCCCGCGCTCTCCTTCGCTTCCTCTGCCATTTTGCTCCTTGATTCCAGAATGTGCGTGTACGTCTGCGTGCCGATGCCGACTAGTTCGACTTGGCGGTCACCCAGACCGTGAGTCCGACGATGAACCCGAGACCGATCAGCCAGATGAAGAGGCCCTCGGCCACGGGCCCGATCGAGCCGAGCGTCAGCCCGCCGACGGCGGGCTGCTCCTCGATGAACTTGAGGTAGCTGATGATGTCCGCCTTCTCCTGGGGGGAGATGTTCGCGTCGCTGAACACCGGCATGTTCTGAGGTCCGGTAACCATCGCCTCGTAGACGTGGGACGCCCCCACGCCGATGAGGCCCGGGGCGAACTTGCCCTCGGTCAGCGCGCCGCCGGCGGCTGCGACGTTGTGGCACATCGCGCAGTTGATGCGGAAGAGCGTCGCTCCGTTGGCGACGTCGCCGTCGCCCTGCAGGTACTGGGCCTCGGGAAGCGCCGGCCCGGGGGCGAGCGAGGCGATGTAGGCCGCGATCTGCAGCGTCTGCTCCTCGGTGAACTGCGCCGGGCGGACGAGGCCCTGCGGCCCCTGGAACGCCAGGGGCATGCGTCCGGTGCCCACCTGGAAGTGCACGGACGCGGCTCCCGAACCGATCAGGGAGGGCCCGGAGTACTTGCCGCTCTCGCCCTCGGGCACGCCCTCGGCATCGATGCCGTGGCAGGTGGCGCAGTTGGCGCCGAAGAGCTTCTCTCCCGCCTCGATGGTCGCGGGGGACTCCATGTCGACCTCTGCGGTCGCGGAGGTCTGCGTGAAGCCGGCGTAGGCGCCTCCGGTGACGAGGAGCCCCACGGCGACCAGGGCGACCGTTGCGAGAGGGTGGCGACGACCGGACCGGCGGATATTCTTCTTGGCGCGAGCCATGTTGTCGGTACTCCTCAGGCTATTTGACGACATAGATGACGATGAACAGGGCGATCCACACGATGTCGACGAAGTGCCAGTAGTAGGACACGACGACCGCCGAGGTCTCTTCCTTGCGGGTGAAGTTCTTCACCGCGTAGATCCTGCCGATCACCAGCAGGAAGGCGACCAGGCCGAGCGACACGTGGATGCCGTGGAAACCCGTGGTCAGGTAGAACGCGGATCCGTAGGGATCCGATCCGAGCGTGATCCCCTCCGAGACGAACGTCGCATACTCCCAGGCCTGGCCGGCGACGAAGACCGCGCCCATGAAGAACGTCAGGTAGAACCACTCGACGGCGCCCCACTTGCTGGGGCTGCCTCCGGTCGCCCGGGGCTGCATCCGCTCGGCGGCGAAGACGCCCGCCTGGCAGGTGAAGGAGGAGGCGACGAGGATCAGGGTGTTGATCAGCGCGAAGGTGAAGTTGTGCTTCTCCGTCTGCTCGACCCAGAGCTCCGGGTTCATGGCGCGCAGGGTGAAGTAGATGGCGAACAGGCCCGCGAAGAACATCACCTCGCTGCCCAGCCAGACGATGGTGCCGACCGCGACGAGGTTCGGGCGTTTCACCGTGGGCGCAGCGGACTTCGTATTCATGGTGGTTGTCGTCACCCTCTCATGTTAGCTGAAAGTTTGGTGTGCGTATTTCACTCGCCGCGGCGCGCCGGGGGTTCCCGAACGTTCCCGATCCAGCCTACCGCTTCCAGGAGTCCCGGAAGTCCGCGGCTCTCCGCAGCGCCGGTGCCGCGACCGATCCTGCACGACCTCATAAACTGGCCGCATGACCCACGAGCACCACTGGCCCGCCATCCTCGAATCCCTCCTGGAGCGCGACGATCTGAGCGTCTCCCAGGCCGATTGGGCCATGCAGCAGTTCATGACCGGCGCGGCGACGCCCGCCCAGCTCGGAGCGTTCCTCGTGGCGCTCCAGGCGAAGGGCGTGACCGTCGACGAGATCGTCGGCTTCCGCGACGCGATCCTCGCCGCGGCCCTGGAGGTGAACCTGCCCGCGCTCTCCCTCGACATCGTCGGAACGGGGGGCGACCGCCACGGCACCGTCAACGTCTCCACGATGGCGGCCATCGTGTGCGCTGCCGCGGGCGCTCCCGTCGTCAAGCACGGCAACCGCGCCGCGAGCAGCAAATCGGGCTCCTCCGACGTGCTGACCGCGCTCGGCATCGACCTCGCCCTCGACGGCGAGCAGCTCGCCCGCGCCTTCGACCAGGCGGGGATCGCCTTCGTGAACGCCGCGCGGTTCCTGCCGGGCTTCCGGCACGTCGCTCCGGTGCGGAAGGAGCTGGGCATCCAGACGGTGTTCAACTACCTGGGCCCGCTGTGCAACCCGGTCAGACCCGAGGCCACCGCGGCCGGCGTGGCCGATGCGTCGCGAGCACCCCTGTTCGCCGACCTCTTCCGCGTCCGCGGCGCGAACGCGCTGGTGTTCCGCGGCGACGACGGTCTCGACGAGCTCACCACGACCGGGCACTCGCGGATCTGGGAGGTCAGCCGCGGAGCGCTGACCGAGCACGATCTGGATCCCCGGGATCTCGGCATCGCCAGGGCGAGCATCGAGGATCTGCTGGGGGACACGCCCGAGCACAACGCCCGGATCGCGCGCCGGGTCCTGGGCGGGGAGACCGGCCCGGTGCGCGACATCGTCCTGCTCAACGCGGCGGCGGGACTCGTGGCCTTCGACCTGGTCGGACGGCCGGAGAGCTTCGAGGAGCCGATCCTGGAGCGCCTCGAGCGGAAGCTGCGCATCGCGGCCGAGGCCATCGATTCCGGTGCCGCGACGGAGCGGCTCGCTCGCTGGTCCGAGGCGACCGCGGCGGCCGCGGGCGCGGACTGAAGGACCCGGTTCCCGGGCCGGCCGTCACGGGCGCGTCTTGCGGTTGTACTCGCTCAGGAACGGCATCGGATCCACGGCCTCTCCGTCGACGGTGAGGACGAAGTGGAGATGCGCGCCGAAGGCGATGCCCGTCGCGCCCACCGTGCCGACCGTGTCGCCGACCGACACGAGGTCGCCCTCCGCGAGGTCGTTCGAGTCCGTCTGCATGTGGCAGTACCGGCTGGTGATCTCCAGCTCGTCGATCTCGTGGGAGAGCAGCACGCCGTAGCCGCATCCGTCGGTCGTCTCGCCGGTCTCGATGACTTCGCCGTCCGCGATCGCCTGGACGATCGTGCCCGCGGGGGCGGCGAAGTCCTGGGCGTCGTGGAACCCGGCGACCGGGTACGATCGCGGTCCGAAGCCGTCCGTGAGCGGCTGGGCTCCGGCGAACGGGAACTGCACGGCGGCGTCCGTGCGGTTGACGAAGGTCTGGCGGGCCCCGGTCGCCTCGGCGGAGACCGCGCCCAGCGCCTCGAGCGCCGCGCCGGCGGGGATCGGGGAGCCCGTGCTCGACAGGCGCTGCACCGAAGCGGCGCTCCAGTCGTCCTCGCCCGCGGCGCCGGTGCCGGGGAGCGCGATGGTCAGCACCAGGCCGCTCGCGCAGAGGATCGCCGATGCGGACGCGATCACCCGACGCGCCGGGGGAGTGCGCGATTCCGGCGCCGGACGCGGCAGGCTCCGCACTGCCCTCGGCGGCGGTGGCGGGACGGTGCTCGGAAGCACTGAGAACCGAGGATCCGCCCGCTCGCCCGAGGTCCGATCCTCTGCCTCGCGCAGGCTCCGCCGGGACGGATACACGCGCTCGCGCGAAGCATCACCTTGGAGCATTCGGGCCCTCTCGACGGACGGTGGTCGGGCCGATCCCCGCGGAGGATCCCGGGGCGGCCGGAGGAAGAATAACGAATACGTTACAGCCTCGCCGTCCGCGGGACAACCCGTGCGCGCACGGGGAGCCTCCGCGGGTCATTCGGGCTCCCGTTCGCCGACGGTCAGCGACGCGTCGCCGGACGCGGCGCGATCGGGGCGTTCGGGCCCCCTCGCCTGGATCCGCCCCGGCTCGAGGGTGCGGCGCACGTCCGAGGGGGAGACCTGCTCGATGGGCCCGGTCGTCGCCTCGACGTACCACTCGGTGAGATTCGGATCCTCGCTGTCGAAACCGGCCCCCGCGCCCTCGTCGGAGGGGACCTCGCTCGTGCCGAAGACGAAGTCGTCGCCGTACTCGTCGATGCCACGGCGCACGCCCTGCGCGATGGCCGCGCGCGCGTACTTCCGACGGATCGTATAGGGGTCGGTGCGCAGGTCGCGCGACCAGGCGATCATGATCCCGATGACCACGAATGCGAACGGGAGCGCCGAGACCACCATGATGGACTGCAGCCCCGAGAGCGTGTCCCTGCCGCCCGCGAGCAGCAGCGACACCGCGATGAGGCTGAGGAGCAGACCCCACATGATGGTGACCCATTTTGAGGGCTCCGGCCGGCCGCCCTGCGACATGGAGGCCATCACGATGGATGCCGAATCGGCCGCCGTGACGAAGAAGACCACGACCGCGATCATGGCGATGATCGAGGTGATGAACCCGAAGGGCAGGCGCTGCAGGACCTGGAAGAGCACCTCCTCGCCCGAGCCGCCGGACTGCAGTTCCGCGCCGCTCATCGTCATGTAGATCGCCGTGCCGCCGTAGATCACGAACCAGCCGACGACGATCGCGGTGGGGACGAGCACCACGGCGGTGACGAACTCGCGCAGTGTGCGGCCGCGAGAGATCTTCGCGATGAACATGCCGACGAACGGCGTCCACGACACCCACCAGGCCCAGTAGTACGTCGTCCAGGTGGCCAGGAACTCGGAGGCGCTCTCGCCCTGATTGGGGTTGCGGGCGAGCATCGCGGGGAGCTGCTGGAAGAACTCGATCACCGAGGCGGGGAGGTAGTTGAGGAGGAACACGGTCGGGCCGACCACGAGGACGAACAGCGCGAGGCCGCCGGTGAGGAACATGTTGAGGTTGGAGAGCCGCCTGATGCCGCGCTTCACCCCGGACACCGCCGAAGCGATGAACGCCGAGGTGAGCAGGGCGATCGCCCCGATCAGGAAGGCGTTGCCCATCGGCCCGAGCCCGGTGACCAGCCGGAATCCGCTCTCGATCTGCAGCGCACCGATCCCGAGGGAGACCGCGGTGCCGAACAGGGTGACGACGATGGCGAAGATGTCGATGATCCTGCCGAGCACCCGGTTGCTGCCGCCCGGGAAGACCGGTTCGAACAGGGCGGAGATGAGCGGGGCGCGGCCGCGCCGATACGCGCTGTAGGCGATCGCGCCGCCGACCAGTGCGTAGAAGGCCCAGGCGATGGGGCCCCAGTGCAGCAGCGTCTGCGCGAACGCGGGCAGAGCGGCCTCGGCCGACCCGGGCTCCGCCGAGACGCCCGGCGCGGGGGAGAGGAAATAGGTGAGCGGCTCGAGCGGCCCGTAGAAGAGCAGGCCGATGCCCAGTCCGGCGGCGAAGAGCATCGATATCCAGGACGGGGTCGAGAACTCGGGCTCCTCGTCATCGGCGCCGAGACGGATGCCGCCGGTGCGGCCGTAGCCCACCACGAACATGAAGACGGCGACCGCCACCGCGAGCGAGCCGAACAGCCAGCCGAAGTTGGTGCTGACCCAGGCCAGCGACGCGGATCCGACCGCGGAGAGATGGTCGGGCGCGAGGAACGCCCACAGGATCACGCCGATGGTCAGCGCGGCCGCCGTCCCCAGGACCAGCCAGTTGGTCGGGAAGCTGACGCCGGTCCGCTCGACGCCGATGCCGGGGATCAGGCCGGGGTGCGGGGGAGGGGCGGGAATCCGTTTGGCGAGGTCTCGTGGATGGGTTCTGTGTGGCATTGCCGAATCACTCCTGGAGATTGCGCACGACGTCGGTCGCACCCGAACTACCGTAGCAACACCCTTCCCGGCGGCTTCGCGGAGTGCTATCTTTCTCGTGGATGTGACCGCTTCGGCGGCTTCGGACATTACTGAGCATGATCGACGATTCCGACGAGCAGGTGTGGGAGCGCGCACGCAGGCATCATCCTCCCGCCTTCGGCCTGATCTGGGACCGGCACCATGCCCGGGTGTTCCGGCACCTCGTCGCCGCCGGGCAGACGGCGCACGAGGCGGAAGATCTCACCGCGACCGTCTTCCTGGAGCTCTGGCGCCGGCGGTCCGCGGTGCGCTTCGTCGACGGATCCGTGCTGCCGTGGCTGATCGTGACCGCACGTAACGTCGCCCGCAACTCCGCCCGCGCTCGACGCAGGTATCGCCGCTTTCTCGCCGCGCTTCCCGCGCCCGAACCGTCTCCGGATCCCGCGGAACGCATCGCGGAGGCCGATGACCCGAGAATCGCCGGGCTCAGGCGGGAGCTGTCCGGGTTGCGGCCTGCGGAGAGCGAACTGCTCGCGCTGACGGCGCTCGAGGGCTTCACCGTCCGCGAGGCGGCGGCGGCGCTGGGGATCTCCACCTCCGCGGCGAAGATGCGCCTGTCGCGTCTGCGGTCCCGCCTCGCTATCGCGATCGATCCCGAGACCGTCCCCGAAGGGAGACCGAGATGAACGTCTACCATCCCGAGCGTGCCGCTGCGGTGAGAGCGCAGCTGATCTCGCATGCGTCCGCGCGGCGGAGGTTTCCGAACGTCCTCCTCGCGATCCTCCTGGTCGTCTCAGGAGCGCTGGGTGGCGCCGGCGTGGCGGTCGGCGCGTACGCCGTGAGCGGCGGGATCTCTCCCGAGCTCGCCGCGGAACCCTCTACGGATCCCGATCGCGTCGACGGGCTCGACGCACCCGGGGGCGTCATCCCGGGCACGCCGATCATCTCCCTGCTGGGCGAGCCCCAGAGCCACACCTTCGATGATGAGGATCTCGAGATCGATCTGCTGCCAGACGCTCCGCACGGTGCGACGCACGCCCGCGTCACGCTCCAGGGCACCGCGGCCGGGACGGTGGCGTTCGGCGTGGACCCCGGAGGCGACAACCCCTCGGCGAGATGGGACGCGACGGACATCGGGAATCCGCGCTCTTCCGCCTGGGAAGACATCCTGCTCGACCGGGACCGGCGGATCCTCTACCTTTCCGCCGCTGGGGCAGCGGGAGTGGCGACGATCCAGTTCGTGAGCCACGTGCCGACCGAGCTCGGGGTGAACGCCAGCGGCGAGACCTACGGGGTCGGCGACTTCGCCGAGGGCGAGCCCGATCTGGTCGCGGTCACCGGCGTCGGGCCTGACGGGGGAGCGGTGCTCGGCTACGCCCGCGCCACGGATCTGGAGGCGTTCAGCCCCGATCATCCGGGCCTTCCCTCCGATCCCGACCAGGCGACCGCGTGGCAGGCGGAGCGGGACGCGAAGTATCCGAACGGATGGGAGGTGCCCGTCTACGAGTCGGATGGCACCACCGAGATCGGATCCTTCCGCGTCGGATGACCTCGCATCCGGCGCGTCGTCGGCGGAGGCGTGCGGTCACAGCCCCCGGCGCTAGTCTGGACATCGTGCCGCTCCGAGGTGGACCCGCTCGCGCAACGGCTCCTCCGACACGCCGAAAGGATCGACAGTGACGCACGCAGTGATCGTCTCGCAGGGAAGAGTCGCGGATCGCACCGCCGGAGCGCTGACCGGCGCACGCCTCACGGGGGAGGCGCTCGGAACGTACCTGGGCGTCCGCCCCGTCGTGATCGGGAACCCGAGCGCGCCACAGGAGGACCGGTGGGAGGAGAGTCTCCCCGCCGCGAAGCCGGTGCTGGACGGTCTCCGGAAGGCGCTGAGGGCGGCGCTCGACGCGGGGGAGACCCCCGTGCTCGCCACGAACACCTGCGCGGCCAGCCTCGCGACCCTGCCGGAGGTGGCGAGCCGCGAACCCGAGGCCGTGGTGCTGTGGATCGACGCGCACGGCGACTTCAACACGCCCGAGACGACGGAGTCCGGGTATCTCGGAGGCATGGTGCTCGCGGCTGCGTGCGGACGGTGGGAGAGCGGACACGGCGCCGGACTCGACCCGAAACGCGTGGCCCTGGTGGGGGCGAGGGACATCGACCCGCAGGAACGACGTCTGCTCGACGACGCCGGCGTGCGCATCCTCGGCCCCTCTGAGAGCACTCCGCAGAACGTGACCGAGTTCGTCGACGGCCGACCGGTCTGGATCCACGTGGACTGGGACGTGCTGGAGCCCGGGTACGTTCCCGCGGCGTATCGGGTACCCGAGGGGCTGTTCCCGCATCAGGTGGCCGAGCTGTTCGCCGCGATTCCTCGCGAGCTGATCCGCGGCGTCGAGTTCGCCGAGTTCGAGGCCGTCGAACTCGACGACGTCGGCCTCAACGGTGCCGGCCTCGACGGCGGCGTACCTCAGCATCTCAGCGTCGAGCTGATCCTCGAGACCTTCCAGCACCTCGTCGCCCCGAGGTAGACGGGGAGCGGGGCGGCCGATCCCGGCCCGAGTGCTGAGTCGTGCAGGGTGCGCAGTGTCGCAACCGTGCACGACTCAGCACTCGGCGGCGTCGCCGACGATAACTGACATAATATAGATTATCCACGCACCGCGGTGGAGCCGCGGCGCGGATGGTCTCCGCCGGATGCCCACGGGCGGCGGCCTGGATAACCGACGGGCATGGAGCGAGCGACGAAGAGTCGGGCGCACGGCGGGAGATCTCAGGAACAGCGACGGGATCGCCGCGCCGAGAACCGACTCGGAACCGCTACCTGGCCAGGGCCGAGAAGACCGTCGCGGTGAGCGCCGCGGTGCCGACCAGGGCGACCTCTCCGGCGGCGAGCAGCAGCGAGTCCGAGCCCAGGTTCGCGGCGACCAGGCTCAGCACCAGACCACCGAGCACCAGGACGACTCCGGTGACGCCCAGCGCGGCACCGATCACGCGATTCGCCGCCATGGTCCCGGATCCCGGGTCGCGCGAGCCGCCCCGCCCGCGCGGGCGCAGCGCGGCGGCCAGCGAGAACGCGAGCAGCGCGAGCGCGAGCGCGCCGATGACGTCGCTCGGCCGGTGCCAGCCGTAGTGCAGAAGCTGCCAGGCGACGACCCCCATCAGCGTCGCGGCGCCGATGGCCGTGACCCCTTTCAACCTCGCGGGAACCGCCCAGATGAGCGCACCGCCGAGCGCGGCGAACACGGCCATATGTCCACTCGGGAATGTGTTCACGGCATCGAACTCGAAGAGGTCCGGGCGCACCAGCACCCGCTGCTTGAGCAGCTGGGACGCGACGATCGTCGCCACCGACACGCAGAGTATCGTGAAGGCCCGGGCGAATCCCCGAGCCGCCCAGGCGAGCGCGCCCAGCGCGACCAGTGCGATCAGCACCGCGGGGATCGACACCAGTCCGAGCGGCGCGGGAGGATCGTAGGTGAACTCCGCGGCGTCCAGCACGCTCGCCTCGGCCCGCTGGCCCAGGACGCTGCCGACGCCCAGAGCGTAGGATCCCCAGCCCGCCGCCAGCGCCAGCAGGGCGCACAGAACCGCCCGCCCTCGTCCGCTGCTGCGCTCGCTCATATCCCGATCCCCCGCATGCCGCGGTCTCGCCTCGTAGTCGTCCTGTCGAGCCTAGACCCGGCGGCTTTCATCACCCTGAACGCCCGGACCCCGCCCGATCGCCGGCGCGCACCGCCCACAGCGCGACCGCCGCGGCGGTCGCCACGTTGAGCGAATCCACTCCGTGATCCATCGGAATCCTGACGCGCCGCGTCGAGGACGCGAGCGCGCGTCGAGAGAGCCCGGCGCCCTCGGTGCCGAAGAGCAGCGCCAGTCGTTCGGGAAGCGAACCGACGAAGTCGGCGAGGTCCTCGCTCTCCTCCCCCAGCGCGAACGCCGCGAGCTCGTATCCCGCCTCCCGGATCAGCGGCCCGGCCGACGGCCAGTCCGGCAGCCTCGCCCAGGGGATCTGCAGCACCGCCCCCATGCTGACCCGGACCGCCCGCCGGTAGAGCGGGTCGGCGCACGCCGGGCTCAGCAGTACGGCGTCGGCGCCCAGCGCGGCGCACGACCGGAAGATCGCTCCGACGTTCGTATGGTCGGCGAGGTCCTCGAGCACCACCACACGACGCGAGGAGCGCAGCAGTCCGAGCGGATCGCGCTCCGCGGGACGATGCATCGAGGCGATCGCCCCGCGGTGCAGATGGAAACCCGTCAGGGCCGAGAGCTGCTCGGCCTCCCCCACGTACACCGGCACCTCGGGATGCGCCTCGAGCAGCCCACCGATCTTGGGCAGCCAGTCCTCGAGCAGCAGGACCGAACGCGGCAGATGCCCGGATCCCAGTGCTCGCTCGATCACCTTCGGCGACTCCGCCAGATAGAGTCCCTCCGCCGGCTCGCGCACGCGTCTGAGCTCGACATCCGTGAGCTGCGTGTAATCGGCGAGCGCGGGGTGCTGGAGATCGTCGATGCGGACGATCCTCATCCGGCGCCCCCGGAACCCGCGCGCAGGAAGACCGTGATCTCGTCGGCGGCGTCCTCAGCGGCCTCGTAGTGGATGAGATGCCCCACACCGGGCGCGATGCGCAGGCGGGAACCGGGGACTCGGTGCTGCAGATCGAGCTGAGCCGTCAGCGGCGTGATGTCGTCGCGGTCGCCCGCGATCAGCAGCGTCTCCGCGGGGAGGGAGGCGGCGTACTCCCCCACCGTGTGCGACACCGAGGCGCGGAACGCCTCGAGCAGCGTCGTCGTATCGGCGAAGGAACTGAAGTACCGGCCGTGCTGGTCGTGGATCCAGGCTCGGAGCTCCCGATCCCCCGTCTTGGCCATCACCGCGCTCATCGCGCGGACGATCAGCGGATGCCCGAGAAGTCCCCTCGCCGCGCGCTCCGGCAGTGCCTCTGCCGCCCGGTAGTAGAGGGTGGCGAGGGCGGTCAACAGTGCCTGCGGACCTTCGAGCGCCGGAGAGGAGATGGGATTGACGAGGATCACCGAGTCGGGATCCAAGCCGCCCGCGAGCGCATTCGCCACGACGAGGGATCCGAAGCTGTGCCCCAGGACGCCCGTGGATCCGGGCGCCGCGCGCGCCGCGAAGAGACGCAGCCACTCCCCGTAGAGCTCGAGATCATGCGGCCTTCCCGGAACCGCGGGGGTCGCGCCGAACCCGGGCAGGTCGGGGACGAGAACCTTGAGCCCGGGTCGGCGCGCGGCGATCGCCGACGCCAGCTTCTCCAGTCCGTGATGATCGCCGCGGAAACCGTGCACGAGGACGAGGACGGAACCGTCCGGATCGCCGTACTGCCACGTTCGGGTGCCGATGCCGAGCGTCTCGATCACGAGGTCCGGGGGCGCTGCGGTCATGCCCCGATTCTACCGGCGGCCGACTGCGCGGCGGCTCAGCCGTCGCTCCCGGTGCGGCGCAGTAGGCTGGAGCCGACGAAAGGAGCCCACGTGACCCCAGCACTCCCCCTATGGGCCGAGCACCTGGCGGTCTTCGACACGGAGACCACCGGCGTGGACACCTCCCAGGCCCGTATCGTGAGTTCGACCATCGCGCTCCTCGGCAGCAACGGCGAGGTGCTCGAGCGCTACGATTGGCTCCTCGACCCGGGCGTGGAGATCCCGTCGTCGGCTTCCGCGGTGCACGGCATCACGACGGAGGTGGCCCGCGCGAGCGGGGTCGAGGCGCCGGTCGGCATCGCTCAGATCCTCGCCGGCGTGGGCGACATGCTGGAACGGGGGTTCCCCGTCGTCATCTACAACGCCCCCTACGATCTCACACTTCTTCACGCGGAGACGGTGAGGCACGGGCTGAACTGGCCCGGCGCGCTCTCCCCGATCGTCGATCCGCTCATCATCGACAAGCAGCTCGACCGGTACCGCAAGGGCAAGCGCACGCTCACCGCGGTCGCCGCCCACTACGGGATCGGGCTGGAGGCGGCCCACGACGCCGGAGAGGACGCTATCGCCGCGGGCCGGGTGGCGCAGGCGATCGCGCGTCGCTACGGTCAGCAGCTCCCCTCGGATCCCTCTGAGCTCCATGCCGCGCAGATCGGCTGGGCCGCGGCCCAGGCGGAGAACTTCCAGGAGTACATGCGCCGGGTTCGCGATCCCGGCTTCGTCGCTGACGGCGCCTGGCCGCATCGGTGACGCCTGCGACGGCTCCGCTCGGGCACGCCCTCCGGGCAGGCCACGGATCCGGGCGAACCGCACCGGAGAACGCGAAACGGCGGGCGGCCCGAAGGCCCCCGCCGCTTCACCGAACGTTCCAGAGGTTCAGGCGCCGAAGCCCTTGAAGCGCTGGTTGAACTTCTCCACGCGACCGGCGGAGTCGAGGATGCGCTGCTTGCCCGTGTAGAACGGATGCGAGGCGCTCGAGATCTCGACGTCGATCACCGGGTAGGTCTCGCCGTCGAGCTCGATC
The DNA here is from genome assembly GCF_017565745.1 of Leucobacter weissii. Lineage (GTDB taxonomy): Bacteria > Actinomycetota > Actinomycetes > Actinomycetales > Microbacteriaceae > Leucobacter > Leucobacter weissii. The sequence continues at coordinate 123,842 of NZ_JAGDYM010000013.1, forward strand.
GTCTTCTCGCTGGTGAGCGTCGAGCGGGTCAGGAAGGTGGTTCCCGAGGCCAGGTCGCGGAACACGATGGCCCGGTACTCGGGGTGAACGTCGGTCTTCATGGTGGATCCTTCAGAAATCGTGGGGTCTCGCGACGCGCACGCGATCACGCGCCGCCGCACCGAAGGAATAGTCTATCAGATCGCTCCGGCGCTGTCTGCCCCGTCGGCGGCGCCCCGGGCGACTGCGGCGTAGCGTCCGCGGCTGCGGCTCAGCTCGAACGGCAGGCCGAAGGTCGCCTCCAGGTTCTCAGCGGTCAGCGTGGACTCGAGCTCTCCGGCGGCCTGGATCTCGCCCTCGCGGATGAGGAGCGCGTGGGTGAAGCCGGGAGGGATCTCCTCGACGTGGTGCGTCACCATGATCATGGCCGGAGAGCTGGACGACTCCGCGTAGCCCGAGAGCAGCCGCAGCAGCCGTTCCCGCGCCCCGAGGTCCAGGCTGGCGCTCGGCTCGTCGAGGAGCAGCAGCTCGGGGTCGGTCATCACCGCGCGGGCGATCGTCGCCCGCTTGCGCTCGCCGTCGCTGAGCGTGCCGAAGCGGTGCTCGGCGAACCCTCCGAGCTCCCACTCGTCGAGGATGCGATCCGCCTGCCGCAGGTCGATGCGATCGTACTCCTCGTTCCATCTGCCCTCGACCGAGTAGGCCGCCGTGAGCACGACGTCCCTCACGGTCTCCCCCGCGGGGATCCGCCGAGCGGTCGCGGACGAGGCCATGCCGATGCGGTTGCGCAGCTCGAAGACGTCGACCCGGCCGAGGGTGCGCCCGAGCACGGTCACCGTGCCCGACGTCGGGAACTCGCCCGCCGAGGCCAGCCGGAGCAGAGTCGTCTTGCCCGCGCCGTTGGGGCCGAGGATCACCCAGCGCTGATCCTCCTCGACCGTCCAGTCGATGCCGTTCAGGATCGGTCGGCCGTCGCGCACGTAGGAGACGTCGGAGAGGCTCAGCACATCGCTCATGCGCCCAAGCCTACTGAACGGATCCGCCGACGGAGGCACGTATCGCGAGGTGTCGGCCCCGTAGACTTGGCGCATGAGCCGTTCCCCCGCCGTGCGCCCGCTCGTCGTCCTCGACTGCGACTCGACGACGATCCAGGATGAGGTGATCGAGCTGCTGGCCGACGCGGCCGGCACCCGGGAGCTCGTCGCCGAGGTGACCGAGCGGGCGATGCGCGGCGAGCTCGACTTCGCCGACAGCCTGCGCGAGCGGGTCGCGACGCTCGCCGGAACCCCGGAATCGGTGTTCGAAGAGGCATATCGGCGGGTGCGCCTCTCCCCCGGCATCCGGGAGCTGATCTCGGCCGTGCGGGGCCTGCACGGCCGCGTGGGCGTCGTCTCCGGCGGATTCCACGAGGTGCTGGATCCGATCGCGCGCGATCTGGGGCTCGACTTCTGGCGTGCGAACCGTCTGGAGGTCGACGCGGGCGTGCTCACGGGACGGGTGCGCGGCCCCATCGTCGATGCCGAGGCGAAGGCCGAGGCACTGCGCGAGTGGGCCGACGAATCCGGTGTTCTGTTGAGTGCGACGGTCGCGATCGGCGACGGGGCGAACGATCTGACCATGATGTCGATCGCCGGGCTGAGCGTCGGATACAACGCGAAGCCGATCGTGCGGGAGCGCGCCGACGTGTCGATCGAAGACGATCTGGCGCGGGCGATCCCCCTGCTCGACCGGCTTCCGGCCTGAGCGGACCCTCCCGGTCGCGGGAGCCTCAGAAGTCGTTGAGCTTCTCGGTGTCCTCGGGGATCGCGCCGTCGGCGAGCAGCGACTCGCCGAGCCGCTTCAGCGCGGTCAGCGCGACGTTCTGCGTCATCGGCCCGTAGGAGATGCGCGCGACGCCGAGTGCCTCGTACTCGGCCGCCGTGAGGGCGCCGGGCAGGCCGATCACGCTCAGCTTGCCGGCGCCGAGTCCGTCGACGAGCGTCCTGGTGTCTTCCGCGTCGAGCACGCCCGGGACGAACACGCTCTGCGCACCCGCCTCGAGATAGGCCCGGCCCCGCTCGATCGCGTCGGCGAGGCTCTCCGCACGCGGACGATCCCCCGCCTTCACGATGGCGTCGGTGCGGGCGTTGAGCACGAAGCGCACCCCCTCGCGCTCACCGGCCTCGATGGCGGCTCGCACGACAGCGACGGACTCGTCGAGCGGACGGAGCCGATCCTCGATGTTGGCTCCCGACACGCCGACGCCGATCGCGCGGCGCACCGTCTCGCCGGTATCGCCGAATCCGCCGTCGAGGTCCGCCGTGACGGGGAGGTCGGTGGCGGCGACGATGCGCTCGATCGCGGCGATCAGCAGGTCGAGGGGGATCTTCTCGCCGTCGGGGTAGCCGTGGGAGGCGGCGATGCTGTGCCCCGCCGTCGCGATGGCCTGCGTGCCGGGAAGCTGCGCGACGAGGCGCGCGCTGACGGCATCCCATACGTTGACGAGGCGCAGGATCTCCGGCGCTTCGTGCAGCTCGGCGAGCTTCACGGCATCGACCGCGACGCGGGTGGTGGACCTGGGGTGCTCGATCGAAGTCATGCCGTCCAGCCTACGCGGGACTCGCCGCCGCGAGAAGGGGTCGCCGCACTCGCACACCGCATTCGGAGCATCGGCACGGAGTTCTCAATGCCCCATGCCAAGGCCCCCGTCGACCGGGATCACGGCGCCGGAGATGTAGGCGGCGTCGTCGCCCGCCAGCCAGGCCGCGGTCGCGGCGATCTCGTCGACGCGGCCGAAGCGACCCGCGGGGATCGACGCGAGGTAGGCCTGCTGCTGCTCCTCCGGCAACGCGGCGGTCATGTCGGTCTCGATGAAGCCGGGGGCGATGACGTTGGCGGTGATCCCCCGCGAGCCGAGCTCGCGCGTGAGCGACCGCGCGAAGCCGACGAGCGCGGCTTTGGAGGAGGAGTAGTTGATCTGTCCCGGGGAGCCGTACAGCGCGACCACGCTGGAGATGAGGATCACCCGACCGAAGCGGCCCTTCAGCAGCCCTTTGGCCGCCCGCTTGACGACGCGGAAGGTGCCGGTGAGGTTGGTGTCGACGACCTCGGTGAAGTCGTCCTCGCTCATCCGGAGCAGGAGGGTGTCCCGCGTGATGCCGGCGTTCGAGACGATCACCTCGACCGGTCCCAGCTCCTGCTCGACCCGGGCGAAGGCCGCGTCGATCGACGCGGCGTCGGTCATCTCGGCCCGCACGGTGAGCGTGCCCTCCGGCCCCTCTCCCGAGCGCGCGGTCACCGCCACGCGGTGCCCCTCCGCGACGAGTCGTGCGGCGATGGCGGCGCCGATGCCGCGATTGCCGCCGGTGACGAGGACGGTGCGGGAGGTGGTCATCGGGGTTCCTTTCGACGAGTATCCCCAGCCTATAGCCCGGCCGCAGGAGTAGTCTGGTCGGATGGCCGAGCAGTACGACGTGACATCCGTCGGCGCGAGTCCGGCCGAGGATCGCGCCCACCGTATGCGCGTCTACTTCATCGCCATGAGCATACGGGTGGCCTGCGTCGCCTCGCTCTTCTTCGTGCGCGGATGGTGGATCCTCGTGGTGGGCGCCGGTGCGGTGCTCCTCCCCTATTTCGCGGTGCTCTTCGCCAATCAGGCCGCGCACGGCGGCGGGCGCACGCCCGAGGCCCCCGCGCCGCTCGAGCTCACCGGAGCGGATTCCCCGCCCACCGGCGGCGCCTCCGATCCGGCGGCGCCCGGCCCCGCTGGGTCGGAGACCCTTCTGGTCGTCGATGTCCTGGCGGAGCGGCGGGCGGCGGACGAGGATCCGCGGTGATCGGCGTGCTGTCCGGCTCCCTCGGCGCCGCGCCCGCCGAGCGACATCTGTGCAGCCGTGCCGGATGCCCGGAGACGGCGGAGTGGGCGATCGAGTGGCGCAACCCCAAGATCCACGCGGAGGATCGCCGCAAGACCTGGCTCGCCTGCCCGGAGCACCTCGAGTTCCTGCGCGACTTTCTGGCGCTCCGTTCCTTCCCGCTGACGGTGCGACCGCTCGAGTCCTCGGAGGCGTCGGCATGAGCCTCACGACCTCCGCCCCGTCCGAGAGCGTCGCTCCCCCGCAGGACGCCGCGCCGGTGCCGGTGGGGTGGAGCTTCCTGCGCAGCCGCCGCTGGCTGGGCTATTCCGCTCTGCTCGTGGCCTTCTCCCTGGCCTGCGCCTGGTTCGGCAACTGGCAGTTCGACCGCAGGGACGAGGCGCAGGCCGAGATCGCGCGCATCGATCTCAATTACGACGCCGCGCCGGTGCCGCTCGGCGATGCGCTGACGGATCGTGCGGGCTTCGACGAGGATCGGTTGAAGTGGCGCACGGTGGAGGTCGTGGGCGAGTACGTCGGCGATCCCGTCCTCGCCCGGAACCGCCCGGGCAATGGAAGCGTGGGTTCCGATCTGATCCAGGCCCTGGAGCTGCCCGATGGGAGCGTCTTCTTCGTCGATCGCGGTTGGATCCCCGTGTCGGGGACCGACGATGCGCCGGAGACGCTTCCGACTCCGGCAGCGGGCGAGGTGACGGTGCTCGCGCGGCTGCGGGCGAGCGAGCCGGGCATCGCGGGGCGCGAGGCCTCCGGGAGTTCGGTGCCCAGCATCGACGTGCCGCTCCTGGCCGGGCTCACGGGGGTGGGAGATCGCGCGTATCTCGGCGCATACGGCCAGCTGGTTGCGGAGACGCCCGCTGGAGAGACGGGGGTGCTCGCGGTCCGGCCCGAGCGCGACGAGGGACCGCATCTCTCCTACGCGCTGCAGTGGTACGTCTTCATCCTGATCGCGATCATCGGCGTCGGATACGCGGCGCGGCAGGAGTACCGCGCTCTCAACCCGGAGAGCGACTCGGTGCGGCGGGAGGATCGGAGGCGCGAGGCCCGGAGCCGGCGCCGCGGCCCCAGCGATGCCGAAGAAGAGGACGCTCTCCTCGACGGGTGAGCGCACGAACCGTTGCGCCGCAGCTCTGCGAAAGCGGATCCTGTGCACGAAACCGCATCGTTTGCACCGCGCACAGGATCCGCTCTCGCGCACAGGATCCGCACTCGCGGGTGTGCAGCGATAGGATCTCACGCGTGCAGTCTCGAACGGGTTCGCTCACCGCAGCCATCGCGGTGATCCTCGTGTGCCTGCTGACCGGATGCGCGCCCGACCCCGCCCCCGAAGACATGCGCGAGTCGCTGATGGAGGTCGTGGAGGATCCGACTCCGCCGAAGGCCGCGGAGACCTACGACGCGCGGCTTCATCCCGATCCGATCGCGGATCCGGTCGAGTGCGCGCCGTATCTGGTCGTGACGGCGAGAGGCACCGGCGAGTCGTCCGAGGAGCACATGCTGTCGCCCCTCACGCGCGTCGTCTCGGATGCGCGCCCCGGTGAGGTGCTCACCCTCGATCTCGACTATCCGGCCGATTCCGATATGAACGAGGGCGGCACCCGAGGCGTGCGGCTGCTCATCGACACCCTGGGCGTGCAGGCCGAGGCCTGCGCGGAGCAGCGTTTCGTGCTGATCGGCTACTCCCAGGGGGCCATGGTGGTCGGGGATGCGCTCGCCGCGCCGGCCACGAGGCTGGTGGGCGCCACGACGGGCGAGCTGGCGCCCGGGGTCGCGGATCGGATCCTCGCGGTCGTGCTCTACGGCAATCCCCGATTCACCAGCTCGGAGACCTACAGCTTCGGCACCTTCGACGCCGGGGTGGACGGACTCCTGCCGCGCCAGGCGGGAAGCCTCGCCGGGTTCGCGGATCGCCTGCGCGACTACTGCGTGGCCTGGGACTTCGTGTGCCAGCGCAGCCTCGATCTCGACGGCGGCGCCCACGGCACCTACTACGACAACGGCATGCTGCTCGACGGCGCGGCCTTCGTCATCGTCCGCCTGCCGCTCCTCGATTCTGCCCCCTCGGCGGCGGACCGAGCCGAGCCGCGAGATCCCGGATGAGCGCTTCGCGCTCGATCGGCCGGCGCGGCGCCGCTACGCCAGCTCGATGAGCTCCAGGTACTCCTTCGACCAGTGATCCTCGGTGCCCTCCGGCATGATGAGCACGCGCTCCGGGTTCAGCGCCTCGACGGCCCCGGGATCGTGCGAGACGAGCACGACGGCGCCGCTGAAGTTGGCGAGCGCGTCGAGCACCTCCGCCCGGCTGGCGGGATCGAGGTTGTTGGTGGGCTCGTCGAGCAGCAGCACGTTCGCACTCGACACCACGAGCATCGCCAACGCGAGCCGGGTCTTCTCCCCGCCCGAGAGCACGCCCGCAGGCTTGTGCACGTCGTCGCCGGTGAAGAGGAAGGACCCGAGCACCTTGCGCGCCTCGGTCTCCGTGAGATGCTGCGACACGGCGACCATGTTCTGCAGCACGCTCGCCGAGACGTCCAGCGTCTCGTGCTCCTGAGCGTAGTAGCCGATCTTCAAGCCGTGCCCGGCGACGATCTCGCCCGCATCGGCGGCGTCGATCCCGGCCAGCAGCCTCAGCAGCGTGGTCTTGCCCGCGCCGTTGAGCCCCAGCACGACCACCTTCGCCCCCCGGTCGATCGCGAGATCGACCCCGGCGAAGATCTCCAGCGAACCGTAGGATTTCGACAGCCCCTCCCCCATCAGCGGGGTCTTGCCGCAGGGCGCCGGATCCGGGAACCTGAGCTTCGCGACCCGATCCGACTGGTGCTCGTCCTCGAGGCCGGCGAGCATCTTCTCCGCGCGCGCGACCATCTGGTGGGCGGCGGCCGCCTTCGACGCCTTCGCGCCGAAGCGAGCTGCCTGCTGCTGCAGCGCCGACGCCTTCTTCTCGACGTTCGTCCGCTCCTTGCGGCGGCGCTCCTCGTCCGCCGCGCGCTGGCGCAGGTAGAGCTTCCAGCTCATGTTGTAGACGTCGATGACCTGACGGTTGGCGTCGAGGTAGAAGACCCGGTTCACGGTCTCGCCCACCAGGTCGATGTCGTGGCTGATCACGATCACGCCGCCCTTGTAGGCCTTCAGGAAATCGCGCAGCCAGACGATGCTGTCGGCGTCGAGGTGGTTGGTCGGCTCGTCGAGGATCAGCGTGTCCGCATCGCTGAAGAGGATCCGCGCCAGCTCGATTCTGCGCCGCTGCCCGCCGGAGAGCGTCTTCAGGGGCTGGTCGAGCACGCGATCCGGCAGGCCGAGGTTGTTCGAGATCGAGGCCGCCTCTGCCTCGGCCGCGTACCCGCCGAGCGCGTGGAAGCGATCGGTCAGCGTGCCGAAGCGGCGCATCGCCTTCTCGGCGATCCGAGGATCCTCGCTCGCCATCTGCTCCGTCGCCCGCGCGATGTCGGCGGTGAGGGTGCCGAGCCCGCGCGCATCGAGGATGCGGTGCCGCGCGATCTGCTCCGGATCCCCCGTGCGCGGATCCTGGGGCAGGAAGCCGAGCTCGCCGGCCACGACGATCCGGCCCTCCGCCGGCTGCAACTCGCCCGACAGCGTGCGCGTCAGCGTGGTCTTACCCGCGCCGTTGCGCCCCACCAGGCCGACCTTGTCGCCCGGGTTGACACGGAAGCCCACCCCGCCCATCAGCCGGCGCGCGCCCACATCGATGGCGAGGTCCTCTACGGTGATCACCGTCTATCCCTCAACTCTGCAAAAAATATCAGCGCCGCCTACCGGCGGGGCGCTTGGTTGAAACAGCCCACTGGGCTGTTTCCGATCGCGATATGAGAGCCAGGCTCTGCACCCACGAGTTTGTGCATAATCTCAGCGCCGCCTACCGGCGGGGCGCTTGGTTGAAACAGCCCACTGGGCTGTTTCATTGCGATCTGAGCCGCAGGCTCAGATCGCAAACCCAAGCGCCCTCATCATATCGCGGCCGTCCTCGGTGATGCGCTCCGGCGTCCACGGCGGCATCCACACCCAGTTGATGCGGAAGGCCCGGACGAGCCCGTCGAGCGCCTCGGCGATGTCGTTCTCGATCACGTCGGTGAGCGGGCACCCCGCGCTCGTCAGCGTCATGCTGACCACGAGGGCGTCGTGCTCCTCGTCGAAGGCGAGGTCGTAGATCAGGCCGAGATCGACGATGTTGACGCCGAGTTCGGGATCGCTGACATCCTTCAACGCCTCGAGCGCCTGCTCGCGGAAGTCGGGGTCGATGGATACGACGTTCACGGTCTCGTTCATGATGGCCAGTCTACGCCGCGTCGCTCAGAAAGCGATCGTAGCCCTCCTCCTCCAGCCGGTCCGCGAGCTCCGGCCCGCCCTGCTCGGCGACGCGCCCGTTCACGAACACGTGCACGAAATCGGGCTTGATGTAACGCAGGATGCGGGTGTAATGGGTGATGAGCAGGAGACCGAGCCCCGTCGTCTCGCGCGCGCGGTTGACGCCCTCGGAGACGATCTTCAGGGCGTCGACGTCGAGACCGGAGTCGGTCTCGTCGAGCACCGCGAACTTCGGCTTGAGCAGTTCGAGCTGCAGGATCTCGTTCCGCTTCTTCTCGCCGCCCGAGAACCCCTCGTTCACATTCCGCTCGGCGAAGGAGGCGTCCATCCGGAGGTTCTCCATGGCGCCCTTGACCTCCTTCATCCAGGTCCGGATGGCCGGGGCCTCGCCGTCGATCGCGGTCTTCGCGGTCCGCAGGAAGTTGGCGTTGGTGACGCCCGGGATCTCGACCGGGTACTGCATCGCGAGGAAGAGACCGGCCTGGGCGCGTTCATCGACCTCCATCTCGAGCACCTCCTCGCCGTCGAGCAGGATCGAGCCCCCCGTCACCTCGTAGCGCGGATGTCCCGCGATCGCGTAGGCGAGGGTCGACTTGCCCGAGCCGTTCGGCCCCATGATGGCGTGCGTCTCCCCCTGGCGGACCGTGAGGTCCACGCCCTTCAGGATCGGTTTGGAGCCCTGCTCGGTCTCGACGCTAACGTGCAGATCCTTGATCTCGAGAACGGAAGTCATGCGGCAATCTCTTTCGTGACAGTGGGGTCGATGTATACGTCGTCGCCGTCGATCTCGACGACGAAAACCGGGACCGGCTCATAGGCCGGAAGGTTCTGCGGGATGCCGGTGCGGAGCGAGAAGGCCGATCCGTGCGCCCAGCATTCGAGGGTGTCGCCCTCGACGAATCCCTCGGAGAGACTGATCTGGCCATGGCTGCAGGTGTCGCCGATCGCGTGCACCTCTCCGTTCGAGTCGAGCACCACGGCGATGGGCACCCCCTCGAGCTCGACGCGCACGGCCTGGTCCTGCACCAGATCGCCGAGCGAGATGGCCCTGATCCGCGCCATCAGCGAGCGGACGCCGACGATGAGGCGAGTTCGGCTTCGACGGCCTCCTGCAACCGCGCCTCGGTCTCGGCATGGCCGATATGCGCGATCACCTCGAGGAGGAAGCCCCGCACCACGAGCCGACGCGCCTCCTCCTCGGGGATGCCGCGGCTGCGCAGGTAGAAGAGGTGCTCGTCGTCGAAGCGGCCGGTCGCACTCGCGTGCCCGGCGCCCGCGATGTCCCCGGTCTCGATCTCCAGGTTGGGGATCGAGTCCGCCCGGGTGCCCTCGCTGAGCACGAGGTTGCGGTTCTGCTCGTAGCTGTCGGTGCCCGTCGCGGTCTGCCGGATCAGGACGTCACCGATCCAGACGGTGCGCGCGCCCTCGCCCTGCAGCGCCCCCTTGTAGGTCACGCGGCTGCGGGTGTGCGGCGCCTGGTGGTCGAGATAGACCTGGTGCTCCAGGTGCTGACCGGCGTCGGCGAAGTAGGCGCCCAGAGCCTCGCCGTTGCCGCCCTCGTGATCGAGGTGGATCGACGGGTTCACCCGCACGACCTCGCCGCCCAGCGACACGGTGATGTGCGTCAGCGACGCGTCGCGGCCCACCGTCGCGTAGTGGCTCGCGAGATGCCTGGCGCCGTCATCCCACTGCTGCACGCTCACCACGGTGAGCTTCGCGCCGTCGCCGAGTACGATCTCGACGTTCTCACTCAGCTGGGCCGAGCCGCGATTCTCGAGGATCACCAGTCCCCTCGCGTGGGGCTTCGCCTCGATCACGGTGTGGGCCGCCCGGGGCGAATCGCCCAGACCGTCCCGGGTCACCGCGACGGTCACCGGCTCTTCCGCGGCCAGCGTGACGAGGTGCGCCTCGCCGAAAGCCGACCAGGCCGCTGCTGCGCCGCGCTCCTCGGGAATGCCCGCTCGTCCGATCCGCGCGTCATCCCTCGGGATCCACTCGGCGGTCACTCCGTCAGCCGGACTCGTCTCGACCGGCGTCCGCGATCCATCGAGCTCTCCGTGCAGCAGTGCATCGAGCTTGGCGACGGGACTGAACTTCCAGACCGCCTCGCGCCCGGTGACCGCCGGAAAATCGTCGACCTCGGTGCTCTTCGGCCGCTCGGATCGGGTCTGGACCGGAACCCGGTTCGCCCAGTCGCCGTCCGAGTGCGCGCGGAGCCCGTGCTGGTCCGTTCCGCCAGGGGCGGCCTGATTCTCTGCGACAGCCTGCGACATTATCCGACGGATCCTTCCATGCCCATCTCGATGAGCTTGTTCAACTCGAGCGCGTATTCCATCGGCAGCTCGCGTGCGATGGGCTCGATGAAGCCGCGCACGATCATCGCCATCGCCTCCTCCTCGGCGAGGCCGCGGCTCATGAGGTAGAACAGCTGCTCCTCGCTCACGCGGGAGACGGTCGCCTCGTGCCCGAGCTCGGCGTCGTCGGTGCGGATGTCGATGGCCGGGTAGGTGTCGCTCCGCGAGATCGTGTCGACGAGCAGGGCGTCGCACACCACCGAGTTCGCCGCGTGATGAGCGGTCGAGTCGACGCGCACCTCGCCCCGGTAGCCCGTCCGCCCGCCCCCGCGCGCGATGGACTTCGCGAGGATCGACGACTTCGTGTGCGGGGCCAGGTGGATCATCTTGGCGCCGGTGTCCTGGTGCTGGCCGGGGCCGGCGAAGGCGACCGAGAGGGTCTCGCCCTTCGCGTGCTCGCCCGTCAAGAAGATCGACGGGTACTTCATGGTGACCTTCGAGCCGATGTTGCCGTCGACCCACTCCATGGTGGCGCCCTCCTCGGCCATCGCGCGCTTGGTCACCAGGTTGTAGACGTTGTTCGACCAGTTCTGGATCGTCGTGTAGCGCACGCGCGCGCCCTTCTTCACGATGATCTCGACCACGGCGGAGTGCAGCGAGTCGCTCTTGTAGATCGGCGCGGTGCATCCCTCGATGTAGTGGACGTAGCTCCCCTCATCGGCGATGATCAGCGTGCGCTCGAACTGGCCCATGTTCTCCGTGTTGATCCGGAAGTAGGCCTGCAGCGGGATCTCGACGTGGACGCCCTTCGGCACGTAGACGAAGGATCCGCCAGACCACACGGCGGTGTTCAGCGCGGCGAACTTGTTGTCGCCGGACGGGATCACCGTGCCGAAGTACTCCTCGAAGAACTCGGGATGCTCCTTGAGCGCGGTGTCCGTGTCGAGGAAGATGACGCCCTGGGCCTCCAGATCCTCGCGGATCTGGTGGTAGACCACCTCGGACTCGTACTGAGCCGCGACGCCGGCGACGAGGCGCTGGCGCTCCGCCTCGGGGATGCCCAGCCGCTCGTAGGTGTTCTTGATCTCCTCGGGGAGTTCCTCCCACGTCGTCGCCTGGCGTTCCGTGCTCCGCACGAAGTACTTGATGTTGTCGAAGTCGATGTCGCTCAGGTCGGCGCCCCAGCCCGGCATGGGCTTGCGGTCGAAGATCTGCAGCGCCTTCAACCGGCGCTGCAGCATCCACTCCGGCTCGCTCTTCAGCCCCGAGATGTTGCGCACGACCGACGCGTCGAGACCGCGCTCGGCGGAAGCGCCGGCCTCGTCCCGATCGTGCCAGCCGAACTCGTATACTCCCAGACCCTCGAGCTCGGGCCGGTCAATCAGTACCTCTGGCATCGTCCCTACCCCTCTTTCGTCCCGTCGCGGGGAATCGTCGCGCATGCGAAAAACGCACATGCATCCGATTCCCTGCAGCGGTGCAGTAGTGTGGGCGTCGAAGCGCCCGTCCGCTCGCGCACGCGGCGCTGAGCTACAAAGTCCCAGTCTACAGCCTCCTCCCGGAAATGTCAGCGACGGAACGCACGCATCCGTGGGGCGGCCCGAAAGGAAACCGTTGTCTGACGGAAACAGCCCCGACGGTACCGGTACCGAACGCGAGCGCCTGCCGCGTCTCCTGCCGGTGGCGGCCTGGGCGTCATTCGTGCTCAACGTCCTCATCATCGGCACCGGGGGCGCCGTCCGTCTCTCCGGTTCCGGTCTCGGCTGCTCCGACTGGCCCCTCTGCACCCCGGAGTCGCTCTTCCCCACGCCCGAGCAGAGCTATCACAGCCTCATCGAGTTCGGGAACCGCACCATCTCCGGACCCATCCTCCTCGCCGCGGTGATCGTGTGGATCCTCTCCTGGCGCCTCCGCCGCGAGCGGCGAGATCTCCCGGTGCTCGCCTCCCTCGTGCTCGGCGGAGTGCTGCTGCAGGCGCTGATCGGCGGCATCGTCGTCTGGATGCACCTCAACGCGAACCTGGTGGGCGTCCACTACTTCCTCTCCGTCGTGCTCGTCTGCCTGACCGCGGCGTTCCTCGCGCGCATGCGCGAGGAACCGGGTCCGCGCATCCGGTCGGCGCCGAAGCCGTTCGTCATCCTCACCCACGCGACCAGCGCGGTGCTCGCCGTGACCGTGATCTTCGGGATCCTCACCACGGGCGCCGGGCCCCACTCGGGCGATGTGGGCATCGAGCGCGACGGCTTCGACGCCACGCTGCTCTCGCACATCCATGCCTGGCCGGGCTACCTCTTCGCCGCGCTGATCCTCGTGCTGCTCGTCTGGGCGGCCAGAGCTCGTCTGCGGCCGCTGCCGTGGCTCGTCGCGCTGCTCTGCGTCACGGTCGTGCAGATCGTCGTCGGCGTCTGGCAGGCCCGAGACGGCCTGCCGGAGATCCTCGTCGGCATCCACATGGTGCTCGCGGCGATCAACGCGGCGGCCATGACCGTCGTGATCCTGCGCCTCAAGCGCCCCGCGCCCGCGCCGGCGCCGGCACAGCCGTCACCGATTCCCCATACCACCTGAGACCCACCAGAGGAGATCAGCATGTCCGATCACATTTCCGCCGACTTCGCGACGCTCGCGCCCCTGAACAAGCAGCGTATCCAGCTCGCCCTCGACCGTCAGGAGGTGACCCACGGCGTCGACGACGACGGGGACATCGTCGCCGCGTTCGACAGCGGCATGTTCTGGTTCGTGACGCTCGGCAACGAGGGAGAGATCTTCGTCTCCCGCGCCGCCTGGCGGGCCTGGGTCCCGGGCACGCTCCGCTTCGAGGCTCTGGAGGCCGTCAACGAGTGGAACGACACCCGGCTGTTCCCCGCCGCGAGCACCTCGGTGGACGACGACGGCGACGTCCAGTTCTCGGCCGTGCGCACCACCGACATGGAATACGGGATCACCGACGAGCAGCTGCGCCACGAGGTGCACACGGCGATCTCCGCGTCGCTGCAGTTCTTCGAGTTCCTGGAGGCCCGCTTCCCCGGCGCCGTGGAGCAGGCCGAGGCGTACCGGCGCGCTCAGGAGGAGCAGGAGGACTGAACCTCCCGCTCCCCCGTGCGGCGCAGTGCGCTCAGTGCTGCACCGGCGGCTCCGCGCCGTAGCCGGTGAGCGCGCGAACCTCCATCTCGGCGGCCAGCCGCTTCGATTCCTTGCGATGATCGAGCAGCGAGCCGAGCCAGGCCAGCAGGAAGCCGACGGGGATCGAGACGATCCCCGGGTTCTTCAGCGGGAAGAGCGCGAAGTCGATCGACTCGCCCAGCACCGCCGTCTCGTTTCCCGAGACCACCGGCGAGAAGACGATCAGCACGACCGCCGTGGTGAGGCCGCCGACCATGCTCAGCACGGCGCCCCGGGTCGTGAACCGGCTCCAGAAGAGCGAGAACAGGATCGTCGGCAGATTGGCGGACGCCGCTACCGCGAAGGCCAGCGCGACGAGGAACGCCACGTTCTGCCCCTGCACCCCGATGCCGCCGAGTATCGCGATCGCACCGATGACGAGGGTCGTGATGCGAGCGACGCGCACCTCCTGCTTCGCCGAGGCGCCGCCCTTCTTGATCACGCTGTTGTAGATGTCGTGCGCGAAGGAGGCGGAGGCCGTGATGGTGAGCCCGGCGACCACCGCCAGGATCGTCGCGAAGGCGACCGCCGAGATGAAGCCCAGCAGCAGCGGCCCCCCGAGCTGGAAGGCCAGCATGGGCGCCGCGGAATTCTGCCCGCCCGGAGCCGAGGCGATCGTGTCGGGCCCGACCATCGCGCCGGCGCCGTAGCCGAGCACGAGCGTGAAGAGGTAGAAGATCCCGATCAGCCAGATGGCCCAGACCACCGATCTGCGCGCCTCCTTCGCGGTCGGAACCGTGTAGAAGCGCATGAGCACGTGCGGCAGCCCAGCCGTGCCCAGCACGAGGGCGAGCGCGAGCGAGACGAAGTCCAGCGGGTTCGAGCCGTACTGCAGACCCGGCGCGAGGATCGCGTCGCCGTTGGCGTTCTCGGGGTTGTTCACCGCGGAATCGAGCAGCGCGGCGAAGTTGAAGCCGTTGAGCGCGAGCACCCACACGGTCATCACGGCGGCGCCCCCGATCAGCAGGACGGCTTTGATGATCTGCACCCAGGTGGTGCCCTTCATCCCGCCGATCAGCACGTAGAGGATCATCACCACGCCGACCACGACGATCACGAGCGACTGCCCGAAGCCGTCGTCCACGCCGAGGAGCAGCGAGACGAGGCCGCCGGCGCCGGCCATCTGCGCGAGCAGGTAGAAGAACGACACCGCGAGGGTGGTGAGGGCCGCCGCGACCCGCACCGGGCGCTGCTTCAGCCGGAAGGAGAGCACGTCGGCCATCGTGAACTTCGCGGTGTTCCGCATGAGCTCCGCGACGAGCAGCAGCGCCACCAGCCAGGCGACCAGGAAGCCGATCGAATAGAGGAAGCCGTCGTAGCCGTTGATCGCGATCGCTCCCACGATGCCGAGGAACGAGGCGGCGGAGAGGTAGTCGCCGGCGATGGCGATGCCGTTCTGCCTGCCGGTGAAGGAGCGTCCGCCCGCGTAGAAGTCGGCAGCGCTCTTGTTCGTGCGGCTGGCGCGGATCACGATCACCATGGTGACGGCCACGAAGGCCAGGAAGATCGCGATGTTCAGCACCGGGTTCTGCTCGGCGGAGGCGGTGTTCTGGAGGATCGGCAGGCTCATCGTCCGTCGCTCCCCTCGTCCGCGGCGGACCGCTCCTGCTCCTCGAGCTCGGCGCGCAGAGCGCTCGTCCTCGGATCGAGTCTCCGATTCGCGAAGGAGACGTACCACATGGTGATTCCGAAGGTGGTCACGAACTGCAGCAGCCCGAGGAGGATGCCGAGGTTCACGAAGCCGGGGACCGGTGCGGCCATCACCTGCGGGAAGAACGCGCCGAGGACGACGTATGAGAGGAACCACAGCATGAACGCTGCGGCGAGCGGGAACACGAAGCGCCGATAGCGGCGTTTGAGATCCTGGAACTCCGGCCTGGCGCGGAACTCCTCGTAATCGATTGGCGAGCGAGCATCGTTGCTCATACGACCTCCTTGTCGTGGCATCGCCGACTCGCGGGCACGAGTCGATCACCGAGAAGTCTGAAGGATATATTTGGGATCTGTCAAGATATATTTCAAAGATCGCCGCGTCGCAGCCCGCCCCCGAGCCGGCGCCTCCCGCGGGTCAGCCGCCCCTGCGGCACACTCCGGCCCCGGCGCGGCCCGGCCGCCCGGGTCGATCAGAACGGGAGCAGCGGGTCGATCGCGATCGCGATCGACAGCACCGAGAGATAGCTGATACTGCCGTGGAAGACGCGCATCGGGCGGCCCTCCCGGCCCCGGATCGCGCTGCCGTAGAGCCGGTGCGCCTCGACGATGAACGCTGCGCCCACCACGAGCGCGGTGACCGTGTAGACCCACCCCATCTGCGCTATGGGGACGAGCAGCAGACTCGAGGCCACCGTGGCCCAGGTGTAGAGGATGATCTGGAGACCGACCGTCGTGCGCCCCCGCACGACCCCGAGCATCGGCACGCCGGCGGCCGCGTAGTCGTCGCGGTACTTCATCGAGAGCGGCCAGTAGTGCGCCGGGGTCCAGAGGAAGATGATGAGGAAGAACACCCAGGCCGGCCAGTCGAGCGATCCGGTCACCGCGGCCCAGCCGATCAGCACCGGGAAGCAGCCGGCGATGCCTCCCCAGATGATGTTCTGCTCGCTGTGCCGCTTCAGCAGCATGGTGTAGACCACGACGTAGAAGAAGATGGCCGCGGCGCCCAGGACGGCGGCCAGCCAGTTCGTGGTCGCCCACAGCCAGATCACGGAGAGAAGGCCCAGCACCCAGGAGAAGATGAGCGCATTGCGGTCGGAGATCTCGCCGGTGACGAGCGGACGGCCCTTGGTCCGCTGCATGCGGCGATCCATGTCCCGGTCGAGGTAGCAGTTGAACGCACCGGCGGAACCGGCGCTCATCGCCCCGCCGAGCAGCGTCGCGAGCACGAGCCACAGGTTCGGGAAGCCCTGCTCGGCAAGGATCATCGCCGGAACCGTGACCACGAGCAGAAGCTCCATCACGCGCGGTTTGGTCAGCGCGACATAGGCGCCGACGGTGCGCCAGAAGCCTGCGCGCTCGGGACTTCTGGGAACCGTGGTCAAAGCATCGGACTGAGCGGACATCGCCTCCCATCGTACCGTAGGCTGGTGTTCGATGCGCGGGCGGACCGCCCGCCCGAACACTCCGCAAGAGAGGCTGGGTCTTGGCTGACGAACTGCAGTGGAACGAACTCGACGAGAGGGCCGTCGATCTGGCGCGAGTGCTCGCGGCGGACGCGGTGGAGAAGGTGGGCAACGGCCATCCCGGAACCGCCATCAGCCTCGCCCCCGCTGCCTATCTGCTCTACCAGAAGATCATGCGGCACGACCCGGCCGATCCCGACTGGATCGGCCGCGATCGCTTCATCCTGTCGGTCGGTCACAGCTCCCTGACCCAGTACGTGCAGCTCTACCTGGGCGGTTTCGGGCTCGAGCTCGAGGATCTCCAGGCGCTCCGCACCTGGGGATCCAAGACTCCGGGGCACCCCGAGTACGGTCACACCCGCGGTGTCGAGATCACCACCGGCCCCCTCGGGCAGGGCCTCGCCTCCGCGGTCGGCTTCGCCTATGCGCAGCGCTACGAGCGCGGCCTGTTCGACCCCGATGCGGCGCCGGGCACGAGCCCCTTCGACCACTTCACCTACGTGCTCGCGGGCGACGGCGATCTGCAGGAGGGCGTCACGAGCGAGGCCGGCTCGCTCGCCGGGCACCAGGAGCTCGGCAACCTCATCGCGATCTACGACTCCAACCAGATCTCGATCGAGGACGACACCGACATCTCGTACAGCGAGGATGTGAGGCTCCGCTACGAGTCATACGACTGGCAGGTCCTGGAGGTCGACTGGCGAGGCGCCGGTCAGCAGGACGCGGCCGGCTACGCAGAGGATCTGCCCGCGCTGCACCGGGCGATCCGGGAAGCGCAGGCCGAGACCTCGCGCCCCACGCTCATCATCCTGAAGACCATCATCGGCTGGCCCTCCCCCGGCAAGCAGAACACTGGGGGCATCCACGGCTCTGCCCTCGGCGCCGACGAGCTGGCCGCGCTCAAGGGCGTGCTCGGCTTCGATCCGGAGCGCAGCTTCGACGTCGCTCCCGAGCTGATCGCGCACACGCGGGAGCTCGCCGACCGCGGCGCGGCCTCCCGCGCGCAGTGGCGGGAGTCGTTCGACCGCTGGGCCGCGGATCATCCCGAGCGCAAGAGCCTGCTGGATCGTCTCGAGCGCGGCGAGCTGCCCGCCGAAGCGCTCGCCGCCCTGCCGCGCTTCGAGGCCGGCACCAGCATGGCCACGCGCGCCGCGAGCGGCAAGGTCATCAACGCGCTGGCTCCCGTGCTGCCCGAGCTCTGGGGCGGATCCGCGGATCTCGCCGGCTCCAACAACACCACCATCTCGGGCGCCGCCTCCTTCGTCCCGGCCCGCCGTTCGACCAAGGCCTGGCAGGGCGATCCCTACGGGCGCGTGCTGCACTTCGGCATCCGCGAGCACGCGATGGCGGCTATCCTCAACGGGATCCAGCTGCACGGCCTCACCCGCAGCTTCGGCGGGACGTTCCTGCAGTTCGCCGACTACATGCGCCCCGCGGTGCGACTCGCCGCGCTGATGAACGTGCCCAGCATCTTCGTGTGGACCCACGACTCCATCGCCCTGGGCGAGGACGGTCCGACGCATCAGCCGATCGAGCATCTGGCGTCGCTGCGCGCGATCCCCAATCTCGCCGTGGTGAGGCCCGCCGACGCGAACGAGGTGTCGGTCGCGTGGCACGAGATCCTCAGCCGGCACGGCGGCCCCACCGGGCTGGCTCTCACGCGTCAGAACGTGCCCGTGTTCCCGCGCGGCGACGGCCCGGCGGCCGGAGACGCCTTCGCCTCGCCCGAGGGCGCGCGTCGGGGCGCCTACGTGCTCGCCGAGTCCCCGACCGGGACCACGGACGTGCTGCTGATCGCCACCGGCAGCGAGGTGCAGCTCGCGGTGGAGGCCCGTGAGCGGCTCGCGTCCGAGGGCATCGGCGCACGGGTCGTCAGCGCGCCGTGCCTCGAATGGTTCGCCGAGCAGCCCGAGGACTACCGGGAGCAGGTGCTCCCCCGCGAGGTCACCGCGAGGGTCAGCGTCGAAGCCGGGCTCTCCCTCGGGTGGAGAGAGTTCGTCGGTGACCGCGGACGCTCGGTCTCCATCGAGCAGTTCGGCGCCTCGGCCGACTACCAGACGCTGTTCCGCGAGTTCGGCATCACCACCGAGGCGGTCGTCGAAGCCGCCCGCGCCTCCCTCGCGAACTGACCGAGAACGAGAGAAGGGCCCCCACCATGAGCAACGCACGCACCGCAGAACTCAGCGCGGCGGGGGTGAGCATCTGGCTCGACGACCTCTCCCGGCCGAGGATCGAGAGCGGTGAACTCGCCGCCCTGATCGGTTCCCACGACGTGGTGGGGGTGACCACCAACCCGACGATCTTCGCGGGAGCCATCGGACGTGGCACCGGCTACGGGGAACGGATCGCGGAGTGCGCGCGCCGCGGCCTGGCCGCCGAGGCGACGATCGAGGAGCTCACCACCGCCGACGTTGCCGACGCCTGCGACATCTTCGCGGAGGTGTTCGAGCGCAGCGGCGGTCGCGATGGGCGCGTGTCGATCGAAGTGTCGCCCGAATACGCGCACGACACCGCCGCCACGATTGCCCAGGCGCGTGCCCTGTGGGAGCGCATCGCGCAGCCGAATCTGATGATCAAGATCCCGGCGACGGTGGCGGGGCTCGAAGCGATCAGCGCGGTGATCGCCGAGGGCATCAGCGTCAACGTGACGCTGATCTTCAGCCTGGGACGCTACCGCGAGGTCCTGAACGCCTACCTGAGCGGTCTCGAGCGGGCGCGCGCCGCCGGTCTGGACATCTCGCGGATCCACTCGGTCGCCTCCTTCTTCGTCTCCCGACTCGACACCGAGATCGATCGACGGCTCGGCGACATGGGCACCCCGGAGGCCCTCGCTCTGAAAGGCCAGGCCGGGCTGGCCAACGCCCGCCTCGCCTACGACGTCTTCGAGCAGTCCCGGACGAGCGAGCGCCTGCGGCTGCTGCTCGGCCTGGGCGCGAACGCCCAGCGCCCGCTCTGGGCGTCGACCGGCGTGAAGGACCCCTCCCTGCCCGACACCCTCTACGTCACCGAGCTCGTCGCGCCGGATGTGGTGAACACGATGCCCGAGGCGACGCTGCGCGCGCATGCCGACCACGGCGAGGTGCGCGGGGACACGATCACCGATCAGTATCTCGAATCGAACCAGCTCCTGAACGCCATCGACGGGCAGGGCATCGACTACGCCGAAGTCACCGCGCAGCTCGAGGCCGAAGGCCTGCAGAAGTTCTCGGCGTCCTGGGACGAACTGCTCTCGACGGTCGCCTCGGCGCTGGAGGACGCGCGATGACCGCGACGGTTCGCCTCGAGCCGGGCCGCGCGTTCGACGCGGGCCGGCGAATCGATGAGCTCGTGCGCGATCGCGCCGCCTCGCGCCTCTTCTCGCGCGACGCGACCCTCTGGGGCGCGGAGGCCGAGGCGGAGTCGAGCCGGCGTCTGGGATGGGTCGACCCGCTCCCCCTGGCGGATGCGCTGGTGCCCGAACTCGACCGTCTGCGGGAACGGCTGAACTCCCTCGGGCAGGACCGGGTGGTGCTGTGCGGGATGGGCGGCTCGAGCCTCGGGCCGGAGGTGATCGCCCGGCGCGACGACGCCCCGCTGGTGCTCCTCGACTCGACCCACCCGGACGACGTGCGGGCCGCCCTGCGGGAACTCGACCGCACGGTCGTGGTCGTCAGCTCGAAGTCCGGCTCCACGGTCGAGACCCGCAGCCAGCTGGCCGCGTTCGAGTCCGCCTTCGCCGCCGCCGGCATCGATGCGGGCGGCCGCGTGATCGTCGTCACCGACCCGGATTCAGCGCTCCACGAGCACGCGCTGCAGAACGGGTATCGCGTGTTCCTCGCCGACCCGACCGTGGGCGGCCGGTACTCGGCTCTCACCCCATTCGGGCTGGTGCCGTCGGTGCTCGCCGGAGCGGACGGCGCAGAACTCCTCGACGAGGCCCGGGCCGTTCTTCCCGCTCTGCGCGCGGACACGCCGGAGAATCCGGCGATCGCGCTCGCCGGAGCGCTGGCGAGCAGACTGCCGCAACGCTATGCGGCGCTGACCTTCGAGGATCCGGCGAAGAGCATCGGCCTGGCCGCATGGATCGAGCAGCTCGTCGCGGAGAGCACGGGCAAGCAGGGGCTCGGCCTGCTGCCGATCGAGGTGCCGGCCGATGCCCCGGAGCTGACGGACGGGCTTCCGTCCAGCGCCTTCGCCGTCGACCTCTCCGACGGCCGGGCCGGGACCATCGCCGCCGACGAGACGATCCGGGTGCTCGCCCCGCTCGGCGCGCAGTTCGTGCTCTGGGAGACGGCGACGGCGCTGCTCGGCCGCCTCGTCGGCGTGAACCCCTTCGACCAGCCCGACGTCGAGTCCGCGAAGGCCGCCGCCCGTGCGCTGCTCGCCGATGCTGGGAGCGACGGGCGCGCGACGCCGTCGCTCACCCCGGAGGAAGTGGCGGCCGAGCTGCGAGCACGGGTCGAGGAGCACGGTTACGTGGCGATCCAGGCATATGTGAGCCGCGCGGCCGGAGCGCCTCTGGCCCGCCTGCGCGCCAGGCTGAGCGAGACGCTGCGCGTGCCCGTGGCACTGGGCTTCGGGCCCCGCTACCTCCACTCCACCGGGCAGTTCCACAAGGGGGGCCCCGCACTCGGGGTGTTCCTGCAGATCGTCGATGCGTCGGCGACGGAACTGGCGATCCCCGGCTCCGACGCCGGTTTCGGCGCGCTCATCGCCGCTCAGGCCCGCGGTGACCGAGCGGTGCTCGAGGGCAACGGTCGGCCGGTCCTCGTGCTGGACCGGAACGACGCGGAGGCGCTGCTCGCCGCCTGGTGAGGCGTCTCCGGGCTTTCCGAGAGGCGAGAAGCGGCACCCCCCCCCCTGGATCAGGAGGAGGCGGGCTGGGCCTGACCGCGCCGTGCACGAAGCTTCTGCAGCGCCTGCTCGAGCAGCTCCTCGGCCTCCTCGGGCGTGCGGCGCTCCTTCACATACGCGAGGTGGGTCTTGTAGGGCTCGTTGCGCAGGAGCTGGGGCGGATTGCTCCGGTCCCGGCCGGCCGGCAATCCGCTCTGAGGAGAGTCGATCTGCTCCGGGATGTCCTCCTCGGGCACGTCCGCGGCGAAGTATCGCACCGTCTCGTTGCCCAGTGCGTCCCAGTAGGAGATCTCGATCCGCTCGGCGCGGATCCCGTGATCCTTCTCCCCCATCGGCCCCGAGCCGACGCGTGCACCACGAATAGCGTTACTGCCAGACAAGCTGGTCCTCTCTAGTTATGCGATCCCGACGATTCCGAACCGATGGGTCGACGATCTCCCCGGATCGGGTTCAGACGATCGAGAACCGTGCGATGAGCCCGAGGCCCACGATCGAGGCGAACCATACGAGCGAGACGACCACGGTCAGCCGGTTCAGATTGCGCTCGGCCACTCCGGACGAGCCGAGGCTCGAGGTCACTCCGCCCCCGAACATGTCGGAGAGCCCGCCGCCCCGGCCCTTGTGCAGGAGGATGAACAGCGTGAGCAGAAGGCTCGTGATCACCAGCACCACGATCAGGGCGATCTTCAGAATAAGCACGGAGTGAACCTTTCGGGGGTCGGAAGCCCGTGAGGGCCGAGGACTATGCTATCAAACTCCGCCGCAGTCGACGGCCCGACAGCGGTCATCCGGCGATGACGTGCTTCTTGAACTGCACGATGCGGCTGAACTCGTCGGCGTCGAGACTCGCGCCGCCGACGAGGGCGCCGTCGATGTCCGGCTGCCGCAGGAACGCGGCGACGTTCTGGGAGGTCACCGATCCTCCGTACAGGAGTCGCGTCCGGGCCGCGGCGTCGTCGCCGTGAGACTGCCGCACGCGAGCGCGGAGCTCCCCGATCACCTCCTGCGCCTGCTCCGGGCTCGCCGGCTCACCGCTGCCGATCGCCCAGACCGGCTCGTACGCCACGACGAACTCGGCGCCCGCCTCGAGGGAGGAGAGTGCGACGTCGAGTTGCGCGAGAGGCACGGCGGCCGCGCCGCTGGCCGCCCGATCCTCGGCGGTCTCTCCGACGCAGATCAGCGGCGCGATACCGGCCGCGGCGGCGGCGCGCGCCTTGGCCGCGACCGTCGCGTCGTCCTCGCCATGCCCCTGACGGCGTTCCGAGTGCCCCACGATCACGTAGTCCGCGCCCAGCTTCGACAGGAAGGAGGCCGCGACGTCGCCGGTGAAGGCCCCCGGTGCGTTCGGCGACACATCCTGAGCGCCGAGTCGCAGTGCGAGTCGATCGGCCGCGAGCAGGGTCTGGACCGAGCGGAGATCCGTGAAGGGCGGGAACACGGCGACCTCCACGGTGCCGTAATCGTGCTTGACGTCCTTCAGCGACCATGACAGTTTCTGCACCAGGGCGATCGCCTGAAGATGATCGAGGTTCATCTTCCAGTTGCCCGCGATCAACGGAACCCGTTCGACGACGACGGGCGCCGGGACCTCCGGCTGCGCGGACTGCGCCGATTGCTCCGCCTGCTCGGGGACGGCCGGGGCGCTCGCGGTCTTCTTCGACTTCTTCCCGAAGCTCATGCCAGTACCTCCAGTCCGGGCAGCGTCTTGCCCTCCAGATACTCCAGGCTGGCGCCGCCTCCCGTGGAGATGTGGCCGAAGCTCTCGTCGTCGAAGCCGAGCGAGCGCACCGCCGCAGCCGAATCCCCGCCGCCGATCACGGTGAAGCCGCCGGTCCCGGCGAGTGCCTCCGCGACCGCGCGGGTGCCCGCCGCGAAGGCCGGGAATTCGAACACGCCCATCGGCCCGTTCCAGAACACCGTCGCGGATTCGCCGATCGCTTCGGCGAAGGACCGAGCGGTATCGGGTCCGATATCCAGGCCGATGCCCTCGGCCCCGAAACGGCTCGACTCGAAATCGTCCGCCGGCACCACCTGGTGCTCGGCGTCCTCGGCGAAGGACGCGGCGGCGACAACGTCGCCGGGCAGCACGATCCGAACTCCGCGTCGCTGCGCCTCGGCGAGATATCCGCGGACGGTCTCGATCTGGTCCGCTTCGAGCAGGCTGCGCCCGACTCGGTGCCCGTTCGCCGCCAGGAAGGTGAAGAGCATGCCTCCGCCGATCAGGAGGGTGTCCACGCGCTCGAGCAGATGCGCGATGACTCCGAGCTTGTCGCTGACCTTGGAACCGCCCAGCACCACCGTGTAGGGCCGCTCGGGATGCTCGGTCAGACGCCGGAGCACCTCGAGCTCGGCGGCGACCAGTCTTCCGGCCGCGCTGGGCAGGGCCTCCGCGAGCTCGGTCACGCTGGCCTGCCGCCGGTGCACCACCCCGAAGCCGTCCGAGACGAACGCGTCAGCGCCGCGTGCGAGCTCCGCGGCGAAGGCGCGCCGCTCGGCCTCGTCCTTGCTCGTCTCCCCGGGATTGAATCGCAGGTTCTCGAGCAGCAGCACCTCGCCGTCGCGGAGCGCGGCACGAGCGCGCTCCGCCTCGTCTCCGACGGTCTCTCCGACGAAGCCGACCGGAGCCCCGAGCAGCTCCTCCAGTCGCGCTGCGACCGGGCGCAGGGAGGCGTCCGGATCCGGTGCACCGCCGGGACGCCCGAGGTGGCTGACCAGGACGATCCGCGCCCCCGCCTCCCGCAGCTCGCGGATCGTGGTGAGCGAGGCGCGGATGCGCCCCTCGTCCGTGATCTCTCCGTCGCGCAACGGCACGTTGAGATCGCAGCGAACGACGACTGATTTCGAGCGCAGATCCCCCAGGGATTCGAGTGTGCGCACGGGCGGCCTCCTTCGGCGTGGTGACATGCCGGGCGGGCCGATCCTCCTCCGGATCGGCCCGCCGCGAGTGGAATCGGTCAGATGAGACCCGGCGTCTGGGTGCGCGCGGCCTCGAAGCGCTTCGCGACGTCCTGCCAGTTCGCGATGTTCCAGAAGGCCTTGACGTAGTCGGCCCGGACATTGAGGTAATCGAGGTAGTAGGCGTGCTCCCACACGTCGAGCTGCAGCAGCGGGATCGTGCCGGCAGGCAGGTTGCCCTGCTGGTCGAACAGCTGCACGACGTTCGCGCGCTGGCCGAGCGCGTCCCAGGCCAGCACCGCCCATCCCGAGCCCTGCACGCCGAGCGCCGTCGCGGTGAAGTGCGCCTGGAACTTCTCGAAGGAGCCGAAGAACTCGTCGATGGCGGCCGCCAGCTCGCCCTCCGGCTTGCCGCCGCCCTCCGGGGACAGGTTGCTCCAGAAGATGGTGTGGTTGACGTGCCCGCCGAGGTTGAAGGCCAGGTCCTTCTCCAGCTTGTTCACCGCGGCGAGGTTCTCGCCGTCGCGCGCCTCGGCCAGCTGCTCGAGGGCGGTGTTCGCACCGGTCACGTAGGCCTGGTGGTGCTTGTCGTGGTGAAGCTGCATGATCTTGCCGCTGATGTGCGGCTCGAGCGCGGCGTAGTCGTAGGGCAGATCGGGCAGGGTGTAAGCGGTCATGGAGTTGCTCCTTCGGGTGCGTCGATGAGGATCTTCACTTCACCCACCAGTCTATTCGTCGCGGGTGAAAGATTCATGGTCGTCTCGCTGGGTTACATGCCCGAGTACTCGTCGGGGAGGCCCGCCTCCGTGTCGGGGATGCCGCGTTCCCTCGCCGCCTTGTCCGCCATCGCCAGCAGGCGCCTGATGCGCCCCGCGATGGCGTCCTTGGTCAGCGCGGGGTCGGCCCGTGCTCCCAGTTCGTCGAGACTGGCATCGCGATGGGCGAGGCGGAGCTCGCCGGCATAGCGGAGATGCTTGGGTATCTGCTCGCCGAGGATGTCGAGCGCGCGCTCCACCCTCGCGCACGCGGCGACGGAGGCCTGCGCCGATCGACGCAGATTCGCGTCGTCGAAGTTGACCAGCCGATTGGCCGTGTTGCGCGTCTCGCGCGCCTGCCGCAGGGATTCCCATTCGCGACGGGAGGCCGGAGCCCCCATCGCGTCGAGCATCGCGCCGATCGCCTCGCCGTCCCGGATGAGCACCTTCTGCTGCCCGCGGATCTCGCGGCTCTTGCCCGCGATGCCGATGCGGGAGGCGGCGCCGACGAGGGCGATGGCTGCCTCGTTGGTCGGGCACACCACCTCGAGGCTCGCGGATCGGCCCGGGGGCGTGATCGAGCCGCGCGCGAGGAAAGCGCCGCGCCAGATCGCCGAGAGTTCATGGGGCGCTCCGGTCGTGAGCCGATTGGGGAGACCTCGGATCGGCCGACGGCGCTGGTCGAGCAGCCCGAGCTGCCTGGCGAGCGTCTCGCCCTCGAGCACGCGCACCACGAACTGAGGGGCGCCGGGCCGGGTGCTCGCCGCCGGCATCTGCTTCGCCTCCGCGCGGACGCCGTAGATCTCCGCGAGATCACGACGGACCCGCTGCACGATGGCGGGGGTGTGCAGCTCGGCTTCGAGCGCGATGCGCCCCGAGATGGTGTGGAGCCCCCCCGCGAGCCTCAGAATCGTCGCGACCTCAGCGACGCGCTCCCCGGTGTCGTTCGTGGCGACGCGGACGAGCTCCTTCTTGACGTCTGGGGTCGAGGGCACGGATATCCTTTCTGGCATGGGCGGGCTACTCGCGGCCCAGATCTCGGTGACGCAGGCTGACGCTGACGCCGGGAAGAGCCGCCAGGCGATCGGCGAGTTCGCGCGCCATCGCCACCGAGCGGTGCTTGCCGCCGGTGCAGCCCACCGCCAGCGAGACGTGCCGCTTGTTCTCCCGCTGGTAGCCGGCGAACACCGGTTCGAGCGCTCGCACGTAGTTCTCGAGGAACTCTCTCGCCCCCTCACGGCTGAGCACGAAATCCTTCACCTCGGCGTCCACCCCGTTCAGCGAGCGCAGCTCCGTCTCCCAGAACGGGTTGGGCAGGAACCGCATATCGGCCATGAGGTCCACGTCGGTGGGAACGCCGTACTTGAACCCGAAGCTCTGCACGGACAGTTGCAGCCCGGGCGTCTCGTCGTCGCTGAAGAGCTCGCGCGTCGCGGTCGAGAGATCGTGCACGTTGTAGCGCGAGGTGTCGATGACCACGTCGGCGGACGCTCGCAGCTCCTGAAGCCTCTCGCGTTCGAGGCGGATGCCCTCGAGCAGCGTTCCGGCGGCCTGCAGCGGATGCGGCCTGCGGACCGATTCGTAGCGGCGCACCAGGATGTCGTCGGTCGCATCGAGGAACACGACGCGGACCGAGGCGCTGCCGCGCAATTCGGACACCGTCTCCTGGATGTCGGCGAACAGGTCGTGCCCGCGGATGTCCACGACCGCCACGATTCTCGGCAGGGCGCCACCCGAGCGGTCGGCCATGTCGGCGAGCGTCTTGAGCATGGGCAGGGGCAGGTTGTCGACCACATACCAGCCGAGGTCCTCGAGCGCGTTCGCGACCGTGCTGCGCCCGGCTCCGGACATGCCAGTGACGATCAGGATCTCCTGCCCCGCCGTGCGTTCAGCCACCGACCGCCCCTTCCGCATCCGATCCGCCCTCTTCCCCCTCCAGCTTAGCCGTCGGAGCCGACGATTCGCGCGGCTCGGAACTCCGGGCGGCCCGGTCGAGATGTGCGCGGACGGTCTCGGCGAGAGCCGGCCCCACGCCCGGTGCCGCGGCGATCTCCGCCGTGGTGGAGGCCCGCAGTCGGGAGACGGAGCCGAAGTGGTTCAACAGGGCGCGTACCCGCTTGGGGCCGAGGCCCGGGACCTCCGCGAGTTGAGACGCGATCGCCGTGCTGCGCCGCTGCCTCTGGAACGTGATGGCGAAGCGGTGCGCTTCGTCGCGCAGCCGCTGCACGAGGAAGAGGGCTTCGCTTCCTCGCGGGAGGATGACGGGGAAGTCGTCTTCCGGGAGCCAGAGCTCCTCCAGACGCTTGGCGACACCCGCGAGCGCGACGTCGTCGATCCCCGCCTCGACGAGCGCGCGTCGCGCGGCCGCGACCTGCGGAGCACCGCCGTCGACGATCAGCAGCTGCGGCCGCTCGCGATACCGGCGCAGGGGCGGCGTCTGGCTCCCGTCATCCGACCGGGCCGCGTCCCGCAACTGCGCGGCTCGCCGCGAGACGACCTGGTAGATGCTGTCGGTGTCGTCGCTGGTGCGCTCGATCCGGTACTTCCGGTACTCCCCCTTGGCCGGGAGCCCGTCCTCGAAGACCACGAGCGAGGCGACCACGTCGCTGCCGTGCAGATGGGACACGTCGATGCACTCGATCCGCAACGGCGCATCGGTCATGCCCAGCGCGCGCTGCAGCTCGGCGAGCGCATCGGTGCGGGCCGTCACGTCCGCCGCGCGCTTCATCCGGTGGCGCAGGAGATGCTCGCCGGCGTTCAACGTGGCGCGCTCCATGAGCTGCGCCTTGGCACCGCGCTCCGGCACCCGCACGCGCACACGGCCGCCGCGCGGGCGGCGTGCCCTGAGCGCCGCTTCGAGCGCGGCGGAGCCCTCCGGCAACGTCGGCACGAGGATCTCGGGAGGGGGTTCGCGCTCCCCCTCGTACGCGCTCTGCACGACCTGTTCGAGCAGCGTATCCGGCGCGCCGTCGAGTTCGACGTCGACGATCCAGCTCCGCTCCCCCCGGATGCGCCCACCGCGAATGATGAACTGGTGGGCGGCAGCGCTCAGCTCGTCGGATTTCAGGCCGAAGACATCGAGGTCGACGTCGTGCGGGAGCGCCACCGCGTTCCGCTCCATCACGTGCTCCACGGAGGCGGTCTGGTCCCGCAGTCTCGCGGCGTCCTCGTAGCGCTGCTCGGCGGCGGCGGTCCGCATCTCGCGCTGCAGGGCCCGCAGGTAGGAGACGTCGCCGCCGCTCAGGAACGACACCAGCTCGTTCACCCGTTCCCGATGCGCCTCGACGGAGATGCGCCCGCTGCACGGCCCGAGACAGCGACCGATCTGTCCGGCGAGGCAGGGACGGCCCGTCTGCACGGCGCGCCGGTAGTCGGCGTCGTTGCAGGTGCGGATCGGGAACACCTGCTGCAGCAGCGCGGCCGTCTCGCGCACCGCCCACACCTTGGGGTAGGGGCCGAAGTAGCGCGCCCCCCGGATCTTCTCGTTCCGGGTGACGAGCAGTCTCGGGGCTTCATCCCGCAGCGTGACCGCGAGATAGGGGTAGGTCTTGTCGTCCTTGAACTGGACGTTGAACGGCGGCTGGAACTCGGTGATCCAGGTGTGCTCGAGGACGAGGGATTCGGTGTCGGTCGCCACGACCGTCCAGTCCAGCCGGGCGGCGAGCATCAGCATCCGCTGCGTGCGCGGGGCGATGGAGCGGAGGGGCTGGAAGTAGTTGCTCAGTCGGGCCCGCAGGTTCTTCGCCTTGCCGATGTAGAGCACCCGTCCGTGGCGGTCGCTGAAGCGGTAGACCCCCGGGCTCGTGGGGATCTCGCCCGGCGCGGGGCGGAACGAGCTCCGGGGGTCGTCCTCGGACATCAAGACGGCGACCGCCCGGCGACCGCCGTGCCGCTCGTGCGGCGCGAGGCCGTGCGCTTGGCGGGCGCGCGCTTCGCTGCCGGCCGCCGCTGCAGCGCCTCGGCGAGGAACTGCCCGGTGTGGCTCTCCGCGACCTCGGCGAGCTGCTCGGGGGTGCCCGTCGCGAGCACGGTGCCGCCGCCGCTGCCGCCCTCCGGACCGAGGTCGATCACCCAGTCGCAGCTGCGGATGACGTCGAGGTTGTGCTCGATCGTGATCACCGTGTTGCCCTTGTCGACGAGCCCGTTCAGCACGAGCAGCAGCTTGCGCACGTCCTCGAAGTGCAGACCGGTGGTCGGCTCGTCGAGCACGTAGATGCTGCGGCCGTTCGACCGCTTCTGCAGTTCGGTGGCGAGCTTCACGCGCTGCGCCTCGCCGCCGCTCAGCGTGGTCGCGCTCTGCCCCAGCCGGACGTAGCCGAGGCCCACGTCCACGAGGGTCTTGAGATAGCGGTGGATGCTCGAAACCGGCTCGAAGAACTCCGCCGCCTCGGCGATGGGCAGGTCCAGCACCTCGCTGATGTTCTTGCCCTTGTAGCGGACCTGCAGCGTCTCGCGGTTGTACCGCTTGCCCGCGCAGACCTCGCAGGCCACGTACACGTCCGGCAGGAAGTTCATCTCGATCTTCAGCGTGCCGTCGCCCGAGCAGGCCTCGCAGCGCCCGCCCTTGACGTTGAAGCTGAAGCGCCCCGGCAGGTAGCCGCGCACCTTCGCCTCGGGGGTCTCGGCGAAGAGCGTGCGGATCTTGTCGAACACCCCGGTGTAGGTCGCCGGGTTGGACCGCGGCGTGCGCCCGATCGGCGCCTGATCGACGTGCACGACCTTGTCGAGATGCTCGAGGCCCGTGATCCGGGTGTGCTTCCCGGGCACGAGGCGCGCGCCGTTGAGCTGGTTCGCGAGCACGCGGTAGAGGATGTCGTTGACCAGCGTGCTCTTTCCGCTGCCGCTGACCCCCGTCACCGCCGTCATCACGCCGAGCGGGAAGGCGACGTCGACTCCCTTGAGATTGTTGGATCGCGCGCCGACCACCTTCAACTCGCGGCCGCGCTGCCGCTTCCGGCGCTTCGCGGGGGTGTCGATGGCCCGGCGTCCCGCGAGATAGTCGGCGGTGATCGACGATGCGTTGCGGAGCAGGGCCGCGTAGTCGCCGGAGTGCACGACCGTCCCGCCCTCGACCCCGGCGCCCGGTCCGATGTCGACGATCCAGTCGGCCGCCTCGATCGTCTCCTCGTCGTGCTCCACCACGATCAGCGTGTTGCCGAGGTTCCGCAGCTTGACGAGCGTCTCGACCAGGCGTCGGTTGTCGCGCTGGTGCAGGCCGATGCTGGGCTCGTCGAGCACGTAGAGCACGCCCGTGAGGCCGGATCCGATCTGGGTGGCGAGGCGGATGCGCTGCGCCTCGCCGCCGCTGAGCGTTCCCGCGGCGCGCGCGAGCGTGAGGTAGCCCAGACCCACTTCGATGAGGAAGTCGAAGCGCAGACGGATCTCGCGCAGCACCTGCGCGGCGATCCGCGCCTCCCGCTCGGTGAGCTCGACCTCCTCGAAGAAGCGCTGGGCGTCGAGCAGGCTGAACTCCCCGACCGAGGCGATCGACTCGCCCTTCACGGTGATGGCGAGCACTTCCGGTTTGAGCCGCTGCCCGTGGCAGGCGTGGCAGGGCACCTCGCGGAGGAACTCGGCCCAGCGTTCGCGCCGGTTGTCGCTCTCGGCCTCGGCGTACTGGCGCTCGATGAAGGGGATGACGCCCTCGAAGCCGCTCGTGTACTTCACCTCGCGTCCGAAGCGGTTCTTCCAGCGCACGTTGACCGTGAAGTCGTTGCCGTAGAGGACCGCCTGGCGGACGTCCTCGGAGAGATCCCGCCAGGGCGCCTTCAGGGAGAAGCCGAGATCCTTCGCCAGACCGCGCAGCAGCTTGGCGTAGTAGTTGTAGAGGCTCTTGCCCTGGCTCGTCCAGGGGACGATGACGCCCTCCTCGATGCTGAGCTCCGGATCCCCGAGCACGAGATCCTCGTCCACCGACATGCTGGTGCCGAGGCCGGAGCACGCCTGGCAGGCGCCGAAGGGGGCGTTGAACGAGAAGGTCCGCGGCTCGATCTCGGTGAGCGACACCGGGTGCCGGTTGGGGCAGCTCAGGCTCTCGCTGAAGGTCCGGGTGCGATCCGATGCGGTCGCCTCGAGGTCCACGAAGTCGACGGTGACGATCCCTCCGGCGAGCTTCAGCGCGGTCTCCAGGGAGTCGGTGAGGCGCCCGAGCGTGTCCGGCCCGGCCACCAGCCGGTCGACGACCACCGAGATGTCGTGCTTGACCTGCTTCTTCAAGGTCGGCGGATCGCTGAGCGAGACGGTCTCGCCGTCGACGATCGCGCGGCTGTAGCCGCTTCCGGCGAGCTCCTGGAAGAGATCGACGAACTCGCCCTTCTTCTTCGAGACGACCGGGGCCAGCACCTGGTAGCGGGTGCGCTCCGGCAGCTCCATCAGGGTGTCGGCGATCTGCTGCACGGTCTGGGAGCGGATGGGCTCGCCGCAGACCGCGCAGTGCGGCACGCCGATGCGCGCCCAGAGCAGACGCATGTAGTCGTAGATCTCGGTGATCGTGCCCACCGTGGAGCGGGGGTTGCGGTTGGTCGACTTCTGGTCGATCGAAACGGCCGGGCTCAGTCCCTCGATGAAGTCGACGTCGGGACGGTCGACCTGGCCGAGGAACTGCCGGGCGTAGGCGCTCAGGCTCTCGACGTAGCGGCGCTGCCCCTCCGCGAAGATCGTGTCGAAGGCGAGGCTCGACTTGCCGCTCCCCGAGAGGCCGGTGAACACCACCATCGAGTCGCGCGGGATCTCGAGATCGACGTCTCTCAGGTTGTGCACCCGTGCCCCCTGCACGCTGATGCGCGTGTGCGAGGCTGAGGATCTGGCCGGCGCGATGCTCTTCGAAGTCACCGCTTCATCCTACCCTCGATTCGCTGAGCATTCGAACATATGTGCGAGTGTCTGCGGCAGCGGATCGCGTCGGCGCCGCGCGCGGCGCAGACGGATCTACACTGGCTTGCGTGCGTGTTCTCCTCGGCTGCCTCCTCGTGTTCTGCGGCGGCGCGATCGGCACGGGGCTGCGGGCGGCCCTCGGCCTCGTCGGCCCGGGCGCGGGCTCCGGAGGTGCCGCCGCGATGCTGCTCGCGATCAATCTCTGCGGGGCGTTCGCCCTCGGCCTGCTCGGCTCCGCGCCGACCTCCTCGCCCCGGCACGAGCGTCTGCGGCTGTTCCTCGGCACGGGACTGCTCGGAGGGTTCACGAGCTACAGCGCCCTCATCCTCCTGGCGCTGCCGCAGGGGGGCGAGTGGCCGTCGGGGCTCGTCCTGGGCGCGGCGACGATCCCGCTGTCGATCGTCGCCGCGAGCGTCGGCCTCCGGGCGGGGCGAGGTCTGCGGGACGGCGAATCCCGGGGCCGCGCGGGAGGATCGCGGTGAGCCCGCTCGGCTGGTCGCTGCTGCTCCCCGTCGCCCTCGCGGGCGGGGCCGGCGCGGTGCTGCGCTACCTGGTCGATCTGGGGGTGCGGCGGAGGTACGCCGGCGGGCCGCTCGGCATCTTCGTCGTCAACGTCACCGCCTGCGCGGCGCTCGGCTGCGTGGCCGCGCTCGCCGCCGCGGCGTGGCTCGACGACCGCTCGGGACTGATCCTCGCGACGGGATTCGTCGGCGGGTACTCCACGCTCAGCACGGTGGCGGTGGACTCGGCGCAGCTGTTTCGGACGCGGCGCCGCGCGTGGCTCGCGCTGAACACCGTCGGCCTGTTCCTGGTCTCGCTCGGAGTCTGCTGGCTCTCCTGGAGCCTCGTCTCGGGCCTTCCCGGCCCGACCGGCTGAGCGGCAGCGGCCGCCGAGCGGCTCCCAGCCGGCATCGAGAAGAGGGCGATGCCGCGTTCCGGAGTTCCACGTGGCGTCCGCGAGACCCGAAGGCCTCGGACCGTGCCGACGCTCAGGCCTCGGGCAGGACGGACGGCAGCGGATCCGCCGCGGCCTCGGGACGCAGTCCGCGGCGCGCGATCGCGAGCTGACGCCGCCACACCCCCGGCAGCCCGATCTGGTCGAAGCCCACCAGCGAGACGAGCGCCGTCGGCACCATCACGAGATCGTTGGCCGTCACGTCGGCGGCGAGTGCGCCGTCGGCCTCGGCCGCGGCGCGCAGCTCTTCGAGCAGCTCCTCGAGTCGCGGATCCACCGTGCGCGCCGGGTGCAGCGCGAGACCGCGGGCGGCGAGCGCGGGATAGCAGGGGTGCCGCATGAACGCGGTCGTCAGCCCCTCGAGATAGGCGTCCAGGCGATGCTGCGGAGAGCCCTCGCTCGACTCGAGGATCGCGATCGCGGCGCGCTCGACGGCCGAGACCTGTTCCTCGTAGACGGCGATCAGCAGCGCGTCGCGCCCCGCGAAGTGCCGGTACAGGCTCGCGATGCTCACGTCGGCCCGCACGGCCACGTCCTTGAGCGGCGCGGCGACGCCCTGCTCGTCGAACACCTCGACCGCGGCCTGCAGCAGTCGCTCATGATTGCGCCGCTGATCTCGGCGACCTCCGGGTCGCGGCGCAGAGTCGGGAGTCGAAGCCATAGGAGCGAGCATAGCCTGGTGCGTACGCGTCGCCGGCGCGCCGGCTCAGCGGTGCCCGGCTGCGTCCATGCTGCGCAGCTCGCGCTTGAGCTCGGCGACCTCGTCGCGCAATCGGGCGGCGAGCTCGAACTTGAGCTCATCGGCGGCGGCGAGCATCTGCTCGGTCAGCTCGGCGACCAGCTCCTCGAGCTTCGCCGCGCCCTCGGCCCCGATCGCGCCGGCGCGCGCCGCAGCCTTGCCCTTCGCGCGCTGAGGCGAGCCCTTCTGCGCATGTCGAGAGCCCCGCGCGCCCAGCACCTCGTCGGTGTCGGCCGCCTCGCGGGCCAGTATCGCCGTGATGTCGCCGATCTTCTTGCGCAGCGGCTGCGGATCGATGCCGCGCTCGGCGTTGTAGGCGATCTGCTTCTCCCGGCGGCGGTTCGTCTCGTCGATCGCCGCTCGCATCGAACGGGTGACCGTGTCGGCGTACATGTGCACTTCACCGCTGACGTTGCGGGCGGCGCGGCCGATGGTCTGGATCAGCGAGGTGCTGCTGCGCAGGAACCCCTCCTTGTCCGCGTCCAGAATGCTCACCAGCGAGACCTCCGGCAGATCGAGCCCCTCGCGCAGCAGGTTGATGCCGACGAGCACGTCGTACACACCGGCGCGGAGCTCGGTGAGCAGCTCGACTCGGCGCAGCGTGTCGACGTCGCTGTGCAGATACCGCACCCGCACTCCGGCCTCTTCCATGAAGGTGGTGAGCTGCTCGGCCATCTTCTTCGTGAGCGTGGTCACGAGCACGCGCTCGTCGCGCTCGGCGCGGAGCCGCACCTCCTCCAGCAGGTCGTCGATCTGCCCCTGGGACGGCTTCACGATGATCTGCGGATCCACGAGCCCCGTGGGCCGGATGATCTGCTCGACCACGCCGTCCGCGCGATCCAGCTCGTAGGCGCCGGGCGTGGCCGAGAGGTAGACCGTCTGGCCGACGCGCTCGGTGAACTCGCTGAACTTCAGCGGACGGTTGTCGAGCGCGCTGGGGAGGCGGAAGCCGTGCTCGACGAGCGTGCGCTTGCGCGAGGCGTCTCCCTCGTACATCGCTCCGATCTGCGGAACCGTGACGTGGGATTCGTCGATCACGATGAGGAAGTCGTCCGGGAAGTAGTCCAGCAGGCAGTGAGGCGCTTCCCCCGGGGACCGCCCGTCGATATGGCGGGAATAGTTCTCGATCCCCGAGCAGAAGCCGATCTGCTCCATCATCTCGAGATCGAAGGTGGTGCGCATCCGCAGCCGCTGCTCCTCGACGAGCTTGTTCTGCTGCTTCAGCTCCTTCGTGCGCCGGTCCAGCTCCTCCGAGATGGTGCCCATCGCGCGGTTCATCACCTGACGGCTGGCGACGTAGTGGGATCCGGGGAACACCGAGACGGTCTCCACCCGCTTGATGACCTCGCCGCTCACGGGGTGCAGGTAGTAGAGGGCCTCGATCTCGTCGCCGAAGAACTCGACCCGGATCGCCAGCTCCTCGTACATCGGGATGATCTCGACCGTGTCGCCGCGCACCCGGAAGTTGCCCCGCACGAACTCGATGTCGTTGCGCTGGTACTGCATGTCCACGAATCTGCGCAGGAGCACGTCGCGGTCGAGGCGGTCGCCGACCGCCAGCGGAACCATCGCCTCGTAGTACTCCTCCGGCTTGCCCAGGCCGTAGATGCACGAGACCGTCGAGACGACCACCGTGTCACGGCGGCTCAGCAGCGCGTTGGTGGTGGAGTGGCGCAGGCGCTCGACCTCGGCGTTGACCGAGGAGTCCTTCTCGATGAAGGTGTCGGTCTGCGGCACGTACGCCTCGGGCTGGTAGTAGTCGTAGTAGGAGACGAAGTACTCGACGGCGTTGTTCGGCATCAGCTCGCGGAACTCGTTGGCCAGCTGCGCCGCGAGGGTCTTGTTGTGTGCGAGCACGAGAGTGGGTCGCTGCACCGCCTCGATGAGCCAGGCGGTGGTCGCGGACTTGCCGGTGCCCGTCGCGCCGAGCAGCACGACGTCGGTCTCGCCCGCGTTGATCCGCTGCGCGAGCTCGGAGATGGCCTGCGGCTGGTCGCCGCTCGGCTCGTACTCGCTGACCACCTCGAAGGGGCGTACGCTGCGCGTGGGTTCCATGGGTTCGACACTACTCCGCACCACCGACACGCGCGCCTCGTTTCGCCATCGGCGCATCGTCCTGGCGATGCATCGGCCCTCGATGGCGGGCCGGTGCCCGCACGGATGCACCCGAACTGCCCTTCCACGCCCACGAAGGGGCACTCGGGGCCCACGCGATGCGCCCGAACCCCGACGCACGGGCCGCGGCAGCCCTCCGGCTCCACAGCGCGGGGCGATGACGACCGGCCCGCGGAGCGCCTGCCACACTGGTCTGCGTGGATCGCTCCTTCTTCCAACCGCCGGCGCTCGAGGTGGCCCCGAGGCTGCTGGGCGCCCGGCTGACCGTGCGCGCCGAGGGCGTGGAGGGCGACGCGGCCGCGGTCACCATCCGCATCACCGAGGTCGAGGCCTATCACGGCGTGGGGGTGCCGGGGCCCTACGACGCCGGCTCGCACTCGCGGGACCGCAGGACCGAGCGGAACGCCTCGATGTTCGGGCCTCCCGGCCACGCCTATGTGTACCTGAGCTACGGCCTCCACTTCGCGCTCAACCTGGTCTGCTCGCCGGCGGGCACCGCATCGGGGGTACTGATCCGTTCGGGAGAGGTGATCGACGGACGCGGGGCCGCCGAGCTGCGCCGGGCGCCGGCACGCGGATCCGCTCCGGTGCCCGCGCACCGTCTCGCACGCGGACCGGGAAACCTCGCGCGCGCGCTCGGCATCACCCGGGAGACCCACGACGGCCGCGATCTCTTCGACTCCCCGTTCCACCTGCACGGGGCCGGACCCGCAGACCTCCGGAGCGCGATCGCGAGCGGCCCCAGGGTGGGGGTGAGCGGCGAGGCCGGAGGGCCCGCGTTCCCCTGGCGCTTCTGGATCTCGGGCGACCCGACCGTCTCCGCCTTTCGTCGCGGACGAGGGGCGCCGCGTCCGCCGGAACGATAGGCTCCGATCCGAGACCGTTACATCATGTAATTAAGTGATAATGTAACGACTGTGACCGGAAGCCCGACCACCCTCGACCGACTGCTGGCGCTCGCCTCGCTGTTCCAGCAGGACATGCGGCGCTCGTTCGCGGGCACCTCGCTGACCGAGACCCGGCTGCATGCGCTCTGGGTGCTGCATCACGGAGGCGCTGCCACCCAGCAGGCGCTCTCCCACGCGCTCGGGATCACCCCGCGCAGCGTCTCGGCGCTCGTCGACGCACTCGTCGGCACCGGGTATGCCGAGCGTCGCGCCCACCCGACGGATCGCCGCGCGGTGCTCGTCACGCTGACGCCCGCCGCCCAGCGCACGATGGCCCGGATGGCCGAGGACCATCGCCGCCTCGATCAAGAGCTCGTCTCCGCGGTCGACCCCGCCGACCTCGAAGGGTTCGAGCGAGGCCTCGAAGCGGTGAGGAACCGCCTGGAGCGGTTGATGCGCGACGAGTCGGTCGACTACTCCGAGATCGAGCGCGATCGGGCCGAACCGGAATGAGCGCCCCGCCCGCGGCGGAGCGCCCCGCATCGTTCGGCGCACGACTGCGCGACCTCGCGCGCCGTGCGCTCCTCATGGAGCTCCGGGTCTACGAGAGCCTGTGGCGCGCGATCGCACGCAGGCCGAAGTTGGCCGCGGGATCGATGGGCTTCCGATATCACCGACCGGTTCTCACCGCGCTCATCGTCTTCCTGGTGCTCTCCGCCGTCGAGATCCCGATCATCGACATGATCGTCCACCGCTGGGTGCCGGTGCGGATCGGCTTCCTGATCCTCGGGATCTGGGGTCTCACCTGGATGGTCGGCCTGCTCTGCGCCTACCTCACCCGACCGCACGCCGTCGGCGCCGAGGGCATCCGCGTGCGCGAGGGACTCGAACTCGACCTGCTCGCGCCCTGGCGCGAGGTCGCGGAGATCAGAGCGCACCGCACGAGCCGGGATCCGAGCGATCCCGACCGCGAGCGCGGTCGCGTGTTCGACGAGGACGGGAGCCGCGTCTGCGCGATCCGGATCGGGAACGAGACCAATCTCGAGATCGTCTTCGAGCGGCCCTTCGAGGCGCACCTGCCCGGGCTCCCGCCGAAAGGGGGCCCGCAGCCGATCGACCGGCTGCGCTTCTGGGCCGACGATCCGGACGGGCTGCTCCGGGCCGCGGGCGAAGCCGTGGACCGGTGAGGAGCACGGGCGACGGTCCTGGTGCCGGGGCACCGGATGTGCTTTCATGAGTGCATGGTCGCCACTCCCCCACGTGGATGCGCGGTGGCGCTCGCAGCGGTCCTGCTCCTCGGCGGCTGCGTCGACGCCTCCGCTGAGCAGGCGCCCCCGGGCTCTGAGGAATCCGAGTTCGGCACCGCGATCCTGTCCGCGCTCGAGGACTCCGGGATGCCGGGCGGCGCGGTGGCGCTGGTCGAGGGCGACGACCGGGGAGAGTTCCACGCCTTCGGCGATGCCGCGCCCGGGCTGACCGCCGATGCGGACACGAGGTTCGCCTACCGCAGCATCACCAAGTCGTTCGTCGGCACGGTCGTGCTGCAGCTCGCCGACGAGGGGGCGATCTCGCTCGACGACACGGTGTCCGACCACCTCGACGACGTGCCCGGCGGCGACGCGATCACCCTGCGGGAGCTCGGGACGATGCGCTCCGGGCTGCCGAACTACTCCGCCGCACCCGGCTTCGCCGCGGCCTTCGGCCCCGACCCGGAGCGCGAGCCCGCCACCTCGGAACTGCTCGCCATCGCCTTCGCCGAACCGTCGTCCTTCGAGCCGGGGCGCGCGTATCAGTACTCGAACACGAACACGCTGCTCCTCGGAGAGATCATCGAGAAGGCGACCGGCAGCTCGTGGCAGGACGAGGTGCGGCGACGGATCGGCGAGCCGCTCGGCCTGACGAGCCTCGAGTACGGCTTCGCGACGCCGACGGCGGATGCCTCGGGATTTCAGATCGGTGGCGCCCCGGCCCCCGAGGAGCTCCCGGACGTGGCACCGGGGTGGTTCGGCGCCGCGGGCGGCATGACCGGGACGGTGAGGGATCTCGCGCGATGGGGAGAGGCGCTGGGCAGCGGCGAGCTGCTGAGCGAGGAGGCTCAGCGCGAGCGCCTGAAGACCCTCGGGTCGACGTCTGACGATGCCGACAGCCCGGTCTACGATCGCTACGGCTTCGCGCTGGGCGAGATCGACGGCTGGGTCGGCCACACCGGTGCCGGTCTCGGTTTCCAGTCGCTGGTGATGTACGACGCGCAGACCGGCCGCACCGTCGCGATCCTCCTCAACGGCACCGGCGAGAACCAGGATCTGCCCGCCGAGATCTTCGCGCGGCTTCTCGAAGACGCCCGTTAGCGGCATGTCGAACGGCACTCCGCGTCGCAGGGATCTGCGCCTCGGCGCAGCCCCTACAGTAGATGGCATGCCCGCGAACGCGCTCCCGAACGACACGATCGCCGCCGGCGCGGACGGCGCGCCCGCCGGCGTTCGGGATCTCGCGCGCCGGATCGCGGTGTCCCTGGGGCGGGTGCTGAACGGCAAGCCCGATGTCATCGAGACCACGATCACCACGCTCCTCGCGGGCGGGCATCTCCTCCTCGAAGACGTGCCCGGCGTCGGGAAGACGACCCTGGCGACCGCGCTCGCACGGTCGATCGACGTCGATGTCCGCCGCATCCAGTTCACCTCGGACATGCTTCCCACCGATCTGACGGGCCTGTCGATCTACGATCAGGATCGGCACGAGTTCCGTTTCCATCCCGGTCCCGTCTTCACGAACATCGCGATCGGCGACGAGGTGAACCGCGCGACGCCCAAGACGCAGTCGGCGCTGCTCGAGGCGATGGGCGAGCGCAGGGTCACCGTCGACGGGCGGACCCATCAGCTGCCCGAACTCTTCATCGTCATCGCCACGCAGAACCCCCAGGACATGGAGGGCACCTTCCCGCTGCCCGAGGCGCAGCGCGACCGCTTCATGGCCAGGATCTCGCTCGGCTACCCCGATGCGGTCTCGGAGCTGTCGATGCTCAAGGCCCGCGGCGGCTCCGATCCGGCGGCGTCGGTCTCGCCGATCGCCACCGCCGCGGAGGTGCTCGCGGCGCAGCGCGCCGTATCGCGCGTGCATCTCGCCGACGCGGTGGGCGCCTACCTCGTCGCAATCGTCTCCGGCACGCGGACGCACCCGGGCATCGCTCTCGGCGGCAGCCCGCGGGCCACCCTGCATCTGGCGAGCATGGCCAGGGCCAGGGCGGCCGTGCGCGGACGGGATTTCGTCTCCCCCGACGACGTCGCCGCGCTCGCCGGGACGGTGCTGCCGCATCGGCTGGCTCCGAACGGCCGATTCGCCTCCGACGGCGACGCCCACGCCGCGGCGACGAGCATCGTGGCCGAGATCGTCGCTCGCACCGCCGTCCGATGACCCTTCCGATCGCGCTCACCCGCAGGGGATGGGGTCTGCTCATCGGCGCCGCCGCGCTCTGGGCGGCCTGGCTCGTCATCGGGATCCGGGATATCTGGTACCTCATCGCGATGCTCGTCGCGCTGCTGCTGCTCGGGATCTCCGCGGCCCTCGTCCTGCCGGCGCTGGCGAGGTTCGAGGTGGCGCTCTCCCCCACGGACCCCACGCCGACCGCGGGCGAGACGGTCCGGCTCACCGCCCTCGTCAGGCATCGCGCCCGCTCGGCTCTGCGGTGCCGAGCACTCTGGTCGATCGCGGGGCGACGAGACGCGACGCCGCTGCAGGTCGATCCCGGGGAGCCTGCTCTCGCGCAGCGCGGATGGGAGGCGATCGGCCGCGGTCCGGTGCGCGCACGGGTGTCCGCCATCACCGTGTTCGACCCGCTGGGCTTCATCGCGAGGAACGTGCGCGCCGGGGCCGAGACCGAATTGCTCGTGCTGCCGCGGACGCTCCCCGCGCTCTCCGAACTGTTGAGGGACGCGGGCCGGGTCTCCGGCACCGGGTCGTCGAGCGGCACGCGGATGTGGAGGAGCGACTCCGGTGCGCCCGCGGGTTCCGTCCGCGACTACCGCAGCGGCGACTCCCTCCGGCAGATCCACTGGAAGCAGACCGCGCGCCAGGGCGAACTGCTCGTGAAGCTGCACGAGACCGCGAGCAGCGCATCCCGTTCGCTGCTCCTCGTGACCGCGTCCGACGCCTACGCCGATGACGACGACTTCGAGCTCGCCGTCGCCGCCGCCGCGACGCTCGGATCGCTCTGGCTCCGCGACGGCCACCTCGTGGAGCTCCGTCTCGAGGCCGGCCGGCCGCTGCTCTGCGCGAGCGAAGGAGAACTGCTCCGCGCGCTCTCCCACGTCCAGCTCCGGCACGACGACCGGACCGCGCCGGCCTCCGATCTGGCGTCGGCGCCGCAGGCCGTCGTGACCGGGGAGCTGGATGAACGACTCGCGCTCGAACTCGCACGGCTGGGCCGCGGCGGGCTCCTGCTCGCCAGACGGCGCCGGATCGGGGCGGCTGCGCCGATGGAGTGGTCGTTCATCGGGATCCCCGGCCCGGCGGCCTCCGCAGAGCGGGCGGCCGAGGCAGCGGAGGCGCCGGAGGGATGACCGCGCGACGGAGTCCGGCGCAGCGGCGAGGCGCGGGGCGTGCCCATGGAGCCGAGCGCTCCGGCGCTCCCGACCCCGGCGGTTCTGCCCTCCCCCGGGCCGTCGGCCGGCTCGTCCTCGGCGGGGTGCTGGTCGTGCTGCTCTGGACGCTCGTCCTCGCCGCGTTCATGCGGATCTTCGCCGCGGGCCCCTGGTTCTGGCAAGCCTGGTCGATCAGCGCAGCCGTGCTCCTCGCGGCGTCCCTCGCGCGCGCGGCGCGCCCCGGCGCGCGCACCGCCGCCGCGCTCGCGGGATCGGTCGCGGGGGCGGCCGTCTGGTCGCTCTGCTTCGCCGCATCCGGTCGTGCGCCGGCCTGGTTCCGGGATCCGCTCGTCCTCGTCGAGGAGATCCGGATCGGCATCATCTCCGGCGCGGCTCCGCTCGATCTCGACGGTCCGCTCACCGATGTGCTTCTCCTCGTCGTGCTGCTCGTCTGCATCCTGACGATGCTCGTGCTCATCGGTCTCGGAAGGCCGCTGGCCGCCGGCGTGCTGACCGCTCTGCTCCTGCTGATCCCGTCCATGGTGACCGGTGTGCCCGCGAGCTGGCCCGTCCTGCTCGGCGGCGGTCTCCTGCTCGCGCTGCTCGCCTGGCTCGGCTCCCCCGCTCCCAGCAGAGCCGGGCTCATCGCCGCCGCGACGGCGATCGCGGTGGCGGCCGGCCTGGTGGCGCTGGTGCCGCAGGGCCGGGACCGCGTCTGGAACGAATCGCTGATCCTCGGACCGGTCTCCGACACCGTGCCCGATGTGACGATCGCGCTCGCCGATGACCTCCGTCAGCGCAGCAACGCACGGGCCTTCACCTTCACCTCGGCCGAGTCGGGGTCGCACCGCCTCGTTCTGGCGACGCTCTCAGACTTCACCGGCGGGCGCTGGCTGCCCGGGGAGGATCTGGACCCCGACGGCCTCACGGTCGACGCACCGCGCTCGCCGACGACCACCCCTCCCACCGCTTCCGACGGCCCGCAGGAGACCGGAGCGGCCTCTGTCACCGTGAAGATCGAGGGCCTCCTGAGCTCTTGGCTGCCGCTCCCCCAGTCGTCGCGCAGCGTCGTCTCCCCGGAGAACTCCGATTTCGATCCGTCCGAGTGGCGCTGGGCCGCGGATGCGGCGACGGCGAGATCCGAGCAGAGCCTCACGCGACGGGGCGACCGGTACACCGCGTACGGCGATCAGCTCCTCTCCGACGGGGATGCGTCGTATTGGATCATCGATGATGCGAGCGAGGGGCAGCGGATCGCCGCCGGGTCCGCGAGAGTGTTTCCGCGCAGCGCGCTCGAGCTGATCCCCGACCCCGACGAGGCCCCCGCCCATCTCGCCCCGTATCTCGACCTGCCGGACGGCATGCCCGCCGAGGTGCTCGAGGCGATCGACGGGTTCGGGCCGGCCGAGGGGCCTCCGGAGCCCGGAGCGGACCGGTACGAGATCGGGGTCGCGCTCCAGGCCTGGTTCCGCAGCGGCGAGTTCTCCTACGACGAGGCCGCGCCCTACGAGCCCGGTGCGGATCCCGGCGATCCCTACGCGGTCATGACCGGGCTGCTGGAGCAGCGAACCGGCTTCTGCGTCCACTACGCCTCCACCTTCGCC
Organism: Leucobacter weissii; assembly: GCF_017565745.1. Classification (GTDB taxonomy): domain Bacteria; phylum Actinomycetota; class Actinomycetes; order Actinomycetales; family Microbacteriaceae; genus Leucobacter; species Leucobacter weissii. Next base: position 166,797 of record NZ_JAGDYM010000013.1, read on the forward strand.
GTGATGGCCCGAGCGCTCGGGGCGCCGACGCGCATCGCGGTCGGATACGCGAGCCGGGCCTCCGGCGGCACGGAGACGGTCGTGCAGGGGCGCGATCTGCACGCCTGGCCCGAGATCTACCTCGACGACATCGGATGGATGGCGTTCGAGCCGACGCCCGGCGGAGCCGGGTTCCGCGCCGACACCGATCAGCAGCCGTCGGAGGGGCCGGAGGAGTCCCCGAACGAGACGGACCCGGCGCCCGAACCCGATCCGGAGGAATCACCGGACCCGGAGGAGACGCCGGAGGAGCGAGCAGCCGTCGACGAGGAGAACCCGGCCTCGGACGCCGCCTCGGAGCGGGGCGCTGCGACGCGGATCGTCCTGTCGTGGGCGGCCGTCGCACTGATCGTCGGCCTGCTCCTGACCCCCGCGACGGCCCGTCTGCTCCGTGCACGAGTCCGGCGCAGGAGGATCGCGGCCGGAGATGGAGCGGCGCAGCACGCGTGGAACGAGTTCCTGGACACGGCGGTCGACCTCGGCCTGCTGGAGAGGAGCGCCGACCGGCGCGCGCCGCGCGCGCGGACCGCCGAGGCGCTGATCGAGCACCTCGAGTCGGGCGGGCGTCTTCCAGGAGACGCCGCCGGAGCCGCGCGCGCACTGGCCGACGCGATGACGGCCGAGCGCTACGCCGCCGCCGCGGAACCGGCGGACGGCACCGTCAAGCGGCTGCTCCAGGCCTCGCGCGGGCTGCGGACGGGGCGCACCCGCTGGGCGCGGCTCCGGGCGCTGCTCCTCCCCCGCTCGGTGCTCAGGCACCGCGGTCGCGAGCGCCGCGAGAGCGTCTGAGTTTCGCGAGAGCGCATGAGTTCGACGGTGCAATGCATGCACTCTCGTCAAAGAGATGCTCTCTCGCAGAGGATCACGACGGAGCCGCAGCAGGCGCGGCGATCCGCTAAGGGGCCTCGAAACGGGGCGGAAGCGGGAGATTGCCGATTCCGCTGACGCGCACCGCCCCCAGACCCTGCCAGGCGGCGGCCCGTCGCAGCAGTTCAACCGCCGCCTCCGCGGTGCGCGCCGGAGCGCGATCCTCGCGCCAAGCCGCCTGCACCAGCAGTGCGCGTTCGGCGCGATCGGCCTTCAGGTCGATGCGTCCCGCGAGCCGTCCTCCGACCATGAGCGGCAGGCAGTAGTAGCCGTAGCGGCGCTTCTGCCTGGGAGTGTAGATCTCGATGCGATAGTGGAAGTCGAACATGCGCTCGGCCCGCGGCCGGAACCAGACCACGGGATCGAAGGGGGTCAGCAGCGCGTCGGGCGCGAGCCTCGCGGGAACCCGCGCGTCGCGGTGCAGCCACGCCTCCTGCGGCTTCCCCGCCGGAGTGAGCCATCCCGACACCCGGACGGGCAGCAGGATCCCCTCGTCCTCGAGCACGCGAACCGCCGCGCGCGCCTCGGCGATCCTGAGCCGATGATAGTCGGCGAGATCGGCCAGCGTCCCCACGGCGAGCGATCGCGCCGCGCGCTCGACCAGCGCGCGCTGCGCGGCCGCGCGCGGAACCGGGACGAGCGCCTCGGCGGGGAGCACCTGCTCGGCGAGCGCGTAGCGGCGCTGGAACCCCTCGCGCCCCGCCGAGACCACCTCTCCCAGCGCGAACAGCATCTCGACGGCCTGCTTGGTCTCGCTCCAGTCCCACCACGGCCCGCGCGACTCCCGCGGGCCCGTCTCCAGCTCCCGCAGGAGCTGGGGGCCGGCGTCGGCCAGCCGGGCGCGCACCCGCTCGGCGGTCTCGGCGAGCGCGGCGCTCCGGCCCTCTGCCGCGTAGCGCTCGCCGAAGTCGGCCATGCGCCACGCGAACAGCGGCCGATCCGCGACCGGGATGAACGCGGCCTCGTGGGCCCAGTACTCGGTGAAGCCGCCTCCCGCCCAGAGCTGCCGGTCGAGCGCTCCGGTGTCGTAGCCGCCGTGCCGCGAGAACACCGGCAGGTAATGGCTGCGCGCGAAGACGTTCACCGAGTCGATCTGCAGCACGTGCAACCGGTCCAGAGCCGCGTCGAACGGCCGTCTCCGGCGCAGCCTCGGCGCGTTCGCGAAGCCCTGCGCGGCCAGGAGGGCGCGCCGCGCCTCGGCGGCGCTCAGGCTCTCGGGCGCGGTCGTCATCGTAGCCTCCCGCCGGGACGCGATCGGTGACCGGGCAGTCGACAGGCCGGTCGACGATCGCCGATCAGTCGAACCAGAGGGCGAGCTCGCGCTCCGCGCTGAGCGTGCTGTCGCTGCCGTGGACGAGGTTCTGCTGCACGCTCAGGCCCCAGTCCCTCCCGAGATCTCCCCGGATGGTGCCGGGTGCCGCGAGGGTGGGCTCGGTCGAGCCCGCGAGGGAGCGGAATCCTTCGATGATCCGATTGCCTCTCGCGCGGATCGCGACGATCGGCCCGGAGCTCATGAACTCGAGCAGCGGCTCGAAGAACGGCTTGCCCTGATGCTCCTCGTAGTGGGCTTCGAGCAGCTGGCGCGGCGCCTCCACCAGGCGGATGTCCACGAGCTCGTACCCCTTCGCCTCGACCCGGCGGAGGATCTCGCCGGTCAGCCCCCGCTTCACGCCGTCGGGCTTCACCAGGATCAACGTCTCTTCTGCGGACATGCACGCTCCAATCGCGGGATGGTCTGACTCCGCCCTTCAGTCTAGGGGCTGGGCGGACTCCCAGGCAGCGCGCTCCCGATCGATCCGGGAGCCTTTGACCATGCAGTAGATCCAGGTCGCGGTGAAGGCGATCCCGATGATCAGCGACATGGGCAGGATGACGGCGCTCAGCAGCATGAGGCCGTGCACCGCCCAGCCGATGACGATGCCGGTGCGGCCCAGCCGCATCGTGGCGAGCGCGACGAGGATGACGCCGCACAGCGCGAGGCCGCCCCAGATGCCGAGTTCGGCGGGGTCGAGCAGCGAGAGGCCGAAGATCGTCATTCCCATCAGGAAGACCACGATCAGCTCGAAGCCGAGCACGATGGAGGCCAGCGCCCGCTGCGTCCGTCCCGGGCCGGCGCTCCCGGCATCCGGATGGGAGGCTCCGGAGATGCGCATCGCGGCGTCATGCGCGAAGCCCTCCGAGGGCGACAGCTTCAGCTCGGGCTCCTCGGAGCCGCTCGGCGCGGGCGATCCGGGGGTCATGCGCTCCCCCAGCCCTCTGCGCGCGCATGCGCGATGGCCTCGCCCGCGAGCAGCACGGAGCCGGTCACGAGCACCGCCCGGCCCTCTGCCCGACCGGCCCAGTCCCGGGCGACCTCGAGCGCCTCGTGCACCGTTTCAGCTCGGGCGACCGGGAGGTCGGGAATCCGATCCTCCGCGATCTCCGCGAGTCGTTCGACGGGCAGCGCGCGCGACGACTCGACCGGGACGAGGGTGACGGTGTCGGCGATCGGGGCGAGCGCCTCGAGCACTCCTCCCGCGTCCTTCTCGCCGAGGAGCCCGACCACGAGCGCGAGCTCGGAGAAGGCGAAGGACTCGGCCACCGCGCGCGCGAGGGCGTCGGCGCCGTGCGGATTGTGGGCGGCGTCCACGTAGACCACCGGATCGCTGGCGATCAGCTGCAGGCGACCCGGCGAGCGGAGCTGGCCGAGCCCCGCCTCCAGCACCTCCTCCGGAAGCGGACGGTCTCCCCCGAAGAAGGCCTCGACGGCCGCGACCGCGAGCGCCGCGTTCTCCGCCTGATGGCTGCCGTGGAGGGGCAGGAAGACGGGATCGTAATCGTGACCGCTCGGTCCGCTGAGCGTGATCTGACGCCCGCCGACCGCGAGCCGGTCATCCCGGAGAGCGAAATCCCGGTCGGCGAGGAGCAGACCCGCACCGTTCCGCTCGGCTGCGACGGCGAGTTCGAGCAGAGCCTCGCGCCGCTGTCGGGCGGAGACCACCGTGGATCCCGCCTTGATGATCCCGGCCTTGGTGCGGGCGATCGACTCGACGTCCGGGCCGAGGATCGCGGTGTGATCGAGGTCGATCGGGGTGAGCACGGCCACCCTCGCGTCGGCGATGTTGCTGGCGTCCCACTCGCCGCCCATTCCCGTCTCGATGACCGCGACGTCGACCGGAGCGTCGGCGAACAGCGAGAATGCGAGGACCGCGATCGCTTCGAAGAAGGTGATGGGGCTCTGCGAGTCCGCTGCGAGTTCGGCGTCCACGACTTCGAGCGGAACCACCAGTTCGTCCCAGGCGTCCGCGAGCTGATTCCCCCCGACCGGTTCCCCGTCGATCTGGAAGCGCTCGGTGACGTCCACGAGGTGGGGGCTCGTGAAGAGTCCCGTCTTCAGCCCGTGGGCCCGCAGGAGCGACTCGGCCGCGCGCGCGGTGGAGGTCTTGCCGTTGGTGCCTGCGATCTGCATGACGGGATAGGAGAGCTGCGGCGATCCCGCGAGCTCGGCGAGACGGCGCACGGGTTCGATTCTCGGGCGGGGGTGCGCCTCGCCGACGCGCTTCAGCAGTTCCTCGTAGACGCGCTCGGCGGCGCGCTCGGCGGCGGTCATGCCAGGTGTCCTCTCGCATCGATGCGGATCTCCAACGCGTCCTTCGTCGTGCCGAGCGCCTCGGCCGTCGTGCTGAAGACGCCCTGCCCGTCGACGATCTCCGGGGTCGAGCCCGATGCGCCCGTCCCGGAACTGCCCGGGGAGAGCGGAGCGAACGACAGCTCGACCGCGAGGGTCTCCGCGGCGATCAGCTCACGGTGCGTCTGCAGCGCCCCGACGTGCTCGGGATCGGCGCTCAGCCGCAGCGCGATGCGGTCGCTCACCTCGAGACCCGCGTGCTTCCGAGCCTCCTGCACGGCACGGATCGCGTCTCGCGCGGTCCCCTCCTCCTCGAGCTCCAGGGTGGTCTCGGTGCTGAGCAGCACGAAGCCGCCGCCGGGGAGCAGCCCCAGTGCGAGGCCGCTTCCCGAGCCAGCCTCGGGATCGGAGCCGTCGCCGACGCTCAACGCGAGTTCGTACTCCTGCGGCTCCAGCGCGATGCCGCCGGCGATCACGACCCCGTCCTCCTCGCTCCAGTCCCCGCTCTTGGCGGACCTGATGGCCTGCTGCACCTGCTTTCCGAGCCGCGGACCCGCTGCTCGGGCGTTCACCGCCAGCGTGCGCACGATGCCGTGCTCCTCGGCGCTGCGCTCCGTCTGCTGCACCAGGCGCACCGACTTCACGTTGAGCTCCTCGCGGAGGATCCCCGCGAAGGGCTCCAGCGCGCCGGGCCGCGGGGTCACGACCGTCAGCTCGGCGAGCGGCAGCCGGACACGCAGGCGCCGGGCCTTGCGCAGCGCCAGGGCCTGCGAGGTGATCCGGCGGACCTCGTCCATCGCGTCGACCAGTTCGGGGTCGTCGGGGAACTCCGCGGCGTCGGGCCAGTCCGTGAGATGCACCGAGCGGCCTCCCGTCAGGCCCCGCCAGATCTCCTCCGTGACCAGGGGCGCCAGGGGCGCCGCGACGCGCGAGACCGTCTCGAGCACGGTGGCGAGCGTGTCGAAGGCCTGCCGGTTCTCCGGTCCGCCGCCGGTCCCGTGGACCCCGGCCCAGAAGCGGTCGCGGGATCTGCGCACGTACCAGTTGGTCAGCACCTCTCCGAACTCACGCAGATCCTCGGCGGCGCTGGTGGTGTCCAGTCCGTCGAGATGCCGCTCCACGTCGCGGATCAGCGTCCCGGTCTTCGCCAGGATGTAGCGGTCGAGAGGATCATCGCTGTCGGTGCGCCGAGACGCCTCGGTGCCGTCCGCGTTCGAGTAGAGGCCGAAGAAGTACCAGGTGTTCCACAGCGGCAGGATGAACTGGCGGACCCCCTCGCGGATCCCCTCCTCCGTGACGACGAGATTGCCTCCGCGCACGACCGGCGAGGCCATCAGGAACCAGCGCATCGCGTCCGAGCCGTCGCGGTCGAAGACCTCGTTCACATCGGGATAGTTGCGCAGCGACTTCGACATCTTGTTGCCGTCGCTGCCGAGCACGATCCCGTGGCTGATCACGCTCCTGAAGGCCGGCCGGTCGAACAGCGCCGTCGCGAGCACGTGCATGACGTAGAACCAGCCGCGGGTCTGCCCGATGTACTCCACGATGAAGTCGGCCGGCTGGTGGGCGTCGAACCACTCCCGGTTCTCGAAGGGGTAGTGCGCCTGCGCGAAGGGCATCGACCCGGAGTCGAACCAGACGTCGAAGACGTCCGCGATGCGGCGCATGGTCGATCGGCCCGTGGGGTCGTCGGGGTTCGGCCGCGTGAGGCCGTCGATGTAGGGGCGGTGCAGATCGATCTCGCCGGCCTCGTTCACCGGGAGGGATCCGAAGTCCCGCTCCAGCTCCTCCAGCGAGCCGTACACGTCGACGCGCGGATGCTCCGGGTCATCGCTCTTCCACACCGGGATCGGGCTGCCCCAGTAGCGGTTGCGGCTGATCGACCAGTCGCGGGCGCCCTCGAGCCACTTGCCGAACTGGCCGTGCTTCACGCCCGCCGGCACCCATTCGATCTGCTCGTTCACCTCGAGCAGGCGATCCTTGATCTCGGTGACGCGCACGAACCAGCTCGAGACGGCCCGGTAGATGAGCGGGTTGCGGCAGCGCCAGCAGTGCGGGTAGGAGTGCTCGTAGCTGGCCTCGCGCAGCAGACGGCCCTTCGCCTTGATCAGTCGGATCAGCGGCCGATTCGCCTCGGACCAGAGTTGACCGGCCACGTCGGCGACGGAGGGCAGGAACCGGCCGCCGTCGTCGAGGCTGACGATCACCGGGATGCCCGCCGCCGCAGTGACGCGCATGTCGTCCTCGCCGTAGGCGGGCGCCTGATGCACGATGCCGGTGCCGTCGCCGGTCGTGACGTAGTCGTCCACGAGGATCTGCCAGGCGCGCTCCGTGCCCCACACCTCGGCGTCGGCGTAGTAGTCGAAGAGCGCCTCGTAGCGCACGCCCGCGAGCTCGGCGCCGCGGACGACGCGCGCGACCGCGGCCTGCGCCTCCTCGGCCGAGGCGTAGCCGAGCTCCTTCGCGTGCGCGCCCACGAGGCCCTCGGCGAGCAGGTATCGTGCGCCGGACCCCGAGCCCGTCGGGGGCTCTCCGCCGTCGGCCGCGCCGGACGGCCCGGCCGGAACCACCGCGTAGCCGATCCCCGGGCCGACGGCGAGTGCCGCATTGGTGGGCAGCGTCCAGGGCGTCGTGGTCCAGGCGAGGGCCCGCACGCCCTCCAGCCCGAGTTCTGCGGCCCGCTCCCCCGCCAGCGGGAAGGCGACCGTCACCGAGGGATCCTGCCGCATCTGGTACACGTCGTCGTCCATGCGCAGCTCGTGGTTCGAGAGCGGCGTCTCATCGCGCCAGCAGTACGGGAGCACGCGGTGCCCCTCGTAGGCGAGGCCGCGCTCGTGGAGCTGCTTGAACGCCCAGAGGACGCTCTCCATGTAGCCGAGGTTCAGCGTCTTGTAGTCGTTCTCGAAATCGACCCAGCGCGCCTGCCTGGTGACGTACTCCTCCCACTCACGGGTGTACTGCAGCACCGACTCGCGCGCCTTCGCGTTGAAGGCCGCGATCCCCATCTCCTCGATCTCGCGCTTCTCGGTGATGCCGAGCTGCTTCATCGCCTCCAGCTCGGCCGGCAGCCCGTGGGTGTCCCAGCCGAAGCGGCGCTCCACCTTCTTGCCGCGCATCGTCTGGAAGCGCGGGAAGACGTCCTTGGCGTAGCCCGTGAGCAGGTGCCCGTAGTGCGGCAGGCCGTTGGCGAAGGGTGGTCCGTCGTTGAACACCCACTCGGGCGCGCCCTCGCGCTGCCGGATCGACTCGCGGAAGGTGTCATCGTCCTTCCAGAAGGCGAGCACCCGCCGCTCGATCTCCGGGAACGAGGGCGACGGCTGAACGGCGGCGGGCTCGGCGGACGCGCCGTCCCGCGCTCCGGTCGACGGCTTCGGGTAGATCATGGGCGCTTCCTCGGCTCGGATTCGTCTTCGTGCCGGGACGGGCTGCCGATCCTTCTCGTCCGCCCGCGGTACCACCCTGCTTGCCGCGATCCTGCGCCGTCTCCGGCGAGGAGCCCGGCCACCTCGTTCGGCTGTGACGGGCCGTCCCCGTTCGGCTCTACTGAGCGGCTCGGACGCTCCCGATCAGATCGTCCGCTCTGCTGTTCTTCCGAAGACTCCCCGGTGATGGCCGGATCGCAGTCGCTGCATACGATTCTACACGCATTCGGCGCCCCGAGGACGAGCGATCCGAACCCGGGAGCAGCTCCGGCGGCGAATACCGTTCGGGAGGAGCCGAACAGGCGCGGATCTCCTCCCGAAGCGCACGCTCCGCCGGAAGCGCCCGCCCTTGCGACGGGAGAACAGCCGTGCTCCCACTCGGATAAACTGTTCTGGTCCACCATCAGGCACCAGAACCGCGGGCAGCCGCACGGTTCGACGACGCGGTGCCGCCCATAGCGAAGACGGAGCCCAGATGAGCGCGACCCCCCGCGAGACCACCCCCCGCGAGATCCCGGACAAGCCCCAGCTCGAAGGGCTCGAGGAGAAGTGGGGGCCGATCTGGGAGCAGCAGGGCACCTATCGCTTCGACCGCGACGAGGCCGCCGCCGCCGGGCGCGACGCCGTCTACAGCATCGACACGCCGCCGCCGACGGCCTCGGGCTCCCTGCATGTCGGTCACGTCTTCAGCTACACGCACACCGACACCGTCGCCCGCTACCAGCGCATGCGCGGCAAGCGCGTGTTCTACCCGATGGGCTGGGACGACAACGGCCTGCCGACCGAGCGCCGGGTGCAGAACTACTACGGGGTGCGCTGCGACCCCTCGCTCCCCTATCAGCCGGACTTCGTTCCTCCCCATGAGGGCGGCGACGGGAAGAGCGTCAAGGCGGCCGACCAGCAGCCGGTCTCCCGCCGCAACTTCATCGAGCTCTGCGAGCGGCTCACCGTCGAGGACGAGCGGCAGTTCGAAGATCTCTGGCGCGCACTGGGCCTCTCCGTCGACTGGGGCCAGAGCTACCGGACCATTGCCGACGATTCCTTGCGCGCCTCGCAGCTCGCCTTCGTGCGCAATGTGCGTCGGGGGGAGGCCTATCAGGCGCAGGCCCCCACGCTGTGGGATGTGACGTTCCGCACCGCGGTGGCCCAGGCCGAACTTGAGGATCGCGATCAGCCGAGCGCCTACCACACCCTCGCCTTCCACAAGAGCGACGGCTCGGGCGACCTGCTCATCGACACCACGCGTCCCGAACTGCTCCCCGCCTGCGTGGCCCTCGTGGCCCATCCCGACGACGAGCGCTATCAGCCGCTCTTCGGCAGCACCGTGCGCACCCCTCTGTTCGATGTCGAGGTGCCGATCGTCGCTCACCGTCTCGCCCAGCCGGACAAGGGAACGGGCATCGCCATGATCTGCACCTTCGGCGATGTGACGGACGTGGTCTGGTGGCGCGAACTCGACCTGCCCACCCGCGCGGTGCTCGGCTTCGACGGCCGCATCGTGTCCGAGGCGCCGGAGGCGATCACCAGCGCCGCGGGGCGCGAGGCCTATGCGCAGCTGGCCGGCAAGACCGTGTTCAGCGCGAAGCAGGCCGTCGTCGAGATGCTCGGCGAGTCGGGCGAGCTCGTCGGAGAGATCCGCAAGATCACGCACCCCGTCAAGTTCTTCGAGAAGGGCGACCGGCCGCTCGAGATCGTGTCGACCCGCCAGTGGTACATCCGCAACGGCGCCCGGGACGAGGGGCTCCGCGAACGCCTGCTCGCCCACGGCCGAGAGCTGCGGTGGCACCCCGATTTCATGCGGGTGCGCTACGAGAACTGGGTCGAGGGACTCTCCGGCGACTGGCTGGTCTCGCGCCAGCGCTTCTTCGGCGTGCCGATCCCCGTCTGGTACCCGCTCGATTCCGACGGCAATCCGGTCTTCGACCGCCCGATCCTGCCCGCCGAGGATCAGCTGCCCGTGGATCCCTCGAGCGACGTGCCCGCCGGCTATTCGGAGGAGCAGCGCGGCGCCCCCGGCGGCTTCCGGGGCGAGGTCGACGTCATGGACACCTGGGCCACTTCCTCCCTCACGCCGCAGCTCGCGGGCGGCTGGGAGCGCGACCCCGCGCTCTTCGCGCTCGTGTACCCGTTCGATCTGCGCCCGCAGGGGCAGGACATCATCCGCACCTGGCTGTTCAGCACCCTGCTGCGCAGCGAGCTCGAGGCGAAGACGCTGCCATGGCGGCACGCCGGCATCTCGGGCTGGATCCTCGATCCCGACCGCAAGAAGATGTCGAAGTCGAAGGGCAACGTGGTGACGCCCGCGGGCCTGCTCGAGCAGCACGGCTCGGACGCGGTCCGCTACTGGGCGGCGTCGGCCAAGCTCGGCACCGATGCCTCGTTCGATCCGCAGAACCCGACGCAGATCAAGATCGGTCGCCGGCTCGCCATCAAGCTGCTCAACGCCGCGAAGTTCGCGCTCGGCTTCGACGCCGGGGGCGCGGGCGCGGTGACCGAGCCTATCGATCGCGCGATGCTCGCGGCGCTCGCCCGGGTCGTCGAGCAGGCGACTCAGGCCTTCGAGGGCTACGATCACGCACGGGCTCTCGAACTCTCGGAGAGCTTCTTCTGGACGTTCTGCGACGACTACCTCGAACTCGTGAAGGAGCGCGCCCACTCGGGCCGGGGTCAGGCCCAGGCCTCCGCGGTGACCGCTCTGCGCACGGCGCTGTCGGTGTTCGCGCGCCTCTTCGCCCCGTTCCTGCCCTTCGCCGCGGAGGAGGTCTGGTCGTGGTTCGGCGAGGGCTCGGTGCACCGCTCGAATTGGCCGGTCGCGCAAGAGCTCCTTCCGCTCGCGGGCGACGACGCGGATCCCGAGCTGCTCCGTCTGGTGGGCACCGCGCTCGTCGGGATCCGGGGCGCCAAGACCGCGGCGAAGGCCTCCCAGAAGACGCCGGTCGAGCTGGCGGTCGTGCACGCCCCCGCCGAGGACCGGGAGCGGCTCGCCCTTGCCGCGGACGACCTCGCCGCGGTCGGGCGCATCGCCGAACTGCGCTTCGAGGGGGCGGACGTCGAGAACGTGACCGTCGCGGAGATCCGGCTCGCGGATCCGGAGGCCCGGCCCGCATCATGAGCACCACCCGGGGCGCGGGCTCCGCCCGTATCGCGAGCGCAGGCCGAGCATGAGACTCGGATCGCGCTGGCCGGTGGGCGAGCCGCCGCACCCGAGCGTGCCCGCGGCGCTGCTTCCGGAGATCGCCGCCCAGGAGGCGGCGCATCCCGGCGCCCGCTCCTGGACGCTGACCTGGCTCGAGGGCCGGCCGCACTGCGCGCTGGACGACGCGGTCACCGTCTCGCTCGGCCCGAACGGCGCAGCAACCGTGTCCTGGCGAGCGGGCTCGGATGAAACGTTCCATCCCGAACTCCCCGATGACGCGGACGATGGCTGGCTCGGCTGAGGGTCGCACTCCTCCTGAGGCGCCCGCAGCCGCACCTCCCGCTCATCCTGCGGCCGCGCAGCGGATCGCGGGATCTCCGCCGCCACATGCGGTGGCCTGATCGGGCGACGAGAACACCCCATCGTGACGAGAATGCCGCTCTCCCCTGCTGCACAGGGTGATCCTCGTGCGGGAGCGCCATTCTCGTCGCATGACTCGCAGCCGCCGCGGCGACGCCCACGCGCAGCGCAGGCTCAACAGCGACCCCACGACCCAACGACCCCATTCAAGAGGATCGTGCTGTCGATCGTCGGCGCCTGCGAACATGAAGAGAAGTGCTGGAGTGAGCGCGAGGAGTGCGTGAGGGCGGTGCGGTCGGGGAAGAGATACACCGAGCGTGTAGGCTGCAGTTCGGGGTCCGAATCGGATCAGCTGACGCCGAATGGCAGGATCGCGCTGACCCACGCGAGTTCGTGCCCGGGCGTCGCAGACGATTCGCGGTCCAGGAGGCCGAGGACGGGATCCGGTCGGCGCCGGACGAGATCGGCAGGACGTGAGGACACAAGATGCTCCACTACGAAGCAATGAGAGTCTCGACGAGAGCACTGACCGGGATCGGTCTCTCCTTCGCGCTCGTGCTCGCGCTCGCCGGGTGCGGACCGGAGCCGGAGGCGGAGCAGCCGGCGGGATCGAGCGACGTCTCCGAGGCCAAGCAGCGCGCCGAGTCCGGTGAGAGCGGCTCGGAGCGCGAGCAGGAAGATGCGGAGTCGCTGAAGAGCACCGAGCTGCCGGAGGGGTTTCCCGAGGCGCTCTTCGCGCTCCCGGAGGACGCGATCATCGACGACGCGGGATCGCACGAGGGCGGCACCTGGTTCGTCGTCCTCCGCGCCGCTGACCAGGAGCAGGCGGATGCCTGGTGGGACGAGGTGTCGAGCCGCAACAGCCTGACGGCGCACCGCGAGGAGGCCGACGAGGAGGGACGGTCCGCGGTGCTCTCGAACGAGGAGCTGACCGTCGACGCACTCACCATACCGGAGGATGACGGCGGCGTCCTGCTGAGCTACGACCTGAGCGAGCTCTGACGCGAACCGGCGGAGGGCTCTCGCACCCTAGGCGCTGCGCTCCGCTCCGCCCGCGGCGCCGAGGACCCGCGGCGGAGCCTCACCGCGCACCGACTCGCGCGTCACGATCACCTTCGTCACCTCGTCGTTCGACGGCACGTCGAACATGATCGGTCCGAGCAGATCCTCGAGGATCGCCCGCAGCCCGCGGGCGCCGGTCTTGCGCTCGACCGCGAGTTGCGCGATCGCGCCGAGCGCGGCGTCTTCGAACTCGAGTCCGACTCCGTCGATCTCGAACATGCGCTGATACTGCTTGACCAGCGCGTTCTTGGGTTCCGTGAGAATGCGCACCAGTGCCGATTCGTCGAGCGGGTCGACCGTCGCCACCACGGGAAGACGACCGATGAACTCGGGGATGAGACCGAACTTGTGCAGATCCTCGGGCTGCACGTCGGCGAGCAGCTCCGGCTCGTTCCGCGTGCTCGCGACCGGGGCGCCGAAGCCGATGCCGCCCCGTCCGAGCCGCTGGGCGATGATGTCCTCGATCCCGGCGAACGCGCCGGCGACGATGAAGAGCACGTTCGTCGTGTCGAGCTGGATGAACTCCTGGTTCGGGTGCTTGCGGCCGCCCTGCGGAGGGATCGAGGCGACCGTGCCCTCGAGGATCTTGAGCAGCGCCTGCTGCACGCCCTCACCCGAGACGTCCCTCGTGATCGACGGGTTCTCGGCCTTGCGCGTGATCTTGTCGACCTCGTCGATGTAGATGATGCCGGTCTCGGCGCGCTGCACATCGAAGTCCGCGGCCTGCAGCAGCTTGAGCAGGATGTTCTCGACATCCTCTCCGACGTACCCGGCCTCCGTCAGCGCCGTCGCGTCGGCGACCGCGAACGGGACGTTGAGCTGCCGGGCGAGGGACTGCGCGAGATAGGTCTTGCCGCAGCCGGTGGGGCCGAGCATCAGGATGTTCGACTTCGCGATCTCGACGTGATCGTCCGCCTCATCGGCGCTGGTCAGCGCCCTCCCCGCCCGTACGCGCTTGTAATGGTTGTAGACGGCGACGGAGAGCGACTGCTTGGCCCGTTCCTGGCCGATCACGTACTGGTCGAGGAACGCCGCGATGTCGCGCGGCTTGTGCAGCGTGAAGTCCTCGGATTCCGCGACCGGCTGGTTCTCGGCGAGCCGCTCCTCGATGATCTCGTTGCAGAGCCCGACGCACTCGTCGCAGATGTAGATCTGCGGGCCGGCGATGAGCTGCTGCACCTGCTTCTGCGACTTGCCGCAGAACGAGCACTTGAGCAGTTCGCTGCTCTCCCCCATCTTCGCCATGCGTACCCTCTCTGCGTACGGACCTCAGTGGCACTGAGCCTAGCCCGATCCCCCGACAAATCACTTTACGGCACGCCCAGCCGCGCGATGTCGGCTGCTATGTGGAGAGCACCGGCTGCGGGTTCTTGCGGCTGGTGAGCACCTGATCGATCAGGCCGTACTCCACCGCCTCCGCGGCGCCGAGGATCTTGTCCCGGTCGATGTCGCGGTGCACCTCCTCGATCGAGCGGTTCGAATGCTTCGAGAGCGTCTCCTCGAGCCACTCGCGCATGCGCAGGATCTCGGCGGCCTGGATCTCGATGTCGCTGGCCTGGCCGTGCCCGGCCTGCCCCGTCGAGGGCTGGTGGATCAGCACCCGCGCGTTCGGCAGCGCCAGGCGCTTGCCCGGCGTGCCACCGGCCAGCAGCACGGCCGCGGCCGAGGCCGCCTGGCCCAGGCAGACCGTCTGGATGTGCGGCTTGACGTACTGCATCGTGTCGTAGATGGCCGTCATCGCGGTGAACGAGCCGCCCGGCGAGTTGATGTACATGATGATGTCGCGCTCGGGATCCTGGCTCTCGAGCACCAGCAGCTGGGCCATCACGTCGTCGGCCGACGCATCGTCGACCTGCACGCCGAGGAACACGATGCGGTCCTCGAAGAGCTTCGCGTAGGGATCCTGGCGTTTGAAGCCGTAGGCGGTGCGCTCTTCGAAGCTCGGCAGGACGTAGCGTGCCTCGGGGAGGGAGATGTTCATGGGTGTCCGTTCCACTTTCTGTCGCCTACTTATCGGTTCCGCCGCCGCCGACGACGTCGCGCGCGGAGTCGCGGATGTAGTCGACGAAACCGTACTCGAGCGCTTCCTCGGCCGTGAACCAGCGGTCCCGATCGCCGTCGGCGTTGATCTGCTCGACGGTCTTGCCCGTCTGCGCGGCCGTGATCTCCGCGAGCCGGTTCTTCATCGACACGATCAGCTGGGCCTGGGTCTGGATATCACTGGCGGTGCCGCCGAAGCCGCCGTGCGGCTGATGGAGCAGCACCCGGGCGTTCGGCGTGATGTACCGCTTGCCCTTGGTGCCCGCCGTCAGCAGGAACTGGCCCATCGACGCGGCCATGCCCATCCCGACCGTCACGATGTCGTTCGGCACGAAGCTCATCGTGTCGTAGATCGCCATACCGGCCGTGATGGAGCCGCCGGGAGAGTTGATGTAGAGGTAGATGTCCGCGTCCTGATCCTCCGCTGCGAGCAGCAGGATCTTCGCGCAGATCTCGTTCGCGTTCTCATCGCGCACCTCGCTGCCGAGCCAGATGATGCGATCCTTCAGCAGTCGCTCGAACACGCTGTTCTGCGGCGTGGGTTCTGCCATTGCGGCGCTCCTATTCCTCGGGGTCTGTAACGAGGTTATCGACTCGCGCCACCGTGCGCGGCTGTGTTCGCCGTGGGCGTGGAGCGCGCGCCCGGCGACGGTCCGGCAGACGGCGCGGAGAAGCGATCGAGCCCCCACCGGGAGGCAGGGGCTCGATGGAGCCCGGGCGCGGCGCGCCGGGCGGACCGGACGGGGTGTCAGCCGTTCTTCTCGGTCGTCTCCGCTTCTTCGACGATCTCCTCGGCCTCGTCCAGCACCTCGGCGACCTCTTCATCGTCGATGGCGGTGAACTCGCTCAGATCGACCGGGTTGCCCTGCTGATCGACCACTTCGGCCTTCGACAGCGCGATCGCGAGGGCCTTGTTCCGGGTGACCTCGCCGACGACCACGCCCATCTGGCCGCCCTGGCTCAGCGCCTGCAGGAACTGGCCCGGCTCCATGCCGTACTGCTGCGCCGACTGGAAGATGTACTGGGAGAGCTCGTTCTGCGTCGGGGTGACGCCCTCGGCCTCGACGATCGCGTCGAGCAGGAGCTGCAGCGCGAGCTGCTTCTCCGCGGACTTGCGGACCTCCGCCCGATGCTCGTCGTCCTCGAGACGGCCCTCGCCCTCGAGGTGGCGGTGCACCTCCTCCTCGACGAGCTCCTCGGAGACCGGAATCGCGGCCTGCTCGATGAGGGTTTCGGTGAAGAGATCGCGCGCCTGGCGCCCCTGAGCGAACACGGCCGCCTGGCTCACCTGCTGGGAGAGGCTCTCGCGCAGCTCGACGATGGTGTCGAACTCGCTCGCGAGCTGGGCGAACTCGTCGTCCGCCTCGGCGAGCTCGCGCTCCTTGACCGCGGTGATCTCGACCTCGACCTCGGCGTCGCGGCCCTCGTGCTCGCCGCCGAGCAGCTGCGAGGTGAAGGTGGTGCGCTCGCCAGCGGTCAGCGTCTCGACGGCCTCGTCGAGCCCCTGCAGCATGTTGCCGGCGCCGACCTCGTAGGAGACGCCGTCCGCCTGGTCGACCTCTTCGCCGTCGATGCGCGCGACGAGGTCCAGCTCCACGAAGTCGCCGGTCGCGGCGGCCCGCTCGACCGTCTTCAGCGTGCCGAAGCGCTCGCGCAGCTTCGTCAGCTCGTCCTCGACCGCGGCCTCGTCGACGACCACGTCGTCGACGACGATCTTCAGCCCTTCGTACTCGGGCAGCTCGAACTCCGGCTTCGCCTCGACCTCGAAGGCGAGGAGGATCTCGCTCGACGGGTCCTTCACGTCGAGCCACTGCTCGACATCTGCGGTCGGGCGGCCCATCGGCACCGTGCCCGTCTCCGCGAGCGCGGCCTGGAAGAAGTCGTCGAGCGAGGAGTTGACGGCCTGCTCGACGACCGCCTCGCGGCCGAGTCGCTGATCGATGATCGGCGCGGGCACGTGCCCCTTGCGGAAGCCGGGGATCGACACCTGCTCCGAGAGCGTCTTGTAGGCCTGCGCGAGATGGGGTTCGAGATCGTCCAGCGTCAGTGCGACGGTGAGCTTCACCCGGGTCTCGTTCAGCTTCTCAGCGTTGGTCTTCGGCAATTTGACCTCTCAGTATCAGGTTCGGTGCTGCGTGCACGATGATCGGCGCGCCGGGTTTGTCCGGCACGTGTCGGGGCGACAGGATTCGAACCTGCGACCTCCCGCTCCCAAAGCGGGCGCTCTAGCCAAGCTGAGCTACGCCCCGCGAGCAGACAACCCTGCAAGTCTAGCGGAATGCGGCCGCGGCGCGCGCAGCTCCGACCCCAGCGGCGCGCGCGGCCGCCGGATCTCAGTGCCTCGGATCGCGGATCGCGGCGTAGAAGAGCGGCCACTCGCTCTCGGCGTGGCCGATCGTGAAGAGGAAGGGCCGGTCGAAGTGGACGGACGCCTCGGTCGCCGGGGCGGACTCCATATGCACTCCGAGCTCGGTCACCGCCGCGGCGACCGTGCCCTCCTCGTCGACGCGCAGCACCGCCTGCTGGGCGGCCTGCTCCAGGCAGAGATCCCCCGGCTCGAGTGCGATGCCCGAGAGGTCGGCCTCACCGCTGCTGCAGAGGGTCGAGTCGATCCCCAGATCCGCGATCAGCCCGCTGTCGATCAGATCGAGCGGCTCATCGCCCGAGATGTCGAGGGTCGGAAGAGTGAGATCGAGCACGATGGGATCCGCGGCGCCGAGCGCCCGCGTCGCCTGGGCCAGTAGCTCGGGCGACGCCTCCGAGGGATCGGTTCCCGCGGGCGGCAGCAGCAGGTCGGCGTGGGCGCCCTCCTGGTAGGGCAGCCGCACGCCCACCCAGCCGCCGTCGAGCTCCGCATAGGCGAAGGGCGCCTCGTCGCTGCCCATCGTCTCGACCTGGATCATGCTGCCGTCGGCGAGCGTGAACGCCTGGTCCCGGGTGAGCGTCGAGCTGAAGGGCGTCTGCCACCGCGCGGCGAGGAGGATCGCATCCTGCAGCACGACGCGGAGAAACGGGTGCGGCTGTATCGCCGATTGCTCGATCAGCCCGCCCGTGTGATGCTCCACCCACTCGTCGAGCACCGCCTTGCCCGCGTCGGAGGTGAGATCCGCCTGCTGCACGCCGGCGTCGAAGCCGTCGGCGAGCGCGTCGAGGTAGCTCTCGTGCACCTCGAACCCCTCGTGCACCACCACGTTGTTCGCGAGGTGGAGGATCGGCCGTTCCGGCAGTTCCTCTGCGGTCGCCTCGGCGGGATCGCCGTCGAGCTCGAGCACCGATCGCTGCAGCGCGGCGAAGGCGTCGCGCCGGTCCTCTCCGCTCGCTCCGAGCGCGTCCTCGAGTTGCTGGAGGCTCTTCGCCCTCGCTCCGTCGGAGAGCATCGCGAGCGCCGTGGCGAGGCTCGCAGGGGATACCACGACGTTGCCGTCCTCTGCGCCGGCCGAGAGGGCGGCGAGGCCGATCGCGCTCGTCGCCGCGACGACGTCCTCCACGGCGTCGGTCTCGTCCAGGTCCGTATCGCGCATCGACACTCCCTCGGCTCGCACGGCGCCCGTGGCCGCCGGGTCGGCGCCGGGCGCGGCAGCGCACGCGCTCAGAGCGAGCAGCGGCACGAGCAGGACGAACGTCAGTGGTCGTCGAGCGCTGAACGGCAGCGCCGTCCGCCCGGCCGAGCGCGCTTCGAAGGCGAGTGCTCTCCTGTTTCGCATGGCGATCATCCCCGATTCTCGGTCGTCGGGAGTCATCATTCGCCCCCACTCAGTAGTGTCCGCGCCCGCTGAAAACGTCTCAGCTTTGCGGTCCGGGGGCTGTGACGCGCACGGAGGCCTCGGAACGGAGTGGAGGGGCTGACGGGAATCGAACCCCGCTCGCGCGCTCGGAGCAAAGCGACGCATTGCGCGCGCACGGCGCCGGACGCGGTGACGTGCCCGGTTCCGGGTTCACGATGGGCCGGGAAGCCCCGAAGCGAGGAAAGCCGACGGCTTTCCGAAGTGGAGGGGCTGACGGGAATCGAACCCGCGTAACCAGTTTGGAAGACTGGGGCTCTACCATTGAGCTACAGCCCCGCGACCGTCCGGGGACGGCGTGGGTGTTCGTCGGTCTCACTGCGAAAACCCTCACATGAGATCGATGCTCCGCCGATCCGTCTGAGGACTCCGCTCCCCCGGCTGGGCTCGAACCAGCGACATCCTGATTAACAGTCAAGCGCTCTGCCAACTGAGCTACAGGGGACCATTGCACGGCGACACGAGTCGCGCGTTTGCAACGCCGATCAGCCTACCAAAACAGCACGCCCCCGACAAATCTCGCCGCCGCGCGCGTCGTCGTCAACCGCCGCTCGGAAGAGGACGGGAAGGAGGTATCGGGCGCGTGCGCGCGGAGCGGAGCGGGCGAATCCGATACGGGGCTTCGACGGATCAGGCTTCGGCGACCTCGTCGTAGGCGGTCGCGCGCAGGGCCTGGGCGAGCTGCCGCACGTAGCCGTGGTCGGCCTGGCGGAAGATCTCGTCGATGTCCCCCTCGCCGACGACGCGACCCTGCTGCATCACGAGCACCTTCTGGCCGAGCGCTTCGAGCATCCCGATGTCGTGGCTCACCAGCACGAGGGTCGCACCGGAGCGCTCTCGATACCAGCCGAGCAGGTCGACGATGCGGGGGCGGTTGTTGGCGTCGACCCCGAGCGTCGGCTCATCGGCGAAGTAGACCGCCGGGCCGAGGATGATGGATCGCATCACCGCGACGCGCTGACGCTGCCCTTTGGAGAGTTCGTAGGGGTACTCCTGGAGCTTGCTGAGCGGCAGGCCGACGATGTCCATCATCTCCGCGATCTGCTCGCCCAGCAGTTCCCGGTCGAAGCGCTTGTTGCGTTCCACGATCGGCGAGAGCAGAATGTCGCCGACGTTCAGGTCGGGCGCCAGCGTGGCCCCGGCATCCTGTGCGAGGTGCCCGACGTGGGCGGTCAGTCTCGTGCGAGCACGGCGTCCGATCCCGCGCAGCTGCACGCCGAGCACCTGGGCCTCGCCGCCGTTGACCCGGATGCGGGAGGCCTTCTCGCCGGCCTCATCGCCTCTGCCCGCGAGGAATCGGGTCAGGGTGGATTTTCCCGAGCCGCTCTCGCCGAGCAGGGCGAGCACGCTCCCCTGCCGGATCTCGAAGCTCACTCCCTCCACGGCGGTGAAGGCGCTGCCGCCCGAGTGGGCAGGGTAGCCCAGGGACAGGTCCGAGACGGCGATCGACGGATCGGCGTCTCGTGCGGGATCGGCCATGGCGCGCTCCTCGTGCAAACTTCAAGGTGTTGTTCAACCTTAATCCACGCGCAGCGCTCGGCGCGCGGATTCGAGCGCGGTGAGTTGCTCCTGGATGCGGCGCGACCCGGGATCGCCGGGATCCCCGACGCGCTGCATGCGTGCGACGAGTTCGTTCTTCAACGCGAGGAGATCCCGATCGAGCAGCGAGACCACCACGCCCCGGGCGTAGCCCGCGAGCCGCTCGGGGTTCTGCCTCGGCACCGGCATGGGCGCGAGACCGAGTTCTCGGACGAGTCCCCGGTGCGATTCCGGGGTCGCCGCGAGCACCCGCTCGAACCAGCCCGGCTGGTCGAGTCCCGGCAGCGCCCCGGCCACCGCGTCCCGCGCCACGCGGAGCGAGGGGTCTCCGATCTCCGCGGTGACCGCCTGAGCCATCAGCTCGGCGCCCACCCGCGGACCCTCCTGCAGCATCGCCATGAGCGCGTCGCGTTCCAACCGGACCGACGGATGATCCGGCAGGGAGGACAGGCCGATCCTCGGAGCGGCCGGCGCGGCGGGATCCGGCTGCGCTCCGGAGGCGGCGCGCGGAGCCGGGGGCGGCGGCCCGGGCGCGCTCCCGCGGGCGGCCGCCGCCCGGACCGCCTGCTGCACTTCAGCGAGCTCGGTGCCGAGCATGCGGGCGAGCTCGCGCGTGTACCCCGGGCGCACCGCGGGATCCTTGATCTCGGCGATGATCGGCGCCGCGGCCCGCAGCGCCGAGACCCGGCCCTCGACGCTGTTGAGATCGAAGCGCCCGACCGCCTGGCGCAGCGCGAAGGCGAAGAGCGGCACCTTGCGGGTGAACAGCTCGCGCACCGCCTCGTCGCCGCGGCGCAGGCGCAGATCCGCCGGATCGAGCCCGTCGGGAGCGACCGCCACATAGGTCTGCGCGCTGAAGCGCTTCTCCTCGGCGAAGGCGCGCAGCGCCGCCTTCTGCCCGGCTTCATCGGGGTCGAAGGTGAACACCACCTCGGCGGCCGCGTCGTCGCCCATGATCCGGCGCAGCACCGTGATGTGCTCCTTGCCGAAGGCCGTGCCGCAGGTGGCGACGGCGGCCTCCTCCCCCGCCAGGTGGCAGGCCATCACGTCCGTGTAGCCCTCCACGACGACCGCCCGGTGCCCGCGGGAGATCGCCTTCTTCGCCAGGTCGAGTCCGTAGAGCACCTGCGCCTTGCGATACACGGGGGTCTCGGGGGTGTTGAGGTACTTGGGCCCGTTGTCGTCGTCGTAGAGCTTGCGCGCGCCGAAGCCGATCGTCTGCCCGCTCGTGTCGCGGATGGGCCAGAGGATCCGCCCGCGGAAGCGGTCGTAGACGCCGCGCTGCCCCTCGGAGACGAGACCGGCGGCCACCAGCTCCTGTCTGGTGAAGCCCTGCGCGGTGAGGTGCTTGCTCAGGCCCTCCCATCCGCGCGGGGCGTAGCCGACGCCGAAGCGGGCGCAGGCCTCGGCGTCGAAGGCGCGCTCGGCCAGGAAGGATCTCGCGCGCTCGGCCTCCTCCCCCGCGAACTGCTCAACGAAGAATGCGGCGGCGGCCTGATTCGCGGTCAGCAGACGGGCGCGGTTCGGCCCGTCCTGCTGGCGGCGATCGCCGCCCTCCTCGTAGGTGAGCACGTAGTTGATCCGCGCGGCCAGCCGTTCGACCGCCTCCGCGAAGGTGAGGTGATCCATCCGCTGCAGGAAGCTGATGGCGTCGCCCGACTCGCCGCAGCCGAAGCAGTGGTAGTAGCCGAGCGCGGGCCGCACGTGGAAACTCGGGCTGCGCTCGTCGTGGAACGGGCACAGCCCCTTCATCGAATCGACGCCGGCGTTCTTCAGGCTCACGTAGTCGCCGACGAGATCCGCGAGGTTCGTGCGGCTCTTGACCTCCTCGACGTCGCTCGCCCGGATCCGCCCTGCCATAGCGGAAGTCTACTGCGCCGCCGCGAGCGGGACCCGGCTTCGCGAGCGGGACCGTGTTTTACGGCGTGAAGGGGGTGTTTTCGCGAAAGAGAGTCCCGCTCGCGAATCAGGGCTCGCGCAGTAGACGCAGGATCTGCGAGACATGCCCTAGACGAGCGGCACGGCGCAGAGGCGGTCGTACCAGGCGATGGCGCTCTGGTCGGTGAGCGAGGCGAGCTGATCGACGACGGCGCGGCGGGCCTCCGCCTCGCCCTCGGCCGCGCGGAAGTCGGCGGCGAAGGCCGGCTCCAGCTCGGCGCCCTCGCTCCGCCACAGCGCCTCGAGCAGTTCGGTCAGCACCTCGCGCTGGCGCCGATAGATGGGTTTGCGGGCGTCGATCTCCATCACGAAGGCCGCGACGATGCCCTTGAGCACCGCGATCTCGGCGCGGATCTCGTCGGGCACCACGACCTCGGCGCCGTAGCGCGCCAGCGGCCGCCCGTCCGCCTGCTCGACCGTCGCGCGGATCGCGGCGCGGGCGAAGCGGCCGATCATCTCGCTGGTGAAGTTCTTCAGCCGCGCCTGATCGCGCCGCGATCCGTCCCAGCTCGTCAGCCAGGTCTGCGCCTCGGCGATGCGGTCGTAGGCGGCGCCCAGCTGATCGGCGGAGAACGATCCGTTCGCCCACGCGCTCACCTTGCGGATCAGCGAGTCGTGACCCTGCCGCGCGGTCAGCATCTCGGGGTCGATGAACTCGCCGACGACGGCGTCCTCGAAGTCGTGCACCGAGTAGGCGATGTCGTCGCTGAGATCCATCACCTGGGCCTCGACGCACTTCCGGCCCGCGGGCGCGCCGGCCCGCAGCCACCCGAACACGGGCTCGTCGTCCTCGAAGGCGCCGAACTTCGCCCGCCCGGGCCGAGCGTACTCCGGCGGGGCGTCCGCGAGCGACCAGGGATACTTGCAGCTCGCGTCGAGCGTCGCCCGGGTGAGGTTCATGCCGACCGAGCGGCCGGATGCATCGAAACGCTTGGGCTCGAGACGGGTGAGGATCCGCAGCGTCTGAGCATTGCCCTCGAAGCCCCCGAAGTCGGCGATCCACGTGTCGAGCGCGCGCTCACCGTTGTGCCCGAACGGCGGATGACCGAGATCGTGCGCGAGGCAGGCGGTGTCGACGACGTCCTGCGCGAGGCCGAGGGACACCGCCAACTCGCGCCCGATCTGCGCCACCTCGAGCGAGTGCGTCAGCCGGTTGCGGGCGAAGTCGACGCCGGAGGTCGGGCTGAGCACCTGCGTCTTGGCCGCGAGCCGCCGCCAACCGCTGGAGTGCAGCACGCGGGCGCGATCCCGGGCGAAGTCGCTGCGGTGCCCGCCGTGGTGCTCGGGAACGATGCGCTCCACATCCTCGGGCCCGTAGCCGGGCGGGAGCGAGGCCGCCGAATCGGCCGGGCGCGCAGCCGCGCCGGCGGCCTGCCGCTCAGCCGCCACCGTCGTCCCGCTCCGCCTCGGCCAGCTGCGCGTAGTCGAGCCCCGCGCTGCTGCGGTCGCGCAACCAGCCGTCCGGCAGCATCGGACGCTTCGGGCTGCCCGCTCGACCGCGCGGCCCCTCCGCCCCTTCGCCCGGGTAGGGCTGCGCGCGATCCATACCGGCGAAGATCGCGTCCATCTGCGCGAGCGACTCCACCATCGCGAGCGCACGCCGGGTGTCGCCGCCGATACCGTAGCCCTTGAAGTACCAGGCCACGTGCTTGCGGATGTCGCGGCAGGCGCGATCCTCCTCCTCGAAGAACTCGACCAGCAGCTCGGTGTGGCGCCGCATCGCGTCCATCACGTCGCCGAGCGGCGGCCGCACGTTCTGCGCCGCGGCCTCCGCCCGGCTGATCTCGCCGGCCTCGGCGCGGAACGCGGCCTGCAGATCGGCGAAGAGCCAGGGCCGCCCCAGGCAGCCGCGGCCCACGACAACGCCGTCGCAGCCCGTCTCGCGCACCATCCGGATCGCGTCGTCGGCCGACCAGATATCGCCGTTGCCGAGGACCGGGACGCTCGTCACCGCCTCCTTCAGCCGCGCTATCGCCGACCAGTCGGCCTGTCCGCTGTAGAACTCGCTCGCGGTGCGCCCGTGCAGGGCGATCGCGGCGACGCCCGCGCCCTCCGCGGCACGAGCCGCGTCGAGGAAGGTGAGGTGATCCGGGTCGATGCCCGTGCGCATCTTCACCGTGAGGGGGACCTCGCCCGCGGCCCGCACGGCGCCCTCCACGATCGCGCGGAAGAGGTCGCTCTTCCACGGCAGCGCCGCTCCCCCGCCCTTGCGGGTGACCTTGGGCACCGGGCAGCCGAAGTTCAGGTCGATGTGGTCGGCGCGATCCTCGTCCACCAGCACGCGCACCGCCTCGGAGACGGTCTTCGGATCCACCCCGTAGAGCTGGATGCTGCGCGGGGTCTCGCTCTCGTGGTGCCGGATCAGGCGCATCGTGGCGGGCGTGCGCTCGACGAGCGCGCGGGTGGTGATCATCTCGCTGACGTACAGCCCGGCGCCGTACTCCCGGCACAGCCGCCGGAAGGCGGTGTTGGTGATGCCGGCCATGGGTGCGAGGACGACGGGCACGTCGAGCGCGAGAGGCCCGATGCGCAGTCGGGTGTCGCTGAGGGTGGCAGGCATGATGTCCCATTCTCTCACCTCCGCGCCCCGCTCCCGTCCCGGCTCCCCCTCCCGTCCCGCGAGCGGACGCGTCTTGCCCGTTCGGGCACCGGCGCCGGGCAACTCGGGCCCACCCGAGGGCCCGCCCCGCTGCGGAGGGAACCTCCTGTTCGAAGGCCGAGGGGACCGGGAGCCGAGACGACTAGGAGCCGGGCTGGTCGACCGCGCCGCCGAAGCGGCGGTCGCGATCCTGGTAGATCCGGATCGCGCGCCACAGCTCTCCGCGGTCGAAATCCGGCCAGAGCGTGTCGAGGAAGACCATTTCGGCGTAGGCCGACTGCCAGAGCATGAAGTTGCTCGTGCGCTGCTCCCCCGAACTGCGCAGGAAGAGATCGACCTCCGGCAGCTCGGGCACGTAGAGGTGCCGGGCGATCGTGCGCTCGGAGATGCCGCGCGGAGAGAGCCGCCCGGCCGATACCTCCTCGGCGATGGCCCGCACGGCATCCGTGAGCTCGTTGCGACCCCCGTAGTTCACGCACATGGTGAGGGTGAGGCCGGTGTTGGCGGCGGTGACCCGCTCCGAGGTCTTGAGTTCGCTGATGACGGAGCTCCACAGCCGAGGCCGGCGCCCCGCCCAGCGCATGCGCACGTTCCAGTGGTGGAGCTGCTCGCGGCGGCGGCGGAGCACGTCGCGGTTGAACCCCATGAGAAACCGCACCTCGTCCGGCGAGCGCCGCCAGTTCTCGGTGCTGAAGGCGTAGACGCTGAGATGGGTGACCCCGGCCTGGATGGCTCCCGCGACCACGTCGAGAAGCGCCTGCTCCCCCATCCGATGCCCCTCGACACGCGGCAGGCCGCGACCGTTGGCCCAGCGCCCGTTGCCGTCCATCACGATCGCGACGTGTGCGGGCACCGGGCCGTCGAAGGCCGGCGGCTGCTCGCCGGTCCAATCCACCGGAACGATCTCCGTGGGCGCTCGCCGCATGCTCACTCGTTTCTGATCGGGATGACTCACCCTATCGCTCGGTCCTGCATCATCCTGCGCCGAGTGACCTCAGTCCGCGCTCGAGGTGCCACTGGGTGTAGGCCGCGACGATGCCCGACGCCTGATTGCGCTCCCGCTCGGACGAGGCCTGCGACGTCTCCCAGTCGCCCGACAGGAGCGCGCGGAGGAGAGCCACCGCCCCCTCGTCGAGCCGCGGGATGCCCGGAACGCGGCAGTCCTCGCAGACGACCCCGCCGAGTTGCACGGCCATCAGCGTGTGCGGACCGGGGGCGCCGCAGCGGACGCATTCGTCCAGCCCGGGCGACCAGCCGGCGGCGGCGAGCGCGCGGAGCAGGTAGCCGTCTCTGACGAGCTCGACGTCCACCTTCGCCGCCGCCAAGGTGCGCAGGCCCCCCACGAGCAGCAGGTACTGCTCCGGCGCCGGCCCGCCCTCGCAGAGCCGCTCGGCCGTCTCCACCATGACGCTGCCCGCCCGATAGCGCTCGTAATCGCCGCTCACGTGCGGCCCGTAGGCCCCGAGCGTCGCGGCCTGGGTGATGGTGTCGAGGCTGCGCCCCTCGAACAGCTGCAGGTCCGCCACCATGAACGGCTCGAGGCGCGCGCCGAACTTGGAGGAGGTGCGGCGAACGCCTTTCGCCACGGCCCGGAGAACGCCGCGACCTCGGGTGAGCAGCGTCACGATGCGGTCGGCCTCGCCGAGCTTGTGCGTGCGCAGCACCACGCCTTCCTCACGATAGAGCGGCATCTTCCCAGTATCCCCCCGGCGGGCGCCGGAACGCCTCAGCCTCGCGGGCCGCGCCGCTTTCCCGCGCGACGCTCCGCCTCGCGCCAGGCCCGCAGCGCCGGCGTCTCCGCGAGCCCGTCCCCTCCTCGTGCGCCATGACGTGCGGCGCCGGCGCGCCCCAGCTGCCAGGCGTGCGCGATCGCGAGCGCGAGGGCATCGGCGGCGTCGGCGGGCTTCGGGGGTGCGCCGAGCCCGAGCAGCCGCGTCACCATCGCGGTGACCTGCGCCTTGTCGGCGCTGCCGTAGCCGGTCACCTGGGACTTGACCTCGTTGGGGCTGTAAAGCCCCACGGGGATATCGCGATGCGCCGCGAGGTACATGACCACCCCGCTGATCTGGGCCACTCCCATGACGCTCGCCACGTTGTCCTGCGCGAAGACCCGCTCCAGCGCGATCGCGCCGGGCCGCTGCCCGTCGAGCAGGCGCTCGATGCTCGACCCGATCTGGTGGATGCGCGCCGCGGGCTCCGCATCCGCGGGACTGCGCAGCACTTCCACGTGCTCGAAGGCGACGCTCCGCCCCGGACCCGCCGCGATGATGCCGATTCCGCAGCGGGTCAAACCCGGGTCGATCCCGATGATTCTCATGGTGCGAGCCTTGCGTCGTCAGCCTTCCCAGCAGCCGTCACCGGCTGCTGCACATACGGCGCGCAAAGCGGTGCTTTGCTCCGAGCGCCTTGGTGCAGGTCGATCCCGATGATTCTCATGGTGCGAGCCTTGCGTCGTCAGCCTTCCCAGCAGCCGTCACCGGCTGCTGCACATACGGCGCGCAAAGCGGTGCTTTGCTCCGAGCGCCTTGGTGCCATGGTCCTCACATTCAGTCGTCCTGAGCGAGTTCGGCCTGGACCTCCGGGGTCAGATCGAAGTTCGAGAAGACGTTCTGCACGTCGTCGCTGTCCTCGAGCGCGTCGATGAGGCGGAACACCTTTCGCGCGGTGTCGGCGTCGATCTCCACCTTGAGGTTGGGGACGAACTCTGCGTCGGCGGCGTCGTAGTCGATGCCCACATCGACGAGGGCGGTGCGCGCGGCGACCAGGTCCGCGGCGTCGGTGAGCACCTCGAAGGACTCTCCGTTCGGCGTGGGCCGGACCTCCTCGGCGCCGGCGTCGAGCACCGCGAGGAGGATGTCGTCCTCGCTCGTGCCCTCTGCGTCCACGGTGATGACGCCCTTGCGCGCGAAGTTGTAGGCGACGCTCCCGGGATCCGCGAGGGTGCCGCCGTTCCGGCTGAGCGCCGTGCGGACCTCGGCCGCCGCCCGGTTCTTGTTGTCGGTGAGGCACTCGATCATCAGCGCGACGCCGTTCGGGCCGTACCCCTCGTACATGATGGTG
The DNA here is from genome assembly GCF_017565745.1 of Leucobacter weissii. Lineage (GTDB taxonomy): Bacteria > Actinomycetota > Actinomycetes > Actinomycetales > Microbacteriaceae > Leucobacter > Leucobacter weissii. Next base: position 194,248 of record NZ_JAGDYM010000013.1, read on the forward strand.
GTGTACTCGACGGCGTCGCCGGTGAGCCCCGCACCGCGCTTGATCGCGCGGTCGATGTTGTCGCCGGGGACCGAGTTCTTCTTCGCCTTGTGCACCGCGTCGGCGAGCGTCGGATTGCCGGCTACATCGGGGCCGCCGATCCGCGCGGCCACCTCGATGTTCTTGATGTACTTGGCGAACGCCTTGGCCCGCCGCGAATCGATGATGGCTTTCTTGTGCTTCGTGGTCGCCCATTTGGAATGACCTGACATGACCTGTCCTTACTTCATAGCTCCGATCTACAACCCTATGCGGTGCGGGCACCGCCCGGCGCAGCTATGGCTCGGGCCAGGCCGAAGCGAGACGGTCGCGGACGTCTCCGAGCAGCTGGGGCAGCGATTTCGTCTTGGCGATGATGGGGAAGAAATTGGCATCCGCGGCCCAGCGCGGCACGATGTGCTGGTGCAGATGCGCCGCGATCCCCGCGCCGGCGATCTGCCCCTGATTCATGCCGATATTGAATCCGTGGCACCCCATCGCTCCGGTCAGCACCCGCATGGCGATCTGCGTGAGCTCCCCGATCTCGGCGACCTCCTCCGCGTTCGCCTCGTCGTACGTGGATATGTGCCGATACGGGCATACGAGCAGATGGCCATTGTTATAGGGGTAGAGATTGAGCAGCACATAGGCGGAGCTCCCCCGGTGCACGATCAGCGACTGCTCGTCCGGGTACTCCGTCGCATGGCAGAACGGGCAGTCCCGCTCATCCGGCTGATGGGTATCGGCGATGTAGACCATCCGGTGCGGAGTCCAGAGGCGCTGCAGCTCATCCGGCACGCCGACGAGGCCGCTGCTCTCCAGCGGCTCGGCGCCGGAGGGCCCTACCGCTCCCACGCCGTGTTCACCTGCTCACGGGTCTCGATCGCCCGCGCGATCCGCTCGATCGCCTCCGGGACGGGCACACCGTTCAGCTGGGTGCCGTCGCGGAAGCGGAAGCTGACCGCGCCGGAGGAGCGATCCTCCTCGCCCGCGATCAGCTGCAGCGGCACCTTCGCCTTGGTGTGCGTGCGGATCTTCTTCGGCATGCGGTCGTCGCTGTGATCGACCTCGGCGCGCACGCCCCGGGTGCGCAGCTCGGCGACGATCCCGTCGAGGTACTCGCCGTACTGTTCGGCGACCGGGATGCCGACGACCTGCACCGGCGAGAGCCAGACCGGGAACGCTCCCGCGTAGTGCTCGAGCAGGATCGCGAAGAAGCGCTCGATCGATCCGAAGAGCGCGCGGTGGATCATGATGGGCCGGTGCTTCTCCCCGTCCGCGCCGGTGTACTCGAGGTCGAAGCGTTCGGGCAGATTCGGATCGACCTGCACCGTCGAGAGCTGCCAGGTGCGCCCGAGGGCGTCTCGGGTCTTGAGGTCGATCTTCGGCCCGTAGAAGGCGGCCTCTCCGGGGATCTCGGTGAGCTTCAGACCGCTGGCCCGGGCGACGTTGCGGAGGGCGTTCGTCGAGTAGTCCCAGAACTCGTCGCTGCCGATCCACTTGGATTTCTCGTCGTCGCGCATCGAGAGCTCGAGCTCGAAGTCCTCGAGGCCGAAGTCCCGCAGCATCGAGATGACGAATTCGAGCACCCGGGTCGCCTCGGATTCCAGCTGCTCGGACGTGACGAAGAGGTGGGAGTCGTCCTGGGTGAACCCCCGCACCCGGGTGAGCCCGTGGAGGGCCCCGGAGAGTTCGTTGCGGTAGACCGTGCCGTTCTCGGCGAGGCGCATCGGCAGCTCGCGGTAGCTGCGCGCCCGCTCCTTGTAGATGAGGATGTGCATCGGGCAGTTCATGGGCTTCAGGTAGTAGTCCTGGCCCTGCTTGACCACGTGCCCGTCGTCGTCCAGCACCTCGTCCATCCGGATCGGCGGGAACATGCCCTCGCGGTAGGTGACGAGGTGGTTGGACCGGAGGAACAGCTCGTCCTTCGAGATGTGCGGCGTGTAGACGTAGGTGTATCCGCCCTCGATGTGCCGCTTGCGCGCGTGCTGCTCCATCTCGCCGCGGATGATGCTGCCCTTGGGGTGCCACACCGAGAGGCCCGAGCCGATCTCCTCCGGGAAGCTGAACAGATCGAGCTCGACGCCGAGCTTGCGATGGTCGCGCTTCGCCGCCTCCTCGAGACGGGTCTGGTACTCGCGCAGTTCGTCCTTGGTGGGCCAGGCGGTGCCGTAGATGCGCTGCAGCATCGGGTTCTTCTCGCTGCCGCGCCAGTAGGCGCCCGCCGCGCGCGTGAGCGCCCAGCCGTTGCCGATCAGCCGGGTGCTCGGCAGGTGGGGCCCGCGGCAGAGATCCTTCCACTGCACCTCGCCGGTCTTGGGGTCGACGTTGTCGTAGATGGTGAGCTCGGCGCCGCCGACCTCGACCCCTTCGTTCTCCTTGCCCTGATCCGCGCCGCCCTTGAGCCCGATCAGCTCCAGCTTGTAGGGCTCTCCCGCGAGCTCGGCCCGCGCCTGCTCCTCGGTCACGACGCGGCGCACGAAGCGCTGGCCCTGCTTGACGATCTTCTGCATCTCGGACGAGATCGCCTTGAGATCCTCGGGCGTGAACGGCTGCGCCGGGTCGAAGTCGTAGTAGAAGCCGTCGACGATCGGCGGCCCGATGCCGAGCGTCGCCTCGGGGTTGAGTCGCTGCACGGCCTGCGCCAGCACGTGCGCCGCGGAGTGGCGGAGGATGTTCAGGCCGTCGGGACTGTCGATCGTCACCGGCTCCACCGTGTCGGACGTCGTGACGTCGGCAGCCAGGTCGCGCAACTCGCCGTTCACCCGCATGGCGACGACGCTGCGATCGGTGAACAGGCTGAAACCATCTGCCACGGGGTGCTCCTTCAAGCGCGGAACCGGATCGGTGAAACGCGTCAATCCTATCGCCGCGCACCGACTCCGTCTTTTCGCGCAACGGCGCGCGTCTCCGAACCACGCGTCTCGATCGACCGTTCCGCGAAAACCTCGCTACGTTGGTCAGGAATACCGCTGCTCGCGCGATAACCCGGTTGACAGTTCCGATGAAAGGGGTTCCCAGTGCCTTCCCGCAGACGCTTCGCACCGACGATCGCCGCGTGTCTCGGTTTGGCGCTCACCGTCTCCGGGTGCGCCTCGCCGATCGAACCCGAGCAACCGGGCGGGTCACCGACCCCGTCGGGTGCTGCGGACGGGCTGCTCACCACCGCGCGCCCCGTCACCGTGCTGGACGACGGCTCCGGCGCGGAGCTGTGCCTGGGCGGGGTGGCCACTTCGTATCCTCCGCAGTGCGGCGGACCGGTGCTGGAGAGCTGGGACTGGGCGGACCACAAGGGGGACTTCGAGGAGGCGTCGGGGGTCCGCTGGGGCGATTTCATCATCGCGGGTCACTACGACGGGGAGTCGGGCACCTTCACGCCCACGGAGGTCTCTCCGAGAACGGACTACGACCGGGAGAAGGTCGAGGACACCCACGACATCGACTTCTCCGCACCGTGCCCCGCGCCCGAGGGCGGGTGGCGAGTGCTGGACGAGGAGCGCACCACCGAGACGACGATGGACCGCGTCACTTCTGCGGCCCGAAAGCTGGACGGATACGCCGGTCTCTGGCTCGACCAATCGCCCAATCCCAGCGACGGCGATCCCGAGCAGCCCGAGGAGGCGATGAACGATCCCCGCCTCACGATCATCAATGTCCGAGTGACCGGCGATCCCGCGGCCGCCGAGGCGGAGCTGCGCAAGGTGTGGGGAGGGATGCTCTGCGTGACGAAGGCCGAGCACACCAGCGCCGAGCTGAGCACGATCCTGGACGAGATCATGGATCTGCCGGAGGTGAACCCGCAGGAAGGCGGCATCCGTGGCGCGCACAGCATGCTGCACAGCGGAGTCGATGAGGTGACGGGCGTCATCGAACTGGGCGTGATCTACGATGACGGTTCTCTGCAGCGGGAGTTCGATGAGCGCTACGGCGCGGGCCTCGTGCGGGTATCCTCCGAGTTGCGGCCGGTGTCGACGTGATCTCCCTCGGCGCGCTCAGGTTCGCCCGGTCGGCTGCTCCCGCTGCCAGATGATCTCGTCTTCGCGCTCGCTCCGGGTCCAGCGGAGGGGTTCGTCGATGAGCCGGACGGTCGAGGAGAACCAGTAGCTGCGGTCGGGATCCCATCCGGCGATCACGGTAGCCGTATCCGTGCCGACCGGGATCGCGGACCCGGCAGCCGAGAGATAGGCGCCGACCTGCAGGTGCACGGCATCGTAGTGCTCGGCGACTCCCGCCCAGTCCGGCATCACCCAACGGCCGGCGCGCCCGGTGGCGCGGAACCAATCGTGACGCTTCTGCGCGGTCACCTCGAGCGGGAAGCGCGAGCACAACCCCGCCCAGGTCTCCGCCGCCTCGATCTCGAGCGTGCGGAGTCCCGCAGGCAGGCCGAGCCGGGCCGTCCAGGCGTTCTCCCAGTCCCAGGAGTCCTCGACCAGCCACAGGCCGGCCGGAGCACCGTCGAACAGCGCGCGCGAGGACGAGGGTATCCCCAGCGGCGGTCGCGACCACCACTCCCCGCTCCAGTGTGCCGTCGGATCAACGGGCCGTTCGCGCCGCGCGGCCAGCTCCTCGCGGATGAGAAGCTCACGCTCGGAGCTCAGCAGCTCGTGCGCTCCCCCGCCGATGCGCTCCGGCGGATCATCCCACTGCAGCACCCACTGCGTGCGATGATCCACGGGAGACCACCACCAAGCGGCCGCCGGAGACGCCGCGATGTGCTCGGCGACCCGACTCAACTCCGCGCGCATCTCCGCGGAGGCGGCGAGCACATCCGCTCCGTCCGGCTCCTCCCAGTACCGGGCGGCCTCGACCGATTCCGCCAGGCACTCCCTCAGCAGTCCTGGAGAGGCTTCGAGAAGCGGCACCGTCGAGAGCTCCGCCGCAGCGTCCGCGGGCGCGGGGATGGTCCGCTCGGCCTCCTCAGCCCACGGCCCGAACACGACCCTCGAGGTCCGCTTCCCCGGGTCGAGGTGGTACGAGGCGAGGAACACGGTCTCGAGGAGCGAGGCACCGCGATCCTGCTCCTCGACCGCCCGCGCCGAAGCGAGGGCGAACTCCAGCAGCAGCCGTCTGCCTCGCGGTCCGCGGAGCAGCATCTCGGCGGGCACCGGCACCGATCCCGCCTCAGGCACGCGGCACCCCCCAAGCCGGGTAGGTATGATCGCCGCGCTCGACGCGCTCCCGCTCACCCACCACCAGCTCGATCCGCACGGTCCGATTCTACGGAAGCCCGCACGCTCGAAGACGGCTCTCGCTCGCAGGCCCCGTTCCCGCGCACGAGCCGCCCGACCTGGTCCGTTCGGTATCCCGCTCCAGTGGGCCTTCCCAAGCGATTCTCAAACAAGCGTCCGGCCCTGAAATCGTTGATTTCCCGTGTTCTCAAGGGCTCTGAGCGACGCGGACCGCGGAACCGAACCCCTAAGAGACACGATTCGCGAGGCGCAGTCGCGAAGAATCCGGCGAAGTCTCAAACACGTTTGACCCCCGAGCGGCGTGCGGAACTAGTGGCCGATTACGAAGCCGGGGTTCCGGTGAAGGCTATAGCCGCGAAGCATCGCGTGCATCGTGGAACGATCCCGAAGATCGTCCTCGGTGCAGGTGTTCCGCTGAGAGTGCCCGGTCTGAGCGATGCCAATCGTTCTCAAGCGCTGGCTCTTTACGAGGCTGGTTGCACTTTGCAGGAGATCGCCAGCCGGCTCGGCGTGGATGACAAGACAGTGCGCAATGCGGTTGTGGCGTTGGGGGGAACAGTCCGAGCGCGTGGACGTCGAACGAGATTTGATGTGTGAGTGCGAAAATGGAGGTGAGGGATCAGCCAACGCAGCGGAACGGAGCGATCATGGATGTCAACACACCCACGTCGATGACCCCGTGGCTTCATCCTGTCGCTGATGATTCCGTTCCCGTTCTGACCGACGAACTACTCACGGTGGGTGAGGTTGCTTCCTTGGTCGGAGTCAGTGTTCGGGCTTTGCACCACTGGGATGAGGTCGGGCTTGTGCGACCGGAGTCTCGCACGGTGAGCGGGTATCGGGCGTACTCCGGGGCGGATGTAGCTCGTATCCATCGTGTGCTCGTCTATCAAGAGTTGGGGTTCAGTCTGACTCGTATCGCGGCGATCTTGGATGACCCGACTGTTGATGAGACGGAGCAGCTGAGGCATCAGCGCACGTTGCTCGAAGGTCGCATCGGGCGTTTACGGCAGATGGCTGATGCAATCGATCGGGTTCTGTCTTCTCAAGCGTCTGGTACGCGCTTGACCGCGAAGCAGCAGGCCGAGATATTTGGGCAAGGTTGGCGCGAGGATTGGGCGGATGAGGCGCGTCAGCGCTGGGGAACATCTGAACAGTGGTCGCAGTTTGAGGAGAATGCGGTTGCATTCTCCGAGGCGGATCGCATCAAGATGCAGGAGCACGGTTCTGCGCTCTATGCCGAGTTGGCGCAGGCGAAGCGTGACGGCGTCGCTCCGGGCACTGATCCCGCGAATCTGCTGGCCGAGAAGCACCGATCTATGGTCAGTCAGCTGTTCGAGTGCACCCACTCCATGCAGGTATGTCTTGGTCAGCTCTATGTGAGCGATGAGCGGTTCTCAGCGTTCTTCGATGAGCGCGAACCAGGCCTCGCGAACTGGCTCGCGGCGGTCATCAACGCGAACGCCCGCACCCACGGCATCGATCCTGATACTGCTGTGTGGGAGTGACCTCAGCGCTTCTGGTTTGACCCTCACGTCGCGTGAGGCCGCACGCTGGTGCGTATGTCCTCACGCACTCTCACGATCGAAGCGGCTGCGCACAGCGACGCGCAACCGATCGATAGTGTGCGTCATCCTGTCGCGCGTCGGGTAGCCGACGTGCTGCGCAATCGGTCGGATAAGCCCAGGGTCATCGTGATCGATGACGCAGAGAACATCGCACAAGCTGCCAGCTCAGGTATTCGAGTGGACAGCCTGTACGCTACCCGTTCCGCTGTATCGGACCTGACCTCCCTAGTGCAGGTCGCCGATGATGTGCCTCACCACATTCTCGAAGATCGTGTCGCAGGCGAACTCTTCGGCGAGCAGAAGCGCGCCCGAGCATTCGCACTGGCACGCGCGCCCCGAGCGCCGCTGCTCGCTGATCTGCGTGAGACCAGCGGAGACCTTGTCGTACTCGACGGTGTGCGGCTCGTCGGCAACATCGGCGCAATCGCTCGCACGGCGTGCGCGCTGGGAGCAGCGGGGATCATCCTGCTTGATAGTGGCCTTCGCACGACCTACGACCGTCGGTTGATCCGCGCCAGTCGAGGGTTGGTCTTCTCCATTCCCATCGTTCTCGCCGAACGAAGGGAATGCATCGAGTTTCTGCGACACGAGCAGGTCAGCATCGCCACGTTGTCCGCAGAAGCCGAGAGCCCTTTGCACGCGATCCGGTCGGTCACGAATCGGCTCGCCGTGGTGCTTGGAGGCGAACGCGATGGCGTCTCGCAGGACCTCAGCTCTTTGGCCGACCATCACTACTCGATCTCGATGGCACCAGAGGTTGAATCGCTGAATGTGTCGGTGACAGCCGGGATTGCTCTTTACGAGCATGGTGCCGGATCAGAAGCTACGCCAACAGATACGGGCTGCCTTCGTGCCGATGCGTCCGCGGTCAGGAAAGAGAACGACTAACACGCGGCAGTTCTCCCCACTAACGGCCCTGACGCGAACCCACCATCGGCCAGTTGAGCCGGTGGCGTTCGATTGCCTGAAACTCATTGTCGTTCGATCAGGCAGTGCGTTGATATTCAGTGAGGTCGGCACCCGACACGTAAAAGTCGGGGATGTCGTTCTTCTCGCCGCTCAGACACTGTGTGGCGCCGAGCCTGAGAGTAGCGTCACGACGACGACGATCTACCTCGACTGTGACTACGTGATCGATCAGGTGTTCTGGCAGTACGCAGCGCGGCTTCGCAACCGTGAAAACGCCCGCGACTTCTTTGATGCTCACTACTCGACTCCCGCACAGGTTGTCAGGATCGGCGAGGACCGGGCCGGGGTACTCATGCCTTGGCTGGATGAGCTCGCCGCTCTGAGCCTGGATGGGCCGCGTCAGGAACGGTTCCTTCGGGTGCAGGCGCTGCTGTTCTCGGTGCTCGACATCATCGTGCCTTTCGTGACAACGACAGCAAGTACGGCGAGTGCTGGTCGGGCCAGCGCCGTGGTGCCTGCTGCTCCACGCCATCGGCAGTTCAGGCCGCTTCGCGTCGAAGCCCAACACGTCGCGCAGCTCCTACGGGATGATCCGGCACGCCGATGGACTGTCCAGGAGTTGGCAGAGAAAGCGCACTTGTCGCAGTCGCAGTTGAGGCGTGTGTTCGTGGAAGCGTTCGGGAAGGCACCTATCGCTTACCTGACGATGGTGCGCACCGAACGTATGGCGAATCTGCTTCGCTCGACCGAGCTGCCGGTCAAGAAGATCGCAGCGCAAGTGGGGTGGACGGATGCCGACTTCGCTGCCCGCCAGTTCCGTCGAGGCCTTGGGGTACCGCCGAGCGCATACCGTCGGTACGTCTGCGGTTCCGATCCGCCAGATGCTGCATAGCGGACAGAGGACCGTGTGCGTCCGCTGTTGGTGAGCTGACGGGGCATCCTGCGAGCGGTCAACAGCGTTGAACTCAAGGAGTGAACTTCGCCAATACTGCGTCAGGCTTCTATTGCCAACCCGTCGGCTGGCCTGTCTTCGAGTAAGGCAGGCATGAATCCGTACCGTCCAACGTCGACCCGCTTTGTGAAGCGGATGTCGAGTGCGTCATGCCCGAGAGGGTCCAGCGGATCGGTGTTCTCCATGACGATTACCTGGCCATCAAAGCTGTCCTGAATGTCGCGATAGAAAGCTCGGACGACGCCTTCTGGCGGCTCATCGCCCGCCTCTGCGGACTGGTCCGGGGGACGGTAGGTGACGAGCGGCGAGTCGAGTACGACGAATCCAGGGTGCGGTAGGTCCCGATCAAAGCAGTACTGGGCGAGGGCGAGTGTGAATGCGGCATGCAGGACAGCACGTACCCCCTTGCCGTGGGCAGAGCGTCGTTGATCGCCGGCGATGATGTCAAGTTCGTTGCGGTCGTAGCGGACGCTCGTCGCGGATGGGTAGTCCCACTTTTCGAGGCGTTTGGATATCTCGGCTGAAAACTCTCGCACGGCGGTGAGACTCAACCCTGCAACTGCTGTTGCGACTTCCGCTTCGGTCTCGTCTGCTATCCGGCGAATCATGTCCTCGAAGGTCTTGACCTGCTCATAGAGACCCAGGTTCTTCTCGATCTCGCTACGCTTGGCAAGAAGCTCGCGGAGATTTCCCTTCTCTGGGTTCATCTTGGCCTCGAGCTTGCCGATGCTCTTCTGAGCCGCCACGACGTCGCGACGCGTTGTGCGGATTGATGCGCGAAGGACCTCGGCCCGCGCGTCCAGACTCTCGATCGTCACGAGGAGGTCATCGAGAAGGCCCTGAGTTTTCTGAGTCTCAGATTCGACTGAGACACCAAAGCTAGTGGTATCTCCTTCGCAGTCCAGATTGAGATGTTGATTGGCCGGTTCAGCACCGCAGAACACACAGGTCCCGCTTCGGAAGTATCCAAGCAAGCTCCCGGCTTCTGCGATCATTTCAAGGCGCGCCAAGTCGCTCTCGTACTGCTTCTGCAGAAGCGTGAAGCGTTGCCGGAGGGCCGCCGCATCCGAATATTCGGACCGTTGAGTGCTATCTGCGGATTGAAGCTCGTTGTGTTGCCGGAGCAGTTGCCCGCGCTGTTCTGTGAGACTCCCGATCATGGCGCTGTGTTGATCAATCGTGTGGTTCAGCTTGCCGAGCTGTGTCTTGAGTTCTGCCGGCTCTGCAACGTCTTGGAGCTGCGATTCAAGCTGACTGAGCATTCTCTCAACGACTTCCTGACGAGCACCGCGCAGCCGCTTCTGATCCTGCGCTGAGGGAACCGCGGTCAGCGCGGAGTCATCTTCGCCCGAGAGGAGGAGCTTGAGGACCGAGACTTCCTTGGTCTTGTTGACCGGGTTGCCGCTGAGGCCAGGGGCTTCTTCGGCCTGCATCTCCGTCTCACCAACGAGGCATAGGCGGGTGAGGTCTCGGAAGCTAAGCATGTGGGTTTCATTCCGCGCGTTCTTCCTGACCTGTTTCTCATCGAGGCCGACTTCGTTGAGGAGGAACCTGGAAACGTTCTTCGTGCTCGCTGCGCTGTGTTTCGCAGCAAGCGTCTCGTCCGGAGGAGTCGACGGCTCGACGCGAACGTCGGCTCGGTAAAGAGAAATACTGCCGCCGTCCACCGAGCGTGCGAGCGTGACGCGTTCGCCAGTGGCGAGTTCAAAGCCGAGCAGGATGCGGCTATACCCTTCGCGTTCGGGAATCTCCTTGAGTTCCTTGGCGCCGAGGACAAAGTCAATCGCATCAACGATGAACGATTTGCCCGTATCCGAGGGGCCGTGGATGACGGTGACGTGTGGACTGAAGTCGACCGATGCTGGTTCTACATTCGTGCCAGTGAACGTCAGATGCGAAAGCGTGAGTCGTCCCATCAGATATCGTTCCCGCTCTCCTGCTGGATGACCTCAAACTCCTCGGACCAATGGGAGGAGACCTCCCTCATGCGCTCCCGGAGGCGCGCATCATCAACGGTGCCAAGCTCTTCAACTACCCAGTGTGCGCGATCGTGCAGGGCGTGCGCATAGTCGCTTTCGAGCAGCTTTAAGAAGCTCTCGGAACCCTCATTAGCCCAGAACTCGATGCCGCTGTCTTCAGCCGACATTTCGGCGAGTCCTGCCCGGATCATGACGTGAAGACCGTCTTCGATGTGCTGTCGCTTCATCCCGAGCTCGCCGACTCGTACTGGGATCGGCGGATGGAGGCTCTCGGGCCCGTCGAGATCCGCGCTGTGCAGCAGTCCGTGGTCGAGGAGCACCAGTCGGTTGATATCGAGATGTGCGGGGAAGGCCTCTACCAGAATCATTAGGACACGCATGCCCACTTCGAGAGGGCTGTTAAGGGGGTTACTCATCAGCGGCCACCCACGTCAGTTTGTCTGCGTTGGCAAGTTGGTGACAGATACCTTGACGATCCTTGAGGTTCGACATCGAGATGAGTGTGTGGGCACCCAAGTCGAGTTGGCCGGACTGCGTTAGAACTGCTCGGAGTCGATCGAGGCCGCTGGGATGATTAGCCTCTGCCGTATCGACTACGCCGGTGTAGACGTCGTCCTGCAGCAGCTCATACGTACCCTCAGGAACTGAATCCCTCGCGTACAGCCTGAATGCTTCCGCGGAGTAAAAGGCCTCGCGTTGCCTCTGGAGGTGCGGACCGTGCTTGGGATGAGCGGAAGCTGACTCAACATCGGAGGAGGTCGCAGGGGCTTGCTCGTGGTAAGCGTCCACGAGCTTCTTGACATAGATCGCTTCACTTGGCGCAGGGGCGTCCGGGGTCTGTCCAACGGGTGGCCGCGCAGGCAGAGATGTTCCGAACCTGGCGGCGTAGTACGGAGTCGTGCGATGTACGTCGAGCATCTCGTTGAGTTCAAGAGATTGGAAGATTGAGAAGTCCGACGATTCGGCAAGTTGACGGATGGACTGCAGAGTTTGCGCGTCATACAGCCGCGTGGCGGCAGCTTCCGCATCAAGCAGTTCGAGGAACTTCTTCTGAAGTGCCGTAGGTCTGCTGAGCAGCCGATTCAGTGAAGCGCCGCATCCCTTGGGGGCGACGAATACGTAACGATCTGGCAGGCGATAAAAGGCTTCCGTAACACCGTGGAAAACCTTCAGCATCTCCGGGAACGCGTCCGACATGCTGAGCGATCCGGCATAGTGCTTGGCTTGGAAGCAGTCCCATGCATCTTCGAGTCCACGATCCGTTTTGAAGGCAGCGATGTCGACGCCCCGATCGCCGGAACCACCAAGCTGCTTGATCTGTCGATACGAGACCGCGACTCCGGTTGCCCACTCGGCGATGAAGGTTTCCCACTCACTTGATGAGTAGAAGTAGATGCGGTGAGCTGGCGGTACGGGCGGTCCAGGCAGCGCCGGTGTTGGTGAACCGACCAGGCTAGGGGAAGGAAGGTCACCCATCTCTGGTGCGCCGCCGCCCTCACTAAGCTGGGCCGAAAGAGACACGGGCACCTCCTCGTTCCGATCTCATCTCGTTCAATTCTATGAGATGACGTTCACACTCTCCGTGATCGTTCGAAGGCGGGTCGACAGTCAGCCGAAGCTATTGGGTTTCGGGCAACCGCGGTCGTCGCGGTCGTCTTGATCGTCAGTGAGAGATCGGTGGCGGCAGCGTTGGAACGAGGTGGAGAGTTTCGGCCGAGCGTCAGGCACCCGCAAGGATGCTAACGGTCCCACAAGTGAGTAACGGGGGTCACACAGAATGATGTCGTGAAGCTCTGACAGCTGCCGCACCTAGAGCAAGTTCAGCACGGTAGGTCCTAGAGGGTTGAATGCGAGTTCGAATTCTACTTGCTGCCCCTTCGTGAGACGCCGACCTCCGATTCGAAAACCAGGACAAAAGACATCCCCCACTGTCTCAGTCTCGATGAAAGCAAAAGTAGGAGAAGCTGCGCTCACCACCCCAGAAACCTTGGTGGGTACCCCATCGAGTAGCGGCTTGTAGACTGGGCGTTTCTGATCGACCGGCGAGAAGCCGCGCTGTTTAGCACTCTGCCAAACGCTCGCGGCTTCTTCAAGTTCGCCATTTAGCGCGAGCATTCCACCAAACGTCGCTACGAACAAGGGATCCCTCAGCCCCGTAGTGGTCGCCAGCCGCATCGCGGCCACGGACTCTCCGAAACCTCGGCCTGCTTCGCGTAGAGCATGAGCGTAAGAAGTTGCGATTCTCGGGTCGTCAGGGTACATCTCGAGACCGTCATGCAGCACCGTCACTGCCTCGGCGGTTTGTTTATCGAAACGTAGAGCGTTACCAAGCATGAAGCGCACTATTCCGCTGGTGGGCGATTCCTCCAAAGCCGTTCGCAGTGCCGTGATTCTCGCTGGTGTGTCCCCAAGAACTCGTTGAATCTTGCTCTCAACGATGTACAAGCCTTCGAGTACGACTGCCTTGTCAAGCCCGCGCACAACCGTTTCCTGCGCTTTCGTGAGGTAGTCAACGGCCTCACGTGGATTCTCGACCTTTCCGGCCCAATCTAGGTAGAGTTCCGCGAGCGACTGATAGCCGTACTCGTCGCGCGGGTTCATGCGAATAGCAGTCTCGAACGCCGCCTCGCTCTGAGTGAGCCACCGTCTCGCGACCTCCCGTGACTCTGCATCGATCGCAAGATCACGAAGGATGACCCCACGGGTATGGTGCAGGCTTCTATGTCCGCCGGCTGTTGCGATTGCGCTTTCGATCTGGGCCAAGGCCAAGTCGAGCTTGCGCTCCCGTCGAAGCATGCGTGCATAGTGCTGCTTGACGAAAGGACTGCCGGGGTCCTTTCGCGTTGCTTCTTCGAAGAACCTCGTCTTGGCGTCGATTGTCTGAAGACTGTCAACAGCAACGTCATCTCTCGTGAACTTCTCGAAGGCTTTGGCATCCACGCCGTGCGTGAGATTCAAAGCTTTCATCGCCCCGATCAAGGTTCTCTCACGCCGTACTTGGTCGAGACAACGGTCCCATACGATGTCCGCAATGATCTGATGTCGTGCGCGAAGGCCATCAATGCCACGGGAATAGTCGACCGTCTCCCAGATGACGGTTCCCTCCAAGTAGTCGTTCATTACCCGGTACATGGTGCCGTGATCCAGTTGAAGTGCGTCGCTGATCAACAGATCGCGAGCAAGCGCTCGAACTCGGGAGAAAGCGCAGACTAGAGCATAGATGTCTGCTGCGTGCTCGTTTTGCAATCCGCGAAACTCGTCTTCGATAATTGCGTCGAATGATTTTCCCTCGGTGACCTCACGCATGGTGACCAAGAGTTCTTGCTGGTTCCGGGTTTTCACTGCGCTGAACCGTAGTTCAGGGGTCAGCTCCGCTAGCTTTCCCAGAGCCGAGGCATTCTCCAAAGAGGTAAGCAGGCGATCGATCTCGAGATCCGAAAGCGGATCAATCTGAAACTCGACGCCACCCAGCTTAGGGTGACTACCCCGCCATTCGTTGAGCCGCTCACCTAGCAACAGATATGCGGGTGACTCAATTGTGCGAAGTAGGCTCTTGGCGTCGTTAAGCGCGGGCAAGTGATCTGCGGCATTGTCCACCACGAATATGACTGGGCCCGGAAGATTCTTGACAGCGAACTCAACGTCACCGTCGCTTATTTCAGCACCAGCTTTAAGTAGCAGAACTGTGGATGCGTGCGCACGCACGTACCATGCCGATACGGCTCTCAGTAGGGTAGATACTCCGTAACCTGCCGAGCCGAGAACTGTTGCTACTCGCAAGCCCTTTTCAGGTGAGGTATAGAAGTCCAGCAGATCGTCGACTATCGGCTTTTCGATATCGCGTTCGAAATTTATGCCTGCACCAATGACACCCCAGTTCGGCCTATTTCCGTTGTGAAATGATCGAGTATTCGGTGTTTCGGAAAAGTCGGCTTGGTTGACGTACTCCCAAGACACGAGTAAACGAGCCAGCGGTGCAGGCTGCGCCTCGAATACAGCATGCAGTTGGCTAGGTACCTGAGCTTTCAGTTTGTCAAGGCTGCCTGGCTGCACACGCAAATCTCCGAACCTGGAGACGACGGCAGCTCGCAGGTCGGATACCGTGCCATCTATAGTCTCGATACCGTCGTGCGCGAGAAGCTCCCGGTCTAGTTCCGGGGTGCTTGGCGCCAAGCGGTATGACTTCGGGGGAACTCCCGGCGAGAACTGTGCTCGAAGCTCGGTTGTTACTTCGGCCCAATTTGTGTCTTCATTACTGTATCCGACGTAGAGAATCGGAGTGTCCGGGTACTCGGTGCGGAATAGGTTGAAGAGCATCTCTCTTTGCGATCGGTGCGTTGCATAGTCTTTTTGAGTGAGCAGAAGGTTGTCTCCCGCCGGACTCGTTTCTAGAGCGCCGTGCAAGTGGACAAGGGGAACCTCATGCGTGGGTAACCAACTGCGAACCTCAGAATTAGTTGTCATGACGACGGGGTTCTGCATGTTATCCGAGCTCGTTCGATAGCAGCGTTCGATGTAGTCGTCGTAGTTAGTTGTGTAGATCGCTTTCCAAGTCATAGAGAACAACCAGCGAATATCGTCATTTGGCTCGTAGCCTGCGAAGAGTTCCTTAATCGCTCGAACAGTCCGTACTCGGCCGACGCGGATCTCCGCAAGTTGCGCGACCTTTGCTAACGATGACGTATCGGAGATATCAAGCTTGAGAGCAGAAGCGAGGCGTTCTGCGAGTCCAGCCCCGTCTGGCATGGTTTCGCCGTCGGCGTTAATCATGTAATGGCCGATGCCGGACCCGAGGAATAGGACGACATTCCCGGTTTCAAGAGCGCCTTCGAGACCAAGCGGCAAGTCCATCTTTGCTACCTCCTACAGGCGACCTCTCGGATGTCTGTTCGGATTCTATCGTTCATCGCTCTGGCAGCTCGAAGTGCCAGGACACGTCGGTACTCGTTGTCGACGTCATCTAGGTAGCGTCATCAGGCTTCGCGCCGCGGCAGTCAGCCTCGACCGGACCGCATCGTCCTCTGTTCCATCGTTCCTTCGACTACGAAGCGTGTATGGGCGAGGTAAATCAGGCTGACCGGTCCCATGATGATGAACTTCATGGTGTTCCACAGGCAGAGGAGGACGAGGAGGTTGAGCCATTCGGGTCCGCCGTTTGCGATAAGGGTGGTGAAGGAGCTCGCCGCGAGGAGGTAGGGCACGGCGAGCAGCATCGTGGGGACGCCCCATTTCAGTCCTCGGCGGGTGCGTATGGCGTCGAGGAGGATGTTGGTGGGCATGTAGCGGCGCAGGAATGCGCGGGTGTGGACGCTGAGGGTCCAGAGTTGGCGGATCATGACGAGGGTTCCTCTCACATGCACGACGGATCGTCGGAGGCGGTGCGTGTGTGAGTGGCCTTGCGGCCTGCCCCGAGGAGCGTCATATCAAGGAGAAATCCGCCTCACCTACCAAGATACGACGCACCGGTGATATTCGGAAGAGCAATCGGTCACAGGCGCCGGCTCGCATCCTCCCGCTGCATCGTCCGCGAAGGATCATCGCTGCCATCGACGCTGGCGAGGTCGCGGAGCCTTGCGAGGGCGGCTTTCGCTCGTGCCGCGTCAATCTTCTGTGCGTCGCTGTCTGGTGCCGGGCCAAGCGGTGTCCGCGTGGTGATGCCATAGCGGTCGCGGTATGCGGCCACCGTGTGCGCGTGTCGCCGCCATGCTGCTGCGGCTTTTACCTCGGTGGGTGCGTCTCCGAGTGCGAGCGCCCATTCCTGCCGCTCGCTGAGGGCTTGGTCGAGGACGGCTTCGGCGCGCTGCTGGATCAGTTCGCGGTGTTCCGTGAGCGCCTTCTTCATCTCGGCGCTGATCGGGCCGGTGGCTTCGGAGATGAAGCCGACGATTAGGCGGGGTGCCTTGCGTGTGCGGCCGGAACCGGCGGGGCGTGCGGTTGCGCGGGCGAGACGGTGGTGCAGGACGGAGGCGATGTCGTCGGCGTCCTCGAAGCTGCGGGCGGCGACCAGGCGTGGCATGAGCGCGTCGATGTTGTGGTGGTTCGCCTCCGCACGCCTGAGCTCGGCGGCGAGTGCCCCGAAGGTGTCGGATTGGATCGCGTCTTCTGCCTCGTCCGGGGTGAGGCCGGATTGGCGGATGAGGGTGGCGAAGCGGTCGTGTTGGGCGGCTTGCGCGATCGTCTCGTACTCTGCCGCGAGCTGCGCGATCGACCCCCATGCTTCCTGTTCGGCGGTGATCGTCTCGTGCGCGGAGAGTTCCGCGCCGACGTGCTGCAGCACCCCGTAGAGGACACTCCGTGCGGTCGCTGCCGGGTCGTCGGCGGGGTGTGGGGTGGTGTGGTTGTGTCGCGCGTCAGACTATGTGGCAGGGCTGTTAGTTGAGTCCTGAACGGAGAGTCCGACATGGGAAGACCACCCCAGATTCCGGTGGAGAAGAAGACAAGGATCGTGCTGAGCGTCCTTGCCGGTGA
>NZ_JAGDYM010000014.1 GCF_017565745.1 Leucobacter weissii
GCCGACGCCGACGAGCAGTGTGAGGGTGCATCTTCCACGAACATGCACTCTCACACCCCGCCCAGCGATACCTCAACCCGCATCTTCACGCTGAAGCGCCTTCAGAAATCTTGAACTTGCGGGGAATGGCTAGGGCACGTCGCGCGGGACCGAGGACGAAACGCTCATCGACGTGGATAATCGGACGAACCAGAGAACAACGGAGAATCACAGATGCCAACCCTGCTGCACCTCGACTCATCCATCGCCGGCGAGCGCTCGAGAACTCGTGCCCTGACCCGGGCCGTCGCCGAGAGCTGGCGCTCCCGGGGCGATCAGTTCCGCGTCGTCCACCACGACCTCCACGAGGAGCCGCCGCAGCACATCGGCGAGGTGGCGCAGCACTGGCCCGAGCGGCTCCGCGACGGTGCCGAGCTCTCCGAGCAGGCGGCCGCGGCGCAGAGGCGAGCGGTCGACGAGCTGCTCGCCGCCGATGTGCTCCTGGTCGGCGCGCCGACCTACAACTTCGGGCTGCCGTCGACGCTGAAGGCCTGGATAGATCTGGTGCACGTTCCCGGGCTGACGGTCCCGTTCGACGAGCCCGTGCAGCCGCTCCGGGGGCGATCCGCGATCGTCGTCACGGCCCAGGGCGGCGCACCGGACGAGACGGAGGACGGCCCGGCGGAGAGCCCGGCGGCGCACTCCCTCCGGCTGGTCCTCGAAGGAAGCTTCGGCATGGAGGTGCAGGTCGTCGGGACGAGCCGCACCCTGGCGGATCTGCTGCCCGACCTCGATCCCGCACGCGCGGCCGAGGAGTTCGCGCGAGCCCTGGATCGTGCGCGCGCCCTCGGAGCGGGCGTGCGCTGACTCGGGCGCCGATGCGACGCCGTCGACTCAGATGGGCTCGGTGATCGCGAAGAGCACCTCGCTGATCCGCCTCGCGAGTTCGTCGACCCCGCCGGGCGCCGCGGCGCCGCTGAGCGCCGTGATCTTGATGGCGCGCTCGTACTCCCCGCCGAGAATGGCGAGGGCGTGCTCGGCGGGCAGCGTGAAGCGGCGCCCGGCGGCCGCGAGGGCGGATTCCACCGGACCGACGATCGCGGCGTGCGAGCGGCTCAGGAACTCGGCGTAGCCCGCCGACATCTCCCGGTCGCGCATCGCGAGCAGGCAGAACTCCGTCTCGAGCACGTACCAGGCCGTCGTGTCTCCCTTCGGCGCCAGGATCTGCGCGATGTACTCGGCCGCCTGCTCCGGGCCGATGGCGCAGCTCTGCCCGCGCAGGATGGGTGCGAGTTCGTCCGTGGTGTCCTGCAGCTCCGCCGACTGGCGTGCGAATTCGCGCTCCAGCAGCACGAGGAACAGCTCCTCCTTGCTGTCGAAGTTCGAGTAGAAGGCTCCGCGGGTGAATCCCGCGCGACTGCAGATCGCCTCGACGGAGGCGCCCTGCAGGCCCTCCTCGACGAACACCTCGGTGGCGGCCTCGAGCAGCCGGTCGCGGGTCGCCTGACGGCGCGCGCTCGGCGCGACGCTCTCGGTCATCGGATCCTCCCTCGGGTGCGCGGGGCGGCCTCGCCCTCGGCGTCGATGCTCAGCTTTCTCGAAGCCAAGCCGGATACATTCCTGTATCGATACGGATACACTAGTGTATCGAGCCGGAGTTCTCCAGAGCGACCGGACCGTCCTCCCCGGTTCTTCCTCGCCGTCCCGCCCCGCGACCGAAAGGCACCATGTCATCACTGCTCTACGCGCTCGCAGGATGGGCGAACCGCGCGAGAATCCTGGTCCTGTGCGCCTGGATCGCCGTGCTCGCACTGCTCGGCGCGGGCGCCGTGTTCCTCTCGCAGGGGACGAACGCCCCCATCACCATCCCGGGCACCGAGTCGCAGCAGGCGATCGACACGCTCAGCCGCACCTTCCCCGAGGTCAGCGGCACCAGCGCGACCATCATCGTGGTCGCGCCGGAGGGGGAGCGGGTCGACGACCCCGCCTACGAGCAGCGCATCGTCGAGAGCGCGGAGGAGCTCGAGGAGCTCGACTCCGTCGCCGCCGTCTCGACCCCGTTCTCCGAGCTTGCGCCCAGCGAGCTCAGCGACGACGGCCGGGCCGCGCTCATCACGGTGCAGCTCGACGCGAGCGTGAACACCGTGCCGGCGGCGACCGAGGAGGCCATCCCCGATCTCACGGCCGAGCTGCGGGACGCGCTTCCAGCCGGGGCGGAGGCATCCTACGGCGGCGAGCTCTACTCCACCTCGATCCCCGGGTTCACCATCACCGAGGCCATCGGCGTGGTGGTCGCGTTCATCGTGCTCGTCCTCACCCTCGGCTCGCTCGTCGCCGCGGGCATGCCGCTCATCATCGCGCTCCTCGGCGTCGGCATCTCGGTCGCGGGCATCTACTTCTCGACCGCGTTCCTCGACATGACCTCGACGACGCCCATGCTCGCTCTCATGCTCGGTCTCGCCGTCGGCATCGACTACACGCTCTTCATCGTCAGCCGTCACCAGGAGCAGTTGCGCGCGGGCGTGCCCGTCGACGAGTCGATCGCCCGGGCCACCGCGACGAGCGGCAGCGCGGTGGTGTTCGCCGGCCTCACCGTGATCATCGCGCTCGTCGGGCTCTCGGTGGCCGGCATCCCGTTCCTCACCGCGCTCGGCGTCGCCGCGGCGGCCGCCGTCGCGGTCGCGGTGCTCATCGCGGTCACGCTCACTCCCGCGATCCTCGGGATGGCCGGGATCCGGATCCTCCCGCGCAAGCAGCGGCGTGCGCTGAGCGCGCAGGATCCCGAGTCCGAGACGGGCTCCGCTCCGCGCTCCAGCACGCGGGCGGAGCGCTTCTTCGTCGGCTGGGTGCGCGCGGTCACCGCCAAGCCGATCATCACCGTGCTCGTGGTGCTCATCGGCCTCGGCGCGGCCGCCCTGCCCGCCTTCGGTCTGCGCCTGGCGCTGCCGGGCGCGGAGACGCTGGAGGCCGACAACCCCGCACGCGTCACCTACGAGCTCACCGGCGAGCACTTCGGCGAGGGCGCCAACGGGCCGCTGCTGCTCACGGGATCGATCATCCACAGCACCGACCCGCTCGGGCTGATGGACGATCTGGCCGACGAGGTGCGGGCCATCCCCGGCGTGGCCGACGTGCCGCTCGCCACCCCGAACCAGGGCGCGGACACCGGCATCATCCAGGTGATCCCGGACGAAGGGCCGCAGGCCCAGAGCACGGCGGACCTGGTGGCGGAGCTCCGGTCCCATCACGACGAATGGGTCGAGGAGTACGGCGTCAGCCTCGCGGTCACGGGCTTCACCGCCGTCGGCATCGACGTCTCCCAGCTGCTGTTCGAGGCGCTGATCCCGTTCGGGATCCTCGTGGTCGGGCTCTCCCTGGTGCTGCTGGCCATGGTGTTCCGCAGCGTCTGGGTGCCGATCAAGGCGACGCTCGGCTATCTGCTCTCGGTGGGCGCCGCGTTCGGCGCCGTCGTCGCCGTGTTCCAGTGGGGATGGTTCGCCGAGCCGCTGCACGTGCACCACGCCGGGCCGGTGCTGAGCTTCATGCCGATCATCCTGATGGGCGTGCTCTTCGGCCTCGCGATGGACTACGAGGTGTTCCTCGTCTCGCGCATCCGAGAGGAGGTCGTGCACGGCGCCGACTCCCGCGCCGCGATCCGCCGCGGCTTCGTCGGCTCCGCGCGCGTCGTCACCGCGGCCGCCATCATCATGTTCGCGGTGTTCGCCGCCTTCGTCCCCGAGGGCGATCCGTCGATCAAGGTCATCGCCCTGGGGCTGGCCGTGGGCGTCTTCGTCGACGCCTTCATCGTGCGCATGATCCTCGTGCCCGCCGTGCTGCAGCTGCTCGGCGATCAGGCCTGGTGGATGCCGCGCTGGCTCGACCGGCTGCTCCCGTCCTTCGACGTCGAGGGCGAGGGTCTCGCCCGGGAGCTCGAGTTCGCGAACTGGCCGCCGGACGCCCCGGACGCGAGCATCGCCGGATCCCGGATCACGCTGCCCGGGGGGATCTCGGTACCCGAGCTGCGCGTCGCCCCGGAGGCCGCGCTCCTGCTCGATCCGGCCGACCCGGCGTCGCTGCCGCTCGCCGGGGTGCTCAGCGGTCGCGGACCGGTGAAGACGGGAACCCTCAAGGTCCGGGGCCTGCTGCTCCCCGAGCGCGCGAGCTCGCTGCGCTCGCGAGCGGCCTGGGCGACCCCGTCGACCCTCGCCGAGACGCTGGAGGACGAGCCCGAACTGCTCGTCCTCGACCTGCGCAGCACCGGCGCGGCGACGGGCACCCTGCACGCGGCCGAGCAGGCGTGGGCGAACCGCGAGCTGCTGACCGAGCGCGCGGAGCTCGCGAGCCGGGGCGAGGCGACACCGGTGACGGTGGTGGCGCTCGGCCTGGCCGAATCGGCGGCCGCAGCGCTGCCGCCCGGCACCGCGCTGGTGAGACCGGGACGACTGCTGGAGACGATCGGAGCTGAGCGATGAGCGGGGCGGAGAGCAGAGTGTTCGAACGACTGCGCGGAGGCCGCGCGATCACCTGGCGCACCGTGCTCGGTCTGGTGCTGGTCCCGCTCGTCGCGGCGGGAGTCCTGCTGTGGGGGCTGTGGAACCCCACCGAGCGGCTCGACGGCATGACCGCCGCCGTCGTCAACCTCGACGAGCCGGCGACGGTCGACGGCGAGACCGTGCCGATGGGCCGCGTCCTCGCCGCCGAGCTCATCGGCGAGGCGGAGCTCGGCGAGAGCGAGGACGACAACTTCACCTGGCAGCTGACGGATGAGGACGACGCGGCGTCGGGTCTCGAGGACGGCAGGTACGCCACCGTGGTGACCATCCCGGAGGAGTTCTCCAGCGCCGCCACCTCGGTCTCGCGCGGAGCGGACGAGGCCGAGGCCGCGACCATCGACATCCGGACGAGCGACCGGGGGCGCCTGCTCGACTCAGCGCTCTCGAACATCGTCACCGCGACCGCCACGCGGGTACTCAACGAGCAGCTCGGCGCGCAGTACGTCGGCAATGTGTTCGTCGGCATGAACGAGCTCGGCGCGGGCATCGGGGAGGCCGCCGGGGGAGCCTCTCAGCTCGCGACGGGAGGATCCGCGCTGACGAGCGGCGCCGACGAGCTGGCGGACGGGACGTCGCAGCTGGCGGACGGCGCCTCGGAGCTGGCCACCGGCACGTCCGGCCTCTCCGACGGCGCGTCCCAGCTGGCCGAGGGCACCTCCGGTCTCGCCACGGGCACGTCGGAGCTCGCGGACGGCGCCTCCGAACTCGCGGACGGCACGTCGGAGCTCTCCGGCGGGGTCGAGAAGCTCGCCGAGGGGGCGTCGGGGCTCTCGGACGGCCTGAGCGAGCTCGCTTCGGGAGCGAAGACCGCGGCGAAGGGCGGCTCGACGCTGGCCGACGGCGTCGAGACCTACACCGACGGCGCCGGGCAGGCGATCACGGGGCTGCAAGAGGGCGGGGCTGCGGCCATCGAGCCGCTGACGCAGTATCGCGATGCGATCGACGCGGATCTCATCCCCATGCCGAGCCCCGAGGCGAAGTCCCAGGCGATCGCCGGGTTGAACCAGCTGATCGACGGGCTCGCCGCGGCGGCCTCGACGGACCCGAACACCGACCTCAACCGGCTGAAGGCGGCCGGGGCTCCGCTCGCCACGGGCGCGCGCGAGTCCGCGAAGGGCCAGAAGACGCTCGCCGACGCCGTCGCGCAGACCTCGGGCGGCGCGGCCGAGCTCTCCGGCGGCCTCGACGAGCTCGCGAAGAACGTCCCCGCGCTCGCGAAGGGCGCCGAGCAGCTCGCGGCCGGCACCGGCGAGCTCTCGGAAGGCGCCGCGGAGCTGGCCGACGGCACGGGCGAGCTGGCGACGGGAGCACAGGAGCTGGCGGGAGGGACCGGCGAGTTCGCTCTCGGTGCGCGCGAGCTCGCCGGGGGCACCGGGGAGCTCGCGGACGGCGTCCGCCAGTCCGCAGACGGGGCCCGCGAGCTCGCCGACGGGCTCGGCGAAGCCTCCGACGGGATCCCGAGCTACACCGACTCCCAGGCCGAACGGCTGGCGGAGACGATGGTCGCCCCCGTCTCGGCTGAGGGCGCGGACGACGAGCTGTTCAACGCCTCCGGCGTGCCGCTCTTCGCCGGTATCGCGCTCTGGGCCGGCGCGCTCGCCGCCTTCCTCGTGCTGTCGCCGCTGTGGCGCCGCACCGGCGAGGCGGCGCGGGGCACCGGCTTCCTCACGCTGCGCAGTGCGCTGCCCGCCATCGGGCTCGGCGCCGTGCAGGGGCTCATCGCGGGCGCGGTGCTTCCTCCGCTGCTCGGCTACAACCTCTCCCAGGGCTTCGGCTTCCTGGGGCTCGCGGTCGTCGCGGGTATCGCCTTCGCGCTCGTCAACCAGGGGCTCTCGGCGCTGCTCGGCGGCTTCGGCCGCTTCCTCTCCTTCGTCCTGCTGGTGGTCGCCTTCGCGATCGGCGTGATCTCCACAGCCCCGCCGGTGCTGCAGGCGATCGGGGACGCGAGCCCCATCGGGGCGCTGTTCGCCGGGTTCCAGGCCGTCGCGCTCGGCACCGGGAGCGCCGGGGGCGCGCTCGCCGTGCTGATCCTCTGGGGCCTCGGCGGTCTGCTGCTCACGGCCTTCGCCATCGCGCGGGATCGCCGCCGCTGGGCCGCCGCAGCGCCCGCATAGGGGGAGGATAGGCTGACGGCATGCCCTCGCGCGCAGGATCCTCGTCCGAGCCGTTCCCGTGGACGGGCGACGTCGCACGGGGGGACTGGATCGCCGAACGCCTTGACGGGGACCGGCGCGAGACCGACGACGGGGTGCCGCGTATCGGCCCGGCGCTCGGCGACCTCGTGCCCGCGGGCTTCGATGCGCTGGTGCGGGTGCTGCACCCGTTCCGGCGCGATCGTCCGGAGGGGATGAGCTGGCCCGAGTGGGAGCGCCTGGCGGACGGCGAGCGGGCCGCTGGGCGCGGCGGCGAGCTGCCCGAGATCCGGGAGGAGCCGATCGGCTGGGAGGCCACGGCCGCCGCGCACGGTGCCGAGTTCGCGCCGGACTCGCTGGCGCCCGGGATCCTCGGGCTCGCGCACGACGGCCGGCCGCCCGACGGCACCGGGAGCCACCCCTCCGGCTGGCGCTACGATCTGCCGGCGGACGGCCGACTCGACGTGCGCGCCCTCGCCGCCGTCGCCCGGGTGCTGTCCGCGCACACCGCGACCCCCGATCGCGGGATCGCCGCCGTGTGGGAGGGCTACGGCGGGCTCGTCAGCGCGCAGGGCGTGGGCTTCGTGGTGTTCGTCCCGGAGCCGGAGTGGTCCGCGCCGCGGTGGGTGCGCCGGGCGTGGGCCCGACTCTGCGGCGCCTGGGGCGCGTTTCAGGCGCATCGCCGAAGCTTCGGTCTGCGCGCCGCCCTGCGGGCGCGGCTCCTGCCCCGGTGGGAGCAGCCCGCCGGCAGCGGCCTGCTCTCGAGGGAGGCGGCGAACGGCCCGCGCCTGGAGCTCCCCGACCGCGCCTACGTCTGCTTCGAGGCGGGCGTGGAGAGCTTCGCCGACGGGCGCTGGACGGGCCGGGCGCCCTGGATCGCGCCCGACGAGCTCGCTCAGGGCGCTCAGGACGCTCAGTCCCCCAACCTCGTCTGGCCGGAGGACCGCGCCTGGTTCCTGATCAGCGAGATCGACTTCGACTCGACGCTCATCGCCTGCTCACGGGCCTGCGCCGACGCGCTGCTCGCGGCGTCCGGCGTCGAGGCCGCGGAGATCGACCGCGACACCCCGCTCTGGGATCCGCTCCCCGCGGACGAGTGACGGCAGTGCGACGAGCGGGCGCTCAGCCCGCGGCCGGATCGACGCGGGTGACGCCGCAGAGCACCTGCACACGTTTGTCGGGGGCGCCGCGCACTGATGCCAAGAAGAACCCGTGGCAGGTGCAGTGGTGAACAGAACCTGCACATGTGCGGCATCGGGGTGGGGGATCACGGCACGCGGCGGATCCACTCCTCGGTCGAGAACTTCTCGGCGACGAGCCGCTCGGCCTCGGCGTACTCGGCCTCAGCGACCTCGCCCGGGGTGCCGCCGTGCCGCTGCACGAAGGTCTCGACCAGGCGCTCGGTGATCCGCTCGCGCGACAGCCCGGTCTGGCTGCGCAGCGGGTCGACGCGCTTCTGCGCGCTCGTGGTGCCCTTGTCGCTCAGCTTCTCGCGCCCGATGCGCAGCACGCGCGTCATGGCCTCGGCGTCCATGTCGTAGGCGAGGGTCACATGATGCAGCACGGCGCCGCTCGCGAGACGCTTCTGGGCGGCGCCCCCGATCTTGCCGAGCGGGCTGGTGATGTCGTTGAGCGGCTGGTAGACGGCCTCGATGCCGAGGGAGCGCAGCCCCTCGAGCACCCACTCGTCGAGAAAGGCGTACGATTCGGCGAAACCCATGCCCTGCACGAGCTCCGCGGGGGCGTAGAGCGAGTAGGTGATGCAGGACGCGGGCTCCATGAACATCGCCCCGCCGCCCGAGATGCGCCGCACCAGTTGCGCACCCGCGGCGGCGAGCTGCTCCTCGTCCACCTCGTTGCGCACCGACTGGAAGCTGCCGATGAACACGGCGGTGCGATCCCACTCCCAGATCCGCAGGGTGGGCCCCCGCTCGCCGCGTCCGACGGCGTTCGTCAGCGCTTCGTCGAGGGCGGCGTTGTGCATCGGCGAGATCGCGCGGCTGCGCACGATGCTCCAGTCGTAATCCCGCCACTGCGCGGCGCCCGTCAGCGCGCGCCGGATCGCGACGCCGATGCCCTCCGGCGTGACCCCGAGCAGCTGCGCGCCCTCCGGCAGCGCGCGCGCGATCGTGGCGGCGATCTCCTCGACGGTGCTGTCCGCGGGCAGGCCGACGGTGCTGTCCGCGGGCGGTCCAGCGGAGCCGTTCCCGGACGAGCCGCCCACCGCGGCGTTGATCCGCTCGAGCGCGTCGTCGGGTTCGAGGAAGAAGTCTCCGCTCAGCCGGAAGCCCGCGATCCTCCCCTCGTGCGTCTCGAAATCGACGACGACCAGCTTGCCGCCGGGAACCTTGTACTCGCCGTGGTGCGCGCTCATGGTTCCAGGCTACGCCTCGCGTCGCCGGCGCGCAGGCTCTCGAGGCGGTCCGTGAACCCGACGATCAGCGTCTCGAGTCCGAGCTCGAAGGTCTGCTTCGCGCGGAGCGCGTCCGTCTCGTCCTCGATGAGCGAGCGCAGCACCGGGTAGTCGCCGTCGGCCGCGGGCTGCACCATCTGGACGGGAGCGACGAGATCGAGCACGGAGCCCAGCACGAAGCTCTCCACCACGGTGAAGACCGCGACGATCTCCCCCGGCGGCCAGCCGACCTGCAGCAGCGAGCGGGCGATGACCTCGTACTGCGCGATGAGCTCGGGGGCCTGCACGGGGTTGGTGGTGAGCAGCGGGATCGTCTCGGGGTGTTTCGCGAACGCGTCCGCGTACGAGCGCGCCCAGTCGGCCAGAGCCGCGTCCCAGGGCTTCGTCTCGAAGGAGCTGCAGTCGATGTCCGCGACGACCCGGGAGCGCACGCGCTCGATGATGTACTGCTTGTTCGGCACGTGGCTGTAGATCGTGGGCGCGCTGATGCCCAGGTGCTTCGCCAGCTTGCTCAGGGTGAACGTTCCCGAGGGCTCGTCGTGGATGAGTTCGAGCGCGGCCTCGACGATGCGCTCTTCGGTGATGTGGGCGCGCACGGCCCGAGGGGGTTTCATCGCTGTTCGTCCGGCTCCTCGCTGGGGTCTGAGTCACCACGTTAGCACCCCGGGCGCCGGTCATCGAGCCGTCTGCCTAATAATATTTGGAAATCCTAATCTTGTTAGGTAACATCGGTGTGCAACACGATGGTCCGAGGAAGGACGGGGATGACCGGGAACTCACCCACGCTGCTCAGCGGCGGGCGCATCTGGGACGGCGAGGCCCTCCGGCCCGCGGCCCTGCTGATCGACGGCGCGACGATCGGGCGAGTGATCCCGGCCGGGGAGGACCTCCCGGATCTCCCGGATGCCTCGGTGGTCGACCTCGGCGGCGACGTCGTCTTCCCGGGGTTCGTCGACGCGCACGCTCACCCGCTCATCGGCGGGACGGAGTTCGCCGGAGCCCCGGTGCGGGACGCCGGCTCGGTGCGCGAAGCGGTGCGCATCGTCGCGGAGTTCGCCCGCGAGCATCCCGAGCTCCCGTGGATCGTCGGCGAGGGCTTCGACCTCAGCATCGATCCGCGCGGCATCTACTTCGCGGCCGATCTCGACTCGGTGGTCTCGGACCGGCCGGTGGCGCTGCGCTCGAGCGACATCCACACGATGTGGGCGAACAGCCGCGCCCTCCGACTCGCCGGCATCACCGATCGCACCCCGGACCCGCGAGACGGGGTGATCGAGCGCGACGGGGTCGGCCGGCCGACGGGAACACTGCGCGAATGGGGCGCCTTCATGCCGCTCTACCGCGCGATCCCCCGCCGCCCGCACACCGAGACCGCCGAGGCGCTGCTGCGCGGACTCGGCAGGCTCAGCCGCGAGGGCGTCTCGACGGCGCAGGACGCGTGGGTGGAGCTGGAGGATCTGGAGGCCTATCTCATCGCGGCGAGGCGCGGGCTGCCGCTGCGGCTGAACCTGGCGTTCCGCGCCGAACCCGGGTCCTGGCGGAGCCGGCTGCGCGACTTCGCCGAGGCGCGCCGCGCGGTGGAGGGGCTGGGCTTCGAGACGTTCACGGCCCGCACCGTCAAGTTCTTCGCCGACGGCATCGTCGAGGGCGGGACCGCCCACGTCGGCGAGCCCTATCACGGCGGTTCGTGCTGCGGCCTCCCCGCCTGGGACGAGAGCGAGCTGAACGCCGCCGCGGCGGCGTTCGACGACCTGGGGTTCCAGCTGCACATCCACGCGATCGGCGACGCGGGCGTCGCCCGCGCCCTCGGCGCGATCGAGCACGCCGCCGACGCGAACGGCGACCGGGACCGCCGGCCCGTGATCGCCCACGCGCAGCTCGTCAACCCTCCCGAGATCGCGCGCCTGCTCGCCGCCGACGTCACCGTCGCCGTGCAGCCCTACTGGGCGAAGCTCGACTCGGTGGTGAGGCACCTGACCAACGAGCGGCTGCGCGGCGAGCGCGAGCTGCGTCAGTACCCCTTCCGCACGCTGCACGACGCCGGCGTGCGCCTGGCCTCGTCGAGCGACTATCCGATCACGACGCCGAGCGTGCTCGACGCGATGGCCGTCGCGATGGCCCGCGACGAGCACGGCGACCTGAGCCGTTCCTGGCTCCCGGAGCAGCGCCTCGGCTTCCGGGCGATCGCGCGGGCGGCCACGGCCGGCTCGGCCTACACGCAGTTCGCGGATCGGCGCCTCGGCGTGATCGCCGAGGGCGCGGCGGCCGATCTCGCCATCGTCTCCGGCCTGCCCGATGCTCCGGCCGCGAGCGAACTGCTGAGCGCCCGGGTCGAGGCCACCTGGTTCGGCGGCGCGCCCGTCTTCACCCGCCCGGAATCTCACCGCAACCCGTCGAATGAGGAGAACCGTGTCCACCGATAACCACAGCCCAGCGCCCACGGCATCGCCGCCCCGGGACGACGTGATGAAGCGAGAGTTCACCCTCTGGTCGACGTTCTCGCTCGCATTCGTCTTCATCTCGCCCATCGTCGCCATGTACGGGATCTTCGGTCTCGGCCTCGAACTCATCGGTCCCGCGTTCTGGTGGGGCTGGGTGGTGACCCTCGCGGGCCAGCTCACCGTCGCCATCACGCTCGGCGTGCTCGCGTCCCGGTGGCCGCTGGCCGGCGGCGTCTACCAGTGGTCGAGGCGGCTCGTCAATCCGCGGTACGGCTGGTTCGCCGGCTGGGCCTACACCTGGGCACTGCTCATCGCGCTCAGCTCGGTGTCCTACGCCGGCGCGGTGTTCATCGCCCTGCTCTTCGACCTCGACGCCACGGCCACCGGCGTGCTGGTCGTGCTGGCCGTCCTCTTCCTCACGGTCACCACGGTCGTGAACATCGCCGGGCGAGCCGTCGTCAAGTTCGTGGCCACCGCCTGCATCATCGCCGAGGTGATCGGCTCCCTCGGCGTCGCCGTCTACCTGCTGCTCTTCCACCGCGAGCAGGATCCCTCCATCCTGCTCGAGGGCCTGCAGGCGGCGCCCGAGACGCCCTTCATGATGACGCCCTTCGTCCTGCTCGTCGCGATCGCCGGCTGGTCGTTCCTCGGCTTCGAGAGCGCGAGCAGCATCGCGGAGGAGGTGAAGAACCCGAAGCACGCCGTGCCCCGCGCGATCGTGTACTCGCTCCTCGGGGTCGGCGCGGTCATCCTCTTCACGAGCTTCGCGATCCTCCTCGCGATCCCGGATCTGCAGCAGATCCTCGCCGCGTCCGAGGGCGACCCGATCATCGCGATCCTCGCCTACCACTTCCCTCCCGTGGTCGTGAAGCTCATCCTCGGCATGTTCGTCATCGCCTTCCTGGCGAGCCTGGTCGGGATCCAGGCGGCCTGCTCGCGGTTGATCTGGGCGAACGCCCGCGAGGACGAGCTGCCGTTCTCCGGGTGGCTCAAGAAGCTCCGCGGACCGAGCCGTCTGCCCAGCAACTCGATCCTGCTCACCGGGGTGGTCTCGATCCTCGCGCTGCTGCTGCTGCAGAACGACGACATCAACACCCTCCTCGTCGCCTTCACCACGGTCGGCTTCTACGCGGCCTTCACCTTCCCGGTGCTCGGGCTCGCGATCGCCCGCATCCGCGGCACCTGGAAGCCGGGGGAGCGGCTCTTCATGGGGCGCTTCGGCCTCGGCATCGCGTGGGTCGCGCTCGCCTGGCTGGTGCTCGAGATCACGAACGTGCTCTGGCCCAGGGAATCCGCGGATCTCTGGCTGATCAACTACGCGCCGCTCATCGCCTCGGTCGGGGTGGCGCTGGTGGGCGAACTCGTCTACCGGCTCTCGCCCGTGGGCCGCGGCGTCGTGAGACCATCGAACGAGGCGCCCGCCCGCACCCCCGCCGCGCCCGCACCCAGTGAGGAGAACTGACATGAGCGCGCTCTACCGCTGGCCCGACTACGACGCGGTCGAACTGCACCGCGCCAGATCCGCCCGCGTGCAGGCCTTCATGCGCGAGCAGGAGCTCGACGCCCTGCTGCTGGTGGGGCCCGACCACATCCGCTACGCGACCGACTTCCGCGCCCACCTCACCAACGAGTCCGAGTGGTTCGCCGCGCTGGTGACCCGCGACGGGGAGGCCGAGATCTTCCTGCCCTACATCGACGAGACGATCGTCGACCCCTACCCGGAACTGCCCTGGGTGCGGGCGGTGCACGCCGTCGCGTCCTGGTCGGCCGCGACGGCGAACCCGGCGACCTGGATCGCCGCCGTCGCCCGGGCGGCGAGGAGCCTGGGCAGCCGCCTGCGGCTCGGCATCGACTCGGTCGACCAGGGGCTGCTCTCCGGCCTGCAGCGGGAGCTCGACCTCACGCCGGTGCCCGTCGGCACCGGCCTGCACCGACTCCGTCGCGAGAAGCATCCGACCGAGGTGCTGCTGCTCGACGCGGTCTCGCGGGTCAACGCGGGCGCGATGGAGGCGGCCCTCGGCGCCGCGCGGGTCGGCGGCACCGACCACGAGGTGCTCGCGGCGGCGATGGCCTATCAGCAGGCGGCCGGCGTCGAGTTCGTCACGCACTCGGTGTGCAATCTGCGCAACGGCACGGGAGACTGGTTCGCGGGCGGGCGCCGCTTCGCCGAGGGCGACCCCTTCTTCTTCGACATCGGCTGCTACGGACCGGGCGGCTACGCCTCCGACGCCGGGCGCACCGGATTCGTGGGGGAGCCGGCGCCCGAGCATCTCGCCGCCTACGAGCACCTGCAGACCGCCTATCGGATCGCGCAGGATCTCGCGGTTCCGGGCGCGAAGGCCTCGTCGCTGCTCGCCGCCTGCAACGAGTACCTCGAGTCGCACGGTCTCGGGCGCACGCCCTACGCCATCGGGCACGGCGTGGGCCTGCGCATCTGCGAGCTGCCCACCCTCTTCTCTCCGGGGCTCATGGACGAGGACGTGACGCTCGTCGAGGGCGAGGTCATCGCCCTCGAGCCCGAGACGACGGTCGTGGTCGACGGCCGGGCGACGGTCTTCAAGATCGAGGACGACTTCGTGGTCGAGGCGCACGGGCTGCGGCGGCTGACCGAGATCCCCGGGCCGGAGGAGTTCGTCGGCGCGTGAGCGCCGGGCCCGGTTCAGGCCGGGGACGGGCCGATGCGGCTCATTCCACGCGCCCCAGCATCCAGGTGACGATGTCGGCGGTCGCCTCGTCGCGGTCGACCTCGTTCAGCAGCTCGTGCCGGGAGCCGGGGTAGATCCGGAGGGAGACGTCCCGCACGCCCACGGCGCGGTAGGCGTCGGCCAGGCGCTGCAGGCCGTCGCCGCGGCTCAACGGGTCGTCGCCCCCCGACACGATGAGCAGGGGCAGCTCGGCCGGGATCCCGCGCTTCGGCACGCCGTACAGCCGCAGCCCGTCGGCGAGCCCGAACAGCCGCAGGATGTCCGCCTCGAAGCAGAGCGGATCCGCGATGAAGGCCGCCACGCTCGCGGCGTCGCTGCTGAGCCACTCGAAGCCGTTCGCGTCGGGCCCTCCCCAGCGCCGGTTCAGGTCGCCGGACTCCATGGCACGGGGCGTGCGGTAGGCGCTGCCCGAGAGCACCACGGCGTCGAAGGCGCGGGGCTCGCGGTTCAGGATCCGCTGCGTCATCAGCGAGCCCCACGAATGGCTGAACATGATGAGCGGCAGGCCGGGGTGCCGTTCGCGGGCGATCGCGGTGAGGCGCAGGACCGCGGCCTCCGCCGCGCGCAGGCCGCCCGGTCCGAGACGGCCCAGCTGCGCGAGGTCGCCGCGGTGCTGGCTCCTGCCGGTCTCGCCGTGCCCCCGATGGTCGTCGGCGAAGACCGCGAAGCCGTTCGCGGTGAGCACGTCGGCGAAGGCGTCGTAGCGGCGCGCGTGCTCGCCGATGCCGTGCGCGATCTGGACGATCGCGTGCGGCCCGCCGGACCCGGCGGGCACGGCCCACGAGTAGGCGCTGATCTCGATCCCCTCGGCGTCCGTGTAGGTGAAGCGATCCGGCTCGTTGCTCATGCTCCCACTGTAAACCGTGCGTCGCGGGCGACGGGCGGCGAGCATAGACTCGTGGTATGGCTCATCCTCAAGCGCCCCTGATCGTGTCCCTGCCCAGCGGCGAAGGCCTGGAGGAGGCGGTCGGCGGGATCGCCGACGTGGAGTTCGTCGCCTGGGATCTCGAGGGGCCGCCGCCGCGGGAGCGGATCGATGTCGTGGTGCCTCCCTACTGGGGCGGCGCGCGGAGGCTCGCCGAGCTCGCCGGCGTCGAGACACGCCTCGTGCAGTGGCAGTCCATCGGCTACGACGGCGTCGCGGAGGCTCTGCCGTCGGGCGTGCAGCTCGCCAATGCCGCGACCGTGCACGAGACCTCGACGGCCGAGCTCGCCCTCGCCCTCGCTCTGGCGGCCCAGCGCGGCATCCCCGGGTTCGTGCGCGACGGCGACCAGCGCCGCTGGCAGCTGCGCTCCTTCCCCAGCCTCGCCGATCGACGCGTGCTGCTCGTGGGCTACGGCGGCGTGGGCAAGGCGATCGAGGCGCGGCTCACGGGCTTCGAGGCGCGCCTCACCCGGCTCGCCCGAACCGCGCGGACGGACCGCAACCTCGCGGGCGAGGAGGTCGAGATCCGAGGGCTCGACCGCCTGCACGCGGCGCTCGCCGAAGCGGAGGTGGCGATCCTCGCGGTGCCGCTGACCGACGACACCCGAGGGCTCATGGACGCGGCTGCGCTGGCCGCGCTGCCCGACGGCGCACTGCTGGTCAACGTCGCCCGCGGCCCGGTCGTCGACACCGACGCGCTCGTCTCCGAGTTGAACGCGGGGCGTCTTAGGGCCGCGCTCGACGTCACGGAGCCGGAGCCGCTGCCCGCCGGACACCCGCTCTGGAACTGTCCGAACCTGCTGATCACGCCCCACGTCGGCGGGGATTCGAGCGCGATGCTGCCCCGTATGGCGGCCCTGATCCGCCGCCAGATCGGGCACCTCCGCGCCGGCGAGGCGCCCGAGAACCTGGTCCTCGGCGGCTGAGGCGGCCCGCCGCGTCAGAACCCCGCCCGGGTCAGTCGCGGAGGAACACCGCGAGCGTCTCGAAGTGATGCGTGTGCGGGAAGAGGTCGAGGGCGCGCAGCGAGACCGGGGTGTAGCCCAACTCGCGCAGGGTGGCCGTGTCGCGGGCCAGCGCCACCGGATCGCAGGCGACGTAGACGATGTTGGCGGGCGCCACTTCGCCGAGCCCGGCGCAGACCTCGCCGCCGGCCCCGGATCTCGGCGGGTCGAGCACCACGGTGCCGCGTCGCAGTCGTTCGCGGACGGGCGCCGCGGCCGCCCGCAGCTCGGCGAGGTGCCGGTCCACCCGGGCGGTCACGGTGAGCGCGCCGACGAGATCCGCCAGGTTCTCGGCCGCGTCGTCGGTCGCTCCCGGGTCGCTCTCGACGGTGGTGATCCGCAGGCCCGGTCCGGCGGCCTCGGCCACCGCCGCGGCGAGCAGACCGGCGCCCCCGTAGAGGTCGAGGTTCGCGGCGCCCGGGTCGAAGCGATCCGAGCCGGCCAGCTCGAGGATCGCGTCCCGCACCGCCTCGAAGAGCGTCACCGGCGCTTCGCGATGCACCTGCCAGAAGCCGCCCGCCCGCACCAGGAACTCCCGCCCGCCCACCGACTCCCGCACCGGATCGTCGGCGCCCGCGCGGCGGCGCTCGCCCGGGTACGAGACGAGCATGCGGGGGTCGTCGGCGCTCGGCGAGACGAGATCGACCGCCTCCGCCTCAGATATGGCCTCGTCCAGCGGCGCGATCCATCCGATCTCCTCGACCGCGAGCGGCAGCGACGCGGTGCGGATCACGCGGCGGCTGCGCGCCGCGTACGGTCCCACCTCGCCCGTCTCGGGATCGACGTGGAGGCGCACACGGGTGCGGTAGCCGAGGCCGGGGGCCGAGGTATGCGTGGTGCCGTCGAGGCCGGGGGCCTCCGCCTCCGCATCGCCCGGCAGCGACTCGACCTGGAGGACGCCGCCGCCGAGATCCCGCAGCGCGTCGGTGCCGAGTCCGCCGAAGCGCCGCAGCGCGTCGGTGAGCACCTCGGCCTTGAGCGCGCGCTGCCGGGGCAGGGCGATGTGCCCGAACTCGGCTCCTCCTGGCCGCTCGGCCGGATCCCGCTCGAGTCCCGCCTCCGGCCAGATGTGCGGTCTGCGATCCTCCGAGGGATCGAGCACCTCGACGGTCGCGGCTCGGGCGAAGGACTTCTTGCGCGCTTCGGTGATGCGGGCGCGCACCCGCTCGCCCGGGATCGCGTCGGCGACGAACACGACGCGCCCCTCGTGGCGGGCGACGCCGACGCCGCCGTGAGCGATCCCGGTGAGGTCGAGTTCGACGAGATCGCCGACGGAGAGTGCTGCGTTTTCTGGCATGCCCACCATTCTCCCTCGAATCCCGTCGCGGTGCTGCGGCCGCGTGAGTGGGACGGGATTGCGCGAGTGTACCCGGGTTCTACCGCCCAAAGGGGGTACACTCGCGCAACAGCGACCCGTTCGCGAGGGGGAGCGCAGCTCGCGAGGGGAATAGGATCGCTGGTATGCGGCTCTACCTCGCCTCGACCTCTCCCGCCCGGCTCTCGGTCCTGCGCGCGGCCGGCATCGAGCCGGTCTGCTTCGCCCCCGACGTCGACGAGGCCGCGGAGGCGGCGGCGAGGGAGCGCGAGCTGGGCAGGCCGCTCACCGCTCCTGAGCTGACGGAGTACCTCGGCCGGTTGAAGGCGGAGGACGTCGTGCGCCGCCACGGCGGTGAGATCGACGGCCTGGTGCTCGGAGGTGACTCCGCGTTCCTCCTGGACGGTGAGATCCTGGGCAAGCCGCACGAGCCGGAGATCGCCCTGGCGCGCGCGAAGCAGCACCGCGGGCGCACCGGAGTGCTCCACTCGGGGCACTGGCTGATCGATCATCGCGAGGGCGGCGTGCGGGGCGCGCGCGGCGCGGTCGACACCGCGTCGGTGACGCTGGCCGCCGATATCCCCGACCGTGAGCTCGAAGCCTACGTCGCCACGGGCGAGCCGCTCGAACTCGCGGGCGGCTTCGCGATCGACGGCCTGGCCGGTGCCTTCATCGAGCGGATCGAGGGGGCGCCGAGCTGCGTGATCGGCCTCTCGCTCCCCGCTCTCCGTCGTCTGGTGATCGAGCTGGGCCACGGATACCAGGAGCTCTGGAACCGAGGCTGACGAACGCTCGTGATGCGCTCAGAGGACGCCGGGAGCGCCGGGGCCGCGGATCCGTCGGATTCGGGCGGCGGATCCGGCTCGAACCAATGAAGCCGCGCGGCAGGAGCCCGGGACACGGACAGGAGCGCACCATGGGACGAGCGAGCGGCAGGAGGGCGCTTGCGCTCCTCGGCGCGATCGGGCTCGGGCTGACGCTCGGAGCCTGCGCGGCCGAGACGGAGCCGGAGAAGATGGAGCCGGAGAAGGCGGCGCCGGTCGGGGGCGACG
Source organism: Leucobacter weissii (assembly GCF_017565745.1). Classification (GTDB taxonomy): domain Bacteria; phylum Actinomycetota; class Actinomycetes; order Actinomycetales; family Microbacteriaceae; genus Leucobacter; species Leucobacter weissii. Next base: position 18,520 of record NZ_JAGDYM010000014.1, read on the forward strand.
TGATCGCACCGCTCTCCGTGGCGCTCGGCGATCTCCCGCGGGATACCGGGGCTCCCGCCGAGCCGCTCGAACTCGTCGTCGGCCAGGTGCTCAACGTCTCCGTCGACGACGATCGGGTGCGGGAGGCGCTCACCGCGGAGGTCTCCGATCCCGCGGTGCTCCGCTTCGCCCCGGGGCGCGCCGACGGGAGCGCCGAGTTCAATCCCGGTCTCGTCGCGCTCGCGCCCGGCGAGACCGAGGTGGCGATGGACGTCTTCTTCTACGACTGGGATCCGCCGCGGTTCACCGTGGTGGTCTCCGAACGGTAGCGGGGACGGCGGGAGACGGCGCCCGTCAGCGTACGATCGCCGCCCCGGTGATACGGGCCGCGTCCTCCAGCGAACCGAGGTTCTCGGCGCTCGCCGCGCCCGCCTCGCGCAACTGCTCGGCCGCCTGCGCCGCCCGCCCGCCCGCGGCGCAGTAGACCAGGTAGTCGGCGTGCTTGTCGAGGCCGGGAAGCGCGTCCGCGAACTCGCCGCTGTTGAAGTCGAGGGGCACCGATCCCTCGAGGTAGCCGTTCGCGCGCTCGTCTGCGGAGCGCACGTCGAGCACGACGGTGTTCGACGGCGCCGGGGTGGGGGGCTGTCCTGACATGATGGTCCTTTCGCGGTGGCCTGCGACGAGTCTACGAGATGGCGGGTGCGGAGCGCATGCGGGCGCACGTGCGGGTCGATCCCGGCCCGTCTCCGGCGATACCAGCCATCTCCGGGCACGGGGCGGGCGGGGGTCGCTAGGGGCGAGGATGGAAGCACTCGAGGAGGAGGAGACGATGGGTCGTTTGCAGGGCAAGGTCGCGCTGATCACCGGGATCGGTGCCGGGATGGGCCGTGAGGCGGCGCGCCGTTTCGCGGCGGAGGGCGCGACGGTGGTCGGTTGCGACCTGAACGTCGAGGGGCTCGAGGAGACGCTGCGGCTCGTGCGCGAGGCCGGGGGCGAGATCTCGGGCAGCGCGCCGGTCGATGTCGGCGACGCCCGGGCCGTGGAGGCGTGGATCGACGCCGCCGGGGCGGAGCACGACGGTATCGACGTGCTCTACAACAACGCGTCGATCCAGCGGTTCGGCGCGATCGACGAGATCGGCGTGGAGGATTGGGAGTTCGCGATCGACATGGAGCTCAACCTCGTGTTCTACGCGGTGCGCGCCGCGTGGAAGCACCTGAAGCGGCGCGGGGGCGTGATCGTGAACATCGGTTCGATCGCGGGGACGCGCGGGGTCGAGTTCATGCCGCAGAACGCGCACGGAGCGGCGAAGGCGGGGGTGATCAACCTGACGCAGCAGTTGGCGGTCGAGGGCGGCCCGCACGGGATTCGCGCGGTGTGCGTCTCGCCGGGGTTCATCGAGACGCCCGCGACGCGCTTCCTGGTGGAGGATCCGCCCGCGCCGCTCAAGGCGACGTGGGATCGGATCCCGCTGCGCCGGGTCGGTCGCCCGGATGACGTGGTGAGTGCGGCCGTGTTCCTGGCGTCGGACGAGGCGTCGTGGATCACGGGCGTGAACCTCGTGGTCGACGGCGGCGGCTCGGTACTCGGCTGAGCCCTCAGGCGTGCGCGACCGCCTCGATCTCGATCCGCAGCCCGGGGTCGATCAGTCGACGGACGAGCACGAGCGAGTTGGCCGGGAGGCCTCCGGGGAACGCGAGTGGGAAGGCCCGGTCCATGTAGGGCACCAGCTCGTCCAGGTCCTTCTCGTCGACGACGAAGATCGTGAGCTTCACGACGTGCTCGAGTCCGAGCCCGACGGCATCGAGCGCGGCACCGATGTTCGCCACGGCCTGCCGGGTCTGCGCGACGATTCCCGGTCCGACCGACTCGCCGTCGGGCCCTCCTCCCACCTGCCCGGAGACGAAGGCCAGCGGCCCCACCGCGACGACCTGGGAGTACGGTCCGGGCGGATCCAGCAGCGCGCCCGGGTTGACGAAGCTCCTCGGCTCCACGGCCGCCTCAGACGAGCTCGCCGAAGGTCTCGGCCACCCAGTCGGCGATGATGCCGGCGACGTAGGGCATGTTGTCGATCGAGATGTGCTCGGTGCCGCCCTCCGGGTCGTCGAAGAGCCGCAGTTCCCGTTTGGGGCTGTTCACCGCCTGCTCGTAGGTCTGATGGGCGTACTTGACGTTGATCTGGCGGTCCCCGACGCCGTGCGTGATGAGGATCGGCGAGGTGATCCGCTCGGCCACGCCGTTCAGGTGCATGCCTCGGGTCCGTTCCACGAAGTCGTCCATGTCGGCGGCGCCCCACACCCAGAACACGTGGTCCCAGTAGTGCGGCACCGGGTTCTCGCCCTCGCGCTGACGCCGGCCCTCCTGCACCTCGAACCAGTTGTGGTTGGCGCCCCACGCGACGCCCAGCTTCAGCCGCTTCTCGAACGCGAGCGCGCGCGGCGCGTAGTATCCGCCGAGCGACCAGCCCACGACCCCGATCCTCTCGGCGTCGACGCCGAGGGCATCGGCCTCGGACTCGAGCCAGTCGACGATCGCGGCCGCCCACGCCTCGGTGTCGTGGCGCGCCGTCAGCCCGCGCAGCCGCAGCGCCTCCCCGGATCCGGGGGTGTCGATCATCAGGGTCGAGACGCCGCGCTGGGCGAGCATCTGGGGGAACCCCGAGTAGTACATCATCTCCTTGGTGGAGTCGAGGCCGTTCCACTGGATGATCACGGGGTGCGGCCCGTCCCCGGGCGCGCGGTGGAAGTAGCCGGGCAGCGAGGAGCCCTCGTAGGGGATCTCGACACGGGTGAGCGGCACCCGCAGCAGCTCCACGTGCTTGAGCAGCAGATCGATCGACTTCTGGTAGGCGGCGTTCCGGCCGCTCCAGCCGGGCGATTGCAGACGCTCCGCCTGCGAGGTGTAGAGCGAGGCCCGGTAGTAGGTCTCACCCGCGCCGATGGTGCGGCCGCGGGCCTCGTCGTCCTGCGCCTTCGCGATCAGGCGGTCGGCGACGGCCGACCACGACGCGTACAGCTCCTCGGTGCCCGCGTCGTCGCCGTGCAGCGCCGCCTCGAGCACCGGCCGGCAGGCGCGGTCGACCTCGTCGATGTAGCCGCCGTTGTTGAGCGTCGCGACGACCGACATGCTCCACACGTAGTTGGTGGGGAAGTACATGAACATGGGGATCTCCTGGGGTGCGGGTCGGGGCGGATCCGTGCGGATCAGTGCGGGATGCCGAGCTCGGCGACGGTCCCGTCGCGGCGGATGGCGGTGAACGAGTTGTAGGCGACGAGGATGTCGGCGAACCTGCCCGCCTCGTCGAGCCGGTAGGAGATCACGCCCCGGAACTCGAAGCGATCGCCCGCGACGACCGGCCCGAACGTCGACTCCTCGTCGTCGCGCTCGGCGGTGAAGTACGTCACCATGCGGATCGCCGCGTTCGTCTCGGAGCCGACGAAGTCGCTCGGCGCGAGCTCCTCCGTGAACGTCGACCAGATCTTGGCGTAGTGATCCTTCATGCCCTGCACTCCCGTGTACTCGAGGGTGCCGTTCTGCATGTGCAGGTCGTCGGCCAGGTAGTCGTCGAACGCGGTCGCGTCCTTCCGGTTGAATCGTGCGATGTAGTCGTCGAATCTCTGCTGGTCCATCTGCGTCTCCTCGGGTCTCGTGTGCGGTGCCGGGCGCTGGTGCGGCTATCCCGTTGCGGTCGTGGCGTCCCGCACGGCGTCGGAGAGGTACGTCGCGACTCCGGAGAGCAGCTGGCCCCCGTCGACGCCGACCTCGGCGCCGGTGACGTACGAGGCGGCGTCCGACAGCAGGAACACGACGACGCTCGCGACCTCCTCCGGGCGTCCGCCCCGGTGCAGGGGCGAGACCGCCAGGTTCGCCTCCAGGAAGGCGGGCGGCGCGCTCGCCGTCATGTCGGTGTGGATGTAGCCGGGATGCACCAGGTTCACCCGGATGCCGCGCGGCCCCAGCTCGGTGGCGGCGGAGTGGCTGAGCCCCCGGATCGCCCACTTGCTGGTGGTGTAGGCGGCCGTGTAGTGGCCGGTGACGCCGGCCGCGGAGCCGATGTTGACGATCGAGGATCCCGCGCCCATCGCGGGCAGCAGCGCCTGGATGCCGAGCATCGCGCCGGTCACGTTGATCGCGAGCACGCGATCCCAGTCCTCGCGCTCGACCGCGCCGATGCGCACGCGGTGCGTCACCCCGGCGTTGTTGACGAGGCCCTTCACCGGGGTTCCGGAGAGCGCCGCGGCGAGCGACGCCCAGCCGGCCTCGTCGGTGACGTCGAGGCGACGGTACTCGACCGCGCCGGGAAGCCCCGCGGCGGCGGCCAGCAGCTCGGGCGCCTCTTCGGCGACGTCGACGGCGACGACCCGCGCGCCGTTGCGGGCCAGGAGGAGCGACTCCTCGGCGCCCTGGCCGCCCGCGGCGCCCGTGACGACGAACAGTTCGCCGGAGAGGCCCGGCAGGATCGGGCTCATCCCCCCACCGCCCGGTCGCGGTCCACCAGCTCGATGAAGTTGCCCTCGGGGTCGGTGACGTAGGCGAAGCGCACGCCCGGCTCGGGCGACGGCGACGGCGGGCTCACGACGCCGGCGCCGGCGGCGACGAGGGCGGCGAAGACGGCCTCGATGTCGTCGACCCGGAAGCAGAGGTGCCCCCAGCCCTGCGCCAGCAGCTCGTCGGGAGCGGAGCGGGCGGGTGCGCGGTGCGCGGATCCGGCCCGTTCGAGGAACTCGACGGCGACCCCGTCGGGGCCGAGCAGGAACGCCCCGCGCAGCCCGAGCTCGGCGACCTCGAACGGCTTCGCCAGGGGGAAGCCGAAGGCGTGCCGATACCACGCCAGCTGCGCGTCGAGGTCGCCGACCGACAGCCCCACATGATCGATGTGCATCCGTCCTCCTAGTCGCGCGGCCCGTGGCGCATCAGGCGCTCGCGCACATCGGACGGGAGCGCGTCGAGCAGATCGGCCTGGAACTCGCCGTCCACGAGCACGAAGGCGACGCGCGCGATGCTGTCGCCGCGGTTCGCCCACGCATGATCGGTGCCGCGCTGCACGACGATGTCGCCCGCCTCGGCGGTGACCTCGCTGTCGTCGAGGATCAGGGTGATCCGGCCCTCGAGCACGATCCCGTAGTCGATGGACTCCGTGCGGTGCACCGGCGACTGCAGGCCCCGCTCGTCGAGGTGACCGGGCAGGAACTCGTTGATCCGGATCCGCGTGCCCCGCGGCGGCGGCGGCACGGTGACGTCGCCGATCGTCGGATCCTCCGGTCCCGCGTGGATCTGCGCGGGGGAGGGCTCCGTGCGCCACACCTCGTGGAACGCGACGCCGTCCTCCGGGAGCTCCTTCGTCACGGGCACCGGACCGTCGCTCACGACGATCGAGGCTCCGTCGGCATCGTGTCCCGTCACGATCCGCCGCGGCGCGCGGAAGCCGCTCACGGCTCCGGCACCAGTGCGACGAGGGCCTCGGCCATGACCCTTCCCGGGTCGGCATCGGGGCTGCCGGGGTGCTGCTCCCAGTGCGCCAACTGGAGCGACGCGTCGACGACGCCCTTGACCCTGGGCACCCGGCGCGCGTGGAAGGCGGTGAGCTGCTCCTCGAGCTCGCCCTCGGCGGTGAGGTACTCGGCGAGGAGCAGGGAGTCCTCCACGCACTGCGCGGCTCCCTGCGCGATCAGCGGCGGCACCGCGTGCACGGCCTCGCCGAGGGCGAGCACCCGGCCCGTGTGCCAGGGGCCCTCGACGAAGATCCACTCGATCTCCTGGAAGTTGAGGAACGTCGATTCGTCGATCGTCTCGCGCAGGAAGTCGAACTCGCCGTGGAAGTCCGCCATGAGGCGCCGCACTTCCTGCCAGTCGCTCAGACCGTTGGCGGGCCGAACCGGGTCGCAGAGCACGAACACGTAGCACTGCGTGTCGCTGACGGGGGTGTAGCCGACCTTGAACGCGCCGCCCGGCCCGCCCGTGCCATCGGGGAAGGCGATGGCGCCGAGCATGTCGGGCCGCCGCTCGGTGACGGCTCGCCAGATGCCGAGACCGCTGGGCGCGCGATCCTCGGTGATCCCGAGCTTCGGCCGGGTCTGCGACTTGATGCCCTCGGCGACGATGATCAGGTCCCACGACTCGGTCGTGCCGTCCGAGAGCGTCGCCGTCGCGAAGCCGTCGTGGTTCTCGAAGGAGTCGAGCTGCGTGCCCAGCCGGATCTCGACCCCCAGCGATTCCGCGCGCCGCAGCAGGATCTCGTGGATGTCGGGCCGGAGGGCGCCGATCGTCGGTGGGAGGTCCGGCCCGCCCGTGCGGGGGGTGTCGAGATGGGTCATCACCCGGCCGTCGGCGAAGACCAGCGTGACGCCCCGCTCCTCGGGGAACCCCTTCGCGAGCACCTCGTCCACCACGCCGAGCTCCCGGAACACCCGGAGCGCATTGCCCTGGATCGTCAGGCCGTGACCGACCCGTGCCCAGGCGGGAGCGCGCTCGATGAGCGTCGAGACGATCCCCTTCTTCGCGAGCGCTATCGCCGCGGTCAGGCCGGTGAATCCCCCACCGACGATCAGCACCTTGCCGACTGACATCTTCGTCACTCTCCTCACGGACGCGCCGTCACATCCTCGGGGCGATGCCTTCGCCCTCACATCCTGTGTCGACGTTAGGGGTGACCGGGCGGTGACCGCCACCCGCGGGCGCCGATGCCAGCTATCGGCCCGCCCGTGGTGCCGGGGCCCCGCGGGCGACCGCCCCGGTCTACGGTGCGGTCCCCAGCGCGCCGGAGCCGACCACCGCCGCGATCGTGTCGCGGAACCAGGCGTGCGCGGGATCGTGTCCGTGCGCCGGGTGCCACCACAGGCGCTCCACGAGCTCGACGGTCGGGAAGGGCGTCGGCACCGCGACGGTCGTCGTGCCGCTGCGCTCGACGAGTCGGCGCGGCACGACCCCGATGAGGTCGGTGCCGATGACGATGGGCGGGATCGAGAGCAGCGTCGACGTCGCGACCCGTACCTCGGGCCGCAGATCCAGCTCGCGCATCCGGCGCTCGGCGGGAGTCAGATGCGCGCGACCGAAATCGCAGCGGATGTGCGGGCTGGCGAGGAAGTCCTCGAGGGTGATGCTCCCGTCCGCGACGAGCGGATTGTCCCGGTCGGCGACCACCACGTACTCGTCCCGGAAGAGTTCGAAGCTCGGCGCCTCGATGCCGATGCCCGGCACCGTGACGATGAAGTCGTTCGAGAGCAGATCCCTTCCGGCCGCCGTGGGCTCGGTGGGGAGGCGCCGCAGGTCGAAGGCCAGTCCGTCGCCCGCGGCGACCACGATGCCGAAGACCGGTCGCAGCTCGATCGCGGCGTAGTCGGTGAGCTGGATCCCGAATCGGCGCTGGGTCAGCTCCGGCTGGAACGGCTCCTTCTGCCCGAGGGCCTGGGCCACGAGCGGAAGCGTGAGCTGGACCTGCGGCAGGAGCTGATGCGCGAGCGGCGTCAGCTCGTAGTCCCGCCCGATGCGCACGAGCAGCTCGTCCTGGAACACCGTCCGCAGCCGCGCGAGGGCCGACGACATGGTGGACTGGCCCATGCCGATGCGCTCTCCGGCGCGCGTGACGTTCGCCTCTTCGAGCAGGGCGCGCAGCGCGACGAGGAGGTTCAGATCCGGGTCACCGATAGCCATGCGATGTATGGTATTCGCTTCACCCGATGGTCACCCGCCCGAGCCCGACGTACGCTCGGAGTGTCGCGCCCGCTGCGCGTCCGTTTTCACTTCGAGGAAGGGTCGATGATGACTGACAGGCTGGTCTCCCACCTGCGCTACGCCGCGCTCGCCGTACCGAATTTCGAGGAGGAGCGCGATTTCTTCGTCACGCACTGGGGGCTCTCGGAGGCGCACGGCGAGGAGGGGCTGTCGTATCTCGCGGCGGAGGGGTCGCCCGAGCCCTACATCCTGCGGCTGCGCCGGGACGAGAAGCGGGTCGACCTGGTGGGCTTCGGGGTGCGGAGCCGCGAGGATGTGGCGCGGCTCGCCGAGAAGCTCCGGGCGGAGGACGTGCGGTTCGTCCACGAGCCGCGGGAGCTGACGCAGTACGGCGGCGGCTACGGCTTCCGCGTGTTCGACGGCGACGGTCGCACCCTCGAGTTCTCCACCGGATACGAACTGCGTCAGTCGCGCAAGATCCGGGAGCGCGAGCCGATCCCGGTGAAGCTGTCGCACTTCGTCTACAACTCGGCCAACCTCAACGAGACCGTGCAGTGGTACATCGACCACCTCGACTTCGCGATCTCCGATTCGCTGGTGCGGCCCGACGGCACCGACATGATGCACTTCCTCCGCTGCAACGAGAACCATCACTCGATCGCGGTGGCCCAGGGACCGCACCACTCGATGCACCACATGTCGTTCGAGATGCGCAGCATCGAGGAGTGGATGCGCGGCGCGGGCAAGATCCTGCGCGCCGGCGCGCGCATGGTCTGGGGCCCGGGGCGGCACAACGCCGGCGACAACACCTTCGCCTACTTCCTCGACCCGGCGGGGAACACGATCGAGTACACGACGGAGCTCGCGGTGCTCGACGAGGACACCTGGCACCCGTCCCGGCACGACATCAGCGAGCTGTCGACGCAGGATCAGTGGGGCACCGCCGCGGAGATGAGCGAACTGGTCGCCCGGGAGTCGTTCAACGACATCGACACGGGGCTGTTCGTCGCGCCGCCGGTCTGACGGGCGTCCGGGCGCGGGTCCGCAGCGAGGCGGGCGCTCACCCGCCCGGGCGGTTCACCGGCGAATCGGGGAGGCCCGTCTCGTGCAGCGCGACGGCGTTCTGCGCCTGGATCCGCACGTATTCGATCTCGGTGCGCGCCGAGAAATAGGCGATGTGCGGGGTGAGCACCACGTCGTCGCGGTCGAGGAGCGGATGGCCGGGCGCCGGAGGCTCCTGGGAGAGCACGTCGAGCGCCGCGCCGGAGAGCCGTCCCGCGTCGAGCGCTGCGGCGAGGGCGGCTTCGTCGACGAGGCCGCCGCGCGACACGTTCACGAGGACCGCGCCTCGCGGCATCTCCGAGAGGAAGTCGCCGTCGATCATCCCGGTGGTCTCCGGGGTGAGCGGCAGGTGCAGGGAGAGCGCGTTCGCGGTGCGGCGCACCTCCTCCAGGCTCGTGCGGGAGATCCCGAGCGACGCGAGGTCGGCGCGGACCTCGGGGGTGTCCGGCAGCAGCGGGTCGTAGCCCACGATCGAGCCGAAGAGGGGGCCCGCGAGCCGGGCCAGCTCGCGCCCGATCCTGCCGAGGCCGACGATGCCGAGCGTCGTCTCGCTCAGGCGCGGCGGCGGCGAGGGCGCGCGGTCGTTCCACTCCTCGGGATTGGCCGACGCCGTGTAGAAGGGCAGCTGGCGCGCGCTGCTGAGCAGGAGCGCGAGCGCGTGCGTGGCGACCTCCTCGGTGGCGGCGCCGGGGACGTTGGTCACCCAGACCCCGTGCTCGGTCGCGGCCGCGACGTCGACGTAGTCGAATCCCATCGACATGAGCGACACGATGCGAAGCCGCGGCAGCGCCTCGATGATCTCCCGGGTGACCGGCGAATAGCCGGGCAGCAGCGCGACGGCGTCGCGGGCGCCGGCGATGATCTCGCCGGCGTCGCGGCTGCCGAGCACGCGCACCTCGAAGCCGTGCTCCTCGAGCAGGCGGATCCCGATCGCCGGATCGGTGTCGTCGACGTCGGTGTAGACCGCGATCGGTCGCGTGGTGTCGGCGGTCATGCGGTCGCGCCTCCTTCCGGCAGCTCGAATCCCGCCTGGTCGATGTGGATCAGCTGCAGTCCGCCCTCGCGGAGGGCGGCGTCGACGGCGGCGGCCAGCTCGCCGGGGGCGCCGGCCCGGCGGCCGGTACCGCCGAACGCCGTGGCGACGGCCGGCCAGTCCGGCTGCACGAGGTCGACGCCGATCGGCGCGATGCCCGCGTCGGCCTCGTTCTGCTTGATCTCGGCGTATCCGCCGTTGTCGACCACGATGACGGTGACGTCCTCGCGCTGCTCCACCACCGTGATGAACTCGTTCATCGAGAACATGAGCGCGCCGTCGCCGATCACCACGAACGACGGGCGGTCCGGGCGCGCGATCCGCGAGCCGAGCGCGGCCGGCAGGCCGTAGCCGAGCGTCGCGTAGGTGGTCATGTACGGGGTGGAGTTGGGCTCGGACACGCGCAGCACGTTGAGCAGGCCCCAGTAGGCGATCTGCGAGGAGTCCGTCGACACGATCGCGCGCTCGGGCAGCGCCGCCGCGATGACCTCCGCGAGCGCGGTGTTCTCGGGTGACAGCTCGGCGCACTCGGCGCGCGCGGCGGCGCGCGTCCGCGCCGCCCCGGGCGCCCCGTCGCGCGGGGATGCGCTGCCGAGCGCAGCGAGCTCGTCGAGGATCGCCGCCAGCGCGACCCTCGCGTCGCCCACGAGCCCGATCCGCGCCGGCTGGTTCTTGTCGATCTGGGAGGCCAGCAGGTCGATGCGGATCACCGAGCCCCGCGCCTCCAGGCGCTCCACCCAGAGCTCGGCCTCGCCGAGCTTCGAGCCGACGACGAGCAGCACGTCGGCGTCGCGGGCCCGGTTCCGGGCGGCCGGCAGGCGCAGGTTCGCGCCGAGGGCGAGCGGGTGGTGCTCGTCGAGCACGCCCTTCGCGTTGCCGGTGGTGACGACCGGCGCGCCGAGCCGTTCGGCGAGCGCGCGCAGCTCCGCGGCGGCGGCGCGGGATCCGCCGCCCGCGAGGACGACCGGATCCTGCGCGGAGGCGAGCAGCGCGGCCGCCTCGGCGACGGCGGCGGGATCGGGGCGCGCGGCGGGGGCGAATGCGCGAGCCCGGAGGGCCCCGTCAGCGACCTCGGCGGTCTCCTCGAGCAGGTCGAGGGGCACCTCGATGTAGACCGGTCGCGGCCGCGTCGTCGCGAAGAGCTCGAACGCGTCGTGCACCGCCTCGACGGCCTCCTCGGCGGTCCGCACGCGGCGCCCCCACTCCACGATGGCGGAGGCGGCGCCCAGCTGATCCTTCGTCTCGTGCAGCGTGCCGACGTCGGCGAACTCCGCGCCCCTCGCCGGTCCGGGGGAGAGGAGGATCATCGGGCGGGACTCGCAGTAGGCGGTTCCGGCCGCCGAGAGCGCGTTCAGCAGACCGGGGCCGCTCGTCGTGATGACCACGCCGGGTTTCCCCGTCTGCAGCGACCAGCCGTCGGCCGCGTACCCGGCCCCCTGCTCGTGGCGCGAGGTGACCGCGCGGATGCCCAGTGCGTCCAGCGGTCGGTAGAACTCGAGGTTGTGGGTGCCCGGGATCCCGAACACGGTGTCGATGCCGTAGTGGTGCAGGGTCTCGATGATCACCCAGCCGGTGGTGCGCTGGCGTACGGTTTCCATGGTTCCTCACGTCTTGGTTCTGCGGTGCCGCACCGCGTGGTCGGTTCCGGTGCTCCGCGGGCGTCGACGCCCGCGGAGCACCGGGGTGCTACGTGCCCGGCTGGTCGATCGCGGTCGTGTCGAGCCGCGCCGTGAACGAGCCGGTCACCGGGGCCGCGTCGGAGTGCTGCGGGGCGAAGCGCACGCCGATCCAGGCGACCACCGTCAGCAGGCCGAAGAAGGCCACGACGGACCAGAAGTTGCCGTCGGTCAGCACGAGCAGCAGCGAGGCGATCGCCGGCGAGAGCCCGCCCCAGACCGCAGCTCCGATGCCGTAGGAGAGGGACATCGAGGTGTAGCGCGACTGCGGCCGGAACATCTGCGCCATGAGGGTGGAGAGCGGTGCCCACGCGCCGCTCAGCGTGACGCGGATGAGGATCACGAACACCCAGATCAGTGCCACGTTCTTCGCCTGGATCGAGAGCACCAGCGGGATGATCACGAGGAAGGAGGGGATGATGCCGAGGTACATGACCGTCTTCGGCCCGATCTTGTCGCCCAGCGCGGCGAGCGGGAGCGTGACCAGCATCTCCACGAGCGACGCGATGGTCAGCGCGCCGAGGATGACGGTCGGGTCGAGGCCGATCTCGGGGGAGTCGGCGTAGTTCTGCACGAAGGTCGTCGCGATGACGTAGCCTCCGGAGGACATCGCGATGATGCAGAAGCCGAGCAGGATCGGGCCCCAGTTGTTCTTCAGCGCGAAGAGGATGGGGGTCGACTGCTCCTGGCCCTCGACCTTCTCGGCGAACACGGGGGTCTCCTCGACGCGGTAGCGCACCCAGAAGCCCACGCCGATCAGCACGATGCTGAAGAGGAACGGCAGGCGCCAGCCCCAGCTCAGCAGGGCGTCCTGCCCGAGTGCGGACAGCGCCCAGAACGCTCCGGTGGCCATGAGGGCGCCGAGGGGGTTGCCGACCTGGGTGAAGCCGCCGTAGAAGGTCTTCCACTTCTGCGGCGCGCTCTCGACCGCCATGAGGCTCGCGCCGCCCCACTCGCCGCCGACGGCGAGGCCCTGCGCCATGCGGCAGAGGATCAGCAGGATCGGGCCCCAGATGCCGATGGCCGCGTAGCCGGGGAGCACGCCGACGAGCGTCGTGGCAACGCCCATCAGCACCAGGGTGATGGTCAGCGCCGGCTTGCGGCCGAGCTTGTCGCCGATGTGCCCGAAGATGATGCCGCCGAGCGGGCGCATGAAGAACGCCACGGCATAGGTGCCGAACGACGCCAGCGTGGCGAGCGCGGGATCGAGATCCTCGGGGAAGAAGACGTGGGGGAAGACGATCGCCGCGGCGGTGGCGTAGACGTAGAAGTCGTACCACTCGATGGAGGTGCCGACGAGGGCGGCCATGCCGCCCTTCAGCGCCCTTCTGTGGGTGTTCGGCGCTGCGGCCGGTGATGCGGACATGTGAGCTCCTTTGCTGGGTTCCGGATGGGTGGTCGGGTCAGAGGGCGTAGACGCGCTCGCCGCCGACCCAGGTCGAGGTGACGCGGATCGAGGAGATGCTCGCCGTCTCGGTGTCGTAGGGGTCCCGGTCGAGTACGGCGAAGTCGGCGCGTTTGCCGAGTTCGATGCTGCCGAGCTCGTCTTCGCGTCCGAGCGCGCGCGCTGCGGTGATGGTGTGGGCGCGCAGGGCGGTGTCGATCGACACCGCGAGGTCGTCGGGTCCGAGTCGCGCGCCCCGTCGGGTGGTGCGGGTGACGGCGGCGTGGACCGCTTCCATCGGTCGCGGGTCGGCGACGGGCGCGTCGGAGGAGATCGTGACGGGGACGCCGGCGCGTTCGAACTCGCCGAGGGGGTTGAAGCGCTCGCCGGGGGTGCCGATGGCGTGCTGGACGCCCTCTCCCCAGTTGTAGTGGTGCTGGGGCTGGTTCACCGGGTAGATGCCGGCTGCGGCGATGCGCTCGATCTGCTCGGGGGTGGGGAGGCCGCAGTGCTCGATGCGGTGGCGGGCGTCGGGGTCCGGGCGGTCGGCGAGCGCGGTCTCGATGGCGCCGATGACCATCTCCAGCGCGGTGGGGGATTGGGAGTGGGTGGCGGTCTGGAGGCCGACGCGGTGGGCCTTTCTGATGAGCTCGGTGTAGTCGCCGGGCTCGTGGTACAGCTGCCCGGTGCGGCAGGGATCGCCGACGTAGCCGTCGGGGAAGTAGGCCGTCCAGCCGCCGAGGGTGCCGTCGGAGTAGAACTTGATACCGGCGAAGCTGAGGTGCTCGTTGCCGAACTGGCCGTGGAGGCCCATCTCGAGGGCGTCGTCGAGGAGATGGGAGAGCAGGTACATGCTGATGCGGACCTTGAGGGCGCCGGACTCGGCCAGGCGGAGGTACATGTCGAACTCGCGGCGGCTGACCTGGGCGTCGCCGATCGTGGTGACGCCGCCCGCGAGGAAGTTCTCCTGCGCCGCGGCCAGCTGGCGCTGGTGCTCCTCCGGTTCGTCGGCGAGGTGGAAGTTCGGTCCGTGGTGACCGATCTTCACGCCCTCGAGGCCGGTGAGGACGTTGCAGGCGGCGTCGGAGAGCTCGCCGGTGAGTTCGCCGTGCTCGTCGCGGAAGAACTCGCCGCCTCGCGGGTTCGGGGTGTCTCTCGTGACACCGTGCTGTTCGAAGGTGTACGAGTTGACCACGCCGCCGTGGCCCGACGCGTTCATGAGGTAGACCTCGCGGTCGGTCGCGACCTCGTCGAGCTCGAGACGCGTCGGATGCCGGCGCTCGGCGAGGTTGCGCTGCTCGTAGCCGTAGCCGCGGACGGGGCGCCCCGCGGGCAGGGTCTTCGCGGCCTCGCGCAGCAGTGCGACGATCTCGGGGATCGAGCCGGCCCGGTCGGGGCCGCAGTCGACCCAGCTCATCATCTGGCCGAGCATGAGGGGGTGGGCGTGGGCGTCGATGAAGCCGGGAACGATCACGGCGTCCCCGAGATCGATCACGTCGGGCGCGAGCGCGCTCGTCTGCGCGGCCGCGGCGCGGCAGGCGTCGATCGTGCCGACCTGCCGGATCCGGTCGCCGATCACCAGGAAGGCCTCCGGGGCGCTGCCGGACTCGTCGAGGGCGTGGATGCGCGCGGCGGTGACGATCTTCGGCGCGGTCGGCGCGGGGGCCTGGGTGAACGCGAGCTTGCGCACGGGGAACTCCTTCGTCTCGAATCGATACGAGGGTACGCTCACCTGCTCCCAGAAGAAAAGCAGAAAAAGCGCTGAATCGGATACTTCCGCTGGAACGTTAGCTTATGGTCGCATTTCGCCGCCCATATGCGTCGATAAGCGTCCTATCTGTGATCTTTTGTCATGCGCGGGCACGGGCATTCTGGCATGATGCTGGGCATGGACGACTTCGACGAGGACCTCATCCGCGCCCTGCAGCTCGACGGCCGGGCGCAGTTCTCGGCGCTCGCCGCCGACCTCGGGGTGCACCGCACCCTCGTCGCCCAGCGCGTCCACGAGCTGCTCGCCTCGGGCGAGATCCGGATCCTCGCCGCGGTGCATCCCCGCGCGGTGGGGCTGCCGATCCAGGCGAATCTGCAGCTGCGCATCAGCGGGCCGACCTCGCCGGTGTTCGAGCGCCTGAGCGAGTTCACCAACGTCGTCTTCCTGTCCGAGATCAGCGGGCAGAACCAGGCGGTGGCGGAGGTGTGGGCGGCCGATCGCGAGGACGTCGCGCGCGCCGTGCGCGCGATTCAGGCGATCGAGGGGGTCGTCGAGACGCAGTTCTCCCTCTACGACCGGGTGCTGCGCCGGCTGCGACTCGGAGAGGATCCCGAAGCCGGCGATCTGGCCTTCGACGATTTCGACATCGCGCTCATCGCCGAGCTCCAGCTCGACGGCCGGCTCACCTTCGGCGAGCTCGCGAAGCGCACCGGGCGATCCGCTTCGGCGTGCCGCGCGCGCGTGCTGAGGCTGCTCGAATCCGGCGTGATGCGCATCGGCGCCGTGCGCAGCCGCCGCAGCGCGACCACCTCCGTGCTCTCGGGCGTCGGGATCGTGCTCAGGGGCGACGCGGAAGGGGCGGCCGCGGCCGAGGAGCTGCTGCTCGGCATCCCCACCATCGAATTCGCGGCGCGCACGCTGGGGCGCTACGCGCTCATCGCGACGATCGCCGCCCGCTCGCTCGCCGACTACACGGACATCGTCCGGAGGATCAGGGCCCATCGCGGCGTGCGCCTCGTCGAGACCTGGGTGCACGCCTTCGTCTGGCTCGAGCGCTACGAGTGGAGCCTCGACCGTCTCGCGCGCAGCCGCGGCGTCTGAGCGGCGCGAAGCTGCGCGCCGCTGCGTCAGTCCGCGGAGCCGCCGCGGAATCACGGGAGCGATCCGCTGAGCAGCATGAGGCGGCACATCGCGACGAGGCGCTCGCCCAGGTCATCCGGTCCGAGTGCGCCTTCGGCCCGGAACTCCGAGCCGAAGGTCACGTCCCACGAGGTCGCCTCGAACGCCATCGCGAAGGTCGATCTGATCGTGGGCTCGGGCTCTGCGGCGGCGAAGTCGCCGGCCCGGTCCATCAGTCGGGCCGTGAAGGCATCGGCCATGGCGCCGACTGCGCGGGTGCCTCGAGCGCGCATCGTCGGGTCGACCGCGGCGCGCAGCACGATGGCGCGGACGATCGCGGCATGCTCCTGGAAGTGGCCCACGAGCAGTCGGATCGCCCGCTCGACGAACTCGTCCGCGGGAAGGGCCCCCCAGGCCTCCGACGGCGCGTAGAGTCCGGCGACCTCGGCGGAGAGCCGTTCGAGCACGTGATCGTGGATGGCCCGCGCGAGCGCCTCCTTGCTCTCGAAGCGGGTGTAGAGCGCACCTGCCGAGACCCCGGAGCGCCGGCACACCTCCGCGATGGCGAGACCCTCGTAGCCGTGCTCGGCGAACACCTCTGCTCCGGCGGTGAGGACGCGTTCGAGGGTGCGGCGGGATCGTTCCTGGAGCGGGGGGCGGAATCCCGAGCTCGCACGCGGTGGTGCGGAGGGCGTCACGATCCCGGTGTCGCAGATGTCGCGGACGCCAGCGCGCGAAGGCGTGGGGTGGGGATGCGATAGCCCGCCGCTGCGGCCCCGCCGGGCCACTGCAGGAGGGCCCGGCCATCGGAGAGATCGCCGTCGAGGACGACGGGGCTTTCGCCGATCGGGGGCGTTCCCGAGATCTTCACCTCCAAGCCGTAGGCCTCGGTCCAGGCGTAAGAAACCGTTGCCGGCACCGGCGCGTCGTCATCGAGCAGGCCGCGCGCGGCGGCTGCGCCCTGTGCGAGCGCACTCATCCAGCTGCGGTCGCTCCGCAGGCGGCCGTCGGGGGTGCGCACGACGGCGGCGTCGCCGGCGACAACCACCCCGTCCCGGAGCCGACAGTGCTGGTCCACAACGTAGGCCTCGGACCTGCTCGCAGGCGCGCCTGTCGTATCGAAGCTCCTCGCCTTGCTGCCGATGGCTGCGAGCACGAGGTCGGCGTCGAGCCGCTCGCCCGCCGCGGTGGTGAAGCCCCCGTCCCGGAAGTCGCCGCCGGCGCTCTCGACGAGCCGGACACCCGCTTGAGCCGCACGCGCCTCGATCAGCTCGGCTAGCATCGGCCCGATGCGGCGCGCCAGCGCTCGAGGCCTGACGACGAGCGATGTCTCGGCACCCTGGGTGCGGGCGGCGGAGGCGAGCTCGTGAGCCAGGAACCCGGATCCCACCACGAGCACCGAGCGGGCCGCGCGCAACCGCGGGGCGATCCGTACGGCGTCCTCGATGGTCTGGAGCACCTCGATCGTCGGATCCGACGGTCGCCGTGCGGCGGTGCCGGTGGCGATCACGAGGCCGTCGTAGGGGCGCCGCTCGCCGTGGGCCAGCTCGACGCTCCGTGCGTCGAAGTCGACCCGGACGGCGCGCGCACTGGTATGCACCTCGGCGTCCGCGACGTCGA
This sequence comes from Leucobacter weissii, assembly GCF_017565745.1. Lineage (GTDB taxonomy): Bacteria > Actinomycetota > Actinomycetes > Actinomycetales > Microbacteriaceae > Leucobacter > Leucobacter weissii. The sequence goes on from NZ_JAGDYM010000014.1 coordinate 35,775, forward strand.
GCGCGAGGTCGGAGGCGTCGACCTCGCCGCGCAGGAGCGTCTTGGAGAGCGGCGGGCGCGAATAGGGTGCGGTGCTCTCGGCGCAGAGCATTTCGATGGTGCCCTCGTGGCCGTGCCCGCGGAGCGCGACGGCCGCGGCCGCGGCCGCGGGCCCGCCGCCGACGATGACGACGCGCCCGTTGCGGCGAAGGCCCATCACTCGCCCCGCACCAGCAGTGCCGCGACGGGGCAGACCCGGGCCCCGGCGGCAGCGGCCGCCCGGTCGGCGTCGGGGACGTCGGCACCGTCGTGCTCGAAGACGACGTACCCCTCGTCATCGAGCGCGTACAGTTCCGGGGAGACTTCCGCGCACAGGCCGTGGCCCTCGCAGCGTTCCATGATCACGTCGATGCGCATCAGCGTCCTCCGGTGGTGACGAGGCGGAGCGGGATGCTGGCCCACGTGTTGAGCATGGAGTTCTCGGCGATCACCGGTTCTCCGATGAGCTCGATCCGCTCGACCGAGTCGAGCAGCGCATGGAACAGCGCGTGCAGTTCGAGCCGTGCGACTCCCTGTCCGGCGCAGCCGTGGGTGCCGTAGCCGAAGGCGAGATGATCGAGCGGGTTTCGGCGCACGTCGAAGGCGTCCGGAGACTCCCACTTGCGCTCATCCCGGTTCGCCGAAGCGAGTAGCGTCCACACCCGGCTTCCGGCCGGAATGGTCAGCCCGCTTACCTCGGCATCGCGGGCCGCAACTCGGGTGAAGCCGCGGATCGGGCTCTCGTAGCGCACGAGCTCGTTGATGGCCGACGCGACGAGGCCCGGGTCCTCTTGGAGGATGCGCCACTGCTCGGGGTGCTCCGCGAAGGTCACGAGCAGGTGGCCGATCGCGGTGGCCGTGGTCTCGAGCGACGGGCCGATGTAGTCGATGAGCAGCACGGGGCACTTCTGCTCCGGGATGACGCCCTCATCGGCGGCGGCGAGCACCGAGGCGCCGAGGCTGCCCGGTGCGAGATCCCGGCGTGCCGCGAGGTCCGAGGTGTAGCCGGCGATGCAGCGGGACATCTCGTTGTTGTGCGGCGTGCGCTCGCTCGTCGGCCCGAGATTGTCGGTGCCGCCCTGGGCCCACTCGAACAGACGATCGCGGTTCTGCTCCGGCAGCCCGAGGAAGTCGGGGATTACCGAGAGCGGCATGGCCTGGGCCAGGTCCGTGACTCCCTCGATGCGGCCCCTGTCTGCGCCCTTTACGAGCGCGGCCGTCACGACCCCGCGCGCCTTCTCCGCGATCTCATCGCGGCGTCCGCGCACGGCGCGGGGCTGGAGGCCGGTCGCGACGACCGAGCGTAGCAGATCGTGCTCCGGGGGATCGCTCGCCAGCGTGGTGCCCCGGAGGATCTCGTTGATCGATTGGGTGAAGCCGACGCCCTCCCCCGAGATGAAGGTCTCGTGATCGGCGAGGACGGAGCGCACCGCGTCGTAGCTCGTGATGGCGTAGACGTCGTGCTGTTCGAGCCGCACGACGTCGCTCAGGTCGCGCAGCTGCCGGTACTGCTCGAGCCGCGAGGCGCGGTCGTACGAGGCGAAAAGGTCGAGGTCGGTGCTGGGCGGGCTGGGGGACAGGGTGGTGGGCATGGGCTCCTCCTTGAGCTGCATTCGGGCGATCGTGTACGAGGTTCGCGAGATTGCGTACATAAACAGAAACAGAATATTGATTCTGTTATGTAGAGCTCCTCGTCGATACCAGCTATCGACTCGCCCGGCCGGACGCGGCATCAGTATGGGAGCAACGGGCACCGAGGAGGGACGATGACGCGATCGGATGGCGCCGCACCGGCCGAGACCGGCGCGGCTGAGGGCACCGGGCCTCGGGCGGGTCGCGGGCTGACCGCCCCGATCCTGCTGAGCGTCGGGGCGCTCGCGATGCTGGGACCCCTGTCGACCGACGTCTTCCTGCCCGCGCTGCCGACGATCGCCGAGGAGTTCGCGACGACCTCGGAACGGGTGCAGTTCTCGCTCACGGCCACGACCGTCGGCCTGGCGATCGGGCAGCTGTTCTCCGGGCCGCTCTCCGACGCGATCGGCCGTCGTCGCCCGCTGCTCGTCGGCAGCGCCGCCATGACCCTGTTCTCCGTGGCCTGCGCGGCCGCCCCGGAGCTGTGGCTGCTCATCGCGGCCTGCTTCCTCATGGGCCTCGGCGCCTCGACCGGCGGCACCGTGGGGCGGGCGGTGGTGTCCGATGTCGCGGTGGGCACCGAGATCACCCGGGGCTTCGCCCTGCTCGGCACGCTGATGTCGCTCGGGCCGGTGATCGCCCCGGTCGTGGGCGTGCTCCTCATGATCCCCTGGGGCTGGCGGGGCATCTTCATCGGCCTCGCCGCGGTCTCTGCTCTGATCTTCGCGGCCCTCGCCGCCTTCGTGCCGGAGTCGCTGCCGCCCGCCCGACGGGTGCGCGGCGGCGTGTCCGCGGTGCCGCGCTCGGTGTCGGCGGCCGCGAGATCGCGGGCCTTCTGGTGCGGCGCGATCTCGGTGTGGGCGGCGTTCGCGGCGAGCTTCTCCTACATCGCCGGGTCGTCCTACGTACTGCAGCTGGGCCTCGGCTTCAGCAGCGCCGCCTACGCCGTCACGTTCGCGGTCAACGGCGTCGGCCTCATGGCCGTCGGGCTGCTCGCCGCCCGCCTGTCGCGCCGGTGGAACGACCACGCCCTCGTCGGGTTCGGGCTCGTCGTGCTCTCGATCGGCGCGGCGCTCGTCGCCGTCGCCGGTCTCACCGGCCGGCTCTCCCCCTGGCTGATCCTCCCCGGATTCTTCTGCCTGGCCGCCGCCTGCGGCCTCTACATCGGACCGGCGCTGTCGGTCGCCGTCCAGGGCCTGCGGCACATCGCGGGCACCGTGCTCGCCCTCGTGGGCGCGATCCAGTTCGTCGTCGCGGGCCTCGTGTCGCCGATCTCGGCTCTCGGCGGGGGCACCGACCTGACGGCGATGGCGGCGCTGGTGGTCGGCGGCAGCGCGGTGGCGTGGGCCGGCTGGTTCCTCCTGCGCCCGCGCGCCGAGCGGCTCGAGGGGGCGCCGCGGCGATGACTGGTATCCCGGTTCACGCGTGGCCCGCGCTGCGCCGGATGCGTAGGCTCGCAGCGGAGGTTCAACGATGATCCAGGATGCAGCTGAGTTCACCGGCCGGCTCGTCACGCCGGCCGACACCGACTTCGAGGAGGCCGTGCTCGGCCGGGTGTTCAACGGGCGCCGACCCGACCGCCGACCGGAGGCCGTGCTCCTGGCGGCCGACGAGCGCGACGTCGTGAGCGGCGTGCGGCTCGCCGCCGAGCGCGGATGGACGATCGCGGTGCGCTCCGGCGGCCACGCCTGGGCGGTGTGGAGCGTGCGCGACGGCGGCCTGCTCATCGACCTCGGCGCGCTGCGCGGCATCGAGTACGACGAGGCGACCGGGATCGTGAGCGCCGGGCCGGCGACCAAGGGCGGCGACGAGCTCTCCCCGTTCCTCGAGGAGCGGGGACGCTTCTTCAACGGCGGCCACTGCCCGAGCGTCGGCATCGGCGGCTTCCTCCTGCAGGGCGGGCAGGGCTGGAACCAGCGCGGCTGGGGCTGGGCGGCCGAGAGCGTCGTGGCCGTCGACGTGGTCACCGCGGACGGCGAGCTCGTGCGGGCCGACGAGACGCGGAACAGCGACCTCTTCTGGGCGGCGCGCGGCGCGGGGCCTTCGTTCCCCGGCATCGTCGTGCGCTTCCACCTCCGCACGCGACCCGGGTTCGGCGCGCTCGCGCACACCGTGCACGGCTACGAGCTGGCCGACTTCGAGGAGGCGCTGACCTGGCTGTACGGGGCCCACCACCGCATCCCCGACAACGTCGAGATCGTGGCGGTCTCGACGCGCACCCAGGTGCCCGACGGCGGGGAGCGCCGCCTGTTCCTGGTCACCGGTGTGGCCTTCGGCGACGACCTCGACCACGCCAGGGCCTCGCTCGCCGAGTTCAACTCCTCGCCGATCCTCGACCGGGCGGTGTTCGTCCAGGACGCCGCGGAGTCGACGCTGGCGGCGCAGCGCGCGCAGCAGGAGCTGCAGAACCCGGAGGGGTGGCAGTACCTCACCGACAACGCCTGGATCGACGCCGACCCCACGCCCGACGGGATCGCCTTCGCCGTCGAACGGCTGCGGCCGCTGTTCACCGAGAACCCCACGGAGCGGGGCTTCGCGATCTGGATGAGCAACGCGCCCCTGCGCCGCGAGCTGCCGGACATGGCCTTCTCCCTGCAGACGGAGGCCTACGTGGCGAGCTACACGGTCTACGAGGATCCGGCGGACTACCGGCGCAACCGCGACTGGCTGGACGCGGTCATGGCCCACGCGCAGCCCGTCACCGCCGGCCAGTACCTGGGGGACTCGGACATGACCAACCGCCAGCTCCGCTTCATGGCGCCCGAGAACTGGGAGCGCCTGCGGAGGGTCATCGCGGACCGGGATCCCGAGGGGCGCTTCGCGCGCTATCTGGCGCGCGATCCCGAGAACCTGAACATCAACCACTGGGAGCTCTGAGATCATGACACGAATCCACATCGCCGCCGATCACGGCGGATACGAGCTGGGGCGGACGCTGCAGGAGCGCGCGATCGCGGCCGGGCACGACGTCGTCTGGCACGGCGCCGACGAGCTCGACCCCGGCGACGACTACCCCGTCTTCGCCGTGCGGGTGGGCGCGGCCGCGGTCGCGGATCAGGACGCCGCCGTCGACGCGTTCGCCGTCCTCGTGGCGGGCGAGCCGGCGGCCACGGCGGTCGCCGCCAACAAGGTGAACGGCGCGCGCGCCGTCCACGCGGTCTCGCCGAACGAGGCGATCGCGGCCCGCCGCATCGTCGACGCCAACGTGCTCGTGATCGCCGGCGTGGCCTGGGACGAGCAGGCCTGGCTCACGCTCGGGGCCTTCATCCGGACGGGGATGGAGCACGTGGTCGATCACGGCCGCCGCATCCTGCAGATCGAGGAGTACGAGAACGCGGGTACGATCGAGGGCTGGGCGGTGCAGCTCGAACCCGAGCAGATCGCCCGGCACTACGACTGAGGAGGGCGCCATGAGCCGAGTCGCGCGGTACGAGATCCCCGGCGGCCCCGAGGTGCTGCGGATCGCCGAGGTCGACGATCCTGCGCCTGCGGCGGGCGAGGTGCTGCTGCGCGTCGCGAGCGCGGGGCTCAATCCCTTCGACGCGAAGGTGCGCAGCGGCTTCATCCCCTCGGACGCGCCCTTCCCGAGGCGGATCGGCAGCGACGTCGCGGGCACCGTGATCGCCGTGGGCGATGGCGCCCGCTACTGGGACGGCGGCGACGTCGCCGTGGGCGACGAGGTGCTCGGCCGGGCGAGCGGCTCGGTCGCGCAGCGGGCGCTCGCGCGCGCGGAGGATCTCGCGCGCCGCCCCGAGGCGCTGCCCGTGGCGGTCGCCGGCGGCCTCAACGTCGCCGGGCTCACCGCCGTATCGGTTCTGGCGACCGTGCCGGTGGGCGAGGGCGACACGGTGCTCGTCGGCGGTGCCGCGGGCGCGGTGGGGATCGTCGCGGCGCAGCTCGCGGTCGCCGCCGGAGCCCGGGTCGTCGGCACCGCCTCGCCGCGCAACCACGACCTCCTGCGCTCCATCGGGGTCGCGCCCGTCGCCCACGGTGCGGGCCTCTCCGACCGGGTGCGCCCGCTCGGCACCCCGACCGCCGTCTACGACTGCCACGGCCGCGACGCGCTCGACGCGGGACTGGCGCTGGGCGTGCCCGCCGACCGCATGGTGGCGATCGCCGCGTACGACGCCGTCGACGAGCTCGGCGTGCGGAGCGTGGAGCGCAAGGCGCGGACCGCTCAGAACCTCGCGCGCCTCGCCGACGAGATCGCCGCGGGGCGATTGCGTCTCCCCGTCGCGCGGACCTTCGCCCTCGACGAGGTGGCGGCCGCGTTCACCGAGCTGGAGGGCCCGCACGCCCCGGGCAAGATCGTGGTGCTGCCGTAGCGAATCGCGGCCCCGCCCTCGAAACGTAGCAGCGGCCCCTTCCCCTCCCCGTCCCTCTCGCTGAATCGGGGACGCAGATGCGCATTATCGGCACCGGGCAACCTGCATATGCGTCCCCGATTCCGGGATCGCCTCGAGGTCTCAGCCTGAGCGGTTCGGCGGGGGTCGCGCTCAGCCCTCCCAGACGGTCTTGAGATTGCAGAACTCGCGGATACCGGCCGCGGCCAGCTCCCGGCCGACCCCGGAGTCCTTCACCCCGCCGAAGGGCAGCTCGGGATACGACGCGGTCATGCCGTTGACGAAGACCGCCCCGGCGTCGAGGCGATCGATGAACCACTCCCGCTCCTCCTCGTCCCGCGTCCACACGGCCGAGCTCAGCCCGAAGGTCGTGCCGTTGGCGAGGCGCAGCGCATCCTCCCGGCTCGCCGCACGGTAGACGGCGGCGACGGGGCCGAAGGCCTCCTCCAGGTAGAGGCGCATCTCCGGGGTCACCCCCTCGAGCACCGTGGGCTCGTAGAACCACCCGTCGCGCTCGGGCACCGTGCCGCCGGTGAGCAGGTGCGCTCCCTTGGCGACCGCGTCGGCCACCTGCTCCTCCAGCTCGTCGCGCCCGCTCTGCGTGGCGATCGGACCGACGTCGGTGCCCTCGTCGAAGGGATCGCCGACGGTCAGCGCCGCGACCTGCTCGGCGAAGAGCCGGGTGAACTCGTCGTAGACGTCCGCGTGGACGATGAAGCGCTTGGCGGCGATGCACGACTGGCCGTTGTTCTGGTTGCGCGCCGTCACCGCCACGGTCGCGGCGCGCTCGAGGTCGGCGCTCGGCATCACGATGAAGGGGTCGGATCCGCCGAGCTCGAGCACCACGTGCTTCACCTCGGAGCCCGCGATCGCGGCGAGGGACCGGCCGGCGGGCTCGGATCCCGTCAGCGTCGCCGCCTTCACCCGGCCGTCGCGGAGCACCCCCTCGACCCGCGAAGCCGGGATGAGCAGCGTGCGGAACGCCCCGGCGGGGAAGCCCGCTCGCTCGAAGAGGGTATCGAGGTAGATCGCCGACTGCGGGACGTTCGAGGCGTGCTTGAGCAGGCCGGCGTTGCCGGCCATGAGCGCGGGCCCGGCGAAGCGGAGCACCTGCCAGAGCGGGTAGTTCCAGGGCATCACCGCGAGGACGATGCCGATCGGGGCGTAGCGGGTGCCCGCCGCAGAGGCGCCGACGACCGACGGATCGGCCAGGGGCTCGGGCGCGAGGAACTCCTCGGCGTGATCCGCGTAGAACCGGAGGCCCTTCGCCGACTTCAGCACCTCGGCCCGCGCGCCCGCGAGGGGCCGCCCCATCTCGAGCGTGATCAGTCTCCCCAGCCGCTCGACCTCCTCCTCGAGGAGATCGGCGGCGCGGCGCATCCACCCGGCGCGCTGCGCGAAGCTCGTCTGCCGCAGGGTCTCGTAGGCCGACTGCGCCTGCGCGATCCGATCCTCGACTTCGGCGTCCGTGTGCGCTTCGAAGGTCTGCTCCGTGACTCCGGTGGTCGGGTTGATCGTCGCGATGGCCATGTGTGCGCTCCTTCTTCGGATACTCCGCGGTCTCTCCAGGGTACGCCGCGTCCCCGCGAGCGTATGACGAAGCGCGGGAGCCGTCCATAGCCGCGGGCGATGACTGGCATGGGGGATCCGGCCTGGTTCGATATTCGATATTCGATAATCCTTGGGGCATGACCGCGCTCCAGCCCCGCCGTATGACCGATCAGGTCGTCCGCGTGCTCCGCGAGCGCATCGTCGCCGGCGCGCTCGCCGCGGGCCGCCGGATCGACATCAACGAGATCGCCGCCGAGCTCGGCGTGAGCCAGACCCCGGTGCGCGAAGCGATCCTCCAGCTCGAGGCGCTGGGGCTCGTGACGCGCCAGCCGTACCGGGGCAGCGTGGTCGCCGGCATCGATCCGAACCGCCTCGAGGAGGTGACGGCGCTGCGCATCGATCTCGAGGGACGCGCCACCCTGCTCGGCGTGCCGCGGCTCTCCGAGGCCGACGTCGACCGCATGCGCGAGCTGCACGCCGCGCTCGCCGCATACGATCGCGCCCACCGCGACGAGGCGGCCCGGCGCTCCGACGGCTTCAACCGGCTCAATCGCGAGTTCCACGGCGTCGTCTACGCCGCGGCCGATTCGCCGACGCTGCTGCGGATCATCGGCGTCCTCCAGGACGAGGCGGATCGCATGCGGCTGCGCGTCGACATGCGTCGACCCACCGCGGAGGCCTTTCACGCGCAGATCCTGGACGCCTGCGAACGCCGGGATCCGCAGGCCGCCTGCGAGGCGACGAGGCGGCACCTGCTCGAATCGTACCTCGCGATCCGAGGGGCGTCGCAGCCGCCCGAGACGGGCATGCTCGCGGACGTGATCCGCGACTCGAGAATGGAGACCAAGCGATGACCGCCGACGCATTCCTGGCCGAGCCGCCGACCCTGTTCCTCACGGACGCCGATGTCGAGGCGCTCGCCGACTGGGAGAGCGCGATCGACGCCCTCCGGGAGGCGTACCGCCGCCCCGACGATGCGGCGGCCACTCCGGAGCGCGCCGTGGCCGCGACCGCGGGAGGCTGGCAGCGGGTGATGCCCTCCGCTCCTCCCGGTGCGAAGTTCGCCGGCTCGAAGACGATCGCGGCGTCGATGCGCAACGGGCTCGCGAGCTACCTCATCACCCTCTTCGATCAGCGGGACTCGCGTCTCGCGGCCCTCGTCGACGGCAACCGGATCACCGGCCTGCGCACCGCGGCCACCGCCGCGGCCGCGCTGACCGCCCTGCTGCCGCCGCGCCCGGTCGTCGCGGCCGTCGTCGGTTCCGGGTTCGAAGCGCGCGCGCAGCTGCGCGCCGCGTCGCGGGTCGCCGATCTCGCCGAGGTGCGGGTCACGAGTCCCACCGCGGCCAACCGGGAGCGCTTCGCGACCGAGCTGTCGGCCGAGCTCGACCTCCCCGTCACCGCCGTCGGCGACCCGGAGGCGGCGGTGCGCGGCGCGGGGCTCGTGCTGTGCGCCGCGCGCTCGCGCGACGAGACGCCCACCGTGCGCTCGGACTGGGTGTCGGACGACGCGACCGTCGTCTCGGTGGGATCGACGACGCGCTCCCAGCGCGAGCTCGATCCCGCCATCATCGGCCGCGCGGCCCTCGTGGTCGCCGACGCGCCGGCCGAGGTGCTGCACGACAGCGGCGACCTGATCGCCGCCCGAGGCGCCGGCTTCGATCCCGACGCCATCACCGTCTCGCTGCACGACCTCCTCGGCGGTCGCGCGGCGCGGCCCGAGCACGGCATCGCCGTCTACAAGTCCACGGGCAGCGGCTTCCAGGACATCGTGCTCGCCGAGCTGCTCTACGACCGGGCGGTCGCGCAGGGACGCGGCACGCCGCTGCCGGTCGGCGTCCTGACCATCCGCAAGTAACGCAGACCACCACCCAGACCGTCTTCCGAAGGAGAAGCCTCATGGCCGGATATACGAAAGCCGAAGCCCGCGAGTGGGCCCGCGAGCGGCTCATCGGCGCCGTCAACTGCACCATCCCCTCGTTCACGGGCGACCTCACCGCCATCAACGAGCGCGGCATCCGGCACGACGTGCGACTCGCGAAGGAGCACGGCTTCCTCGGCAGCCTGGGCGTCTCCGAGGTGAACATCACCCTGCCCGAGTATCTCGAGTTCCTCGAGATCATGGTCGACGAGGCGCGGGGCGGGCTCGTGGTCGTGCACCACGCGAGCTGGAGCACCCTCGAGCAGAACATCGAGGCGGTCCGGGGCGCCGAGGCCGCCGGGGCCGAACTCGTGCTGCTCTCGTACCCGCCGAACTTCTACCCCGAGTCTGAGCAGGAGATCTACGACTACACCAGGGCGGTCTGCGAGGCCACGAACCTCGCGGTGATCCTCTTCCCGATGTTCCTGTGGGGCTTCAGCTCGCGCATCCACCCCTCCGACATCCCCGCGCGGCTCATCCGCCGTCTGCTCGACGACGTCCCCAACATCGCCGTCATCAAGGCCGAGGGCGGCTTCCCCAGCATCATGGGCATCGTCGAGGCCCATCGGCTCTTCGGCGAGGAGGTCGTGATCTCGTGCCCGATCGAGGGCGAGCTGCTGCCGCTCGGGCAGCTGATCCCGATCCAGCTCTCGGCGACGAGCGACCACGAGTTCTGGGGGCCCACGATCCCCGAGGCGATGCGGCTGCTGCGCGAGGAGCGGTTCGACGAGGTGACGGAGCTCTACTGGAGGATGCATCCGGCCCGCAAGGTGAAGGGCCAGATGGCCCAGCAGCTCAACGGCGGCCACTTCATCGACCGCCAGCTGTGGAAGTTCCAGGGCTGGCTGCGCGGCTACAACGGCGGCCCGCTGCGCCTGCCGACCCAGCGCATCCACGACCCGCAGATGAACGCGCTGCGCAAGGGGCTGATCGATGCCGGCTTCGAGCCGACCGCCGATCCGCTGCGCGACTTCTTCGTCGGGCGAAACCCGGCCTGAGGCCGCCGGCCGACGGCGTCGCCCCGGCCGGATCGACCTCCGGCCGGGGCGGTTCCCCACCCCGCACGATCGACTCGAAGGAGAGACCGATGAGCCGCACGACCCCGGCATTCATTCCCGCGGTGCGCACCGCCGCCGACTCGGACGAGGTGCGCGCGGCACTGCGCGAGATCGCCGCGGCCATCGGCGAGGATCGCGTCATCCTCGGCGACGGCGGCGGGGAGTACCGGGATCCCTACCAGCCCGAGGGGTGGGAGGCGTTCGAGACCGCCGGCGTCGTGCAGCCCGACCGCACCGAGGACGTGCAGGCGATCGTGCGGATCGCGGCCGCGCACGGGGTTCCGGTCTGGGCGCAGGGGCAGGGGCGCAACAACGGCTACGGCGGCGCGGCTCCGCGGGTGTCCGGCGGCATCACCGTCAACTTCCGGCGCATGAACCGGGTGCTCGAGATCGATGAGGAACTCGGCTACGCGGTCGTGGAGCCCGGGGTCTCGTTCGCTGAGCTCTACGACGCCGTCGAAGCGGCGGGCGCGGATCTCATGGTGAGCGTGCCGGATCTCGGCTGGGGGTCGATGGGCGGCAACCAGCAGGACAACGGGCTCACCTACCTCCCGTACGGCAAGGACTGGCGGAACATCTGCGGGCTCGAGGTCGTCACCGCCGACGGCGGGCTGCTGCGCACCGGTATGGGCGCGATGGAGGGCAACGACTCCTGGCATCTCTACCGGCGCAGCCTCGGGCCCACCATCGAGCCGCTCTTCTTCCAGGGCAGCTTCGGGATCGTGACGAGGCTCGGCGTCTGGCTCATGCCGAAGCCCGAGGCGATCACCCACGTGCACATCGACGTGACGCGCGACGAGGATCTCATCCCGCTCGTCGACACCCTGCGCCGGCTGCGGCTTGACGGCACGATCGACGGCGTGCCCTGCATCCTCAACACCCTGCTGATCGCCTCGACGATCGCGCCGCGCTCGCACTGGTACGAGCCGGAGGAGGGGGTGATCCCGGACCGCGTCATCGACGAGATCGCTGAGCGGATCGGCGTCGGCCGCTGGCACCTGCGTCTCGCCCTCTACGGCGACCGGCCGGTCAACGAGCACAATCTGGCGAAGATCGAGCGCGCGTTCGGCGGCATTCCCGATGCCCGGATCCGCAGCACGACGACCGGACCGGACGAGTGGGCGGATCTGCCCGACCCGTCCGACCGCGTCTACGCGGGAGTGCCAAACCAGGACTGGACGACCATGTCGGGATGGCGCGGGGGCACGCACGGCGGGCACATGTCGTTCACGCCGGTCGCGCCGCTCACCGGCCGGCAGACGTACGAGCTGCAGATGTGGCTGAAGTCGCAGTTCGAGCGGAACGGCATCGACCACACGGCCGATCTCATCGTCGTCAACGAGCGCTCCCTGTGCAGCGTGGCCGGCATCACCTTCGACGTCGACGACGCGGCAGCGACGGCGGAGGCCTACCGGGTCATGCAGGAGCTCGTGCGCGAGGCCGGCAGGATCGGCTACGGCGAGTACCGCGCCCACCTGCACTTCATGGACCTCGCGCAGGAGCAGTTCGGCTACGGCGACCACGCCTATCGCCGCTTCGTCGAGAAGATCAAGGACGCCGTCGATCCGCAGGGCATCCTCAGCCCCGGACGGCACGGCATCTGGCCGGCGGCGCTGCGGGGGGAGCGGTGAGCGCGGGCGCCGCGGGCGTTCCCGGCGGCGGCCGGGTCGCGCTGGTGACGGGCGGGGCTCGTGGCATCGGCGCGGCCGTCGCCGCGCGGCTCCGCGCCGACGGCCTGCGGGTGGCGAGCCTGGATCTGCTGCGCCCGCCGCGGCCCCGCGAGGGGGTCGTCGATCTGGAGTGCGACATCGCCGATCCCGCGGCGGTCGCCGCCGCCGTCGAACACGTCGGCGCCGTCCTCGGCCCCGTCGACACCGTGATCCACGGCGCCGCCTATCAGGTGCTGGCGGAGTTCGACCGGCTCGATCCCGCAGTGTGGGATCGCACCTTCCGCGTGAACGTCGACGGCGGCTTCAACGTGGTGCGGGCGGTGCTTCCCGACATGCGGGAGGCCGGTCGGGGCCGGATCGTGATGATCACCTCGTCGAGTCAGTTCGCTCCGCCGCCCATGATGACCCACTACATCGCGAGCAAGGGCGCGCTCACCGGGATGGTGCGCGCTCTCGCGACCGAACTCGGCCCGCACGGCATCACCGTGAACGCGGTCGCGCCGGGGCTCACCGCGACCGAGCACGCGCTCGGCGACGTGCCCGAGGCGCACTTCGCCGCGGTGCGCTCGCGGCAGGCGATCCCGCGCACGGGCCGGCCCGAGGACATCGCGGCGGTGGTGTCGTTCGCGGTCTCCGCCGACGCGGCGTTCATGACCGGCCAGACCCTGCTGGTGGACGGCGGGGAGAGCCGGATCTGAGGCCTGCCCCGGTCCGGGCGATGGCAAGCATCCCCCGGCGCGGGTGTCGCGGGGCGGCGCGACCGCGCAGGATAGAGTCAGCGAGCGAAGGAGCCACATGCGATTCGTCGACCTGTCGATGCCACTGGACGATGTCGTCCCCGTCGATCCCCCGTTCCTGAAGCCGAGGATCGAGTTCAAGGATCACACCGCCGGCCTCGCCGACCTGCGCGCCATGTACGGGATCCTGCCCGAGCAGCTGCTCGACGGCCAGGGTCTCGCCGCCGAGACGGTGACGATCACGACGCACGCCGGCACCCATGTCGACGCGCCCTGGCACTACCATCCGACGATGAACGGCGGCGAGCGCGCCTGGACCATCGACGAAGTGCCCCTCGACTGGTTCTTCCGGCCGGGGGTGCGGCTCGACCTGCGGCACCTGCCGAGCGGCCACCTCGTCACGCCGGCCGACATCGATGCCGCGCTCGCGAGGATCGACTACCGGCTGCGTCCCCTCGACATCGTGCTCATGCACACGGTCGCGGCGGCGGCCTACGGCCGCGACGACTACATCGACACCGGCGTGGGCTTCGGGCGCGCCGCGACCCTGCACCTCACCGATCAGGGCATCCGCGTGGTCGGCACCGACGCGTGGGGCTGGGATCTGCCGGTCAGCTCGGGCCGCCGTCGCTTCGAGGAGACGGGAGACCCCTCGACCGTGTGGGAGGGGCACAAGGCCGGTGCGGACGTCGGCTACTGCCAGATCGAGAAGCTGCAGAACCTCGGATCGCTCCCGGATCACGGCTTCACCGTCGCCTGCTTCCCCGCGAAGGTGCGCGGGGCCTCTGCCGGCTGGACCCGCGCCGTCGCGATCCTCGGCGACGAGCCCGAGGGCCGCGGCGGACGCGACGAATCGTAAGGGGGGACGATGCGCATCGCACGCTGGGAGACCGACGGCCGGCTCGAGGAGGGCCTGGTGCACGGGGATCGGGTGATCCCCTTCCCTGACGGCACCACCACGGCCGGCCTGCTGGCCGCGGGCCTGGCCACCGCGCTGGAGGTCGGTGCGGAGATGCTCGCCGCGGCGGACGGGCGGGGGACGGCGCTCGCCGCCGTGCGGCTGCTCGCTCCCCTGCAGCCGTCGTCGATCCGCGATTTCGTGGCCTTCGAGGAGCACGTCGAGGGCGTGTCGGTGTCGGTCGACGGCCGGGGTGGCGTGTCCGAGGCCTGGTACCGCTACCCCACCTTCTACTTCACCAACCCCCACTCGGTGCTCGGGCCGGACGAGCGGGTCACTCCGCCGCGGTGCGAGGCGCTCGACTTCGAGCTCGAGGTCGCGGTCGTGGTCGGTGCGCCGCCCCGCGACGGATCGGATCTCACCCCGGGCGAGGGCGCCGAGGCGATCTTCGGCTACACGATCATGAACGACTGGTCCGCGCGCGATGTGCAGGCCCGCGAGATGCAGGTCCGCCTCGGCCCCGCGAAGGGGAAGGATTTCGGAACGGCCCTCGGCCCCTGGATCGTCACGGCGGACGAGTTCGCCGACCTCGTCGACGACGAGGGCTTCCTGCCGCTCGAACTGGAGGCGCTCGTCAACGGTGAGCGGGTCGGACACGATCTGCTCTCGAACATGGGCTGGCCGCTGGGGGAGCTGGTCGCCTACGCGTCGCGCAACACCCGGGTCGTTCCGGGGGACCTGCTCGGCTCCGGAACGGCCGGGAACGGCGGCTGCCTGGGCGAGCTGTGGGGGAGGAACGGCGCGCGCACGCCGCCGCCGCTGGTCGCGGGCGACACCGTCACGCTGCGGGTCGAGCGCATCGGCGAGCTGCACGGGATCGTGGGCGCCGCGCGCGAGGTGCCCGAGATCCCGCCGGCGCGCCCGAGGTCACGGGCGCGCACCCGCTGAGAACCGCCTGTGGCGGTCGCGAGCACGATGCTCCGGCACGAGAGGCACGCTCCGCGACCGGTGCGGAGCGCCATTCTCGTGGCGGAGGGGGCTTCTCGCCGCTCGATCGCATCGGCGGACCGGCCGCTCGCCGATAGGAGGCATTGCGCCCGGCCGGTAGCCGGCGCGTGCCGAGATCCGTAAGGTGAGATCCGCGGGGGACACCCGACGAAGAAGTTGAGAGAGGAAACCCGAAATGGCCTTTGTCTGTTCTGCAACCTGGACCGCCAAGCCCGGTGAGGAGGAGACGGTGCGCCAGGCGCTGGAGCGCCTCTCGCCCGCCTCGCGCGAGGAGCCCGGCAACGTCTACTACCAGGCCTACCGGAGCCCGGAGGAGCCGAACGTCTTCCGCATCTTCGAGGTCTACACCGACGAGGCCGCGTTCAAGGCGCACGGCACCTACCCGCACTTCGAGCAGTGGGCGCTCGGTCAGGCGATCCCCGCCCTCGAGACGCGGCAGCGGGATTTCTACGAGACCCTGGACTTCTGATGCCGCGCTACGTGCGCTACCGCGAGCACGGGATCGTGCACACGGGCGTCGTCCGCCACGATCGCGTGCAGGATCTGCCGGGGGATCCCGACATCCTGACGCTGCTCCAGGCGCCGGAGGCCGAGCGCGCGGATGTGCTGCTGCGCTCGGGCAGGCAGCAGCGCAAGCCGGTCGAGCAGACCCAGCTGCTGACGCCGGTGGAGCCGCGCGCGATGCGCGACTTCGTGGCCTTCGAGGCGCACATCGCGGGGATGAAGAAGAGCGAGCCGGGCGATGGGAGCGTGCCCGAACCGTGGTACGAGGCCCCCGCCTTCCTCTTCATGAACCCCTGGTCCGTCGTCGGCACCGGCGCCGAGATCCCCATGCCCCCGTTCACCGAACGGCTCGACTTCGAGCTCGAGGTCGCCGCGATCGTCAAGAACACGGTCCGCGACGTGCCGATCGAGGAGGCCGCCGGGCACATCGCCGGCTACTGCATCCTGAACGACTGGAGCGCGCGCGACATCCAGGGCCGCGAGATGCGGATCGGGCTCGGCCCCTCCAAGGGCAAGGACTTCGCCAACACCCTCGGCCCGTGGATCACCACGCCGGACGAACTCGAGCCGTATCGCGACGGCGACCGCTTCGACCTCGAGATGACCGTCGAGGTCAACGGCGAGGTGATCGGCGGCGACAACCTGCGGAACATGTCGTGGTCGTTCGAGGAGATGCTCGTGCACGCGTCCCGCGATGCCTGGGTCGGCGCGGGCGATGCGCTCGCCTCGGGCACCGCCTCGACCGGCGCCCTCTCCGAGCGCTGGAGCCGGAGCGGTGCGCTCACGCCCCCGCCGCTGCGGGTCGGCGACGTGGTGCGGATGACGGTGGCGGGGCTCGGATCGATCGAGAACCGCGTCGTGGAGCAGACGAGCCCCGGGCACACGGTGCCGCGGGCGCGGCGGACCTACGGCCCCGATCGGCTGTAGGGAGGGCCCCGGTGCCCCGCGGGCATCGGGGCGGGATCGGCTATGCTGTGACGAACGCACAATGGAGTGAAAGTCGGGTCATGGAAGATCTGCGAGGCATCGACATCAACCTGCTCATGGTGCTCGACGCCGTGCTCGCGGAGCGCAACCTGACGAAGGCGGGCGAGTCCATCGGCCTCACGCAGCCGGCCGTCAGCGGGGCCGTGGCGAAGCTGCGCAAGGTGACCGGCGACCCGCTGCTCGTGCGCTCCGGCCGCACCTTCGAGCTCACCGACCACGCGAGGGAGCTGCAGCCGATCGTGAGCGAGGCGCTCACGGAGGTCGCCCGCACCTTCAACCTCCGCCCGATGTTCGACCCGCGCACGAGCGACCGGCAGTTCCGCATCTCGGCCTCCGACTACGCGCTCTCCGTCATGACCGCGCCGCTGCTGGCGGTGCTGGAGCAGGAGGCGCCGGAGATCTCGGTCGAGTTCGATGCGCTCAACAGCATCGACCCCGTCGACCTGCTCCGCAAGGACGTCGTCGTCACGGCGGCGAACCGCGCCGTGCCCGGCAAGCACCAGGCGCTGTTCTCGGACACGTTCGTCTGCCTCGTGCGGGCGGGACACCCGCGCCTGCGGGACGGCGCGCTCACGCTCGAGGATCTCGGGGAGATGCCCTACATCGACGTGGCGTTCGCCGAGGACGTCGTGGCCGTGGCGAACGACGCGCTCCACGACGCCGGGGTGGCGCCCCGCGTGACCATGAGCGTGACCGGCTTCCTCCCGATCCCGTTCCTGCTCGAGGGGACCGACATGTACGGCTTCGTCCCGGCGCGGGTCGCCGAGCAGTACGCCGGCCCGCTGGACCTCGTGATCGCCAGGACCCCGCTCTCGCATCGCACCCTCGTGGAGGTCGTGTACTGGCATCCCTCGAAGACGGACGACCCCGCGCTGCGCTGGCTCATCGGCATTCTGCGCCAGACCGCCGAACGGATCGAGTTCTCGTCCGAGGCGGAGCCGGCGGGCGTGTGAGCGTTCGGAGCGCCCGAGGGGTTCAGCGGAGCCGTTCCGGGAAGCCGACGGCGGCGCTGCGCAGCGGCGGTGCGAGCGCGATCGCGGCGGCGCGATCCGGGTCCGCCTCGTAGGCGCGCTCGGCGCGCAGGAACGCCTCCCGGTCCCCCGGGTGCGAGATCGCCCAGGTGAAGGCCTCGTGCTCGGCGTCCAGATAGGCCCACTCGATCGCGAACCCGGCGCGCTCCCGCAGTGCGGGGATGTGCGCCGACCACCAGCTCCCGAACTCCTCGGCGGTGCCGGGGGCGAGCTCGTAGCGCCGGAGCATGAGGGTGCGGTCGCTCATCAGTCGCTCACCAGGGTGCCGCCGTCGACGACGAGGTTCTGCCCGGTGGTGAACCCGCCCGCCTGCGACGCCAGGTAGAGCACCGTGCCCGCCACGTGCGCGGCCTCGCCGAACCGTCGCAGCGGGGTCTTCCGAAGCCGTTCGTCCCTGCCCGGGCCCTCCGTGATGGGTCGCGCGAACCCGGTCTCGATCACGCCGGGCGAGATCGCGTTCACCCGCACCCCGGAGGCTCCCCACTGCACGGCGAGGTTGCGGGCGAGTTGGGCGTTCGCGGCCTTGGTGAGGCCGTAGAGGCCGATCTGCGAGTTGCCGCGGAGTCCCGACAGGCTCGACATGACGATGAAGGCGCCGCCGCCGCGCTCGGCCATGTGCGGGATCGTGAGGTTGGCGAGCCGCAGCACGCTGCGGACGTGCACGTCGAACATGCGATCGAGCTGCTCGTCGGTGCTCGTGAGGTGCGGCCCGGTGTCGAGTGCCAGGCCGGCGTTGCAGAACACCGTGTCGATGCGCCCGTGCGCGTCGAGCGCGGTGCCGACGAGCGCGGTCAGCTCCTCCTCCGAGGTCACGTCGCAGGCCCGCCCCTCGACGGGCAGCCCCTCGGCGCGCAGCCCCGCCGCGGCGCCGGCCGGGTCCTCGTCTCCGAGTCCGCTCAGCACGGTTCGCGCGCCGGCGGAGGCGAGCAGCCTCGCCGTGGCGAGCCCGATCCCCGAGGTCGCTCCGGTGACCAGAGCCACCGTGCCTTGGAGGGAGAAGAGTTCGGCCGCCGATGGTGCGGCTCCGGTCGGCGGCGTCGATGCGGTCATGGCGCCAACGGTAGCCCGCGAGGGGTCGCCCGCGACAGCGCTCTCGGCGATGACTGGCATCGGCCCCACCCATCCGCACGATCGATAGCTGTTATTGCCGCGCGGCGCTGGCGAGCGAGGGCTCGGACGTCTTGACTGGGTGCAGGCTCCCACCGGCGGAGCCTTGCGGCAGCGCGGCCGAACCGATCGCAGCGTTGCCGCCGATACCAGGAGGTAACTTGTGATCAAGGCAAAGGCGGCGGCATCCGCATCGATGCTGGTACTGGCCGCGCTCATCCTCTCCGGCTGCAGCGAGGCGCCGGAGGAGACCGACGATCCGACGACCGAGGTCAGCGCGGAGGCGCAGGAGGCGCTGGACCGGGCCTACGAGGGCGTCGGCTCGGATCTGAGCGATCTGGCGAGCACGACGGTCCCCGAGGGGCTCGATCTCTACGTCATGTCCTGCGGCGAGCAGCTCGCGACCTGCGCGAAGCCCGCCGCTGCCGTGGTCGAGGCCGGCGAGGCGGCGGGGTGGAGCGCGCAGATCGTCGACGGGAAGCTCAGCCCGGAGGGCTTCGCCACCGCGATCCGGCAGGCGATCGCGGGCGGTGCGGATGTGCTCGTGCCGATCGGCATCAGCTGCGGCGCCGCGGCGGCGGCCTTCCAGGAGGCGGCTGACGCGGGGGTCACCATCATCGGCGGCGGCGGCGTCGACGACTGCGACCCGAAGGTGTGGGACTCCGAGCGCCTGTGGCTGTCGGACGCCGGCGAGTTCGGGTTCTTCGGCGTCTTCGGCGAGCTCATGGCGGACTACGCCTACGGCAAGAACGACGGCGAGGTCAAGGCGATCGTGATCAACAGCACGACGAACGCCTGGGGGCCGTGGATCACCGAGTCCTTCGAGTCGCAGCTGGACGAGCTCGGCGGCGGCGAGGTGCTCGAGGTCATCGATGTCTCGGATCCGGAGACCGCCGACAACTCCTACCTGCAGAAGGTCACGAGCTCCCTACTGGCGAACCCGGAGGCCAACGCGCTGATCGTCCCGACCGACAGCTATCTCGAGACCGGCCTCGCCGCCGCGGTCGATCAGGCCGGCTTCGCCGATCAGCTGACCGTGATCGGCGCCTTCGGCGGCGACGGGGCGATCGACATGATCCGTTCGGGCCAGCCCGGCATCGATGCGACCGTCGCCATGGCCACGACCTGGGAGGGCTGGGGCTCCGTCGACACCGCGATCCGCATCCTCGACGGTCAGGACCCCGCCTACATCGGACAGTCGGTCCAGGTGGTGGACGCCGGGCACAACCTCCCGGAATCCGGCGGCTACGACGGCTCGATCGACTTCCGCGCCGAGTTCCTCGAGGCGTGGGGCAAGTGACCGGTACCCCGATCGCCGTCCCCGGGGCGGCGGGCGCGAGCCCGTCGCCCCGGGGCGACTCGCCGGCGCTGCGGGTCGCGCACCTGAACAAGCACTTCGCGGGCACCCGCGCCCTCAACGATGCGTCGCTCGACGTCCGCTCCGGCACGGTGCACGCGCTGCTCGGCGGCAACGGATCGGGCAAGAGCACGACCATCAAGATCCTCGCGGGGGTCTACACCGCGGACGAGGGCGAGCTGGAGGTGTTCGGACGGCCCTACGAGCTGCAGTCCTACGGCCCGGCCACCGCGCAGGAGGCGGGCCTCCGCTTCGTGCACCAGGATCTCGGCCTGTTCGAGGAGCTCTCCATCGAGGAGAACTTCGCGCTCGACAACGGGTATCCGCGCCGCGGCGGGAGGATCGACTGGCGCGGGCTCAGAGCCGAGGTCGAGGCGCTGCTCGGGCAGTACGAACTCGACGTCGATCCCCGTGCGCCCGTGCGACGGCTCCGTCCCTCCGACCGGACCATGGTCGCGATCGCCCGCGCACTGCAGGACCAGGACGACGCCGGGCAGCGGGTGCTGGTGCTCGATGAGCCCACCGCCCGACTCGCCGCGCACGAGTCCGAGCTGCTGCTGGAGCGCGTGCGCCGTCGAGCGGAGCTGGGGCAGACCGTCGTCATCGTCAGCCATCGCCTCCGCGAGGTGCTCGCGGTCGCCGACGACTTCACCGTCTACCGCGACGGACGCGTCGCGGGCACCATCGTGGATCGCTCGCCCTCGGAGGACGAGCTCATCGAGATCATGGCGGGCGGGCTCGTCAAGGCGCTCCGCCCGACCGGAGAGGCCGAGAGCGCGAAGCGGGAACCGGTGTTCTCGGTCTCCGGTCTGCGCGGCGGGCCCATCCGCGGCGTCGATTTCACCGTCCACCGCGGCGAGATTCTCGGTCTGGCCGGGCTCGTCGGATCGGGGCGGTCCAGCGTGCTGAAGATGATCTTCGGCGAGCACGCCCCGGCGAGCGGGAGCATGGAATTCGGCGGAGCGCCCTACGCGCCCGAGAACATCGGCGAGGCGATGGGGCTGGGGGTGGGGCTGGTGCCCGAGGACCGCACCGGAGAGGGGGCCTTCCTCGACCAGTCGGTCTCGGAGAACATCGCGCTCGCCACCCTGAGCGAGAACTGGAGCGCCGGCTTCATGCCGCGCAGTCGCGAACGGCGCCGGGCGGAGGACCTCATCCACTCCTTCGGGGTGAAGGTCTCCGGGCCCGAGGCCCTCTTCTCGTCGATGTCCGGCGGCAACCAGCAGAAGGTCGTGATCTCGAGATGGATGCAGCGCGGCCCGAAGCTCCTGCTCCTCGACGAGCCGACGCAGGGCGTCGACGTGATGAGCCGGGCCGACATCTACGAGATCATCCGCCGCGCCGCGGCGGAGGGCTGCGCCATCGTCGTCGCCTCGAGCGACCTCAGCGAGATACACGCGCTCTGCGACCGCGCCCTCGTGCTGAGCCGGGGAAAGATCTCGGACGAGGTCGTCGCCGGCCAGCTCGACGTCGACGAGCTCACCAGCCTGGTCCTGCGCGAGCGGACCGTTCACGACACCACCACGGAGACGCAGCAATGACCGCAACCACCCCGCCCACGACGAACACCGTGTCGATCCCGGTGAAACGCCGGCCGAAGCCGCTGCAGCTGCTCGAAGCCTATGCGCTGCCGCTGCTGACGATCCTGGTGTTCGTCTTCTTCGCCTTCTTCCCCGCCTCGGCCGGTGCGTTCCCCACGGTGAACAACCTGAACGTGATCCTCGGCAGCCAGGCCGTCGTGGCGCTCATCGCCACCGCGGCGCTGTTCCCGCTGGTCTGCGGCTACTTCGACTTCTCGCTGGGGGCCACCGCGGCGATGTCGCAGGTGCTCTGCGCCGGGTTCATGGCCCGGATGGGGCTGCCGCTCTGGCTGGCGATCCTGATCCCGGTGCTGCTGGGCACGCTGGTGGGCCTCGTCAACGGCTTCTTCGTCACCCGGATGAAGATGAGCCCGTTCGTCACGACCCTGGGCATGGCGATGCTCGTCACCGGACTCATGATCTGGTACACGGGCGGCCAGTCCATCATCAGCGGGATCGATCCCGCGCTCATCCGCTTCGGCTCCTCGCGGCTCCTCGGCATCCCGATGGTCTTCTTCATCACGCTCGCCGTCGCGGCGATCGCCTGGTACTTCTTCACGCACACGCCGTTCGGCCGGTCCCTCTACGCGATCGGATCGAACGCGACGGCGGCGAAGCTCGTCGGCCTGCCGGTCACGAAGAACGTCTGGTGGAGCTTCGTGGTCGCGGGCTCGATCGCCGGGCTCGCGGGCGTGCTGCAGCTGGCGAGATCCGGCAGCGGGACCGCCTCCGACGGCAATTCGCTGCTCTTCCCCGCGCTGGCGGCGGTCTTCCTGGGCGCGACGGCGATCCGGCCGGGCTTCTTCAACGTGATCGGCACCATCATCGGTGCGGTGTTCGTCTCGATCTCGGTGAGCGGGCTGACGCTGTCGGGCGCCAGCGGCTGGGCCTCGAACGTGTTCAACGGCATCGCGCTGCTCGCGGCGGTCGGTCTCTCGACCTACCTCGGCAGGCGCCAGCGCGCGGGAACCTGACGGTCGGCGCGGCGCCGCGGCGTCATCCCTCCGCGGCGGCGCCCGACTCGAGCTGCTGCGCGGAGCGCTTCGCGAGGCTCCGGCGCACGAAGGGCCAGCAGATGATGAGCGCGCCCGTCGCGATGAGGCTGGTCCACACCTGGGTGCGGCCCGCCTCGGACGAGAGCATGACGGCGAGGATCCCCGCGATCGCGACGATCAGCAGGATGTTCAGCCACGGATGCAGCCACATCTTGAGCTTCAGCCCCGCCACCTCGTCCGGGGTCATCTTCTGCCGCAGGCGCATCTGCGTGAGCGCGATGAACACGTAGACGAACAGCGCGACGAGACCGGCCGAGTTCATGATGAAGTCGAAGATGCCCGATCCGGGGGCCGCGAAGTTGACGATCGTCGCGATCACGCCGCCGCTGGTCGAGGCGATGAGCGCCATCACCGGCACGCCGTTGCTCGCCTTCTTCGCGAAGAGCCGCGGCGCGAAGCCCTGCGCCGCGAGCGACGAGAACATGCGCGAGGCGGAGTAGAGGCCCGAGTTCAGCACCGAGATCACCGCGGTGAAGATCACGAGCTGCATGACCACGGCCGCGCCCGGCAGGCCGAAGAGCGTGAACACGTAGGTGAACGGCGCGTTCGCGACGTTCGTCGGCTCGGGCAGCTCGTCCCAGGGCACGATCGTCGCGATGATCAGCACGGCGCCGACGAAGAAGAGCAGGATGCGCCAGATCACGGTGCTCGTCGCCTGCTTGATGCCCTTCGCGGGATCCTCCGACTCCGCGGAGGCCATCACCGCGATCTCGGTGCCGAAGTACGAGAAGATGACGAGCGCGACGCCGGTGAAGGCGACGCCGAAGCCGTTCGGCGCGAAGCCGCCGTGCTCCCAGAGATTCGGGATCGAGAACGTCGAGTTCGGCCACAGCCCGAAGGCGTAGAGCAGGCCGGCGCCGAGGAACACCACGATCGCGAGCACCTTGACGCTGGCCAGCCAGAACTCGACCTCGCCGAAGGTGCGCACCGAGATCAGGTTGGCCCCGACGAAGATGAGCAGCAGGAGCAGGGACCAGGCCCAGGACGGCAGGAACGAGAACCAGGCGTGCATCGTCTCGCCGCCGAGCACCGCCTCGTAGGCGAGCACGCCCACCCAGAAGTACCAGTAGAGCCAGCCGACCAGGTACGCCGCCCAATTGCCGAGGCCGACCCGCGCGTACTCCATGAAGGATCCGATCGCGGGGCGCGCAGCCGCCATCTCGCCGAGCATGCGCATGGCGAGGAACACCAGCAGCCCGCCGATGAGGTAGGAGATCACCGCGGCGGGGCCGACCGAGCGGATCACGTTGCCGGAGCCGACGAACAGGCTGGCGCCGATGATCCCGCCGAGGGTGATCATCGTGACGTGGCGCGGACGGAGCTTCTTGTGCACGGTCCGCACGGAACCGGCGGAGGTCTCCGGGGAGATCGGATCCGAGAACGAGGGGGTGTCGCCGTCGGCGGGAGGGTTCATGCGAGGAGGAGCTTTCTGCGCTGGGGCGCCGTACCCGATTCCGGCGATGCGGGGCCCGCAATCGGTCGAGAACGTCATTGCGGGGCGGACGCGCCGATGGCCGGAAGGACGAGAATATATCCTAAGCAGTAGATCATATATGATTCGCGGCGGGTCGTAGACTTGCCTCGTGACCGCGGAGCACCCTACGAACCCTGTCGGCGTCCGACCCGTGCGCGTGCGCCTGCTCAACGACTACGAGGTGGTGGTCCAGGGGCTCCGCTCGATGCTCGAGCCCCATGCCGGGCGCATCGAGGTCGTCGAGACCGAGGTGATCGACGGCGAGGGGAGCGGCCCCCGCCGTCGCGGTGCGGGGGACCGGCCGGTGGATCTCACGCTCTACGACACCTTCGGGCGGACCCAGGTCGACCAGGACGCGATCGACGAGGTGCTCGCCGATCCCGCCGCCGGTTCCGTCGTGGTCTACACCTGGAACATGCAGGGCGCGCTCGTCGATCGTGCCGTCGAGAAGGGCTGCAGCGGGTATCTCGACAAGTCGCTGAGCGCCGACGAGCTGGTGCGCAGCCTCGAATCGGTCGCCGCCGGCGAGACCGTCGTCTCTCCGATCCGGGAGTACGCGGAGGAGAGGTCGACTGCGGGCGGAGCCTGGCCCGGCCGGCGCCACGGGCTGACGGAACGCGAGGCGGAGATGATCGCGCTGATCGCCCAGGGCTACACCAATCCGGAGATCGCTGCTCGCAGCTACATCACCGGGAACTCGCTCAAATCGTACATCCGCTCCGCCTATCGCAAGATCGGCGTCGAGCGACGCTCGCAGGCCGTCCGTTGGGGGATCGAGCACGGCATGCTGCCGGACGAGGAGACCCGTCCGGGCCCTCTCGGCAGCAAATTGTAGGGGATCCGGCGCCGTAGGATTACACCCCCCTGGGTGGGCACCCCGGTCGCTACAGTCGAGGCGGACGCGGGTCACCTCGCGTCGGCCCCGGGGAGTCCGCCGGGGGTCGAGATGCTGCGCGGGCAGGGGCTCCGGGTGCAGCGTGCAACACGGTAAGGCGCGGCTTGGGTACGCTCATCTACGGAGGATCCTCGAGGTTCGACCTCGACGATCGCACGCTCGAGCACGTCAAGGTGGTCGTGGTCGCGCGGCTCCGCAAGCGGGAGTCCTTCATGCTGAGCCTCCCCCAGCGAGGGCCGTTCGCCGTCGGATCGAGTTCCGTCTGGATCTCTCCCGACGTGCCGATCGGCTTCCAGTTCTCGAGCAGTCGTGCGGGACCGCTGTCCCGCAGGTGGATCCAGGCGCTCATGGCGATGTCCTACGCCCCGGGCGGCCTGGCGGTCGTGCCCGAGGGCGGCGCGGGGCCGCCGGAGAGTCGGCCGGACGACCTCCCCGAGCGGGCGGCTCAGTATCATCTTTCACGCGCTGGAGCAAGCGGTTCGGGAGAACGGGTGCTCCGCGAGGATGAACGGTAGGCTCGAGGCGCGCCCAACGAGAAGGATCTGGTGCCCCAGCACCCGTCCGGAGACCGGAGGGACGTTCGCAGAGGGGTCGGAGTCGCCGTTATGAACAGTCCGCGCAGTGAAGAGACCACCTGGGCGAGGGTCGAGGACGGCTTCTACGTCGGGAGCCTCGGCGGCGAGTTCTTCGGCTACATCGACCGCGAGGCGGAGGGCCGTTACGTCGCCTACGACAGCCACTCCCGGTCGGTGGGCCGGTTCAGCACGCGCGCCGGCGCGGTGGAGGAGCTGAACAGATTGACGGCGCCCTCGCTCAGCGCCCCGGAGGGAGAGTGAACATGGTGCGTGTCGCCGCCCCCGCCCCCGAACGCGTCGAGGTCCTGAAGTCCCTCGTCTACTCCAGCCAGGCGGTCAGCAGATTCGAGGAGGAGGATCTCCGGGAGCTCCTCCGGCGCGCCCGGGCGCACAACGAATCTGCGGGTATCACCGGCATCCTGCTCTACAAGACGGACCAGTTCATCCAGTTCCTGGAGGGGCCGCCGGCCGAGGTCGACGCGCTGCTGAGCAGGATCCAGAACGATCCCCGGCACACGAACGTGCGGATCCTCATCGACGACCTCGTCGCGGAGCGCCGGTTCGAGGACTGGACCATGGGATACCGCCCCATGGGCGCGGGATCCGACGAGCCGCTCCCGGGATTCCGCGACTCCTTCGCCGATATCGCGGCGGCTCCGGACGCCTTCACGACGGGGCGGGCCGCCAAGGAGCTGGCGCTGTGGTTCCGCGTGAGGGTCGGCGAACCGGTCGTCTCCCGCGGCTGAGGAGCACCCCTACCCGTCCCGGCCGCCCTCGGTCCGATCCTGCGGCTTCGGCGGGCACTTCATGTGGGTGGTCCTGCCGGGACCTCCCCGGTCGAAGCGGTGCAGGGCCAGCGAGCGCCCGCACACCGGGCACTTCGGATCGGCCGGGGGCACGTACGCCGGTTCGTTCCGATCGCCGAGCTGCGCGGTCCCCTCGAACTGGTAGAAGAAGCGCTGCATCGCGGCGTAGAAGCCCGGCACCCCGTCGTACGGAGTCTCGTGCCAGAGCCGGCGCCTGGGTTCTCGTTTGCCCACGAACGAAATGCTAGCACATTCGTTAGGGCGCGAACGAGCTAGGATGGACGGGTGGACGCGACGCCGGATGATCTGCTCGAACTCGACCGACAGGTGTGCTTCGCGCTGGCGGTGGCGAGTCGCAGCGTGATCGGCGTGTACCGGCCGGTCCTCGAACCGCTCGGGCTCACGCACCCGCAGTATCTGGTGATGCTCGCGCTCTGGGGCGATGCCCCGCTGCGCTTCGGGGAGCTCGCCGAGACGCTCCGTCTCGATCCGGCCACGTTGTCGCCGATCGTCAAGCGCCTCGAGCAGTCGGGTCTGATCGAGCGGATCCCCGTCGAGGGCGACGAGCGCACGTTCCAGATCGTCCCGACCCCGGAGGGCGGCGCGCTGCGGGAGCAGGCGCTGTCGGTGCCGCCCGCGGTGATCGAACGGCTCGGCCTGCCGGTCGAGCGGCTGCTCGCGCTCCGCGACGAGCTCTCGGCCGTGATCGCCGCCGTCGACCGGCCGCATGGAGGAGGCCACGCTGTCTGAGCGCTGTCCGGTCCGAGTCATCCACAGGGTGCAGAAACAAGGAATCCCCTCGACTTCCGCGTGATTCCGCGGGAGTCGAGAGGATGGTGGCGCGCCCCGAGGGATTCGAACCCCCGACCTTCTGATCCGTAGTCAGATGCTCTATCCAGCTGAGCTAGGGGCGCACGTTGAACTCTCAACCTCAGAGACTTTACCGGATCCGCCCGTGAAACGGAAATCTCCGCGATGCGCCCCGTCGCGATCGGGGTACCCTGGCAGGGTGCCGATCGAACTCCTCAGCCCCGAACTCGCCCGCGCCGAGCACCTGATCCGCGAGATCCCCGGCTATCCGCAGCCCGGGATCCTGTTCCGCGACATCACCCCGCTGCTCGCCGACGGCCAGGCGTTCGGCGCCACCGTCGCCGCGCTGATCGAGCCGTTCGCGGGGGAGTTCGACGTGATCGCCGGCGTCGAGGCGCGCGGCTTCCTGCTCGCCAGCGCCGCGGCGATCGCGGCGGGCACCGGGGTCGTCCCCGTGCGCAAGGCAGGCAAGCTGCCGCAGCCGGCGGCCGCCATCGACTACGCGCTCGAGTACGGCACGGCGACCATCGAGATGCACGCCGATCTGGAGGCCGGCACCCGGGTGCTGCTGATCGACGACGTGCTGGCCACCGGCGGGACGGTCGCGGCGGCGCTCGAACTGCTGGAGCGCCTCGGCTACCCGGTGTGCGGCACGGCGGTGCTCTTCGAGATCGACGGGCTCGGCGGTCGGGAGCGCATCGGCCATCATCCGCTGCACACCGTCTTCGGCAGTTGAACGGCGCGGCCTCGTCCGCGCCGGCTGACGCGGGGCCCGCCGAGGCGCGCGCGGCGGATGCCGCGCCCGGAGTCGAGTTGCGGCCGCTGCCGATGTACGAGGCGGACGAGATCCCGGTGGACTTCGTCATCGCCGGCATGTCGGAACGGGTGAGCCGCGACACCGCGTGGCCGCCCCACTCGCACCCGACGCACGAACTGCTGTGGAACGAGCGGGGCGTGTCGACGGTGCGGATCGATCAGCGCACCTGGATGATCTCGACGAGCTTCGGCCTGTGGATCCCGGCCGGGGTGCCGCACTCGGGCGCGGCCCCCGCGGGCACCTGGTACCGCACCAGTCACTTCGGCATCCGGCAGGCGCCGCCGCTCGCCGACCGCCCGGTCGCGGTGGAGATCGACCCGCTGCTGCGGCTGCTGCTCGCCCGGCTGGACGACCCGCGGCTCGCCGCGGACTCCAGGGATCTGACCGAGCGGATGGTGCTCGATCTGCTGTCGCCGAGCGAGCGTCAGCTCTGCGTTCAGGATCCCCACAGCGAGTTGCTGCGTCCCATCCTCCTCGCCCTCGAGGAGGATCCCGCGGATCAGCGGGGGCTGGCCGCATGGGCGGCTGAGCTGCGGGTGAGCTCGCGGACGATCACCCGCGCCTTCCGCGCGGAGACCGGGTTGAGCTTCGGGAGATGGAGGACCCTGCGACGGGCGCAGTGCGCCGCGCGGCTGCTCGCCGCGGGCGAGCAGGTGCAGTCGGTGGCCGTCGAGGTGGGGTACCGCTCCGTCAGCGCCTTCGGCGTGGCCTTCCAGCAGGTGACCGGGCTCACGCCGGGGCAGTTCCGCGGCGACTGAACCGGTTGCGCGCCGCCCGCAGTCGCTCGCAGGCCGGCGGTCATGACCCGATTTCGATTTCGCCCGACCGAAAATCGATATTGCGTCTCGACGCGTCTGCTCCTAAAATACTTAGGGCTGCCTAACCTCGATATGATGAGGTGCTCGGCGGTGCACGACCCTGGTCCCGACACTGAGAGCGAGTCGCACATGCGTTTCCGCAAGTCCCTGTCCCTGGCCGCCGTCGCGGCGCTCGCCGCGAGCCTCGTCGCCTGCTCCGGAGCGGACGACACCGCGGGCGAGAGCACCGAGCAGCCCGGGGGATCCGACGGCGGCTCCCCCATCGTCATCGAGCACGCGCTCGGCACCACCACCATCCCCGAGCGCCCGGAGCGCGTCGCCACGGTGAGCTGGGCCAATCAGGAGGTGCCGCTCGCGCTGGGCGTCGTCCCCGTGGGGATGCAGAAGGCCACCTTCGGCGACGACGACGATGACGGCGTCCTGCCCTGGGTGTCCGAGAAGCTCGACGAGCTCGGAGCCGAGACGCCGGTGCTGTTCGACGAGACCGACGGCATCGACTTCGAGGCGGTGGCCGACACCGACCCCGACGTCATCCTGGCGGCCTACTCGGGCCTCACCCAGGAGGAGTACGACCGGCTCGAGGAGATCGCGCCGACGGTCGCCTACCCCGAGACGGCCTGGGGCACCTCCTGGCGCGACAACATCCGCTACAACAGCCAGGCCCTCGGCCTCGCCGCCGAGGGCGATCAGCTGATCGCGGATCTCGAGCAGCAGATCGACGATCAGGTCGCGGAGCACCCGGCGCTCGCCGGCAAGTCGGCGGCGTTCATCACCCACGTCGACACCGGCGACCTGAGCACGGTGAACTTCTACACCGAGAACGACACCCGCGCCGAGTTCTTCCTCGACCTCGGGCTCACGACGCCGCAGGCGGTGGCCGAGGCCTCGGCCGGCGGCGAGTTCTCCGCCAGCATCAGCGCGGAGCAGGCCGACGCGTTCGACGACGTCGACCTCATCGTGACCTACGGGGATCAGGAGCTCGTCGACACCCTGCAGGCGGACCCGCTGCTCTCGCAGATCCCGGCGATCGTCAACGACGCCGTGGTGTTCCTCGACGGGGCCGGCCCCGCGGGCACCGCCGCGAACCCGACGCCGCTGTCCTTCCCCTGGGTGCTCGGCGACTACGTCGCGCTGCTCGACGAGGCGGCGCAGAAGGCCGAGGCGGAGTAGTCGCGGCGCGGATGCACATGAGCGCTCCCGCCGTCGAGGCGGGCGTCGCCGCGGTGCGGCGCCCCCTCGGCACCCGTCTGATCTGGCTGGGAGTCTCGCTGATCGCCCTGGTCCTGCTCACCGCCGTCTCGATCTCCTTCGGATCGCGCGAGGTGAGCCTGCAGGAGATCCTCGCGGCGCTCGGAGGATCGAGCGAGGGCTTCGGCGAGGCGGCCGTGACCAATCGGCTGCCCCGCACCGCCCTCGCCCTGCTGGTGGGCGCCGCCCTCGCCCTCGCGGGCGCCGCGCTGCAGGGGGTCATGCGCAACCCGCTCGCGGATCCCGGCCTGCTCGGGATCAACATGGGCGCCGAGCTCGCCGTGGTCGTCGGCATCGCCGGATTCGGGCTGTGGACCGCCACGGGCCTCGTCTGGGCCGCCGTCCTCGGCGCCGGCGTCACGGCGATCGTGGTGAGCGTCATCGGCTCGCTCGGCCGCAGCGGGGCCACCCCCCTCAAGCTCACCCTGGCGGGCGCCGCGACCTCGATGGCCTTCGCGTCCTTCACGACCGCGGTCGTGCTGCCCCGGGGCGACATCGTCGAGAACGTGCGGTCGTGGCAGATCGGCGGGGTCGGGGGCGCCTCCTGGGACACCCTCGTGCCGGTCCTGCCCTTCCTGGCGGTGGGCGCGCTGCTGTGCCTCGCCTCGGGACGCGCGCTGAACGCGATCGCGCTCGGAGACGAACTGGCCCGAGGGCTCGGGCAGAACGTCTGGGCGGCCCGCGGTCTCGCCTCGCTCGGCGCGGTGCTGCTGGCCGGCGGCGCCACCGCCCTCGCCGGGCCGATCGGCTTCGTCGGTCTTGTGGTGCCGCACCTGTGCCGCCTGCTCGTGGGCGTCGACTACCGGTGGCTGCTCCCGTTCTCGGCCCTCGTCGGAGCCGCGCTCCTCACCGGCTCCGACGTGGTCGGCCGGATCGTCGCCCGCCCCGACGAGATCGACGTCGGCATCATCACCGCGATCATCGGCGCGCCGTTCTTCATCGCCATCGTGCGCCGCCAGAAGGTGAAGGAGCTGTGACCGGGTCGACCGCCGCCGCGCGGATCAGGCGGACGCGCCTGCGCCACCGCCGCGGCCGCGGCGTGCGCCTCGCGGTGCTCGCCGCGCTGATCCTCGGGGTCTTCGCGGTGAGCCTCATGGTGGGCCGGACCTTCTACCCGCTCGACGAGGTGCTGCGGGTCATCGGCGGCGAGGACGTGCCGGGCGCCGCCTACACCGTGGGCCGTCTGCGCCTGCCGCGCGCGACGCTGGCCGTCCTGACCGGCTGCGCCTTCGGCCTCGGCGGCGTGACCTTTCAGACCCTGCTGCGGAACCCGCTGGCCAGCCCGGACATCATCGGCATCACCTCGGGTGCGAGCGCGGCCGCCGTCTTCGGCATCGTCTTCCTCTCGCTCGGGGGCGCCCAGGTCTCCGCCTTCGCGATCGCCGGGGGACTCAGCGTCGCCGGGCTGATCTATCTGCTGTCGTTCCGCGACGGCGTCGCCGGCACCCGCCTCGTGCTCATCGGCATCGGCGTGGCCGCGATGCTGACCAGCGTGACCTCCTACGTGCTGAGCAAGGCCCCGCAGTGGGACCTGCAAGAGGCCATGCGGTGGCTGACCGGCAGTCTGAACGGCGCCGACTGGGGCGCCGGCATCCTTCTCGGCGGCGCGATGGCGGTGCTCGCGCCCCTGCTGCTCTGGAACGGCCGCGCCCTCGGGGATCTGCAGCTGGGCGACGACACCGCGGGTGCGCTCGGCGTGCCGGTGGAGCGCACTCGCCTCATGCTCGTGCTGGCCGCCGTCGGGCTGATCGCCTTCGGCACCGCGGCGGCCGGGCCGATCGCGTTCGTCGCCTTCCTCTCCGGGCCCATCGCCGCGAGGATCTTCGGCTCGCGTGGCTCCCCGCTGCTCCCGGCCGGCCTGGTCGGCGCGCTGCTGGTGCTCGTGGCCGACCTGCTCGCGCAGTTCGCCTTCGGCACCCGCTACCCCGTGGGCGTGATCACGGGGGCGCTCGGCGCGCCGTTCCTCATCCTGCTCGTCATCCGTTCGCATCGCTCTGGAGGATCCCTGTGACCGACCGGCATCGACTCCTCGTGGAGCGCCTCAGCCTCGGCTATCGAGAGACGGACGTCATCTCCGACCTCGACCTCGCGGTCCCGCCCGGGCGCATCACCGCGATCGTGGGCGCCAACGCCTGCGGCAAGTCGACGCTGCTGCGGGCGATGTCGCGGCTGCTGCGGCCCCGCGCCGGGCGAGCGCTCCTCGACGGCAAGGAGATCCACCGCACGCCGCCCCGCCAGCTCGCCCAGACCCTGGGCCTGCTGCCGCAGTCCCCGCTCGCGCCCGAGGGCATCACCGTCGGCGACCTGGTCGGGCGCGGCCGGCATCCGCACCTCGGCCGGCTCGCCAGATGGAGCCGGGCCGACGACGAGGCCGTCGCGGAGGCCCTCATCGCCACCGACACGCTGGAGCTGGCCGAACGCCCCGTCGACGAGCTCTCGGGCGGGCAGCGCCAGCGCGTGTGGATCGCGCTCGTGCTCGCCCAGCAGACGGACCTGCTGCTGCTCGACGAGCCGACCACCTTCCTCGACGTCAGCCATCAGATCGAGGTGCTCGACCTGCTCTCGGATCTGAACGAGAACCGCGGCACGACCATCGTGATGGTCCTGCACGACCTGAATCTCGCGGTGCGCTACGCGGACCACCTCGTCGCGCTCGCGGAGGGCCGGGTGCAGGCCGCGGGGGATCCCGCGGAGGTGCTCTCGGAGGAGACCGTGCGCGCCGTCTTCGGGATGGAGTGCCGCGTCATCACCGACCCCGTCTCCGGCCGCCCGCTCATGCTGCCGATCGGCCGGCACCGGGTGCGGGGCGCCGACGATCAGCCGCCGGGCTGAGGGTCGGCCTGCGAGAGGATCGCGTGGCAGCGCGCGATCCGGTCGAGCCACCAGCGCTCCCGCTCCGGTGAGGCGGCGCGGCGGTCGAGCAGCTCCGGGTCGGGGCGGGGCCGCCGCACCTCCAGCGCTCCGTGCCGGGGGAGGAGCGGCTCGGGGGTCACGTCGCCGGTGAGGAGCGCCGCGGTGCCGAGCCCGCAGGCCCCGTCCAGCGCATCGTCCGGCAGCGCCGCGGCGAGGTGCAGGCCCATCGCGATGCCGACCGAGGTCTCGAGCGCGCTCGACACGACGACGGGCAGTCCCGCCTCCGCGACGAGGCCGAGCGTCCGGGCGATCCCGCCGAGCGGCTGCGCCTTCACGACCAGCAGGTCGGCGGCGCCCGCCCGCGCGACGGCGACCGGATCCTCGGCCTTGCGCACGCTCTCGTCGGCCGCGATGCGGATCGGCCGGCCCCGCTGTCGGCCCGCGGCCCGAAGCCGCGACCGGAGCTCGGCGAGCTCGGGGATGCTCGCGCACGGCTGCTCGGCGTAGTCGAGATCGAAGCCGCTCAGCGCGGCGAGGGCCGTCTCGGCCTCCGCCACGCTCCAGCCGCCGTTCGCGTCGACGCGGATCCGCCCCTCGTCGCCCAGCGTCGCGCGCACCGCCCGCACGCGGGCGAGGTCGTCGGCGAGGCTCTGCCCGCGCTCGGCGACCTTCACCTTGGCGGTGCGGCAGCCCGGGAAGCGGGCGAGGATCCCCGCCACGTCCTCGGCGGGCACGGCGGGCACCGTCGCATTCACCGGGATCCGATCGCGCCGGATCGGCGGCAGCTCGCCGTCCGCGCCACCCCAGCCGAACTCGATCGCCGCCGCGAGCCAGTGGGCGGCCTCCGCATCCCCGTACTCGGTGAACGGCGAGAACTCGCTCGCGCCGCCGGGCGCATCGAAGATCACCGCCTCCCGCTCGGTCACGCCGCGGAACCGGGCCCGCAGCGGGATCGCGACCACGCGGGCGCGGTCCAGCATCTCGCCGAGCTCCGGCCTCGTGCCCCGTCCGCGGTCCTCCACTCGACCATCCTCCCACCTCGATTGCGCGCGTCCCCGTCGTCGAGCGGTCCGGAGCCGCCCCCTCGCCCGGAGGGAGCGGGCGTAGGGTGGACGGATGAGCGATCAGCTGCGGCACGTGTCCGAACTCTTCGATCCCGCCGAGTGGGAGGCCGCGCCCGGAGCGGAGGACTACCGCGATCTCACCGCCCACCTCAGCCGCGACGGCCGGATCGCGCGGATCGCCTTCGACCGGCCTGAGGTGCGCAACGCCTTCCGCCCGCGCACGGTCGACGAGCTCTTCGACGCGCTCGAACGGGTGCGGGTGGATCCGCGGGTCGGGGCGGTGCTCCTCACCGGCAACGGGCCGAGCGCCAAGGACGGCGGCTGGGCGTTCTGCTCGGGCGGCGATCAGCGGATCCGCGGGCGGGACGGCTACCGGTACTCCGATGATGAGGCCGGGGTCCGGCCGGGCGCGGGGGCGGGGCGGCTGCACATCCTCGAGGTGCAGCGGCTGATCCGCTTCATGCCGAAGGTCGTGATCGCGCTGGTCCCGGGCTGGGCGGCCGGCGGCGGCCACTCGCTGAACGTGGTCTGCGATCTGTCGATCGCGAGCGCCGAGCACGCGAGGTTCAAGCAGACCGACGCCGATGTCGGGTCCTTCGACGCGGGATACGGCAGCGCCTACTTCGCGCGGCAGATCGGGCAGAAGGCCGCCCGCGAGGTCTTCTTCCTCGCCCGCGAGTACTCGGCGCAGCGCGCCTACGAGCTCGGCGCCGTCAACGCGGTGGTGCCGCACGCCGAGCTCGAGCGCACCGGCATCGAGTGGGCGCGGGAGATCCTCGGCAAGTCGCCCACCGCGATCCGCATGCTCAAGTACGCGTTCAACGCGGTCGACGACGGGATCGTCGGGCAGCAGCTCTTCGCCGGGGAGGCGACCCGTCTCGCCTACGGCACGGAGGAAGCCGTCGAGGGGCGCGACGCGTTCCTCGAGAAGCGCGACCCGGACTGGTCCCCCTTCCCCTACCACTACTGACCGCTTCGGCGCCCCCTCCCGGGACGGTTCGACAAGTCCCCGAGGATCGCGTAAACTCGTCCGAGGTAGTTGACTTCTGCCAGAATTTCTCGTGCCCGCACTCGTTCGCCGAGTGCGGTGCCGAAGGCGGGGTCGAGCCATAGGGCGGTGGCGCAATTGGTAGCGCAGCGGTCTCCAAAACCGCAGGTTGCAGGTTCGAGTCCTGTCCGCCCTGCGATCCCGTTCGTCGGAACGCCGACGGGACGGGGCGAACGAAAGGCAGGAAGCACGTGAGCAGCAACGAGATCGGCGAGTCCGGCGACGGCCTGGTCGAGCGCGCCAAGGCCGACCGCGCTGCCAAGAAGTCGTTCATCGGCCGGATCGTGCTGTTCATCCAGCAGGTGATCGCGGAGCTGAAGAAGGTCACCACGCCCACCCGCAAGGAGCTCATCAACTACACCCTCGTGGTGCTGGGCTTCGTCGTGGTCATGATGGCGATCGTGTGGCTGCTCGACCAGGCCTTCGGGTGGGTCACGGTGTTCATCTTCGGAACGCCGCTCAACTAGAGCCCCGCGACGACCTGCACGCCCGATGGGCGGATCCGAGAGCGAGAGTAAGAAAGTCAGATGACGAGCGAGAACAGTAACACTCCCGAGGCCGAGCTCGACGCCGCGCTCGACGCCCTGGCGAACCCGGGCGAGAGCGCCGAGCCCGCCGAGCCCGTGGAGGATCCCTACGCCGCGTTCAAGGCGGAGCTGCGGATGAAGCCCGGCAAGTGGTACGTCGTGCACAGCTATGCGGGCTACGAGCGCAAGGTCAAGTCGAACCTCTGGAACCGTCGAGAGACCATGGGAGCGGTCGACGACATCTACGAGATCCAGGTGCCGATGGAAGAGGTCATGGAGGTGAAGAACGGCCAGCGCAAGATGGTGACCCGCGTGCGGATCCCCGGTTACGTGCTGGTGCGGATGAACCTCAACGAGGACTCGTGGTCGGTCGTGCGGCACACCCCCGGTGTGACCGGCTTCGTCGGCAACGCGCACAATCCGGTGCCGCTGCGCTTCAACGAGGCGTTCGAGATGCTCAAGAGCACGGTCGAGCTCGAGCCGGCGCTCGCCAAGTCGAAGGCGGCCGCCAGCGCGGCCGAGGCCGGCAACGTCGAGATCGACTTCGAGATCGGCGAGACCATCACCATCAAATCGGGCTCCTTCGAGGGCCTGCCGGGCACGATCAGCGAGATCAACCCCGCGGCGGGCAAGCTCACCGTGCTGGTGTCGCTGTTCGAGCGCGAGACCCCGGTCGAGCTGAGCTTCGACCAGATCACGAAGATCCTCTGAGCGCGACGACGACGCGCGAGGTTCGCTAGGCTTCGCGGGCGGCCAGCCCGCGGATACCGCTTCCGGGAACGGCCCGGACCGCGGGAGAGACCGGTGAGAGTCCGGTTTCGAGGAAGGAAGAATCATGGCAAAGGCCAAGAAGGTCACGGGACTGATCAAGCTTCAGATCCCCGCCGGCGCCGCCAACCCGGCACCCCCCGTGGGTCCGGCGCTCGGTCAGCACGGCGTCAACATCATGGAGTTCTGCAAGGCCTATAATGCGGCCACGGAGAGCCAGCGGGGCAACATCGTCCCCGTCGAGATCACGGTCTACGAGGATCGGTCCTTCGACTTCATCCTGAAGACCCCGCCCGCCGCCGAACTGCTCAAGAAGGCGGCCGGCGTGCAGAAGGGGTCGGGCACCCCGCACACCGTGAAGGTGGCGAAGGTGACCGCCGAGCAGGTGCGTCAGATCGCCGAGCAGAAGCAGGCCGACCTGAACGCCAACGACGTCGACGCGGCGGCGAAGATCATCGCGGGCACCGCCCGCTCCATGGGCATCACGGTCGAGTAGGGGGCAGGAAGATGGCACAGAAGTCGAAGGCGTACCGCGCCGCCGCCGAGAAGATCGAGGCCGGCAAGTTCTACACTCCCGCCGAGGCCGTGGCCCTCGCGAAGGAGACGGGTTCCGCCCGCACCGACAGCACCGTCGAGGTGGCCGTCAAGCTGGGTGTGGATCCGCGCAAGGCGGATCAGATGGTCCGCGGCACCGTCAGCCTGCCCCACGGCACCGGCAAGACGGCCAAGGTCATCGTGTTCGCGACCGGCCCCGCGGCCGAGGCGGCCCTGGCCGCCGGCGCCGACGAGGTCGGCGGCGACGAGCTGATCGAGAAGGTGTCCGGCGGCTACGTCGACTACGACGCCGCGGTGTCGACCCCGGAGCTCATGGGCAAGGTCGGGCGTCTCGGCAAGGTCCTCGGCCCGCGCGGCCTGATGCCGAACCCGAAGACCGGCACCGTCACCCCCGACCCGGCCAAGGCCGTCGCCGACATTAAGGGCGGCAAGATCGAGTTCCGCGTCGACAAGCACTCGAACGTGCACTTCATCGTGGGCAAGGCGTCGTTCACCGCCGAGCAGCTCGGCGACAACATCACCGCCGTGCTCGACGAGATCGTGCGCCTCAAGCCGAGTTCGGCGAAGGGCAAGTACGTGCAGAAGGGCGCCGTGTCGACCACGTTCGGCCCGGGCGTCCCGCTCGACGTGAGCGTGCTGTAACCGGTACCGACGTTCCGGCGCGCACCTCCGACGCACGCGCTGCGCAGCCATGAAGCCCCCGGCCCCGGCCGGGGGCTTCATCGCGTCGGCGCGCGGATCCTCTTCGCATTCGGCATAATGGGTCGCACCGTCGGGTTTCCCGGCGGCGGTGCCGCGCCGGAACCGATGGAGAGGTAGCCCGCGTGCGTACTCGTGCGACCCTGTGCCGACCGGACGGCTCGACCGTCGACCTCGTGTTCGCGGGGGATCCGTCCGCGCGGATCGCGGACCTGGCCGATGCCATCGTCGAGCGGGATCCCTCGGGGGCCTTCTCCGCCGGTTCGATCGCGGTGGGCGGGGCGACGATCGAGGTCGTCTCTCTGACCGGGGGGAACCGCCGCGTCGTGCTCGACCCGGAGGAGACGCTGCAGGACGTCTCCCTCGCCTCGGGCGTGCAGATCTCGGTGGTGCCCGCCGAACGAGCGCCCCAGACCCCCGTGGCCTTCGTCGAGTCCACCGGGCCGAGCCGCGAGCGCCGCTACGAACTGCCGCGCGGCGCCTCCTCGGTGGGGCGAGGCGACGACAACGACGTCGTCCTCGACGATCCGCTCATCTCGAGACGGCATGCGCGCGTGCACGTCGGCCGCGAGCGCATCGAGCTCAGCGATCTCGACTCGGCGAACGGGATCCTGGTGCAGGGTCGGCCGGTGCCGCGGCTCGAGCTGCAGGCCGGCCAGTCCGCGGTCCTCGGCAGCACCCTGGTACGTGCGGGATTCCTCCCGCGGCGGCCGGGGGCCGACCCCGCGATCTCGGAGATCCTCTTCACCCGCTCGCCGAGCGTCGAGGAACGGTACCTCGGCGAGGAGATCGAGGGCGCGGACCCTCCCGTCCCCTCGGACCCGCAGCCGTTCCCCTGGCTGCCCATGCTCATGCCGCTCCTCTCGGGGGTGGTGCTCCTCTTCCTCACGCAGTCGATGCTGTCGATCGTCGTCATCGCGATGTCGCCGCTGATGATGCTCGGAACCTGGCTCGCGTCCCATGCGATGCGCCGCGCGAAGAACAGGCGGGATCGCGAGAGGTTCGAGGTGCAGCTCGCGCGGCTCTCGGCGCGGCTCGGCGCCGAGCGCCGGCGCGAGACGGAGGTCCGCAGGCGCGAATCTCCGGAGCTGCGGGAGATCGTCGCAGCGGTGATGGGCCGGCGCCGGGAGGTGTGGAGCCTGCGCCCGGAGCACTGGACGTTTCTGCACGTGCGGCTCGGAGCCGGTGCCTCGGCGTCCAGGAACACGGTGAAACGGCCCGGGAACCCCGACCGCGCCGAACCGGACGATCTGGCCGCCGTCGAGCGGGTGCTGACGCAGTACGAGACGGTGCACGGGGTGCCGGTCGTCGAGAGCCTTGCGGACGCGGGCGCGCTCGGCGTCTGCGGTCCGGTCGATGCGACGGCCTGGTACGCACGGGGGCTCGTCGCGCAGATCGCCGGGACGCGGGGGCCGCACGAGTTCGCCGTCTCCGGCATCTTCGGGCCGGGGTGGGGCGACGAGTTCGGCGCGCTGAAATGGCTCCCGCACGCCTCGGAGAACGAGCGCCTCCTCGGTGGAGCGCCCTTCGCGACCTCGGCCCCGGCCGGGGCGCACCTGCTCGCGCGCCTCGAGGAGATCGTGTCCGCCCGCTCGGCTCGGGGCGGCGATGCGCCGCTGAGGCTGGGGGCCATGAGTCGGCAGGAGGGCGCCATGACGACCGGTGGAACGGTCGGGACGCGCAGCTCCCCGACCGCCGCCGGCGAGCCGCTGCCGAGCATCCTCGTGCTCATCGCCGACGACGCGCCGGTGGATCGCGCCAGGCTCATCCGACTCCTCGAGAAGGCCGCCGGGCGCGGGGTCCACCCGATCTGGGTGGCCGCGGATCGCTCCCGGGTGCCCGCGGCCTGCCGCACGTTCGTCGAGCTCGACCCGCAGCGCGGCGCGAGCGTCGGGTACGTGCGGCTCGGCATGTCCACGGGTCACCTGCGCGTCGAGGGCCTGACGAACGAGGAGAGCCACCTCTTCGCGAGGAGGCTCGCCGCGTTCGCGGACGCCGGCGCGGTGCGTGCGAACCCGAGCGAGGTTCCGCGGTCCGTCTCGATGCTGTCGTTGATCGGCGAGGAGATGGCGGAGGCGGCCTCGTCCGTGGTGGATCGCTGGCAGCAGAACGGTTCACTGCTCGCGGACGGGGTCTCGCCGCCGAGGGGGATCGTCCCGAGGCTCCGAGCGATCGTGGGCCGGTCGGCGAGCGGCACCGTGCATCTCGATCTGCGAGCCCAGGGGCCGCACGCGCTGGTCGGCGGCACGACCGGCTCGGGCAAGAGCGAGTTCCTCCAGGCCTGGGTGCTGGGCATGGCCGTCGAATACAGCCCGCAGCGGGTGACGTTCCTGTTCGTCGACTACAAGGGCGGGGCGGCGTTCGCCGACTGCGTCCGGCTCCCCCACTGCGTCGGCCTGGTGACCGACCTCAGCCCGCACCTGGTGCGGCGCGCGCTCGTCAGCCTCCGCGCTGAGCTGCACTACCGCGAGAGGCTCTTCGCGCAGAAGAAGGCCAAGGACCTCGTCGAACTCGAGCAGCGCGGAGATCCCGAGACGCCTCCCGCCCTGGTCATCGTGATCGACGAGTTCGCCGCACTGGTGGGCGAGGTGCCCGAGTTCGTCGACGGCGTGGTCGACGTGGCGCAGCGGGGACGCTCGCTGGGCATCCATCTCATCATGGCCACGCAGCGCCCGGCCGGCGTCATCACGGACGGTCTGCGCGCGAACACCAGTCTGCGGGTCGCACTGCGCATGGCCGACGAGGTCGACAGCGATGATGTGATCGGCGACAAGCTGGCGGGGCGCTTCGATCCGGCCCTGCCCGGCCGTGCTGCGGCGAAGACCGGGCCCGGGAAGCTCTCCGTGTTCCAGGTCGCCCATGCGGGCGGATGGAGCTCTGCCGAGCCGAGGGGGCCGGAACTCGATCTCGGGAGCTTCCACCTCGGTCCGGCCGAGATGTGGGAGAAGCCGGAACGCGGGTCGGGGCCGGGCGGCGAGGGCGGTGAGCGCGGCGACGAGCGAGAACCGGGCCCGAACGATCAGCAGCGCCTGGTGCGCACGATCGCCTCGGCCGCGCGGCGCTGCGGGCTGCCGCAGCCGCGGCGTCCGTGGCTCGACGAACTGGCGGAGGTCTACGACCTGACGGGGCTCGCGCAGCGGAGCGACGAGCGGCTGGCGTTCGGCGTGCAGGACGTGCCCCAGCGTCAGACCCGGTCGACGGTGTGCTTCGAGCCCGACGGGCGCGGACATCTGGCGGTGTTCGGCACCGGCGGGAGCGGAAAGAGCACGGTGCTGCGGACCGTCGCGATCGCGGCGGGCCTCACGCCTCGCGGCGGTCCGGTCGACGTCTACGCGCTCGACTTCGGCGCGAACGGCCTGCGCATGCTCGGGGAGCTGCCCCAGGTCGGCGCGGTGATCACCGCCGATCAGAGCGACCGCGTGAAGCGCCTGTTCACGATGCTCCGCGCCGAGATCCGGCGCCGGGCCGACGCGTATGCCCGGGTCGGCGCAGGCACGATCGTGCAGTACCGGGAACTGGCC
This sequence comes from Leucobacter weissii, assembly GCF_017565745.1. Classification (GTDB taxonomy): domain Bacteria; phylum Actinomycetota; class Actinomycetes; order Actinomycetales; family Microbacteriaceae; genus Leucobacter; species Leucobacter weissii. The sequence goes on from NZ_JAGDYM010000014.1 coordinate 76,710, forward strand.
GCCCAGCCGGGGGAGCGCCGCATTCTGCTGCTCATCGACGGGTTCCCGAGCTTCCGCGACGAGTACGAGGGCGTCATCGGACGCGCGGAGAGCTACGAGACGTTCCAGCAGATCCTCAGCGACGGCCGAGCCGTGGGCATCCACGCGGTGCTCTCGGCCGATCGGAGCCAGAGCGTGCCGAGCTCTCTGCAGGCGCTCATCCAGCAGCGCGTGGTGCTGCGCATGACGGATACCGACGGCTACGCCGTGCTCGGTGCGCCGAGGGACGTGATCGGCGCGGGATCCGCGCCGGGACGAGCGATCATCGACGGCCTGGAGGCCCAGGTGGCCGTGATCGGCGGCGCGCGGCTGGTGAGCGAGCAGGCGGCCGCGGTGAAGGGGCTGGCCCGGGATCTCGAGCGGCAGGACCGGGAACCGGCGCCCGAGATCCGCGCGCTGCCGGACGTCTGCGGGCTCGGCGAGCTGCCCGAGACGGTGGCTGGGCGCCCGGTTCTGGGACTGTCCGAGGAAGATCTCGGCCCGTTCGGCTTCGATCCGACGGGTCTCTTCGTCGTCGCCGGAGGGCCGGGGGCGGGGCGCTCGAACACGATGGCCGTGTTGGCCGCATCGTTGCGGCGCGCCGGGGCCGCGGAGCGCTTCGTGCTGCTCGGTGCCGCGAGATCCGCGCTGTCCGCGGTGCTTCCCTGGGATCGCAGCGCGAGCGACGGCGCGTCGGCGATGGCGCTCATCGACGAGCTGCTCGGCTCGGACACGGGCCTCGAGGGGACGGCGGTGTTCGTCGAGAACGCCGCGGACTACGCCACGTCGATGGCCGAGATGACGCTCGGGGGCCTGGCGAGACGTGCGAGGGCGGGCGCGTGCCTGCTCGTGTCCGAGGGCGACACGAGCGACTGGCAGACCGGCTTCGGCCTGATCGGCGCGCTGAAGGCGAGCCGCCGCGGGATCATCCTCGCCCCGGACGCGCACGACGGCGAGATCGTGTTCAATACCCCGTTCCCGAGGCTGCAGCGGCGCGAGTTCCCTCCCGGTCGCGCCATGTACGTGGCGTCCGGCAGGGCGACGCGTGTGCAGGTTCCGTTGCTGCCGGAGTTCCGGGCGCGCTGAGACGCCTCGCGGCGCGGTGCGCCGTGCGCGCTCACAGGGACCGGGGCGCAGCGGTTCCGGACGCGCTGCGGAGCGTTCCTGTGGATAACTCCGTCTGCCGGTCCCCCGGGGGCTACTGTCGTGACTCGTCGGCGTATTCCACGTCGCGATGTCCGAGAACTGCGACGGTGCGGCCGCCGCACCGATTCACCGGAGGAGAGCACAAGATGGCGAATCTGAATGTGACCTACGAGCAGATGCAGTCGAGTGCGACTCGACTGCGGACGGGCCAGACGGACCTGGAAACCAAGCTGGGCGAACTGCGGACGCTGGTGCAGCAGCTGGTGCAGGACGGCTTCACCACCACCCGCGCATCGGGGGTCTTCAACACCTCGTACGAGCAGTTCACGACGGGGGCCACCCGCACGGTGCAGGGGATCGAGGGCATGGCCGCCTTCCTCGACAAGGCTGCGGAGGCCCTGTCGCAGACCGACGAGCAGCTCGCCGGCTCACTCGGCAGTTGAACGTCCGTTCGCGCTGCATCGCCGGGAAGGGAAGGAGCTGATCGTGTCCGATCTGGATCTCGACTTCGACAGCCTGCGGCGCAGCGCTGCGGCGGCGCAGCGCGTTGCCGGTTATCTGGCGCGTGCGGAGCGGGTGTCAGACGAGGCGGCCGGGCATACGGGGCACGAGGGGCTCGCGGCGAAGGTGCGGGACTTCGGGCAGAAGTGGGACATCACGCGCAACGGGCTCGAGGAGGCACTCGAGTTCATCGCGGAGTTCCTCGCTTCCCTCGTGCAGACCTTCGAGGAGCTCGACCGCGAGCAGGCGCGTGCGCTCGAGCGCGTCGCAGACGCGGAAGGGGCGGGCGTCCGATGAGCGTGCTTCCGGGGAATCCGTCGGCGCTCGTCGATCGCGCGGCCGCCTATGCGGCCTCCGCAGCCCTGATCGACCAGGCCGCCGAAGAGCTGCGCGCGCTCGTCTACGGCGGTGCTGCCAAGTCCCTCGACGGGGTCAGCGCCAAGAGCCGCGACACTGCGGGCGCCCTCGACGAGGCGCACGAGCGCTATGCGGGCACCGCGTATGCGCTGAAGACGTATGCGGTGAAGCTGAAGGCGGCGCAGGAGCGTGCGGATCGTGCCGATGCGGACCGGGCCAGACTGCAGTCCGGTAGCGCGGAGATGACGTCCGTCGTAGCGCAGCAGCGCGGGCGCGTGGAGCGCTTGGAGGAGGCGGATGCTCCCGCGAGCGCGATCGCCTCTGCCGAACGGCAACTGCATGAGGCGAGCGCCGCCGTGCGGCGGATGAACGAGGGCGCGGCTGCGGCCACCGCGGAGATCGAGGCCGCCCGCCGGGACGTGGAAACCGCGGCGCAGGAGGCGATCCGCAGCATCGAGCGCGCGATCGCGGACACGAACGACGGGGTTCTCGATCATCTGAGGAGTTTCGTCGAGGACGTCGGCGAGTGGCTCGCCGACGCGGCGGAGTGGGTCGTCGACTTCCTCGTCGAGAACTACGAAGAGCTGCAACGACTCGTCGCCACCGTGACGGCGCTGCTCGCGGCCGCGCTCATCCTGATCGCCGCCCGCGCGGTGCTGGCGTTGGTGCTGGGCAGTTTGCTCGGCGCCATCGGCGTGGCCCTCGCGGCTCTTGCGGTGACCCTGCTCGCGGTGCTTCTGCTCTCGAGCCTGCTTTCGGATGCGCTGAAGCCCACCCCGAAGGTGGGCGAACGTCCGTTGAGAGCCGACGAGATGGACACGGATGCCCCCACAAGCCTCGCCGATGTGCTGGGGAACACTCGACAGGTCGATTCGCTCGGCAAGAACGGGGAGAGCGTCGATGAAACGGTCGTCCGGATCACGAGGGTCGTGGGCGCGGATGGTGTTGCGCGCTGGCAGGTGACGCTGCCGAGCACCCAGGAATGGCTCTCCCGCTTCACCGGGGATCAGGGCGGAACCCATGACCTCGACAGCAATCTGGCGCTCATGCTGACGCCGAGTCTGCGCTCGCAGTACGAGCGTGCCGTGCTCGAGGCCATGCGGCAGGCAGGCGTCGGAAAGAACGATCCGGTGATGCTGATCGGCTTCAGTCAGGGCGGGATCATGGCGGGCACCCTCGCAGCCTACAATTCTGACTGCAACTGGTCGGCCGTCGTGGTGTCGGGCGCCCCGATCGATCACCTGCCGATCCCCTCAAGTACTCATGTAGTGTCAATGCAGCACCATGGGGATCCCGTGCCGCGACTCGACACGTTGGTCACTGCTGGGCTGGACGGCTACGTTCGGAACGACGCAGGCTGGACCACGATTCAGGGTGAGTCACCCGGCGCTGCGAGAGGGCTGAAGGGCATCCATGATGCGGATTACTATCACCAGACACTGAGTCAGAACCTCGACAAGGTCCCGGCAGCCACAGTGAGCGAGATGAGCGAGTATCTCTCGGGAACGAGTGAGACCCACTACTACGGCTGGTCGGAACGATGATCGTTCCGCGCAAGGTCTCAGCGATGATCGCCGGACTGCTCGCCGCTTCCTTCGCGGTTCTGCTCGGTGCCTGTTTCTCTCCACCGGTTTCCACACCCCAACCCGGTCAGAGCCAGGAGCCCGCAGTGTCGCAGGAGGAACTCTTCTCTCGAATCGCGTCGTCAGATCCGCGAGTCGCGGAGACGCTGGTGGCGAGTGTCTACACCTCCGGATTCGCCGATGTCTATGCGGTCGAGGTCGCGATCTTCGGGCCCGATCCGGTGACCAGCGCGACACTTGCGCGCGTGCTGACCGCCGCGCTGGAACACGCTCCGAAGGAGTCGACCGACAAACTGCTCTTCAGAGCGCATTCGGCAGACGATGCAGATGCGATCCTCGATATCGCGACCGCGGCGGAAGGGCTCCCGCCCACTGCTGCTGACACACAATTCTTGGATTCCACCGGCATGTTGTCTCTGGGGGCGCCCGACCTGGAATCGTTGCGGCGGGCATCCCAGTGAGGACGCGTCAGATGGTTCCCAGGCTCGCCTTCCGCCTGCCGGGAACGTGGTGGTCGCTCGATCTGGAGTCTCCCGCGCGCGTCGAGAGCTCTGCGAAGCGGGTGGCCGCCGAGGTGTTCGGCAGAGCAGACGAGCACGTCGCCGAGCGCCGTAAAATGCAAGCGCAGTTGCTCGAGGCCGCGACCCTCGCAAGGGAGGGCGGCGCTCAGGCGATGATGATTCAGAGTGAACTCGCACCCGGTACGCCGTTGTCGACGAGCCTCGTAACCTATGAGGATGACCGCCTTCGAATGAGCCCGACGGTTGGAACTGCGGCGAGTGCCGTCTTGGGAACGCTGGAGAAGGCGCTCGAGACCATGGACCCGGAACAATTCGCGGTCGCGACTCGTAAGGAGAATCGGCACGGCGACGTACTCCGCACGCACGCAGTGGTGGAGGGCAACCAGGCTGAGGGGGGCGAGGTATTCACGTCCCGTCGCATTGACGCGAAATACTGGTGCCCGGTGCCGGGCACGAAACAGCTGCTGCTCGTGGTGTTGAGTTCACCCCTCGGAGACATCGAGCACGCCATGCTCTCCTATTTCGACGCGGTCATCTCGGCCGCGTACTTCGAGGCGCCCGGGCAGGATACGCCCGCGTAGCCGTGCGGCGCTCCGCCACAGGATCCTCGTCCCGTGACATGATCCGCTGGTGCAAAACCCTTGGCTTCAGAACCCTCGGCTGCAGAACCCTCGGGTAGAAAGCGGCTTCGTGCCGCGGATACGAGGTTTGCGGCACGTGCTCCCCGGCCTCCCGCCAGATCGCCCGGATTCGGGCACGGGGAGTTCGGTCCCGAGTGTCTCAGAAGGGCTCATTCTGGGGGGGCCTGAGCAGGGGAGCGGGTGAATCTGACGGCGCCTGGTGCCCGGGCTGTGGGTGGCGGGGCGCCGGGTGGGCGGTCGAGGTACTCGCGACCGGTGGGGCTGCGCCAGCGGAGCACGCCACCGGTTTCCTGGGTGACCGCCCAGTCGCTGTGGTGTTTGAGGGTGTGGTGTCCGCGGCAGAGGTGGGCCAGATTGAAGGTCGAGGTGGGGCCTCCGTGCGCGGCGTCGACGGTGTGGTCGAGATCGCAGCGCTGCACCGGCACCCGGCAGCCGGGGAAACGGCATCGCCGATCCCGGATCCCGAGGCGACGTCGGATCTGTTCGCTGGGCCGATACCGGTCCACGGAGAGCACCTCGGCAGTGTCCGGGTGGGTGGTCACCACTTCCCAGGTTCCTGCCTCGGCCATGATCCCGTCCGACGCAGTGCTCCCGTCCGTGGTGTTCCCTGCCTGGTCTGTGCGCATGCTGATCGGCCCGTAGCCCGACAGCTCGCACACGATAGCGTTTGGGTCGCTGCTGGTTTCTGCGCGGGTGAGCCGGGGGAGCGCCGCCGCGGGCACGAGCACCTGCACCCGCGCGTGCACGGCTTCTGCGGTGCTGCCGGCGAGGAGCGTGTGCTCGTCCGCGGCGAGCAGCAGGTCGGCGAACACATCCGTCCGCAACTGGTCCCGGGTGCGCGACTCGCCTCGATCCGCGCCGCCGTCTCCGAAGCCGTGGCTTCCGGCATCGCAGCCTCCGGTGCCGCCTGCGCCGCCGCTGCCTGCTGCATCCTCTCCGTCGCCGTCTGCTGCGCCGGGTGCCTGCTGATGTCGTTCGGGGACGCGGCGGGTGCCGTGCCGGGCGTGTATGGCGATCCGGGTAAGGCGGTCCCTGATCGCGTACGCCTCGATCGCGGGCAGATGCGCGATCAGATCGGCCATTCCGTCCTCACGGTCGACCACGTACACCCGACGCTGAGCGCGCGCATCGCGGTAACGTTCTTCGAGCGGTCGCTGCGCCCACTGCTCGGCGAGGCGCCGCGCGATCGGTCGCAAGCGGTTCGGGGTCTCCGCCACCGCATATCCCAACACCTCTCCGGCATACCCGGCACGCCGTCGCAGTGTTTCCGGGGCCTCATCGACTCCGATGACCGTGCTGGCATCCACGATCACGCTCGCATGCCGTCGAGCGATCTCACCACCCTCCAAAGCGCGGAACACGCTCGGGTAGCGGTGGGTGAGCTGATAGGCGAGATCCAGCTGGGATTCGGTCTGATGCTCGCTCAGTTGGAACGCGACCGCGAGCTCGGCTCGCAACGACCGGTACGCCAACTCCCGCCCGCGCCCGTCCACACGGCCGGCAGCACCGGTAGTGGTGTCGGCATCGGAACCGGAGGGGTCGGCGACCTGATCGAGTGCGGCGGCCATCAACGCCAGCCGGGTCGCGTCGAGCCCGCGCTGCTGCATCTCGACCCGCTCCAGCCACACCAGGATCTCCTCGTGCGGAGGTGAGGGTAGCGCACCCGGCGCCTGGGCCGCGGGATCCTCGCCCGCCGCCCAGGCGCCGGGATCCACGGCCGCCGCCGCGGAGGAGGCGGGGTCATGTTGTTCGGTCATGACACCAGTACACACCCCACCACCCACATTCACGTGTTCACCGGTGCCGGCCCCGAATACCTGGCGCAGATCCCCACGAGCGCGCGAGCACGCCGATCATTCAGGAGCTTCCGCAGGCGACTATGATAAAAGGGTGACGCCTCTCAGTCCTGTTCACGGCACCGTTCAGTGCCGTGACTGAGGCGATTCCTCCGAAGCCTCCGAGGATCACCGGCTTCGATTACGTCAGGCCGCTCGGATCCGGCGGCTTCGCGCATGTGTACCAGTACGAGCAGGACATGCCGCGTCGCGTCGTCGCCGTCAAAGTGCTGGAGTCCCCGCTCGGCGGCCCCCGCGACCGCAGCGACTTCGAGGCCGAGGCCGATGCGATGGCCAGGCTGTCCAGCCATCCGTCCATCGTGTCGGTCTACTCCGCCGGAGTCGCGACCGACGGGCGTCCGTACCTGGCGATGGAGTACTGCCCGGACTCGATGCGCGCGCGGACGCGAGGGCGCGCGGCCCCGCTGCCGGTGGTGCTCGACGCGGGCGTCAGGCTGGCCGGAGCCCTCGAGACGGCCCACCGCGCCGGAGTGCTGCACCGGGACATCAAACCCTCGAACGTGCTCATCACCACCACCGGCCGGCCGGCGCTCGCGGACTTCGGCATCTCGTCCCTGCACGGACGGGCCTCCTCGGAGGACAAGGCGCGGGCCATGTCCGTGCCCTGGGCCGCGCCCGAGGTCGTGTCCGGCGCGGCGAGCGGCACGATCGCGAGCGAGGTGTGGTCGCTCGGCGCGACCCTCTACACGTTCGCGGCGGGCCGTTCGCCCTTCGAATCCGCGGACCGCGCGCAGAACACGCGCGCGAAGATGCGCAACCGCATCGAACGCGCCGTGTACACGCCGGTGCCGGGAGCCCGGGGCTACGCCCCCGTCGACGCCGTTCTGGCGCGTGCCATGCAGCGCGATCCGCAGCAGCGGTTCGCGACGATGCGCGAGTTCGGCGAGGCGCTGCAGCGGGTGCAGCGCGGGTTCGGCCTCGATGCGACACCGCTCGACCTCGTCGACCCGGGCTGGGTCGCGCCGGCGGTGCGGCGCCGGGAGCCCAGCGGTTTCGCGGTCAGCAGCGTCCGCGCCAGCACCAGGGCCGAGCGGCGGGCCGCGCAGCGGGTCGAGGACCGCGACGGCTTGCTGGAGGAGCGACCCGCCTCGCCGCTGCGGGCCGGATTGATCGGCGCCGCCGTCGCGCTCGGCGCCATCGGCGTCGTCCTCCTGGGGATTCTCGTCTTCGGAGGGTTCGGATGAGCGCGCAGCGTGCGTGGGCCGCTCGGGGGCCGCGGCGGCGGCCCTCCGCTCGGCGTCCGCGGTGGGTCGGCTGGACCGCCGTCGGGGTCTCCGCCGCTCTCGTGACGACGCTCGCGGTCGTGGCCGACGGCTTCGACTCGCAGGAGACTCCTCGGGAGGACCCCTCCGTCTGGGTGACGGCATCCGCGCTCGACAAATATGCGCGCGTGAACACCGAGACCGCTGAGATCGACACGGTGCAGAGCGTCGAAGCCCCGAGCGGAGTGGTTCGGGCCGGGGACCTCGACCTCGTGCTCACGCAGGGGAAGGGCAAGGCCTGGCCCATCGACCCGACGCTGCCGACCGACATCGTCGACGACTCGCCGGCATCGGACCCGGGCGGGGCCGATGATGCGGAGCTCCTCGTCCGGGAAGGCTCCGGCGCGGGTGCGGCGGCGATGCGGACCCCCAGCGGAACCGAGGAGGTGATCGCGGCCGGGGAGGCGGTGGTGTTCCGCACCGACGAGGGACAGGTGCACCTCGCCCGCACCACGACGGCGCGGGGCGCCTCAGCGCGCGATGCCGCGGCGGAGGCCGCGGAGATCGGCGAGCCCGGCCTCATCGACCCCTACGCCGAGGAACGCGCGGCGGACGAGGGCGCAGCCGCTCCCGACGGGCAGTCGGAGGAGGCTCCGGAGTACCGGGCGGATGCGGTCGCGATCGACTCCACCGGACTCGTCGCGCTGTTCTCGGAGGAAGAGGCCGCGATCCGCTGGTACGACAGCGAGGCCGGGGAGTTCCGGGGCGGCCCGGTCGAGTTGCCGCAGCCCGAACTGCTCGCCGGCGTCGAGGAGCCGCAGCTCAGCATCGTCGGAGGAGAGTGGGCGCTGCTCGACGCGGCCGGAGGCAGACTGTGGCGGGAGGGGCGCGACGAGGCGACGACCGTGCAGCTGGCGGGCGACGCCAGACTGCAGGCGTCCAGCGTCGAGCGCGGTGAGCGTGTGCTGATCGCGGACGGCGGCGGACTGTGGGCGATCGGAGACGAGGCGACGCGGGAGGCCGAAGCGAGCGGCGCCCCGGCGCAGCCCCGAGCGTTCGGCGGCGAGATGCTGGCGGCCTGGATCGGCGCCGACGACGGCGCGCTCTGGCGCTCCTCGACGGGCGAGACGATTCCGCTCGAGCTCGGGGAGGCCGAACGCGAGGCCGCGGCGAAGCGCTCCGAGGAGCTCTCCCCGGTGATCCGAGCGAGCGGGGGCGCCGCTCTGCTGGCCGAGGAGATCACCGGCCTGCTGTGGCGGCTGCCGGACGGGAAGCCCATCCCCCTCAGCCAGTGGGCGATGGACGAGGACGACACCACCTCCCAGGACACCGAGGAGCGGGAGGTCAAGGATCAGGAGCCGCCGGTCGCGGAGGACGACGCCTTCGGCGTCCGGGCCGGCGAGCCCACCCTGCTCCCCGTGCTGCTGAACGACCACGACCCGAACCGGGACGACGTCCTCACCATCGTTCCCGAGAGCGTCGAGGGACTCCCCGAGGACTTCGGCACGGTCGAGGTGCTGCCCGACGGGCAGGGACTCATGCTGCAGCCGGATCCCGCAGCCTCGGGCAGCACGAGTCTCCGCTACCGGATCACGGACGGAGACGAGGAGTCGACACCGGCGACGGTCGCGTTGACGGTGAAGCCGGAGCGGATCAGCACGGCCCCGCAGTGGTGCGACATCGCGGTGGAGAACTGCCGGCTCGAGTGGCCGTCGCCCGAGCTCGAACCCGGCGGCACGCTGGTGCTTCCTGCGCTCGAGGGCTGGGTGGACCCCGAGGGGGATCCGATGATGCTCGCGGGCGCCGTCATCGAGAACGAGGACGCCGCCGCTCGGGTGACCGTCTCCGCGGATGGTCGGCTCGCGATCCGGCACGCCGACCAGAACGCGAGTGACGAGGATATCGCGGTCGCCGTCACGGTGGCCGACGCGCGGGGCGAGTCGACGGAGAAGACGCTGCGCGTGCGCGTGCGCTCCGGCGCGCAGGCCGAGTTCGCTCCTCTCGCGGCGACGGTGACGACGGCCGAACCGACGGTGCTGAAACCGCTGACGAGAGCGACCGGAGGCTCGGGCGCATTCGTGCTGGTCGGTGCGGAGGTCGAGGCGGGAACCGCCGAGGTAGACGCCAACCAGAGCTCCGGGACACTGAGACTGACCGCCGCGCGGCCGGGCGTGTCCGCCATCACCGTGACGGTGCGGGACGCCGAGACCGAAGCGGAGATCAGGGGCCGGATCCGCGTGACCGCGACGGAAGACGGCGAACGGCTCGCGCTGCCTCCGCTGAGGGCCTTCGTCAGACCGCTCGGCGACACCACCATCGAGGTGCTCGACGCCATTCCCGGCGCGGGCGATCGTTCGCTCGTGGTGGCCTCGGCGATGGTGAGCGACGGGGAGCTCCGCGCGGATGTGATCGAGCACGCCCGGATCCGTCTTTCCGGGATCACCGCGGACGGGCGGCCGGGCAAGGTCGGAGCGGTGGACCTGGTCGTCTCCGAGGGCGACGAGAGCACCACGGGGCGCATCACGGTGTTCCAGGTCCCCGACGTCGCTTCGGGCGCCATCGCGGTTCCCGATACGGCGAGGGTGCGCGCCGGCCAGGTGGTCGACATCCCGGTGCTCGAGAACGATGTGGCGCCCGCGGGCGAGCGGCTCGTGCTCGCCCCGGACGTCACCGGCTCCGGCGCGGAGGACGAACTCGTCTTCGCGTCGGGCGCGCAGGTGCGCTACCTCGCGCCGACGGAGCCCGGCGACTACACGCTCAGCTATTCCGCCTACGGCGCCTCGACGCCGGAGGAGGTCGACACCGGCCGGATCAGCGTCACGGTGATCCCCAGCGGCTCGAATCGCGATCCCCGGCCGCCGGGTCTGACCGTCCGGGTGGCGCCGGGGGAGCAGATGTCCGTGCAGGTGCCCCTCTCCCGAGTCGATCCCGACGGCGATCGGGTGCGGCTGGTCGATGTCGAAGCGGTCGAGGCGAAGGCCTCGGGGGAACCTGCGCCGGTGACGTCGATCCTGCCCCGCACCGGCTCCGTGCAGGTCTCCGCCCCGTCGAACTCGGGTCCGGGCACGGTGTTCACCCACTACACGGTTCGCGACGGCTTCGGAGGGGAGGGCCGAGGCCGCCTCCGGATCATCGTGACCGACCCCGATCCCGCGGGCGGCGCTCCGGTGGTCTACAGCGACTACGCCCGGCTGCTGAAGGGAGGCGCGGACCAGGTGCCCGTGCGCCCGCTCGACAACGACCTCGATCCGTCGGGAGGCGCGCTCGAGATCGTCGAGGTCGTGCCCTACGTCCCGGGCGGCGAGGGCTCCCCCGAGTACCGCGAGCTCGCGGGAAGAATCGATCTGAGCCGGAAGGATCAGGGCATCGTCGGGGTGCGCGGCGGAGGCGGGAACGGCGCCGCGACCTACCGCTACACGGTGCGGTCGGACAGGACCAAGAGCACGGCCGATGGACTGATCGTGGTCGAGGTCAGCGAGCGGCCGGCCAGGCAGGCCCCGATGGTGCAGGACACGGTGCTGTCGGTGCGGGATCGATCCGAGCTCCAGCAGGGCGGCGTCGACGTCGTCACCGGTCGCGTGCAGTGGTCGGCGGGTGACGTGGCCGGGCTGAGGCTCTCGCTCCACGGCGACGCCGCGCAGCGCTACCGGGCGAGCGGCGCGAGGATCTCGGGACAGTACGCCGCCGAGGGGGACCTGGTGCCCTTCAAGCTCGCCGGACCCGATGCGAGCGGAGAGACGGTCGAGACCTACGGCTTCGTGATCGTGCCCCCGCTCGACGAACTGCGCCTCACCCTCCAGCCGAGCGCGCCCCCGCTCGAGGTCGACGAGGGCGAGGAGGTCGAGAGCGATGTCGCGAAGATGCTCGACCTCGGTCCGGGGGACCGCATCGAGCTCGCGGACGGGGCCTACGCGGTGCAGCGCGGGCAGGCGAGCTGCGTGAAGACCGGCACCGCCGCAATCCGCTACACGGCGGGTCGGAGCCAGCCGTGGCAGGACACGTGCACCGTTCGCGTGAAGCTCGCCGAGCAGACGGTCTTCACCGCGCTGCCGATCCCCGTGGAGATCGTGCCCGATTCGCCGCAGGTGCGGCTGAACCCCCTCACCCGCACGATCGCTCCAGGCGCGACTCAGACCGTCGACCTGAGCGACATGGTCGAATGGCAGGGGGGACGCGAGGGCGATCCGAGCCGCCTGAGGTGGCAGCCGGTCGACGGCGGCTCGATCTTCGAGGTGACGGGCAGCGGCACCCGGGTGTCGGTGACGGTTCCCGCCGGCGCGACTCCCGGAACGCAGGCGGCGCTTCCCGTTGCCGTCGGGGGCGCGGGCAGCAGCACCGCCACGCTGACCCTGCGCGTCGGCGAGGCCCCGAGGGACACGCCGCGGGGCGGCACCGTGTCGCTCAAGTGCGATGTCGGCTCCGCGTGCTCGGCGCCGCTCGTGGGAATCCCCGGCGAGCACGATCCCTTCGCCGGCAGATCGGGGGGCGGGCTGGAGGTCGTCTCGGTCGACGGCGGAGGCTGTCGCTTCGGGACCCTGGGAGCGGCCGGCGACACGCTCGAGGTGACGTGGGCGGATCAGCGGGGACCGGGCGGCACCTGCACCGCGAGCTTCACCGTGCAGGACGCGCAGAAGCGCACGGGGACCGGCAAGATCGAGTTCGACGCGCGCGGCGTGCCCCGGGCGCCGCAGAGCATCGTGCTGAGCGGCTACGACGAGGACTCGGTGACGCTCGACGTGACGCTCGGGCAGGCGTCGGGCGCCCATCCGAAGGTCTCCGGCGTCACCGTGCTGCGAGACGGTCGCGAAGCCGGCGGCTGCAGCGCCAGCGGCAGCGTGTACCGTTGCGAGGTCTCGGGGCTGACGGCGGGGGAGGCCCATGCCTTCACCGCGGTCGCCACGAACGCGGTGGGCGATTCGGATCCGAGCGCGAATTCCGCCGAGGCCTGGGCCTATGCGGCGCCCGGCCTGAGCGCGGGAGAGGTGACGGTGAAGCAGGAGTCGGCCGAGTCGGCCTCCAGCGGCACGCTGCAGTTCTCCGTCTCGGGAAGCGACAGCACCGTCGAGCGCTACGAGATCGAGGCGGCGGGGAAGACCGCGACGATCGCCGGCACGAGGGGGAGCCAGCGGATCTCCGATCTGGCGGTCGGCGCCGTCGGGTATCGGATCGTCCCCGTCAGCAGGTTCGCACCGCCGAAGGGGCGAGGGGGAAGCAGCGGCAGCGCGGTCGAGGGCTCGGTCGACGTCAGCGGTCGGGCCACGATCCGGGACCCCTGGTTGAGCTCGGATCGCGGATCGCGCGACATCGCCGTCACGGTCGACGCGGATGCGAACGGCGCGGGCGGAATGCGCTACGGCGCGGCGCTCGGGGAGAGCTGCACCCCGAGCCAGAGCAGCGACGCCTTCACGATCCGTGCGACTGCGCATCGCCGGGTGACCGTCACCGTGTGCGTCGAGAATCAGTGGGGCGGCGTCGATTCCAGAACGGTCAGGGACTACCTCGTCGGGGGCAAGCCCGCCACCCCGGTGGCGACGAACTGGACGATCGCCGTGAATCCGAGCGTCACCTCCGACCTGGCCGTCTACGGGCTGGAGAGCGCTCCCGAGGTGACGGCCGACCACGATCTCCGCTATACGGTGAACGGCGGCGCTCGGGACGACTTCGGAGACCTCGACCCGGGTCGGGCGACGACGGCGAGCGTGCGCCAGTGCGCGGGAGAGAACTGCTCGGACCCGCTCTCGCTCAGCGGGAATGCGCCGACCGTCGTCGAGGTCGAGCTCCCGGACTGCCTCGCAACGGATTCGACCGCGGCGGACCTCAGGGCGCTGGTGTCTTCCGCGGCGCGTGGCGCGGCGAACCCGAGCTACGACGGCACCGCCCTCACCGTGTCGTGGACCGGGGCCTTCGCCGGCCTCAACGCCTTGACCGCGCCGGTGGCTCCGTGCGACCCGCCCGATCCGGATCCCGACCCCGACGACCCGGACGGCGGCGAGTAGCGCGGCACGACCCACGCGCCTCCGACCGCTCCGCAGCCCGAGACAGAAAGCAACCCCACATGACGACCCAGCAGCACTCCGCGCAGGCGGGACCGCTCTCAGAGGAGCGCGCGAATTGGGCGGGAGCATCGATCCGCACCACCGCAGACGCCATGGAGCAGGTGATCCACGGCAAACGGCGCGTGATCGAAGTCGTGCTCGCCACGCAGATCGCTGCGGGCCATGTGCTGCTCGAAGACGTGCCCGGCACGGGCAAGACCGCGCTCGCACGCACCCTCGCGCAGGTGATGCAGGGCGTCTCGTCGCGCATCCAGTTCACTCCCGACCTGCTCCCGGGCGACGTGACCGGCGTGACGGTCTACGATCAGCGGCAGGGCGTCTTCGAGTTCCACGCGGGACCCGTCTTCGCGAACGTCGTGCTGGCGGACGAGATCAACCGCGCCAGCCCGAAGACGCAGTCCGCGCTGCTCGAGGTGATGGAGGAGCGGCAGGTCACGGTGGACGGGAAGAGCCACCCGGTCGGCACGCCGTTCCTGGTGATCGCGACGCAGAACCCGGTCGAGCAGGCCGGCACCTACCGCCTGCCCGAGGCTCAGCTCGACCGGTTCATGATCAAGACCTCCATCGGCTACCCCGACGGCGCCGCGATGCAGCGGATCCTGCGGCAGTCCGCGACGGCGGAGGTGCGACCGGTGCTGACCACCGGGACGCTGCTGCAGTTGCAGGAGTTCGCCGCTCAGGTGTTCGTCAGCCCGCTCATCGCGGACTACATCACCCGCCTGGTCGAGGCCACCCGTGCGGTTCGAGAGGTGCGCCTCGGAGCGAGCGTGCGGGGGGCACTCGCGCTGCAGCGGATGTCGGCCGCTTGGGCGCTCGTCCAGGGGCGCGCCTACGTCGTCCCCGACGACATCCGCGGGCTCGCCACCGCGGTGCTCGCGCACCGGCTGGTGCTCGACCCGGAAGCGGAGTTCGACGGGGTCACCGCGGAGCAGGTGCTCGCGCAGATCCTGCTCGAGGTGCCCGAGCCCGAGGAGAACGGCACGGCGTGAACGCGCAGCGAAAGCGCGATCGCACCCAGTGGCGCACCGGATCGCGGCCCGACCGCACCTCGCGCACGGAGTTCACGTCGCGGACGGGGCGCACCGGACGCACCGGTCGTGAAACCACCAGGGCGATGCCTGCGCTCGCGCGGGGCCGTCAGCTCCTGCGCCGGTGGTGGCGACGGACGCTGCGCAGGCTCCGCCGGGCCCGGCGCGCGACGACGCAGGCGGTCACGCCGCTCGGCCGGTTCGTCGCCGCGGTCGCGCTGGCGGGGCTGACCGCCGGGATCGCCTCCGGCTGGATCGAGGGCTGGTTCGTCGCGGTACTGGGGGCGCTGCTGCTGCTCCTCGGTCTCCCGTTTCTCGCGGGCGCGCGCAGCTATCGCGCCGGACTCGAGCTCAGCCGGGCGAACGCGGTGGTCGGCGGAAACGTGGAGGTCGGCGTGATCGTCGAGAACACCTCCGCCCGTCCGCAACTGCCGTCCGTGGCCGAGCTGCCCGTCGGCGACGCCCTTCGCGAGGTGACCGTGCCGCTCCTGGGGCCCCGGCAGACGGTCGAGCTCGCCGTCGGCGTGCCCGCCCTGCAGCGGGGCGTGGTGGCGGTCGGTCCGCTGACCGTGGCCCGTCGAGATCCGCTCGGGCTGCTGCGGCGGGATCTGACCTGGCCGGATCGTCATCTGCTCCACGTCCACCCCCGCACGGCGATGCTGCCGCCGGGCTCGGCGGGCCTGGTGCGGGATCTCGAGGGTCAGTCCAGCAGGCGGCTCACCGATTCGGATCTCTCCTTCCACGCCGTGCGCGACTACGTCCCGGGCGATGCGGTGCGCCACATCCACTGGAGGTCGACGGCGAAGACGGGCTCGCTGATGGTCCGGCAGTTCGAGGAGTCCCAGACCGCGCGGGTCGCGGTGCTGTTCGATGCGCGCCGGGAGGAATACGGCAGCGACGAGGAGTTCGAGCTCGGGGTCAGCGTCGCCGCCTCGATCTCGGTGCAGGCCGCGCGCGAGGGGCGGGAGCGCTTCGTGGCCTCCGCGTGGGCGCCGGGGCGGGTGCGGCCGAGCATCGACGGGCTCGAGGAGCTGCCCTCCCGGAGCCCGCACGAACTCCTCGACGCCTGGGCGGAGCTCGATCCCGCCGTGGAGGGACTGCCGATCGATGCGCTCGCGCGCAATCTCGCGGATTCCGGGCGCGCGCTCTCGATCGTCGCCCTCGTCACCGGCTCGCTTCCGGAAGCCGTGCGCCTGCGCCGCGCGGCACTCGCGTTCCCCTCCGACGTGCACGTGCTCGGCATCCGCTGCGAGGTGCTCGCGGAGCCGCGGATCGCCTGGACGAGCCCGGTGACGCTCGCGACGGTCGGCGAGCTGGGGGATCTGCCGCGCCTGATGACGAGGAGGATCCGGTGATCGGGCGCGCGATCGCCGCCGGCTCGGCTGCGACGGTCGCGCTCGGCCTCGGAGTGGTCGCCGCGTGGCCGATCTACCGGGACTGGTGGCTGCTCGTTCCGGCGATCGCGGCGCTGCTGCTCGGAGGATCCGCGGCCGTGATCGCGGATCGGCGCGGCTGGCCGATCCCGCTCGGGATCGCGGGGATCGCCGCGCTCTTCGTGCTGACCGCGGTGCCGGTCGCGATGCCGGGCGCGTTCTCCGCGCTGCCGTTCGGGCCGTTGCGGGGAGTGCCCGACGCCGCTGCAGCCGTCGTGCTCGGCTGGAAGCAGCTGCTCACCCTCGCGCTCCCCGTCGGCACCTATCAGACGATGATGGTGCCGGCCTATCTCGTGTTCCTGCTGAGCGCGTTCTTCGCGGTGCGGATCGCTCTGCGGTCGGGCCGGTTCTCCCCGTTCGCCGCGGTGCCGATGCTGGTGCCGGTGGCGTTCGGCACGCTCTTCGGCGCGTCCGCGGTGAGCCCCCCGGTGGCGTTCGGCCCGCTCACCCTCGTCGCGCCGCGGGAGGTCGGTCTCTGGATCGGCGCGATGCTGCTGGGCGCGGTCTGGGTGGGCTATTCGGCGGGCGCGGAGAGGCGAGCGGCGCTCCGTCTCGGCCGGACGGACACGGCGGGCGGGCGCCGGCGCGGCGTGGTGCGGCCGGTGCTCGGCGCCGCGACGCTCGTGCTGGCGCTCGTCGGCGCGCTGGCCTTCGCCCCCGCACTCGACCAGGGGGCGCGAGAGGTGCCGCGTGACCGGATCGATCCCGAACTGATCGTGCGGCAGCAGACCAGTCCGCTCGCGTCCTATCGCGCCTTCAAGCGCGACGACGCGATCGACGTGCCCCTGTTCACCGTGGACGCCGAGGGCGCGACTCCTCCGCGGCTGCGCATCGCCGTGCTCGACGCCTACGACGGCGTCGACTTCCATGTGAGCGCCGACGAGGCGGGCCGTTTCGCGCGCTTCCCCAGCGGCGCACCGGTGGAGTCCCCCACGGAGGTCACGGTCGACATCGGCGCCGGATTCGCCGGGATCTGGGTGCCGAGCGCTCCGCTCGGCGGCGCCCCGAGCTTCACCGGACCGCGGAGCGACGAACTCTCCGACGCGTTCTACGTCAACCGGGCGACGGCGGCGGCGATCGC
The DNA here is from genome assembly GCF_017565745.1 of Leucobacter weissii. GTDB lineage: Bacteria > Actinomycetota > Actinomycetes > Actinomycetales > Microbacteriaceae > Leucobacter > Leucobacter weissii. Next base: position 94,133 of record NZ_JAGDYM010000014.1, read on the forward strand.
GGTGCCGGGAGGCGAGCGGACCGCGGGGCTCCGGGTGGGCGACGGCTATCGCGCGGTCATGAGCGCCGCGGCCGACGGCGCGGTGCCCGGAACCCTCGAGAGCGGGGAGACGGCCCTCGACCTGGAGGCCATGCCCCAGCTGCAGGAGTGGCTGGAGGCGCAGGATCAGCCGGCCACCGGGGACGGCCTCGCGGAGCTCGTGGAGCGGCTGCGCGTGCGCGGGTACCTCAGTCACACGCTCGGCGAGGACGGGGACTCGGAGGTGTGGGCCGAGCGCGCCGGGATCAGCTCGGTGAAGCAGAGCCCCGGTGGGCACTCCCTGGCGCGTATCGAGCGGCTCTTCGAGGAGCTCAACGATCAGGAGCGGAAGGTCGGGGCGGACGGAGAGCCGCCGCAGCTCGTCGCGGGGATCGGCGACGACGAGCAGTTCGCCGTCGCGGCCGCATTGATCGCGCGGGCGCTCGGCTTCGAATCGCGCGTGGTGCTCGGCGTGCGCCTCGGAGGCGAGGAGCAGGGCGTGCCGGGTGTGCCCGCCTGCGACGGGGAGTGCCGGGGCGAGCATCTCGCCGCCTGGATCGAGGTCCGCGACGACGACGGAGCCTGGCGACCGGTCGACGTCTCTCCGCAGACGCGGACTCCCCCGCAGGTGATCGAGGAGGGTTCGCGTCTTCCGGAGTTCGGCTCGGTTCCCGAGGAACGCGATGCGCGCGAGGTGGATCCCCCGGTCGGCACGGGTGAGCGCGACGACGATGCCGAGCGGGCGCGGAACGACGGGGGAGCCGATTGGGTGTGGCCGACGCTGCGGGCGGTCGCCCTGTCCCTGGCCGCCGCCGCGCTGATCGCCGCACCGCTGCTGTTCCTCCCGCTCGCGAAGCGCCGCAGGGAGCGACGGCGCCGCACGGCTCCCGATCCCGAGCTGCGAGCGCTCGGGGCCTGGCAGGAGATGGTGGATCGGGCCGATGACGCGGGGGTGAGGATCCCGGACGGTGTCGGGCGGGGCGGGGTCGCGGAGGCGCTCGGCACGAGACCCGCTCGCTGGTCGGCCGCGCAGGTCGATCGCGCGGTGTTCTCGCCGGCCGGGGCGAGCGGCGCCGACGCCGAGTGGCTGTGGGCGGCCGCGGACGCCGACCGTGCGGAGCGTCGCGCGGCGGCGACTCGATGGGAACGGCTGCGCGCCGCCTACTCGCTGCGATCCTACGGTGTTTCGCTTGGCCGGAACCGTCCCCGTACGGAAGAATCGGCGGCAGCGCCGCCGAACGGGAGCGGGCGCGGACAGCAGCCGTCCGGGAACGCGAGGATGGAAGATGTTTGAAGATATGGGCACGGAGGAAATGAGCATGTACTACGGGCTGCTGATCGCTATGGCCGCCATTCCGCTGATCCTCGCGCTCGCCCTGGTCATCTGGATGCTGTGGGCGCTGGGTCGACTGTTCCCGCGGCTCGGGCTGCGTGCCGGGGAGGGCTGGATCCCGTTCTGGAACCACTGGCGCGTGCTCGAGCGGGGCGGATTCCCCGGCTGGATCGCGGTGCCGTTCTTCGCGCAGTTCCTGTTCGCGATCGTGTCTTCCGCGCTCCGCGCCACGAGCGGCGATTCCGTGAATCTCGGCGCACTCGGGATCGAGCTCCTGATCGGCCTGGTTCTGGGTGCGCTCACGCTGGCGAGCACGGTGTTCCTGTTCATCGCCGTGCACCGCATCAATGCCGAGGCGGGCGTGGGCGGAGGCTTCACCGTGCTCGCGGTGTTCCTCTATCCCCTGTGGGCGACGCTGCTCGCGAATCGCATCGGCGGGCGCGTCCTCGGACGGCCGGGGCCGGGCGGCGCGCTGCCCGGCGGCTACGGCCCGGGGGTGGCCACGACGGCTCCCCCCGCGCCCCCGTTCCCGCAGGCGCCCGAGCAGCGGTTCGCGCCGCCTGCGCAGCACCCCGCTCCGAGCCAGTTCGGCCACGGCACCGATGCCGAGTACGCCCGCCTCGCGGCGGAGCCGTTCACCGCGCCCCCTGCGGCACCGCTCGGCGATCGGGCTCCTGCGGAGCCGTTCTCCTGGACCGCCGGCGCCGCCGCCGAAGAGGCCCCGGTGCAGGTGCCGCCTCCCCCGGCTCCGCCGATCCATCCTTCGGCCGTGCCCTTCGGCGCGCCCTCACAGGCCGCGCCGCAGGATCCCGGCTCCCGGCTTCCTCCTGCGCCACCGGTGCCGCCCGCTCCGCAGCCGCAGTGGCAGTCGCCTCCGCGGGCATCGGACGAGGGCTTCCCCTCCTACGATCGCAACGAACCGCTGCCGACTCTGCCCGTCGAGCCACTGCCCCCGGCTCAGGCGGCGTCTGAGCCCGTGCCGGCACCGCCGGCCTCCGGCGCGACGTCGGCGCCGCCGTCCCGGGAGGCGCCGACGGGTCCGTCTCCGTGGGCGCCGCCGTCCGCCGATGCGGAGCCGCCGGAGGAGCGCACTCCGCCGCCCAGCCCGGCGCGAGCCCATCGGCGATCGACCGGCATCACCGGGGTGTTCGGGGCCTCGCCGGGGCCGGCTCGCACCGGTGCCGCGGGCCGCGCGGAGAGCGATGACCCCGAGGACCTCGACCGGACGATCGTCGCTCCGCGGCGGGGGCGCGCCCGTTGGGCGCTGGTGCTGCCCGACGGTTCCTCCCACCCGCTCGCGGGCAGCGACGTCGTCGTCGGCAGGCGCCCGGCGCCGTTGGAGGGGAGCGCGGCGCTCGAGATCCCGGATCCCGCGCGCAATCTCTCGAAGTCTCATGCCCGCCTGAGACTCGACGGCGAGCGGTGGACGGTCGAGGATCTCGGTTCGACCAACGGTCTCGCGCTCCTGCATTCCGACGGGAGGCAGGAGGAGCTGGCGCCGCATCGGCCGGTTCCCGCGACGGAGCGCATGATGTTCGGCACTCTCGAGGTCAGGCTCCTGCCCGAGAGCGGGGTCGCGTGACGCGTCTCCGTCCGACGCAGCCCCTTCTCGAGGTCGCGGTGCGGACCGATCCCGGCCGCAGGCGGTCGCGGAACGAGGATTGGATGCTCGCCGCCGATCCCTGCTTCCTGGTATCCGACGGGGTGGGGGGCTACGAGGCCGGCGATCTCGCCAGTCGGGCGGCGACCGGGGCCTTCAGCGAGGAGTTCACCGCGCCGGCCACGGCGACGCTCGCGCGCATCGACGCGGCGCTCGAACAGGCGCGGCAGCGTGTTGCCGAGATCGCGAGGGGCACCGAGCGTGGGGCGGGCTGCACGCTGACCGGCGTGATCCGGATCGAGCACGAGGGCGTTCCAGCCTGGTACGTGGTCAACATCGGCGATTCCCGGGTCTACCTGCTCCGCGGCAGTGAGTTCGTGCAGCTCACGAAGGACCACTCCCTCCGAGAAGAGCGGCTGGACGGGGGCCTGGGCGGTGCGGTCGCGACGCCGCGGAACGTGATCACGCGGGCGCTCGGCAGCGACGACAGCAGGCACGACGCGTGGCTGCTCCCCATCGAGACCGGCACGCGGCTGCTGCTCTGCTCCGACGGTCTGACCACCGAGGTGGACGACGGGCAGTTGCGCGCGGTGCTCAGCATCGGGGGCCGCACCGACGCGGTCGCAGACGAGCTGATGCGTCGCGCGCTCGACGCAGGCGGACGGGACAACGTCACCCTGATCGTGATCGATGTGGTGTCCGGCGGTGTCGAACCGGGGTCGAGCGATGGCCCCTCAGCGGTCGACGACGGCTCCGATACGACGATCGAGCAGACGAGACCGAGACGGCGATGAGCGGACTCGAATCGTCGGGGAAGGCCGACGACGCCACGGTCGGGGTTCCCGGAGGGCCGGAGGCGACACGTGCGGCGGACGGGGAGGAGACGCTGCGGGCGCCGCGGGACGAGACGGTCGTCGTCGGCGACGAGACCGTCGTCGCGGGGGGTGCGGATGCCCCCGCGCGCGTCGTGCAGCGGCGGTCGGAGCGAACGGTCTTCTCGGGTCCGCGACCCGGCGATCCCGTGCCCGAGCCCGAGGGCTCCTCGGGTCCCCTCGGGCGCGGCACGGGGCGCGTGCAGGGCGAACCGGTCGGTCTGCCGCTCGATGCGGAGCGTCGCATCGGCCCAGTGCCCGAGAGGAAGCCCTGGGAGCAGGTGATCGCCGCGGAGCCGGGTGTGACGCCGGGGCTTCCGGTCCCCTACGCGCCCCGGGCCGTCGAGGCGCAGCAGCCGTTCCGCGCTGATGTCGACGAGATCATGTCGAGGCTCGGCCCGCCGCCCGCCGCGCGTCCGGTGCCCGTAGGCGACGGGAGGGAGGATCTCCCCTCGCTCAGGAGGAGGGGCCGTCGCTCGAGAGTCGTGACGCTCACCGCCTACGGCGCGGTCCTGGTGCTCGCCGCTCTGGGGCTGTGGGGGGTGGCCCTGCTCGCCTTCGGCTGAGGCAGGCGGGGTGCGGTCCGGCCCGAGCGGCCGCGCGGAGCATGCGCCGAGGCCACGGGTCCCCCGCGCCTCCGATCGAGCGAGGGAACCCGCGTGCGGGACTCAGCGCGTCACCCGGCGCCCGGGCCCGGATCGCCCGGAGGATCCTCGTTCGCGGTCGCCCTGCCCCGCGCTGTCCTCGCATGGCCGATATGCGTGCGGAGCAAGCGCTCGGCGCCGTCGCCGTCGCCGGCGCGCAGCAGCTCCAGCAGTTCGTGATGCTCCCGCGCCGAGGCCGCAAGCCGTCCCCTCTGCGCCAGGAGAGCGATTCCGTAGAGCCTGGTGCGCACGCGCAGAGAGGTGGCCAGCTCCACGAGCTGCGGGTTGCCGGTGCCGGCGAGGACCAGCGCGTGGAACTCCCGGTCATGGCGCGAGTAGTCGCCCAGATCCTCGCGCTCGGCTGCGCCGAGGCAGGCGTCCGCGAGTCGCAGCAGCTCGGTGTGCGTCTCGTCGTCGATGTTGCCCGCGGCCAGCCGCATCGCCGGGGGTTCGAGCAGGAGGCGCACCTGCGCCAGGTCGTCGAGCTCCTTCTCGCTCTTGCGGGTGACGCGGAATCCCTTGTTCTTGACCGTCTCGACGAGGCCCTCGCGGGCGAGGTCCATCATCGCCTCGCGCACGGGAGTCGCCGAGACGCCGAGCGCCCGACCCAGGCCCGGCGCGGAGACGAGCGTTCCCTCGGACAGCTCCCCGGTGACGATCGCGGTGCGCAGCTGCTCCAGCACCGTCTCGCGCAGCTTGAACGGCCGCCTCGGCGATGAGGGTGCGGCGGGGGGTTCGGTCGACGGCATGGGAGTTCCTTGGCTCTGGCGGCCGATCCGTGATCCCTCGCCCGATCCGTCGAGCTGGAGCGCACTGCGGACGCGCACGCCCCATCATCCCACGACCCCCTGGGGCCGGTACAGTGCGCAGGATCGAATCCGCGCCCATCCGTCGCGAGGTGGGAGGATGGTGGTGCGGTGCAACCCGAGAATGGAGACGAGATGCGTGCGATCGTTGTGGAGCGGGCCGGCGGCCCCGAGGTGCTCGAGCTGCGGGAGGCGGAGGCTCCGCGGCCCGGCCCCGGCGAGCTGCTGGTCGAGACGGCCGCGACCGGGGTGAACTTCATCGAGATCTATCGCCGGAGCGGCGTGTACCCCGTCGACTTCCCGGACATCCCGGGGAGCGAGGCGTCCGGAACGGTCGTGGCCGTGGGCGACGGCGTCGCGGGCTTCGCCGCGGGCGACCGGGTGGCGACGTCGGCGGGCACCGGCACCTACGCCGAGCACTTCGCGGTCGCGGCCGAGCAGGCCGCGCTCGTGCCGGACGGCATCGACCTCCGAACCGCCGCGGCGCTGCCTCTGCAGGGGGCCACCGCGCACTATCTGGCCGCCTCCGCGTCCCGACCCGAGGCCGGCGACACGGTGCTCGTGCACGCGGGAGCGGGCGGGGTCGGGCTGCTGCTCACCCAGTTGCTGACGGCCCGGGGCGTGCGCGTCATCAGCACCGCCTCGAGCGACGCGAAGCGCGAGCTCAGCCTCGCCGCGGGCGCGGAGCACGCCATCGGCTACGAGGGCTTCGCCGATCGCGCGCGCGAGCTGACCGGCGGGGAGGGCGTCGCAGTCGTCTACGACGGCGTCGGCGAGAGCACCTTCGACGGCTCGCTGAGTGCGCTGCGCGTGCGCGGCGGGCTCGTGCTGTTCGGCGGGGCGAGCGGCCAGGTGCCGCCCTTCGACCTGCAGCGGCTCAACGCCGGAGGCTCGCTCTCGGTCACCCGCCCCTCGCTCGGCGACTTCATGCGGACCGTCGAGGAGCGGGCGTGGCGCTACCGCGAACTCTTCGCCGCCGTGCTCGACGGCACGCTGGAGCTCCGGATCGGCGCGCGGTTCCCCCTCGCCGAGGCCGCCGAGGCGCATCGCGCGCTCGCGAGCCGCGGCACCACCGGCAAGCTGCTGCTCGAACCCTGACCCGTTTCCCCGCCCCGTGCCCACGGTGACGCGACTCGGGGACGTGGAGGTCGGTTTGCCGGAAGCGGCGACCCGCATTCGCGTCCCCGACTCGCGTGAGGGCGGGCGGAGCGGCAGGGGCCATCCTATTCCGAGTCGAAGCCCTGGGCGCGCAGCGAGGCGCGCATGGCGTGCCTCCCGTGCAGTCCTGCCGCCGAGCCGAGTCGGCTCACGACGGTGCGCGCCCAGCTCCGATCCGGCACGCCCTGCGTCTCGAAGTAGTCGCGGTAGTCCTGCTCGTAGCGCCCGGTCGCCTCGCGCCAGCGCTCCGGATCGTAGACCTCGGCGTGCAGCACGCCGGAGAGCGGCAGCCGCGGCTTGATCCCGGTGCCCTCCTCGGGATCGGGCGTCCCGAGAGCCATTCCCGCGATGGCGAAGGCGTGCCGTGGCAGCCGCAGCTCGGCGCTGACGGCCTCCGGAGCGTTCCGGATCCCGCCGACGAACACGCCGCCGAGCCCGAGCGACTCCGCCGCGAGCAGCGCGTTCTGCGCCGCGATGCCGACGTCGACCGCGCCGAGGAGGGTGTTCTCGATGAGCCCGAGCGTCTCGGGCTCCGCGCCGTGCGCGCGCAGAAGCTCGGCGTTGCGCGCGAGATCAGCCACCCACACCAGGAAGACGGGTGCCCGCTCGACGTAGTCCCGCCCGCCGATCGCCTGCGAGAGGCGCCGCTTGCGCTCCGGGTCGCGGATCGCGATGACCGACCACGCCTGCAGGTTCGAGGAGGTGGACGCTCGCTGCGCGGCCTCGACGATCCGTTCGAGCTGCGCCTCGCCGACCGGGACGTCGAGGAAGCGGCGCACCGAGCGGTGCCGCAGCTGCTGCTCGATCACCGCGGAGTCGATCGGATCGGTCATGACGGGGTCTCTCCTCGTGCTGGTTGTGACGGCGGCGCCGATCTCGAAACGGCGAGGCTCGCGAGGCCGTGCCGGCTCCGAGGCGGCGCTCGCATCGGGTCGGGGCGGGCGTCGATCGTGCGCGATCCAGCCTAGCGCCGTGTCTCCGGCACATGAGCGCGTGGTCGGCTCGCCCACCCTCACGGGGCGTATCGGTAGGCCTCCGCGCCGTCCACGAGGGTCAGCAGCACGCGGGCCTCCAACAACCGGTCCGGGTCGTCGGAGAGCGGATTCGCGTCGAGCGCGAACAGGTTGGCGCGGTACCCGGCCGCGATCCGCCCGTACTCCGCCTCCATGCCCGCGGCCCGGGCGGTGCCCGCCGTCAGCGCGGCGAGCGCGGCTGCGGGGGTGAAGACCCGCTGCGGCTGGTAGGGCTCCCGCGCGCGGTCGAGCGCGGAGCGGGCGGTGATCGCGATGAACAGGTTGGGCGGTGCCTCGTGCGGGGCCGTGGGGGCGTCGGTGCCGAGGGCGAGAGCGACTCCGCGAGCCCGGAACTCGTGCCACGGGAAGCCCCCGAGCGCGCGTTCGTCGCCGAGCACCGCCTGCCAGTTGTCGAGCACGGCCGGGTCGCAGTGCACCGGCTGCATCGACGCCGTCACTCCGAGCGCCGCCATGCGGGCGATCGTGTCGTCCGCGACGTATTCGAGATGCTCGATGCGTGGACGGCGGTTCGCGCGCGGGCCGTTGCGTCTCAGGCAGGCCTCGACCGCGTCGAGCGCGATCGTGCTGGCCTCGTCTCCGATGGCGTGCAGCGCGAGCTGCAGACCGGCCGCGTCCGCTGCGACCGCGACGGGGACCGCGCGCTCCCTCGTCCAGATCGGATCGGGCAGCGCCCCATTGGCGTAGGGCTCGCGCATCGCGGCGGTGCAGGCGTCGATGGTGCCGTCGAGGATGAACTTGACACCGACGATCCCGAGCCACTCGGCGCCGGGCAGCCCGGCGAGCTCGTCCCGCAGCGCCGCGACGCGGTCGATCTGGGCGAGGTCGGCCTCGGGATCGCCCGTGGCGGTGAGCAGCCAGTGGCCGCGGACGGGGAACGGCAGGCGGCCGTCGCGGTCGATCCGCCGCCGCAGGGCGGCGATGTCGGTATCGTTCGTCGACATGTCGGTCGCGCCGGTGACGCCGGTCGCGAGATAGGCGCGGAAGGCGTTGTCGAAGAAGCGATCCCGGTCCTCGTCGCTCGCCGTTCGCGCGAGATAGCCCCAGGCGTAGGCGATCGCCGCCGTCTCGAGGAGGAAACCGGTCGCGTCGCCGTGCTCGTCGCGGACGATCTCCCCGCCCACCGGGTCGGGGGTGTCCCGGTCGATGCCCATGGCGCGCAGCGCGGCCGTGTTCGCCCAGACCGAGTGCAGGTCGTTGGCGTCCAGCAGGACGGGGACGTCGGGCACCGCGGCGTCCAGCAGCGCCGCGGTGGGCCGCTCGCCGTCGGCGAAGATGTCGAAGCGCCAGCTCACGCCGAGCAGGCGGGTGGCCTCGGGATCGGCGCGCCGCGCCTCCGCCAGGCGCTGCTGGACCTCGGCGACGGTCGTGCAGTCGCGCAGCGGAACCTTGTCGAGCGCCTCGCCCAGCATGGCGAGATGGGCGTGGCCCTCGATGATGCCGGGCGCGACGAAAGCGCCGCCCAGGTCGATCTCCTCGGCTTCGGGGCCGGCCGCGGAGCGGACCGGGTCGAGTTCGCCGACGGCGAGGATCCGGCCGTCGCGCACCGCGAACGCCTCGCAGCCGGGGCCTTCGGCGTCGCCCGTGAAGACGGCGGCGTTGCGGTAGAGGCGGGTGGTCATGTCAGGGTCTCCCGTTCCGTCGGCTGGGTGTCCTCCGCGGCCCGCACGAGGGCCCGTTCCGCTCCGACGGAGACGCGAGCGATCGCGATCGTCGGCGCGATGGCGAGCAGGCTCACCGCGCCCATGAGCAGAGCGAACGTCGGCACGCCGAACCACTCGATGAAGACGCCGCCGAGGAGGGGGGCGAAGCTGGAGCCTACCAGGTAGGCGCCGACCAGCGGCCCCGACCAGCGGCCCCGCGCGTCGAGTCCCGCGGCGGTCGCGAGGAACAGCGCGAAGGCGAAGGCGTAGACCGTGTTGACGCCCACGATGAGCGAGGCGAGCAGGACGGGATCCTCCGCGAATCCGATCCACGCCTTGAACAGCCCGCCGAGCACGAGAGCGATCGCCAGCGGCACGGCCCGTCCGATGCGGTGGCCGAGCAGGATCACAAGCAGCATGCCCGCGATGCCTCCGGCCGCCGCGAGGCTGAGCGAGAGGCCGAGGGCCCGTTCCCCGAGGCCGACCGCCTCGCCGAGCACGGGCGCCATCGTCCAGATGGCGTCCTCGCTCGTGCCCCAGATGGGGAACAGGACCAGCAGCGCGATGCCGGCGACGGTGATCCGGCGCGGGGTGGCGATGCTCAGGCTCGTGGTCACCGCGACGGGCTCCGCCTGCTCGGGAGCCTCGGGCAGCCAGTTCGCGAGCACCAGCGCGACGAGGGAGATGAGCGCGAGCGCGCCGAAGACGCTGCCCTGCCCGATGCCGACCAGCGGGATCACCGCCAGGATGATCGTCACGAGCACCCGGTTGACCAGGCCGCTGGTCGCCGACACCCGGTTGGGGTCGCGGAGCGCGGCGATCGCGGCTCCCGACGTCGAGATCGCGGCGCCGACCCCGGCTCCGCCGGCGATCAGACCGGCGACGACCAGCGCGGGAGCCGAGACGAGGCTCGCGGTGCCGAAGGCGAGGACCGCGACGGCGAGGCCGATCAGGGCGAGCCGCCTGCGGGCGCGGCCCGAGGCGAGCCGCGAGGTGCCGAGGCCGACGATCGCGGACGCGAGGAGCGCCCAGGTGAGGATGTTGCCGCTCGCGACCACGTCGAAACCCAGACCGCCGAGGGCGGACATGACGAAGGGGGCGAGGTTCGCGAGGGCCAGGCTGGCGAGGGCGACGAGGAAGGTCGCGCTGCCGTTGCGGAGGTCGAGCGGGGCTCTGGGTTCGGTCGTCTGCTGCTGCGTGCTCATCGGCGGGCCCTTCTCTCCGGCGGCGGTGCCGGTGCTCATAAACCGAAACAGTTTCGGTTTATGAGAACATCGTGCGACGTGTGAGATGATCTGTCAAGCGGCTGCGATGTTCCGCCAGGCGTCGAGCGAGAGGAGCCGGGAGTGGCGAGGCCCCGAACGACCAGGCTCAGCCGCGAGATCATCGGACAGGCGGCCATCGACCTCGTGGAGTCCGGCGGCGAGCTGCAGATCCTGGCTCTCGCCGATCGCCTGGGCGTGAGCGCGTCCTCGCTCTACCACCATGTCGACGGCAGGGACGGGATCGTCCACGCCATGCGCCGGGTGCTGGTGGACCGCTACGTCCGCCCCGCGCCCGAGACCAGCCCCTGGCGGGAGCGGGTGCGCGGAGAGGTCGAGCGCACCTGGCGGATGTACGCCGACCACCCTCGGGTGCTCCAGCTGATGATCACGGTCGTGATCGACGAGCCCGACGTGCTCCGCTTCTACTCGGTGCTCGCCGCCGCGCTCACGGAGGCCGGGCTGCCGGACGACGAGCTCCTCACCACGATCGAGGTCATCGACGCCTTCGCCTTCGGTGCGGCGCTCGACGCGCTGTCTCCGGACGAGATCCTCGACCCCTCCGCCGTCGACGGCGGACTCGTCGACCTCCTCGCCCGCCATCCGCGCGGGCGGGAGCGCAATCGCCAGGTCTTCGAGCGAGGGCTCGACCTGATCCTCCAGGGGATCACCGCCCGCATCGCCGGAGTCGGCTCTGCGGACGAGACCCCGGAAGGCGACTAGACTGGGCAGTCGCGCGGTCTTCGACGGCGCTGCCAAGATCCCCGCTTGCCCCTTGGAGTGAAACAGAACATGGCTGCCCAGTCCCGCCTCGACAAGGTCATCGCCCTCGCCCGCCACCGCGGCTTCGTGTACCAGGCCGGTGAGATCTACGGCGGATCGCGCTCCGCCTGGGACTACGGTCCCCTCGGCACCGCGCTCAAGGAGAACATCAAGCGCCAGTGGTGGAAGGCGATGGTGCAGCGCCGCGACGACGTGGTCGGCATCGACTCGAGCGTGATCCTGCCGAAGCAGGTCTGGGAGGCCTCCGGTCACGTCGAGGTGTTCACCGATCCGCTGGTCGAGTCGACGAAGACCCACAAGCGCTACCGGGCGGATCACCTCTGGGAGCGCTTCGAGGCGAAGCACGGCCGCGAGCCGGAGAGCTGGGACGAGGTGCCGGATCCCGAGACGGGCGAGCGCGGCAACTGGACCGAGCCGCGCGCCTTCTCCGGCCTGCTCAAGACCTTCCTGGGCCCCGTCGACGACGAGGCCGGACTGCACTACCTGCGCCCCGAGACCGCGCAGGGCATCTTCGTGAACTTCGCGAACGTGCTGCAGTCGGCCCGCGCGAAGCCGCCTTTCGGCATCGCCCAGATCGGCAAGAGCTTCCGCAACGAGATCACTCCGGGCAACTTCATCTTCCGCACCCGCGAGTTCGAGCAGATGGAGATGGAGTTCTTCGTCGAGCCCGGCACGGACGAGGAGTGGCAGGAGTACTGGATGAACGAGCGGATGGCCTGGTACACCGGCCTCGGCATCGATCCCGAGAACCTGCGCTTCTACGAGCACCCGCAGGAGAAGCTCTCGCACTACTCGAAGCGCACCGCCGACATCGAGTACCGCTTCGGCTTCACCGGAGGCGAGTGGGGCGAGCTGGAGGGCATCGCGAACCGCACCGACTTCGATCTCTCGACCCACTCGAAGCACTCCGGCAAGGATCTCAGCTTCTTCGACCAGGCCAAGGACGAGCGCTACGTCCCCTACGTGATCGAACCCGCCGCGGGTCTCACCCGCTCGCTGATGGCCTTCCTGGTCGACGCCTACCGCGAGGAGGAGGTGCCGAACGCCAAGGGCGGCACCGACACCCGCACGGTGCTCGGGCTCGACTCGCGCCTCGCGCCGATCAAGGCCGCGGTGCTGCCGCTCAGCCGGAACGAGCGGCTGTCGCCGCTGGCGCGCGAGATCGCGCAGGATCTGCGCGAGGACTGGAACATCGACTTCGACGACGCCGGCGCCATCGGCCGCCGCTACCGCCGCCAGGACGAGATCGGCACGCCGTTCTGCGTGACGGTCGACTTCGACTCCCTCGACGACGACGCGGTGACCGTGCGCGAGCGCGACTCGATGCAGCAGGAGCGGGTGCCCCGCGCCGAGCTGCGCACCTTCCTGTTCGAACGGCTCCGCGGCGCCTAGGGGAGGTGATCTCTTCCGGTACGGATTCTCGACGCATCGACTTTCGGCAACCGTTCAGCGAGGATCCGATGAGTACGGTCCGTCTGATGTGCGAAGCTCATTCGGACGGTGGAACGACCTTTCTCTGAGGAGAGGGCGCGTGGAGGAGGACGGTCGTCTGGTGGATGCGGCTCAGCGTGCAAGAGATCTTCGTCTTGATGCGGAGGTTGCGCGAAGAGAATTACTCCATCGGCGCCCCGGTTCGATTCGGGGGTGGAGAGGTTGCACTCCCCAGCGACGAATTCGACATCCCAGAAGCATGCCAAGCGGAGCGGGGGTACTTCTTGGTTTCGTCGTGAGAGCGGTCGACGCGAACGCGTATCTCTGAAAAGACGCGGTTTCCGCATCCACGCGACTGAGGCATCGGCAGCGGCGCGTCGGAACGCACAGCGGCGCAGCGGAGAACTTTGAAACAATAGGGTCATGACCTTCGAGCCGCCCCAGGATCCTCAGCAGTCGCCCCGGGCCCCGCAGCCGCAGGCCCCGCCGCCGGTCGATGCCTCCCAGTACGCCGCCCCATCGCAGCCGCAGTGGGCCTGGGCGGCTCCCGCGCCGCAGCCGCAGTGGGAGGAGACCGGGCCGCTCGAGTTCCACCAGGCGCTGCGAGGCGTGGCCCGCTACCGATGGTGGAGGCCGCTGCTCGGGCTGGTGCTCGGCGTGGTCTACTACTTCACGCTGTCCCTCGCATTCACCATCCCGTTCATGCCCTACCTCTTCTCTTCGGGTGCGGTGAGCCTCACGTCGACCGACATCGACAGTTCCGCCATCATCGACACCCAGGAGCCGATCCTCCTCCTGCTGGGCCTCGGATCGGTGGCGCTGATGATCCCGTCGGTGATCCTCGCGATGCTCAGCATCGGGCTGAGGCCGACCGGGCGGGTGTGGTCGGTGGCCCTGCGGATCCGCTGGCGCTGGATCTGGCGCACCCTGCTGCCCGCGATCGTCACGCTGATCGTGATGAACGCCGTCGGCATCGCCTTGGAGTTCGCGTTCGGCTCCGACACGGCGGAGGCCATCAGCGGGGACACGCCCGAGATCGACACCCGGGCGGCGCTGTGGTCGCTGCTGATCGTGCTGCTCCTGGTTCCGTTGCAGGCGACGGGCGAGGAGGTCGTCTTCCGCGGAGCGTTCATGCAGGCGATCGGCGGCTGGCTGGGTGCTGTGCGGGGATCCTCCGCGTTCGCGGTGTTCCTGCGCGGACCGTGGCTGCCGATCCTGATCCCGTCGGTCGCCTTCGGCTTCTCCCACATCTACGACATCTGGGGCTGGCTCGCCGTCGTCGCCATGGCGGTGGCCATGGGCTGGCTGACCTGGCGCACCGGCGGGCTCGAGGCGGCCATCACCCTGCACGTGATGAACAATCTGGTCGCCTTCGCCTATCTCGCGAGCGGCATCAGCGGCGAGACCGCGCAGACCGAGAGCAGTGGCGGGCTCGGATCCCTGATCGGCACGGCGAGCGGTCTGGTGCTCTACTCCTGGTGGGTGAATCGCGATTTCACGCGCCGCGACGGGCGCCGCACCCGCACCGATCTGGTCGAGGTGCGATGACGGCGGCACCCGGCAGGATCGACGCACTGGTCACCGGACGCGGTCTGCCCGCGCTCCTCTCCGCGCTCGACCTGGCGGAGGTGGGGCTCCGCGTGGTGGTGTCGGGTGGCGCGTCCGAGACGCTCGCGAGCCCGGAGCGCGATCCGGAGGGCCTGATCGCGGCGCTCCTGCTCGAGCGCATCGCCGCCCCGATCGAGGGCGCCGGGTCGGGGCCCGATGCCGCGCTGCTCCCGAGAAGAACGACGCCTCCGCCGCCGCACCTCGTCGATCGGGGCGGATCCTGGTCGCCCCAACCCATCCCCGCCGTGCTGGGCGTGCCCGCGGTGCCGCTCGCCGCTGAATCACTGCGGCTGCTCGGCGCCGGCGGCGCCCTCCGAGCGTATCTCGATCGGGTCTCCCCGCTGCTCACCATCGGCAAGACCGCGTCGTTCGGCGAGCTGGTGCGCAAGCGACTCGGCCGCGCGGTGGTCGAACGATCCGTGGCGCCCCTGATCCGGGAGCGGTACGGCGTCCCCGCGGAGGAGGTCGAGGCGGCGATCGCCGCCCCGGGCCTCAACGAGGCGCTCTCGCGCACGGGATCGCTGAGCGCGGCCGCGCTGGCGTATTCGGAGCGGAGCGCCGCCCGGGAAGCCCGGGTCGAGCCTGCCGGGGGGTGGGCCGGGCTCGCCGAGGCGCTGAGCAGGCGCCTCGAGCTCTACGGAGTCGACTTCCTGGGCGAGCCGCCCCGGTCGGTCGCGCGCGCGGGCACGGCCTGGGCGGTCGAGCTGGGCGACGGGCGACGATTCGAAACCCGCTCGCTCGTGCTCGACCTCGGGCGTGAGCCCGAGGTCGAGGCCGCGTTCGGGCTGGCCGCGGAACTGCTGCCGGACCGCGTCCGCGCGGTCTCCGAGATCGAGATCGACGTGTCGCCCGCCGGTGTGGGGGGCCTGCCGCCGGCGGCCGTCGGGGTCCGGGTGGTCGATGCGTGCGCGCTGCGCATCGACCTCGACGCCGGGCGCGCCGTGCTGTCGGGGCCGGCGACGCCGCGCTCGGAGTGCCGGCGGATCGATCCGACCGTGGCCGCGAAGGCGCTCGAGGCGTCGGGAATCGCGCCGGTCGCGGGAGCCGAGTGGCGATCGGAGGGATTCCGGGCGGCGCCGTACGCGACGGTCCGCGAACGAGACGCGGCCGCCGACCGACTGATTCGAGCGTCGATCGACGATCCCGAGCTCCTGCCGGTCGGCCGTCTGCTCCACGGCGACGATCTCGGGGCCGCGATCGCCTCGGCTCACGAGCGCACCGTCGCCCTGCGCAGGGAGCTGCTCGGGCTGGGCGGCTGACGATGGCCCGCGACGGGATCGGGAGTATATTTCGAGATCGGAATGTATCTCTCCCAGCCTGCGAGGGTAGGCTTGTTCCCGTGACCGTGACCGCCGACATTGCGTGTGTGGAGGAGCAGGGACGATGAAGGGCAAACTGGCGTTCGTGCTCGGCGCGGCCGTGGGCTATGTGCTCGGCAGCCGAGCCGGCCGCGAGCGATACGAGCAGATCAAGCGCGGCGCGCGGCAGGTGTGGCGGAGCGATACCGTCCAGCGCGGCGTCGGCGTCGTGCGCGAGGCGGTCGATGAGCGGGCCGAGGGCGTGAAGGCGTTCGCCTCACGGGTGGCCGGCGACGTGTTCAGCGATCTCGCGAAGAAGAACCGCTCCGGCGGAGAGGGCGAGGCCGCACCGGGACGAGGCGCGAAGGATCGTGCCGAGAACGGGAAGAAGTCGGGATCATGAGTCGGCGCGGCGACCAGGCGGGCACGTTCGAACTGCTGGTGAAGCTGCCCGGTCAACTCGTCGCGCTGGCGAAGGCCGAGTTCGAGAACGCGAAGCGCGAGATCACCGCGAAGGTCAAGCGGGGAGGGATCGGACTTCTCTCGATCGTCGTGGCGCTCTTCTTCCTGTTCTTCGCGATCGGATCGCTCGTCGCGGCCGCGATCGCCGGGATCGCGGTGGTGTGGCCGGTGTGGCTCTCGGCCCTCGTCGTGGGCATCGGCCTCATCCTGCTCGCCGCGGCGGCGATCCTGGCCGGCGTGGCGCTGATCAAGCGCGGCATCCCGGTCCCCGAGCAGACGATCGAGCGCGTCGAGGACGATCTCGATGCTCTCGGCGACGTGCGGTTCAACGCTTCGGCGCACGCGCAGGGAGGCCGGCGGATGCCGCAGGCCGATGGGAAGGGGAACTGGCGATGAGCACTCGGCCGAACGATCCGGGGGTGCGGGAGGCGGAACGCGCCCGGGCCGAGCTCTACGACACACTCGGCAAGCTGAGGGATCGCCTGGACTATGCGCAGCGCATCGACGATGCGCTGGAGCGCACGGGCCGCCGCATCGCCGAGGAGCGCCGCAGGAACCCCCTCGGATTCGCCGCGGCGTCCGTCGCGGCGGCGGCTGCGACCGGGCTCGCCGTCTGGGGAATCGCGCGTGCGGTGATGCGTCGCGGCTGAGTCTCGTGACGCTTCTCCGGAGGGCGTGCGGGTACCGTCCCGCGCATCACGTTTTCATTGCGTTCTGCGCTGCGAACGCCCGGGTTTTGCGTTGCGGCGGCGGCGGGGCGAGAATAGGGGCTGGTGGAAGCAGATCGCTTCGGAGGCCGGGCTCGAGTCCACGGATGACGCGAGCCGAGGATCGCGCCTTCGTCATGCCGACCAGGGTGAGTGGAGTCTATGACGGCTGAAGCAAAGCCTCTCAGCGAACTTCGGGTCCTCGTTCCTCGTGGGGGGACCTGGGGGAATCTCGTGGCCACCGCACTGCGCGAGCAGGGCGCGCACACCGTCATCGCGCCGCTGGTCGACTTCGCGCCGACCAGCGAGGAGGAACGGCTGATCGAGGTGCTGAAGCTGCTCGAGAGCGGGCACTACGACTGGATGACCGCCACGAGCGCCACCGTGGTCGATGTGCTCGCGCACCACAATGCGGTGATCCATCCCAACACGAGGGTCGCCGCCGTCGGCGAGGCGACGATCCAGGCGTTCTCGGACGCCGGCTACCAGGTGAGCCGGACTCCGAGCGACGAGAACCACACGACGGCCGGGCTGCTCGAGGTGTGGCCCGAGATCGACACGGGCGAGGTGCTCCGGGTCCTCACCCTGCGCAGCGACGTGGCCAAGCCGGTGCTCACCTCCGGGCTCATCGACCGCGGGCACGACGTGACGCAGGTGGTGGCCTTCCGCACGATCGGCGTACCGGCCTCGGCCCATATCCGGGAAGACGTCGAATCGGGCCGGATCAACGCGCTTCTCGTCGCCTCCGCGCGCATCGGCCGCGAGGTCGCGGCGCAGTTCCCGAAGCTGCCCCCTGAGACGATCGTGGCCTGCGTCGGGCCGCACACGCACATGGAGGCGGTCGCCGCGGGGCTCAGGCACAGCCCCTCCCATCAGAACAGCGCCGCGAAGCGCGCGCTCATCGAGACCGTCGAGTCGGCGATCGACCAGAGCGACATGCTCGACTGAGCAGGATCCGGGCGGCGCCTCGCGCGGATGCCGCGCCGGCCGGGCCGCGGTTTACTGCGGCACCATAACGATTCGCGGTTTCGAGTCGTTCGTATGCCGTGTCGGGGGCGCAGGTGGGGCACACTTGAAGTGTGGCGAGAATCGAGGTGTATCCCCTGCGGGTGGTGATCCGCCTCAACGCTGCCGAAAAGACGCTCGCGATGCGCCGCAAGGACGTCGTGCTCGAGCGCGACATGATCTCTTCGGCCGTGATCACCGACGACCCGTGGGTCTGGCTGCGCGGTGTGCGGTCGCCCGGCGCGCACGTACCCGGTCGCATCGCGATCGGCACCTGGAGAGCCCTCGGCGGACGCGATTTCGCCGTGATCCGGAGCGGACGTCCGGCGGTGGTCATCGACCTCCAGGAGGCCGGCGACGCCGAGGACGGGGCGGCTGACCGCGGGGGGTACGACGCTTTCGCCAGGGTGATCGTGTCGACACGGCACGCCGCCGAGCTCATCGCCGCACTCCGCATCGAGGAGCCCGAAGCCGGCGGCGCTGCGGTGTTCAGCGCGGTGGACTGATCCGCCCGCCCGCCCGGCGCGTCTCCCGTTGGCCGGCCGAGCGCAGCCCGTCGACGAGCGCCGCGAGACCGAACTCGAAGACGGCGCGGGCCATGGGCACTCCGGACTCCTCGGCCGACTCGCGCGCCAGGCGCTCGGCCCGCAGCAGCTTCGGGGCCAGATCCGGAGCCTTGCTCGGGCTCATGTTGTCATCGGGAGCGATGGCGTCGAGCGCCGAGCCGATGATGAAGGACTCGATCGAGACGAGCGCCGGCACGATGCGTCGTTCCGGGTAGCCGTCGCGTCGGAACGCCGCGACGATGCGCTCGTACTCGTCGATGGACTCGGGCTCGCTGTCGATCGGCAGGGTCGCGAGGGCGGCGACGATGCCCGGATGCTGCCCGAGCGCGTCGAGATAGTCGCGGGCCCACGGGAGCACCGCCTCGTGCCAGGGGGCGAGGTCGAACGGACTCGAGTCGATGCGACGCCCGAGCGCTCCCCGCATGCCCGCGATGATGTCGGCCCGGTTCGAGAAGTAGTTGTAGATCGCGGGCGGCTGCACCCCCAGCCTGCGCGCGATGGCCGCGACGCTGAAGTCCCCGCCGCGCTCGTCTGCGAGGGCGAACGCGGTGTCGAGGATGGACTCGCGCGTGAGCAGTGCGCGGCTGGGGCGCCCGGCGCGCCGGCGCCCGGGTCCGGCTGCATCCATTCGCCACTCCTCCCGGGTTCCGGTCCATGCTACTGTCCCGCACTTGCGCATTTTATTTACTGCACGTAAATTACTCCGTTGACGGACGCAACCGCGACGGACGACGACGGAAGGGCCGCGATGACGAGAGCGGAGATCATCATCGAGGGCGCGACGGTGCGCACTCAGCTCCCCGGCGGCGACCCGGAGACGCCCCGCTCCATCGCCGTCGCCGACGGCAGGATCCTGGGGGTCGGCGAGCACGGTGAGATCGCCGAGGCCTTCGCCGGCCCGGCGACGCGCATCGACCGCGCGCGGGGGAGCACGGTGACGCCCGGCCTCATCGACGCCCATCTCCATCCGATCCAGGGGATCGACATCGTGCGGGGAATCGATCTGGGCGGCGTGGGCGAACGGTCCGTCCTGATCGACCGGCTCCGCGCCGAGGCCGGCCGCGTGCGACGGCAGGCCGGCGACGGATGGGTGCGCGCCTGGAACATCGACTACGCCGCATTCGAGGGCGCCCCCATCGCCGCGTCGACCATCGAGGCGGCGCTCGGCGGGCTCCCGGCGCTGCTCCTCTTCTTCGATGTGCACACGGCGCTCGCGAGCGGCGAGGCGCTGCGGCGTGCCGGGATCACCGGTGCCCGGGACTTCGACGACGCCTCGGAGATCGTGGTCGACGCCGACGGGGCGCCGACCGGGGAACTGCGCGAGGAGAGCGCCTGGGAGCCGGTGCTCAGCGCCATCCCGGCGCCGAGCGGCGAGGAGACCCTCGACGCCGCGCACGCGATCCTCTCACGGATGCGCCGCTCCGGTCTCACCGGGGGCACGATCATGGACGGCTCCACGACGACCCTCGACCTGCTCGAGTCGCTCGAGGCTGATGGGCCGGGACTGCCCGTGCGCATCGCGAGCGCGCTGGACGTGCGCCCCTCCGCGGGGGCAGAGGAGCGCGCGGCGATCATCCGGCAGCTGCATCGCGGCGGCCGCAGGTGGCGCGGAGGAGCCATCAAGCTCTATGCGGACGGAGTGATCGACACGGGCACCGCCTGGCTCTACGCCGCCGATACCCGCGGCGACGGACTGCACCCCTTCTGGGCCGACCGCGAGGCCTTCGCGCGGACGGTGCGCGAGTTCACCGCAGCGGGCTTCCAGATCGCCACGCACGCGATCGGAGACCGGGCGGTGGGCGAGACGATCACCGCCTACGAGGCGGTCGGATGCCGCGCGGAGGGGCGGCCCGTGCACCGCATCGAGCACCTGGAGTGCCTCGATCCGCGCGACATCGCGAGGCTCGGGCGCACCGGCGTCACGGCCTCGATGCAGCTGCAGCACATGCAGTGGCGCGACCCCGAGGGACGCGACGCCTGGGCCGAGCGGCTGGGGCCGGAGCGCGCGGCGCGCGGCTGGAGCGCCGGGTCCGTGCTGCGCGCCGGAGCCCCGCTCGCGCTCGGCTCGGACTGGCCGATCGCGGATCTCGACGCCCGCGGGGGACTCGCCTGGGCGGTGCTGCGACGCACTCCCGGAGCGCGCGACGGCTTCGTCTTCGAACCCGAGGAGCGGCTCACGCCGGCTCAGGCGCTGCACGGCTACACGCGCGCGGCCGCGCTCGCCCAGGGCGACGACGATCTCGGCGTGATCCGCGCCGGTGCTCGCGCAGACCTGGCCGTGTGGGCCGAAGACCCGACCCGGGTGACCGGCGACGATCTCGCCGAGCTGCCGGTGCTCGCCACCTACCTCGACGGCGAACGACTCGACCACCCGGATCATCCCGAAGCGACACCCTCAGAAAGGTAATCCCTTGGCTCAGAACACCTGGCTGGCACTGCTGCCGGTCCTCACCGTGCTCGTGGTGTCCGTCTCCACGAAACGCGCCCTGCTCGGCCTCCTCTCGGGCACCGTGGTCGGCGCGATCCTCGTCGGCGGGTGGGGATTCTTCGACACCCTCGTCGGCACCTTCGGCGCCGCGCTGTCGAACGAGACCGTGCACTGGCTCGTGCTCGTCGTGGTGCTCTTCGGCATCCTCATCGCCTACTTCAACATCTCCGGAGCCGTCGGCGATTTCGCGCGCTGGACCGAGCGATTCGTCGACTCCCGGCGCAAATCGCTGCTGCTCACCTGGCTGCTGACGATCGCGCTGTTCATCGACGACTATCTCAACGCCCTCACCGTGGGCACCTCCATGAAGCGGGTGACCGACCGCTACGGGGTGCCGCGCAGTCTGCTCGGAACGGTCGTGAAGATGACCTCCGCCCCGATCGCGGTCATCATCCCCTTCTCGACCTGGGCGGTCTTCTTCTCCGCCCTGCTCGAGCAGGACGGGGTCACCGTGAACGGCTCGGGGTTCGGCGCCTACCTGCAGGGCCTGCCGTTCGTGTTCTTCGGGTGGTTCGCGCTCGCCATCGGCCTGCTGCTCGCGCTCGGCGTGCTGCCGCTCGTCGGGCCGCTGCGCCGAGCCCAGGAGCGGGCCGACCGCACGGGAGACACGCTGCCCGAGGGTCTCTCCGACGAGGAGCGCGCCTTCGAACTCGCCGAGGACGAGGAGACCGGCAGGCGCCCGCTCCCCTTCAACTTCCTCATCCCCATCGTCACGCTCGTCGTCGTGACGATCGTCACCGAGGTCGACATCGTGAAGGGCTCGGCGGCGGCGGTGGCCGTGGCGATCGTGCTCTACCTGGCGCAGCGGCGGATGAGCCTCAAGCAGCTCTTCGACGGGGCATTCGAGGGGGTGACCAGCATGGGGTACGTCATCGTGCTGTTCGCCCTCGCCTTCATGGTGCAGCAGATCAACATCGACCTCCAGCTCGCCGAATGGGTGATCGGGGCGACCGAACCCGTGATGAGCGGTGCACTGCTCCCTGCGGTCGTATTCCTGGTGTGCGGGGTCTACGCCTACGCCACCGGAGCGTTCTGGGATCTCGCGGCGGTCATCACACCGGTCGTGCTGCCGCTCGCGATCGCGATGGGCGTGGATCCGGTGCTCGCCGGCACCGCGGTGTTCTCGGGCGCCGCGCTCGGATCGACCACCTGCCTCTACGGCGACGGGATCATCCTCGCCTCGAAGTCGGTGGGCGTCAAGCCGCTCACGCTCATGACGTCGATCCTGCCCTACGCCGGAGCGGCGGCCGTGCTGAGCCTCATCGCCTATCTCATCGCGGGGTTCGCGATGGCGGGCTGAGCCGGGGATCGGCCGTCAGGCCGCGAGCAGCCAGGCGACGACGGCGATCACCGGCAGCGAGGCGAAGGTGGTGACGAAGACCGTATCGCGCACCTGCGTCTCGGCGCGCCGGTAGGTGGCTGCGTAGGTGTACACGTTCTGCGCGGTCGGCAGCGCCGCGATGGTCGTGGCGACGAACGTCTCGTGGGCCTCGAGACCGACCGCGACGCACAGCGCCCAGGTCAGGGCGGGCATCACCAGCAGCTTGATCGCCGTCGCGACGAGCACCGGGGCGCGCTCGGTGCCGGGCTGAAGCACCCGCTGCCCGCGCAGCGACATCCCGAAGCTCAGCAGCACCATGGGCACGCTCGCGGCGCCGAGCATCTCCAGCGGGCCCAGCAGGATCTCCGGAGCATCCAGGTCGAGCATCGCGAAGCCGAATCCCAGCACCGAGGCGACGATCACCGGATTCTTGGCCGTCCGTCCGAGCGAGCGCAGCGCGGCGCGCCAGGGACCGTGCCCGGACGCCCGGCCGGGGCGGCGGGTCGACTCGAGGATGGTGAGGACGACCGGCGCGTAGATCACGATCTGCACCAGGAGCAGCGGCGCGACATAGGCGGCGTCGCCGAGGATGTAGATCGCCACGGGCAGGCCGAGGTTGTTCGAATTGACGTAGCCGGAGCTGGTGGCGCCCAGCACGGTCGACGAGAGATCTCCGCGGAACCAGAGGCGGGAGGCGACGGTGTAGAGCGCGGCCGCCGTCACCGCGGCGGCGGAGGTCAGCAGGATCACGGGGGAGAGGAGGACTCCGGGCTCGCTCGACTGGAGCACGCTGAAGAGCAGCGCGGGCAGCGCGACGTAGAACGCGACGTTGTTGAGCACCCGTCGCTCCGCGCCCTTGACGACCCCCGCGACGGCGGCCAGGTATCCCGCGCCGATGATGCCGAGGATCACGGCGAAGCCGTGCAGCACACCCAGCATCTGCACGCTCCCCTCGAAGACCCGGCGACCCGACGAATCCTATGAGTGTATCGTCGTCGTTCGCAGGGGAATCGCCGCCGCGGCCTCCTCGGCGATGATCTCCGAGAGACCGTCGAGCACTGGTGACCGCAGGTTCCAGCGCTGCCAGTAGAGCGGCATCTCGATGGCGGAGACGGCGCGGGATCCGCCGTGCTGGAGGGCGCCGAGGTCGATGAGGCCGCCCCGCTCCAGCGCTGCTCCGCACTGCAGCTCGGGGAGCATGCCCCAGCCCATGCCGAGCTCGATCGCCAGCGCGAACTCCGCCGAGGAGGGCACGAAGTGCCGCGGGGGGTCGACCCGCGCGCGGGTGATGCGCCTGATGAAGCGCTGCTGGAAGGCGTCGTGCCGATCGAACTCGATCATCGGAGCGCGCTGCAGCGTCTCGGCGTTCAGGCCGGCGGCGAAGTGATCGGCGGCGAACCCGGGCGCCGCCACCGCGCGGTAGCGGTCGATCCCGATGCGCGTGCTCGTGCAGCCCGGAACGGCGTCGGCGGTGGCGGTGAGCGCCGCCATCGCCTCCCCCCGGCGCAGGCGCTCGGTGCTCAGCGTCTCGTCGGAGCGGATCACCTCGAAGCGCGCACCGGTCTCGCGCGCCGCCCGCGCGAGTGCCGGCACGAACCAGGTCGCGAGCGAGTCGGCGTTGACCACGATCGGCACCACGGTGCCGCCGGCAGGGCCGTCGCCGAGCTCGCGGACGGCGTCGTCGCTCAACCGTTCGATCTGGAGGCAGAGCCGCAGGACCGTCTCGCCGGCCCGGGTCAGCCGGATCGGCCGCGTGCGCTGCACGAGCACCGATCCGATGCGCTGCTCCAGGGCCTTCACCCGCTGGCTCACGGCGGAAGGGGTGACGTGCAGACGCCGTGCGGCGCCCTCGAAGCTCCCCTCGTCGACGATCGCGGCGAACGTGCTCAGATGCTCGAGCGGCAGATCCACGGGCCCGTCCCTTCTGAAGCAGAGCTTATGTTGGATCAGGATAATTAGGCACTCTGAAATAGCGCAAGCCCGTCGGCCGGGCCTAGCGTCGAAGCATGATCCTTCCCGCGCTCCTCGGTCTCGGCACCGGCCTCTCCCTCATCGTGGCGATCGGCGCGCAGAACGCCTTCGTCCTGCGCCAGGGCATCCGCCGTCAGCACGTGCTGCCCGTGGTGCTGATCTGCGGGCTCACCGATGCGCTCCTCGAGGTGCTGGGCGTGGCGGGCATCGGCCTCGTCGTCGAGCGCGCACCGACCCTGATCGAGGCGATCCGCTGGGGCGGCGTGCTCTTCCTGCTCTGGTACGCCTGGGGAGCGGTGCGCCGCGCCATGCGGCCCGAGGCGCTGGCCGCCGCGCAGGGCTCCGAGGCGTCGCTGAAGCGGACCGTCCTCGCGTGCCTCGCGCTCACCTATCTCAACCCGCACGTCTACCTCGACACGATGGTGCTGATGGGGTCGATCGGCAACGCGCAGGGCGATCCCGGGCGCTGGTGGTTCGCGCTGGGCGGCGCGCTGGCGAGCCTGGGGTGGTTCGCGCTGCTCGGATACGGCGCCCGGGGACTCACCCGCTTCTTCGCCACACCGCGCTCCTGGCAGATCCTCGAGTGGTGCGTCGCCGCGATCATGGTCGTCATCGCGGCGCGCCTCGCGTTCGGCGGCATCGAGGTCTGAGCGGGGCTGGGCGTTCGGCGGGCGCGGTCGCGGCGCATCCACCGGTCGGTGGAGGCAAGATCCTCCGGTCGACCGCTTCCGGCCGCCGCGCGCGTCGACCAGCATGGAGGCATGACCTCGCGAACACCGCCTCGCCCGACCGGCTCCCACCCGAGGGGCGGCACCGCCGGGGGAGAGAACGCCGTCGAGGTGCGCGGGCTGAGCAAGCGCTACGGCGACCGGGTCGTCCTCGACGGCTTCGACCTCACGGTGGCGGCCGGGGAGACCTACGCCCTGCTCGGACCGAACGGCGCCGGCAAGAGCACGGCGGTCGAGATCCTCGAGGGCTTCCGGCGTCCGGGCGGCGGCGAGGTGCGGGTGCTCGGCGAGGAACCGCTCGGCGCATCGCGATCCTGGAGGAGCGAGCTCGGCATCGTGGCGCAGCAGACGGGCGATCTCGGCCCGTACTCGCCGCGCGAGCTGATCGAGCATTTCGGCGGGCTGTACCCCGATCCGCGAAGCGCCGACGAGGTGCTCGAGATGGTGGGACTGGCCGAGCACGCCGGGCGTCGCGCGGGCAAGCTCTCGGGCGGGCAGCAGCGCCGCCTCGACGTGGCGCTCGGGATCGTCGGGCGACCGCGGCTGCTGTTCCTCGACGAGCCCACGACCGGCTTCGACCCGGAGGCGCGGCGGCAGTTCTGGTCGATGCTCGAGGGGCTCGCCGGACAGGGCACCGCGATCCTGCTCACCACCCACTACCTCGATGAGGCGGCCAGACTCGCCGATCGCGTCGGCGTGCTCACCGGCGGCAGGATCGTGGCCGAGGCGCCGCCCGCCGAGCTCGGCGGTGCGGCCGCGCGGGTGCCGGTGGTCCGCTGGCGGGACCGGTCCGGGACGCGCCGCGAAGAGCGCAGCGAGCGGCCGGCCGAGCTCGTCTCCCGCCTGTACGACGAGCACGGAGGCGAGCCCGAGGATCTCGAGGTCCGCCGCCCCGAGCTCGAGCAGATCTACCTCGAACTGATCGGCGAGTCCGCGACGAGCGGCCCGTCGCACGACATCCACCGGACGGAGGCCGCCGCATGAGCGCAACGACCCGCCCCGACTCCTCCCTCGGGCGCGGCACGGACCGCGGCGCCCCGCCGGTCGGCGTGCTCACCGCGGCCGTCTCGGCGATCCGCTTCGAGCTGATGGCCTACTTCCGCACCCCGGACACGGTGTTCTTCACCTTCCTCTTCCCGGTCCTGATGCTCGGCATCTTCGGCACGGCGTTCGCCTCGATGGACGAGGTGGGCGTCCGCCCGGACGGCACCGGCGGCATCACGATGGCCGCCTACTACCTCCCGGGCATGGTCGCCTCGGCGATCCTCCTCTCCGGTCTGCAGAACCTGGCGATCGACATCGCCCGCGAGAAGAGCGAGGGCTGGCTGCGACGCCTCGGCTCCACCCCCCTCTCTCCGGTGAGCTACTTCTTCGGCAAGGCGGGGGCGATCCTCGTCACCACCGCGGCGCAGCTGGTGCTGCTCTTCGCCTTCGCGGTGCTCGTGTTCGGGGTGGAGCTGCCGCGCGAACCCGAGCTCTGGCTGCGCTTCGCCTGGATCGCGCTGCTCGGGATCGTCACCATGACGCTGCTCGGGATCGCGCTCTCGGCGCTGCCCCGCTCGTCGCGGAGCGCGACCGCGGTGGTGCTGCCGATCGTGCTGCTGCTGCAGTTCATCTCCGGCGTGTACCTGATGTTCTCGATGCTGCCCGACTGGCTGCAGTCGATCGCCGCGCTGTTCCCCCTCAAGTGGCTCGCGCAGGGGATGCGCAGCGTGTTCCTGCCGGATCACCTGGCCGTGCTCGAATCGGGCGAGGTCTGGGATCTCGGTCTCGTCGCGCTGAATCTGGGGATCTGGCTGGTCGTCGGTCTCGTCGCCAGCCTCCTCACCTTCAGGTGGGTGCGCCGCAGCTGAGGCGAACGCGTCCAGCGTTCGCTGCTGCGGCGCATCGCGGCCCACGGCCGCGGGGTGGGGCGGGTGGCGGCGCGAGCCGTGTGGTGACGTCGGGCGAACGCGTCCAGCGTTCGCTGCTGCGGCGCATCGCGGCCCGCGGCCGCGGGGTGGGGCGGGTGGCGGCGCGAGCGAGGTGTCGCCGGTCCGGCCGCAGCGCCGTTCCGCGGTGCTGGATCGGCGCTCAGGCCTCCTGGATGACGACCCGGTCTGGGTGGAGGTGGCGCCTGCTGAGCAGCCCTCCGATGCCGGTGAGCGCCGCGAGCGCGAGCAGGATCGCCACCGCGGGCCAGGATGACGGGACGGCTGCGTTGGCGATCAGCGCGGTGGCGATGAAGGGGAGGAAGCCGCTGAGCGCGCCCGCGATGTTGTAGCTCAACGAGATCCCGCTGTAGCGCTGCTCGGGTGAGAACAACTCGGCGAGGAGCGCGCCGTTCACCGCGTAGGGGATCGCGCACACATTGATGCCGACGATGATCGCGACGGTCACGAGCACGGGAGAGCTCGTGTCGATCATCCAGAACAGCGGCACGCCGGAGACGAACACGATGAGCGAGCCGAACAGCGTGATCCGCCAGGCGCCGAGGCGCTCCGCGGCGAAGCCGGCGAGGGGAATGACCGCGAGTTGCAGCACGGCCGCGAAGAGCGTCGCGTTCACGACGAGCTGCCGTTCGAGACCGAGGGTCGTGGTGGTGTAGCTGATCGCGAAGGTGTTGAAGACGTAGAAGCCGCCGATGCCGATGAGCGAGGTGGCGATCCCCAGCACGAGCTTGCGCGGCGACTTGCGGAACACGTCGAGTGCGGGGATCTTCGCGCGACGGTCGAGCTCGACGAGGCTCTTGAAGATCGGCGACTCCTCGACCTTGAGGCGGATCCACAGCGCGATGATGAGCAGCGGGAACGCCGCGAGGAACGGGAGGCGCCATCCCCAGGCATCGAAGCTGTCGCTGGGCAGCAGGAGCACGACGGCGAAGGCTCCGGAGGCGAGGAGCGTGCCTACCGGCGATCCGATCTGGACGAGCGCCGCGTATCTGGCGCGGCGCTCCACCGGCGCGTGCTCGACGGCGATCGTCGTCGCCCCGCCCCACTCGCCGCCCACGGCGAGGCCCTGCAGGATCCTCAGTACCGCGAGGGCGACCGGGGCCACGACGCCGATGTCCGCATAGGCGGGCAGGAGACCGACGAGGCCGGTGGCGCACCCGATCAGCACGATGGTGGCGACCAGTGCCGGGCGCCGTCCCACCCGATCTCCGATGATGCCGAACACGAAGGCGCCCACGGGCCGAGCGACGAAGCCGACACCGAATGTGGCGAGCGAGGCGAGCGTCGCCGCGACCGGATCGAAGGTCGTGAAGTAGAGGCGGTTGAACACGATCGCTGCAGCGGTTCCGAACAGATAGTAGTCGTACCACTCCAGGGCCGTGCCGACGAAGGCGGCGCGCGCGATGCGGCCGGCTTCCCGCGCGTTCACCACGGGCGCATCCGTCTCCGAACCGCGGGCGGTCTCGGGTCGTCTGGGTGTCTCGGTCACTTGGTCCTCCTCGACGCAATGGGGATCCGCCCGTTCCGTCCGTCGGGTCGGATCGTGGGCGTGAGGAAAATCCTAGGGACGGTTGCGAACCGCAGGGGATAGCCATCGACCCTCGGCACTCGGCGAATGTGTGTGCACCCGCACAGTCTCCGGGTGCGGAGCCCTCACGGTCGCGACTCGGCCAGGACGAAGTGCGCGAGGGCCGCGTCGGCGGGGATCCCCAGATCCAGCCCGGTGGTCTTCTTGAAGGAACCGAGTCGATTCACCACGGTGTTCCTGTGGCAGAACATCGCCGAGGCGGTGTCCCGGATGGAGCCGCTGCGCAGGTAGAGCCGTACGGTCGAGAGCAGCACCGAGCGCTGGGGCTCCGGGATCCTCAGGATCGCTGCAAGCGCTCGACGGTGCGCACCCGGCATGATGCCGTGGAGCGCGTGCGCGGCGATCGTCGGCCAGATGTCCTGAAACCGCAGGCACCGCCCCTCGGGCAGGGATCCTCGGTCGAACAGATCGACGATGCGGGTGATCGTCGACGGCAAGTGCTTGAGGCCGGGGAGGTCGTCGAGCACGACGCACTCGAGGTCGGCGAAGTTCCGGGTCCACGGATCCTCAGAAGGCGAGTGGGGTCGGAAGGCATAGTTCGTCCCGCCGATCTCGGAGCCGAAGGCGGCGCCGCTGCTCAGCGATGCGTCGAGCCTCGTCAGCATCGCGGCGGCTGCGGTCCCTCGGGCGATGACGACTTCGAGCCGGGCGGCCGGATCGACGCCGAGCCGGGCGGCGATCTCATCCGAGTGGAGTTCTCCGTCTCCGGTGAAGAGCCTGGAGAGCTGTCTCTCGCTGACCAGCCGGAAGTCCTTCCGCAGGCGCGCCTCTTCGCGCAGATACGAGTGTTGGACCTCGAGCGCGTACCGCTCGACGAGCACGAGCACGTCCTCGACGTAGCTGACGAGCTCGGCGGCCTGCTCCTGCGCCGCCAGCGCGATGAGCCTTCCCCAGAGCACCCGCGAGTTCAACCGGATCGCCTCGAGGAGCACCTCGAGCGGAACCCCCTGACGCGCCCGCCGTCGCCCGAGCTCCCGTGCCGCGGGCAGATCCCCGGACTCCGCGGAGCCCCGGACGATCAGGCCGATGAGGTCGTGCATGGTGTCGTGGGAGGTGTCCATGATCTCCTCCGCGCTGACGAGCTCTCGATACCGGGTCGTCAGACCGCTCTCTCGGAAGCGCCTGCGGAACTCGGCCGCCGCCACGTCCACGACGGCTTCGAACTGCGCGTGGTCGAGCCGGTCGGCGAATCTTCCCGTATCAGAATTCATCCCCGACGCCTCCCCTGTGCATCTGCTCAGTGATCTGCACCGAAGTCGTGCTTCTTCACCATGGTCATCTGTGATGCTGCACAGCTTAGATGGTCGGAGCAGACGGGTCCACTTGAGGGAGGCATCAGCCATGGGCATCGATACGATCATCAGGAACGCGCGGATCGTCACCGTCGACGACGTCCGGCCCGAGGCCCGGAGCATCGGAATCGACGGGACGCGCATCGTCGGGTTCGACGAGGATCTCGACGGGGTCCGAGCCGATCGCGTGGTCGATCTCGGAGGAGCGGTGCTGCTGCCGGGGTTCAACGACGTCCATGCGCACAGCGTGAAGTACGGCCAGTCGTTGCGAGAGATCGATCTCTCCGATGTGACCGACGGCGCTCGACTGCTCGAGCGCATCGGAGCGCACGCCCGATCCGGAACCGGATGGCTGATCGCCTCGGGTCTCAATCCGTTGGGAGTGTCCGGACCACTGCCCTCCCGCGACGAGCTGGACCGGGCGTCCTCGGGCAGGCCGCTCTGGATCAAGCACGCGTCGAGTCACGCCTACACGCTGAACGGCGCGGCGCTCGCGAAGATCGGTGTTCCCCAGTACCCGTCGGTCCAGCCCTCGGGCGGGGTGATCGTCGTCGACGCCTCGGGACGGGCGACGGGGCTGCTCGAGGAGAACGCGATGCACCTGGTGCATGAGGCTCTCCTGCCGGACTCCCTCGAAGACATCGATCAGGCCCTCGACCTGGCCACGGCGCGGTATGTCCGCGAGGGACTGACCTCGGTCACGGACGCCGGGACCTCGGGCGGGTGGATAGGCCACAGTCCGCGCGAACTCGCCGCCTATCAGCGCGCGCGGGAGCGGGGCGCGCTTCGGGTGCGCATGCAGGCCATGGTGGCGAGCGAAGCGCTGCATCGGCTGGAGGGCCACGCCTCGGACCCGACCGCGCGCGGGTTCGGGGCGGGCATCCGAAGCGGCTTCGGCGACGAGTGGCTGCAGATCGGGCCCACGAAGGCGTTCCTCGACGGCTCGCTCCTCGGGGCCACCGCGGCGCTCAGCGAGGAATACGATAACTGCGCCGGAAGCCGGGGCTACCTGGCCGGCGACGCGGATGCGATGAGCACGCAGTTGCTCGAAGCGGCGGCCGGTGGATGGTCCCTCGCGCTGCACGCCATCGGCGACGCCGGCGTCGACCTCGCCCTGGAGATCATCGGCACCGCTCTCGCGAGGCACGGGCGGCCCGTGCTTCCGCACCGCATCGAGCACGGCGGGGTCGTGCGGCCCGACCAGATCCTCCGGATCGTCGAGCTCGGCGTCGTGGTGGTGCCGCAACCGTATTTCATCGGCGTGTTCGGAGACGGCATGCTTGCGAATCTCGGCCCCCGGCGCGCCGAGTGGTCCTACCGTGCGCAGACGATTCTGGATGCCGGTGGCATCGTTCCGGGAAGCTCCGATCGCCCGGTGGCCCCCGGAGCCCCGTTGCGGGTGGTTCAGGCGTTCGTCGAGCGCCTCACCGAGACCGGAGCGCCCTATGGCCCGGGCGAACGGCTCAGCGCGGAGGAGGCGATCCGCGCATACACCCTCGGGTCTGCCCGAGCGACCGGCTGGGCGCACGCGAAGGGGAGCCTCTCCCGGGGGAAGCTCGCCGACCTGGTGGTGCTCGCCGAAGATCCACGCGAGGTCGACGCCGCGAGCATCGGGAGGATCGACGTGCTCGGAACGGTCATCGGGGGGCGCAGCGCCCACGGGCTCCCCGAGCTCGCCGACGCGGGGCGATGATCGACGCGGTTCGAGACGAGCCCCGCGGATGATGGCCGCGCTGATCGCCTCCATCCCGCTCATCGTCATCGTGGCGCTGTTCGCGGTCGGCGCGCGGTCGCTGCCGGTCGCGGCCGCCGGGACGGCGGCCGTCGTACTCACGGCCATCGGCTCGGGATCGCCGCCCTCGACGATCCTCGGTGCGCTCCTGCTCGCCGGGCCGACGGCGGCCGGGGTCGTCGTGGTGCTCTGCGGGGGCTTCGTGCTCACCGGGATGCTCTCGGCGTCGGGCGGACTCGCCCGCATCGCCCGCCTCTTCGAGGAGAGCGCGTCCGACACCGGCACGCGCCTGCTGATGATCGCCTCGGGATTCGGGGTCTGGATCGAGTCCGTAGTCGGTTTCGGCGTCGGGCTGATCGTGGCGATCCCGCTGCTCGTGCGAGCGGGACTTCCGCCGCCGCGGGCGACGCTGGTCTCGCTGCTGACGATGGCGTTGGTCCCGTGGGGCGCGCTCGGCGCCGGAACGCTGATCGCCGCGGATCGCGCCGGTCTTTCCGCCGCGGCGCTCGGGACCGCGTCGGCCTGGTTGAGCCTGCCGCTCATGGTCGTCAGCACCGCGGTCGCGGCCTGGGTCTGCAGATCCGCCGGCTCTCCGCCTCGGGCCCTCCCCCTCGCCCTTTTCGTCGGGGTCGAATGGGGGGCGCTCGTGCTCGCCAACACCCTTCTCGGCCCCGGCGCCGCGGGAGCGATCGCTCCGGTGGCCGCGGTCGCCGCCGTGGCGCTCGTCCGCGGGAGACGCAATGCCCGCCGGGCGTCTCTCGATCGGCCCCTCGCCCGCGCGCTCGCCCCCTTTCTGACGCTCATGTCGGGTCTGATCGTCACGGGAGCGCTCCGCGCCTCCGGAGCGCTCCCCCCGGCCTGGGCCTTCCTCGCGAGCCCGCAGTTCTGGATCATCTCCTCCGTGGCCGTCGCGTTCGCGGCCGCGGCGACGTCCGGCGGTCCGGTGCTGCGGGCGGCCGGACGCGCGCTGCGGGCCAGTGCCTCTGCGGTCCTCGCGGTCGTGCTGTTCCTCTTCATCGGCGTGGCGATGTCCGAGAGCGGGCTCGCCGCCTCGATCCTGGGCCTGGCCGAGGGAGCCGGTGCGACGTTCCCGTTCGTCGTCGTCGGCATCGGCATGGTCGCCGGAGTGTCGGTCGGCTCGAATGTCGGGGCCGCGGCGATGTTCCCCGGCCCGGTCGCGGCGTCCGCCGGAGGCTCGGCTCATGATCCGCTGCTCTCCGTGGCGGCCTACAACGTCGTCGCCTCGTTCGCCACGGGGCTGTCTGCCTCGCGACTCGGCCTGGGACTGGCCGCGGCCGGCGACCCGGGCGCAGAGTCGGATGGAGAGCCGGCCTCCGCTCCGGGAGCGGGCGGGCGGGCGCTCGACATCCGCTCGGTGTTCGGGGTGACCCTGGTGGTCGCCGCGGGGCTCACCGGGGCGCTCGTCGCCGCGATCGCCCCGGGCTGAGCGATCGCGCCCGCGCCGCAGGGGGGAGAATGGGAGCATGAGGACACGGTTCTGGCGGCATCCGCTGCGATGGTGGGATCTCGCCGTCGCGGTGGTCGCGGTCCTGCTGTGCCTTCCGGGCGGCGTGAGCGCGCTCTTCCGCGACGGAGCGGTGGCGGGGGACCCGAGCGATCTCGCGCTCGCACTGGCCCCGTTCGGCGCCTTCCTCCTGCTCTACGCGCTGCTCGGCCGCGCCGCGCTGCTGCGCGGCATGCGGGATCTGCAGCCGGACGGCCGGGCGCTCGCGTTCCTCGGGGGGTCGGTGCTGCTGCTCGCCGCGGCGACGGCGCTGAGCCCCAGCTATGCGACGCTGCAGGTGCTCGGGTACCCGATGATCTGGAACATCGCGGGCACCTACGCGCGTTCGGTCGTGTGGAGCGTCGCGATGGCCGCCGCGGTGGGGATCGGATCGTCCGCCGCGTACGTCCGCCTCGACGTCGACCAGCCCTACTGGACCGCGGCGGTCACGGCGCTGCTCTCGCTGGTGCTCTCGATCATGATGGGCACCTGGATCACGCGCATCTTCGAGCAGGGCGAGCAGCAGCGGAGACTCGCCGAGCAGCTCCGCAGATCGCAGGACGAGGTCTCGGATCTCAGCGCGCGCGCCGGCGCCGCGGCCGAACGCGAGCGGCTCTCCCGCGAGCTCCACGATACGCTCACGCAGACGCTCACGGGCCTCGTGATGCTCAGCGAGCAGGCGGAGCGGGCGCTCGCCGCGGGCGACGCGGAGAGGGCCGGCGAGCGGCTGTCCCGGGTGAGCGAGGCATCGCGGGAGGCCATGACCGAGGCGCGCGCCCTGGTGGCCGCCACGCAGCCGCTCGGCGACGGGGGACTCACACAGGCCGTCGAGCGGGTGGTCGCCGGCCTCGAGCGCGACACCGGCCTCAGCGTCAGCTGCGCTCTCGAGGTCCCGCCGATGGATCGGGAACTCGAGGTGGTGCTCCTCCGCGCGGCGCAGGAGGGTCTCGCGAACGCCCGCCGGCACGCCCGAGCGTCGAGCGTCGCGGTCACGGTCCGCGCGGCGGACGGCGGGGTGCTGCTCCGCGTCGAGGACGACGGCATCGGCCCGCAGACCCCGCGGGACGGCGCGGGCGGGTTCGGGCTCAGCGGTCTCGCCGACCGGGTCCGGCTCGTCGGGGGCGAGGTCGTCTTCGGCCCGGGCGCGGCGCGCGGCGCGCGTCTCGAGGTCCGTCTGCCGCTCCACGGAGCGGCGATCCCGGCGACGCCCGTCCCCGCAACCGATTCGCACCCCCAGGCCGTGCGCGGGTCCGCGACCGAGGCGAGCGCGGGGGCGTCGTCGTGATCCGGATCCTGGTGGCGGACGATCACCCGGTCGTGCGTGCGGGCATCGTCGGCCTGCTCGAGACCGAGGACGGTCTCGAGGTCGTCGGAGAGGCCGAGAGCGGAGAGTCCGCTGCAGCGCTCGCGGCGGAGCACTCGCCCGATGTGGTGCTGATGGATCTGCGAATGCCGGGCATCGGCGGAGTGGAGGCGACACGGCGGGTGGTGGCGGACGATCCCTCCGTCCGCGTGCTCGTGTTCACCACCTACGAGGCGGACGATCAGATCCTCGCGGCCATCGAGGCCGGGGCGGGCGGGTACCTCCTGAAGGCGGCGCCGGCGGCCGAGCTGATCGCGGGCATCCGGGCCGTCGCGGCGGGGCAGACGGTGCTGGCCCCGAGCATCGCCGCGCAACTGGTGGTTCGGGCGCAGCGGACGGCTCGCCGTCCGGCCGATCCGGTGCGCGGCGGGAGCCCCCAACTGACCGCCAGGGAGACCGAGATCCTCGGGCTGGTCGCCCAGGGGCTCAGCAATCCCGAGATCGCGGCCCGGCTGTTCATCGGCGAATCCACGGTGAAGACGCATCTGCTCCACGTCTTCGAGAAGCTCGAGGTGGGGGATCGCACGCGCGCCGTCACCCGGGCCATGGAGTGCGGCCTCCTCTGAGCGCGCCCCTCTTCCCCGCTCGTCGGATCTCCTGCGGTCCGTCTCCCACTCGCGCTCCCTCCTCCTCCCCGCTCCGGCGCCTTCTGCTCTCCTTTCTCCTCGCATCCGCTCCCTTCCTCGCATTCCCTTCTCGTCCGTCCTCGTCTCTTCTCCGGCCCCAGGCCCTCCCTCCCTCGCCGGTCCCGCTCCCCTGAGGACCCGAAGCGCCCTTTCCGCCCGGAGAAACGGGCGCTTCGCGTCCTCTCGCGACGGAAAAGCGCGAGGAACGGGCGGAGAGCGAGAGAGGCCGGGGCTTGACAGCGCCGCGGCAGGTGCGTAGGTTCATTAGTGAAGTAATGAACCAGTGAAGTTCGCACGAGCGAGAAGAAGGAGGGCGACGTGTTCGACGATACGAGGCCCATCTTCCTGCAGCTCGCGGAGCGCGTCGCGGCCGACATCCTGCGCGGCCGCTACGCGGAGGGCGAGCAGGTCCCCTCCACCAACGAGCTGGCGGCCCACCTGCGCATCAACCCCGCCACGGCCGGCAAGGCGCTGAACCTGCTCGTGGAACGCGGGATCCTCGTCAAGCGTCGCGGCATCGGCATGTTCGTGGCCGCGGGTGCGCCGGAGCGCATCGCGGGCGAACGGCGGCAGGGACTCGTTCACGACTTCATCCACCCGCTCCTGGCGGAGGCCGCCGCGCTCGGGCTGAGCCCGGCCGAGGTCATCCGCCTCATCGAACAAGAAACGGGAACACCATGACCATCGCCATCGACACGCGCGGACTGACGCGCCTGCACGGACCGGTCCGCGCGCTGGACGACGTGACCGTCCAGATCCGCGAGAACACGATCACGGGCCTGCTCGGGCGCAACGGCGCGGGGAAGACCACGTTCATGTCGCTCGCCACCGCGCAGGACCGGCCCACCTCGGGCGAGTTGCGCGTACTGGGCGAGCCGCCCTTCGAGCGCGCGAAGGTGCTCGAGCGCCTCTGCTTCATCCGCGACAATCAGCGCTACCCCGACGACTACAAGCTGCGTCACGCGCTTCGCGCGGCGCGCGTCTTCTACCCGAACTGGGATCAGGCGGTCGCCGACGAGCTGGTCTCGCTCTTCCGCATCCCGGAGAAGACGGTGATCAAGAAGTTCTCGCGCGGACAGTTCTCCGCGCTCGGGATCGTCCTCGGTCTCGCCTCGCGCGCGCCGATCACCTTCTTCGACGAGCCCTACCTGGGTCTCGACGCGACCGCGCGCTCGCATTTCTACGATGCGCTGCTCCGCGACTACACCGAGCACCCGCGCACCATCCTGCTGTCGACCCATCTGATCGACGAAATGGATCGTCTGCTGGAGCGGGTCGTGATCCTGGACCGCGGCCGCGTCGTGCGCGACGCCGAGGTCGACGAACTGCGCGGGGCGGCGTTCCAGGTGTCAGGGCGGACGGAGGCGGTCGAGCGCTTCGCCGAGGGCTCCGACCTGCTCAGCCTGCATCGCGTCGGCGGCCTCGCCACGGCGGTGATGGAGGGGCCGGCGTCCGAAGACGTTCGCGCGGCAGCGCGTGCCGCCGACCTCGAGATCGGATCGGTCTCGCTCCAGCAGCTGGTCGCAGCCTACGGATTCGACGGCGCCGAAAGCGCCTCAGAGAAGGGAGCGCGCGCATGAACCGCGCCTGGAAGATCACCCGATTGCATCTGAACAAGCCCCAGACGATGTTCGGAGTGCCCGCGCAGATCGTCGTGTTCGTGCTGATCGTCACCGCGATCATCGCGTTCGCCCTGCAGCGGGCCGGTCTCGACCCGAGCGCACCCGAGTACGTCGACGGCGCCCGGATGAACCAGGGCATGGTCTGGTCGCTCCCCGGCTTCCTCGTCTACTACGGCGTGCAAGCGGTCGCCACCACCTTTCCGTTCGCGCTCGCGCTCGGCACCACGCGTCGCGCCTACGTGCTGGGCACGGCGGTCGCGAACCTCATCCTCTCCGCCTATGTGGCGGCGATCATGCTGATCCTGCTCGGGCTCGAACTGGCCACGGACCACTGGTTCTTCGACGTCTACGCGCTCGACAACTACGCGCTCGGCGCCGGGGATCCCTGGATCCTCTTCGCGACGGTGTTCCTCGGCGTGTTCGTGTCGACCTCGATCGGCGGGGTGTTCGGCGCCGTGTGGGTGCGCTACGGTTCGAGGGGACCGACCGCGCTCGCCCTCGTGCTGGGTCTCGTGCTCGTCGTGCTGCTGCTGATCTTCGTGCCGCAGGCCGCCGAGATCATCGCCGCGGTCACCCGGCCGGTGCTCGCCGCCGTGGCGATCGGTGTGGCTGCGCTGGCGCTCGCCGGGACCTGGCTCTCGATGCGCCGCACGGCGGTGCGCTGAACGCGGCGCCCCGGCGTGCGCCACTGCGCAACAGGACGCGAGCGGGGGTCGGAAGCCGATGCAGGCCCCGCTCGGAGCCCCTCGCGCAGGAGACGCAGGATTCGCGAGACACGCCCTAGTCCCCGGCCAGCCCCCCTGAGCGGTACTGCGCGGCCAGCTCCTGGTACGTGAAGGCGTTGATCCTCACCCGCTCGGCCATGGCGTCGTTCATGGGGCCGCGGTCCTTCGCGGGGAGGCCCGCCGCGAGATGCCCGGCCTCGATCTCCTGGCCCTCGAGCACCAGGGCTCCCGCTGCGACGAAGGCGCCCTCGCCCACGCGGGAGCCGTTCAGCAGCTTCGCCCCCATCCCGATGAGGCTGCCGGCGCCGATCGTGGCTCCGTGGATCAGTGCGAGGTGCCCGACTCCGACGTTGTCCCCGATGATCGATGGCACGCCCTCGTCGGTGTGCACCACGACGTTGTCCTGCAGATTGCTGCCGGCGCCGAGCTCGATGCGATCCATGTCGCCGCGCAGCACCGCTCCGAACCAGACGCTCGCACCGGGTCCGATCCGCACCTTTCCGATGACGGTCGCGTTCGGCGCGATCCAGGCCGTGGGATCGATCTCGGGGGTGACGCCGTCGAAGGGCAGGATGAGAGCCATGCCTCCACTGTAACCGGCTCCCGAAGGCCGGGATAGGATCGAGGAGCGGACTCCGCATCCGGTCTGGGATCTCCGCGTGAGGAGTCGCCGTGCCACGTCCGTCCCGCGTCGTGATCGCCGGAGCCGGCGGCTTCGTGGGGGCGGCGCTGGTCCGGTCCTTCGCCGCGGCCGGCGCCGAGCTGCGTGCGATCGGCCGGCGCGGCCCGATCCCGTGGGACGATCCGGGGGCCGTGGCTCGCGCGGTCGACGGCGCCGAGGTGCTGATCAACCTCTCGGGCAAGAGCGTGAACTGCCGCTACACCGAGGCCAACCGCGAGGAGATCCTGCGTTCCCGCGTGGACACCACCCGGGCTCTGCGCGAGGCGGTGGCCGCGGCGCCGCGGCCACCGCGGGTGTGGCTGAACGCCTCGACCGCCACCATCTACCGGCACGAACTGCTGCGGCCGAACACCGAGGTCTCCGGCGTGCTCGGCGCCGGGTTCTCGGTGGATGTCGCGCGGGCCTGGGAGCGGGAGTTCTTCGCGGACGAGCTGCCCGGCACCCGCAGGGTGGCGCTGCGCATGGCGGTCGTCCTGGGCGACGGTCCCGCGACGCGCATGCTGCTGGCACTCGCGAGAGCCGGCCTCGGCGGCCCCCAGCTGGACGGGTGGGCCCCGCAGCACCGCCGCTACCGCGGTATCGGCCCGCAGCCCACCGGCGACGGGCGCGCGCCGCAGCACCGCACGCGCGGCCGTCAGAAGTTCAGCTGGATCCACGTCGACGACGTGGTGGGCGCCGTGCGCTTCCTGATCGAACGCGACGACATCTGGGGACCGGTGAACCTCGTCGCGCCGAAGCCGGTCGACAACCGTTCGCTGATGCGCGCGCTGCGCCGCGTCGTCGGAGCGCCCGTCGGCCTTCCCGCGACGAGAGCGATGCTGGAACCCGCCATGTGGGCGCTGCGCACCGAGCCGGAGCTCGTCCTGAAGAGCCGCTGGGTGGCTCCCGGCGTGCTCGCGGAGGCCGGTTACGTTTTCGCCCATGCCGAGCTCGAGCCGGCTCTGCGATCGTTGCGGTGCGCCGCGACGACCCGGTCGCGGCCGAGGCGCGGATCGTGAGGGCGGCGATGGCGATCGGATCGCACCACCTCGAGTGTCGGCGGTCGGCACTAGTCTCGTCTGCAGTTGAAGACTCGACCGTTCGGAGGAACGCATGGATGTCATCGTGATGGTGCTCGTCGCCGTGAACCTGGTGCTGGTCGTCGGGCTGCTCGCGGTGGTGCTGCTGCGGGGCGGCAGGGCCGGCGACGGCGCGCGGGACGCGGTGAGGCGGGAACTGCAGGAGCAGCTCGGCGGGGTGCGCGGCGATCTCCAGGCGCAGCGCGGCGAGCTCAGGCAGACCGTGCTCGAGACCCAGCAGCAGACCGATGCGCGCCTGCGGGCGGTCGGCGAATCGCAGGCGGCGGAGCTCGCGCGCGAGCGCGAGGCCAGGGCCGCCGCCAGCGGTGCGCTCAACGAGACCCTGACCAAGTCGCAGACCGAGCTGCGCGCGGCGCTGGAGCAGAGGTTCGATGTGCTGCGCTCCGAGAACGAGGCCAAGCTCGAGCAGATGCGCGTCGCGGTCGACGAGAAGCTGCAGGGCACCCTGAAGTCGTCGCTGGACGAGAACGCCAAGCGCATCCAGGCGCTCACCGAGACCAATGCGACCCGTCAGGCCGAGCTGCAGCGGACGCTGACCGCGGAGCTGGAGAAGCTGCGCCAGGGCAACGAGGCGAAGCTCGAGAAGATGCGGGAGACCGTGGACGAGAAGCTGCAGGGCACCCTGGAGAAGCGCCTCGGCGAGTCGTTCAAACTCGTCAGCGGGCAGCTGGAGCAGGTGCAGAAGGGCCTGGGCGAGATGCAGACGCTCGCCTCGGACGTGGGCGGGCTCAAGCGGGTGCTGACCAACGTCAAGAGCCGCGGCGGCTGGGGGGAGGTGCAGCTGGCGCGCCAGCTCCAGGACGTGCTCACGCCCGAGCAGTACGCCGAGAACGTCGCGACCCTGCCGGGATCCGGCGAGCGGGTCGAGTTCGCGGTGAAGCTCCCGGGCGACGGCGATCAGCCGGTGTGGCTGCCGATCGACTCCAAGTTCCCGCAGGAGGACTACGAGCGGCTGCTCGCCGCTCAGGAGGCGGGCGACGCCCCGGCGATCGAGGCGGCCGGGAGGGAGATCGAGCGCGCGGTGCTGATCCAGGCGAAGGCGATCGCGAGCAAGTACGTGGAGCCGCCGCACACCACCGACTTCGGCATCATGTACCTGCCGACCGAGGGCCTGTTCGCCGAGGTGGTGCGCCGTCCGGGCTTCGCGACCCGTCTGCAGAACGATCACCGGATCATGATCGCCGGCCCCACCACGCTCATGTCGCTGCTCAACAGCCTGCAGATGGGGTTCCGCACCCTGGCGATCGAGCAGCGCAGCAGCGAGGTGTGGAAGCTGCTGAGCGCGGCGAAGACGGAGTTCCAGAAGTACGGCGCGGTGTGGGAGAAGCTGGGCAAGCAGCTGCAGACCGCCCAGAACACCGTCACCGAGGCGGGCCGCCGCACGCGCGCGGTCGAGCGCAAACTGCGGGACGTGGAGACCCTCGAGGTGGGCGGCGCCGAGGGCGAACTCCTGGAGGAGATGTTCCCCGCCGTCGAGGGCGCCTCTGCTCCCGAGGAGGGGTGAGCGGTCTGTCGGCCGATGCCGTTCGCGCGCCCTGCCTCGCTCGGGCTCGAGCTGGCACGGCGGCGCACGCGCGCGGCGTCGCTCAGGCCGCGAGGCCCTCCAGCAGATCGACCGCGCGTCGCAGGCCGCCCCTCGCGCGGATCGACTCGCCGATCCCCTGCAGGCGCTCGCGCAGCCCGGTGTCGGCGAGCAGCCCGGCGATCGTCTCCTCGAGCTCCGCCGGTGTGAAGCCGTAGGTCGACAGCCGGCGCCCGAAACCGCGCTCGTGCACGCGCTGCGCATTGTCGTACTGATCCCAGAACAGCGGCAGCAGCACCATCGGCTTGCCGAAGTGCATCGCCTCGGTGACGGTGTTGTTGCCGCCGTGGGTGATCACCAGGTCCACGAGCGGCAGCAGCGTCGTCTGGGGCACGAACTCCGCTCCCCACATGTTGTCCGCGAGCGCGATCTCCTCGTGCAGCGGCCCCTTCGACACGATCACGTCGATCGGCATGGTGCCGAGCACGTCGATCACCCGCCGCATCAGCGACACGTCGGCGCTGCCGAGCGAGCCGAGCGAGAAGTAGACGAGCGGCCGGTCGCCTCCGGCGAAGCCCTCCGGCAACTCGGCCGCCGACTCGGTTTCGCGCACCGAAGAGTCGAGACGGTGCCACGAGTCGTCGAGCGGCCGCGCATCGACGTAGTCCAGCTCCTCCGGGTAGACGTAGAGGTTCAGCGCGCCGCTGTGGATGAACTCGAGATC
Organism: Leucobacter weissii; assembly: GCF_017565745.1. Classification (GTDB taxonomy): domain Bacteria; phylum Actinomycetota; class Actinomycetes; order Actinomycetales; family Microbacteriaceae; genus Leucobacter; species Leucobacter weissii. Next base: position 135,258 of record NZ_JAGDYM010000014.1, read on the forward strand.
GGGCAGCGGCTCCGCCCCCTGCTCCTGCACCCAGGCGTCGAACTCCCGCCACAGCTCGCCGTGGGTCCGGCGGTACTCCTCCCGGAACGCGGGCCAGGCCCCGCCCTCGTCCTCGCCGAGCCCGGAGAAGACCGGGGCGATGCCCGGCCCCGGCACCTCCAGGGGATTGCAGGACACGATGCGGACGAACGGCACGCCCGCGGTCGTGAGCGCGGGGAAGGCGAGCACGTTGTCCTCGACGATGACGTCGGGGCGCACGCGCTCGATGATCTGCTTCAACTGGGGTTCGCAGTATTTCGCCCCGTCGATGAGCGCCTCCCAGATGGGCTTGGTCACCGTCCCGAGCTGCTCCGCGGTCGACTTGCGGAACTCCGGCGAGATCTCGCGGATGTAGTCCTTCCAGAACTGGCCGGCGTCCTGCTCCTCGTCGCCCTCCGGCGGCGGGGCGAGGTCGACGAGGTCCTCCTCGAAGCCCAGCGCCGAGAGCTTGCCCGCCCACGACGCCTCGGCGGCGAACACCACCCGGTGCCCCCGCGCCAGCAGCCGATGGCCGATGCCGATGCAGTTGTTGGTCGGGCCGTATGCGCTCTCCGGCATGAAGAGGAAGGTTCTCGACTCGGTCATGGATGGGTCCTTTCGTCCGTATTTCCAGTAGATGTCTTCAGAGAATCAATTCGAACAATTCGTATGCCGGGATTGGAGAAAACCGTATGATGTGAACAGATATTCAGCGAATCACCGCCGTCGGTCCGACCGTGCGTCCGAGGGCGTGGAGGAACATGGCCAGACCGAAGCGGCAGGGTGCGCGCCGGAGCCAGCTCGTGCTCGCGGCGCAGCGCGTCATCGCGCGGCACGGACTCGACGGCGCCAAGCTCTCCCGGATAGCCGGCGAGGCCGGGCTCACCTCCGGCGCCGTGCTCTACTACTACCCCGACGTCGACGAACTCGTGCTGAGCGCGATCCGGGTCAGCATGGAGCGCTTCTACGAGGAGCGCGCGCGCATGCTCGAAGGGCTCGAGGACGATCCCGCGGTGCGCCTCGTGCGCATGGTCGAGGCGGGTCTCCCGGTGAGCGGCGACGACGTGGAGGTGCGCCTCTTCTGCCAGATGGGAGGAGCCGCCGGTTCGAATCCGCTGGCCGCCACGCTGCTGACCTCGCTCTTCGATCGCCAGGTGGGGCTCTACCAGGTGGTCATCGAGCAGGGGCGGGCGCGCGGGATCTTCTCCGGGAGCGGATCCCCGCTCGTCGCGGCCCGGAACATCGTGGCGCTCGAGGACGCCTACGGCTATCGTATCGTGGCCGGGCACCCCACCATCGACGGCGAGGCCGCGGTGGAGCTGGTACTGGACTACGCGCGGACGGTGACGGCGCATCCGCTGCCGCGCGCCGGGTCGCGGGCGGGCGCTCACTGAGGCGCCTCCGGTTCCCCGGTCGCACGCCCTCGCGGGTCGGGCACCGCGACCACGCGCGCCGGGTCGAAGGAGAGCGCGACCCGGTCGCCGCGTCGGATCGACGTCGCCGTGTGCACGGTGGCGCGCAGCGGCGCCGCGAGGCCCGGGAGTTCCACCGAGAGGGTCGACGATCCGCCCAGGAAGGTGGCGTCGATGACCGTGCCGACGAATTCCGCGCCCGCCCCGTCCGAGGAGCCCTGAGGCTCGGGGACGCGCGCGACCGCGACGTCCTCGGGCCGGATCACGAGCGTCGCCCGGCCGCCCGCGGCCAGCGCGTGCGCCGCGCGCACCTCGCCGAGGCCCGGAAGCACCACCCCGTGCTCGGTCGCCTCCCCGTCGAGCAGGTTCGCGGTGCCGATGAACGCCGCGACGAAGCGGGAACTCGGGCGCTCGTAGAGCGACTGCGGCGTGTCGAGCTGCTCGAGCCGTCCGCGATCGAGCACCGCGATGCGGTCGGCCATCGACATCGCCTCCTCCTGGTCGTGGGTGACGACGACGAAGGTCATGCCGGCCTCGTGCTGCAACCGCTTCAACTCCAGCTGCATCTCCTCGCGCACCTTCCGGTCGAGCGCCGAGAGCGGCTCGTCGAGCAGCAGGAGCCGCGGCCGCTTGACCAGTGCGCGGGCGAGCGCGACGCGCTGCCGCTGGCCGCCGGACAGCTGCGCCGGCCGTCGCTTCGCGAACTCCGTCAGCCCGATCGTCTCCATGATCTCGGAGACCCGCTCGGAGATCGCCGCGCGGGGGAGCCGCTCGGCCTCGAGGCCGTAGGCGATGTTCTTCTCGACGCTGAGGTGGCCGAACAGCGCGTACGACTGGAACATCAGGTTCACGGGTCGCCGGTGCGCGGGGGTGTCGAGCAGGGAGACGCCGTCGAGCCGGATGTCTCCGGACGCCGGCGATTCGAACCCGGCGATCGTGCGCAGCAGCGTCGTCTTCCCGCATCCGGAGGGCCCGAGCAGCGCGAAGAATTCCCCCTCCGCGATGTCGAGGCTCACGTCGTCGACGGCGGTGACCGAGCCGTAGGCGGCGGTCACGCGATCCACGCGCAGCAGCGCCTCCGCGGTGGTCTGCTGGGGCGGGCGGTTCATGCGGACTCCTTCGGTGAGCCGATTCGCGTCAGTCGTTGGGCGGCCAGGATCGTCACGATGCTCACCAGCAGCAGCAGCGTGGCCAGCGCGTTCACCTCGGGCGTCACGCCGAAGCGCACGGTCGAGTAGATGACGATCGGCAGGGTGGGGGTCGTGGGCGCGGCCGTGAAGAAGGCGATCACGAACTCGTCGAGGGAGAGCGTGAAGGCGAGCATCGCTCCCGCGACGATGCCGGGCATCAGCTGCGGCAGGGTGACGCGGAGGAAGGTGCGCAGCGGCGAGGCGCCGAGGTCGCGGGAGGCCTCCTCGAGGCTGCCGTCGATGCTCGCCATGCGGGCGAGCACGATCGCGGTCACGAAGGCCGTGGCGAAGACGGAGTGCGCGATCACGACCGAGTGCAGGCCGAGGGAGAACGACACGAGCGAGAAGAGGCTCAGCAGGCCGATGCCGAGCAGCAGATCCGGCAGCAGCGCCGGAGCGATCGCGTAGGCCCGGATCAGTCCGCCGCGCGTGAAGCGGTGGATCCCGACCGCGAGCAGCGTGCCGAGGAGGGTGCTGATGGCGGTCGTCGCGACGGCGACGATGAGGGTGTTGCCGAGCCCTTCCAGCATGGCTCGGTTCGAGAGCAGCGAGGCGTACCAGTCGAACGAGAAACCGGCCCAGACGAAGAGGTTCCTCGAGGCGTTGAAGCTCATCACCACGACGACCGCGATCGGCAGGTAGAGGAAGGCGTAGCCGAGCCAGAGGGGCAGGTGCAGCCAGCCCGGCCCGCCTCGCCGACGGCGCCTCGGCGAGGTGCGTTCGCCGATCGCGCGCAGCGCGGTCGTGGTCGGCGCCGTCTCCGGCTCGATGGGACCGCGGCAGGTCCCGATCCCGGTTCGCTGTTCAGCCACGGCGTCCTCCTCCGCTCAAGCGTCGGCTCACCCGGCTCTGCCCGACGATCAGCAGGGCGAGGAACGCGGTGAGCACCAGGGCGAGCGTCGCGCCGAAGGGCCAGTCGCGGGCCTCCAGGAACTGGTCCCGGATGAGATTGCCGATCAGGATCATCTTGCCGCCGCCGAGCAGCTCCGGGATCACGAAGTTCGACATGGACGGGACGAAGACGAAGATCGCGCCGGTGAGCGCTCCGGGCAGCGACAGGGGCAGCGTCACGGTCCGGAAGACGCGCCACGGCGTCGAGCCGAGATTCGTGGCCGCCTCTCGGAGCGACGGATCCACCGCCTGCAGCGAGGCGTAGAGCGGCAGCACCATGAGCGGAAGGTACATGTAGAGCAATCCCACGGCCACGGCGCCGCCGTTGTAGAGCAGCGGCAGCGGCGCATCGATGATCCCGAGCCCCTGCAGCGACTGGTTGACGATTCCCGCGTTGTTCAGCAGCAGGATCCAGGCATACGTGCGGATCAGGAAGTTCGTCCAGAACGGCAGCACGATCGCGATGAGCGCCACCGTGCGCCAGCGGGGCGGCAGTCTGGTGATCGCGTAGGCGATCGGATAGCCGAGCAGCAGCGCGAGCAGCGTCACGATCAGCGCCATGCCGACGGACTGCACGATGACCCCGGTGTACAGGGGATCGAGCAGTTTCGCGAAGTTCTCGGTGGTGAAGGTGAACTGGACCCCGCCGAAGCGGCCCCTCGTGAAGAACGAGTAGACGAACAGCAGAGCGACGGGCACTGCCATGAACAGGGTGAGGAAGAGCACGCCCGGCCCGAGGAACGGCAGCGCGCGAAGCCGCCCGCGCGCGGTGCGGCGCGCGGGCCGGATGCGGTCGGTCATGGGATTCCGCCTGGTGGTCGGCACGGGAGCGGGGCGGACGCCGTGCCGCGGCGTCCGCCCCGCGGGGTCAGTTCGCGGAGAGCACCGCGGTGTTGAGGTCGGTGAAGGAGGTCGAGAACTCGCCGAGGTCGACGATCGCCTCCTGCGAGGTCAGCTCCTCGACGCTGATCCCCAGCGACGGATAGGCCTCCACCGTCTCGGGCGAGAGCGCCTCCATCGCCGCCTGGTTGGGCACGTTGTAGAGGATGTTCTCGGCGACCCAGGTGCCGATCTCGGGGTCGAGGATGAAGTTGACGAAGGTCATGGCGGCCTCCTTGTTCTTCGAGCTCTCGAGCACCGTCATCGTGTCCGCCCAGAGATCCGAGCCCTCCTCCGGGATCACGAACTCGATCCGCGGATCCTCGGCGATGCCGTAGTTGCACCAGCCGTCCCAGGCCTGCACGAGCGCGGCCTCGCCCGAGACGAGCTTGGAGTAGAAGGTCGTGTCGTCGAAGGCCAGGAGCGTCGGCTTGGTCTTCAGCAGCTGCTCCTTCGCCTCATCGAGATCGGCCTGATCGGTCGTGTTGACCGAGTGCCCTTGCAGCTTGAGTGCGGGAAGCGCCAGCCAGCGGTCGGTCGAGAGCATCGTGGTCTTGCCCTCGAGCTCGGGCCGGGGGTTCAGCAGGTCGTCCCAGGAGGTCGGATCGTAGCCGGTCAGATCGGGCCGGTAGCACAGTCCGGTCGTGCCCCAGGCATAGGGCTCCGAATAGACGTTGCCCGGATCGTAGGGCAGCTCCAGCGCCTCGGGGTAGAGGTTCTTCTCGTTCGGGATGAACGACTTGTCCAGCTCGGCGAGCAGCCCCTGCTCGCCGAGCGCCTGAGCGTACTGGCCGGACATGAACGCCACGTCGATGCCCGGGTCCGCGGAGGCGGTGAGCTTCGCGACGATGTCCTCATTGGTGCTGTGGTGGACGATCGTCACGGGCACGCCGGTGGCCTCCTCGAAGCGCTCGGCGAGATCCTCGGGGTAGTAGTCGGCCCAGATGCCGACGGTGAGCTCCTGCTGGGTGAGGTCGGCGTTCGGGTCGAGCTCCTCGCCTCCGGATTCCTGACCGGAGCAGGCGGTGAGGGCGAGCAGTGCGGCGGTGGCGAGGCCGACCGCGGCGATGGCTCTGGGATGCTTCATGGGACCGGTACCTCCATTGGTTCGGGTGTGAGGAGATTGTTCCACTCAAGACGAAGGAATGACAAGCCTTGCGTCACCATTGTTGACAAGTTGTTTACATTCGTCCTTGAATTCGGGTTCAATGAATGCCATGGATACCGCGACGACACCGCAGGACGACCGCGGCCCCGCCGGCGCGGTGCGCCGCGTGGTGAGCGGAGCCGAGCCCCAGCTCGGAGGCGCCCGCGTGCGGCTTCTGGGCGACCGTCCGGTGTGGAGCATCGGAGGGGCGGACGTCGTACCCGGGGCCGGCACGGGCGTCCCCGCCCGGCTTGTCGATCTGGTGGTCGGGAACCGCTCCGACCCGCCCCGAAGCGGCACGCCCGACGGCGCCGCCGGGCGCGAGCGCGCGATCCCCGTCGATCAGACGCACGTCTCGGTCGTCGTGGACGATCGCCGGGTGATCAAGATCGTCGGTGCGTGGGGCGCCGCGGACCGCTCCGCCGGCATCCTCGAGCGGTTGAGCCGGGCCGGGTCGACGGCCGCGCCCCGGTATCTCGGGGCCGTCGTCTGGGAGCACCCGCAGCGGGGGTCCACTGCGCTCGCGCTCGTGTCGGAGTACGTTCCCGATTCCGAGGACGGCTGGACCTGGGCGGTCGACGATGTCGTCGGCCACCTGCGCGATCGAGCGGATCCGCCGCGCTGGCCCGCCGAACTGGGCAGCCTGACCGCTGAGCTGCACCAGGTGCTCCGGGTGCCGCAGGCGGTCCCCGGAGGGACGGATGATCCGAGGGGCGGAGACCGCGAGCGGGCGGCCGCCGCCCTCGCGCGGGTGTTCGCGACGATGGCGGCCGACGATGCCTTCGGCCGCCGTATGCGCGCTCGCCGCGGCGCGCTCGCCGCGGCCGTCGCGACCATTCCGGAGCGTTCGCCGGCGCCGCTGCTCATCCCTCACGGCGACCTCCACGTCGGACAGATCCTCCGTACGCGGCGGGGCCGGTATCTCGTGCTCGACTTCGACGGCGATCCGCAGTGGGAACCCGCGCGACGCGACGGTCTCGACGGGGCGGCCCGCGATGTCGCGCACATGCTCGTCTCGATCGAGCTGGTGGCCGCGGTGGCGCAGCGCAGGCTCGGGCGCGCCGACGAGCGCGCGTGGTCGTGGGCGGAGTCGGCGCGGCGCGAGTATCTCGACGCCTACCGCGCGGTGGCTCCGGAACTGCTCGACGAGGCCCCGCTCGAGGGGCTGATCGCCGAGCAGCTGCTGGTCGAGCTCTCCTACGCCGAGCGTTTCCTGCCACGATGGAGGTACGCCCCGGACGGGGTGATCAGCCGCCGCTACCCGCGCGGCGTCGGAGCGCCCGACGCCGACGAACGATTGGAGGAGCCGTGGACCCCGCCAGTTTCGTCCGCGACCTGAACCGCATCCCCGAGACGCTGCAGCGTCTCGGGGGGCTGCTCGAGACGGGCCTTCCGGGCCTCGGCGAGGCCGAGCGTCTCGGGCGGCTCATCCTCCGACGCACGGGTCGGTCCCCCCGGATACTGCTGCTGGGCATGGGCTCGAGCACCTACGCCGCCGACGTCGTCGCGCGCGAGGCGCGCGAGGCCGGGGCGTTCGTCGTGGCGGAGCTGGCCAGCAGCCGTGCGCTGCCCCCGCCGGCCGAGGATCTCGTCGTCATCGCCGTCTCCGCGAGCGGCGGCAGCGTCGAGGTGCTCGACGCCATCGGGACCTACGCCGGAGGATCCCACGCCGACCGGCTCGTCGCGGTGACCAACCGGCCGGGGTCCGAGCTGGAGGGTCTCGCCTCCTGGACCGTCGCGCAGCACGCCGAGGAGGAGGTCAGCGGTATCGCGTGCCGCTCCTTCCGCCACACCCTGCTCGTCCTCCGCGCGCTCGTGGCTGCGCTGCACGACCCGGATCATCCGGTGCGCGAGCGCCTCGGCGGTCTCGCGGAGCTCGCGAGGGCGGGCGCGGAGGCCGGCTCGGCTCTGCTCGAGGGCTCGGGGGAGTGGCTCGAACCGGTCGCCGCGGCGCTCGACGCGCCGCTCGGCACCTGGGTGCTGGCCCCGGTCGAGCGCCTCTCCTCGTCGCGGCAGTCCGCGCTGATGCTGCGCGAGGTGCCCCGGCGCCCCGCCTACGCCTCGGAGTCCGGCGACTGGTCCCACGTCGACGTCTACCTGACCAAGACGCAGGACTATCGCGCGCTCATCTACGCCGGCTCGGCGTGGGACGTGCAGGCGCTCGACTGGATGACGCGGCGCGGCTCGACGTGGGTGTCGGTCGGCGCCGGCATCGACGGCGCCGCGCTGCGCGGCGCCGCGGCGAGCGTGCGCTTCCCCGGCGAGGCGGATCCGCGGGTCGCGCAGCTGGCCGAGACCCTGGTCGCCGAGCTCGTCGCGGCGCACTGGTTCGCGGAGTAGCTTCGCGCCCCGCCCTCGCCGCCCCCGCCCCCGTAGGGGGTCAGTTGTGGTCGTTCCGGGGGTCGGGAACGACCACAACTGACCCCTTGCGAGAGAAGCCTCGGCCTCGTCTTGTGGATAACTCGCTCTGGCCCGCCGGGATCCGCGACGCTGGAAGGATGAAGACCGCCAGGCCTCTCCCCGATCAGCTTGGAGCTGCCTTCTCCGCGGCCGCCGCGAAGGATCTCGGTGTGGGGCGCTCGAGGCTTCGCCGCGCCGATCTGGAGCAGCCGTTCCGCGGCGTGCGCCTGTTACGCGCGGCGGAGGATCCTGTGTCGAATCGCCATCGAGCTGCGCAACTGCGGGAGTTGGTGCTCATCGAGGCTCTCGCGCAGCGTCTGGTCGAGGGGCAATTCTTCAGTCACCGCAGCGCCGCGTTGATCTGGGGAGCGCCCATGCCGAGCGTCGCAGTGCCCGATCTCCACCTCGGCGTCGTCGCGCCCGCGCGTGCGCCGAGAGTGGGTGGCGTGCACGGGCACAGGATCGCGCTCGATCGGTGCCTCCCCGAGCGGCGCGATGGCTATCCGGTAAGTGCCGCGGCGTCTACCTGGGCGGCGCTCGGGGATCTCTCACTCTGGCGTCTCGTGGCGGCGGGGGACTATCTCGTGCGCAGGTATCGTGGCGGATGGGGGCGTCCGGATGCCGGGAAGAAGCCGATCACGACGATTGAGCGGCTGCGACGAACGGTGGCGCTGGGTCGCTGGCGCGGTGTTGCGAAACTGCGGCGGGCTGTCGATCTGATCAGGGAGGATGCGTGGTCTCCGCGAGAGTCGCTGATACGACTGATCCTGGTGCAGGCCGGATTGCCCGAGCCCGATCTGAACATCGACGTGTGCGACCAGCGCGGCCGGTTCCTCGCCTGCCTCGACCTGGCGTATCCCGAGTACCGGGTTGCGGTGGAGTATCACGGCGAGCAGCATAGTGCGACGTATGCGCGGGACATCGAGCGGGTCGAGCGCCTGCGTGCCGTGGGATGGGTCGTGATCCAGGTGACGAAGGCACTCGCCGCGCGTCCGGATGAGCTCGTCCGGCGAGTCACTGCCGAACTGAGGGCGAAGGGCTGGCGCAACGCGGGCTGAGGGGCCTGGTGGCTTCGGAGGCGACGGATCCGCTCCGCTGCTTCTGCTCGCCCTCCGTGGGAGGGCGGCGCCCGGGGTCCCGCTCAGCCCCGGCCCCGCATGAAGCGGACCACGTTCGGATCCACGATCACGTCCGCGGGCTGCAGCGGGCGACGGAGGTAGAGGCCGTCGAGCGAGCGCACTCGGCTCAGCGCGACGTAGCTCTGGCCGGCGCTGAAGGCGCGAGGGCCCAGATCCACCACCGCCGCATCGTAGGTGTGGCCCTGCGACTTGTGGATCGTCACCGCCCAGGCCAGGCGCAGGGGGAACTGCTCGAACTCGGCCACGACCTCCTTCTCGAGCTTCTTGCTCTCCGCGTCGTAGCGGTAGCGGTAGCGCTCCCAGACGGTGGGCTCGACCTCGAACTCCTCGGTGCCGCCGCCGGCGCCGTCCACGTCCACCCAGACGGTGCCCGCCACGCGCGAGACGCGCCCGATCGTGCCGTTCACCCAGCGCCCGTCCGGGTCGTTGCGCAGGAACATCACCTGTGCGCCGGGCTTCAGCTCCAGCACCTCGTCGGCCGGGTAGGCGTTCTCCCGGAACTCCCCGTTGACCTCGGCGACGGCGCGGAGCGAGTCGCCGGTGATCTCGGCGAGACGCTGCTGGTTGAGGCGCGTGACGGTGGCGTTCGTCGTGGCGAGGGTGAGCACCTCGCGCGGCGCCGGTCTCGCCCCGGCCGCGTTCAGATCCTCCGCCATGTCCTCGGTCACCTCGCCGTGCCGCACCGCGCCCAGGATCTGCTTGAAGCGGTCGTCCCGCTGCCGGTGCACCTCGGCCAGCTCGATCACGGCGATCGGGGCATCCGCCCACACGCGTGCGTCGAAGAACCAGAGCGAGCGGTAGGTGTCCGCGTAGTAGGCGCGCTCGTGCGGATCCCTCGGGGGCACCGGCGGCAGCTGGTACGGATCGCCGAACATGATGATCTGCACGCCGCCGAAGGGGTCGTGCCTGCGCCCCCTGGCCTGGCGCAGCGACCGATCGATCGCGTCCATCAGGTCGGCGGAGACCATCGAGATCTCGTCGATGACGAGCGTGTCGATCGAGGCGAGCATCTTCTTCAGCTCGCTCGGCTGATCGAGGTCGTGATCGGCGATCACCCCGGTCGGCAGCCGCAGGAGGGAATGGATCGTCTGGCCGCCGACGTTCAGCGCCGCGACTCCCGTGGGGGCGCAGACCGCGAGGATCTTGCTCGTGCGGTGCGCGAGGTGGTTCAGGATCGTGCTCTTGCCGGTGCCGGCCCGGCCGGTCACGAACACGTGCTCCCGCGTGTGCTCGATCCGCTCGTAGACGGCGAGCTGCTCGGGCGAGAGATCTGGGCGGGACACCTGCCCAGATTACCCGGAGAGGGGCGGGGGACGCCCGGATCCCGCTCGTCGCACGCCTCGCGGGATGTCTGCTATAGATTGCTATACATGCTATCTGGTGCCATAGATGCTATCGTGTGCGCATGACGGAACCGACTGCGCGGCGGCAGCCCAATCCCTACCGGCCGGGTTTCAACCAGGCGCCGGTCGTGTTCGCAGGGCGCGGGGAGGTGCTGGACGCGGCGAACGAGGCCCTCGACGTCGCCGCTCTCGACGGGCGGACGCCCCGCCCGGTGGTCCTCGTCGGGCCGCGCGGGGTCGGGAAGACGGTCACCCTCGGCGAGATATCCCAGCTCGCGGCGCAGCGCTCCTGGCCGACCGTGCACGTCGAGGCGCGGGCGGGCAGCCTGGTCGCGGAGCTGGGCGATCGGCTCCGTGCCGCACGGAACCTCTTCGACGGCCGCGAGCCCGCGGCATCGTCCCGGCGCCGTACGAGGATCACCGGGGCGAAGGTGGAGGCCTCGGTGCTCGGGATCGGCGGCGGCATCGAGATCGAGCGCGCCGCAGACGATCGCGAGAGCGAGCAGCGCGGCGGACTCGGAGCGGAGCTGCGGGGCGTCATGCGCGCGGCGACGGCCCAGGGCAGCGGCCTCCTGCTCGCGCTCGACGAACTGCAGAACGCGTCGAGCGCGGAGCTGCACGAACTCGGCGCCGTGCTGCAGGAGCACGTCGCGGATGCCTGGCCCCTGGTGGTCGTGATCGCGGCCCTGCCGTCGTTCCGCGGAAAGCGCGGCGGCCGCATGCCGACCTATCTGGAACGGGCCGAATGGCACGCGCTCGAGGGACTGGCTGCTCCCGATGCGCGCGAGGCGCTGCTCGGCCCGGCCGAGCAGTCCGGACGGCCGATGACCGACGGTGCGGCGGACGCGCTCCTCGCGCTGGCCGGAGGCTACCCCTATGCGATCCAGGTCGCCGGGCACTTCGCCTGGCGGGCGTCGCACGGGGCGAAGACGATCACGGAGCAGCATGCGGCCGCGGCGGCGCCGCGCATCGGCGCCGACCTCGACCAGCTCTTCCTCAGCCGCTGGGAGGACGCGAGCCCCCGTGAGCGCGAGTATCTGGCCGCACTCGCCGAAGCCGAGATCCTGCACTCCGAACCGCACGGCGGGCAGGTCGCCGCCGTGCTGGGGCAGCGCGTCTCCGCCGTGTCGTATCTGCGCGACCGGTTGATCAAGAAGGGCACGATCTACCGCGACGGAGCGGGCGGGCTCCGCTTCATCACGCCCGGAATGGGGGACTGGGTGCGCCGCGGGACCCGATCCCGCTGACGGGAGTCCGGGAACGCGGGGATGCCCCGGCGCGCAGTCGCCGGGGCATCCCCGCTCAGGGCCGGGCGACGATCAGCGGGTGCGCACCTGCTTGGCGGCGGAGACCCTGGTCTGCGTCGCATAGCCGGGCTTGGTCACCGTGATCTTCACGCGGATCCGCTTCTTGGCGTCGGAGGCCTTGACCCGGTAGCCGGTGCCGTTCTTCAGCACCTTGCCGCCGCGCAGCCACGTGGTCTTCACCCTGGCGCCGGCGTCGACCTTGCCGCGCTTCACCCTGATGGTCGATCCGACCTTCACCTTCCCGGAGATGGATGGACGCGCCAGCTTGCGGAGCGTGCCGCGCTTCACCGCGGAGGTCGCCGAGCTGTCGGCTCGCACCGAGACGACTCCCGATTTCGACGCGACCACGGTGGCGCTGATCTTCGCCCGCAGGTCGGCGCTGGTGAGGCGGTAGCGGCTTCCGTCCGCGCCGGGGATGGCGACTCCGTTGCGGTACCACTGCTTCGCGAACACCACGCCGCTCTGCCAGCCGGAGGTGCGGAGCGTCAGCGTCTTGCCGACCGCCGCCGTGCCTCCCAGGGAGATCCTCCCGGCCTTCACGGTTCCGGGGATCTCCTCTCCGGCTCCGCCGCCGGTCTCGGTCACGACGGCGCTCTCGGCGCTGAGCACCGACACGGGTGCGTGCCCCTCGAGGAAACCGGTCACCCGCACGCGGAGCCTCGCGCCGAGATCCGCGGAGGCGAGCGCGTAGCCGCTCGAGACGGCTCCCGGGATCTCGACGCCGCCGCGGAGCCACTGGAACACCAGGCGTGTGCCGTCGGGCCATGCGCCCGCATTCGTCGCGAGCACCGATCCGAGTGCCGTGTCGCCGGCGATCGTCACCGCGGGAGCCGAGAGCGTGGCCAGCGCGACGGGCCCGCTCGCGGCCCCGACCGCGGTGACGTCCGCGCGTCCCTCGACGCTCACCGTGGCCTCGACCGAGACCGTCGCGCCCAGATCGTCCGCGCCGAGCATGTAGCCGGATCCGGTCGCGCCGGCGATCGGCCGACCGTCGCGCTGCCACTGGTAGGCGAGGGTCCCGCCGCTCGCCCAGGAGCCGAGCTCGGCTCGCAGCGTGCTGCCGTAGACCGGGTTCCCGGAGACCTGCACCTCCCCGCCCGTCACCGAGAACGGCACCGTCTTCGACTCGCCGTTGACCAGCAGTGTCGCCTCGCCGGATCCGCTCCGCAGCGCGGTCAGCTCGGAGGTCCGCGGATCGACCGCTGCGATCGCGTCCGCGGGCGCATCGTCGGCATCGCCGATGTGCAGATCCTGGGAGCCGGACCAGGTGTAGCTGATCGGCCAGGCGACCGGGACCTGCCGCTCCTCGACGGTGCCGGTCGAGCCGGTGTCGGCCTGGGCGATCTCCGGAGCGAGGTCGAACGTCTCACCGGCTGTCAGGGCGGCCGCGGGAGCCGACACGCTCAGCTCCTCGATGCGCGGCTTCACCTCGACCCCGAGCCACTGGGGATCGTTCTCGCCCACGTCCTGCCACTGCCCGCTCGACGGGTCGATCCCGAGCATGGTCCATCCGGTGAAACCGCCGTTGCCGGGGGTCGAGGCGGGGGACTTGCCCGAGTTGCCGTTGATCACGTAGGGGACGCCGTTCACCCGCGTGCTGTGGAACACGCCGACGTGGCCGCCCACGAACGCGATGGACTTGCCGGACCCCTCGCGGAACTCCTGCACCCAGTCGTCGAGCAGCGCGGCCTCCTGGCGATCCGAGATCTGGCTGGACTTCGAGGGCAGCGGATCGTTCGTGGGAACGTGGGAGACGAGCAGCACGCCGCTGATCTTCGGATCCTTCGCCGCCGCGTCGAGCTCATCGCGGATCAGCTTGATCTGGGAGAAGTCTCCGGAGTGCTTGAGCGAACTCGAGTCCACCGTGATGAAGCGCGTGTTCTTCCTGGTGAAGGTCAGCTTGTTCTCGCCGAAGTACTTCTTGAAATTGGCGATCGGCTGGCCCATCACCTCATGATTGCCCGGCACGTAGGTCCAGGGGAAGTCCGCCTCGCCGAGCTCCTCCTCCAGGATGTCCTCGGCCAGGTCGAAGTCGATGTCGTTCGACTCGTCGACGAAGTCTCCGTTGATGATCAGCAGATCCGGATCCTCCTCGACGATCTCGCGGAGGGCATGCCGGGCCCCTCGGACCTGGGCGCTGTCCGGCTCGCGCCCCACGAACTGCGCGTCCGACATCACGGCCACCCGGAGCGGCGAGGCATCGGTGGCATCGGCCTCGGTGACGATCGGATCCTCCGCCCGCTCGTTCCTCGGCGACTCCGTGCCCTCGGGCGGGAGATAGGCGAGGATCTGCGAGAACTCCAGCGAGCCCGAGTACTGCTTGCTTCCGACGGTCTCGAGGATGCGGATGCGCTCGAGCTTGAGCGGGAACTCGAAGCTCGGCGGCACGATGAAGTCCTTCCGCTCCCAGCCGGTCCAGGTGGTGAGCAGGGACTGCACGCCGCCGGGGCCGTCGATCCAGTTGCGCACGCCGTTGGCCTGCATCACCTGGAGGCGCAGCAGCGATCCCTTGCCGTCGCCCTTCACCCAGACCGAGAGCTTCTGCGGCTGTCCGGGGATCGCGATCCCGCCGGTGCTGCCGTCGCCGGGGGCGGGGGCGCCGGGAGCCACCGCGTAGCGGCCGCGGGTCGCGGTCGACTCGGTGAAGTTGTAGTTGAGCTTGATGCTGTTGCTCCCCTCGTGCCCCTCGCCCGCCTCGATGCCGCCGGTCGGCGCGCGGTCGTGCGCGGTCGTCCAGCCGCTGATGTCCGTGAAATCGTCGATCACCCGCACCTCGAGCGGCACCGCCACCGACACCTGCGTCGACACCTCGCCGTGCGCGAACGAGAGGATCGCGGAGCCGGTGTCGCCGATCGCGGTGATCTCGTACTTGCCGTCGGCCGTGGGCTCGACGGAGAAGGTCTCCGGGTTCGGGTTGTCGATCTCGACGTCCTGCGGCTCGACGGGAGCCGTGAAGCCCTCGACGTCGTGCCCCGTCAGCGAGACGATGGACGTGGAGCCCTCGGCCTCGAGGTTGATCACGGTCTGGTCGGCGGAGAGGCGGTCGAGATCGCCCAGCACCTCGATCCTCGCCTGGCCTCGCGCGACGCCGCTCGCCGCGGTGATGGTCGCCGAGCCGCGCTTCTCCCCCGCGACGATCGCGTTGTCGACGGTGGCCACATCGGCCGCATTCGACGACCATCGCTCCGGGGCGCCGGAGACCGGGGAGTTCTTCTCGTCGTGCCCCAGGCCCTCGAGCGTGCGGTGCAGGCCCCTGAACACGCGGAGCCCGTCCTCGTCGGCGGTGACCGGCTTGACGGCGAAACCGGTCAGCTCGCCCGAGCCGGGCTGCGCCAGTACGAAGCCCATCCCGTCTCCGTCGCGGCGCTCGACGAGGTCCGAGGGAGTGTTCTCGACGGTCGTGCGCTCCTCGCCCGCGTGGCGGATGTTCATCTGGCTCGAACCGCCGCCGTCGGCGCTGATCGCGTCGTGGGCGCCGAGATCCTGCATGAGCGCGGAGAGCTCGGTGAAGTTCATGCCCCTGGCCGTCGCCGTGCGGCCGTCGACCACCACGAAGTAGGCGGTCTTGCGATCCTGGCTGAAGCCGATCATCGTCCGCGGGTGCAGCTCGGTGAAGTGAGTGCCGTTTCCGTTGTTCACGACGGACCCGTCGTCGAGCAGCCGATGCCAGGCGCCGCCCGCCTCCTGGATGTCGAGCGAGTCGTCCTGGATACCGTAGGCGATCTCGGCGGTGTCGCCGACCGCCAGGGACTCGAGCCTGGTCGCGGCGGCCGATCCCGACCGGGCGACCAGCACCTGGACGCCCTCGGGGATCGCGCCGGCGCCGACCGGCTGCGCCGCCTTCTCGACCTTGCCGTCTGAGCCCACCCAGACCTCGACGCCCGCGTTGCCGGCGCCGAGGCCGGCCGCGCGCGAGTAGCTGCCCCACAGCGAGTTGTAGAGGGCGAGGTGCTGATGGTTGAACTCGGTGACGTTGATGCCGCCGATGGTGAGCGCAGAGTCGTCCGAGAAGCTCACCGAGCCCTCGAGGACGAGGTCGACCAGGGCGCCGAGCCCGTCGGCGGTCATCCCGACCGAGGCGGAGGCGCCGGGGTTGCCCGACTTGAGGATCTCGCCGTCGCGGACGCCCCATCCCGCCGCCGCCCAGGAGTTGTTGATGTCGAAACGATCGAGGTTGATGCCGCCGACCGCGCCGGCGCGGTCGGTCATCTCGGTGACGGTGCCGCCGGGACCCGCGATCGTCTCCGGGGTGAGGTACTTCATCTTGACGGTGTCGTTCGAGAGCTCCGCCTTCAGCACGTTGATCTGCTGCCAGCCCGCCGCGTCGAGGCGGTCGTACTTCACGTGGACGAGCCCCGGCGCCACCTCGGTGCGCTCGAGTTCGTTGATCACCGCGGCGCCCCCGCGGTCGAGGTTCATGCCGTCGACGACGACCGGCGCGCCGACGGCCTGGGCCGGGGCCTCGGGGAACGCGAATGTGCCGACCGCGAGGGACGAGGCGAGAGCCGCGACGACCCAGAACTTGCCCGTCAGCCGGGACGCGGCGGTCTTCGATGGAGGAGGTGCGGTGGTCGACTCGATAGTCACAGGATGTTCAGCGCTTTCTCTGCTTCGCGGATGGCGATGGATGCCCGGCGGACCTCTCTCGACCGCCCAGCCTTCGGAACGATAGTGAGCGATCGAGAACGCGAGGTGAATGGCGGTCATCCGCGAGGTGAAGCTCGGGGACGAAGGTGAACATCCGGTGCCGAGCCAGGGAAGAGATTCCCAGGAAGGTGAACGTTCGGCTGTCCGGGGCGTGTCGCGGGCGTGCGGCGTGCACGAGCGCCGATCCTCGGCGCGGCCGGTGGCGGATCAGCCCCGGGTGCGCACCGGGAGCAGCAGCAGGAGGCCGGCGATCAGCACGAGGGCCACGCCGAGGATCCCGAAGATCGTGGCGCCGCCCAGCGCGATGGCGAGCGTGAACGCCGCGGGCGAGAGGAACGAGACCGCGCGACCGGTCGTGGCGTAGAGGCCGAAGATCTCGCCCTCGCGCCCCGGCGGGATGAGCTGTGCGAGGAACGAGCGGCTCGCCGACTGCACGGGTCCGACGAAGATGCACAGCAGCAGGCCGAACACCCAGAACACCCAGGTGCCGAGCGGGTGGAGGACGAACACGAGCAGCGCCGAGCCGACCATCAGCACGATCGACCACACCATGACCGGCTTCGCTCCGAGACGATCCTCGAACCGGCCCACGAGGATCGTGGCGACGCCCGCGATGACGTTCGCGGCGATCGCGAAGAGGATCACGGTGGTGCTGTCGAAGCCGAAGCTGCGCGCGGCGATGACGCCGCCGAAGGTGAAGACCCCGGCGAGGCCGTCGCGGAAGACCGCGCTCGCGACGAGGAAGTGGAGCGTCTGGCGTGCGTTCGCCCAGAGCCCGCGGATGCTGCGGAAGAGATCCGCGTAGGCGGAGAGGATGGTGCTCCTCCGCTCCGCGGGCGCGGCGCGGATCTCGGGCACCGCGAAGAAGACGGGGATGGCGAACAAGCCGAACCAGGCCGCGGAGATCAGCATCGCGATGCGCACGTTCCAGGAGCCCTCGCTCGTGACGCCGAACCAGCCCACGTCGGGGAAGATGAAGCCGACGAGGATGATCGCGAGGAGCACGATCCCGCCCAGGTAGCCCATGCCCCAGCCGAAACCCGAGATCCGGCCGACGTTGCCGTCGTCCGAGACCTGGTTCAGCATGGCGTTGTAGCCGACGCTCGCGAACTCGAACGCGACGTTGCCGACGGCGAGCAGGATCAGGCCGAGCACGAGGTACTGCTCGGCCGGCGCGACGAGCACCATCAGTGCGGTGCAGGCGACGACGATGCCGGTGTTGATGCCCATCCACAGCTTGCGTCGACCCGCGGCGTCGGTGAGCCGCCCGATGACCGGCGCGAAGAGGGCGACGGCGACTCCCGCGATGAGCAGTGCGGTGCCGAGCTTCGAGGAGACGACCTCCTCGGGCCCGAACGGCTCGCTCGTCAGATAGACGCTGAACACGAACGTGGTGACGACGGCCTGGAAGGAGGCCGATCCCCAGTCCCACAGCGACCATGCGAACACCTGACCCCTGGGTCGCGCGGGCAACGGCCCCGCGGCGTCGTCTGTGTCGCCGTCTGCGGCGTGACCGGTGGACGCGGTGTCGCTCATGGGGTCACACAATAGCCGATGCGTGTGAACGGCTGGAGCCGTCGCAGCACGCGCAAGCTGGGAGTTGAGTGGGTGCGGCTCAGATATGCGCGATCGAACTTGACGCGATCCCGCACGGCGATAAACTTGAGTGCAAAGGACTCAACTTATACCGTCCGGGCGAACGCCCGGGATCCTGAACACAAGGAGAACACCATATGTCACGTGCAGTAGGCATCGACCTCGGCACCACCAACTCGGTCGTCGCCGTCCTCGAGGGCGGGGAGCCGACCGTCATCGCGAACGCGGAGGGGTTCCGCACCACGCCCTCGATCGTCGCCTTCACCAAGGACGGCGAGGTGCTCGTCGGCGAGACCGCCAAGCGTCAGGCCGTCACCAACGTCGACCGCACGATCGCCTCGGTCAAGCGCCACGTCGGCACCGACTGGAAGAGCGATGACATCGACGGCAAGCGCTACACCGCGCAGGAGATCAGCGCGCGCACGCTGCAGAAGCTGAAGCGCGATGCCGAGACCTACCTCGGCGACACGGTGACGGACGCCGTCATCACGGTGCCCGCCTACTTCAACGACGCCGAGCGCCAGGCCACCAAGGAGGCCGGCGAGATCGCGGGCCTCAACGTCCTGCGCATCATCAACGAGCCCACCGCGGCGGCGCTCGCCTACGGCCTCGACAAGGGCAAGGAGGACGAGCTGATCCTGGTCTTCGACCTGGGCGGCGGCACCTTCGACGTGTCCCTGCTCGAGGTGGGCAAGGACGACGACTTCTCGACCATCCAGGTCCGCGCGACCGCGGGCGACAACCGGCTCGGCGGCGACGACTGGGATCAGCGCATCGTCGACTGGCTGATCCAGCAGTTCAAGGCGACCTCGGGCGTCGACGTGTCGAAGGACAAGATCGCGCTGCAGCGCCTCAAGGAGGCCGCCGAGCAGGCCAAGAAGGAGCTCTCCAGCTCCACGAGCGCCCAGATCCAGCTGCCCTATCTCTCGCTCACCGAGAACGGGCCGGCGAACCTCGACGAGACCCTCACCCGCGCCAAGTTCGAGGAGCTCACGAAGGACCTGCTCGAGCGCACCCGCAAGCCGTTCCAGGACGTCATCGCCGAGGCCGGGGTCAAGGTCGCCGACATCGCGCACGTGGTGCTCGTCGGCGGATCCACCCGCATGCCCGCAGTCACCGAGCTGGTGAAGCAGCTCACCGGCGGCAAGGAGCCGAACAAGGGCGTCAACCCCGACGAGGTCGTGGCCGTCGGCGCGGCGCTGCAGGCCGGCGTGCTGAAGGGCGAGCGCAAGGACGTGCTGCTGATCGACGTCACCCCGCTCTCGCTCGGCATCGAGACCAAGGGCGGCATCATGACGAAGCTCATCGAGCGCAACACCGCCATCCCGACCAAGCGCAGCGAGACCTTCACGACCGCCGAGGACAACCAGCCCTCCGTGGCGATCCAGGTGTTCCAGGGCGAGCGCGAGTTCACCCGCGACAACAAGAACCTGGGCACCTTCGAGCTGACCGGGATCGCCCCGGCCCCGCGCGGTCTGCCCCAGATCGAGGTCACCTTCGACATCGATGCGAACGGCATCGTGCAGGTGTCGGCGAAGGACAAGGGCACCGGCAAGGAGCAGACGATCACGATCTCGGGAGGGTCCTCGCTGTCGAAGGAGGACATCGAGCGCATGGTGCGCGAGGCGGAGGAGCACGCCGCCGAGGACAAGCAGCGCCGAGAGGCCGCCGAGGCGCGCAACAACGCCGAGCAGCTCGCCTACTCCGTGGAGAAGCTCCTCACGGAGAACGACGACAAGCTGCCCGAGGAGGTCAAGACCGAGGTGCAGGGGGATCTCGACGCGCTGAAGCAGGCGCTCGCCGGCGACGACGACGCGGCCGTGACGACCGCGGCGGACCGGCTCGGCGAGAGCCAGCAGAAGCTGGGCGAGGCCATCTACCAGGCGGCGCAGCAGGAGGCGCCCGCGGCCGGTGCCGAGAACGCCGAGTCCAATGACGAGGACGTGGTCGACGCCGAGGTCGTGGACGACGAGGACGAGGAGAAGAAGTAAGCATGACCGCCCAGGATGCCGGGTCTCCCCCCGAGCCCTTCGACGGGGCTCAGGAACCGCCTGCCGAGGGGTCGGGTTCGGAGTCCCCTTCGACGGACTCGGGACAGGCGGCTCCGACAGGGTCGGGGGACGGTCTGAACGAGGCGGAGCTGACGGTCGAGGACATCCTCGCCGCGGCGCCCGAGGGTGCTCCCGAGACCGACGCTGAGGCCGACGCGGAGGCTCCGGACTACCTGGAGGATCTGCGCCGGATCACCGCCGAGTACGCCAATTACCGGAAGCGGACCGAGGCGAACGCCGAGGTCGAGCGCCGGCGCGCGCTGGCGGCGGCGGTGACGCCGCTGCTCTCGGTGCTCGACGACCTCGACCGGGCCGAGAAGCACGGCGACCTCGTGGAGGGAACCGCGTTCGCGACGATCGCGCAGAAGCTCCGAGGCGCGATGGAACGGCTCGGGCTGGAGGGGTTCGGCGAGACCGGCGAGGTCTTCGACCCCCAGGTGCACGAGGCGATCGCGCAGGTCCCGGTGCCGGACACCACGGAGTCGACGGTGCTCGACGTGATCGAGCGGGGCTACCGCATCGGAGAAGTGGAGCTGCGCCCCGCCAAGGTAGCGGTCGCGGTGGCTGCCGATGGCTAGTCAGGATTGGCTCGAGAAGGACTTCTACCAGATCCTCGGCGTGTCGAAGGACGTGAGCGACGGGGAGCTGAAGAAGGCCTACCGCAAACTCGCTCGCACCTATCATCCCGATTCCAACCCGGGGGATGCTGCGGCCGAGGCGAGGTTCAAGGAGATCAGCGAGGCGTTCTCGGTGCTCTCCGACAAGGATCAGCGAGCCGAGTACGACCAGATCCGCGCGATGGGCGCCGGGTCCGCGCGCTTCACCGCGGGCGGCGCCGGGGGCCAGGGCTTCGAGGACATCTTCGGCGGCATGTTCGGCGGGGCCGGCGGCGGTGGGCGCACGCAGTACACCTTCCAGCAGGGCGGCGCCCCGGGCGGCTACGAGGACATCTTCAACATGTTCGGCGGCGCGGGTGCTCCTCGCGGCCCGGTGCCGGGACGCGACGTCACCGCCTCGACGACGCTCGACTTCGAGACCGCGGTGCACGGCAAGACGGTGACCCTGCAGGCCCCGAGCGGGCAGATCAAGGTGAAGATCCCGGCCGGAGTGCGCGACGGTCAGAAGATCAAGGTGCGCGGCAAGGGCGAGCCCAGCGGCAGCGGGGGACCGGCCGGTGACATCATCCTCACGGTGCACGTGCGCAAGCACCCGGTGTTCGAACGGGACGGCCAGAACCTGCGACTCACCCTTCCGGTGACCTTCTCGGAGGCGGCGCTCGGGGCGACGGTCGAGGTGCCGACGCTGGGCGGCGATCCGGTGCGGTTGAAGATCCAACCGGGCACGCCGAGCGGTCGGGTGCTCAGGGTCAAGGGTCGTGGCGTGCCGTCGGCGAAGGGTCCGGGCGATCTGCTGGCCGAGGTGCAGGTGGCGGTGCCGGCGCACCTCTCCGACGACGCGAAGGCGGCGCTCGAGGTGTTCCGCGCGCTCGAGCCGCAGGACGACCCGCGCACGGACCTGTTCGCCAGGGCGAGGGGATAGCGCATGTCGCGCGAGCAGATGGATCGATACACTCCGATCTTCGCGATCGCGCAGGCCGCCGAACTCGCAGAGATGCACCCTCAGACCCTCCGGCAGTACGATCGGATCGGCCTGGTCTCGCCGCAGCGCACGCGCGGCAACACCCGCCGCTATTCGCTGCACGACGTCGACCAGCTGCGTGAGGTGGCCCGGCTCTCGGCCGAGGGCCTCAGCCTGGAGGGGATCCGCCGGGTGCTGCAGCTCGAGAACCGCGTGGAGGAGCTGCAGGCGCAGGTGCGGGAGCTGGAGCGCGCGCTCTCGGAGGAGCTGCTCAGCCGCCCGGAGCGCCGCGTGTTCGCCGCCGGTGCCGCCGGAGAGGTGGTCTCGATGCGGCGCGGGGCACGGCTGCGGCGCAGCTCCGACGTCGTCGTGTGGCGGCCGAGCGGCCAATAGGGCGGCGGGGGAGCGCGCCGCCGCGTTCCGCGCTCGCGGGTCGCGGGTCAGTGGGATCGGCGCATCAGGCGCGCGATCAGCTCTCCGACGAGCACGGCGGTGTTGAAGGGGCCGCGGGAGGGTGCGCTGGGCAGTATCGAGGTGTCGGCCACCCGGAGTCCGCGGACGCCGTGCACCGCGCCGGCGCCGTCGACGACCTCGCCCATCGGCGCGGTGCCGCACATGTGGATCGCGGTGCCGAGGTGGTCGCGGATCCACTGCTCCAGGCTCCGGTCGTCGAGGAGCGTTGGATCGTCGAGCGCGGCGAAGCGGCCGAAGACGCCAGCGAAGGCCTCGCTGCGGAGCATGGCCGCGGCGGTGCGCACCCCGAGCCGGAGGCGCTCGACGTCCTCGGCGTGCTCGAGATAGCGGTATTCGATGCGCGGAGGGGCGAACGGATCGCCGCTGCGCAGAGAGAGCTTGCCGCGGCTGCGCGGCTGCTGCAGGGCGACGATCAGCCGAAGTTCGGACGTCTCGGTGATCGGCGGGGGTGGGCCGGCAGAGGAATCGCCTCCGAACAGCGCCTCATCGGGCTGCGCGGTGAGCAGGATCTCGAGGTCGCCCTCGGCCCCGCCCGCGCCCGTGTTCGCCGAGTCGAAGTTGAGCGCGGTGGGGAATGTGGTGCGCGGGCCGTCCTCGGCCACCCGACGGGCGGGGTGCCAGCCGAGCGCGAGGTTCGGATGATCGTGGAAGCGCTCGCCGACGGGCAGATCGGCCACGACCGGGAGACCCAGGGCCTGGAGCTCGCGGCGCGGGCCGATACCGCTCAGCATGAGCAGCTGGGCCGTCGCGACGGCCCCGGCGCAGAGCACCACCTCGTCGGCTTCGATCATGGCCGTCGAGGCCGGGTCGCCCTCGCGGGCCGCCACAGCGCCGAGGGCTCGACCGCCCTCCAGGAGCACTCTCACGACCCTGGTCCCGCCGATGACCGTGAGATTCGGGCGTCCGCGCGCCGCGGAGAGGTAGGCCAACCCGGTGTGCACGCGCACTCCGTCGATGATGTTCGACGGTATCGGCCCCACTCCTGGTCGGGCGCCGATCGCGTTCTTGTCGGGCTCGAGCGGGAACCCGAGCTCCTGCGCCGCGGCGAGGAAAGCGCCGGTCAACTCGCCGCTCTGCGGCGGTCGGCGCAGACGCATCGGTCCGTCGGAGCCGTGCCCGGCCTCGTGGCCGAAGTCGAGGTCGTTCTCGAGGGCCGCCAGCAGCGGCAGCGCGTTCCGGTACTCCCAGGCCGAACCGCCGCTCCGCGCCCAGCGGGCGAAGTCGCCCTCGCGCGCCCGTACGAAGTAGCCGCCGTTGATGGCGCTCGATCCGCCGAGCAGCCGGCCGCGCGGCACGATGCCCGACGTGTTCGCCGTGAGCTCGGACTCATACCCCCAGTTCACGGGGTGTCCGGGAACCGCAGCCGGAAGAGTCGTGCCGTCGAGCAACTCGCCGGGAGTGTCTCCCACCGGGCCGGCCTCGATCAGGATCACCTGGCGCGCTGGGTCCTCGCTCAACCGCGCGGCGAGCACCGCGCCCGCGGTGCCACCGCCGACGATGATCGTGCGCGAAGCCGCTATCGTCTTACCAGCGGCGGTTCTGGAGAGGTCATCGATCCAGTTTCGCGAGAACGAGGGCGACATCGGAAAACACCTTCTCTCGTCTACGGTCCTGTCGGTCATTCTGCCGTGAATGCTCCGGGCTGGTGAGCGGTCTCAAGGTTCTCCGGATAGTGCGCCGAAGACGGACTCCGCGGTCGAGAAGGCGGATTCGAGCAAGACGATAAGATCCTGATCCTCATGGGCCAGCCACTGCTCGTAGGCGCTGAGACACAAGCCGAGGCAGGCCCAGGCGACTGCCTGCGGGGTGAGGGCATCGACATGCTCGCCTCGGCGCTCTCCGACATATTCGGCGATCACTTGCCGCCATGCGGCATATCGGAGCGTGGAATGCGCGGTCAACGAGGGGACGTTCAGCAGCAGATTCATGCGGCCTCGGTGGAATGGCAGTTCATGCTCGGGATAGCGATTGAAATCGATGATCGCTTGGCGGAGCGCCTCCGCAAGCGGGCGCCGTCGGTCGATGTCGGAGAGGTGGGCCCGCATCGTTTCGAGAAGGTGATCGAAGTCCCCCCAGGGCAGATCGTTCTTCGACGCGAAGTAGCGGAACAGAGTACGTCGGCTGATGCCCGCCGCAGCAGCTACCTCTTCCACTGTGGTGTTGTCGAAGCCGCGTTCCAGGAACAGCGTCAGTGCGACATGGCTGAGCTCGCCATGGGTGGTCGCGGGCGTACGTCCGATCCGCGGTGATGAGCCGGGGGAATCGCTCATGCCGACGACCTCTTTCTCCGAGACTTCCAGGTGGGTCCATTCTGCACCCCTTTCTTTTGGCACTTGGTGCAACTATTATCGAGAGGACACGGAGTCCCACCAATGCCGATGAGGATCCGGACCGCGAGGGAGTCATCATCCACCGAGGAGTCGAAGCCGGTTGCGGGCCCGTTGCTGCCCGCCGGGTTCGGCACGTCCTCCCCCCTGCGCGCTCTCTGCGACGATCTACGTCGAAACTCTTGAATCCTGAGCGATTCCCAGCCACGCGCCCGGCGACCGCATTGAGCGGGCTGCGCGCTCGACCGTTCCCAGAGTCGGGAAACGATGGATAGAGGAGGAGAGCATCATGTCAGGTCGTGTCGAAGGAAAGGTCGCTTTCATCACCGGTGCAGCGCGAGGGCAGGGGCGTGCTCATGCGCTGAGACTGGCCGAGGAAGGAGCCGACATCATCGCAATCGATATCGACGAGCAGGTGGAGGGTGTGCCGTATGCGACGGCCACCGCTGCAGATCTGCAGGAGACGGTGCAGCAGGTCGAGGCGCTCGATCGCCGCATCGTCGCCGAGACCTGTGATGTACGCGATCTCGAGCGTCTGAAGCAGATCGTCGCTCAGGGCGTCGGCGAACTCGGTCGCCTCGATATCGTCGCGGGGAACGCCGGAGTCGACATCGTCGGTCCGTGGCAGGAGATGACGCCCGAGATCGTGCGAACCACGATCGATATCAACCTGATCGGCGTCTGGAACACGGTGATGGCTTCCGTGCCGGCGATTCTTGAGGCGGGAAACGGCGGTTCGGTCATCCTCACGAGTTCGGCGAACGGGTTGAAGGCCGGTCCGTGGAACATCGCATACAACATGTCGAAGTACGGCGTCACGGGACTCAGCAAGTCATTCGCGCAGGAACTGGCGAAGGACGGAATCCGGGTGAACAGTGTGCATCCCGGAGGCGTCGACACCCCGATGGCGCAGGGCATCATGGGGGTCGAGGACAGCGGCTTCGCGAGGGGGATGGAGGAGAACCCGCTGCTCACCGGGATGCTCACACAGTGGTTGCCGGGCATGATGGACCCCCGGGAGATCTCGAACGCCGTGCTGTATTTGGCCTCGGACGAGGCCAAATGGGTGACCGGCCACGCTCTCGCGGTGGACGGTGGTATGACCCAGTTCTGAGCAATACGGGCGGGTGCCGCCGAACGCCGCGAGCGGCATCGATCGCCCCAGATCTTGCGGTGCGATGACACGGGTCGAACAACACGAAGGAGTTATCATGACCGGAAAACTCGAGGGAAAGGTCGCATTCGTCACGGGGGCGGCTCGCGGGCAAGGCCGCTCGCATGCGCTCCGACTGGCGCAGGAGGGCGCCGACATCATCGCCATCGACGTCAACAAGCAGCTCCCCACCGTGCCCTACCGGGGCGCGACGCCGGAGGATCTGGCGGAGACCGTTCGCCAGGTGGAGGCGCTCGATCGCCGGATCGTCGCGGCCGAGGCCGATGTGCGCGACTACGGGGCACTGAAGGCTGCGGTCGACGAGGGAGTGACGCAGCTCGGCCGACTGGATATCGTGAGCGCGAACGCCGGCATATTCTCGAACGCGCCCTCCGACCAGCTCAGCGAGGAGGCCTGGGACGAGATGATCGACATCAATCTGAAAGGGGTCTGGCTCACGGCCAAGGCGGCCATCCCGCACCTCCGCGTCGCGGGCGGGGGATCGATCATCATCACCAGCTCCACCGCCGGGATCAAGGGCACGCCGAACTTCGTGCACTACGTCGCCGCGAAGCACGGGGTGGTCGGCGTCATGCGGACGCTGGCGAACGAGCTCGCCGCCGACGGCATCCGGGTCAACACGGTGCACCCCACCGGTGTGGAGACCGGGATGATCCTGAACGACAACCTCTTCGAGCTGTTCATGCCGGATCTGCCCGCGGAGCAGCGCACCCGGGAAGAGTTCGCCAAGCGCATGACCGGCCTGAACGCGTTGCCGATTCCCTGGGTCGAACCGGTGGACATCTCGAACGCGGTGCTGTTCCTCGCGTCGGACGAGGCGCGGTACATCACCGGCGTGCAGCTGCCGGTCGACGCCGGATCGACGCAGAAGTAGCCCCTCGAACGCGGGGCTCGGGCGCGTGCTCGGGCCTCGCGTTCCCGTCCGACAACCGATCAGAGGAACCCGCTCGATGAACACCGACCCGCCCCAGACGTCTCTCGCAGCGAGTCGCGCTCGCATCCTCGGCCGCGTCGTCGGCCGCAGGCACGAGCTCGAACTGACGCTCGCCGCCGTGGCGGCCGGGAGGGATATCGTGCTCGAAGGCCCGCCCGGGACCTCGAAGACCACGATGCTCACGGCCATCACGCAGGAGTGGGGGATCCCACTGCTCTTCGTGGAGGGCAACGCCGATCTCACGCCGGCGAAACTCGTGGGGCACCACAACCCGGCACGAGTGCTGCGCGAGGACTACTCGCCGGACAACTTCGTGGCGGGCCCGCTGCTCGAAGCGATGCAGCAGGGAGGCTTCCTCTACATCGAGGAGTTCAACCGGGCGCCCGAGGACACGCTCAACACCCTCCTCACGGCGATGGCCGAGCGCTCCATCACGGTGCCCCGCGTCGGCAGGATCGGCGCGCTGCCCACCTTTCGCGTGATCGCATCGATGAACCCCTTCGACAACGTGGGAACGACCCGCCTCTCGACGAGCGTGCACGATCGGATGAACCGGCTCGCCGTGAGCTATCAGGACGAGCCTGCGGAGATCGAGATCGTCGAGTTGCGATCCGGGCTGGAGGGCGACGGCGGCCGCCGGATCGTCGCGGACGCCGTCGCCGTCACCCGGGCCACCCGTCAGCACGAGGACGTGCGTCAGGGGTCGAGCGTGCGCGGCGCCATAGACGCCGCCATGATCGCGGCGCAACTGGCGGAGATGCGGGGCATCGATCCCGCAACGGCCGAAGGCGATGCCGGCGAGGGCTACGCCGCGATGTTCTACGATGCGATGATCGTGGCGCTCTCGGGACGCATCCACGTCGATGACGCGGCCGAGAGCACTCCAGAGGCGGTGCTGCGCGAGATCTGGGAGGATCGCTTCATCCTCGAGCCGCACCGTGCCGCGCCCGGATGAAGAGAGGTGGCGGCGGAGACCCCCCTGCAGCGGCGCTCCGAACGATCCCGCGAGCAGCCGGGCAGGCCGTTGAAGCGCCGGCCGAAGCAGCTCGACGAGGCCCCGACGCTGCACGATGCCACCGGCAAGGGCGGCGCGGTGCTGCGCGGCGGCGGCGAGGCCCGGCCGCGGAGCGCCTCCCCTCCCGGTGCGAGCGCGCCCGGCGAGACGGATGAGCCGGCGGCGCTGATCGACCCGCTCGGCCTCGCGGAGGACGCGCCGGAGATCGACCCCGCGGTGCGCGCGGTCGCGAGGAGCATCGCGGAACGGCTGTCGGTGCGCCGCCCCCGCCTCGACACCTCGGCCACTCGCGGTACCGGGCTTCTGATGAGCGTGCCCTATCGCGGCTCTTCCGATGAGATCGACCTCGACCGCACGATCGAGGTGCTCGCCGAGCGGCCGCTGCCCGACGACGAGGACATCTTCGTCCGGGAGCGGCTGCGCACCCGGCGCTCGGTCGTGCTCCTCGTCGACGTCTCCGGGTCGATGAAGGGCGAGAGGATCAAGACGGCCGCGGCGACGGTCGGGGCGCTCTCGGCGGAGCTCGAGCACGATTCGCTCGCCGTGATCGCCTTCTGGAGCGATGCCGCGGTGGTCCTCGAGCCGGGCGACGAGATCCGTCCGATGGAGCTGCTCGACACCATCCTGCGCATCCCCGCCCGCGGCCTGACAAACGTGGCCTTCCCCCTGGAGACGGCCGCCGCGCGGCTGCTGCGGGTCCCGGCGCGCGACTCGAGGGTCGTTCTGCTCTCCGACTGCGTCCACAACGCGGGCCCGGATCCGCGGCCGTTCGCGGCCCGGCTTCCGCGGCTCGACGTCCTGCTCGACGCGAGCGGCGAGAAGGACATCGAGCTCGGCCGGGAGTTGGCGGCGCGCGGGCGCGGCATCTGCCGGGTCATTCGCGGGCATCGGGATGTCGCCCCGGCGATCACCGCGATGTTCGGGGCAAATGACCGGTCATGAGTGCCCCTTTTCTTTTGGCACTCGGTGTCACTATGATCGTTGGTGATGGGGGTCGCTCCGAAGACGCGACCCAGCGCAGCGCGGCGCCGACCCGGCACCGCACTGCACGGCTTGTGAAGGAGAGTGAGGCGGCCGATGAGTTTGTGGCCTTGGAAGCGCAACCCCTGGTTCGAGACGGTGGCCGAGGCGCAGCGCCGGACGAAGAGGAATCTGCCGCCGTCCGTGTATGCGGCGCTCGTCGCCGGAAGCGAGCGCGGGCGGACCCCCCAGGAGAACATGGATGCGTTCGCGCAGCTGCAGTTCGCCCCGCACGTGGCGGGCCATCAGCCCGAGCGCGATCTCTCGACGACCGTTCTCGGGGTGCCGATCTCGATGCCGGTGGTGATCTCGCCCACCGGCGTGCAGGCGATCCACCCCGACGGCGAGGTCGCGGTCGCCCGCGCCGCCGCCGCCCGCGGGACCATCATGGGACTCAGCTCGTTCGCGTCGAAACCTGTGGAAGAAGTGGCGGCGGCCAACGAGAACACTTTCTTCCAGCTCTACTGGACGGGCAGTCGCGACGCGATGGTGCAGCGGATGGAACGAGCTCGCGCGGCGGGCGCGAAAGCCCTCATCGCCACGACCGACTGGTCCTTCTCCGTGGGGCGGGACTGGGGCAGCCCGGCGATTCCCGAGCGCATGAATCTTCCCGCCCTCGTCAAGTTCGCGCCCGAGGGCATCATCCGTCCGAAGTGGACGCTGCAGTGGCTTCGCGCCGGTCTGCCTGATCTCAGCGCTCCGAATCTCAAACCGCACGACGGGCCGGCGCCCACCTTCTTCGGCGCCTACGGCGAGTGGATGCAGACCCCGCCGCCCAGCTGGGAGGACATCGCCTGGCTGCGGCAGGAGTGGGGCGGCCCCTTCATGCTGAAGGGCGTCACCCGCATCGACGACGCCAAGCGCGCCGTCGACGTCGGTGTCGATGCGATCTCGGTGTCGAACCACGGCGGCAACAACCTCGACACGACCCCGGCCTCGATTCGCTGCCTGGGCCCCATCGCCGAGGCCGTGGGCGACCAGATCGAGGTGCTGCTCGACGGCGGCGTGCGGCGCGGCGGCGATGTCGCCAAAGCCCTGGCCTTCGGCGCGCGCGCCGTCATGATCGGCCGCGCCTATCTGTGGGGACTCGGCGCGAACGGCCAGACCGGCGTCGAGAACGTGCTCGATCTGCTGCGGATGGGCCTCGACTCCGCGGTGCTCGGCCTCGGCCACTCGTCGATCTCCGGGCTCAGCCGCGACGACTTCCTCGTGCCGGAGGGCTTCGAGGCGAGACTGGGGGACTCCGGCGATCCCGCCCCGGATTCGGGCGAGGCGAAGCGGCGCGCCCCCCGGCGCCCAGCTGCGAAGCGCCCGGTCGAGAAGACCGTGCAATAGGGCTTCGGGTACCCTCGCAGCAGGCCCACCGCCCCGAACCGCAGATCGTCGCGCACGGGGCACCCGCGTCCGCCCGAAAACGGAAGGAATCCCCATGTCACGCTCCCCGCAGGCCGAGGTCTGGGGCGACGTTCCGTACCCGCTGCCCCCGGCACGCACCCGCGAGGGTTCCGAGTTCGCGCTCAGGACGCCCCTGGCCTGGACCAGCGGGGTGGCGCTCCGCGCGGGGCGGATCGCGATCGGCGGGTCCCCCTGGGAGGTGACGCCGATCCCGGAGGCCGTGCGCCCGTTCGCGTTGAAGGTCTATGCCGCCAATCGTTCGGGGGTGACGGCTTCGTCCGCCGAGGAGCAGGACGCCGCGATCTATCTGCTCGATCGCGGCATCGTGGATCCGCTCCCCCCGCCCGCGGGGGAGGCCGCGACGCCCGATGACGTCGAGATCGTCATTCCGGTCCACGGCGACGCTGCACCGCTCGAGCGCTGCCTCGCCTCGCTGGCCGCCGAGGGGCTGCCGGTCACCGTGGTCGACGACGCCTCGCCGAAGGCGGATGCCGGCCGGATCAGGCGCGCGGCCAAGCGGTACGGCGCCCGACTCGTCGTGCGCGAGGAGAACGGCGGGCCGGGCGGGGCCCGTTCCTCCGGGTTCGCCGCGACCCGGGCGCCCTTCGTGGCGTTCCTCGACGCCGATGTGATCGCGTCCCCGGGATGGGTCGCGCGGCTGCGGCCGCTGCTGGAGGATCCCCTCATCGGAGCCGTCGGCCCGCGCGTGCGCCCGGACGTGCGCGGAGCCTCGGCGATCGAACTCTACGAGGAGACCCGCTCGGAACTCGACATGGGTCCGGATCCCAGCCGGGTCGTCTACGGCGTCCCCGTCGGCTGGCTGCCCACCGCCTCGGTGATCGTGCGCCGCAGTGCCGTCACGTCTCCGCCGTTCGAACCCGGTCTGCGCATCGGCGAGGACGTCGATCTGTTCTGGCGCATGCACGAGGCCGGATGGACCGTGCGCTACGCGCCGGACGTCGTCAACCATCACGGCGTGCGGACCGCGCTGAAGGACTTCTCCGGCCGCCGCTCGGGGTACGGATCCTCCGCGGCCGAACTCGAACTGCGTCACCCGGGTCGTCTCATCCCGGCCCGGCCGTCCCTCTCCGGTCTCGCGATCGTCGCGGTGCTCGCGAACAAGCGCGGCTGGGTGCGACTGCTCGCGCTCCCCATCGCGGCCTACGAACTCGCCAGGCAGCGAAGGATCCTCGGCAAGAGGATCCCGTTCTCGGTCGCGGTCGAGATGACCGGGCGGTCGCTGTACTCGGACGCGTTCTGGATGGGGCATCTCCTCCGCCGCGACTGGTGGCCGGTGGGGTGGGCCGTGCTCGCCCTCACCCCGCTCTCGCGGCTCGCGCGCGCCGTGGCGCTCGCGATGATGTGGGAACCGGTCCGGGACCATCTGCTCCGCCCCACGCGACTCGGGCCGGTGAAGAGTCTGGCCCTGCGTCTCCTCGACGACGCCTCATACGGCAGCGGCGTGATCCGGAACGCGATCCGCAAGCGCGTGCCGAATGTGGTCACCCCGCGAGTGCGCTTCCCCTCCTGGCCGAAGAAGGGCGCCGTGGGAGGCCCCTCCATCCAGGCGGGCCCGCAGGCCGCCGACGCGGACGACTCGGCGTAGCCTCCCCCGTCAACCCGTCGACGTACTCGAGGCGTCGGCATCACCACAACGTAGGAAGAAAGGCATCGCAGCATGCGGTCACTTGCACGGAGGAGTTCAGCTCTCCTCGCCCTCACCACCGTCGCGGCCCTGCTCCTGGCGGGATGCGCGCCGGGCGGAGAGGAGGCGCCCGACGCCGATCCGATCCGGGTCGGCGCGGTGAGCTCGATCACCGGTCCGGCACCCTTCCCCGACGTGCCCGGCGCCGCCCAGGCGCTGTTCGACCGGGTCAATGCCGAGGGCGGGATCGACGGGCGTCCGATCGAGTTCATCTCCGAGGACGATGGCGCGGATCCGGCGAAGGCGGCGCAGTCGGCGCGCCGACTGGTCGACGAGGACGAGGTGGTTGCGCTGGTCGGGGGCGCCAGCCTCGTCGAGTGCAGCGCGAACGCGGCGCTCTACGAGCAGCGCGGCGTGGTGAGCATCATGGCCACCGGCATCGAGCCCGCCTGCTTCACGTCGAAGAGCATCGTGCCGGTCAACGCCGGAACCTTCAACGGATATGAGACGCTGCTCTACTTCGCGAAGGACCAGCTTCGCGCGGAGCGGATCTGCCCGGTCATTCTGAAGAGCGAGGGGCTCACCGAGCCCTACCTCGAGCTCCTCGACGCCTGGCAGGAGACGACCGGAGTCGAGTTCGCCCACGTCGACACCTCGATCAACCTCGGCGACGATCCGACGCCGGTCATCCTCGCGGTCAAAGAAGCGGGCTGCGACGCCGTCGTGATCAATCCGACCGAACCGGAGGGCGTCTCGTTCATGAATGCCGTCGAGCAGCAGGGCATCCTCGATCAGGCCGACTGGCTGATGCTCACGAACGTCTACACCGAGGCCGCGATCGAGGCGTTGCAGGCCCAGGGAACCGTCGACCGCGTCTACGCGAACTCCGAGTTCCTGCCGTTCACGAGCGACGATCCCGAGGTCGAGGAGTGGCGCAGCGTCCTGACCGACGCCGATGTGCAGATCACCTCGCTCTCGGAGGGAGGGTACGTCAGCGCGCAGATCCTCGTCGACGTGCTGCGGAGCATCGACGGCGAGATCACCCGCGAGTCGGTGACCGCCGCACTGCGGGAGGCGGGCGAGATCGAGCATCCGCTGCTCGGCATGCCCTTCGTGTTCGACGACGCCGACGGGCACAATCCCAACCGCGCGAGCATGATGGTGCAGGCCACCGAGAACGGGTGGGAGCCGGTCGGGGACTGGGTCGCACTGCCCTGATCCCGCACGATGCGATGACTCCGCATGGACGCTGAACTCGGATGATCGAGAGCATCGTCGCCGGTTCGGTGACCGGATCCAGCTACGCGATTCTCGCGGTGTGCGTGGTCGTGGTCTACCGTCTTGTCGGTGTGCTGAACTTCGGGCAGGCGGCGCTGGGCGCGTTCGGGGCGTACGCCTGCTATGCGATGCTCGGCTCCGGGATCCCGCTGCCGGTCGCGGTGCTGCTCGGCTTGGCGACGGCCGCTGCGCTCGCGGGGTGCGCGGGATGGGTGCTCGCACGCTGGTTCGGTGAGCCGACGACGACGGTCCGCGCGGTCGTGTCGGCGGTGCTGCTGGTCGTGCTGCTCTCGGTCGGGTTCCGGCTGTTCGGGGACTCGCCCCGCGTGATGCCGAGCCTCGTCCCCGGCGTCTCATTCGAATTGGGCGGGGTGCGGATCTCGCTCACCACGGTCGTCGCGCTTGCCGCCACGCTCCTCGTCGCGGGCGGATCGACCCTCGTCTCGCGCCATACGAGGCTCGGGGTGCGCCTCGAGGCGATGTCGGAGCGGCCGACGACGGTGCAGCTGCTCGGGGTGAACGTTCGCCTGCTCGCGAGCGGCGTCTGGGCGGCGACGGGCGCGTTCTCGGCGCTCGCGCTGCTGCTGGTGGCTCCGACGCGCAACCCGACCTTCGAGACGATGTCGTTCTTCGTCGTGCCGGCGCTCGCCGCCGGCCTCCTCGGCGCGTTCTCCAACGTCTGGGTCGCGGCCGCGGGCGGTCTCGTCATCGGCGCGCTGGAGGGGGCGGGCGCCCGGATCGATGTGATCGCTGACTATCGCGGCGCGATCCCGTTCGTCGTCATCATCGCAGCGCTGATCTGGTTGCGCAGGCGGGAGGTGTGGGATGCCTCTCGATAAGACCGAACGGCCGGTGCGGCGGGCGCAGGCTCGCCGCGCATCGGGTGCGGTCGCGCTCCTGGCCGCTCTGGTACTGCTGGGCGGGTTCCTCCCGCTCTACTGGGTGTATCTGCTCGCCACGGCGGCGATCAGCGCCCTCGTCGCGCGCAGCATCGGCCTGGTGACGAACCGGGTCGGAATCATCACGCTCTGTCAGATGTCGTTCGCGGCGATCGGCGGGTGGGTGGTCTCGTGGCTGGCACTGGCGTGGCCGGGAGCGCACTTTCCGGTGCTGGTGCTCCTCGGGGGGCTGGCGGCTGGCCCCGTCGGCCTCGTGATCGGGGCCGTGACGACCCGCATCCGCGGCGCGGAACTCGCGGTGGTGACGCTCGGTTTCGCCGCGGCGCTCGATCTGGTGCTGAGGCAGTGGGGCTTCCCGGGCGTGGGCACGGGCACGCCCGTTCTGCCGTCGGCTCCCTTCAGCGATCCCCGATGGTTCTTCGCGCTCGCGTGGACGCTGCTGATCCTGCTCCATCTCTGCCTCACCGCTCTGTCTCGGACCCGACTCGGCTCCGGATGGTCCGTGCTGCGGGCGAGCGAGCGCTCGGCCGCCGCGCTCGGCGTTCGCGTCGTCGCCGCGAAGTCCGCGGCCTTCGGCGCCGGCGCGCTCGTCGCCGGGGTGGCCGGAGGGCTGCTCGCCGGCCAGTACGGGCTGCTCACCACCGCGGTGTTCACGCCGCTCAGCTCGATGGTCCATCTGGCGACCGCGGTGCTGTGCGGCGCATCGGTGCTCGGGGGAGCCGTCCTCGCCGGGCTCTTCACCGTCCTGGTCCCCGAGGCGCTGCGGAGGCTCGGTCTGCCGCTCGACCTCGGCAACATCATCTTCGCCCTCGGCGCCTTCGACGTGCTGCGTCGGGGCAACGGCGGCATCTGGGAGCAGCTGAGCGCGGGGCTGCAGGACCGGGCCTTCCGCGACGTGCGCGCCGTCTGCCAGCCGACGGCGCGGTCGCGCGGAGTCGAGGGGGCGTCGGAGTGCGGCGCAGTGGCCCGGCCCCCTTCTCGACCTCCGGCGCTCCAGGCGAGGGGGCTCGGCGTCCGGCTCGGCGGCCATCGCGTGCTCGACTCGGTCGAGGTCGTCGTCGCCTCCGGCGAGGTCCACGCGCTCATCGGGCCCAACGGGGCGGGGAAGTCCACGTTCATCGACGCGGTGACCGGGTTCCTTCCCGCGTACGAGGGGACGATCCGCGTCGGCGGTGCACCGATCGATCCGCTGTCCGCGAGTGCGCGCGCACTGGGCGGAGTGCGCCGGACCTTCCAGCAGTCGCGCGTCAACGGATCGTCGACCGTCGACGAGTATCTGCGATTGGCCGCCGGGAGCCGGAGCCCGAGCTCGATCCCGCTCGTGCGGGAGCTCTTCGGCCTCCCCGAGGGGCGCCTGCCGATCCGGCTCATGGATGCCGGGTCCCGGCGCATTCTGGAGGTCGCGGGGGCGCTCGCCGCGCGACCGAGGCTGCTGCTGCTCGACGAGCCCGCGGCCGGGCTCGACGACGCGGTCAGCCGGGAGCTCGCCGCGGTGCTGCGCGGGATTCCCGCCGAGTTCGACTGCGCCGTGCTGGTGATCGAGCACGACATGGAGTTCGTCCGCGCCGCGGCGAGCCGCACGACCGTGCTCGACGAGGGCCGAATCGTCGGCTCCGGACCGACCTCCGAGATCCTCCGGGACCCTCGGGTGATCGCGGCGTATCTCGGGAAGGGGGGCGGAGCGTGAACGATGGACTGCGGGTCGACGGACTCACGGTGCGGCGGGGCGGGCTCACGATCTGCCGCCAGGTCTCCTTGACCGTCCCGCCCGGCGAGATCACCGTGCTGCTGGGGGCGAACGGGGCGGGAAAGACGACGCTGCTCGACGGCATCGCCGGGGTCCTCCCGGCGGCGGAAGGAACGGTCGCCCTGGCCGGTCGGCCCATCGAGACGTTGCCGGTGCACCGCCGCGCCGCGCTCGGCATCGCGTATGTGGAACAGGGGCGCAGCGTCTTCTCGCGTCTGACGGTCGAACAGAACCTCGCCGTCGTGGACGGCTCCCGCGACGCCCTCGGGCGGGCGTATGAGATGTTCCCCCGGCTCGCGGCCCGCCGGGGCGTGCGGGCCGGGCTGCTGTCGGGCGGCGAGCAGCAGATGCTCGTGATCGCGCGGGCGCTCGCGACCGGGCCCCGCATCCTGCTCGTGGACGAGCTCTCGCTGGGGCTCGCCCCCGCGGTCGTGCGAACCCTGCTGGGCGCCCTCGCCGACCTCGCCGACTCGGGGGTCGGCATCCTGCTCGTGGAGCAGTTCGCCGAGATGGCGCTCAGGATCGGATCCACCGCGCATCTTCTGCGCCGCGGCCGCGTGGTGCGGACGGCGCCCTGCGGGGAGCTGCTGCGGGATCCGGGGGTGCTCTTCGGGAATGGCTGATCCTGAGACGGAGAACCCCGCGGCTTCGGCGAGGAGGGAATGGTCGGTCAAGATACCGGTAGGTGCCAGAATGGGTCGGTGCCCGACCTCGACACGCTCTTCGCCGCTCTCTCGCGAGAGCCCGATGTCGACGCGCCCGAACTGCTGGCCCACGACGCCACCGATCGGCTGCTGCTCGAGACGGCCGGCTCGGAGGCCGGGCCGGCCGCATCCGGGACGATCGTCGTGATCGGCGACCGCCACGGCGCGCTGACCCTCGGCGCGGCGTCCCGCCTCGGGGCGCGGGACATCCGGGTGCACCAGGATCCGATCCTCGGGGAGCGCGCCCTCGCGGCCAACGCCGAGCGCATCGGCAGCTCCGGGATCTATCGGAATCATGATCTCGGCGAGAAACTCCTCGCCGGGGCGGAACTCGTGCTCGTGCAACTCCCGCGCTCGCTCGCCGAGCTCGACGAGATCGCGCAGACGATCGCACGCTGGGCCGCCCCCGGCGTCACCGTGCTCGCCGGCGGTCGGGTGAAGCACATGACGCACGGCATGAACGAGGTGCTGGAGCGCAGCTTCGCGCGAGTGTCCGCCGGTCTCGCCGTGCGCAAGTCCCGGATCCTGACCGCCCGCTCGCCGCGCTCGGCGACGGAACTCGGGGAGCCGCGGTTCCCGATCTGGGGCGACGACCCCGACCTGCCCTTCCGCATCGCCGCGCACGGAGCGACCTTCGGCGGAGCCGCGCTCGACCACGGCAGCCGACTGCTCCTCCGGACCATCGGGGCGCCGCCGTCCCCGGCGCCGAGGATCGTCGACCGCAGCGCCGATGCCCGCGCCGGCGACCACTCCGGTATCGTCGACCTCGGGTGCGGCAACGGCGTGCTCGCCACGGCGGCCGCGCTCGCGGCGCCGCAGGCCCGGGTGACGGCCACCGACCAGTCCCGTGCCGCCGTCGCCGCCGCGCGGCTCACCGCCGACGCGGCCGGAGTCGGCGAGCGGGTGTCGGTTCACCGCGCCGACGCGACGGAAGCGGTCCCGGACGGGTGGGCCGACCTGATCCTGCTCAACCCGCCGTTCCACACCGGGTCGACAGTGCACCCC
Organism: Leucobacter weissii; assembly: GCF_017565745.1. GTDB lineage: Bacteria > Actinomycetota > Actinomycetes > Actinomycetales > Microbacteriaceae > Leucobacter > Leucobacter weissii. Next base: position 172,473 of record NZ_JAGDYM010000014.1, read on the forward strand.
GGTGTCGCGCACCGCCTCATCCGCGCCTCGGCCGGCGCGCTTCAAACGGGAGGGGAGCTCCGACTCGTCTTCAACTCGCACCTGCGCTATCGCACGCTGGTCGAACGCGAGATCGGCCCGAGCCGTGAACTCGCCCGGGATCGGCGTTTCACCGTGCTCTCCGCGATCCGCAGGTAACACTCGGTCACGGTCCGGCGCCACGGCGTAGCCTTGAGCGGAGACGAACGCCCGCCCCGCGATCCTGAACACTGAAGGAGCCTCCATGACCGCCCGCACCACGATCGGCACCTCCGATCTCGAGATCGCTCCGCTCGCCCTCGGGGGCAACGTCTTCGGCTGGACGGCCGACCGCGACGCCTCCTTCGAGGTGCTCGACGCGTTCGTGAGCGGAGGCGGGGACTTCATCGACACGGCGGACGGCTACTCCCACTGGGTGCCCGGAAACACGGGAGGCGAGAGCGAGACCATCATCGGCGAGTGGTTCGCGGCCCGCGGCACCCGCGATCGCGTGACCATCGCCACGAAGGTGTCGACGCACCCCGACTTCGCGGGCCTCGCCCCGGCGAACGTGCGCGCGGCCGCCGACGCCTCGCTGCAGCGACTGGGGACCGATCGGATCGACCTCTACTACGCGCACTACGACGATGCGGAGACCCCGCTGGCCGAGACCGTCGCCGCGTTCTCCGCGCTGGTCGACGCGGGCAAGGTGCGCGCCATCGGCGTCTCGAACTACACGGCCGACCGGGTCGACGAATGGCTGCGGATCGCCGACGAGGGCGGCTATCACGCGCCCGTCGCCCTGCAGCCGCACTACAACCTCGTCGAGCGCGACTTCGAGAGGAACGGACTGCGCGACAGCGCCGAGCGCGGGGAGCTCGCGGTATTCCCCTACTACTCCCTGGCAAAGGGGTTCCTCGCCGGCAAGTACCGGGAGGAGAGCGATGCCACCGCTGCGGGCGCGAGCACGCGCGCCGAGGGAGCCGCCGTCTATCTCGACGACCGCGGGCGCGAGGTGCTCGCCGCGCTCGACGAGATCGCCGCGGCGCACGGAGCCGAGGTGACCACGGTGTCGCTGGCCTGGCTGCGCCAGCAGCTCACCGTGACCGCGCCCATCGCCAGCGCCCGGAACACCGAGCAGCTGCCGGCGCTGCTCGCGTCGCTCGAGCTGGAGCTGAACCCGGCAGAGCTCGCCGCGCTCACCGCGGCCTCCGCCTAGGCAGACGGACGAGGCCCTCGTTCCGTCGGCGGCCTGGGAGAATGGGCGGATGACCGCAGGCTCGTCGACTCCCGACCCCCGATCGCACCCCGAGCGCTCCACCGCCGGGGTCGGCCCCTGGCCCGGCGGTCCGACGGCCTGGCCGGCGGACTCCCGCTTCGACCCCGAGCTGCTCGCCCACGGCGACACCCGCAACGTCGTGGATCGCTACCGCTACTGGCGCATGGAGGCGATCGTCGCGGACCTCGACCGCCAGCGCCACCCGTTCCACGTGGCGATAGAGAACTGGCAGCACGACATGAACATCGGATCGGTCGTGCGCAGCGCCAACGCCTTCGCCGCCGACGCCGTGCACATCGTCGGGCGGCGGCGCTGGAACAAGCGCGGCGCCATGGTGACCGACCGCTACCAGCACGTCGACCACCACGAGAGCATCGCGGCGCTGGCCGCATGGGCGCAGGCTCGCCGCCTCCCGATCGTCGCGATCGACAACGTCCCCGGCTGCGTGCCGATGGAGACCCTGGACTGGCCCGAACGCTGCGTCATGCTCTTCGGGCAGGAGGGGCCGGGGCTGACCGAGGAGGCGATCGCGGCGGCCGAGGTCGTCGTGGAGATCACGCAGTACGGATCCACGCGGTCCATCAACGCCTCGGCCGCCGCCGCGGTGGCCATGTACTCCTGGGTGCAGCAGCACTCGCCCCTGCGGCCGCGTCGAGGGAGAACCGTCGGCTGAGCTTGTCGAAATCCGGACCTCCCGGACGGATGGACCCGCCGTCAGGGTCGTCGCATCACGGGCGCCGGCCGCTGTTCCCTCATCCCGTGGGCAGGGTGACGTCGGCCCTCATGAAAGTCACTGCGCCCCCTTCGAGCAGCACGCGATCCTCGGTCAGCTCGCACCCCAGCCAACCGCCACGGGACGAGGCCTGATACGCGGTGAGCCGGTCCAGGCCCAGCCGCGCGGCCCAGTAGGGCACGAGGGTGGCGTGGATCGACCCGGTGACCGGATCCTCGGGGATGCCCGCGCCGGGAACGAAGTAGCGCGACACGAAGTGCGCCCGCCTCCCGGTCGACTCCTGGCCGGTGACGACCAGACCGACCGGACCGAGTCGAGAGATCTCGGCAAGGTCGGGCACGAAAGCGCGCACCGCGTCGGCGTTGCCCAGATCGGCGAAGATGTTCTCGAAGTTCCGGAAGATGCCCGCGGGCGGCACGGAGAAGACCCCGGAAAGCTCCTGCGGCAGCACGGCGAGCGGCTCAGGGTCCAAGCGCGGCACATCGAGCCGGTAGCCGCCTCGCACTTGCGAGACCCGCAGCGCCCCCACCCGGGTGTGGAAGACCAGCGTCGAGGACGCCCCGAGTTCGGTGAACAGGATGTGCGCCGTCGCGATGGTGGCATGACCGCAGAAGTCGACCTCCTGCGCCGGGGCGAACCATCGCAGATCCCACGCCCCGTCCGAGCGGGACCTCACGAATGCCGTCTCGGCCAGGTTGTTCTCCGATGCGACCGACACTGCGAGTTCGTCGGCCAGCCACTCATCGACCACCAGCACCGCAGCAGGATTGCCCTCGAAGAGCCGATCCGTGAAGGCATCCACCTGGTACATGCGCACGAGAGCCCCTATCGTCGCGCCGGATCCGGCACCTCCGACCCTATCTGACCGCCAGCGAACCCCCACCGCGCCGCGACTCCGGCCTCGGCCGGTATCCTTGTCCGTGCGATCCGCGATGACCGCGGCGGGTCGGCGAGGTCGGAAGGGCAGGGAACGCCGTGTGCGCAACAGTCCTCTGGGCGGTCAACGCCGCCGCATTCACCCCCGGACTCCGGCGGTTCACCCTCGAACGGATCGGCCGCGAACCGGAGATCGCCGGTCATCGGATCGCATCGGAGATGCTCCGCCCCACGTCGGTCGTGTTCACGCTGACGTTGAACATGTGCGACTGCGGGCACGCCATCGGCTCGGGCCGCTCGCGCCCGGCCCCGCGCGAGGCGACCGCGGAGAGCTGGCTCGCGTGGATGCGCGGGCTTCCGCAAGCGGCGCCCCACCTCACCCGGATCGCCGCCCTGCGGGCGTGGAACCCCGACGACCACCGCGCGGTGACGCCGATCGGAGAGCAGCGCGCCTCCATCGACCGGCTCCAGGAGGCAACGCTCAGAGCCCTCCCCGAGGGCGCCCTCCTCGCCGTCGACTACCCGCGACCCGGTTGACGGGGTCCGCGGCCCGTGCGCGGATCGCTCCCGTCGCGCCAGGAGCGCGCGAGCCCCGGAGGGCTCGCTTCCGCGGCAGTGCTCATTCCCGTCGCGCCAGGAGCGCGCGAGCCCCGGAGGGCTCGCTTCCGCGGCAGTGCTCATTCCCGTCGCGCCAGGAGCGCGACGGTGAGCGTGGCGATCACCTCGCCATCAGTGAGGTCCGCCCCCAGCAGTTCCTCGATCAGCGCGAGACGCTGGTAGAACACCGAGCGCGACAGCCGGGCCCGCTGCGCCGCCAGGGAGCGGTTCGTCGGATGCGCGATATACGCTGCGAGGACGCGCAGGAGGTCGCCGGAGTGCCCGGGACCCGAGCGGCCGTCGTGCTCGACGAGGGGCCCGAGGACATCGGCCGTGTACTCCTGGAGCTCCGGCATGCCGGAGAGCCGACGCACCAGGTGGGCGAGAGGCTGGCGCGCGGTCTGCTGCACGGTCACGCGACCGACCTCGGCGGCCGAGGGCAGACGGCCGACCGAGCGCACCTGCTCGAGCGAGGCGACGAGCTGTCGGAGGCGTCGGGAGGGGGCGCCCAGCGAGACGTGCGTGCGCCAGCTCGGCGGCGTGGTCGCCGGGACGAGCATGTCGAGTTCCCGTGCCAGGCGGCGCGCCAGCTCGGGCGCCTCGGGGAGGGCGCCCTCCCCGATTCTGGCGTCCCCCTCCGGAAGCGAGATCAGCGCGAGCCTGAGTCCCCCGGGGGAGGAATCGTCGGAGGCGACCAGCACACGCCCCTCGGGAGCCACCGCGCGCCGGAGAGCGGTTTCCACGGTCGCCCGTTCGAGCGAGTCGTGCGCGCCGAAGTCGCCCGTGCCGTGCAGCGTGGCCGCGATCACGACTCGACCGGAGGTCGGAAGCCCCGCTGCGGCGAGCTGGGCGGAGAGCTCGGCGTCGTTGCGGTAGCGGCCGCCGAGCAGCAGATCGAACAGGCGCTTCGAGCCGAAGCGGAGCCATTGCTCTCCCTCCGAGTCGGCGAGCCGACCGAGTGCCAGGGCGAAGGCGCCGAGCTCGAGCACGGTGCGCCGGCCCGCGGCGTGCGCCGGACCTGGCAGGGCGGTGAGGATGCCCCATCTGATGCCGCGGGCCTCGACCGGGACCCGCTCGGAGCCGTCCGGCAGCTCGGGCTCGCGGCCCTCGGACCACGGCTCGAGCGTCCGGGCCGTCTCGGTGCCCAGCCCGGCGAGCGCGACGACCCGGTGGGCGGGATCCTCGAGCACCACGGGCGCGGAGAGGGTCTCGGCGAGCTGCTCCACCACGTAGTCGATCGGGCTGCGGTTCAGTCCGAGTTCGGTCAGCATGGCGTGCACCTCGGCGCGCGCCTCGAGCGCTTCGTTCTGCGCGGCGAGGATGCGCTGGTGCACGCGCTGGGTGATCTGCACGAAGCGCACCTCGCGGTGCAGGGCGATGAGCGGAATGCCCGCGGCCTCGCAGGCGAGGATCAATTCGGCGGGCGCCTCAGCGAACTGCGCACCGAGTTCGAGGATCACGCCGGCAGGGTCGGCGGCAGCGAGTCCGCGTGCGATCCGAGCGAGCTCGGCACCCCCGTGCGACCAGCCCGCCCCCGTGGTGAGGATCAGCTCGCCGCCTTCCAGCAGCGCGAGTGCCCCCGCGCCCGCCACCACGTGAGCCCAGCGCACGGATCGACCGAGCCCGGCGGATCCCGCGACGATGTCAGGCTCGCCCGCCCGCACCTCGGGCAGTTCGAGCACATCTGAGACCCGCATCTGCGACTGCACGGAGGACTCCGTCATCAGTACCGGCCTCTTTCGCTTCCCGAGGAGAGGTGGGGGGGGGGGGGGGGGGGGGGGGGGGGGGGGGGGGGGGGGGGGGGGGGGGGGGGGGGGGGGGGGGCGGACAGGCGCCGTCGTGTCCCTTGTGCGACCGAGCGATGTGCGATCCTGCACATCGCGAGGGCGCACCTTTCGGGATGCGACTGCGGCTCCGACCCCCGCACCGGAGTTCATACAAAGTGTACGGCAATGACGAGAAGTGCGGATGGTCTGGCGGTGTCATTGCGGTTGATCCTTTGCAAAACTGGAATGCACCGGCACGTCAAGCGCCGAACAGACTGAACGAATCCGCAACAACCACAGGAAACGAGGGCCGCACATGGCACGCATCCCCCACGTGATCGCCGGCGAGAAGGTCACCGACGCCGAGCGCACGCAGCCGGTGTTCAACCCGGCGACGGGCGAGGAGCAGCACGAGGTGTCGATCGCCTCCGTCGCCACCGTCGAGCAGGCGATCGCCGCGGCCAAGGAGGCGCTGCCGAAGTGGCGCGCCACCAGCCTGACCAAGCGGGCGGACGTCTTCTTCAACCTGCGCCAGCTGCTCAAGCAGCGCACGCCGGAGCTCTCGGCGATCGTCACGAGCGAGCACGGCAAGGTCCTCAGCGATGCGGCCGGCGAGATCGCCCGGGGCCTGGAGAACGTGGAGTTCGCCTCGGGGCTGCTGCACCTGCTCAAGGGCGAGCGCGACGAGCAGGTCTCCACCGGGATCGACGTGCACTCGGTGAAGCAGCCGGTGGGCGTGGTCGCCGCGATCACCCCGTTCAACTTCCCGGTGATGGTGCCGCTGTGGATGATCGCGAGCGCGATCGCCTGCGGCAACACCGTCGTGCTCAAGCCGAGCGAGCGGGATCCCTCGGCGTCGGTGTTCATCGCGGATCTCTTCCGCGAGGCCGGCCTTCCCGACGGCGTGCTCAACGTGGTCCACGGCGACAAGGTCGCCGTCGACACCCTGCTCGACAGCCGCGACGTCAAGGCCGTCAGCTTCGTCGGCTCGACCCCGATCGCCAAGTACATCTACGAGCGCGCCGCCGCCAACGGCAAGCGCGTGCAGGCGCTCGGCGGCGCGAAGAACCACATGATCGTCATGCCCGACGCGGATCTGGACGGTGCGGCGGACGCCGCGGTCTCCGCCGCGTACGGTTCGGCCGGCGAGCGCTGCATGGCCGTCTCGGTCGTGGTCGCCGTCGGCGGCGTGGGCGATGGGCTCGTGCAGAGGATCGCCGACCGCATCAAGGACCTGAGGATCGGCGACGGCACCGATCCGGCCAGCGAGATGGGCCCGCTGATCACGCGGGAGGCCAAGGAACGCGTCGAGTCGTACGTCGCGGGCGCCGCGGACGAGGGGGCGACCGTGGTGGTCGACGGGCGCGAGCAGGAGTTCGCGGAGACCGGCTTCTTCACCGGCGTCTCCCTGATCGACCATGTCCAGACGGACAGCAAGGTCTACCGCGACGAGATCTTCGGGCCGGTGCTCGCGGTCGTGCGCGTCGACAGCTACGAGGAGGGCGTGCAGCTCGTCAACGATCACCAGTTCGGCAACGGCACCGCCATCTTCACCCGCGACGGCGCCACCGCGCGCCGGTTCGAGTTCGAGGTGGAGGCCGGCATGGTCGGCATCAACGTGCCGATCCCGGTGCCGGTCGGATCGTTCTCCTTCGGCGGTTGGAAGGATTCGCTCTTCGGCGACTCTCACATCTACGGCCCCGAGTCGATCCACTTCTACACCCGCTCGAAGGTCATCACGACCCGCTGGCCGAAGCCGGACCAGTCCAGGGTCGACCTCGGCTTCCCCAGCAACGACTGAGAGGATCGCAGCATGAGCGACTACACCGATCTGAACGGCACCCCTCGGAGCTTCGGCGACGCCGAGGCGCAGCGCGAGGTGCGCGAGAACGACCGCGGCTACGTGTTCCACTCCTGGTCCGCGCAGGGGAAGATCGATCCCCTGCCCGTCGCCAGGGGCGAGGGCGCGAAGTTCTGGGACTACGACGGCACCGAGTACCTCGACTTCTCGTCGCAGCTCGTCAATCTCAATCTCGGCCATCAGCACCCCGGGCTGGTCAAAGCGATCCAGGATCAGGCGGGGCGCCTGACCACCATCCAGCCCGCGCTCGCCAACGACGCGCGCGGCGAGCTCGCCAAGAGGATCGTCGAGCACTCCTTCGAGGGAGCCCGCTCGGTGTTCTTCACCAACGGCGGCGCGGAGGCCATCGAGTACGCGGTGCGCCTGGCGCGCCAGAGCTCGGGCAAGCGGAAGATCCTCAGCCGCTATCGTTCGTACCACGGCTCGACCGGCACGGCGATCACGATGACGGGCGAGCCGCGGCGCTGGGCCAACGATGTGATCGACGGCGAAGTGGTCCACTTCTTCGGTCCCTATGCCTATCGCAGCGCGTTCTGGGCGGAGACCCCGGAGCAGGAGACCGAGCGGGCGCTCGCGCACCTCGAGCAGCAGATCCAGCTCGAGGGTCCCGGCACCATCGCCGCGGTCGTGCTCGAGACCGTCACGGGCACGAACGGCGTGCTGGTGCCGCCGCCCGGCTACCTGCCCGGCGTGCGCGAGATCACCGAGCGCCACGGGATCCTCCTGATCCTCGACGAGGTGATGGTCGGCTTCGGGCGCACCGGCGAGTGGTTCGCCTACCAGGGATTCGATGTGCGACCGGATCTGGTGACCTTCGCCAAGGGGGTCAACTCGGGCTATGTGCCGCTCGGCGGCGTCGTGATCAGCGAGGCGGTGCACGAGGCGTTCGTCGAGCGTCCGTTCCCCGGTGGGCTGACCTACTCGGGGCATCCGCTCGCCTGCGCGGCCGGCGTCGCGACCTTCGACATCTTCGAGCGCGAGGGCATTCTGGAGCGGGTCCGCGACCTCGGCTCTCGAGTGATCGAGCCGCGGCTGCGCGAGATCTTCGAGAAGCACCCCTCGGTGGGGGAGTATCGGGGCACGGGGCTCTTCTGGGCGCTGGAGCTCGTGAGGGATCGGGCGACCCGCGAGCCTCTCGTGCCCTTCAACGCCTCCGGAGACGCTGCCGCGCCGTTCAACGCGGTCGTGGCCGCCTGCAAGGAGGCGGGGCTGTGGCCGTTCGCCGCGGGCAACCGGTTGCAGATCGCGCCGCCGCTGGTCATCTCCGAGGAGGATCTGGTGAGGGGTCTCGACATCATCGACGAGGCCCTGAAGGTCGCCGACTCCTACGTCGTCGGCGCCTGAACGAGCCGGCCGAGCCGCGACGGGCGGATCACCCGCCCGTCGCGAGCCGCATGAGCCCGGTGTCGAGATCGATCGCGGTCTCGGCGCCGCCGGCACTCCCGAGACGGTGCTGGTAGGCGCCCCAGGACTCCGTCCGGAGTCGCGTCGCGAAATCGCTCTGCATCAGCAGGAGGAGTTCCGTCGCCGCGCGGTCGATGCGGCGGCTCAGGCTCCCCTCGCTCCAGTCCTCGGGAGCGGCGAATACCGAGGTGGGGGCGGTCATGGTGCGCAGGTAGGCGAAGAGCCCGCGCATCTGTTCGTCCGTCACGAGGGAGTGGCGGGCGCTTCCGCCCGTCGCGGCGAGGACCACCGGCATGCCGATCAGCAGATCGGTGTCGAGCGCCTGGAAGAACGAGATGAACAGTCCGCTCGGGACGGCCTGGTAGACGGGGGTGCTCGCGACGATGCCGTCGGCGTCCCGGAGCAGGTCGAATGCGCTCCGCAATGCGGGCGAGACGAACCGGCTGACCAGCGCATTCGAGACGTCGGCGGACAGCGCGCCGAGATCGATCGTGCGGATCTCCGTCTCGAGGCCGTGGCCGTCGCCGAGCTCCGCGGCCCGGCTCGCGATGCGATCGGCGAGCAGTTTCGTCGAGGAGGGGCTGCTCGTGCCGGCGTGGACGATGACGATGGTCCGGGCTCTGGTGCTCATGATCCTGTCTTCTCCGTGTCTTCGGGGCGGACGGCGCTGCGCGGGTGCGCGGCGCTCGCGGGGGCGCTGCTCGCGCGACCGTCGCGGAGCAGTTTCACGGTGAGCCGGTGGAGTTCGTGCAGCTCCGCCTCGTCGAGGCGGCCCCCTACGGCCCGGGCGACGCTCCGCGCGTGCGCGCGTCCGACCGTTCGCTGCATGTCGCGTCCGGCGTCGGTGAGCGCCACCCGGACGGCGCGGCCGTCGGCGTGGTCCGCGTCGCGGGCCACGAGGCCGCGTCGCTCCAACCGGTCGACCAGGCGGGAGAGCGCCGGCTGGCTCAGGAGCACCGTGTTGCGAAGCTCTCCGACCCTGGCGGGCGCCGGGCACTTCGCGAGGGTGTAGAGCACGTCGTACTCCCGCATGGTGATGCCGTGGTCGGACCAGACGGATTCGGCGCCGAAGCCGCGCATCAGCACCGCGTGAGCGGTCAGCAGCGACTCCCAGGTCTCGTTGGCGAGACGGATGTCGACGGGCATTCGGTTCCCCTTTCTCGAGGTGCGGGCGGCGACGGCGCTTCCGCGCCTGAGCGCCCGCGGGATCACAGGCCGGAGGCCGCGCCCGCCCGGGCCGAGTCCTGGTAGGGCGATCCTCCGGTCACGTTGTCGCCCCGGTTTGCGCCCGGGCGGAACCGGCGGGGTTCGGCGTCGCCGTACTTCGCCCGGACGAGCGAGGCGTGCGACGGGGTGTCCGGCACCTCCGGGTCGCGCCGGGCCGCGAGCTCCTTCCGCAGCACCGGCACCACCTCGCCCCCGAGCAGCTCGAGCTGGTCGAGAACGGTCTCGACCGGCAGCCCGGCGTGGTCCATGAGGAACAGCTGCCGCTGGTAGTCGCCGAAGTACTCCTGGAAGGTGAGGGTCTTGTCGATGACCTCCTGCGGGCTGCCCACCGAGAGCGGCGTCTGCGCGGTGAAGTCCTCGAGCGACGGGCCGTTGCCGTAGACGGGCGCCTCATCGAAGTAGGGGCGGAAGCCGTTCCAGGCGTCTTGCGAGCGCTTGGCGATGAAGGCCTGGCCTCCCAGCCCGACGATCGCCTGCTTCTCGCTGCCGTGGCCGTAGTGCGCGTAGCGCTGGCGGTAGAAGTCGATGAGGCGCTTGTAGTGCTCCTTGGGCCAGAAGATGTTGTTGGCGAAGAAGCCGTCGCCGTAGTAGGCGGCCTGCTCCGCGATCTCCGGCGTGCGGATCGAGCCGTGCCAGACGAAGGGCGGCACGTCGTCGAGCGGGCGCGGGGTGGAGGTGAAGCCCTGCAGCGGGGTGCGGAACTTGCCCTCCCAGTCGATCACGTCCTCCCGCCAGAGGCGATGCAGGAGGTTGTAGTTCTCGAGCGCCATCGGCAGGCTGCTGCGGATGTCCTTGCCGAACCACGGGTAGACGGGCGCGGTGTTCCCGCGGCCGAGCATGAGATCCATGCGTCCCTTCGCGAGATGCTGCAGCATCGCGTAGTCCTCGGCGAGGCGCACCGGATCGTTGGTCGTGATCAGGGTGGTGCTGGTCGAGACCTTGAGGCGGGTGGTCTGCGCGGCGATGAAGGCGAGCAGCGTGGTCGGCGACGACGAGAAGAAGGGCGGATTGTGATGCTCCCCGACGGCGAAGACGTCGAGGCCCACCTCCTCGGCCTTCTTCGCGATCCTCACGGTCGCGTCGATGCGTTCCGCCTCGCTGGGCGTCACGCCGGTGGTGGGGTCGCGCGTGATGTCGCTGACCGTGAAGATCCCGAATTCCATCGTCCGCTCCTGTCCGGGGATATTTGTATGCGTTTGCATCTAATTCAACGCGGATCGTCGCCGGGTATTCCCGCGCGAAACCCGATGGCTGCGCGGCGAGAGGCGGGTTCACAGCTCTCCACCGGGACATCGCGGCCCGGACGGGGATAGCCTGGGGGCATGTCGCTCGCCTCCTCCACCACTCGCCGCACGCCCCGTCCCTCCATCGAACTGGAGGTGCTGGAAACCGAGTGGCTGAATCCGCATCTGGTGCGGGTGGGCCTGGGCGGCGACGGATTCTCGCGGTTCGAGGACCGTCCCGAGACGGACAAGTACGTGAAGCTGCTGTTCGCGGCGTCCGACCCCGAGCCGCGTCAGGTCACCCGCACCTACACGATCCGTCGAGTGGTCCCCGCGGAGCAGCGGTTGGAGATCGACTTCGTGGTGCACGGCGACGAGGGGCTCGCCGGCCCCTGGGCGGCGGCGGCCCGAGCGGGGGACCGGATCGCGCTGATGGGGCCGGGAGGCGGCTACGCGCCGCGACCGGATGCGGAGTGGCATCTCTTCGCCGGTGATCTCTCCGCGGTCCCCGCGATCGCGGCGTCGCTGGAGGCGCTTCCGGACGACGCCTCGGGCGTCGTGCTGATCGAGATCGACGCCGCGGACGCCCCGGTGCCGCTCACCGCGCCCCGGGGCGTCGAGGTGCGATGGATCCTCGATCCCGCGCACGATCCGCAGCGGCTCGCGGAGGAGGTGCGATCGCTCGACTGGCCCTCGGGGGAGATCCAGGTCTTCGCTCACGGGGAGCGCGAGGCGATGAAGGCCCTGCGTCGGATCCTCTTCACCGAACGCGAGCTCGAGCGCGGACAGGTCTCGCTGTCGGGCTACTGGGCGCGGGGTCGCACCGAGGATCGCTTCCAGGCCGAGAAGCGCGAGTCGATCGGGAAGATCTTCCCCGAGGGCTGAGCCTACGAGGCCGTCGGGCGCTCCGCGGACTCCGGCGCGGGATCCGCATCCGCTGCGGCGGGCTCCGAAGCGTCTGCGGCGGCCGGTGCCGTTCCGGGCGCCTCGGATTCGACCGCGACGGTCTCCGCCTCGGCGGCTTCGACGGCTGCGGCTTCCGCGGTCTCAGTCGCCGGCTCGGCGACCGCCGGCTCAACGACTGCCGGCTCGGCGGCCTCCGGCTCAGTGACTTCCGGTTCGGCGGCCTCCGCTGCGGCGGGGTCGGCGGCAGCGGTCTCCTCCGCGGCGCCGGAACCGGTCGGCTCGGGGGCGGCAGCCCGGAGCGGAGCCTCCGACGGCCGCGGTGGCGGGGCGTCCCAGCGTCGTCCGCCGCCGATCGCGCCGACGGCGAGGGCGAGCAGGATCCCGACGATGCCCGCGCCGAGCAGGACGGATCCGAGCACGATGGCGGACGGGTTGCCGTACACCTCGATCGCCGTCGCCGTGTTGTCGGCGAGCTTGGTCACGAGGGTGTCGAGATTGGTCGCCACGAGGGATCCGCCGATCGCCGCGGAGCCGAGGGAGAGGAGGACGAGGGCGCCGTAGGACACCGCCGGCAGGATGCGGAGTCGTGGTCGTGCGGGCGGCTGGGGTGCTGAAGGCATTGCGGGGAGTTCCTATCGAGTCGAGGGGCTGGCGCGATCAGCATAGGGACCGTTCCTATGCGTCTGCTGCGGAAGCGGGAGATCGGCAGGGTCGTCCGGTCGCCTGCGGATGGGCGGGCGAACCGGAGCCCCTCTTGCGATCCGATGAAAGTGTGGTTACCCTAACCTAGAGCTGATCTCTTGCGGGATGGCTTCTGGACGGCACCGAGTCCGGTGCAGTGCTCATCGCACAACGAATGAGGAGAGAATGAAGGACACGAGATCCAAGCGGCAGACGGGAGGGTACGCGGCGCTGGGAGCGCTCACCACCCTGGCCCTCGTCGCCACGCCCCTGACCGCCCAGGCCGTCGAGGTCGGCACGTCCTCCGGCTGGGCCGCCAGCGTGGAATCCGTCGACAGCGGAGTGAAGAGCGGGTATCAGCTGGCCGCGGCCGGCGGCTCCGTGTACGTGGCCGATGCGCAGTGGCGCGTCGAGAACAAGGTCGTGGGCACGCCGGAGAACACCCCCGGCGTCAACAGCATGCGCTCCACGTTCTCGCCGTACGGCATCGCGGTCGATCCCGATGTGAACGGCGAGACCACGATCGTGACCACGACCGCGCGTCAGCGCGATCCCGATGCCCAGTACGGCTACGGCGGCGGCGTCGTGATCTACAACGAGTCGCAGGGCGCTCCCACCGACGCGGATCGCGTCTTCGACTACGCCGACGGCTCCCCGGTCTTCGCCGGTCCGCGCCGCATCGCGGTCGACACCTCCCGGAATCGCGCCTATGTGACGAACCTCGGCAACTCCCGCAGCGCCGGGCCGCGCGACGGCTACGTCACGGTGCTCGACCTGACCAAGCGCGGCACCGAGGCCGTGATCGCCCAGGTCACCGTCCCGGATCAGGCGGGATCGGTCGGGGTCGCCGTGGACGAGGCGAACAACCTCGTCTACGTGGGCGGCTACGCCGACCGCGGTGAGGACGGCGCCGACGTCGAGACGCTGTACGTGATCGACGGCCGCAAGATCAACACCGGCGACCCCACCAGCTTCTCGCTCAACAACGGCGCCATCGAGGCGCTCGACGGCGTGGTCGGCGGGAACGCGCGTCCGACGTTCAATGCGGGGACGAAGAAGGTCTACGTGTCGGCGTACGACGATTCGACGATCACCGTGGTGAACGCCGATCCGGCTGATGCTGCGAACTACGGCAAGGCCGAGAAGGTCA